>NZ_FOQJ01000014.1:0-218667 GCF_900113725.1 Bradyrhizobium sp. cf659
GCGGCGTAACCAGCGGGATCAGGAGATACGCTTATGGCCAACAAGATGCAGACCACCGAAGGCGCCATGGTCGAATACGTCACCGCGATGATCGGCGGCCAGCTGTTCGGCCTGCCGATCTCCCGCGTCCAGGACGTGTTCATGCCCGAGCGCGTCACCCGCGTGCCGCTGTCCTCGCGCGAGATCGCCGGCGTCCTCAATTTGCGCGGCCGCATCGTCACCGTGGTCGACATGCGCGCCCGTCTCGGCCTGCCGCGCCCCGAGGACGGCAAGGCGCCGATGGCGGTCGGCGTCGACCTGCGCGGCGAATCCTATGGCCTCTTGATCGACCAGATCGGCGAGGTGCTGCGTCTGCCCGAGGACGGCAAGGAAGAGAACCCCGTCAACCTCGACCCCCGCATGGCCAAGCTCGCCGGCGGCGTCCACCGCCTCGACGGCCAGCTCATGGTCGTCCTCGACGTCGATCGCGTCCTCGAGCTCGAAACCAAAGTGCAAATGGCTGCGTGAGCCAACGAAAACATCGAAGCCGGAGAACCCAAATGAAAACGTGTTTGGTGGTCGATGATTCCAGCGTGGTGCGCAAGATCGCGCGCCGGATCTTGGAAGGCCTCGAATTCGAGGTGACCGAGGCCGAGGACGGCTCGAAGGCGCTGGAGATCTGCCAGCGGCAACTACCCGACGCGGTGCTGCTGGACTGGAACATGCCCGTGATGGACGGCTTCGAGTTCATGGGCCACATGCGCCGCCTGCCCGGCGGCGATCAGCCCAAGGTGGTGTTCTGCACCACCGAGAACAACGTGGCGCATATCGCCCAGGCGCTCAGCGGCGGCGCCAACGAGTACATCATGAAGCCCTTCGACAAAGACATTATCGCCGACAAGTTCGCTGAAGTCGGCTTGATCCCGGTCGGACAAGCCATGGTCTGAGTGTGTCTGGCCCGAGTGTTTCGGCCAGAGTGTTTTCAGTACAGCTTTCGAGAGGCGATCCGTGACCCCGACCGAGTATGAGTATCTGCGCAAATTCCTGAAGGACAATTCAGGTCTCGATCTGTCCGCAGACAAGCAATATCTGATCGAAAGCCGCCTCTTGCCGCTCGCCCGCAAGGCCGGTCTCTCCGGCATCCCCGAGCTCGTGCAGAAACTGCAAGGCGGCTCGCGCACGCTCATCACCGACGTGGTCGAAGCCATGACCACCAACGAGACCTTCTTCTTCCGCGACAAGGTCCCGTTCGATCATTTCCGCGACACCATCATGCCCGAGATCATCAAGGCGCGGGCCGGCCGCCGCAGCGTGCGGATCTGGTGCGCCGCCGGTTCGACCGGGCAGGAGCCCTATTCGCTGGCGATGTGCCTGAAGGAGATGGGTGCGGCCCTCACCGGCTGGCGTGTCGAGATCATCGCGACCGACCTGTCGCAGGAGGTGCTGGAGAAAGCCAAGGCCGGCGTCTACAGCCAGTTCGAGGTGCAGCGCGGCCTGCCGATCCAGATGCTGGTGAAATATTTCAAGCAGACCGGCGAGACCTGGCAGATCAATCCCGAATTGCGGGCGATGATCCAGCACCGCCAGCTCAACCTGCTGCACGATTTCGCCCAGCTCGGTACGTTCGACGTCATCTTCTGCCGCAACGTGCTGATCTATTTCGACCAGGAGACCAAGATCAACATCTTCAACCGGCTGGCGCGCCAGATCGAGCTCGACGGCTTCCTGGTGCTGGGGGCCGCCGAAACCGTGGTCGGACTGACCGATACGTTCAGGCCGATTCCCGACCGGCGCGGCCTCTACAAGCCGAACGATCCGCGTGCAGCCGCGGCCAAGCCGGCCCTCGCCGGCGCGGCGCCGCGCATGGCGGTGATGGCAGGACGATAGGCATGGCCGAGGATGGAAAAGGCGTGGAGCGCGTGACGTTCAGTCGCGGCTATGATGTCTGCATCATGGCCATCGACGGCACCTGGCGCCGTGACTGCAAGCTCAACGCCATTTCCGACACCGACGCCATCCTCACGGTTGAAGGCTCGATCCAGGGGCTGAACCTGAAAGAATTCTTCCTGCTGTTGTCGTCCACCGGCCTTGCCTACCGTCGCTGCGAGCTGGTGCGCGTCAACGGCGCCGAAATGGACATCCAGTTCCTGCGTGGCAAGAACCGGAAGAAGCGCGGCGCGGCCGGCGGTCACGACGCGGCAGCCTGACTGGCGCGTGGCGGCACCAGCGCTTTCCGTCACGTTGCTTTACATTTGCTGAAACATCCGGATGAATTTGTCGCGGCAGCTTTACGTGGCCTAAGCGCGCTCCGTGTATCCATTGCCTGTCTCAATCTCAGGATACGGCAATGCCCAGAAGTTCCCTCTCCCCCGTCCCGTCAAACCTGCCCGACGCCGCCGAGCGGCGTGCGCTCCAGCTCCTGGTGGTCGATGACGACGCCACGCAGCGCAGCCTGATCACGGTCGCCGCCAAGCAGGCCGGCCACGAAGTCACCGTGGCGCCGTCCGTGGCGGAAGCGATCGAGAAGCTCCGCGCCGCGCGCTTCGACTGCGTGACGCTCGATCTCGTGCTGGAGGATGGCGACGGCATCGACGTGCTGCGCGAGATGGCGAAGGCGAAATTCGCCGGTGCCGTGATCGTCATCAGCGGCATGGACGGCAAGCGCCGCAGCGCCGCCCGCAGCTTCGCCCGCTCCGTCGGGATCCAGCTCCAGGGCCTGCCGAAGCCGCTCGATCTGGCGGCCCTGCGCATCAGCCTCGCCAACCTCGGCAAGACCGCGATGGGGCTGCCGGCGATCCACACCTGGGGTGGTGTCGCCAGCGACGCGATCGTGGAACGGCACCGCACCTGACACGCGGAGCTGCCATGCAATTGGGCGCCGCCGCCGCCGCGCCGATCGCGACCTACACCGGGTCGCCGGAATCCGACAGGTACTGAAGGGCGCGGCCAAGGCCCGCCCGGCAGACGTTGAGGGCGGCGCTCGCCTTGGCATAGCGCGGCGTGACGTCGTCGAGCACGAAAATGTCGATGGAACCCGCCTGATCGCTGGTGTTGTCCTGCTCCAGGCCTGCGTCGATCATGGCTGCGTCGATCAGGCGCATGCTGCTCTCGATCCGCGCGATCAGGCAGCGAAGATCGGCCGCGATCAACTGACGGCTGTCGGCCTCGGGCGTCGTGACGAGAGGTGGCGTGCCAGCCAAATTTAGCATGGATATTCTCCGTCCCCCGCAATTAGGCGCCATGCCGCTACTTGTGCGTTAAGTCCATGTCCCGTACAAATACGGGTGGGCCGAATCCGCGCCGAACGCCATAACGGTTGGCGCGGACGCGAGTCCTCAATGCCGAATGGACTCTAATGCCAATTGGACATGGCACATGGCCGAACAAACCTCTCGCGGTGAAATCTTCGTAGTCGACGACGACCCCGCCGTTCGCGACACCTTGTCGATGGTGTTGAAGGCGGCGGGCTATGAGGTGATCTGTTTTGCGGACGGCGCAGCGCTGCTCTCCGTCGCGCGAAACCGCACACCGGCTGCGATCCTGCTCGACGTGAACATTCCCGGAAAGTCGGGTCTCGACATTCTGAAGGAGTTGCACGGTGAGGATTATCCGGCGCCGATCTTCATGATCTCCGGACAGGGCGACATCGCGATGGCGGTGGGCGCCATCAAGAGCGGCGCGCTCGACTTCATCGAGAAGCCGTTCCGCGGCAGCGAGATCGTCGGCCGGCTCGACGAGGCGATCGGCGCCTATGCACGCAGGCAGGCGGAGAACGCAGCGCCGAAATTCGGCTCGCTGCACTTCCCCGGTCGCGAGCCGTTGACGCGGCGTGAGCGCGAGGTGCTCGAGCAGTTCGCCGCCGGTGCGTCCAACAAGGAAGCCGGCCGCACGCTCGGCATCAGCCCGCGCACCATCGAGGACCACCGCGCCAACATCATGAAGAAGCTCGGCGCGCGCAATGCCGCCGACCTGATCCGGATCGTGATGACCGCGGCGCAGCGCGCGTCGTAGGCTTGCTGCTTTCTCTCGTGCCCCGGACGCAGCGCGTCACGCAGTGATGCGCTGCCGAGCCGGGCCCATCTCTCCAAACAATCGTAGGAAGTTCTGGGTCCCGGCTCTGGGTCGCAGCGTTGCACGCTGCGGCTTGTCCGGGACACGAGCACGGCGTGCTACCCCAGCAGCGCCTTGCGGATGATCCGCGCGAGATCCGATTTGCGGTAGGGCTTTGCGAGCAGCAGAACGCCCGAATCCAGCCGGCCGTGATGGATGATCGCGTTCTCGGTATAGCCCGACGTGTAGACCACCCTGAGATCGGGGCGCGTCTTCATCAGCTCGTCGGCGAGCTGCCGTCCGTTCATCTTGCCGGGCATGATGACGTCGGTGAACAGCAGGTCGAACGACTTTCCCGCGGCGACGATCGCGAGCGCTTCCGCGGCGTTCGCAGCCTGCAAGGTGACGTAGCCCAGCGCATGCAGTTGCGCCAGCACGTAGTCGCGCACCAGCCGGTCGTCCTCGACCACCAGGATCGTCTCGTGTCCGCCCTCGATCGTCGCGGGGATCACACCGTCGCCGACCGCCGTCGCCGTCTTGCCGGGCGGCAGGTACATCTTGATCGTGGTGCCGTGGCCTTCCTCGCTGTAGATCTTGATGTGGCCCGCGGACTGCTTGATGAAGCCGTAGACCATCGAAAGCCCGAGTCCGGTGCCCTTGCCCGGTCCCTTCGAGGTGAAGAAGGGATCGAACACCCTGGCCAGCATGTTGGATGGAATGCCGGTTCCGGTGTCGCTCACGGCGATCAGCACATAGTGTCCGGGCCGAACGTCGTTGACGCTGGCATAGACCTCGTCGAGATAGGCGGTGCCCGTCTCCACGATCAGCTTGCCGCCGCCGGGCATGGCGTCGCGGGCGTTGAGCGCGAGGTTGAGGATCGCCGTGGTGAGCTGGTTGGGATCGACGATCGCAACGCAGCTCTCCTCCTCGAACACGGATTCGATCTGGATCTGCTCGCCCAGCGTCGGCCGCAGCAGCTTTGCGGTGTCGACGATCAGCGAGTTGATGTCGACCTCGCGCGGCTGGAGCGGCTGCTTGCGTGCGAACGCGAGCAGGTGCTGGGTCAGCTCGGCGCCGCGTCCGGCCGCCTCGTCGATCATCCTGGTGATCGCCGCAAGCTCGGGCTCCTTGGCCACTGCGTCGCTGAGGATTTCGATCGTCCCGGTGATCACCGTGAGGATGTTGTTGAAGTCGTGCGCCACGCCGCCGGTGAGCTGGCCGACCGCCTCCATCTTCTCGGCGTGGCGGATGCGCTCCTCGGACGCGATCTTGTCGGTGAGGTCGCGGTAGAAGACGTTGAACAGGATGCCCTCGCGGCGCTTCAGCGCCGTGACGCTCAGCTCGGCCTTGAAGTCCTTGCCGTCGCGGCGGCAGCAGATCAGCTCGCGGCGGCGATTGAGCGTCTGGCCGTCTCCGGAATCGAGGAAGCGTGAGAGACCTGCCTTGGCCCTCTCGCGCTCGGCAGGGGCGACGATGAGGTCGATCGCGTTCCGGCCCAGCGCCTCGTCGCGGCGCCAGCCGAACAGCTCTTCGGCCCGCGAGCTCCAGTTCAGGATGATGCTGCGGTCGTCGGTCTGGACGAAGGCGTCGAGCGCGGTCTCGACGATGTTGCGGGCCAGCTGCTCGCTTTCGCGCAAGGACTCCTCGGCGAGCCTTGCCTCGGTCATGTCGCGCCCGACGAAGAAGTAGCGCTTGGCCTGATCGGACCAGTTGCCGAGCCAGGACAGCCAGATCTCGCGTCCGTCCTTGTGGAGGCAGCGGGTGTCGGCGAGCTTCGGGTGCCCGCCGCGCCTGAGCGCGCGCATTTCCTCGCGCGATTGATCGAGATGGGCCGGGTGGATGAAATCGACGCCGCTGTAGCCGATCATGTCATCGGGCCGGTAGCCGAGAATGGCCTCGCAGCTCGGGCTGATCTGCACGATATGGCCCCGCGAATCCATGATCATGATCAGGTCCTGCGAGGCGTCGAAAAGCTGCCGCCGCTCCTCGAGCTGCTGCTGTAGCGCCCGCTCGGTCCGTCGCGCCTCGGTGAGGCTGCGCGCCGAGCCCGAGGCGCCGATGATCTCGCCGGAGGGGCCCCTGATCGGCGAGAGGCTCACCGAGATTTCGACCGGGCTGCCATCCTTGCGCAGGCGCACGGTTTCGAAATGTTCGATCCGCTCACCCCTCGCAATCCGCCGCAGATAGTCCTTGCCCTCTTCGCGGCGATCCGGCGGAAGGAGGATCGAGGTCGGCTGTCCGATCGCTTCCTCGGCCGAATAGCCGTAGAGGCGTTCGGCTGCCGCGTTCCAGCCGATGATGATGCCGTCGAGCGTTTGCAGGACGATCGAATCGTCGGAGGACTGGACCGCCGCGCTGAACAGGCTTTCGCGGACGGCGAGCTGATCGCGGACGGCCTCGGTGCGACGCCGCTCCTCGACCTCGTGCTCCAGTGCCGACGTCTTTGCCTTCATCTCCTCGACCATGTGGGCAAAGGCCCGCGCCAGCACACCCGTCTCGCCGCTTGCGTCGACGGGAATGTCCGCTGGCCGGCCACTGCCGATTGCCTCCACGGCCGCGGTCAGGCGCCCGATCGGGCGAGTCAGGGAGCGTGCCAGCAGCACCGCGAGCGAAGCCGCGGCGAGGACGGACAGCACGCCGACGAGCAGGGACGTTTTTTGAATGGCGGCCGGCACGCGGCCAAAGACGGCCGGGGGAATGGTCACGATGATTGCGACCCATTCCTTGCTCGCGAGCAACGCGGGTGCGATCGCCGCGCCGCTCGGCCGGCCTAATCCATCGGTCGTGAGCTGCGTGGATACTCCCGGCGAGCCTGCCAGGGCCGAGAAAAATGGAAAATCATTGCGCCAGTTGGTGGGGTGGCCGCGCAATGAGCCGAATTCTCGCGCCTGATCGGGATGAACCAGATAGTCGCCGCGCGAATTCACGACGAAGATCTCGCCCCCCGAGCTCGTCGTCGAGCGAATGCGGTCGAGTGCCGGACGCATGTCGATATTGGCGATGATGATGCCGAACGGCCTGCCATCCGGCGTGAACAGCGGCGTCGCTGCCCGCAGGGTCGGCGTGTGCAAGGCCGTGGTTCCCCCCTGGCGGGTCGCGAGTTCGATGGGCGACACATAAATCTCGCCGGACGCCAGTCGTATCGTTTCCTGAAAGTAGGTTCGTTCGCTCTTGCGCTCCAGTTCGCTGCCGGGGACGATCCGTACTGCCCCGTTCGGGCCGGAGCGATCGACGCGGACCAGTTCGCGCTGGTCGTCGTCAAGGCCGATGATTCGAAACTGCCCGTAGCTGGGTTTGGCCTCGATCTCGGCCGCGAGCCGCGCCGCGATGCGCTCGCGCCAGGTCTGCTCTGAAACGCCGTCGAGAGCGTCGATTCCTCCGCCGAGGTGAGCCCGGATCAGACCGTTGATTGCCGCGGCGGAGCGATAGCCGAGCAGATCGCCGCGAACGCCGGCGACGTAGGATTCAAGATTGGTGGCCAGCAGGCGTGACTGGGCTTCGACCCGCTCCAGGACCCGCGGAATGACGGCTTGTGTGGTGTTGCGATAGCCCAGCCAACCGACTGCGGTCACGGTGGCCGCCACCAGCAGGATCATCGCAATGGCCAGCCGCGTTGCGAGTGTCATGGAGACATTCGCAGGGGTTCCCGGATGACCGCGCCTGTCCTGGCCTGGAACGGAGGAAACGCCGTCGTCATCGGCGGCCGGTACGGACATCGGGACCCTCCGGCTTGCCCGCGTCGAGGCAGCCGCTGACCGCGGCGAGCAGCGCGTCCGCCCGGAATGGCTTCTGAAGGCTTGCCACTGCGCCGAGCTTGGTCGCCATCTTCAGGAAATCCGGCTCCGCATAGGCGTCCGGCGTGATCGATCGGCCGGAAATGACGATGATCGGAATCGCCGGGGCTAGCGCCCGGATGTGGCGCATCGTCTCCAGCCCGTCCATGCCGGGCATGAAGATGTCGAGAAACAGGAGGTCGAACTGGCTGGCTTCGAACAGCGCAAGTCCCTTGCGGCCGTCGCCGGCGACGGTGACGTGATGACCGGCCCTCTCCAGAAGCAGCCGGATCGTGATCTGCACGGCCGGGTCGTCATCCACGATCAGGATGTTGGCCACGTCTGAATTCCTCCGGGTCGGCTGGGACGTTCAGCGACCGCAAATCAAAGCATCAAAGACGAAATTGTTGCGCGGATTCTATCCGCCCCGCAAGCGCCTTGCGTTTTGGGTGCGATTGACCCGGCCGGCGCGCAAAGGGGGCGATGCCATTGCAGTTCGTACGCACGCTTGCGTGCATATGAGACCATGATCTCGCCGTAGTTGTACGGAACCCGGATTTCACCATGGGTTAAAGGCGAGTGACCACAATCCCCGGTAGTTTCGGTACCCGCATTTTGCGCATTTCATTGCCCACATCCTGGCGTCTGCCCACGCCGGCCGATCAACCGACCACCAGCACGAGATCTTTCATGTTCAAATCGATTGCGAACACCGGAATTCGGACCCGGCTGCTCGGCGGCTTTGCGCTGATCTGTGGTCTGCTCGCCGCGACCGTGATCTACACCGTCGCCGCCGTCTCCGACATCTCGTCGCGCATCAAGACGGTGGTGGATCTGCGAGCGCCGGTCGCGGTCGCAAGCACGGAGCTCGTCGGCAATCTCTACTCCGCGCTCTCGGTGCTGCGCGGCTATCTGCTGACCGGCGATGCGCAGGGCAAGCGTGATCGGGCGGCGGTCTGGGCCGATCTCGATCGCACCGCCGCCGCGGTCGACCGCATGGCGGAGGGTTTTTCCAGCCCGCAGAACAAGACCAATTGGAGCGAAGCCAGGGCGCTGATCGCGGAATTCCGCCAGGCCCAGGACAAGGCCGAGCTCGCCGCCTTCACCCCGTCGGCCTATCCGGCGAGCGATCTCCTGGCGAAGGAGGCCGCGCCGCTGATCGCGACCATGTTCGCCGAGATCACCGCGATGATCGACGAGGAGGAGACGCTGGAGGCAACGCCGCAGCGCAAGCGCCTGCTCAAGACCTTCGCCGACGTGCGCGGCAATCTCGCCGCGGCGGGATCGCAATTGCGGCTCTACGTCGCCTCGGGCGAGGCGGCCGACCGCGACAAGTTCGAAAAGCCGCTCGCGACTTTCAGGGCCGCGCTCGCATCCGTCGGGACCCAGGCGGATCTGCTCACCGACAGGCAGGCGACCGCCTACCGGGCCATCGCCAGGGCGAACGAGGCCTTCACGCCGTTGCCGCAGAAGATCTTCGCGATCCGCCAGACGCCGCAATGGAACATGCCGGTCTTCATCCTGTCCACCGAGGCCGCTCCGCGCGCGGCCCGGATCCTCGATCTTCTCGACGGCAGGAAGGACGCCGAGGGCAAGCGCGCGGGCGGCCTCAAGAGTGACCAGCAGTCCAAGCTTGCCGAGGACGCCCGCAGCGTGGCCGACGAGGTCGAGAGACTGCTTCTGCTGCAATGGATCCTGCTCGCCGCGGGGCTGGCGCTCGGAGCGGCGATTGCGATCCTGGTCGCGCGCTCCATCACCCGTCCGATCGTCGAGCTGGTGGGCGATTCCGCGCGCCTGTCCGGCGGCGACACCAGTGTCGAATTCAGGACGGCCGAGCGCGGCGACGAGATCGGGGTCGTCTCGCAGGCGGTAGCCAAATTCCGCGACAATGTGATCGCCCAGCAGCAGGCGGCGGCGGGGCTCACGCGCGAAGCGGAGGCGCGCGAGGCGGCCAACCGCAACACGGAGAGCGCGGTCGAGGAATTTCGTGCGACCTCGCGCGACCTGCTCGCGCTGGTCGACGAGAATGCGGGGACCATGCGGCAGACCGCGGAGAGCCTCGGCGGCATCGCGAACCATGCGACGAGCCAGGCTGCTTCCGCGGCGAGCGCCTCCGAGCAGACGGCGGTCAACGTCCAGACCGTCGCCGCGGCGGCCGAGCAGCTTGCGAGCTCCATCGTCGAGATCGGCCGGCAGATCGAACTGTCGAACAAGACCGTGCGGTCCGCGGGCGAGGTGACCGCGCGCTCCGAGGCCGAAATCGAGGGTCTCGCGCACGCCGCCCAGAGCATCAGCTCGGTGGCCGACCTGATCCAGGCGATCGCGGCCCAGACCAATCTTCTGGCGCTCAACGCCACCATCGAGGCCGCGCGCGCCGGTGAGTCCGGCCGCGGCTTTGCGGTGGTGGCCTCCGAGGTCAAGGCGCTGGCCGACCAGACCCGCAATGCGACGCAGGACATCGCCCAGCACATTGCCGCGATCCAGAACTCGACCGGCAGCGCGGTCGCCTCCGTCAAGGAGGTCGCAACCGCCATGCGCCGGATCGACGAGGTGACCGCGGCGATTGCCAGCGCCGTGGAGCAGCAGGGCGCCGCGACGCGGGAGATCTCGCAGAACGTCCAGATGGCGGCGTCGGGAACGCAGACGCTCGCCACCAGCATCGGGACCGTCTCCGGCGCCATCGCGGAAACCAACCGCTCGGCCGACGACGTGATGGGGGCCGCGAACCACGTTTCGGGCGCGGCCGAACGCCTCGCCGCCGAGGTGCAGGCCTTCTTCGTCAAGCTGCGCAGCGGTCCGATGGATCGCCGCAGCACAGACGATGCCGATTATCCTGGGCCGGAGCGGCGCAACCACCGCACCGCCGCCTGAGCCTCTAGTCGGCCAGATACTCTGGATGATGGCTCCGGATCTTGTCGAGCTCGCTCAGCGTGCCCGACAGATGCTTGCGCAGATGCTGTTGCGCGGCATCGGCATCTGCCGACTCGATCGCGCGGGTGATCAGTCTGTGATGGCGCACGATGTTCTGGGCCTTGCCGGGCGAGGGCAGGTGCAGCCGGCGCAGCCGGTCGATATGTCCGCTGCGGCTGCGCACCAGCGCCCAAAGCTCCTGCTTGCCGGCGGCGGCGTAGAGCTGGGCGTGGAAGTCGTTGTCGCCGGCCATGAACGCCTCGAAGTCGCCGGCTTTCGCGAATTGCTGCTGGAGTGCGATGGCGTGGTCGAGGCGGAGAATCAGGGCTGCATCATGCTTTTCCGCGAGCAGCCGCACGATCTCGAGCTCCAGCGCCTGGCGCAGGAAATGCGCCTGCTGGGCGCGGCTAATGTCGATCCGGCTGACCACGGTCGCGTGCTGCGGAAAGACGTCGACCAGGCCCTCTTCCTCGAGCCGCATCAAGGCATCGCGCACCGGCGTCGAGCTGACGCCGAACTGGCCGGCGAGCTCGGCGCGTGACAGCGGCGCGCCCGGCGGCAGCTCCAAGGCGATGATCGCATTGCGCAATCGTTCGAACACCTGCGGCGCAGCCTGACGGGCGCGGTCGAGCCGCGTGGCGGGTGGTACGGCCGCGCGCGGCGCGGTGTGGGCTGCGTCCATGTCGGGTCCCGCGGGCTTGCCTTTGATGCACTAATATATTAGTGCATCAGCAGGGTCAACGCAGCTCGACGCTGGCCGGAGGAAACACACAACAATGATGACGTATCTTCGTAGCAGGCTTGCGGCTGCCGCCCTGATCGCCGCAACCGCCCTCTCGGTGTCCGCCGCGCATGCGCAGCAGAAATCCGAGATCTCGCTCTCGCGCCAGCCCGGCATTTTCTACATGCCGAGCCACATCATGGAGAAGCAGAAGCTGATCGAGAAGCATGCTGCTTCGCTCGGTGTGCCCGGCGTCACGACCAAATGGGTCACCTTCTCCGGCGGCGGCGCGCAGACCGATGCGCTCCTCGCGGGCAGCGTCGACATTCTCAACACCGGCACCGGCAATCTTCTCTTGCTGTGGGACCGCACCCGCGGCGGCGTGAAGGGCATCGTCGCGACCTCGGCGCAGCCGATGACGCTGATCAGCCGCGACGCCAACATCAAGTCGATCAAGGATTTCGGCCCCGGCGACAAGATCGCGGTGCCGACCGTCAAGGTCTCGACCCAGGCGATCGTGCTTCAGATCGCGGCGGCCGAGGCCTTCGGTGCCGATCAATGGTCCAAGCTCGACGCCAACACCGTGCAGCTCGGCCATCCCGACGCCTATGCGGCGCTCGCCAATCCCAAGCACGAGGTGCACACGCACTTCTCGATCCCGCCGTTCACGTTCCTGGAGCTGAAGAACGTGCCGGGGGCGCATGTCGTGCTGTCGTCGCCCGACGTGATGGGCGGCCCGCTCAGCCAGGCGCAATTCTTCACCACGACCAAATTCGCCGACGCCAATCCAAAAATCATCCAGGCGGTGCGCGACGCGACCAAGGAAGCGCAGGACCTGATCCGCAGCGACACCAAACAGGCCGTCGAGATCTACAAGGAGATCACCGGCGACAAGACCTCGGTGGAGGAGCTGCTCGATCTCCTGAAGGAGCCCGGCATGATGGAGTGGAATCTCGAGCCGCAGGGCACGATGAAGTTCGCCGCCCATCTCTACAAGACCGGCACGCTGAAGACGCAGCCCAAGGCCTGGACCGACTATTATCTCCCCGTCGCGCACGACCTGAAGGGCAACTGATGGCGCTGCTCGATGTCAGCGGAGTGACGCTGCGCTACAAGACCTCCAGCGCCGTCGTCACGGCCACCGAGAGGGTGAGCTTCACCGTCGACAGGTCCGACCGCTTCGTGCTGCTCGGGCCGTCCGGCTGCGGCAAGTCGACCCTGCTCAAGGCCGTCGGCGGCTACATGAGCCCGAGCGAAGGCCGCATGAGCATCAACGGCCGCGAGATCCACGGTCCCGGCGCCGACCGGATGATGATCTTCCAGGAGTTCGACCAACTGCTGCCGTGGAAGACCGTGCTCGCCAACGTGATGTTTCCGCTGCTCACCGCGCGAAAGCTGCCGCGCAAGGACGCCGAGGCACGCGCGCGGGCCTATATCGAGAAAGTCGGCCTCACCCGCGTGGTCGATGCCTATCCGCACACGCTGTCCGGCGGCATGAAGCAGCGCGTCGCGATCGCGCGCGGCATGGCGATGGAGCCGGACATCCTGCTGATGGACGAGCCGTTCGCGGCGCTGGACGCGCTGACGCGCCGGACCTGCCAGGACGAGCTGCTCCAGCTCTGGAGCGAGACCAGGTTCACCGTGCTGTTCGTGACCCATTCGATCGCGGAAGCAATCCGCATCGGCAACCGCATCCTCTTGCTGTCGCCGCATCCCGGCCGCGTCAAGGCCGAGGTGGTCGATGTCGACAAGGTCTCGGGCGCGGACGGCAGCGCCGGCCGGCTGGAGAAGGAGATCCACGATCTCCTGTTCGCCGGCGAGGCCACGGCGCATTGAGGGAGCCTCCAACATGGGCGAAGCGAGAATATTGCTGCGTGATGCGTCGGTCGCCGCGGCCGGCGGCGCAGACGAGGTCGAGCGCAAGCTGAGCGTGCCTGAAATGTTGTGGAACGACGGCTTCGTCCGCAAGACCGTCATCATCCTGTTCTTGGCGGCGGTCTGGGAAGCCTATGGCGTCGCCCTCGACAATCCCCTGCTGTTTCCGACGCTGCACGACACGATCGTCACGATGTTCGAGCGCGTGAAGGATGGCACCATCCCGCTGCGCGCCTGGGCCTCGCTGAAGGTGCTGTTCATGGGCTATTCGGCCGGCATCGTGCTCGCCGCGATCTTCACCGTGCTTGCGATCTCGACCCGCATCGGTACCGATTTCCTGGAAACGGTCACGGCGATGTTCAATCCGCTGCCGGCGATCGCGCTGTTGCCGCTGGCGCTGATCTGGTTCGGGCTCGGCAATGGCAGCCTCGTTTTCGTGCTGATTCATTCGGTGCTGTGGCCGGTGGCGCTCAACACCCATTCCGGCTTCAAGAGCGTCTCCAACACGCTGCGCATGGTCGGCCGCAATTACGGCCTGCGCGGGCTGCCCTATGTCGCAAAGATCCTGATTCCCGCCGCCTTCGGCTCGATCCTCACTGGCCTCAAGATCGGCTGGGCCTTCGCCTGGCGCACGCTGATCGCGGCCGAGCTGGTGTTCGGCGTGTCCTCAGGCCAGGGCGGCCTCGGCTGGTTCATCTTCGAGAACCGCAACCTCCTCGACATACCCGCCGTCTTCGCAGGCCTCTTGACGGTGATTATCATCGGGCTCTTTGTCGAGAACCTGATCTTCCGCGCCATCGAGCGGAACACGGTCCAGAAATGGGGCACCCAATCATGACCAAGAAGAAAAAAACACCCGACCAACTCCGCAGCGCGCGCTGGTTCGCGCCCGACGACCTGCGCTCGTTCGGCCACCGCTCCCGCACCATGCAGATGGGCTACGCCCCCGAGGAGTGGAAGGACCGTCCGATCATCGCGATCCTCAACACCTGGTCCGACGCGCAGCCCTGCCACATGCACTTCAAGTCGCGCGTCGACGACGTCAAGCGCGGCATCCTGATGGCCGGCGGCCTGCCGCTGGAGCTGCCGGCGCTGTCATTGTCGGAATCGCTGTTGAAACCGACCACGATGCTCTATCGCAATCTGCTTGCCATGGATGCCGAGGAGCTGCTGCGCAGCCATCCCGTTGACGGGGTGGTGCTGATGGGCGGCTGCGACAAGACCACGCCGGCGCTGCTGCTCGGCGCCACCTCGATGAACATTCCGGCGATCTATCTGCCGGCAGGTCCCATGCTGCGCGGCAACTGGAAGGGCAAGACGCTCGGCTCCGGCTCGGACGGCTGGAAATATTGGGACGAGCGGCGCGCCGGAAAAATCTCCGACAAGGACTGGCTCGACATCGAGGCCGGCATCGCCCGCAGCTACGGCACCTGCATGACCATGGGCACCGCCTCGACCATGACCGCGATCGCCGAAGCCATCGGCATGACACTGCCAGGCGCGTCCTCGATTCCGGCAGCCGATGCCAACCACATCCGCATGGCCAGCGAATGCGGCCGCCGCATCGTCGAGATGGTGTGGGAGGACCTGACGCCGAAGACGATCCAGACCCGAGAGGCCTTCGAGAACGCGATCGCGGTCGCGATGGCGATGGGGTGCTCGACCAACGCGATCATCCATCTGATCGCGCAGGCCCGCCGTGCCGGCCAGGACATCGGGCTCGACGATTTCGAGATCGCGAGCCGCAAGGTGCCTGTCATCGCCAACGTGCGGCCGAGCGGCGACGCCTATCTGATGGAGGACTTCTTCTATGCCGGCGGCCTGCCGGCGCTGATGGGCCAGATCAAGCCGCATCTGCATCTCGACTGCATCACCGTCACCGGAAAGTCTCTGGGTGAGAACATCGCCGATGCCGAGGTGCACAATGACGACGTGATCCGCTCGGTCGACAATCCCATCTACAAGGAAGGCGCGCTCGCCGTGCTCAAGGGCAATCTCGCGCCCGACGGCTGCGTCATCAAGCCCTCCGCCTGCGCGCCGCGCTTCCTCAAGCACACCGGACCTGCTCTGGTGTTCGACGATTATCCGTCGATGAAGAAGGCGGTCGACGATCCCAATCTGGACGTCACCGAGGACCACATCCTGATCCTGCGCAATGCGGGGCCGCAGGGCGGACCGGGTATGCCGGAATGGGGCATGCTGCCGATCCCGACCAAGCTCGTGAAGCAGGGCGTGCGCGACATGGTGCGCATCTCGGATGCGCGCATGAGCGGCACCAGCTATGGCGCCTGCATCCTGCACGTTTCACCGGAGTCCTACATCGGCGGTCCGCTCGCCTTGGTGCAGAACGGCGACCGCATCACGCTCGATGTCGCCGCGCGCACGATCAATCTCGACGTATCGGAGGCCGAGCTCGCAAAGCGCCGCGCCGCCTGGAAGGCGCCCGAACGCCGCTTCGAGCGCGGCTATGGCTGGATGTTCACCAAGCACATCAAGCAGGCCAATGACGGCTGCGACTTCGACTTCCTGGAGACCGATTTCGGCGCGCCGATCGGCGAGCCGTCGATCTATTGATCGTCGTTCCGGGGCGCGCGTAGCGCGAACCCGGAACCCATTTCACCGCGTTGCGTGCGGCCCGATGGATTCCGGGTTCGCCGCTACGCGGCGCCCCGGAATGACAAGAGGATGAACATGTCCAAACTCAGCGAAGCCACCCGCAACAAGCTCAAATCCGTCTCCACCGCCACCGTCGCCACCGCCTTGTTCAAGCGCGGCCTGCGCATCCAGATGATCCAGGATGTGCACCAGCTCGGCGCGGACCAGCCGACCATGGTCGGCGAGGCCTTCACGCTGCGCTACATGCCGGCGCGCGAGGATCTCAACACCATCGATGTGTTCAAGGACCGCTCGCATCCGCAGCGCAAGGCGGTCGAGGATTGCCCTCCGGGCGCCGTGCTGGTGATGGACAGCCGCAAGGACGCGCGCGCGGCCTCGGCCGGTGCGATCCTGGTGACGCGGCTGATGAAGCGCGGGGTCGCCGGCGTCGTCACCGACGGCGGCTTTCGCGATTCCGCCGAGATCGCCAAGCTCGGCATCCCCGCCTACCACCACCGTCCCTCAGCGCCGACGAACCTCACGCTGCACCAGGCGATCGAGATCAACGTGCCGATCGGGTGCGGCGATGCGCCGGTGTTTCCCGGCGACGTCATCCTCGGCGATGCCGACGGCGTCATCGTCATCCCCGCGCATCTTGCCGACGAGATCGCCAACGAGACGTTCGAGATGACGGCGTTCGAGGACTTCGTCACCGAGGAAGTCGGCAAGGGCCGCGGCATCTTCGGTCTCTATCCCGCCACCGATCCGCAGACGCTCACCGACTTCGCGGCATGGCGGAAGAAGAACGGCCGCTAGACCGAGACCAAATCACGTCAAGAAACAGGCCGGTCACAACAAGTGCCGGCCTTTTATCAAGCAGGGGAGGACTTCAATGAATATCACGCGACGTAACCTCATCGCCGGTGCTGGCGCGACCGCGGCTTCCACGCTTCTGGCCCGCGCCGCCGGCGCCCAGTCGTTCGCGTTCACGCCCAACCAGCGCTACCCTGATCCCGCCGTCCAGATCCTCGATCCGAGCTTTGCGAAATACCGGCTCTATTCCTCGACGATCGAGCAGGTCGCGTCAGGCATGCGCTGGGCCGAAGGTCCCGCCTATTTCCCCGAGGGCGGCTATCTGCTGTTCTCCGACATCCCCAACAACCGGATCATGAAGTTCGACGAGAAGACCGGGCAGACCAGCGTGTTCCGCGCCAACGCCAATTACGCCAACGGCAATGCGCGCGACCGCCAGGGCCGCCTCGTCACCTGCGAGCACTCCGTCACCCGCCGCATCACCCGCACCGAGAAGGACGGCAAGATCACCGTGCTCGCCGACAAGTTCGAGGGCAAGCGGCTGAACGCGCCGAACGACATCGTGGTGAAGTCGGACGACAGCATCTGGTTCACCGATCCGCTGTTCGGCATCAATGGCGAGTGGGAGGGCAAGAAGGAAAAGTCCGAGCAGGCCACCACCAACGTCTATCGCATCGCCAAGGACGGCAAGATCAGCGCGGTTCTCACCGATCTCGTCAATCCGAACGGCCTCGCCTTCTCACCGGACGAGAAGAAGCTCTACATCGTCGAATGGAAGGGCACGCCCAACCGCAGCATCTGGAGCTACAATGTCGGCGACGACGGTAGCCTCAGCGGCAAGACCAAGCTGATCGACGCCGCCGACCAGGGCTCGCTCGACGGTTTTCGCGTCGACCGCGACGGCAATCTCTGGTGCGGTTGGGGCTCCAACGGCGCGCTCCAGAGCGAGCCCGCCGATGTCGGCGGACGCAAGGTGTTTCAGCTCAAGGGCAAGCCCGAAGACCTCGACGGCGTGATGGTGTTCAACCCCGAAGGCAAGCCGCTCGCCTTCATCAGGCTGCCCGAACGCTGCGCCAATCTCTGCTTCGGCGGCCCGAAGAACAACCGCCTCTATATGGCCAGCAGTCACTCGGTGTATGCGCTGTATGTCGAGGCGCACGGGGCGGTGTGAGGCGTAGCAGTCGTTGCTATTTGGCGAAGGCGCCGCCACACATACAACTGTCGTCCCGGCGAAGGCCGGGACCCATAACCCCAGGGCGAAGTTTGGCGAAGACTTGCAGTTAAGAAGTCCCCCTCGGTACGGCTACCTGTGCTTCACGGATACATCACGCGGTATGGGTCCCGGCCTTCGCCGGGACGACGGCGGAGGGTGGGGCTACACTCCGGCCTCCGCCATCCCTGCCGCCCACAGCGCGAACGCATACACGATCGCCACCTCGTCGAGACGATCGAAGCGCCCCGAGGCGCCGCCGTGGCCGGCGCCCATGTTGGTGCGCAGCAGCACCGGGCCGCCGCCGCGCATGGTGGCGCGCAGGCGCGCGATCCATTTGGCGGGCTCCCAATAGGTGACGCGCGGATCGGTCAGTCCGCCCATGGCCAGGATCGCCGGATAGTCCTTCGCGGCGACATTGTCGTAGGGCGAGTAGGACAGGATGGTGCGAAAATCCTTTTCGCTCTCGATCGGATTGCCCCATTCCGGCCATTCCGGCGGCGTCAGCGGCAGCGTGTCGTCGAGCATGGTGTTGAGCACGTCCACGAACGGCACTTCGGCGACGATGCCGGCGAACAGCTCGCCGGCGCGGTTCGCCACCGCGCCCATCAGCATGCCGCCGGCCGAGCCGCCATGGCCGACGATGCGCTTTGCACTTGTGTACCTGGTGTCGATCAGCGCCCGCGCGCTGGCGGCAAAATCGTCGAACGAATTCGTCTTCTTCTCGCGCTTGCCGTCGAGATACCAGCCCCAGCCCTTGTCGGCGCCGCCGCGGATATGGGCGATGGCGTAGACGAAGCCGCGATCGGCCAGCGACAGGCGGTTGGCGCTGAACGAGGCCGGCATCGCCATGCCATAGGAGCCGTAGCCGTAGAGCAGCAGCGGTGCCGATCCGTCGAGCTTCAGCCCGCGACGATAGAGGATCGAGACCGGCACCTCGGCGCCGTCCTGCGCCTTCGCCATGATGCGCGTGGTGACGTAGTCGGCCGCATTGTGGCCGGACGGGATCTCCTGGCGCTTGCGCAAGGTCCGTGTGCGCTTGGCCATGTCGTAATCATAGACCTCCGACGGCGTCGTCATCGACGAATAGGCGAAGCGCAAATTCGTCGTCTCGAATTCGTAGGAGCCCATCGTATCGAGCGAATAGGCGGCTTCGTCGAAGGCGATGGCGTGCTCCTCGTCCGATGTGAGGTCGCGGATCACGATCGCCGGCAGCGCATTGGCGCGTTCCAGCCGCACCAGATGGCCGGCATAGAGATCGAGGTCGATGATGTAGATGCCCGGACGATACGGAATCAGATCGCGCCAGTTCTTGCGCTCGGGCGAGGCGAGCGGCGCGGTGACGATCTTGAAGTCGATGGCGTCATCGGCGTTGGTGAGGATGAAGAGCTGATCGCCGCGGTCGGCGAGCGAATATTGCACGCCTTCCTCACGCGCTGCGACCAGGCGCGGCGGCGTATCAGGACTTTCGAGATTGATCAGCCGTTGCTCCGAAGTCTCGTGATCGCCGCCGGCGATCACGCAGAAGCGGCCGCTGGTGCTCTCGTGCAAATGGGTGAACCAGCCGGAATCCTGCTCCTCATAGACGAGGGTATCGTCGGCCTGCTTCGTCCCCAGCCGGTGCCGCCACACCTGCATCGGCCGGTGATTGTCGTCGAGCTTCACATAGAAGAAGCTTTTTGCGTCCTTGCTCCAGACGATACCGCCGTCGGTCTCCTCGACGAGGTCGTCAAAGTCCTTCCCTGTCGCCCAGTCGCGCACGCGGATCGAAAAATATTCCGAGCCCTTGGTGTCCGCGCTCCAGGCTTGCAGCTTGTGATCGGGCGAATGCCGGCTGCCGCCGAATTTGAAATATTTGTGGTCCTTGGCGAGCGCATCGCCGTCGAGCACGATATGGCCATCGCCGCCCTCGCGCGGCATGCGGCCGAACAGCTCGTGCTGCCCGCCCTCGCGGAACCTGCGGAAATAGGCGAACGCCCCGTCCGGCGACGGCACGCTGGAATCGTCCTCCTTGATGCGCCCGCGCATCTCGCGCACCAGCGTCTTCTGCAGCGCCGCGGTATGGCCGAGCAGGCTCTCGGTGTAGACGTTCTCTTCATCCAGATATTTGCGGATGTCGGGATCGAGCACCTTGGGGTCGCGCAGCACCTCCTGCCATTTCTCGTCCTTCAGCCAGGCATAGTCGTCGGTCACGGTGATCCCGTGCCGGGTGAAGCTGTGCGGCCGGCGCGGGGCGACGGGGGGCTGGGAAGGTGTCTTGGCTTGTGTCACTCGATCCTCGTCATGTCACGTTGCACGGCGCCTCTTCCTTACCTCGCCCCGCTTGCGGGGAGAGGTCGGATTGCATCGAAGATGCAATCCGGGTGAGGGGGTGCAGGTCTCTCGACCATCTCGCGCGTGGAGAGAGGCCCCTCACCCCAACCCTCTCCCCGTAAGAACGGGGAGAGGGAGAAGATGCGTCCCTTATATCGTCCCGATTCCGCGAATTGCCAGCGGGACTGCGCCAAGGACTGCGCCAAGTCGCCGGGTTGTTGATCGGCCCCTTGTATGCTTTAGGGGCCAGGTCCCTTAGTGGCCATGTCCCCGCCGCCGGTCCAGCCTGATGCTGTTCAATTCCTACCCGTTCATCCTGCTGTTCCTGCCGGCCGTGCTGGCCGGGTACTTCTGGCTCGGGCGGCGCAGCAATCTGACCCCGGTGATCTGGCTGGCGGCCGCCTCGCTCGCCTTCTATGCCATCGGCAATTGGCAGTTTGTCGCGCTGTTGCTGGCGTCGATCGCTTTCAACTACGGCATCGGCTACCTCCTGATCGCGGCGGAGCTCGCGCCAATACAGCGCCGGGCGGCGCTCGCCGTTGGTGTCGCCGGCGACCTTCTGGTGCTCGGCATCTTCAAATATGCGGGCTTTGCCGCCGACAATCTCAATGCGCTGCTCGGCACGCATGTCGCGGTCCACATCCTGCTGCCGGTCGGCATCTCCTTCTACACCTTCACCCAGATCGCGTTCCTGGTCGATGCCTTTCGCGGCCAAGTCGCGGCCTATGCGCTGCCGCACTACGCGCTGTTCGTGACTTATTTCCCGCATCTGATCGCGGGGCCGATCCTCCACCACAAGGACATGATCCCGCAATTCGAGCAGGAGGAGTCCAAGCATCCGCACGCGCATCTGATCCTGTGCGGAATCATCATCTTCGCCATCGGCCTGTTCAAGAAGACCTGCCTCGCCGACGGCATCCAGCCCCTAGTCGCGCTCGCCTTCGACGCGCGCTCGCCGAGCTTCGACCAGGCCTGGCTCGGCGCGCTCGCCTACACGTTCCAGCTCTATTTCGACTTCTCCGGCTATTCCGACATGGCGATCGGAATATCCCTGATGTTCGGCATCTTCCTGCCCGTCAACTTCAACTCGCCGTACAAGGCTGCGAGCATCGTCGAGTTCTGGCGCCGCTGGCACATGACGCTGTCGCAATTCCTGCGCGACTATCTCTACATCCCGCTCGGCGGTAACCGTCGCGGCCGCGCGCTGCGCTACGTCAATTTGATGATCACGATGCTGCTCGGCGGGCTCTGGCACGGCGCGGCCTGGACATTCGTGGTGTGGGGCGCGCTGCACGGCGCCTATCTCTGCGTCAATCACGCCTTCAACGCGCTGGTGCCGGCCATCCCGTCGCCTCTTGCCCGCCCGGTCCGTATCCTTGGGGCCGTGCTGACCTTCCTGGCCGTCGTCGTCGCCTGGGTGTTCTTCCGCGCCGAACGGGTCGACTGGGCGTTGCGGATCACCAGTGCCATGGCTGATCCCGTGAACATCGTTCTCGGCCGCGAGGAGATCGCGGCCCTGGTGCAGGTCACGATCTATGCGGCGCTGGTGTGGCTGGCGCCGAACACGCAAGGAATCATGGGCTACGATCACAGCAATCGCAGGGTCGGCGAGAGTTTGCGGGAAGGGCGCATGCGGCTGCTGGTCCTCTATGTTGCATCGCTCGTGCTCGCGTTCGGGATCCTGGGCATCCAGAGCCACAGCGAATTCATCTATTTCAGGTTCTGATGCACGGATCGTTCACCAGCGTGAGGCGTCTTCTCCTTGCGAGCGTCGCGTGCGTGCTGGGCGCAGCGGCGCTGACTTTTGGCGTCGATCCCTTGCAACTGTTCCGCGCGTCGCGCCTCATCGCGCCCTTCTATTCCGACGACACGCGCATGCAGAATGCCGGGCTGATCCGCAGCCAGTCGTTCGATACCGCCTTCATCGGCACCTCGCTCGCGATCCATTTCCGCCAGAGCGACATCGACCGCGCGCTCGGCATCCGTTCGCTCAAGCTGGCGATGACCGGGTCCAATTCGCGCCAGCAGGGCTTCGTGCTGGAGCAGGCGATCGATCGCGGCGCCCGGCGCGTGATCTGGGCGATGGACGATTTCAGCTTTGTCGATGCGGCCGGCATCGAGGCCGATCCCTACCTGTCCGTCGATCTCTACCGGAGGACGGCCAAGGGGATCGCGGCCTATCTGTTCAGCGCCGCCATGGCGAAGGAATCCCTGTTCGCGCTGCTGCGGTCGATCCCGCCGCTGCGGGAGCCGCTGACCCGTGCGGCGCCGTTTCTCCCCGTCAAGTTCGCGCTGTTCGACGTCGACGACATCTACGCGCTGCCACGGAATTTCGACGTCGCGTGCGCCTACAACGCCGAAAGGACACGCGCCGCCTTCGCCTACATCACCGATCCCGTGCGCAGCAGCTTTCTCGGCGAGGGCTACGGCTATGACGCCATGGCCCGGCATTTCGAGCGCGACGCCGTCGGCCTGATCACGCGCCATCCGGACGTGACCTTCGACATCTACTTCCCGCCTTATTCGATCCTGCAATTCGTCGCGATGCGCGATGCCTCACCGGCGACGCTGAAGATCGTCACAGATCTCACGGCCATCATCGCGCTGCGCCTGACGCAGCTTCCCAACGTGCGCCTCCACGATTTCCGCGCGATCAAGGCGGTGACCCACGACCTCAACAATTACGGCGATGTCATCCACCATTCGCCGGTCATCGATGCAATGGTGCTGAAGTGGCTGGCGAGCGGGGAGTACCGGGTCGATCCGAAGGCGCCGCTGGCGGCGCTGGAGGAGCTGAAGGCGCAGGTCGAGGCGTATCGGGTGCGGCAGCCGTAGCCCGCATGAGCGAAGCGATATGCGGGACCTTGCGCAGATCCCGGGTGTCGCTTCGCTCACCCGGGCTACAAGACTGCAGCTGTGATGCTCAGCAGTAGCCAAAAACCCCGCTGTCGTCCCGGCGAAAGCCGGGACCCATAACCCCAGGGAGAGGTTGTGGCGCGAGCTGGCAACTCCGAGTCTTCGCCAAACCACATCCTGTGGTTATGGGTCCCGGCTTTCGCCGGGACGACAACGGAGCGTTAGGCGCAAGCTTGAGCCTACGCCGCCACCTCTTCGCCGAGATACGAAACCGCCGCCTCCAGCCCGCCCTTGCCGTGCGGGATCTTCAGCGCATTCAACCCGATCTCGATCACCCCGAGCGTGCCGAGCAGCATCGGCGCGTTGACATGGCCCATATGGGCGATGCGGAAGGCCTGGCCGGAGAGATCGCCGATGCCGGTGCCGAGCACGACGCCGCACTTCTCCTTGCAATAGCGTTGCAGCACTGCGGGATCGTGGCCGTTGCTCATGGTCACCGTGGTCACGGTGTTGGAGCGCTCGCTGGCTTCGGCGACGTTGAAGCCGAGCACCTGGCCTTCTGACCAGGCCGAGACCGCACGCCGCGCGGCTTCGCCGAGCAGGCTGTGGCGGCGGAAGGCGTTTTCAAGCCCCTCCTCGTGCAGCAGGTCGATGGCCTTGCGCAGCGCGAACAACAGATGCACCGGCGCGGTGCCGGCATATTTGCGGTAGTTCTCGGTGCCCTCGCGCTCGCTCCAGCTCCAATAGGGCGTCGACATGTTCGCCTTCTTGTGGACTTCGAGCGCGCGCGCATTGGCCGCGACGAAGCCGAGGCCGGGCGGCGTCATCAGGCCCTTCTGCGAGCCGGACATCGCGACGTCGATACCCCATTTGTCCATCTCGAACGGCATGCAGCCGAGCGAGGCCACGGTGTCGACCATGTACAGCGCGGGGTGCCCGCTGGCCTTGATCGCCTTGCCGATCGCCTCGATGTCGTTCTGCACGCCCGAGGCGGTGTCGACCTGGACGACGACGACGGCCTTGATCTTGTGCTCCTTGTCGCGGCGCAGGCGCTCCTCGACCTCGTGCGGCCGCACCGCGCGGCGCCAGTCGCCCTTGAGCACCTCGACCTCGGCACCCATCAGCGCTGCCGCATTGCCCCAGCCGATCGCGAAGCGTCCGCTCTCCAGCACCAGCACCTTGTCGCCGCGCGAC
This sequence comes from Bradyrhizobium sp. cf659, assembly GCF_900113725.1. NCBI lineage: Bacteria > Pseudomonadati > Pseudomonadota > Alphaproteobacteria > Hyphomicrobiales > Nitrobacteraceae > Bradyrhizobium > Bradyrhizobium sp. cf659. The sequence goes on from NZ_FOQJ01000014.1 coordinate 24,290, forward strand.
AGCACGTTGCTCAGCGCCGCTTCCCAGGCGCCGTGCCCGTTGGCGATGTAGATGTAGGACTTGCCTTTGGTCGCAAACAGTTTCGAGATGTCGCTGAGCAGGCTCTCCGTCAGGTCGAGCATCTCTTTGGAGTAGATGTCGATCGCCGGACGATGCATCGCCCGCAGCACCTCGTCGGGCATGTTGGTGGGCCCGGGGATGGCCAGAAACTCCCGGCCCGCGCGAACGGTCATTGCTGTTGGTCCTTGTTGCTTGAGAACAGGCTGGTGGGTCGCTGATTCACACTTTTACGCGGCGCTGGCGCCTGGGAAAAGCACGGAAAATGCAGGTCTGAAGTGGGTTATCGCTTCGTCTCCCGACAACCGGCGGCTTCCGCCTCCTCGACCGAGCAGAACCAGCGGGTGCCCTTGCTGATCTTCATCTTGATCTGGGTGTACCAGCGGCTGGTCGGCTGGTGATAGATGCACTCGCCGGCGGTGTTGACGTTGCCCTTGATGGTGCAGTCGGGCGAGGGCGCGACCGGCCCCGAGGCCGAGGCAAGCAGCACCGAGTGCGCCCCGTCGGGCGGCTTGGTGGCGCCCAATATCGTCGTCTTCTTGTTGCGCACGCGCCAGTCCCAAGGCGCAATGAAGGCGCCCTGCCACATGCCGGCCTTGGCCTCACGCGCGGCGGCCTCGTCGGCGTCGTAATCGTGCGAAACGCGGGTGTAGGACAGCGCCCAGCCGCTGCGCACCAGCCATTTCTGGATGTCCTCGCCGCCGACGTCGCAGCGCGCCACGGTGCGGCCGCGCCGGTCGATCGCCCGGGTATGGCAGGCCCAGCTCTTGCCCTCGGTGTATTTGGCGAGCTCGTCACGGGCGGCGACGCCGCAGGTCCAGCGCTCGCCCTTGGTGTTGAGGCAAAGCTGGTCGGACGACGGCGCGTCGATGCCGCCGAGTCGGATCCGGGTGTTGCCGATCACGACGGAATCGCCGTCACGGACCTTCGCCGTGCCGGTGATGTCGGTGGCCTGCGCCAGCGACGGGGCGAGCAAAGACAGCGCAATCAGGAACTTTCGCAACATGCCGGTCCGCGTGTTCAGGAAAATCGCGATAGACCCCGCAATTGTGGTCGGCTTTTGGCCGCCCGGCCAGCGCCTGCCCAACGATTGAGCTTTCAACTTCCCGTCATTGTCGTGGAGCTCTACGGCTCTCGTGTCCCGGACGCGCCGCAGCGTGAAACGCTGCTGCGCAGAGCCGGGACCCAGAAAATCACAGACACAATTCCCAGCCACGTGGCCCCGGCTCGGCAGCGCACCGCTTCGCGCTGCGCTGTGTCCGGGGCACGAGACCACCTCACCCCCGCCCGGCCATCGCCCGCTTCGCCACCGCCAGCCCCATCAGCACGAACGCCGACGTCACCTCGGGGCCACCGACCAGGATCCGCGTCGGCGTCTTCATCTTGTTCCATTCATAGGCGCGGAACGGGCCGCGGCGGCCGCCTTCGCCGAGGCTCGCCACGATGACGTTCAGCGCCGGCGCGAAGGCGCGCGGGTCGGCGCCGAGATGGCCGAGCGCGATCAGCGCCAGCGCCGCGTCGAACACGTTCATCTCCGCCGCCATCAGCTCGCCCTTGACGTAGGAGAGCACGCGGTGGCGGATGAAATCGAAGTCGCCGTCCGGATCGATCGCCGCCTGCGCCGCCAGCGGCAGCGCCAGGAAGGCGGCATAGCAGCGGCCGAAATAGGCGCTGTAGAGTTCCGGCAGGTAATAGATGTGCGAGCGCGGATTGGCGAAGGCGCCGCTTGACGCCAGCCGCTTCTGGAAGCCGATGATGCGATGCACGGTCGCCAGCCGCGCCGGCGTCTCCAGGATCTTCCAGCGCGCCAGGTTACGGAAGCTGACCTCGAGAATGTCGAGATTGAGCGTCGGATCGAGATCGTTGCCGTAGGGACGCTCTCCCTTGAGATTGTCGATCCAGGTCGCGACCCCGCCCTCGTAGTCGATGTTGTCGTTGAGCGGCACGGTCACGCGCGGCTCGTTGACGCCGGCGCGCACCTGGTAACCGCTGTAGAAATCTAGCAGCGGCTGGTCGATGATCGGATCGGTGCAGCCGGCCTGCGTCGCCGCGGAGATCGAGCAGGCCGTGGTGTCGCAATCCGGCACGTAGACGCCGAAGCCGAGATCCTGCTTGATCTGGGCGAAGAAGCGCGAAAAGCGCGGATGCGGCGCGGGCGCGAGCGCGGTGATGACGTTGAAGCGCGCGCCGTCGGTGCCCTCGACCTCCTCGCGGCTGATGTTGACGCAGAAATCGACCATGTCGGCGATCGCGCGCTCTGCTGCCGTCTTGTCGGCCGGCGAAGCGAGCCCGGTCTCGATGAAGCTCAGCAGCGCCTCGATGAAGAACGCATCGTAATAGGCCGAGCGGTGGCGGATCTGCATCGGCTCCCACATCGGCTCGGCAATGCCGGTCCAGGGCGGATTGACCACGGCGCGCGCCGGCGAGCGCGCGATGAAGACCCGGGCGAGGTTGAACAGCAGCGAGGAGTTCTTGTAGCCGCGTGCGTTCAACCCCGTGAGCGCCATGGTCAGCTCGCGTCCGCGGAAATCAGGATCGCCGATCAGGTTGAAGGCGGCATAGGTCGGCAGGAAGCCGTTCTTGCGGTACGAGCCCAGCAGATGCTGCGCGCAGTCGCGGATCACGCCGTCGATCTGGGAAGCTTGCGGCATGGCGGCGACGAACAGCGCCGGCGGCGGCCTGGGATGGTCGAGCGTGATGCTGTCGACGAGATCGGCCACGGGCTGGCCGATCGCCGCCCAGTCCGGCTCGGCCTCGTCGCGGGCGCGCACCAGCGCCTCGCGCAGGCGGGTCAACTTCCCTTCGTGCCGCAGCTCGGGCAGGCCGGCACGGCGGAGCAGCACCCGCAGCGCGGGATTGCCGAGCGCGGTCTTGTAGAATTTGGCCAGATGCGGATCGCCGCTGGCTGCGCCCGCCAGCACAGGATCGCAGACGTCGTAAAGCGAGGGGCCGTCCTTCCGCGCCGTCAGCGCCCGGCAGGCGGCGCCGGCAAAATAATGAAAGCTCATGAAATACCTGGTCGCGGGGCCTTGGCCGGGGGCCGGCCGGTGCGCTCCCATCTGCGCACCACCCCCTGCAAGTCTTTGAAAAGGCTACCCGGATTCGCAGGAAATACAAATGTGATAGCGGTCACGGAAAAAACCGGCACGAGGGCTGCATGATCAGACTCCGGAAGGCTACGGGAACGCAAAAAACGGAGAAATCCAGGCCGCGTAATTAACTAACATCTTCAGCGACTTAGCTCAAATTTTGGGCAATCTATTGCCGGGCACACTATATCCCGTTAAAGGTTTGTTTGGTGCGGCGCCGCAAATTGCGCGCAATTCGGGGGCACTCCCCCGGCCAATCCCTCAAACCTAAAGACGCTATCGCGCTACCAAACATGTGTGCGCGCGCTGGGCTGGTCTTTGGCACTGACAGGAATGAAGCGAGATGAATGTAAGGCAGCTCGACATTTCCCGACGCACGATTGCGGTGGCCGCAGCCCTCATCGGGACGGTCTCGCTCGTGATCGGTGCCCATGCTGCCCTCAACATGCGCGCGCTCGATGCCGCCAAGGCGGTTACGACCGACCAGGTCACCGGCTCGATCGGCCAGACCTCCCGGCTCGCGCTCGTCATCGGCAATGGACATTATCCCGACGCCAGCGCGCCGCTCACGCAGTCGATCAACGACGCCCGCGCGCTGTCCTCGACCCTGCGCAAGAACGGCTTTGACGTCGACATGGTGGAAGACGCGACCAAGGACGACATGGTCCGCGCCGTCAACCGCCTGAAGTCCCGGATCAAGCGCGACACCGTCGTCATGCTGTTCTTCGGCGGCTACGGCGTGCAGGCCGGCCGCCAGAGCTACATGCTGCCGGTCGACGCCGTGATCTGGAAGGAAAGCGATGTCCGCCGCCAGGGCGTCTCCATCGACGGTGTGCTCGACATGATGAAGGAGCAGGGCGCCAAGGCCAAGCTCGTCGTCGTCGACGCCTCCCGCCGTAACCCCTACGAGCGCCGCTTCCGTTCCTACAGCCACGGCCTCGCGCCGATCAGCGCGCCCGACAATGCGCTGATCCTCGCCTCCGCCTCGCCCGGCAAGGTCGTCGACGACGGCAAGGGCGAGCACAGCGTGCTGGTCAGCGAGCTTCTCGGCAACCTCACGACGCAGGGCAGCGCCGAAAGCGCCTTCAACAAGACCCGCATCGCCATCTCCCGCGCCTCCGAAGGCGACCAGGTCCCGACCGTCTCCTCCTCGCTGCTCGAAGACGTCCATTTCGGCGAAGCCGGCGGCTAGTTTTTCGCCGTGACTGTAGGGTGGATTAGCGAAGCGTAATCCACCACTTCTCTCTCAGAGCGGGAAGCAAAGAGGTGGATTACGCCTTCGGCTAATCCACCCTACGATACGCGTTTGTAACGCACATCTGCCCCCACATCGTCATTGCGAGCGCAGCGAAGCAATCCAGAATCCTTCCGCGGAAAGATTCTGGATTGCTTCGTCGCACCAGCGCAAAATTGCTTCGCAATTTTGTCGCTTCGCTCCTCGCAATGACGGTTGAGGCGAGACCTACTTCGCCGCTTCCGCGGCCATCACCGGGCGCACGGGATCGCCTTCGCGCAACAGTGCGCCGGCGCGGGCGACGACGACGTCGCCTTCGTTGAGGCCGTCGCGGACCTCGATATTGCCGCCCGACATCAGACCGATCTCGACGCGCTTGGTCTCGACGCGGTTGCGGCGGATCACCTGCACCACGGTGCCGGCGGACGAATATTGCACGGAGGTCAGCGGCACCGCGACGTTGCAGCTCTGCCCGGTCTTGATCAGCGCGCGCCCGCTCGCATTCAGCAGCAGCCGCTTCTGCGAGGAGATGCCGATATAGACCATGCCCTGCTGGATGTTCGGCTCGACGGTCGGCCCGATGCGGCGCACCTTGCCGTCGATGTCGCCGGCGCCGGCGATACGCACGGTCGCCTGCTGATTGACTGCGAGCTTGCGCATGTCGGTCGTCGCCACGAGGCCGACGAGATCGTATTCGCTGCGCGCCACGATCGTGAACAGTGCCTCGCCCTTGGCCGAGGCGAGGTTGCCGATCTGCGCGGTCGAGGTGGCGATCACACCCGCGACCGGCGCGGTGACCTGAAGCGTGCCGCCTTCGGGCAGCGCGAGGCGCGCCAGCACCTGGCCGGCGGTGGTGGTCTCGCCGGCTTCCGCCAGCACTTCCGTTACCTTCAGGCCTGGACGTTCGGGCCGCACCGAGGTCTCCTCGCGCGCGATGATCGTGCCGGTGGCCTCGACGATGTCGGAGAAGCAGGATTTTGCGACCTTCAGCACCGTGACGGCCGGCCCCTTGGGCGCGTCGTCATCGGCGGCTCCGGCCGGATATTGGCCGAAGACGAGCACTGCGGCGATGGTTGCGGGAAACAGGGCTCGAACAGCGGCACGGGGCAAATGGCGCATCGGAAATTCCACGGGGGCTATGCCTCCAATCGATAGCAGATGGCAGCGGCAAGGACTACGGCAGCGTTGTCCCAAAGCGGGATGCCGCGCCGCCCGGGCTGCCGCGGCAAGTCCTTGATTAGTCGCGGGATTGGAGAACAGGTTCGCTCGCCGCCGGGCCGGCCGCCGTGGCCGCACAGCTTGCGGTTCGAGATCGGATGCAGCGGTTCGTCTGCGAGCTGCCGGTCAGCTTCGGCGATCTCCGAGCAGCTTGCCGGAGGTACGGTCGATCAGGTGCAGCCGCGTACAGGCCGGGCAGGGCACGGACACGTGCGTGCGGTCGGCCGGCTCGTCGCCAAGCCGATGCTGCACATTCATGCCGGTCTGGGGGCATTTGAAGACAATATGACGGTCCATCCCCCGTCATATGATGGCAGCGCCCGGACTTTTGAAATTACGGATGATTACTTAGGTCGGCCGCGAACCCCTCAAGGCAGGCTCAGGAACTCCACCCAGTTCGGCTTCTTGCCGGTGGGATAGGATTTCAGCTTGCTGAGCGCGCCGCTGCCCTGGTCGATGGCATAGACCGTCATGCCGTCGGACAGCTCGCCGACCGCGGCGAGGTAGCGGCTGGACGGGTCGATATTGAAGCCGCGCGGCTGCTTCTCGGTCGGCACGCTGCCGACCGTGGTCAGCTTGCCGCTGGTCGCATCGACCTTGTAGGCGGTGAGCGTATTGGTCGTGCGCTCGGAGGCGTAGAGGAAGCGTCCGTCCGGGGTGATGTGGATGTCGGCGGCCCAGGGTTTCCCCGAAAAGCCTTCCGGCAGTGCGGTGGTGCGCTGGATCTCGTTCCAGGCGCCGCTCTTGGCCTCATAGGTGAAAGCAGCAACATCGCCGTTCAGCTCGTGGATGAGATAGACGAACTTGCCGTTCGGGTGAAACACGAAGTGCCTCGGCCCCGATTTCTCCGGCACCTTGTAGGCTGGCGGATCGCTCGGCGTCAGCGTGCCCGCCGTGGCGTCGAACGCGAAGCTCAGCACCTGGTCGGAGCCGAGATTGGTTGCGAACACGAAGCGGTTGTCGGGCGAGGGCAGGAAGGCGTGCGCGTTCAGCCCGGTCGGGATCACCTGCTTCGGCTCGCTCACGACGCCGTTCGCGGAAAGCGGATTCAGCGCGACCTTGTTGCCGCCATAGGAGGCGCTGAACAGGACCTTGCCGCCGCGGTCGGTCGCGATGTTCGCCATGCTGTCGGCGAGCGGACCGTTGCCGACAGGGCTGAGCTGGCCCGTCTTGGGGTCGATCGCAAAACTCAACCCCTGGAACGGCTGCGAGCGCACGCCGGCAATCAGCACGCGGTGGTCGGGTGTGATCGCGAGCGGCGTCGAGGAGCCCGGCTTCTCGATGCCCGTGAAGGCGGCGGTCTGCACCGGTGTCATCTCGCCGCTTTCGGCCAGCTTGAACACGCTGATGTCGTTGCTGTCGGCATTGCCGACATAGGCGAAGGTCTCGGCCATGCCGGCGCGAACTCCTGAAATGAGGGCAAGGAAGGTGACGGTGGCGGCGATCGCAGCGCGGGGCGTCATGGATGCGATGCAGCGTGTCGGTCTCGGCATGGGCGTTCTCCTCGGGGCCGGTGCGGCCTTGTCGTTTTGTTGCAGAGGATAGCGGCTGGCGCCTCGCCGCACCAAATTCCAAATGGGATTGATCGATACCGAAATTGTATCGGTTGCATCGCGCCGAAGGCGGCTACCGCACCGCGGCCGTCAGGTTGCGGAAGTGCAGATGCGGGCCGGCGGGATGGTCGGGCGGTCCGAGCACGGTCCACACGACGATCGCGAGCAATGCCGAGGTCAGGATGGTCCAGGCGACGAGTCGTTTGCACATCAGGCCAGAATCCGTCCGTCGAATGTTCGATGCGCTGGGGCGCTGCGAGTCATCGTGCACTGCAAACGGCCGCGCCCCTATGAACTCGTTCACAGCCGGGCATGCCGCCGCCGCGCCCGCGCAAAGGCTCGCGGGACGAAGACGTCGTGGCAAAGCGCCACACCGGTCAAACCGATCGCAAGGCCGCGCCGACCAATTCCAAATAGCGCTGCGCGTCGCCTGCACATCGCAAGCCGCAGGGCTCCGGCCACGTGACCGCCCGGAACGGCAAGCCCCTGCCGCCGTTACCTCGGTCTCGCGGGCGGAGGACGCCAAAAAACGGAGGGTGGCACGTGTTTTGGATTTATTGGGACACCGCCTGGTCGCTCATCATCAGCGGCATCATGTTCACCACCATCGTCACGCATCCCGATGCCGAGTTCGTCGAGATCCATGCCGCCAAGCAGGTGAAATGAGCCGGTCCCGCTCCAGACCTTCATCCCGGTAGTTCGTCTTGGCCGGCTCGCCCCCTGTGGGCGGGGGCGCATTTGGTGAACGAATTCTTAGGAGCCGACCGGTATTTTTCTGCATCTTTTCCGCAGAGACCCGTCGCTTCCCATGGCATTGTTCGGCAATCCCTCCATTCGCTCTGTTCTCGGCGCCATCATCGGTGTCCTCGGCCTGTTCCTGGTCGGACAGCTCGTGAGCGGCCTGTTTGGGGCCGTCGCGCGCGACGCCGCTGCGCAGAAGGTCGAACGTTTCGCCAGCACCGACCAGCAGCTGTTTGCGACCCTGCTCGGCTTCCGCCTCGAACGCGGCACTTTCCTGTCGGCACTTGTCGCGGACGCGCCGGCCAATGCCAATGCCGATAACCGCATCGCCACCAACCGGCAGTTGTCGGAAGCCGCCTATAAAAGCGTGCTCGAGCGTCTCGATGGCGTGTCCGATCCGCGCCTCGCCGGTGCGCTAGGCAAGCTCGTCGCGATCCACGACGCGCTCGCGCCGTTGCGGCCCAAGGCCGAGGCCGCCATCCATCAGGCCAAGGCGGAGCGTGATCCAAAGGTCGGCGACGAGTTCCGCAAGGCCGCGCAGGATTATCTCGACTCCATCCTGGCACTGACTGCCGAGCTCGAGAACGCGCTCAAGCTCACCGATCCCGTGGTCGATCATCTACTCGCCGTGAAGCAGTCGGCCTGGGCCGCGCGCAATTTCGGCGGCTTCGTCGCCATCCGCCTGGAAGCTGCGGCCGCGAGCGGCAAGCCGTGGAGCGCCGCCGACATGGTCGGCGCCGCCGAGGATACCGGCCGCGCCAAACAGGCCTGGAGCCAGGTGCTCGACACAGCCGCTCGCCCTGATGCGCCCGCAAGCCTCACCGAAGTGATCGCGCGCTCGAAGCAGGGCGAGGCCGCGGCCATGGCCGAGCGCCAGCAGGGCTTCATCAAGGCGCTGAGCAACAACCAGACCATCGACATCAAGATCGAGGACCTGTCGAAGCTCAACACCGCCATCCTCAATTCCAGCGTCGAGGCCGGCCAGGCCGCGCTCGCCGAGATGGTCGCCCGTGCCGGGCAGCAGATGACTTCCGCGAAATGGAGCCTGGCGCTCAACGGCGGCATGATGCTGGTCGCACTCGCCATCACATTGTTCGGCTTCATCCTCGTCAACCGCCGCGTCAGCACGCCGATCCGCAAGATGACGCAGGCGATGCGCCGCCTCGCCGAGCGCGATTATGCGATCGAGCTCGCCGGCATCGAGCGCGGCGACGAGATCGGGGAGATGTCGCGCGCGGTGGCCGTGTTCAGGGAGAACATGATCACCGGCGACCGCCTCGCCGAGGAACAGGCCGCCGAGCAGGCAAAGAAGGAGCGGCGGCAGCTCGCCGTCGAACGACTGATCGAACAGTTCGAGAAGACCGTGACGGAATCGCTGCACACGCTGGCCTCGGCCTCCGGCGAGCTGAACGCCACCGCGCAGTCGATGTCGTCAACCGCCGAGCAGGGCTCGTCCAAGGCGGCCTCGGTCGCGAGCCTCTCGGGCGATGCCTCCTCCAACGTGCAGACGGTTGCCGCCGCCACCGAGCAGCTCTCGGCCTCGATCAGCGAGATCAGCCGTCAGGTCGCCGAATCCTCCAGCATTGCCGGTGCCGCTTCGGCCGAAGCCGACCGCACCAATGCCGAGGTGCAGGCGCTGGCCGATGCCGCGCAGCGCATCGGCGACGTCGTCGCGCTGATCACCGGCATTGCCGAGCAGACCAATCTGCTCGCGCTCAATGCCACTATCGAGGCCGCACGCGCCGGCGAAGCCGGCCGCGGCTTTGCGGTGGTCGCATCCGAAGTGAAGAACCTCGCGACGCAGACCGCGAAGGCGACCGAGGAGATCACCGGCCAGGTCGCCGCGATCCAGGGCGCAACCCAGTCCTCGGTGACCGCGATCCGATCGATCGGCTCCACCATCCAGCGGGTCAACGAGATTGCGGCGGCGATCGCGGCGGCCGTCGAGCAGCAGGGCGCCGCGACGCGCGAGATCGCGCGCAACGTGCAGCAGGCCTCGCAAGGCACCAACGAGGTCTCGCGCCACATCTCCGGCGTCTCGCAAGCCGCCGGCCAGACCGGCGCCGCCGCCGGCGAGGTGCTGGATTCCGCCAAGATGCTGGCGCGCCTGTCGGACGATCTCAAGCGCGACGTCGACCGCTTCGTCGGCGATCTCAGGGCGGCGTAGCGCGCCTCCGCTGCGCTGCGCCCGGGACACGAGAGTTATTGCATCGTTGCAGCGATCTTCTCCGCCGACATCAAGGCCATCTGGCGGTTGATGGACGAGCCGCCGCCCAGCACGCGCGCCTGCTCGTACTTGCGTAACGGAGGACGGCCTACGGTCGGATTGTTGTGGCTGACGATCTGGGTCGTGACCTTGAGCTCGGTCCAGTGGAAGCGCGGATCGAAATGGGCCGTGCCCGGATAGCTGTCCCTGATCTCGGCCGGCTCGTTGCCGGGTAGTGTGTCCTGTCCGGCTTCGCAGAGCAGGACCTTGTTGGCACTCCTCGCGGAAAACCGGTGGGCCAGCACGGACCCCGCCGAGCCGCCGCCCACGATAATGTAGTCGTACACGATTGGCGCTTCCTCTTGTTCTTGTGCCGAAGAGGTTGGCGCGGATTTATTTCGAGTTCACGCCACCGCTCTTGTCGGTGGCGCCATGAGGTCAGGAGGGTGGGGCGATGCCGCGGGGCAAGACGGACGACGGGTTTGCGCCGTCTCGGCCGATGAACCCTATTGCAGCACTTTCGGCATCACGATGACGACGTCAACCTGCTTGTCCAGCACCTGCGATGCGACCGCGGCGATGTAGGACGAGTAGCTGTCCTCGATGTCGGACGCGACCTCCTCGTTCCCGGCGAGGGCGTAGAGCATCGTACCCTCGATCTTGTCGAAGCGGATGCCCGCGAAGACCCGATCGAACGTCTCGGCGCCGACGATGCCTGCCATGAGCGCCTGTATGGCCTGGTCCTGGACGAGTGTGAGCTTCATCATGCCGATGAGATATGGACCATCTTCCCGGATGCAAGATGCGCGGGGAACGATGCCGGCTCGTTCTCATTGCCCGGTCGGTCTCACGGCGATGCCGTGCCGCCGTTTCAGACCGCGGGTCTGGCCGTCTGCGGCAGCGGCGGCTTGCGCTCCGGAAGCTTCTTTTTCGGGGGCGCCGGCAGCAAGCCTTCCCTGATCGCCTGCTTGCGAGCGAGCTTGCGGGCGCGGCGAATGGCCTCGGATTTTTCGCGCGTCTTCCGCTCCGACGGCTTCTCGTAGGAGCGCCGCTGCTTCATTTCCCGAAACACGCCCTCGCGCTGCATCTTCTTCTTCAGGACACGAAGCGCCTGGTCGACATTGTTGTCGCGAACAAGTACCTGCAATTGTGTCTCCTTGTCGGGCTGCGAAATGCGGCAGTCCTGCACGCAGCCTATTGCGCAGGAGCTTCATTGCGATCGTGAGGATGACAGTGACGGCGATCTTCCGCGCCGGCCTCGAACACGCGAGCTGCTTGTCGCCGCGATACAGTTCGGGGACGACGTGAACACTCCCGGGCCGCCGTGTCAATCGATAAGGCTTCCCTGCGCGTCAATTCGCCGTCTGAAGCCGATCCGGGCCCGTGCCAGAGGCGTTTTCCCGGTCATCGCCTGCGCAAACCGCGCGCTTAAGCCGCCGCCGCCTGCGCCGACAGCAATTGCTTCAGCTTTGCGGCCGGGACGGCCGGGCTGAACAGCCAGCCCTGCATCTGGCTGCATCCGAGCTGCCGCAGCACCTCGCGTTGCGCCTCGGTCTCGACGCCTTCGGCCGTCGTCGCCATCCGGCGCGCGGCCGCCATGTGCACCACGGCCTGCACGATCGGAGACGAGTCCTCGGGCTCGCCGATGTCGCTGATGAAGCTGCGGTCGATCTTGATCTTGTCGAAGGGGAAGCGGTGCAGATAGCTCAGCGACGAATAGCCGGTGCCGAAATCGTCGAGCGCGATGCGCACGCCGAGCTCGCGCAGCTGCTGGAGAATCGTCAGGGCCTCCTCGTCGTCGCGAATGAGCACGGTTTCGGTGACCTCGAGCTCGAGCCGCCCGGGCGCGAGGCCCGACTCGGCAAGCGCGGCGGCGACCTTGAGTGCCAGCGTCTTGGAACGGAATTGCACCGGCGAGACGTTGACGGCGACGTGGATATCGCCGGGCCAGGAGGCCGCCTCCGTGCAGGCCTGCTTGAGCACCCATTCGCCGATCTCGCCGATCAATCCGGTGTCTTCCGCGACCGGAATGAAGTCGGCGGGCGAGACCATGCCGCGCTCCGGATGGTGCCAGCGCAGCAGCGCCTCGCAGCCGGTGACGACGTTGGCCGCAAGATCGACCAGCGGCTGATAGTGCACCTCGAACTCGCCGCGCGCGAGCGCCTGCCGCAGATCGAGCTCCAGCTGCCGGCGCAGCCGCGCCTTGGCGTCGTATTCGGGCGTGAAGACGCGGAAGGTGCGGCGGCCCTCGGATTTGGCGGCATACATCGCCAGATCGGCGCGCTTGAGCAGATCGTCGAGATTGTCGCCGTGGTCGGGCGCGATCGCGATGCCGATGCTGGCATCGGTCGGAACCTCCTGGCCCTTGCAGTTCACGGGCGCACGCAATGCGTTGAGGATCGTTTCCGCCAGTGCCGTCAGCTCGGCCTGGTCGCTGGTACCGGCCTTGACGATGGCGAATTCGTCGCCGCCCAGCCGCGCGACGAGATCGTTGCCGCTGACGCAGGCGCGCAGGCGGTTCGCGACCTGGCGCAGCAGCTCGTCGCCGACCTCGTGTCCGAGCGAATCGTTGACGCCCTTGAACTCGTCGACGTCGATATAGAGGATCGCGAACGGCTTGCCCTCGGCAAGCTCCGCCACGCGACGTTCCAGATGGCCGCGCATCAGCACGCGATTGGGCAGGTCGGTCAGCGCGTCGTAATGCGCCATATGCGCGATACGCTCGTCGGCGCGAATGCGCTCGGTGACGTCGTCATGGGTGGCGAGCCAGCCGCCGGCGGCGCCGGGCTGGTTCTTGATCTCGATCAGGCGGCCGTCGGCGGTCTCGACGATCGCGCTCTGGGTCCGTCCGACATTGCTCAAAATGCCGTCGCAATAGGTGTCGACGTCGCCGTCGAACGAGCCGGTGTCGTGGCGGTGCTGGATCACGTCGCGGAAATAGGCCCCGGGCTTCACCACGTCGGCCGACAGCCTGTACATCTCGATGTAGCGCCGGTTGCAGACGATCAGCCGCTCGTCCTGGTCGAACATCAGAAGGCCCTGCGTCATCGTGTTCAGCGCGGTGTCGAGCCGCTGCTTCTCCAGCGAGAGCCGGTGCGTCACCTGGCGGAAGATCAGGAACAGCGTCAGTACGAGCAGGCCGATCGACAGCACGGCCACGGTGACGAAGAATTTCGTTTGCGTGCGCCAGGTGGCGAGCGTCGCATCCAGCGACCTGGTCGCGACCACGACCAGCGGCTCGCCGGTCAGGAGGCGCGAGGCGACGATGCGATCCTTGCCGTCGATCGGGCTTGCGAGCTGCATCGTGACGAAGGTGCGCTCGAACACCGCCATCTGCTCCGGCGTGCCCTTGCGAAAATTCTGCCCGATCATGGCGTCGACATGCGGGATGCGCGCGAGCAGCTGGCCGTTCTGGTGATGCATCGCGATCGAGGAATCGTCGCCGAGCCCGGTCGAGGCAAAGAAGGATTCGAGCTGGTCGGGCGCGACCGCGCGCGAGACCAGCCCGAGGAATTCACCATGGGGGCCGGAGACGCGCCGCGCGAAGACGATCGCCGGTCCGTTGCCGAGCCGTCCGGGCACGGCCTCGATCTCCTCCTGCGCAGCTGGATCGTTCTTGAGGCGGTTGAAATAGCCGCGGTCGGCGACTGAGATGTCGGCGACCGGCCAGCGCCGCGACGAGTTGATGAGCACGCCGTCGGCGTCGAAGACATTGGCGCCGGCGACGTCGGACCAGCCGCTGGCTTTTGCGCGCAACACCTCGTGCATCGCGAGGGTGCCCATCTCGCTGCGGAAGGCGTCGGCGGAGGCGATGCCGTGGCTTTCGAGCTCGGCGATGACGCTCTTCTGGAGCACCGCGAAATCCTCGAACTCGCGGTCGAAATGGCGGGCCAGCAGGCGGACGGCGCTCTCCAGGCTGTCGCGGCCGCTCTCGATCGCATTCTGCCGGAAGCGGTCGACGGTGAGCGCGGTGCCGACGGCGGTTGCAGCCATCAGCACGAAGCCGCCGACGATCAGCCATGTCAGCGGCGCGCCGCGCCAACGGCGGAGCAACGCGCGCATCCGCGCGGTCCATCGGATCGATGTGCCCATCCAGCCCTCCCCTGGGATGCAAGATGCAGCAAAACCGAAAAGACCCGGTTACCAGTGAGGGTTAGGAAAGTATGAATTGGAGCGGAATCAGGGGGTTGGTTCCCTGGGGGCGGCCAATTCCGCTTTGCAGGGCAGGCGAGCCGGTGAGGCCAGATCTCACCGCTTGATCTCCCATTTCAGCGCTTCCGCATTCGCCTTGGCGAACATCGCCGGCACGTCGAACTTTCCGGTCTCGAGATCATAGCGGCATTTCCAGCCGCCCAGTCCCTTCATGGCGACGTTCTTGGGATGATTGTCGTATTCACCTGACAGCGAGATCACGAGGTAGCGGTTGTTGGGCCAGTCCATGCCGAGCGAGCGGTAGGCCTCTTCCGTACCCTCCATGAGATTGGCCGAGATGTGGAAGTCGAGCTTGGCAAACCTCTTCGTCTCCGGCCGGCCGTAGAAATAGGCCCAGGCGAGATCGCTGAGCGGCTTCTTCGTCGCGCTGACGAAGGCGCCCTTCTCGACATGGTAGAGAAAAAGGTCCTGCTCGCCGGAGCCGGTCTTCTGCATCCGCACCAGCCATTGCGAATCGTTGGTGAAGCGGAAGCCGGCACCGTAGCCCTGCTCGGGCTTCAGCTCCGTCATTCGCTCGCCGCTCCTCGCCCAGGCCTGCCACTTGACGTCGAAATCCTTGCTGTCCTTCATGTACTGCTCGATCCTGGTGGCGCCGTCGGGCGAGGTGAAGGCGAGATCGGCATTGTCGGTGAGAATGTAGTCCGGCGGCGGGCCCGAGGCGGCAAGTGCTGGGGAAGCGACGAGCATCGCGGCGAGCGCCAGCCATCGGGCCGGGCGGGAAAATGCGGTCACGGAAAAGATCCTCAAAAAAATATGCCGCGAAGCGGCTTCGATCATTTGACGCCGACGGGGCCGCGCCGGTTCATCCGTGCTAATCCCTTCGACCGACTTGCTGCCGTAGCCAAATCGGCGCAACTTGCCGTCATCGGCCGATTTGCCAGCAAGGGTCCGCTTTCTGATGATGACCGCTTCCAAGGCTTTCATTGCATTCTGCCTGCTCGCGGTGGTCGGCACCGTGCTGGTGATCGGCCCCACCGAGCTGCGCCGCCTGTTGCCGGGCGGGGCGAACACCGAGATCGCCGTCGCGGTCAAGCCTGAGGCCAAGGCCGACGCCAAAGCTGAAGCTAGAGCCGAGACCAAGGCAGAGCAGGAGTCCGAAGGACCGAAGCTCGCCGCCGGCGCGCCGCCCGCGTCCCCTGCGCCGAAGCCGGCGAGTCCAGTGGCCGAGACGCAAAAGCAGGTCGCGGCGCTGGCCGATCTCGCGCCGGTCAAGCCGCCGGTGGCCGCGACCGACGCCGGTCCCCGGTTCGACGTCGCCCGCGTCGACGACCATGGCGAAGCGGCGGTGATCGCGGGCCGGGCCGCGCCGGGCGCAAAGGTCGAGCTGCTGCGCGACGGCCAGCCGCTTCATTCGGTCGTGGCCGATGCGTCGGGCCAGTTCGTCATGACGCCGCCGCAGCTCCCCGCCGGCAGCTACGAGCTGACCCTGCGCGCCAAGGCGCCGGATGGAACCGTCACGCAGTCCGGCCGCACCATGCCGGTGACGATCGCGGAGGCGGCGCCGCCGCCGGCGCGTGTTGCACCGCCCACTACCAGGCAGGAAACGAAGCGGGCCGAGACGCCGTACGAGAAATCGGATGTCGTGGCATCCTTGCCGTCGGCATCGGACAGGCCCGCGGCGCGGCCCCGAATGATGGGGGCACCGAAACCAAGGGGCATGGCGCGAGCGCCTGCCGCCACGGCGGTCGCCTCGGCTTCGCCGGGCGACGCCCTCAGCGGTACGCCGGCAGAGGCGGGCGGCAGCCGGGTGATCTCCCGCGGCGACAGCCTGTGGGCGCTCAGCCGACTCGCCTATGGCGACGGCGCCCGCTACGCGGTGATCTTCAAGGCCAACCGCGACAAGATCCATAACCCGAACCTGATCTATCCCGGCCAGACCTTTGTGCTGCCGCAAAAGGCGGAATGAGCGCGGCGCGTCGCCGACGCGATTGCATCTCCCGTAGCCATGATTGCGATCTTTCCTCTCCCCGTCCTTACGAGGGGGTGGGGTGTCTCCGCGACGGCATGGACAGTCAGGATTCTCACCTCCGCGACGCTTTGACCCTCACGCTCCCGGAACCTTTGGTTCCCCCGCGCGTCATGTGATGCGAGGTGGTTCGCGCTTGGCGCTGGAGGAGGGCCAAGGTGGTCAGGTCAGCGGTCATGTCGGGATCACGGATGCGCCTCGCACTGGCGGGCGGCGCCCTTGTCATTCTGGCCGTGTTGCTGCCGAACAAGGCCGAAGCGCAGTTCGGATTGCGCGGCGGGCCGCTCGGCGTTGCGCGGTTCGCCGTCGGCCACGTCATCGGCATGTCGCGCCTGCGCCACGCCCGCATGGCGGTGCGGGGCGGCCGATACCGCTCCGCCGCGTTGCGGTCCCAGGATCCCCGTGGTGCCGAGAGCCGGCAACCACCCAATCCCGCCATCCTGCGTGCGGCGCTCACGGCGCAAGCGGCGCTGTCAGGCTGGCATGGCGGCCGCCGACCGCAGGGCTGGTGGCGCCACCCCGACGGCAGCTATGGCTGGGCCGGTCCGGTGTTCTGGCCGTTCGCACATGACGATCTCGCCAATGCCGTCATCCTCGGCCATACGACCAGCATCTCGCTCTATGGCTACGGCGACATCTACGCGGCGATCTTCTCGCCTTATGCGGCCAAGGAGCTTGCCGCCTACGCCGCGCCGCAAGGCAGGCTTGCGCGCAGGATTCCGTCGGCGCAGAACATCTGCGATGTCAGCGATCCCGCCGGCTTCCCTGCGGATCGCATCACTGCCGCCGTGCAGCCGAACGAGTTGCAGCGCACCGCGCTCGACGAGCTCGTAACCGCCTGGCTAGCTGCCCGCGACAGCATTCGCGCGTCCTGCCCGGCGCAGGTGCCGGCGAGCGCATCGGAGCGCCTCGGCCTGATGCGCGAGCGCCTCGAGGCCATGATCAAGGCAACGGACGCGATCGCACCGCCGCTCGCCAAATTTGTCGATCTGCTCGACGCGAACCAGAAGAACCGGCTCGATGCGCTGGCCAACGAGGCTCGCGCCGCGCTAGCGTCGAGCCAGAAGGATGCGCAGGCAGCAAGCGCCTGCGCGGCGGACAGCGATCCTCGCTATGACACCCAGCTGCAGCGCCAGTACGAACAGCTCGTGCAGCAGCAATGGCCGGTCGCCGACATCGCGTCCACGCTGCGCCTCGACGACATCGGCCGCGCGCGGCTCGACGTGCTCCAGGACACCACGCTGCGCACCATGGAGACGCTGAGTGCCTGCCCGACCAAGGCCGCCGCGACACCGCAGGCCCGCCTCACGGCCGTGAAGGCGCGGCTGGAGACGATGCTGCAAGCGGTGAACGGCGTTGCCGACGCGCTCGACGATTTCGAGGCTGACTTGAGCGACGAGCAGAAGGCCGGCTTCGAGGCGATCGGGCCCAAGCGCGGGGCGTGATCACCCGCACGCCCAGTCGAACTTCATATCCCTGAAGTCGAGCTGCGCATTGCCGCCGCCGAAATTGTAGCCGCCGAAATATTCCTCGAACTCGATGTAGAACGGGCTCATCTCCGGCACCGCCTGGCACGGCCGCATGGTGCCGCCGAGATGGTTGTGGGCGTGGTCCTTGCTCCAATCGTGCGGGCGGAAATTGTCGCGGCCCGGCACGCCGCCGACATAGTAGTAATAGGGCTGATAGCCGGTGGGCGGGCTCTGGCGTGTGTACTCGTCCTGCGGGCCCTTGCCGGCATTGGGATCGCTCGCGCGCGGCGTCAAGGCGATCGCGCGGGTCTCGGTGAGATCGGCGCGCGGCGGAGCGGCGAACATCTTCTGCGCGAAGGGCGGGGTGGACTCGAAGAAAGCGCTGGCGCCGCCGACATCGAGCCAACGCGGCCGCTCCGCCGTCGCCAGCGCAAGCGGTGCCGGCGGCGTCGCGAACGCTCCCTCGTATTCGGCTGCGGTCAACAGCAGCGCGGCATATTCGTAATCGAGGATGTCGGTCATGCGCGACAGGCGCGGATGCGCCGGCCGCGCCAGCACCGCCTCGCGAATTTCAGGATCGTCGGGCGCGCCGCCGTCATTGTGATCGGGCGCGGTCGCGAAGAACGACACCGCGACGATGTCCTCGCCATGGACGCGATAATCGTCCGGCAACAGAAGCGTAAAACCGTGCATCAACGGATAGCCGGTGACGGGATCGAGCGGCCATTGCTCGGATGCAATGCCCGGCGGCAGCCCATAGACCCAGCCATGGTCGCGCGCACGCTCAGTGGGCCGGTCCAGCATCTGCAAATCATAGGCACGCGAAGGCAAGGCAAGCGCCACGATCGTCTCCATCCAGAGTGTGCCTCGCCGTTGAGGCGATGGTTAGTCGCGGGGAAGGGCGTTGGGGTTCGTGGGAGGAGTCGAGGAATTCGCTGGCGAGGCCATTCGCAACGCTTGCGCCTCAATCTCCACTGTCGTCCTGGCGAAAGCCAGGACCCATTACCCCAGGGAGGAGTTTGGCGAAGACTCTTCGTTCGGTACTAAAATCCGCGGTATGAGTGCGCTCAAGCGGCGGCCCACCCCTCCGAAAGCGCTTCCGCCTGCTCGAGCACCGTCTGGGTCGCCTTCTCCTGAAGGTCCGGCGGATAGCCATATTTGCGAAGGATCCGCTTCACCAACACGCGGAGTTGCGCGCGCACATTGTCGCGCACGGCCCAGTCGATGGTGACGTTTGCGCGAACGGTGGCGACCAACTCGCGGGCAATGGTGCGGAGCGCGTCGTCTCCAAGGACCTTGACCGCGCTGTCGTTGGTCTCCAAAGCGTCATAGAAGGCGACTTCGTCATCGCTCAGGCCCAAGTCCTCACCGCGTTGCGCGGCCTGCCGCATATCCTTGGCAAGCTGGATGAGTTCCTCGATCACCTTTGCAGTCTCGATCGCGCGGTTCTGATATCGGCGTAGAGCCTGCTCAAGCATTTCGGAGAAGGCCCGTGCCTGTACGACGTTGCGGCGTGAGCGGACCTTGATCTCGCCCT
Organism: Bradyrhizobium sp. cf659; assembly: GCF_900113725.1. Taxonomy (NCBI): domain Bacteria; kingdom Pseudomonadati; phylum Pseudomonadota; class Alphaproteobacteria; order Hyphomicrobiales; family Nitrobacteraceae; genus Bradyrhizobium; species Bradyrhizobium sp. cf659. Next base: position 43,572 of record NZ_FOQJ01000014.1, read on the forward strand.
TCAGCAGCTTCTGCAACAGCTCGACGGCGAGATTCCGTTGCGGCATGCCGCGAACCTCGGCCAGGAACTCGTCCGACAGGATCGAAATATCCGGCTTCTTCAGCCCTGCCGCCGCGAAGATATCGACCACCTCGTCCGAAACCATCGCCTTCGAGATGATCTGCCGGATGGCGTGGTCGAGGTCCTCGCTGCTCTTGCGCTCGCTCGGCTCGTTCTTGGCCAGCACGGCCCTCACGGCCTGGAAGAAGCCCACGTCGTCGCGAATGCGCAAAGCCTCGGCGTGCGGCACGGCCAGCGCGAATGCCTGCGACAGCTCACTGACTGCCTGCATCAGGCGGCTCTTGCCGTCCTCTTGCGCCAAAATGTGTTCCTGGGCTTCAGGCAGGAGCGAAAGCTTCTGGCCCGCTGTTCCCGTGAGCCAATGCGACCAGTCGAAGCCATGGAACAGACCGCGGCAGACCTCGTACTTCTCCAGCATCACGGCGACCGCTTCCGCCTGATCCAGCGCGGTCCGCCCGGTGCCGCCGGCGTCGGTATAGGTCACGAGCGCCCGCCGCAGCTCATCGGCGAGGCCGAGATAGTCGACCACCAGCCCGCCCGGCTTGTCCTTGAAGACGCGATTAACTCGCGCGATTGCCTGCATCAGCCCGTGGCCGCGCATCGGCTTGTCAACATACATGGTCGAGAGGCTTGGCGCGTCGAATCCGGTCAGCCACATGTCGCGCACGATCACGATCTTGAACGGGTTCTTGGCGTCGCGGAACCGCTCAGCCATGTCCTCGCGCCGTGATTTGCTGCGGATGTGCGGCTGCCATTCCAGAGGGTCGGACGCAGAGCCCGTCATGATGATCTTGAGCGCGCCCCTATCGTCGTCTTCGCCGTGCCAGCCCGGCCGCAGCTTGGTGATCTCGTCGTAGAGCGCGACCGCGATGCGACGGCTCATCACCACGACCATCGCCTTGCCGTCCATGGCACCGAGCCGGGTCTCGAAGTGCTCGACCAAATCACGCGCAACCAGCGCGATCCGGCTGTCGGAGCCGACCACAGCTTCGAGCTGAGCCCATTTGCTCTTGAGCTTCTCCCGGCGGTCGACCTCCTCGCCCTCGGTCGCGTCCTCGAACTCAGGATCGATGTTCGGCCGCTCGGACGCCTTCAGCTCCAATTTAGCGAGCCGGCTCTCGTAATAGATCGGCACTGTAGCGCCGTCGATCACCGCGCGCTGGATGTCATAGACGCTGATATAGTCGCCGAACACGGCGCGTGTATTGGCATCCGTCTGCTCGATCGGCGTTCCCGTGAAGCCGATGAACGATGCTCGCGGCAGCGCATCGCGCATGTGGCGCGCAAAACCGTCGATGAAGTCGTACTGGCTGCGGTGCGCTTCGTCGGCGATGACGACGATGTTCCGCCGCTCCGACAAAATGGGATGGCGGTCGCCGCGCTCCTCGGGAAAGAATTTCTGGATGGTGGTGAACACCACGCCGCCCCCCGCGACCGACAGCTTGGTACGCAAGTCAGTGCGGTCCTCCGCCTGCACCGGCGGCTGGCGCAGCAGGTCGCGGCAGCGAGCGAAGGTGCCGAACAACTGGTCGTCGAGGTCGTTGCGGTCGGTCAGCACCACGATGGTCGGATTTTCCATCTCGGGCGCCAGGATCACCCGGCCGGCATAGAACGCCATGGTCAGGCTCTTGCCGGAGCCCTGCGTGTGCCAGACGACGCCAACGCGACGGTCGCCATCCTCGCCGCCAGCCATCGGTCCGGCGTCGTATCGGCCGTTCTGTTCGGTGAAGCCCTGCGACTTGTGCCAACTCGCTGAGGGGATCGCCGCGCGCAAGGTCTCTTCCAGCGCGACGTTGACGGCGTGGAATTGGTGATAGCCGGCCATCTTCTTGACCAGCTTGGCGTTATCCAGCGCCTCGAACACGACGAAATACCTGATCAGGTCGAGAAAGCGCCGTTGCTCGAAAACGCCCTCAAGCACCACCTGTAACTCGGCGAGCTTGATCGCCTCGTCGCGTCCGGTGATCGTGCGCCAGGGCTTGAACCATTCGCGCCCGGCGCCGATCGATCCGATCCGCGCCTGCGCCCCGTCGGAAGCAACTAGCGCCACATTGGTCGCGAAGAGCGCCGGAATTTGCGCTTGATAGGTCTGGAGCTGCCGAAACGCCGCCCAGACGTCGGCGCCCTCGTCGGCGGCATTCTTCAATTCGATCACCGCGAGGGGCAGGCCGTTCACGAACAAAACGATGTCGGGCCGGCGAAGGTGCTGCCCTTCGGCCACCGAGAACTGGTTCACGGCGACGCAATCGTTTTGCGTCGGATCGTCGAAATCGATCAAGCGCGCCTGTGCGCCGCCGATCGAACCGTCCTTGCGCCGAAACTCGACAGTGATGCCGTCGACCAGCATACGGTGGACGGCGCGGTTGCGCTCGATCAGCGATGGCGCATCGAGCCGCGTCAGCTTGCGGTGTGCGTCCTCCAGCGCTTCGACCGGCAGGTCGGGATTGAGCCGGGTCAGCGCCGAGCGCAACCGCATCTCCAGAATCACATCGCGATAGCCGGACGCGTCCCGTTCTGCGGCCGCGCCGCTGTCGGCGATGTCCGGGCCGTGCAGCACGGCATAGCCGAGCCGCGCCAGCCAATCGAGCGCAGCCTCCTCGACGATGGACTCGGTGAATGCGGTCGTCATGGGTCGCGCTCGCGCTTCGTCAGCCGCTTGGCTTCGGCTTCGAGCTTTGCCAGATCGGCCTCGGCTTCCCGGTCGGCCTCGATGGCTTCCTCGGCGCGGCGGCCGGCGTCGAACGTCTCGAAGCGCGAATGGACGATCTCCTCCATGCGCTCGTGCGACATCCGCCCCTTGCCTTTCAACACCCCGCGCTCGTTGAAGACCAGGAAGCGGTCGGTCTGAGCGATCCAGTCCGCCATCCTGGTTTCCTGCCGGCGCGAGGCGCGGTCTTCGGCGAAATCAAGAAACATGGTGGTCAGCCGGTTGAGCTGCTCGATCTCGCCGGCGTCGAGATAGTTCTTCGACACGGTGACGTCGGCCTTGCGAACGCGGTCGCCGGACCAGTTCGTCAGCGCCATGTTGGGCTTGGCGGCATCGGCGCGCCCGACGATCAACTCGGCGGCGGTTTGCCCGGTGACGGCGAACACGAGCTTGTTCTGGATGGTGGCGAAGAACGCCTTGGCGGTCTCCGCGGTGCCGTCGTAGTCGACACTGCTGGCTTTGAAGAGATCACGGACCTTCTGATAAAATCGCTTTTCCGAGGCCCGGATGTCGCGAATGCGGCGCAGCAACTCGTCGAAATAGTCGAGGCCACCCGGCTCCTTCAGCCTGGGGTCGTCGAGCACGAAACCCTTGACCAGGAACTCCCGCAGCACCGTGGTGGCCCAGCGGCGGAACTGGCTGCCGCGCGGGCTTCGGACGCGGTAGCCGACCGCCAGGATGGCGTCGAGATGGTAGTGCGACGTCAGGTACGCCTTGCCGTCGGCGGCAGGTGTCAAGGATTCCTTGACAACTGAATCTCGGTGCAATTCGCCGTCGTCGAAGATGTTTTTCAGATGCAGGCTGACATTCTGCTTGGTGGTGTCGAACAGCCCGGCAATCTCGGCCTGCGTCAGCCAGACCGTGCCATCGACCACGCGTAGCCGAATCGTGTCCCGCCCGTCCTCAGTGCGGTAGAGGATCAACTCGCCGCGGGACGGGACGTCGCTCATGCAACGGCCTCGACAATTTTCTCGGCGGCCTTCACGCGAAGCTCGCCGGAGATGAGTTTGGGGAGGAGGGTGTCGCGGAGAGCGGCGAGGGTTCTGCTCATTCTCTGATTGTGTTCGATTTTGGCCCTCAACGGCGTGAGCTCAGTCGCAAGCCGATCCATCGCCGCCCCCTGCGGCAGACGAATCGGGAATTGGCCCATTTCCTTCAGTGGAATGCGATCGACCGTACTGCCATGTACTGTACGCTGGCGGATGATTTCTTGAAACTCTGCCGCTAGATAGGCACGGAGGAGTATGACGCCCTCTGTCATCCCTGTCTTGGGCCGAAGCAGGCCCATTCTTCGACCGAGGCAGCATTTCAAGCTATCGGGAATGAGAGCGGCTTGGCCGAGACGGGTCTCGTAGGAGAAGACGACATCTCTTGCGGATGGGGTAACTCGCCGCGTCCATTTGACAAAGTCTTCATCCGTGACGTGGGCGACGTCGGACAAGACGAGCGAGCCTTCGTTCAGATTGGAAATTCCTAAGAAGATCGGACCAGCATCAACGAGCTTGGGTGTCGCATGCGGTCCATCGTAGATCGCGCACGCCTGTTCGAGCAGAAGTTCGGGCCATTCATCTTCGCCTTCGCGATGAGCGAATATCGACCGCTCGATTGCCTCCAAAGTCTCATTCATCCGCCGGTTCAGCTCAATCTTGTCGTCGAGCGTGCCGAGGATGTGGGCGATGGCGCGCTGTTCTTCTCTTGGGGGAAGACAAACGTGAAAGGCCTTTACCTCAGGGAAGTAAATCGTTTGATGAGTGGTTCCACTGGCAAATCGCAAGAAGGCATCGTGTTCTGCGATTAGCACGTACTTCAGAAAATTATAGTCGATAGCGTCCGAGCAAACCCAGTTCACAAAGTCCTGGCTGGTGGCCATTGGCCGTCCCATGACGACAACGTACCCAACAGATGCGGTACGTGACAGGCAGACCGTTTGTGATGGAAGGATGCGCGCCGAAGAATTGGCTATTCCGAGCTCATTGGTGTGCTGGTACGTATCGGAAATCATCCTGCCGTGATTCGCGGTCGCGTCCTTGATTCCGATCCAGGGAACGTCACCGCCCCAATATTCGGGGTGACGCCTGCTTGGCGTATGTCCAGTTTCGAGGCGTGCAACTTCGCTGAGGGCCGTCCATGACCATCCGGGCGGTGCAGGCTTGTTCGGTCGACCAACACTTAGGGCGTAATCACCTGGGATAACGCCTGTACTGGCCGGACGGCCGCCTGTCTGTGTTTCACTTCCGCGGTTAGCCACCGAATCCTAGCTCCTTCAGATTGGCAGCGATCGCAGTGTCCAGCTTTGTCGCGTTCTTCTGTTGCTCCCGCAATGTTGCAGCCAGCCGTAGCATCTTCTCCTCAAACGGCTCGTCGTCCTCCTCTGCCGCTGCAGCGCCGACATAACGTCCCGGCGTGAGCGCATGGCCGTGCTTGCGGATGTCGTCCAGTGTCGTGGCCTTACAGAAACCTGGTACGTCGGCGTAGTCGCCAGCATCCTTGTCGCCGCGCCATGCGTGATAGGTGCCAGCGATTTCCGTGATGTCGTCGTCGGTCAATTCGCGGTGTACGCGATCGGTCAGCGTCCCCATCTTCCGAGCGTCGATGAACAGGGTCTCGCCGCGGCGGTCGCGGAAACGGCCATTCTTCTTTGCGCGGGCCAGAAACCAGAGGCAGACCGGAATCTGCGTCGAGTAAAACAGCTGCCCCGGCAGCGACACCATGCAGTCGACTAGATCGGCCTCGACGATCGCCTTGCGGATGTCGCCCTCGCCGGAGGTGTTCGACGACATCGAGCCGTTGGCGAGCACGAAGCCGGCAATGCCGGTCGGGCTGAGATGATGGATGAAGTGCTGCACCCAGGCGAAGTTGGCGTTGCCGGCGGGCGGCGTGCCATAGGCCCAGCGCTTGTCGTCCTTCAACAAATCGCCGCGCCAGTCCGAATCGTTGAACGGCGGATTGGCCAGCACGTAGTCGGCCTTGAGGTCGAGATGGCGGTCGTTGTGGAAAGTGTCGCCATGGCCGATCTGGGCGTCGATACCGCGGATCGCGAGGTTCATCTTGGCGAGTCGCCACGTCGTGTAGTTAGACTCCTGTCCGTAGATCGAGATGTCGCCGAGCTTGCCGGCGTGGGCCTCGATGAATTTCTCGCTCTGCACGAACATGCCGCCGGAGCCGCAACAGGGGTCGTAGACGCGGCCCTTGTAGGGCGCGAGCATCTCGACCAGCACACGGACGACATGCGACGGCGTGTAGAACTGGCCGCCGCTCTTGCCCTCAGCGCTGGCAAAGCGCGAGAGGAAATATTCGTAGACGCGTCCGAGCGTGTCCTTCGAGCGATCGGCGGGTGCGCCGAGAGCAATGTCGCTGACCAGATTGATGATCTGGCCGAGCCGCTGCTTGTCTAGGCCGGGTCGGGCAAAATCCTTCGGCAGCACGCCCTTGAGGGAAGTGTTGTCCCGCTCGATCGCGGCCATCGCGTCGTCGACGAGCTGGCCGACGGTTGGCTGCGGCGCCATCGATTTCAGATAGCTCCAGCGCGCTTCCGGTGGAACCCAGAAGATATTCTGGGCGCGATACTCGTCCGGATCCTCGGGATCGGCGCCCTGGGCGCGCTGCGCATCGAGTTCCGCGTGCTTCGCCTCGAAGGCGTCGGAAATGTATTTCAGGAAGATCAGCCCGAGCACGACGTGCTTGTACTCGGCGGCGTCCATGTTGTTGCGCAGGGCGTCCGCCGCCGCCCACAGCTTGGCTTCGAACGCGCCATTCCCATTCATTTCAGTGCCGCGGTCGACTTTCGCCCCTCGGCTTTTCCCCGGACCTCGTGCCATTTCTTCCAGTCTTTTCCCGTCAAACGTGCGCCTAGTACTACGACACGGGACGACTCTTGCGTATTAGCTTTTTTGCTTAAATCACAACGGCATAGCCGTCGCCGGGTCGACTGATCCGAAGGGCAAAATACATCAGAGGTGGGGAAGTCCGGCGCAATCGCCCGATAATGCCATTCTGCCGGTGCTTTGCCCGACGTGTCAAACCACTCCGGCACCCGCGTAAGTCATTGATCTTACGGACCCCGGCTACTGTGCATGGGGTTGTTTTCGATTTTTTTGCTTAGGACGCTCACCCCCGCCTTCGCGCCCCCGCGGCATCCACCACGTTCTCCATCTCCTCGCGCCAGCTCAGAATCTCCATCGCCAGCACGGGGTGGTTGAAGCCCTTGAGCTGGAGATCATCGAGCGCGCGGGCCTCGACCCAGGGCTCGACGATGCCGTAGACGCGGCGGCTGACCACGATCTGGTTGGCCTTGGCTTCGCCGCAGAGGCGGGAGGCGAGGTTGGTGACGCTGCCGATCGCGGCATATTCCAGCCGCTGCTCGAAGCCGACCTGGCCGAGCGTGGCATAGCCGAGCGCGATGCCGATGCCGAAGCCGAGGCTGTGGCCGCGGTTGCGCCAGCGTTCGGTCAGCGGACCGATCGTGTCGCGCATTTCCACCGCCATCTTCACCGCGCGTATCGTGTGGTCGTCGAACTGGATCGGTGCGTTGAACAGGATCATCACGCCGTCGCCGGCATATTTGTCGAGCGTGCCCTCGTATTTGAAGATCAGCTTGCCGAGCGCCGCGTGATATTCGCGGAGCACGTTCATCGCCTCTTCCGGCTCGGTCGCCTCGGTGAAGGCCGTGAAGCCGCGCAGGTCGCAGAACACCACGGTCACTTCGCGGCGCTGGCTGGTGAGCAGCCCCTCGGGGCTGTCGGAGGAGGCGATCAACTGCGCGACCTGCGGTGCCAGGAACCGCTCGAGCTTGCGGATGCGCTCGATCTCGCCGAGCTGGGTCTTGACGCGCTCCTCCAGCGACTTGTTCCAGTCCTTGAGCTGCTCGGTCTGCACGCGCAGCTTGTCGGCCTGGGCGCGCACGGTCTCGTGCGCCGCCTCCAGCGCGTGGCTCTTGTGATCGACCTCGGTGAACAGGCGCGCATTGCGCATCGCCAGCACGGCCTGGTTGGCGAAGGTGCGCATCAGGCCGATGATGCTGCCGGCGAATTCGCCACCGGCGCGACGCAGCACCACCAGCGAGCCGAGCGTGCCCTGCTGGTCCACCAGCGGCACCACCAGCACCGAGCGGAAGCCGGCCTCGATCGCGACGTCGCGCAGCGGCTGCTCGGCCGCGTGGTCGAGATCGGCAAGCGCGATCGGCTCGCCGCTACCGGCTGCGTCGCTCAGGATGTTCTCGCCTTCGTCGATCGTGACATGGGCGCCGTCGGCCGATTTGTCGATGCCGTTGGATTCGACCAGGTTGAAGCGGCGCGTCTCGGCATCGAAGCCGTAGATCAGCACCGCGTCGGCATGGGTGATCTCGATCGCGCGCGCGGCGATCGTCGGCAGCACCGCGTTGAGATCGAGCGAGGAGGCGACGGCGCGGCCGACCTCTTCCAGCACCTTGAGCTCGTTGATCGACTGCGCGAGATCGCGGGTGCGCTCCTCGACCTTGGTCTCCAGGTTCGAATAGGTCTCCTGGATCTGATCGGCCATGCGGTTGAACTGGCCGGCGAGATCTTCCAGCTCGTCGGAGGTGTGCACGTCGATGCGATGGCTGAAATCGCCTTCGCCGAGCTTGTGCGCGCCGTCGCGCAGCGCCGTGATCGGAATGATCATGCGGCGGGCGAGCAGCGTGCCGGCGAGGATCGCGACCATCAGGCCCATGCCGATCAAGAGCGCGATGCGCACCAGCTGGTCGCGGATCGGCGTCAGGGCCTGCGTGGTCGGCTGCTCGAACATCACGCTCCAGCCGAGTTTCGGCACGGTGCTCGCGGCTGCCAGCACCGAATGGCCGTTGAAGTCGGTGCCCGAGGTGTCGGGCTCGCGGCCGGGCGAAATCGCGGCCGCCACCTGCGGCAGCTTCGACAGGTCCTTGCCGACATCGGGGCCTTTCGCGGACGTTGCCAGCACGCGGCCGCGCGGATCGACCACATAGGCAAAGGCCGCCTTGCCGACCTGGGCATCGGACAGCAGTTCGGAGAGGAAGCTGAGATCGATCTCGGCGACCGTGACGCCGGCGTTGAAGCCGGAATGCGCCACCGAGATCGACATGAACGGGGTCCGGTCCACGAACCACGCCGGCGCGTAGCTGACGCCGCGGGCGACGGTGTCGGTGAAGCGCATGTCGCGGGAGAGATCGGCATTGCCGCCGGTCGTGGTCGACTGGCGCGAGACGCGCAGCACCTCGCGGCCGTCGCCGTTGAGCTGGAACAGCTGGTTGACGACCGCGACCTGGTGCAGGAGCTGGGCGTAGTCGGCGCGGCGTTTCTCGAGGGTGTCCTGGCTCGCGCGGGTCACCCAGCTGATCTGGCGCTCCAGCTCGGAGATCGACTGTTCCATGCGCCGGGCGGCGGCCTGGGCCTTGTCCTCCAGCCCGTCGGTCAGCTGTGTCTTGGTGGCGCGATAGGAGATCCAGGTCTCCATCGCGCCGTTGACGGCGAGGACGAACACGACGAGGCCGACGAGGGAGACGACGTATTTGGCGAACAGGCCCTCGCGCAGAAACCGTGTCTTGTCGTTCGCTCCCGCCATCCGGATCCTCTCGCGCCGCCATCGACGCCGGCGCTACGGGCCCCGTACAGGCCCAGCCGCCCTTCTATCACAATTTGGGCCAAGGGACGTGCCGGGACCGGTGGACCGGTCGGCGTGGTTACCCGATGTGGACGCCGGAGCGGGCCGAAAGGGTGGTGAATTGTCGCAGTGTCCTCCGTTCGGAGGAAGCAGGGAATGGCGAAGCCGATGTAAGGGATCGGCGTGGAGTCCGGCCCGTTGGTCCGCCAATCATCGATTAAAGAGCTGCCGCAGCACGTCATTCATCGGTTGGCTGTCCTGCTGCGCCACCGGCGGCTCGCCGGGGGCCGGGGGCGCCGGCGCGGGCGAGGCCTGCGGTGCCGGTGTGGATGGCGTTGCGGGCAGGCTGCGGCTGCGGCCGGTGCCAGTAGCAGTGCCAGTGCCGGTTGCAGCTCCGCTGGAAAGCCCCTGCTGGATCAGATTGCCGATCGCCTCGCCCAGCGGGCCCCCGAGCAGATTGTTCTGCCCCGGCTGCTGGGTTTGCGGATTGGCGGTGCTCCCCGCATTGCCGCCACCCGGCGCGGTCGTGCCGCCGAGACCGAGGCTGCCCAGGATATTGCCGAGCCCGGCGCCATCAGGCCCGAACAGGCCCTTGCCCATCTCGCGCAGCTTGGCATATGCGGCGTCCGGATTGTCGAGCATGCCGGCCATGTCAGGGTAGATCCGCGGCTGCGACCAGCTGCCCTGGATCATCACCGGGATGCCGAAGCCGACCGGCTCGGAGGCGCGGCCCTGGCCTTCGGTGGTCATCACCAGCTTCGGCTCGACGCGAAAGCCCATCATCTTGGTGTCGAGCGCGATCGTGCCTGCGCCGGTCACGCGCACCAGCGGCCCGATCAGATTGAGATCGGTCGTCACCGCCTGTCCCTTGTCGATGCGGAAGGAGGCGGAGAGCTGCGACAAATCCGTGCTCTGGTCCTGGCTGGGGTTCTGGTTCTCTTGCCAGCCGGACAGCGTGCCCGATGTCAGCGAGCGGATCATCTGCGCGACGTTGATGCCGCGGATGGCGCCGTCCTGGAAATTGACGAAGGCCGTGCCCTGCATGTTCGCCATCAAGGCGCGCTGGCTGGTGCCGGCGCCGCGCAATGCGAGCTTGGCTTGCAGCTTGCCGTCGATCCGGTCGAATTCGGCAAGGCCCTGGAGCAGCGGCAGCGCGCGCACGCCGACGAGGTCGGAATGCATGGCAAAGCTCGGCGCGCCGCTGGTCGCATCCAGGATCACTTCGCCGGAGACCTGGCCGCCATAGGCGCCGAGATTGGCGGTGCCGGCTTTCAGCACGCCGCCGGCGAGCTTTGCATCGAGCGCCAGCGGCGCAAGACGCGCATCGCCGATCACGGCCTCGTTCGCGGAGATCCTGATTTGTGCATCGACATAATTGAGGCCGGACACGTCGATCGGCGCATTGCTCCAGGGCTGCCCAGAGGCGCCGTCCGGCGATTTCGCCAGCGGAATCGCGAGCCGCTGGAAGTCGAGATCGACCTTGACCAGAGGCTTGCTCGCGATGTCGACCGAAGCCCAGCCGTTGAACGCGCCGTCGCCGAGCGTGCCGTTCACGCCGTTGATCATCACGAGATCGCCGCTCAGCCGCATGTCGGCATGACCTGTGAGCCGGGACTTCAGCACATCGGGCATGTCGATGGCGAAATCCACCGGGATGGTCGGCCGGTCGGCTGGCGGTGCCGGCGTCGTCGCCTTGATGTCGAACTTGGTCGGGTGCTCGCCGACGCGCGCGGTGCCGGTGATGTTGACCTTGCGATCGCGATCGACGACCGCGTCGGCGTTGATGGCGCTGATGCGGCCCTCGACGCGATCGCGCACGCGCGCGAATGCGACCTCGCCGTCGGTGATCGTGACGCGGTCGATGGTCGCGCCATCCGTGTCGAGCGCGAGCGGCTTCGACGAGGCACTGGCGTTGGGCAGGCGCTCACGCAGCAGCGGCTGGTAGAGCACGGGACGGGTGACGACGAGCTCGCTGATCTTCGGGCGGCCCGACCAGACGCTCGAGAGCGACATGTCGGCCTGCACGCTGTCGACCGTGAGGCGCGTGATGCCGCTGCGGTCCTTCGGATCCTGAAGCGTGAGGTCGTTCAAGGTGACGTTCAGCGTCGGCCACAGGCTGATCCTGGTGGGGCCGCCGATCGACAGGCGATAGCCTGTCGCGCTCTCGACCCGCGACGCAATCGTCGAGGTCAGGAAGCCCGATGGGATCCCGACCACGAGCAGAAGCGCGATCACGATGACGACAGCGGCGACCGCGGCGCCGGCGAATTTCACTGCTCTCATGTCGACTTTCCAATGACGGACGAACGGCGCCGAACCCGGCCGCTCACCCGTCCGATGCGCGTGAGTTTATCCCGGGACGGGAAGCCGCTCCAAGCGGTCAAAAATAGTCAGGGGGTGCTGCAAAGTTATGTGACTTATGACACACTTCTCCGGCGCGGTTTTACGCGATCCTGGACGTTGCTGGTTCCAGCCGATTTGCCAGTGAAATTGACACGTAAATTCACAAGGAAGTTGACATGAGCAAGCAGGCCGAATTTGCGGTCATCCTGAAGATGAACCCGATGTTCGCCGATCTCGGCGCAGACGAGCTCCAGCGGCTGTCCAATCTCTGCCACACCCAGCATCTGGCGAACGGCGAGGTGCTGTTCCAGAAGGGCGATGCCGGGGACGCGCTGTTCGGCGTGCGCCGCGGCCAGGTCCGGATCGAGACCGGCGCCTCCGATGGCAGCCGGCTGACGCTGAATTTCATGGGGCCGGGCGACCTGTTCGGCGAGGTCGCGGTGCTGGACGGCCAGAACCGCACTGCGGACGCGACCGCGGGCGAAACCAGCGAATTGTTCGTGCTGCGGCGCGAAGACTTTCTCGCCTTCCTCGAGCGCGAGCCGAAGGTCGCGATCAAGATCATCGCGCTGCTGTGCCAGCGTATCCGCTGGCAGAGCGAGCGCATGGAAGAGTCCATGTTGCAGCCGCTGCCGGTTCGGCTGGCGCGGCGGCTCTGCGCACTCGCCGCCGATTTCGGCTCGGAGGTGCACATCTCGCAGGAGCAGCTCGGCGTCTTCGTCGGCGCCGCCCGCGAGAGCGTCAACCGCCAGCTTCAGGCCTGGCGCAAGGACGCGATCCTGGATCTTCAGCGTGGCCGTATTTTGCTCAGGAACATGACCAAGCTGACGGCGATCGCGCGGAACGAGTAGGGACTCTCGCGAACCCTACTCCGCCGCCGGGTGCACGATTTTCTTCGGTGCCGGCTGTGCCGGCGAAGCTTCGTGATGACCGGAGACCTCCGTATCCTCGCTGTGCACGATCAGCCGGCTGCCGAAGCGCCAGATCAGGGCGCCGAGATCGTCCATCACCATGAACATCGCGGGCACGAACACCAGCGACAGGATGGTCGAGAAGATCAGGCCGCCGATCACCGCGAGCGCCATCGGCGAACGGAATTCGCCGCCGGCGCCGACCGCGAGCGCGCTCGGCATCATGCCCGCGGCCATCGCGATCGTGGTCATCACGATCGGGCGGGCGCGCTTCATGCCGGCGTCAATCATCGCTTCGTCGCGTCGCTTGCCGTCGCGGATCGCCTCGATCGCGAATTCCACCAGCATGATCGCGTTCTTGGTGACGATGCCCATCAGCATCAGGATGCCGATCCAGACCGGCGTGGTGAGCTGCTTGCCGGTGACGAGCAGGGCCGCGATGGCGCCACCGATCGAGAGCGGCAGCGAGAACAGGATGGTGATCGGCTGGAGGAAGGTGCCGAACAGCAGCACCAGCACGGCATAGACCATCATCAGGCCCGCGGTGATCGCGGTGGCGAAGCCGTCGGACAGCTCGTTCAGGCTTTCGGCGTCGCCGGACGGCGAGACCTTCACGCCCTTCGGCAGGCTCTTCATCACCGGCAGCTCGTTGATCTTCTTGGTGGCATCGCCGAGCGCCGCGGAGCCGACGAGGTCGGCGGCAACGGTGGCCTGGCGGTCCCGGTCGTAGCGGTTGATGCTGGTCGGACCCTGGTCGAGCTTAACGTCGGCGATGACCGAGAGCGGCACGCCGCCCTTTTCGCCGCGCTCACCGAGCGGTACGCGCAACTGCTCGAGCGTCTTCAGATTGCCGCGCGCGGCGTCCTCGAGCTGCACCCGGATCGGCACCAGGCGGTCGCCGACGTCGAACTTGGCGAGCGCAGGGCCGACGTCGCCGATGGTGGCGACGCGGATGGTCTGCGACAGGCTTTCGGTGGAGACGCCGAGGCGCGCGGCGAGATCGGCGCGCGGCTCGATGCGCAGCTCGGGCCGCTCCAGCGTGGTTTCCGAGATCACGTTGGCGATGGTCGGGATCCGCTTCATCTGCGTCGCGAGCTCGCTGGCGACGTTGTTGACGATGTTGGCGTCGACGCCGGTCACGACCAGCGAGATCGCGCGCAGGCCGTTTTCGTCGAGGAACCAGAAGCGGATGTCGGGAATGTTCTCCAGCTCCTGGCTGATCGAGAATTCCAGCTCGCGCTGGGTGATGTCGCGATCGCCCTTGGGCGTGTAGTTGATGATCAGGGCGGCGCGCCGGACCTCCTGGGTGCCGGGCGGAACGCGCCCGCCGTCGACGAAGATGCTCTTCACCTCGGGCCGCTTGCGCAGCCGCGCGACGATGTCCTCGGTGACCTTTTCGGTGTAGGCGAGCTGGGTGCCCGGCGGCAGCTCGAGCGCCAGCAGCGAGCGCGCGCTGTCCTGCGCCGGCAGGAAGCCCTGCGGCAGCAGCGTGATGCTCCAGATCGAGGCGGCGAAGATGCCGAAGCCGATCAGCACCGTGATGAAATAGTGCTTCACCGACCAGGCCACGATCCGGTGATAGGACCGCAGCACGCGCCCGGGCGGCGGCTCCTCGTGATGGCCATGTTTGAGGAAGTAGGCGGCCAGCACCGGCGTGACGAAGCGCGCCGCGAGCAGCGAGAAGAACACCTGCACCGAGACGGTGATGCCGAACTGCTTGAAGAACTGTCCGGCGATGCCCGACATGAAGCTCGCGGGGGCGAAGATCGCGATGATGGTGAGCGAGATCGCGATCACGGCGAGGCCGATCTCGTCGGCAGCCTCGAGCGCGGCGCGATAGGGCGATTTGCCCATGTTCATGTGCCGCACGATGTTCTCGATCTCGACGATGGCGTCGTCGACGAGAATACCGGTCGACAGCGTGATGGCGAGGAAGCTGACGAGATTGAGCGAGAAGCCGAGGAGGTCCATCGCCCAGAATGCCGGGAAGATCGACAGCGGCAGCGAGATCGCGGCGATGATGGTGGCGCGCAGATCGCGCAGGAACAGCAGCACGATGACGACGGCGAGGATGGCGCCCTCGAACAGGGTCGAGATCGCCGCTTCGTAATTGCCGTTGGTGTATTCGACCGAGGTGTCGATCAGCTTGAGATCGACGTCGGGATAGGCGGCCTTGAGCGCGTCGATGCGCTTCTGCACGGCGTCGGCGACCTTCACGTCGCTGGCGCCCTTGGAGCGCTTGATGCCGAGCGCGACCACCGGCTCGCCGTTGAAGCGGGCGAAGGTGCGGCGGTCGGCGATGGTGTCGGTGACGGTGCCGAGATCGTCGAGCCGGACCTCGCCGCCGCCGAACAGCGGGACCATGGTGCCGGCGAGGTCGCTCAGCGTCTTGGCGCCGGCCAGGGTGCGGATCGCCTGGTCGTTCTTGCCGATCTCGGCGCGGCCGCCGGCGACGTCGACATTGGTGCCGCGCAGGCTCTGGCTGACATTGACGGCGGTCAGGCCCATCGCCTGCAAGCGGTCGGGATCGAGCGAGACCAGGATCTCGCGCTCGACACCGCCGATGCGCTCGACCTGGGCGACGCCGCGCACGCCCTGGAGCGCGCGCTTGACCACGTCGTCGACGAAATAGGACAGCTGCTCCGGCGTCTTGCCGGGCGAGATCGCGGCATAGGTGACGATCGGCAGGCCGATCACGTCGACGCGCTGGATCAGCGGCTCGGTGACGTTCTGCGGCAGGTTGGAGCGCACGCGCGTCACCGCGTCCTTGACGTCGTTGAGCGCGCGGTCGGTGTTGGTCTCCAGCGCGAACTGGATGGTGGTCAGCGACAGGCCGTCGGTGATCGAGGAGGTGATGTGCCGCACTCCCTCGACGCCGGAGACCGCGTCTTCAATGGTCTTGGTGACCTGGGATTCGAGTTCGGCGGGCGCGGCACCGAACTGCGACACCGCGACCGAGATCACGGGAATGTCGGCCGAGGGCAGCCGCGTCACCGCGAGCTTGGCGAAGGAGGTCCAGCCGAGGATCAGGAGGATGATCGAAAAGACGACCGACGGCAGCGGATTCCGGATCGACCATGCCGAGATATTGAGAGCCATCAGCGTACCCGCGTGCGATCGAGTTCATCGGCGAACATGGTCTTGATCTGGTCGCCGTCATGCAGTGAAGAGCCGGCGTCGGCCACGACGATTTCGCCGACGTCGAGCCCGTCCAGGATTTCCGTCGCGGTGTCGGACGACAGCCCGACCCGCACCTTGCGCGTCTCGATCGTGTTGCCCTTGACGACCTGCACGGTGAGATGGTCGATCGCGGTCTTGGGCACCGCGACGCCGCAGCTTCGCTTGGCGTCGATCGAGGCGCGCGCGAACACGCCGACCTTCAGCGAGGGATTGTTGGTGACGCTGATGCGGACGCGGCCGAGCTGGGTGGTGCGGTCGATTTCGGGCGCAACCAGCCGCACCCGGCCGATCAAATCGGGCGCGTCGTCGCGGCTGATGCGCACGGTCGCGCCGGCGCTGAGCTTGGGCATGTGCACGGCCGGAACCTGAGCGTCGAGCTCGATCTCGTTGTTGACGGCGATGCGGAACATCGGGCCGGCCTGCGGCGAGGCGGGTGCGCCGACGATGGTGCGAACTTCCGTGACGAGGCCCGGCGCCGGCGCCTTCAGCGAGATCGGGCCTTGCGGGCCGGGCCGCTGCGGCTGGCCCGGGATCTGCGGCGGCGCCGTCAGGCGCGCCAGCTCCTGGTTGTCGGTGACCATGGTGCCTTCGGTGACGAAGAGGTCGGTGACCCTGGAACCTTCCTGGTCGGCGACGACCACGGCCTCGCGGCGCGGCACGAAGAAGCCCGTCACCCGCACCAGATCGGAGAAGCAGGCATTGGTCGACTTCGTCACGATGACGAGCGCCTCGCCCGGCGTTTCCTTGGCCTCGGGGCGACGCCGATGCTCGAACAGATAATAGCCGATGCCGAGCGCGACGATGAACGCCACGGTTCCGGCAGGCTTGAGATAGTCGGAGACGTTCATCGCCGGATTGTCCTGGCCTGGCTCACGGCCATCCGCACGAGGCCTGCTGAGAGCGTTTCCCTGAAACAAAGCGGCGTCCCGCAAGGCTGCGGGACGCGCTTTGGAAGCGAGACTTTACACCACATCACGAACGTTCATTTCAAAGAATTGCGTCGTGCTTACTTCGATGCGGTGGTCTTGTTTTCCATGTTGACGACCTGCACGCGGCGGTTGACCTCGGCCATGGGCTGGCTCGGGTCCTTCAGCTTGCTCTTGCCGTAGCCGACGGTGACGAGGTCGGTCGCGGAGATGCTGTACTTCTCGACGAGGTAGCGCTTGATCGAATCCGCGCGGCGCTCCGACAGGTCCTGGTTGTAGGCCTCGCCGCCGGCGGCGTCGGTGTGGCCGGCGACCACGAAGGTCGATCCCTTCAGGTCGGGGCTGGTCAGCGCGCGCCCGAGCGCCTGCACCGAAGCCAGCGACTTGGTGCTGATATTGGCGGAGTTGTAGTCGAAGGTGATCTCGAGATCGATGTTCGGCTTGTCCTTGGCGACGGATGCGATTTCCTCGCGCTCGGTCGACGACAGCGAGCGCGTCGAGCGGCCGCGCACGGACTGGATCAGCTTGGTCTCCGACGCGCTCGGCGCAGGGTCAGCCTGCGGCGCGATCGAGAGGCCGCGGGTCAGCGGCTTCTTCTGCGGCGGCGCCAGTGCGCGGACGATCTCGTCCTCGGTGACGTTCTTGCTGTTGCCGTCGTCGCCGGCGAATGCGGGTGAGGCCGGCAGCGACAGCGCCGCGCCAATGGCCATGATGGACAGGATTGCGGTAAGTCCTTTTGCAGCCGATCTCATTGCCAGTCCCTCCTGCGCAGCTGACCTGCGTGGTTCCAAAATTCCTGCAATAGGCCCCCCGGAAAGGCCGCCTGCGGCATCCGTCCTTTAGTCTGTCTTGGGCGGCCGAGGGTTCGAGGCGTCCGCCGCCTCAACTCAAAAAAATACTAGCGTACTCCGTAGCTTGCAAATTCCTGAACGATGTTCGGATCCATCGCCTTGGCATTGGCAATGTCCAGCGCCCCTTCCTGGGCGGAGCCGTTGCGCTGCTTGGCGAGGCCCCGTCCGTACAGCGAGGAGGTGAGGCGCGGATTGATCCTCAGGGCCGCATCGAAATCGGCGATGGCGTTCTTCACCGCTCCCGATTTCAGATTGACCAGCCCCCGGCTGTCCAGCGCATCGACGAAGTTCGGCCGCAGCCGCAGCGCTTCGTTGCAATCCTTCAGCGCGGCCTGGAGATCGCCGACCACGGTGCGGGTCCAGCAGCGGTTGTTCAGGGCCTCGACGTCCTTCGAGTTGATCCGGAGCGTGTCGTCGAAATCCTTGATGGCGAGGTTGTAGGCGCCCTTGCTGGCATAGACCTGGCCGCGCCGGTACAGCGCGTTCACGTCATCAGGATTGGCCGCGATCTTGGCCGTCAGGCCCTTGATGGTGGGGTCCTCCGCCAGCGCGGCCGCGCTAGGCCCGGCGTCCGCGTTCGGCGCGGGGGCGGGATCGGCCGGTTTCACCGGCGGTGGCGGCGGAGGCAAGGCGGCCTCGACCTGCGGCTTCGGCGATGGGGCCGGTACGGGCGCGGGCGCGGGAGCGGGAGCCGGTGCGGCTGCCGTGTCGGCCGGCTTCGGCGGCGGAGGCGGTGATGGCGGCGCGGGTGGTGCCGGCGGCGGGTTATTGGCGACGACGGCGGGCGGAGCGGGAGGCGCGGGCGGCGGCGTTGTCGGCCGCGATCCGCCGGCTCCCGGAATGAACGAGAAATCTTCGGCCAATGAAGAGGATATCCACGGCACCTGCTCGCCGCGCGAGGCGCGGGTGACGCCCATCTTGGTGCGGTTCAGCGTCTCCTCGGCCATCAGGTCGGGGACGCGGATTTCCTTCAGCAGTTCCTGGACGAACAGGCTGTGCTCGCCGCCGGCATCGGAGACCACCGAGGCCAGCGCCGCCGAATACATCACCAGCGTGCCGTTCGGCGCGATGACCGGGGTCAGGCCGGCCGAGAAGCTGCGGAACCGGCGCTCGAACGGGTTGCGCCTGGAGGCATCGACCAGCGCGATCTTGACGCCGGCGCCGCGGGTGTTGAGCTCGCCGAGGACGGCTTCCAGGCTGAAACCGTCGCGGCGCACGTCGGATTCGGTCCAGATTTGCGCGTCGATCGGCAGCAGGTAGCTCTGGCGCGCCGACTGGATGCCGAAACCGCTGAAGAATACCAGCGCCACCGAGCCCGGCTTGATCTTGCCGTAGAGCTTGTCGAAGGCGCGGCGCATGCCGTCGCCGGTCAGGTTCTCGCCGATTTCGACCGAAAAGCCGTCGCGCTTGAGCTCGTCGGCGATGTCGCGAGCGTCGTTGAGCGGCTCCTTCAGCGGAGCGTCCGCATCCGGATATTTGGCGTTGCCGATGATCAGCGCATAACGGTCGCCGGCCGCAAGCGACGGAGCGGTCGGGACGAGCGAAACGAGCAAGGGAAGAAGGAAAAGGAAGCGAATTTTCATAATCAGCGCGGTCCAGCCAAAAAGGCGCCGTTCCAGCTTGCGCCGCGGCGACCTTAACTTACGCAATGTGCATTATCAAACCGGGGAGAGGGGGCGTCAACCGCTTGGAGATTCGGCATTATCGCGACGATTGACCGCAACGCGTGGGCGCGCCGCGCGGGGAGTAAACGCGCCATCATGGTTGGGCTCGACGCGATCTGGTTGGGCATTGCAGCGGCCATGTCAGGACACCCAGGATAGGAGACCCATGTTAGGGGAGTCATGTTTAGGGGAGTCTTGGCGCCGAAAATGTGATTGGTCTCACATTGGAGTGGGCCGCCACGCATCACGCGGGGCGTTTGACCTTTCCGGCGGACAATGGCTTGGTGCGCTCGTACCTCCCCGAAGGTCCACTCAGAAAAAAGCAAAACCAAAAGAAAAACCATGGGAAACGCCTACGAAATCTACGCACTGCGCTATGCGACGATGTCGCCGCGTACCCCTCACATGAACTTCCTGGCGCCGGATCCGCATGACAGTGCGGCGCAGGATCTCGACTACTTCGTCTGGCTGATCCGCGGCGGCGGCCGCGACATCCTGGTCGATACCGGCTTCAACGCCGAGGAGGCGAGCCTGCGCGCGCGCAAGCTGACGCTCAATCCGGTTGACGCGCTGGAGCGCTTTGGCGTCAAGGCGTCGGCGATTCGCGACATCATCGTGACGCATCTGCATTACGATCATGCCGGCAATCTCGACCGCTTCCCGAACGCGCGCTTCCATCTCCAGGAGCGCGAGATGGCTTACGCGACCGGCCGCTGCATGTGCAACGGCCTGCTGCGACATCCGTTCTCGGTCGAGCACGTCACGCAGATGGTGCGCCATGTCTATGGCGAGCGTGTCACGTTCTATTCGGGCGACGGCGAGGTCGCGCCCGGCGTCACCGTTCACCGTGTCGGCGGTCATTCCGACGGCTTGCAGGTGGTCAATGTCGAGACCGCGCGCGGGCCGGTGGTGCTGGCGTCCGACGCCGCGCATTACTACGCCAATCTCCAGCGCCGCAGCCCGTTTCCGATCGTCTACAATGTCGGTGACATGGCGGTTGGCTGGGAGACGATCGAGCGTCTCGCCGGCCATCCCGACAGGTTCATTCCCGGCCACGATCCGATCGTGACGGAGATCTATCCGCGCGCGAGCGACAAGGTCGACGCCTGGGCGCTGCACCTGCCGCCGTCGCGGTCGTTCGTGAAATAGCTCACAACGTCATTCCGGGCTCGCGACTTCGTCGCGCACCGAAACGACGAGGGGAGAGAGCGAGGCCCCGCTCTCAGTCCCTCATTCTGAGCAAGCCCCGCAGCGGCCGTCTCGAAGGATGCGGGCCAAGATGCAGCAGCGGAGGCCTTCATGGTTCTCGCGGCGATGCGAAGCATCGTCCGCGAGACGGCGCTTGCGCGCCTCCTCACCATGAGGGTCAACTCGTCATCAGGAATGCAAGGGCGCGTGTACTTCATAAATCCGGGATGTTTGCTTTCGAGGGTAAAGCGGACACCCAGCCCCGAACCCGGAATGTCGCCTTGTGACTCACAAGAGACATCAGAGCGAAACCAACCGACGGCAGCTTATTGAATGGCTTACATCGATGCTTTCGCATCCGGTCGCCTCGCAACGAGAACATTGCCGATGCACTGCAACACCGTCTCGCGTCTTTGGTTGCGCAAGTGGATTTGGTTGCGAAGGATTCCCCTATCGGAGTTCGACCTCGACTCGCGCTTCTCCAGAACGATCGATTCAAGATCGAGGTGGTCTCCGGGGCGTACCGCGTTCGGCAGCCTCACCTCATCCCAGCCGAGCCCGGCAAGGACACGGAGCGGAGGCTGTAGTTTGCTCGTTAGCGAGATGAAGATCGCGAACGTGTGGGCACCGGATGCCGTCAGTCCCGCAAAAACTGAGCGCGCAGCAGCTTCCTCATCGATATGGAAGGGCCGTGGGTCATACTGCTTGGCGAACTGAATAATTTCGTCCTTGGAGACCAAATAGGGGCCGGCCTTGCGGCTATCGCCAATTTCGGTGTCTTCAAAATAGCCGCTGGTCATCGGTCAATCCTTTACAAGCGCCCGCCAATCTAGGTCATGCTCCCCGGCATAAAGCACCGGATCGATATCTCCGGATAGAGGTCGTTGTAGATCGGCCAGACCATGGTGCGTCCGACTTTGTTCGGTACGGTGATGATGGCATCGTCAGGCACGTCGACCCAGATCATCACTTTGGAGTCGGCGGTTTTCGGCAGTCGCACACGGTAGTGGCCGTCTCTGGCTTCCCAGTCTATGTCTTCGACGGCATGACCGTCGGCGTGCGAACAGCAGAGGCCTTTGCCGCTCGCCAAACTCTCAAACCATTCGAGAAGTGGTGAATTCCTGTAGCGTCCGTCGAGATCGCGCCCCGGCGCCGGCGACATCACCATTGCGATAGCCGCGCTCATGGCGATTTGCGAAATCCCGCGTTTGATCCACGCTGTGCAGTGCCGCCCCATGGTACCTCCGGGCGAACCGTAACCGCTTGTGAGTAGGTATCTTTCGGCTAAGGGAGGTTCACAAATTGGGGTGAGGCCGAACGTCGCGAAGTACCCGACAAAGTTTGGTAGCCTCGTGTGTTCTAGTTCACCTGTTGCACACCAAGAGCTAGTGCAAGTGGGACGTGCATAGCGAAGATAAACAAGGGGGTTTGACCATGCCCTCGATAATCGATTTTCTTCACCGCGAATTTTGTCGTGCGCGTCTTTCTGAAATGCGGAGACAGCTCCTGCTTCGGCCTGCCAAGTGCGAGATCGAGCCGGACGACAAGGATGGAAGGGGCTTGGACGATTGCCTACGGGATGCTCGAGTGACCGGGAAGGCTCCGCCTGACGCGAAAACAGCTAACGACTGACCCCGCATCGACCGCTTGTGGCCCGACGCGAAGCGGTTCGGGAAGCCGCATGGGTTCACTGTATCCTAGACCGGTCTTTGGCCGCTCGGCTCTCGACCGGCGTTTTTGCCTAACCCGGACCTCGCATCATAGGGACTTCCTGTGAACCTCCGCGGCCACTCCTGGACTTACTCATGGGAGGGCCAATGGAGGGACTAGGTCATGGCTATTGTACAATTTACACGCTTCAAGAGCGACAAGCCTGAGGAAATGATCAAGACCGCCAAGCAGGCGAAGGCAATCTTCGAAAAGCACGGTGCTGAATTTCTTCGACTTTCCCGATTCCACACGGGTATGTGGGCTGGGGAGTTTCTTATCTCTACGCGCTATTCCAGTTGGGAAGTGTACGGAAAGGTGCAGGAGGCAGTGGCAAAGGATGAAGCATTCATAAAGCTGTATGCGCACACAGCTACCTTTGCCGAATTGAAGGGCCGTAACATCGCGGTCGGCATCGATCTCTGAGGCTCCGCTGAGAGTTGCGGGCGTTGCGTTAGAGTATTGAGGTTCTGTGAGCCGCATCGGCCGCGCGGCGGTCCTGACCGGCCGCAATGTGGCGGCGCCGCCAAGCGCAGTTGTCTTGATTGCGTCGTCGCTTCGGCATCGGGCCGCCGTCGGCCGAGCGGAAAGTCGCGACAAAGACGGCTCAGCAACTACATGCTGGAGCGTCTGTCGTGACGGAGATCTATCCGCGCGCGAGCGACAAGGTCGACGTCTGGGCGCTGCACCTGCCGCCGTCAAAGTCGTTTGCGAAATGACGGCGAAGCCGTCATTCCGGTTCGCGCTACGCGCGCCCCGGAATGACAGAGGCTAATAAGCCTGCTTCGCGTCGGCCTCTTCGCTGGTCTGGATCAGGTCGAGGCTCTGTTCGATCTTGCCGAGCAGCGCCGAGAGCTGCTTGCGCTCCTGCGCGGAGAGGCAGGCGAGGATCTCGTCCTCCCGCCGCAGCAATTGCGGGAACAGCTCTTCGTAGAGCGCGCGGCCCTTCTTCGTCAGTTGCAGGCGGAATTCGCGGCGGTCGGCTTCGTTCTCGACCCGCTCGATCAGCCCCTCGTGCAGCAGCATGGTGACGGCGCGGCTGATGGTGGATTTGTGCGTGCGGGTGCATTGCGAGATGTACTGCGCGCTACAGGCATCGTTGCGGAAGCCGAGCGTCGCGATCACGCGCCAGGCCGGAATGTCGAGGCCGTGACGCTCCTGATATTCGACCGCAAGCGCGGAACTCACCTCCGCCGCAAGCCGGTTGAGGCGGAACGGCACGAACTTGAACAGGTCGAGCCGTGTTTTTGGCCGCGGCGACGCCTCGCCCGCCTCTTGTCTCTTCAGCGCCGCATCGCTGGATGTCCTCGCCAAGGCTTGCGCTCCGAATTCCAGTTGACGGCCGGCCGGCTCCGGTCCAAAATAGTTGCACATGAAACTATCTAGCAGATCAGCCCTCTCCTGACCAGAGCCGAGGTTAGCGCATGGCGCAGGTCGATACGCATCAGACCAAGACCTTTCAAGCCAAGACCGTTCAAGCGAAGACCCAATTCGGCTATCGCCGCCACCCCGATCAGGATCGTCCCGGCCAAAGCCCGGCCGAGCATCCGGTCGTGATTGTCGGCGCGGGCCCGGTCGGGCTGTCGCTCGCGATCGATCTCGCGCAGCGCGGCCAGAGCGTCGTCCTTCTGGATGATGCCGACCGGATCGGCGAAGGCTCGCGCGCGATCTGCTTCTCGAAGCGCTCGCTGGAATATTGGGACCGGCTCGGCGTCGGCGATCGCATGGTCGAGAAGGGCGTGGTGTGGAGCGTCGGCCGCATCTTCCACGGCGAATCCCAGCTCTACCAGTTCAACCTGCTGCCGGAAGACGGTCACAAGCGGCCGGCCTTCATCAATCTCCAGCAATATTACGCCGAGGCCTATCTGGTCGATCGCATCAGCGACCTCCCTGAGGTCGACCTGCGCTGGCGCAACAAGGTGACGGCGCTCGAGCAGCGCAACGATTCCGTCGCGTTGACGATCGAGACGCCGGAAGGCGCCTACCGCCTGCACGCGCAATATGTCGTCGCCTGCGACGGCGCGCGGTCGTCGCTGCGGCAGATGGTTGGCGCCGAGTTCGCCGGCCAGGTTTTCGAGGACCAGTTCCTGATCGCCGACGTCAAGATGACGGCGGAATTCCCGACCGAGCGCTGGTTCTGGTTCGATCCGCCGTTTCATGCCGGCCGCTCGGCGCTGCTGCACCGGCAGCCTGACGACGTCTGGCGTATCGACCTCCAGCTCAATCGCTACGCCGATCCCGTTGTCGAGAAGAAGCCGGAAAACGTGCGGCCGCGGATTGCGCGCATGCTGGGCCACGACAAGTTCGAGTTCGAATGGATCTCGCTCTACAAATTCCAGTGCCGGCGGATGGACCGCTTCATCCATGGCCGCGTGGTCTTTGCCGGCGACTCCGCGCATCAGGTCTCGCCCTTCGGTGCGCGTGGCGCCAATTCGGGACTCGAGGACGCGGAAAACCTGTCCTGGAAGCTCGATCGCGTGCTGCGCGGTAAATCGCCCGCGAGCCTGCTGGAGAGCTACCACGTCGAGCGCAGCCTGGCGGCGGACGAGAACATCCGCGAATCCACCCGTTCGACCGATTTCATGGCGCCGAACTCGCACCAGGAAGCGCGGCTGCGCAAGGCGGTGCTGTCGCTCGCCAAGGAGACCGAGTTCGGCAAGCGCATGGTCAATGGCGGCCGGCTGTCGGTGCCGTGCAGCTATGATACGTCGCTGTCGTCGCCCGATGCGGATGCGTGGCGCGGCGGACCGTCCCCGGGTTGTTCCATGTTCGATGCGCCCGTCGCGTCGCGTGCGGGCGAGCAGGCCTATCTGACGGACGCATTCCGTGAGGGTGGAACGGACTTCACCTTGCTGTCGTTCAGCAATGACGCGCAGCTCGGCGTGCCCGAAGGCGTGAAGGAGATCCGCATTGGCGGCGAGGGCGGACTTGCCGATCCCTCGGGCCTCGTCGCAAAGCGCTATGACGCCGAGGCGGGTGCGGCCTATCTGCTCAGGCCCGATGGCTACGTTGCCGCGCGCTTCCGCCATCCGACGCGCGAGGCGATTGCGGCGGCGTTGTCGCGGGCCCAAGGTTTGAATTGAAGGCCTGAATTGAGGTTTGGTATGCCGCTTTCCACCAGTTCCAACTTCGCGCGGCCTGACGATGCTTTCCGCGCCATCGTCGAAGCGCATCGCGGCTTCACCGAGGAGCAGAGCGCCGATTTCGACGCTGCGCTGGTGCTGATCCTCGCCAACCACATCGGCGACATCGACGTGCTGCGGGAGGCGATCGGGCTCGCGAAGCGCCGCATGATCGACGGCCAGCAGCAACAACAGCAACAACAATAACCCTGTGACCTGAGGATGAATTGATGGCGAAGAACTTCGCATCCACCGGCGATCTCGCGGAGAAGAAGATCACCTTCTCCGAGATCGGCCCCGATCTCTATGCCTTCACCGCCGAGGGCGATCCGAACACGGCTGTGATCGTCGGTGACGACAGCTGTCTGGTGTTCGACGCGCAGGCAACGCCGGCGATGGCGGGCAAGGTGATCGAGCGGGTCCGCACCGTCACCGACAAGCCGATCAAATATGTCGTGCTGTCGCACTATCACGCCGTGCGCGTGCTGGGGGCCTCCGCCTACAAGGCGCAAGGCATCGTCGCCTCGCAGGAGACCTATCGTCTGATCGAGGAACGCGGCAAGCAGGATTGGGATTCCGAATACGGCCGCTTCCCGCGCCTGTTCCAGGATGCGCAGAGCATTCCCGGCCTGACCTGGCCGACGCTGACCTTCGAGGGCGAGATGTCGATCTATCTCGGCAAGCGCGAGGTTCGCCTGATGCAGCTCGGCGCCGGCCATACCTCGGGC
Source organism: Bradyrhizobium sp. cf659 (assembly GCF_900113725.1). Taxonomy (NCBI): domain Bacteria; kingdom Pseudomonadati; phylum Pseudomonadota; class Alphaproteobacteria; order Hyphomicrobiales; family Nitrobacteraceae; genus Bradyrhizobium; species Bradyrhizobium sp. cf659. The sequence continues at coordinate 69,553 of NZ_FOQJ01000014.1, forward strand.
GACATCGTCGCCTGGGTGCCGGATGCGGAAGTGATGTTCTCCGGCGACCTCATCGAATATCACTCGGCCTGCTATTGCGGCGACGCGCATTTGCGCGAATGGCCGCTGACGCTGAACGAGATCCGCAACTTCAATCCCAAGGCGATCGCGCCGGGCCGCGGCGATGCACTGAAGGGCACAGCCACGGTGCGCGAAGCCATCGCGATGACGCGCGACTTCGTCACCTCGCTCTATGGCGCCGCCGAAATCTCGGTCGCCAGGGGGCGCACGCTGAAGGAATCGATGGCCGCGACGCGCGAGGTGATGGATCCGAAATTTTCGAGCTTCGCCATCTACGAGCACTGCCTGCCGTTCAATGTGTCGCGCGCCTATGACGAAGCGTCGGGGATCGACGATCCCGTGATCTGGACCGACAAGCGCGACCAGGAGATGTGGGCCGCTTTGCAAGGAGGAGGATAGTCATGAACATCAATACCTCGCCCGATCAGATCATCCGCAGCTCGGCCCAGGTCACGCCGGGCTACATGTCCGGCTTCGGCAACAGTTTTGAGACCGAGGCGCTGCCGGGCGCGCTGCCTATGGGGCGCAACTCGCCGCAGCGCTGCGCCTATGGGCTCTATGCCGAGCAGCTCTCGGGCTCGCCCTTCACCGCGCCGCGCGGCACCAATGAGCGCTCCTGGCTCTATCGTATCCGTCCCTCGGTCAAACATTCGGGGCGTTTCGCGAAGGTCGATCCCGGGCTATGGCGTTCGGCGCCGTGCCTTGAGAACGACTTGCCGATTGCGCAATTGCGCTGGGACCCGGCGCCGATCCCGAAGGAGGACATGACCTTCCTCCAGGGCGTGCAGACGATGACGACCGCCGGCGACGTGAACACGCAGGCCGGCATGGCCGCGCATGTCTATCTCATCACCAAGTCGATGGTGGACCAACATTTCTACAATGCCGACGGCGAGCTGATGTTCGTGCTCCAGCAGGGCAATCTGCGCCTCGTCACCGAGTTCGGCCGCATCGACGCCGAGCCCGGCGAGATCGTGGTGATCCCGCGCGGCGTCAAGTTCCGCGTCGAGATTCCGAACGGGCCGGCGCGCGGTTATCTCTGCGAGAACTATGGCGGCGCCTTCACGCTGCCGGAGCGCGGCCCGATCGGCGCCAACTGCCTCGCCAATGCGCGCGACTTCCTCACCCCGGTCGCGTATTACGAGGACAAGGACACGCCGACCGAGCTCACCGTGAAATGGGGCGGCTCGCTGTTCAAGACCACGCTGCCGCATTCGCCAATCGACGTCGTCGCCTGGCACGGCAATTACGCGCCGTACAAATACGATCTACGCACCTTCTCTCCGGTCGGCGCGATCGGCTTCGATCATCCCGATCCGTCGATCTTCACGGTGCTGACCTCACCGTCGGAGACGGCGGGTACCGCGAACATCGATTTCGTGATCTTCCCGGAGCGCTGGATGGTCGCCGACAACACCTTCCGGCCGCCCTGGTACCACATGAACATCATGAGCGAGTTCATGGGCCTGATCTACGGCGTCTACGACGCCAAGCCGCAAGGCTTCGTCCCCGGCGGCATGAGCCTGCACAATTGCATGCTGCCGCATGGCCCCGATCGCGACGCGTTCGAGCACGCCAGCAATGGCGAATTGAAGCCGGTGAAGCTGACCGGCACCATGGCCTTCATGTTCGAGACCCGCTTCCCGCAGCGCGTCACCGCACATGCCGCGAACGCCTCGACGCTCCAGGACGATTACGCGGATTGCTGGAAGGGCCTGGAGAAGCGGTTCGATCCGAACAAGCCGTGAGTGGTCTTCCCCTCTCCCCTTGTGGGAGAGGGTGGCATAGGCGGCCTCCGGCCGCCGTCTCTTAAGAACGCCGATGCTTTGCATCGGCTATGGCGTAGCGGCGAGACGGGTGAGGGGTTCTCTCCGCGAGTGAACCTCTCTCATTCGGACTCGCGGATAGAACCCCTCATCCGGCGCTTCGCGCCACCTTCTCCCACAAGGGGAGAAGGAAAAAAGGACCGAGCGAAAAGTGACAACCCACCCCAACGACCCCAGCCTCCGCTCCTTCATCGAGGTCGATCCCGCCTCCGACTTCCCGATCCAGAACCTGCCCTACGGCGTGTTCTCGACCGCGGCCAACCCGACGCCGCGCGTCGGCGTCGCGATCGGCAATTACGTGCTCGATCTCTGGGAGCTCGAGCAGGACTCGCGTCTCGATGTCGGCGCGCTCGGCGTGTTCTCCGGGCCCTCGCTCAATGCGTTCATGGCGTTGGGGCCGAAGGTCTGGGCGAAGACGCGGGCGCGGATCAGCGAGCTCTTGCGCGCGGATCATCCGGAGCTGCGCGACAATGAGGAGCTGCGCAAGCAGGCCCTGGTGCCGATGCGCGACGCAAAGCTGCATCTGCCGTTCGAGGTCTCCGGCTACACTGACTTCTATTCGTCCAGGGAGCACGCCACCAATGTCGGGGTGATGTTCCGCGGCAAGGACAACGCGCTCCAGCCGAACTGGCTGCATATGCCGATCGCCTATAACGGCCGCGCGTCCACCGTTGTGGTCTCCGGCACCAGCGTGAAGCGGCCGCGCGGGCAGTTGAAGCCGCCGAATGTCGATGTGCCGAGCTTTGCGCCGTGCAAGCGGCTCGATTTCGAGCTGGAGATGGGCGTGGTGGTCGGCCTGCCCTCGCCGATGGGCGGCATGCTGAGCGAGCAACAAGCCGAAGAGATGATCTTCGGTTTCGTGCTGCTCAACGACTGGAGCGCGCGCGACATCCAGCAATGGGAGTACGTGCCGCTGGGACCGTTCCTCGCCAAGGCGTTTGCGACCTCGATCAGCCCGTGGGTGGTGACGCGCGAAGCGCTGGAACCATTCCGCCTGAAGGGGCCGGAGCAGGAGCCGGTGCCGCTCGATTATCTCAAGCAGGCCAAGCCGCAGAATTACAGCATCGAGCTCGATGTCTCGTTGCGGCCCGGCGGCGCGAGCGCGCCAACGAGCATCAGCCGCACCAATTTCAAGTACATGTACTGGTCTTCGGTGCAGCAATTGATGCACCACGCCTCCTCAGGCTGCGCCATGAATGTCGGCGATCTCCTCGGCAGCGGCACCATCTCCGGCCCAGAGAAGAACCAGCGCGGCAGCCTGCTCGAGATCAGCTGGAACGGCACCGAGCCGGTCGAATTGCCCGGCGGCGTCAAGCGCTCGTTCCTGGAGGACGGCGACAGCCTCGTCATGCGCGGCTGGTGCCAGGGCGCCGGCTATCGCGTCGGCTTTGGCGAGGTCGAGGGGACGATCCTGGCGGCGGGGTGAATTCCGTCGTCGCCACAAACTCCGTCATTGCGAGCGCAGCGAAGCAATCCAGAGTCTTTCCGCGGAGGGATTCTGGATTGCTTCGTCGCGAAGGGCTCCTCGCAATGACGTGGAGAGAGCTTATCGCCTCTCCGGCGGCACGTCGCGAATCCGCGCGCAATGCGCCGCGACGTCCTCCGCGCTGTATTTCAGGTGCACCCGCTTGTCCGACGGCACGTGCTTCGTCACGCATACGCCCGGCCGCCATTCCTGCGTCGGGCGGATCGGGCGCGGGGCAAAGCCGCCGCCGCAATTCGGGCAGACGTTGGAGAGCTTGGTCTCGACGCAGTCCGCACAGAACGTGCATTCATAGGAGCAGATCCGCGCATCCGTTGCATCGGGCGGCAGGTCGCGGTCGCAATATTCGCAGTTCGGTCGAAGCTGGAGGGCCATGGTCGAATCTCCGGATCGGCTGGATCATCGCAGACGGTGCCTGATGCGCGAATGCCGTAGTTCCCTCGATTTCAGCCAGGCTTCAGCTCCCTGAGCGGCAGCCGCGTGCTTTCCTTCAGCCGGTCGAGCACGATCGAGGAGCGCACATGTGCCACGCTCTGGTGCGGCATCAACACGTCGTTGACGAGGTTGGAGAGGCCCTTCAAATCGCGCAGCACGGCTTTCAGCACGTAATCGGCATCGCCCGTCAGCGAGTAGGCCTCCTGGATCTCGTCGATGCGACCAACCAGCGCGCGGAAGCGCTTGGAATTGTCCGGCGAGTGCGTCGCGAGCCCCACCTGGATGAAGGCGATCACGCCGAAGCCGAGCGCCTCGCTGGAGAGATCGGCGTGATAGCCCGATATCACCTTCTCCTCCTCCAGCCGCATCCGCCGGCGCGAGCATTGCGAGGCCGAGAGCCCCGCGAGATCAGCGAGCTCCTGATTGGTGAGGCGGCCGTCGTCCTGAAGCGCGCCGAGGATCTTGAGGTCGAAGGCGTCCACCGAAATCATGCGCGTTTTGTCCATTTGATGCACGGATCGTGCATATGATAGCCAAATGACGTGCCGTTTGCACGCCCTTTGCGCGTCCCATGAAGGATAGTTCCTCCCAGCAGCCATTTGGGAGAGCAGCATGGGTCCGTTTCCGCACGACGCGCCGCCGGCCACGATCAGCGCCGACAATCCGATGGGCACTGACGGGTTCGAGTTCGTCGAATATGCGCATCCCAAGCCGGGCGAGCTGCACGCGCTGTTCAAGCTGATGGGCTATGCGCCCGTCGCGCGCCACAAGACCAAGGCCATCACGATCTATCGCCAGGGCGACATCAACTATCTCGTCAACGAGGAGCCCGGCACCCACGGCTACGATTTCGTCGCCGCGCATGGTCCCTGTGCCCCGTCGATGGCGTTTCGCGTTGTCGATGCGAAGGCGGCCTATGACCGCGCGATCGCGCTCGGCGCGGAGCCGGCGGATGTGTCACCGGCGCGGAAGACGCTCGACGTGCCCGCGATCAAGGGCATCGGCGGCAGCCTGCTCTATTTCGTCGACCGCTACGGCGCCAAGGGCTCGGCCTACGATGCCGAGTTCGAATGGCTTGGCGCGCGCGACCCCAAGCCGGCTGGTGCCGGCCTGTTCTATCTCGACCACCTCACCCACAACGTCCATCGCGGCCGCATGGATGTCTGGTCCGGCTTCTACGAAAAACTGTTCAACTTCCGCCAGATCCGCTTCTTCGACATCGAGGGACGCGCCTCGGGCCTGTTCTCGCGCGCACTGACCAGCCCCGACGGCAAGATCCGGATTCCGATCAACGAGGACGCCGGCGAGTCCGGCCAGATCGAGGAATATCTGCAGACCTACCGCGGCGAAGGCATCCAGCACATCGCCTGCGGCTGCCGCGACATCTACCGCACCATCGAAGGCCTGCGCGCAGCCGGCCTGCCCTTCATGCCGTCGCCGCCAAACACCTATTTCGAGCGGATCGACGCCCGTCTGCCCGGGCATGGCGAGGACATCGCGCGGCTCCGGACCAACGGCATCCTGATCGACGGCGAAGGCGTTGTGGACGGCGGCCAGACCAAGGTGCTGCTCCAGATCTTCTCGGCCAACGCGATCGGCCCGATCTTCTTCGAGTTCATCCAGCGCAAGGGCGACGACGGCTTCGGCGAGGGTAACTTCAAGGCCCTGTTCGAATCGATCGAGGAGGACCAGATCCGGCGCGGGGTGCTGAAGGTGGGGAATGCGGCGTAGGCTGTCGTTGTTGGGTGCGCTGTGGCATCAAACACAATCGTCGTCCTGGCGAAAGCCAGGACCCATTACCCCAGGGAGCGGTCGTCAGGCGAACTGGTAACTCCGGGTTTTCGCCAAACCACGTTTGGTGGTTATGGGTCCTGGCTTTCGCCAGGACGACGACGGAGTGTGGTAGGGCGACGGAGGTCTTGCCACTCCTAGCGCCCCGCCCACGCCTTCGTCACCGCGGCGATCTCCGCGCCTTCCGGCTCGCGCACCGCCGACGGCGTGCGTGAGAATCGCGGCGCGGGCGCGGGCTGTTTCACGCCGTGGCGTTCGACGAACACCTGTCGGGCGACCATGTGCGGATGCTGCGTCGCCTCCGACATGGTCAGCACCGGCGCGAAGCAGATGTCGGTGCCTTCCATGATCTTGCACCAGTCCTCGCGCGTCTTGCTCTTGAACACGGCTTTCAGCTTTTCCTTCAGCGCCGGCCAGGCCTTGCGGTCCATCTGCGCGTCGAAATCGGCGTCGGTCAGGCCCGCATGCTGGCGCAGCAGCGCGTAGAATTGCGGCTCGATCGAGCCGATCGAGACGAAATGGCCGCAGGCGCATTCGTAGACGCCGTAGAAATGCGCGCCGCCGTCGAGGAAGTTCTGGTTGCGCCCTTCGGTCCAGCGGCCGATCGTGGTCATGTCGAAGAAGAACGACATCAGCGACGCCGCGCCGTCGCACATCGCGGCGTCGACCACCTGGCCCTTGCCGGACCTCGAGGCTTCGAGGAGGGCCGCGAGCACGCCGACGACGAGATAGAGCGCGCCGCCGCCGAAATCGCCGACCAGGTTGAGCGGCGGCACCGGCGCTTCCTTCGTGCCGATCGCGGCGAGCGCGCCGGTGATGGAGATGTAGTTGATGTCGTGGCCGGCGGCATTGGCGAGCGGGCCTTCCTGGCCCCAGCCGGTCATGCGGCCGTAGACGAGCTTCGGGTTGCGCGCGAGCACGATGTCAGGGCCGAGCCCGAGCCGCTCCATCACGCCGGGACGAAAACCTTCGACCAGCGCATCGGCGCTCGCAAGCAGGTCGAGCACCTCTGCGATCGCCGCCTTGTCCTTGAGGTCGAGCTCGATCACCTTGCGGCCGCGTCCTGCCACCGACTTCATGCTCTTCTTGGCGCCGACCCGGTCGAGCGTGACGACCTCGGCGCCCATGTCGGCCAGCATCATGCAGGCGAACGGGCCGGGCCCGATGCCGGCGAATTCGACGATGCGGAAGCCGGAGAGCGGGCCGGAGGCGCGGACGGAGGAGGTGGGGGCTGATTTGTCGAGCACGTTGTTGTTTCCTCGGATCCGAGGCGCGGATTGCCGATCGTCGGCAAGCGCCAGGGACGTTCCTCTGTGGGCGAGTTAATTGACCGATTAACTTTTCCTGCCTTACCTCGGACGAGGCAAGCGCTTTTCATGCATAGGCGCATAATAAAAACGGCGCGCATTTCTGCGCGCCGCGAAAGATTTGTGTTGAGGCGCTATCAGCCGGCGGCAGCCACCGCGCGTTGTGCCATCACCTTGATCAGGTTGGCGCGGTATTCCGACGTGCCGTGAATATCCGACAGCAGATTGCTCGCCGGTATATTCACGCTGTCGATGGCTGACGGCGACCAGTTTGCCTTCAGCGCGGCCTCGATCGCGGGCACCCGCACCACGCCGCTCTGCGAGGCGCCGGTGGCGGCGACGCGGATCTCGCCCGACTTCGTCTGCGCGACGAACACGCCGGTCAGCGCAAAGCGCGAGGCCGGGTGCGGGAATTTCGCGTAGCCCGCTTTCGCAGGAACCGGGAACGAGACGGCGGTGATGATCTCGCCGTCTTCAAGCGCCGTCGTGAACAGGCCCTTGAAATAGTCGTCCGCCGCAATCGAACGCTTATTGGTCTTGATCGTTGCGCCGAGCGCCAGCGTCACGGCCGGATAATCTGCGGCGGGGTCGTTGTTGGCGAGCGAGCCGCCGATCGTGCCGCGGTAGCGCACGGCGGGGTCACCGATCAGCGACGCGAGATAGGCGAGCGCCGGAATCGCCTTCTTCACGGTGTCGCTGGTCGCGACGTCGTAATGCGGCGTGGCGGCCTTGATGGTCAGCGTGTCGCCGGAGGCCTCGACGCCGATCATGTCCTTGATCTTGCCGAGGTCGATGACGTCCGAGGGACTGGCGAGGCGCTGCTTCATGACCGGCAGCAGCGTCTGGCCGCCGGCGAGGAACTTTGCCTCGCTGCTCTTGCCGAACAGGCTGGCGGCTTCGTCGACCGAGGAAGCGCGATGATAGGTTGTCTGGTACATCTTTGATGCTCCTGAAATCTTTTCTCTGTCATTCCGGGATGCGCCGTAGGCGCAGACCCGGAATCTCGAGGTTGAATTCGTAGCTCCAGATTCCGGGTTCGACGCTTCGCGTCGCCCCGGAATGACGATGGTGGTCAAGCCGCGTGGATCGTGCGCCACACCCGGTCAGGGGTTGCGGGCATTTCCAGGTTGTTCTTGCCGATCGCATCCGTGATCGCATTGATCACGGCCGCAGAGGCGCCGATCGCGCCGGCCTCACCGCAACCCTTGATGCCGAGCGGATTGCCCGGGCACAGCGTCGTGGTGTGGGAGAGATTGAACGAGGGCAGGTCGTCGGCGCGCGGCATGGCGTAGTCCATGAACGAGGCCGTGACCGGCTGGCCGTTGGCATCGTAGATCGCGTGCTCGAGCAGCGCCTGCCCGATGCCCTGGGCGAGGCCGCCATGGACCTGCCCCTCGACGATCATCGGGTTGATCAGTCGGCCGAAATCGTCGGCGGCGACGAAGTTGACGAAGGAAGTCTTGCCGGTGCCGGCATCGACCTCGAGCTCGCAGATATACGTGCCGGCCGGGAAGGTGAAGTTGGTCGGGTCGTAGAAGGCGCTTTCCTTCAGGCCCGGCTCCATCCCGTCAGGCAGGTTGTGCGCGGTGTAGGCCGCGAGCGCGACCATCGGGAAGGCGATCGCCTTGTCGGTGCCGGTCACCTTGAACTCGCCGTTCTCGATGACGATGTCGGCTTCCGACGCTTCCAGCGCATGCGCGGCGATCTTCTTGGCCTTGGACTCCATCTTCTCCATCGCCTTCAGGATCGCGGTGAGGCCGACGGCCGCCGAGCGCGAGCCGTAGGTGCCCATGCCGAACTGCACCTTGTCGGTGTCGCCATGGACGATCGAGACCTGGCTGATGGGAACGCCCAGGCGATCCGCCACGAGCTGGCAGAACGTCGTCTCGTGACCCTGGCCGTGGCTGTGCGAGCCCGTCAGGATCTCGATGGTCCCGACCGGGTTGACGCGGACCTCGGCGGATTCCCAAAGACCGACGCCGGCGCCCAGGCTGCCGACGGCCTTCGACGGCGCGATGCCGCAGGCCTCGATGTAGCAGGAGACGCCGATGCCGCGGAGTTTGCCGTCGGCCTTGGCCTTGGCCTTGCGCGCGGCAAAGCCGGCATAGTCGATCGCCTTCATTGCCGCGTCGAGCGAGGCGTTAAAGTCACCGGTGTCATAGGCCATGATCACGGGCGTCTGGTGCGGGAACTGGGTGATGAAGTTGGTCCGGCGCAGCGCGGCCGGATCGACATTCAGCTGCCGCGCGGCCGTCTCCATCAGCCGTTCGATCAGATAGCTCGCCTCGGGACGGCCCGCGCCGCGATAGGCGTCGACCGGCGTGGTGTTGGTGTAGACGCCGATCACCTCGGCATGGATCGCCGGGATGTTGTACTGGCCCGACAGCAGCGTCGCGTAGAGATAGGTCGGCACCGAAGAGGAGAACAGCGACATGTAGGCGCCGAAATTGGCGTAGGTCTTCACCTTGAGGCCGGTGATCTTGTTGCTGGCGTCGAACGCCATCTCGGCATGGGTGACATGGTCGCGGCCATGCGCGTCGGTGAGGAAGGCCTCGGTGCGGTCGCCGGTCCATTTCACGGGACGGCCGACCTTCTTCGACGCCCACAGCGCCACCATCTCCTCGGGATAGATGAAGATCTTGGAGCCGAAGCCGCCGCCGACGTCGGGTGCGATCACCCGCAGCTTGTGCTCGGGGGCGATGTTGTAGAACGCCGACAGCACGAGCCGGGCGACATGCGGGTTCTGCGAGGTCGTGTAGAGCGTGAAATGCTCTTCCGCGGCGTCGTAATCGGCGATCGCCGCGCGCGGCTCCATCGCGTTCGGCGCGAGGCGGTTGTTGGTGACGTCGAGCTTCACGACATTGGCGGCTTTGGCGAAAGCCGCATCCGTGGCGCCCTCGTCGCCGATCACCCAGTCATAGACCTGGTTGCCGGGCGCTTCAGGGTGAAGCTGCGGCGCGCCGGCCTTGATCGCGGCGTGGACGTCGGCGACCGCGGGAAGTTCCTCGTAGTCGACGACGACAGCTTCCGCCGCGTCGCGCGCCAGATTCTTGCTGTCGGCGATCACGACCGCGACGGCCTGTCCGACGAAGCGCACCGTCTCCGGCGCCATCGCCGGCCATGCACCCATCTTCATCGGGCTGCCGTCCTTGGAGGTGATGGCCCAGCCGCAGATCAGGTTGCCGACCTTGTCGTCGACGATCTGCTGTCCCGTGAGCACCGCGACCACGCCCGGCATCTTCAGCGCGGCGGACGAGTCGATCTTCTTCACCTTGGCGTGCGCATGCGGACTTCTGATGAAATGGGCATGGGTCATGCCCTGCAATTTGATGTCGTCGACGTAGCGGCCCTTGCCGGTAATGAAACGCTTGTCTTCCTTGCGCACGACTCGCGCGCCGATGCCTTCAACACCCATGTCTGGTCCTCCCGACCGGAATTATTTTGACTGCGCTTTCCATCGAAAGCAGCAGTGGTGGTCTTCGTTCGAAGCGGGCGGCCTTACTCGGCCGCCTGCGCAACCTTCATGCGTCCGGCCGCATCCAGCACGGCCTTGACGATGTTGTGGTAGCCAGTGCAGCGGCAGATATTGCCTTCGAGCTCCTGGCGGACGGTGGCCTCGTCGAGCTGGCCGCCGTGGCGTTGCACGATGTCGATCGCCGACATGATCATGCCCGGCGTGCAATAGCCGCACTGCAGGCCGTGATTGTCGCGGAAGGCGGCCTGCATCGGGTGCAGCTCGTCGCCCTTGGCAATGCCTTCGATGGTGGTGATGCTGGCGCCGTCGGCTTGTCCCGCCAGCATGGTGCAGGATTTCACTGCGCGGCCGTCCATGTGCACGACGCAGGCGCCGCACTGGCTGGTGTCGCAGCCGACATGGGTGCCGGTGAGGTTGAGGTGATCGCGCAGGAGATGGACCAGCAGCGTGCGATCCTCGACGTCGACAGCAACGGCCTTGCCGTTCACTGTCAGTTTGACTGTAGACACGGTGAAGTCCTCCCGAATGTTTGTAGTTATTCTAATTAGAGACAGCGCGAACGGAACTTTGCAACTGGGATTTTGGGGGTCGTGCGTCATGGAAAGGTCATCGTGACGATTGTCGCAGGTGCGCGATTCGGCCACGATGATCCGTGCCGCCGCCCGTGCATGGCGCGACCTTGCAGGAGGCTTTCGAAAACGACCTCCGCTTCGTCGATGGCGGCCTAGGCTCACCCGCCAGCGCGAAGCGCTGGCCCTGGACGTCGGCGCTCCCTGCGTCGTTTCTCCCTTTGATGTCCTGTTCGTTGCCACGAATAGGAGCACGCGCTCACGCCGTTGTAATCGCGATCTTGGTAGTAGACGGCGGCAAGCTAACTCATTGATTTTATTGATAATAACTTTGGCGCTCCTCGCCGGACAGTCCATTTCGTCATTCCGGGGCCCGAGCGGAGCGAGGGAGCCCGGAATCCATCGGTCCGCAGAGTACGTGGATGAATGGATTCCGGGTTCGCGACTTCGTCGCGCCCCGGAATGACATTGAGTGAATGAGACGCCAGAAAAAGCAGCACTAGTACTTCCTGGCGATTGATTGCAGCCGGGCGCCGCCCTAGTCGAGCCGTACAAGCAACGGCCAAAAGGGGTGGAAGCGATGCAGATGAACGACAATCAGCGTATTCCGGCGTCGAAAGCCAAGGTGTGGGCTGCGCTCAACGATCCCGATGTTCTCAGGCGCTGCATTCCCGGCTGCCAATCGCTCGAGATGGCATCGCCGACGGAGATGATTGCGACCGTGGTGCTGAAGGTCGGCCCGGTGAAGGCGACGTTCAGCGGCAAGGTGACGCTGACCGATATCGATGCGCCCAACGGCTACCGTATCGTCGGCGAAGGCGCCGGCGGCGTCGCAGGCTTTGCCAAGGGCGGCGCGAAGGTCAGGCTGGAAGAGGAATCGCCTGACGTGACCGTCCTGTACTACGAGGCCGACGCGCAGATCGGCGGCAAGCTCGCACAGCTCGGCGCGCGGCTGATCGACTCGACGTCGCGCAAGCTGGCCGCGAACTTCTTCGAAAACTTCGCGGCGGTGGTAGCGCCATCATCGTGACCGCTGCGCACTGAGCCGGACGGGAGCCATCGGATTGCGGCGCGATGCTGCCCAAATCCGATGGCCCGTTTCGAGCTGCAAAATAAGGGCAAGACGCAAGCCCGGACAACGAGATGAGCGGCGAAAGCCGCCAATGATTTGCACTACTACCTTCCGCCTATACTAAGCGCGAAAAGGCGATGCTGTAATTTCGAACGATGGCTCGCAGACGAACTGCGCATCACGAGCGCAGCGCGCTCAGGCGCCTAACATGGCGTGCACAACAACACCGCGGAGGGAATACATGACCTTTGGAACGAAGGGCTTCTTGGCTGGCATCTCGATGGTTGCGATGCTGGCCACCACTACGTCAGGCGTTCGCGCCAACGACTCCCTGCTCAAGGCGCAATCCGATTCGAACCAGTGGGCCGTTGCCGGCCACGACTACGGCAACACGCGCTTCAGCCCGCTGAAGCAGATCAACACCGAGAACGCCGGCAAGCTGACGCTCGCCTATTCGTTCTCGCTGGCGTCGCTGCGTTCGAACGAGTCCTCGCCGATCGTCGTCGGCAACACGCTCTACGTTTCGAGCTCCTGGGGCCCGAAATACGTCTACGCGCTCGATGCCGCCACCGGCAAGCGCAAGTGGACCTACGAGCCCGATATTCCCGAGGACGTGCTGCAATACGCCTGCTGCGACGTGAACAATCGCGGCGTCTCCTATGCCGACGGCAAAATCTTCGTCGGCCGCCTCGACGGCAAGCTGACGGCGCTCGATGCCGCGACCGGCAAGGCGCTGTGGACGACGAAGGTGGTCGATTACAAGCAGGGTTCGGTCATCACCTCGCCGCCGCTCGTCGTGCGCGACAAGGTCATCACCGGCTTCGGCGGCGGCGAGTACGGCGTGCGCGGTTCGCTCCAGGCCTTCGACATCAACACCGGCAAGCAGCTGTGGCAGACCTACACCGTTCCCTCGCCGGACGAGCCCGGCGGCGACACCTGGAAGGGTGACTCCGCCCAGCATGGCGGCGGCGCGGCCTGGCTGGTCGGCTCCTACGATCCGAAGAGCGACACGGTCTATTGGGGCACCAGCAATCCCGGCCCGTGGAACACGGCGGTGCGCTCGACCGGCGACGGTAATTTCGGCAAGCTGACCAACCTCTACACCGCCTCGACGGTGGCGTTCGATCCCAACACCGGCAAGATCAAGTGGCACATCCAGACCACGCCGGCCGATGCCTGGGACTATGACGGCGTCAACGAGGCCGTGCTCGCGGATCTGAAGATCGGCGGCAGCACCGTTCCGGCGCTGATGAAGGCGGATCGCAACGGCTACTTCTTCGTCGCCAATCGCGAGACCGGCAAGGTGCTTTCGGCGGAGAAATACGTGTTCTCCAACTGGGCCAAGAAGTGGGACACCGCCACGATGCGCGCGGTCGAGGATCCCGACAAGCGTCCCGGGCCGAACCATCCCGCCAAGGACATCTGCCCGAACCTGATCGGCGGCAAGAACTGGCAGCCGATGTCGTTCAACCCGCAGACCGGCCTCGTCTACATCCCGTCCAACAATGTCTGCATGGACTGGTCGGTCTCCGATGTCGCCTACAAGCGCGGTGTGTTCTATCTCGGCGCCGAATTCCCGACCAAGGAAGGCCCCGGCGGCTTCCTCGGCGAGCTCGTGGCCTGGGATCCGGTCGCGCAGAAGAAGGTCTGGTCGATCAAGGAAGACCTGCCGTTCAACGGCGGCACGCTGACCACCGGCGGTGGCCTCGTGTTTGCCGGCAACATCCATGGCGATTTCCGCGCCATCGATGCGAAGTCCGGCAAGGTGTTGTGGAGCAAGAATCTCGGCTCCGGCATCGGCGCAGGTCCCGTGACCTACCAGGTCGACGGCAAGCAATATGTCGCCATCGTCGTCGGCCGCACGGCTGCGCTGCCTGCGTTCCTGGGCGAGGTAGGAAAGAAGATGACGGCCGCAGCCCCCGAGGGCGGTTCGCTCTTCGTGTTCTCCGTCCAGTGACCACTCGCGCGCGTATCCTCGAGGTGACTGGATACGCGCGCGCCTTTTCCAGACGGTAGATTGCAGCCGCGGCCGATGCCGGTGCCGCAGTGCCTGGCTCGACAAAGCTCTGGCCCAACAACGCTACGGGAGACGAGGATGCGTCCGAATCATTCTGGCACCGGTGCGAGCCGAAATCGCGCCATCGCAGGCCTGCTCGCATGTGCCGCCGCGCTGATCGTTCCGGCCTCGCCGCTGCCCGCAGACGAGGTGCAGCCGCTCCGTCTCTGCGCCGATCCGACCAATCTTCCGTTCTCGAGCGATAGTTCGTCGCAACCGGGCTTCTATCTCGAGATCGGGCAGGCCCTGGCGCAGGCGCTCGGCCGGCCGGTCGCCTACGACTGGTACAAATCCTATTTCGGCAAGCGCACCGTGCGCGTCACGCTGCTCGGCAAGCAATGCGACGCCATGATCGGGCTGCCGCGGTCCGAGGATTTCATGGGGCCGGCCGTGATCTTCTCCAACGCGTTCGCGAAGGAGGGCTATGCCCTCGTGGCCGCCAAGGGGCAGGCGCTCGATGGCATCGACGGCCTCAGGGGTAAGCGCGTTGCCGTGCAGTTCGCCAGCACGCCGCAAAACCTGCTCGCGACCCGCGACGACATCCAGAAGGTGACGGTGCTGTCGCCGGAGGAAGGCATGCAGGCGCTCGATCAGGGCAAGGCCGACGTCGCCTTCATCTGGGGCCCTGTCGCCGGCTGGCTGAACAAGACCAGCTACAATGATCGCTATCAGATTCAGCTCACCGAGGGCGATGGCCTGTCATGGGACGCGGCGATCGGCTTTGCCAAGACGTCCACCGAGCTGCGTGATCGCGTCGATGCCGTCCTGCCGCAGCTTCAGAGCACCATCGGCGCGCTTGCGGTGAAATATGGCCTGCCGACCGGCCAGCCGGCGCGCTTCGGTGCGACCCAGGCGATGCCGGCGGGAACGACGACCGGGACCGGACCCGGCGCGACGCAGACCGCCAGTGTGGTGGCGACCGAGACCAAGGGGGACGCGGCCGCGCCGGGCACCGAGGCCGTCGGCTCTGGCAAGGAGATCTTCAACGGAACCTGCGCGCACTGCCACGGTCCCGACGCGATCCAGAGCGAGCGGAAGATCGACCTGCGGCTGCTGCGTCACCGCTACGGCGACGAGATGCGCGAGAAATTCTGGACGACCGTGCATGAGGGACGGCCGACCAAGGGCATGCCGGCCTGGAAAGAGGTCTTCACCGACGACCAGTTCGACCACATCTTTTCCTTCCTGCTGACGGTCCAGTCCGAATCGAACGACTGAACGATCTTGACCGAACGCGATCGGGAGGATGTGGTAGCGTCCGTCCGGCATCATCCCGGCGCCGGACGGCTATCGCATGGATGTGCCGCTGCCGCGGTCGATGCGCATGCGGTGCAGTGTTGGGAAGGCGCCATGACCAGCTTCCTGATCATCGACGATCATCCGCTGTTTCGCGAGGCGCTCGGCAATGCGGTGCGGCTGGCCTTGCCGGAGGCGCGGATCTTCGAAGCAATGTCGATCGGGGACGCCCTGCATATCCTGTCGGCCGGGCAGGGCATCGACCTCGCGCTGCTCGACCTCTCGCTGCCGGATGCGACCGGCTTCTCCGGCTTTCTGCGCTTGCGCGAGGCCTATCCGCGCCTTCCCGTCGCCATCGTGTCGAGCGAGGAGGACCAGCACGTCGTCCGCGAGGCGCTGGCGCTGGGCGCCGCAGGCTATCTGCCCAAGTCGACGTCGAGCCGTGAGCTGGCGCGATCGATCGAGGGCGTGCTGAGCGGATCGGTGTCGGTGCCGAAGGATTTCGTGGCGACGCCGCAGCGGCGGCGGGCCGATGCCAGCAACGGGCTCGAGGTCAAGCTGCGCGAGCTCACGCCGCAGCAGCTTCGCGTGCTCGACCTCCTGCGTCGCGGCTATCCGAACCGGCAGATCGCCCAGGAGCTTCAGCTCGCCGAATCCACGGTGAAGGCGCATATCACCGAGATCCTGCGCAAGCTCGGCCTGTTCAGCCGCAACAAGGCGATCATCGAGATCGGCAAGATGGAGCTGCCCGATCCGCGCAGCCGGCCTCATGCGCGGGTCGATCGCGGCAGGTCGCAATGACGCGCGGTGTCCTTCTTGACCTGGATCAAGCCGGCGTGACCCTGCTGGGCCATTCTCAATGCGTGCAGTTCGACGCCGGCCTCGGCGGCATCCTGGGCAAGGTGTTCAGCAAGGTCTTTAGCAAGGTCTTCAGAATGGCTCATACCTGATGCGATTTCTGATCGTCGAAGACCACCCGTTGTTTCGCGAGGCGCTCGAAAGCGCGCTCCGGATGGTGGCGCCCGCGGCCGATATTGTTCAGGCGACGTCGATCGACGGTGCGCTGGAGCAGGTCGCGGCGAACACCGAGCTCGACCTGATCCTGCTCGATCTGTCGATGCCGGGCACCACGGGTCTTTCCGGCATCATCCGCATCCGCAAGGCGTTCCCCAAAATTCCCGTCGTCATCGTCTCCGGGCATCAGGATCGGCAGATCATGTCCGGCGCATTGTCGCTCGGCGTGTCCGGCTACATCCTCAAATCGTCGTCCAAGCAGGATCTGGCACAGTCGATCGGCGAGGTGCTGCGCGGCTCGGTCTGTGTTCCCCCCGCCTATCGCGGACTGGTCCGCCCGCAACGCCCGTCCGGCCCCGCGCAGGATCTCATCAGGCGCCTGCACGATCTGACGCCGCAGCAATTGCGCGTGCTGGAAATGCTCAAGCGCGGCCTGCAAAACAAGCAGATCGCCTATGAGCTGAAGATTTCGGAGACCACGGTGAAGGTCCACGTCTCCGACATCCTGCGCAAGCTCAACGTGCTGAGCCGCACCAAGGCGATCGTCGAAATGTCCAGAATCGATTTCGCGACGCTGGCAGGCGAGGGCATCGCGGCCAGGCGCGAGCGGGCCCGGCCGGACCAGCAGTGAGGCGATCTTCTCCTGTTTTGTCCTCCAGATTGAGGGCGCTCTGTTACTAATTTCAATTGTAACTCATTGCCTTGACGAAATGTAATATACTACCGGTACTGTGCATGGGGTTGTTTTTGCCATTTTAGTTGAGAACCATGCGCGCTCGCCCCGTCGCTGGCGGGGCGAAGAACCATCCGCGCGGGTTAGCTCAGCAGGAACGACAGCAGCGCCCGCATCTCGGCGGGCTTGATCGGCTTCTTCAGCACTTCGAGGCCGTGGAGGCTCGCTTCCTTCGCGGCCTTCTCGGAGTAGTCGGCCGTGATGATCATCGCCGGTGTGTCGAGCTTCAGATGCTGGCGGACGTCGGCGATGGCCGACAGGCCGCTCTCGCCGTGATCGAGGTGGAGATCGGCGATCACGGCATCGGGTGCGCCCCCGAGCTCGCTGAGGCGCAGCAGCGCATCCGCAGCCGAGCGCGTGGTCGCGACGTCGCAGCCCCATCCTTCCAGCAGCGAGGCCATCGCCTCCGAGCCGTTCGGGTCGTTCTCGATCAGCAGGATCTTGGCGCCTTCGAGCCCGCTATAGTGCCGCTCCGCGAGCTTGACCTCCTGCACCTCGTCGCCGACCTCGGCGAGGTCGGCCGGCTCCAGCTCCAGGGTGAAGGTCGATCCCCTGCCGACCTGCGACGACAGCCGCACCTCGTGCCCGAGCACGGTCGCGAAGCGGCGAACGATGGAGAGGCCGAGCCCGAAGCCGGCCTGGTCGGTCGCGGTCGCCTCGCCGCGCTGGAATTCGCGGAAGATTGCCTGCTGCTGCGCCTGTGCAATTCCAGGCCCGGTGTCGGAGACCTGGATGCAGATGTGGTCGCCCCTCAGCCGGCATCCCATGATGACGCCGCCGCTGCGGGTATAGCGGATGGCATTGGCAAGCAGGTTCTGCAGGATCCGCCGCAGCATCATCGCATCCGACCTCACCGCGAGCGGTGTGGTGCGGATGCGCAGGGAAAGACCCTGCCGCGCCGCGACCGGCTCGAATTCGTTGCGGAGCTGTTGGAACAGGGGCGCCAGCGCAATCGCGCGCACGTCGGGCTTGAGCGCGCCGGCGTCGAGCTTTGCGATCTCCAGCAACGACCGCAGCAGGTCCTCCAGCATCAGCAGCGAGCGGTCGGCCTGGTCGATGAGCAGGCCCGCCTCCTGCGATTCCATCATCTCGGTCAGCGCCGACAGCGTCAGGCGCGCCGCGTTCAGCGGCTGCAACAGGTCGTGGGTGACCGAGATCAGCACCGATGATTTCAGCGAGCTCGCGGCTTCGGCCTGCTGCTTGGCGCGGTAGAGCCCCTCATTGGCGCGCTCGACCGAATGCAGCGCCTCGCGCAACTGGTGAGTCCGGTCGCGAACCTTGTGGTCGAGCGCAATGGCGGTTTCGAACAATGAAAAGGCGTTGAGCTGCTGGTCCATCGAGCGTTCGACCCGCGACATCAGCGCGGCATTGATCTTCTTCAGCTTCGCCGCCTCGCGCCGAAGCTGGTCGATCGCATCAGGGCCCTGCCACATGTCCGTCACGACGGGCGCCTTCCGATCGCGACGCCCGTGAAGGTCTGATTCACATGCATGGAGCCGAACTGCTCGCCATAGGTGTGAAAGCCGACGACCCGGTTCTGCCGGTACAGGTCGGACATGTCGCGGGCGAGCTGATGCTGCTCGGCGTCGAGCCGGCGGAGCAGGCACTCGAAGCCGATATAGAGCGAGACCTCTCCGATCTGGTCGCGGATCTCGGTGAAGGTGTCGCGGGTCGAGCCGACCAGGCTGCGCGACGTCGCCGCCGTCAGCACCATGCCCTCGTCGATGGCGCAAAAGAAATGCAGCGAGCCGTCCGGTTCGACGCGCTGGATCGACCGTGCGTAATAGGCGCCGCCGACGCGCACCAGCACGGGGTGGGACGCGAAGGAGAACGGATCGAGCTTGGCGTCCAGGATCCCGACCATGCGCGAATATTCCTGGGCCGCAGGCTCCGCGTTCAGCTCCCTGACCGTTCGATTTTCGATGTCGGCTTCGGTGACCACCATCTTCTGCGGGCTCGGCTCGAAATTGTCGCACTTGAAGACCCGGAACGGCAGCGAGGTGTTCAACAGGATCAGGAGGGCGGCATTGGTGTGGGCCTTGCCGTCGCAGAACACCCAGGTCTTCTCGAAGCGCATCCCGTCGCCGGCGGACCCGCCGACGACAGGAATGTCGTCGAGCGAGGCATAGATCGCGGACATCACCGCCTCTTCGCGGCGGCACAGGCCGTCGATCAACACCAGGCCGAAGGGATTGCCGCGATCGACTTGCGGGGTGACCCGCAACAGCTCGTGCCGGAGCTCGCCGCCGATCCTGCGGCCGTCCTCGACGCGGAAGCTGTCGAGGTTGAGAATGGGCCGCACCGCAGCCGAGAAGTCCGCACGGCTGAACGCCAGTGCCACGACGCTGTTCTCGTCCCAGCCGTCGGGAGCGAGCTCGCCCGCGGTCGTGCAGCCGCAGACCTGGGTCTCGTCGAATTGCCGGGTGATCTCGGCGATGAAGTGATGGGGGTCGTAGCTGGGCGAAAGGAAGACCAGGATCAGCGCCAGCTCGTCGGATGGGAGCTGGGCGGCGAGCTCGGCCACGGCTTCATCGACGCTCGCAGCCTTCGATTTGGCAACGGCAACGCCAGACGCA
The DNA here is from genome assembly GCF_900113725.1 of Bradyrhizobium sp. cf659. NCBI lineage: Bacteria > Pseudomonadati > Pseudomonadota > Alphaproteobacteria > Hyphomicrobiales > Nitrobacteraceae > Bradyrhizobium > Bradyrhizobium sp. cf659. Next base: position 89,186 of record NZ_FOQJ01000014.1, read on the forward strand.
CCGCCAAACCGAAAATCGGTTTGCCCCACTCCGTTTCTCCCTCGAGGACCAGCCTGGTCTGACGCCAAGTGCCTGATAAGTGCCTGACAAGTCTCCAAAGAGTAAGGCGTTTTCCGGCTAGCCGCAACACGGCGCCGCTCGGCCCGGCAAGGCTTGACGCGCCCCGGAGGGCGGAGACTCTCTCCACCCGCGGTGCAGGCCGGACGGATTTACCACCCCTTGACGTTTCTGCCTTAATTTTCCGCACGCGTTCGGAACGGGCTGCTTCCGGGCCGCGTGATCGTTGCAAGAACATAGGGTGGGGGTGGGAATGTCCGGGCGTATCGCGTCGCCGTCTAAGCGCACCATATTTCCGACCCTCAGGTTCCGCGCCAAAATCATCCTGGGCTTTGCCGCAGTGCTGGTGATCTCCGCCGGCAGCATGGCTTTCGCCTATTTCGGCTTCGAGCGGGTGTCGTCCGGGGTCGGGTCCTACCGCACCAGCGTTTCCGAGGCCGACCTCGCCCGCAACATCGACCGCGAGCTGCTCGCCTATCGTTCGTCCGCCCGGTACTTCGTCGTCACCGGCAAGGAGGATGATGCCAAGGCGGCGCTGGATGCCGAGGCCAGCCTCAAGAACGCAATCGACCAAGCGATCAAGGGCGCCAAGCGGCCGGCGCGGCAGCAGAGTCTCGACAAGCTCGCCAAGGAGTTCTCCAACTTCTCGGCGACGTTTGCAAAGATCCTGCAAGCCAAGCGCGACAGCGCGCTCCTGGTCCAGAACCAGCTTCAGCGCAATGCCAACCTCCTGAAGTACAAGCTTGACGACATCGGCAACAACGCCTCCGACGCGGAAGCGCAGGCGATCGAGTTCGGCACCAAACAGGTCAACGCCCAGTTCCAGACCGCGAGTGCCGCCGCGAGCAATTTCATCCTCAACTCCGACCAGGCGGTGGCGACAAGCGCACTGGCGCGACTGAAGTTCGTCGAGAACTCGCTGGGCGCGGTCTATTCCATGGACGACAAGATCGTCGCCGGCCTGAAGGATGCCAGGGCGCTGCTCGCGGCCTATCGCGACGCGCTGGAGAAGCTGATCGCCAACGCCAAGATGGTCGATGAGCTCGTCACCGAAATGAGCGGCTCGGCCGGTGCGATCCTGCAAGGAGCGACCGCCATGAAGGCGGACCTCGTCGCCGAACAGCAGCGGCTGGATTCCGAATCGGAGGCGACCATCGGGCAGACCGAGCACCTGGTCCTCATGCTCGCCGTTGGCGGCACGCTGCTCGGTGCGGTTCTCGCCTTCCTGCTCGGCACCGGCATCTCGCGCCCGATGATCGCGATGTGCAAGGCGATGCGCGAGCTCGCCTCGGGCAATTTCGACGTCGTGCTGCCGGGCCTCGGACGCAAGGACGAGATCGGCGAGATGGCCGGCGCAGTCGAAGAGTTCAAGGTTCAGGCGGTTGCCAAGGCCGAGCGCGACGCCGCCGCCAGCGAAGCCCAGAACAAGGAGCTGGCCACCGCCCGCCGCTCCGAGCTGATCCGTTTTGCCGACGATTTCGAGAGCGCCGTCGGCGCCATCGTCTCCAACGTCTCGGCCTCGGCCGTGCAGCTTGAATCCGCGGCGTCCACGCTGACCCGCACCGCCGAGACCACGCAGAGCCTGTCGAGCCAGGTCGCCGGTGTCTCCGAGCAGGCCTCCAGCAACATGCAGTCGGTCGCCACCGCGACCGAAGAGCTCTCGGCCTCGGTCGAGGAGATCGGTCGCCAGGTGCGCGATTCCAGCCGCATTGCCGAGGCCGCCGTGGTGCAGGCCAAGGAAACCGATGGCCGCATCGGCAAGCTCTCGCACGCCGCCCAGCAGATCGGCGAAGTGGTCAAGCTCATCACCGCGATTGCCGAGCAGACCAACCTGCTGGCGCTCAACGCCACCATCGAGGCGGCGCGCGCCGGTGAAGCCGGCCGCGGCTTTGCGGTGGTTGCGAGCGAAGTGAAGTCGCTGGCCAGCCAGACGGCGAAGGCCACCGACGAGATTTCCTCCCATATCACGGGCATGCAGGGCGCCACGGCCGAGTCCGTTGCCGCGATCAAGGAGATCGGCGCCACCATCGGCCAGATCTCGTCGATCTCGACGTCGATCGCGAGCGCCGTCGAGCAGCAGGGCGCCGCGACGCAGGAGATCGCGCGCAGCGTTCAGACCGTCGCCCAGGGCACCCATGCTGCCGCCACCGACATCGGCGAGGTCAATCGCGGCGCCGCCGAGACCGGCTCGGCCTCGGAAGAGGTGCTGAACTCGGCCAAGACGCTGTCATCCGAAAGCACCCGCCTCCGCGCCGAGCTCGACCGCTTCATGGCGAATATCCGGGCGGCGTAAGCGCCGCTGTTGCGCCACCCTCCATCGTCGTCCTGGCGCAAGCCAGGACCCATTACCCCAGGGAGAAGTCGTAGCGCGCGCCGGTAACCCCGAGTCGTCGTCAAACCGCATCCTGGGGTAATGGGTCCTGGATCGGCGCTCGCTCCGCTCGCTTGTCCAGGACGACGACAAGAGATCGACGCTGGCGCCTTCCGCTCCACCGTCGTCCCGGCGTAGGCCGGGACCCATACCCCCAAGGAGAAGTTGCTGCCCGAGGCTGGTCACTCCGAGTCATCGCCAAACCCAATCCCGTGGTTATGGGTCCCGGCCCCCGTGCGCAATTGCGCACTAGGCCGGGGCGACGAGCGGAGAGGGTCTGCCCGCGTCACCGAACCGCAAGTTGCGACGCCGCAAATTTACCGCCGCTTATCCTTTGCCAATTACCGTGCACATGAGTCGGGAAGCGGGCTGCTTCCGGGCTGCGCCTGGTTTTCCGCGAATGGAATGGGGTGGGGGAATGTCCGTCAAGTCCAAGCCGAACACATCGAAACTGCCAACCTTGCGCTTTCGCGCAAAAATCATCCTCGGCTTCGTGGCGGTGCTAGCCATCCTCGCCGTCAGCATGGCTTTCGCCTATTTCGGCTTCGAGCGGATCCAGGCCGCCGTGGCCTCCTACCGGACCAGCGTGGCGGAAGCGGATCTCGCGCGAACCGTCGACCGCGAGCTGATCGCTTACCAGGGGCTGGCGCGGGCCTATACGCTGACCGGCGCGACAGACGACGAGACCGCGGCCAAGGCGGGCGAAGAGAATCTGAAGGCGGCGATCGCCAAATCGACGTCCGCCACGACCGGCGCCGCGCGCCGCGAGCAGGTCGGCAAGCTCGAGGCGGAGTTCCAGCGCTTTACGAAAGTATTCGGTGAGATCATCACCCTGACGCGCGAGAACAACAAGATCGCGGCCGATGAGCTCAACAGCGTCGGCAACAAGATCCGCTTCAAGTTCGACGACCTTGCCGATACCGCGGCGCTCGCCGGGCTCTCCTCGGTCCAGACCACGGCCAAGGACGTCACCTCGCAATATCTCGCGGTCTCCACCTCGGTCAGCGCCTACGTCGCCAAGCCCGAGCCGAAGACCGCCGACGGCGTGATCGCCCGCATCAAGTTCCTGGAGACTCTGCTGGTCTCGATTTATGCCAACGACCAGAAGATCACCGACCGCGTCACCGAGATCAGCAATCTGCTGAAGCAGTACCGCACCTCCTTTTCCAAGCTCACGGAGAACGTGAAGGTCATCGTCAAGTCGAACGGCGAGATGACGAAGACGGCCGCGTCCATCCTCAAGCTTTCAGGTGAGCTGCGATCGGACCTGACCGCCGATCAGCAGCGCATCGAAGCCAGCGCCAATGCAACGATCGGGGAGACCGAACGGCTGATGCTGATGATGGCGCTCGGCGGCCTCGCCATCGGCGCCGTGCTCGCCCTGATGCTCGGCAACGGCATCTCGCGTCCGATGATCGCGATGTGCAAGGCGATGCGCGAGCTCGCCTCGGGCAATTTCGACGTCGTGCTGCCGGGCCTCGGCCGCAAGGACGAGATCGGCGAGATGGCCGGCGCGGTCGAGGAGTTCAAGGTTCAGGCCGTCGCCAAGGCCGAGCGCGACGCCGCCGCCAGCGAAGCCCAGAGCCGGGAACAGGCCGCCAGCCGCCGCTCCGAGCTGATCCGCTTTGCCGATGACTTCGAGAGCGCGGTCGGCGCCATCGTGTCCAACGTCTCGGCCTCGGCCGTGCAGCTCGAATCGGCGGCGTCCACGTTGACGCGCACCGCGGAGACCACGCAGAGCCTGTCGAGCCAGGTTGCCGGCGTCTCCGAGCAGGCCTCCAGCAACATGCAGTCGGTCGCCACCGCGACGGAAGAGCTCTCGGCCTCGGTCGAGGAGATCGGCCGCCAGGTGCGCGATTCCAGCCGTATCGCCGAGGCCGCCGTGGTGCAGGCCAAGGAAACCGACGGCCGCATCGGCAAGCTTTCGCATGCCGCCCAGCAGATCGGCGAGGTGGTCAAGCTTATCACCGCGATCGCCGAGCAGACCAACCTGCTGGCACTCAACGCCACCATCGAGGCGGCACGCGCCGGTGAAGCCGGCCGCGGCTTTGCCGTGGTTGCGAGCGAAGTGAAGTCGCTGGCCAGCCAGACGGCGAAGGCCACCGACGAGATTTCCTCCCATATCACGGGCATGCAGGGCGCCACGGCCGAGTCGGTTGCTGCGATCAAGGAGATCGGCGCCACCATCGGCCAGATCTCGTCGATCTCGACGTCGATCGCGAGCGCCGTCGAGCAGCAGGGCGCCGCGACGCAGGAGATCGCGCGCAGCGTCCAGACCGTCGCCCAGGGCACCCAGACCGCCGCCACCGACATCGGCGAGGTCAACCGCGGCGCCGCCGAGACCGGCTCTGCCTCGGAAGAGGTGCTGAACTCCGCCAAGACGCTGTCATCCGAAAGCACCCGCCTCCGCGCCGAGCTCGACCGCTTCATGGGGAATATCCGGGCGGCGTAGGCATTCGCTGCCCGTTGGGCGCTCCACTGCCGCATCACTCTCCTTCGTCGTCCTGGCGCAAGCCAGGACCCATTACCCAGGGAGAAGTCGTGGCGCGCGCCGGTAACCCCGAATCTTCGCCAAACCACATCCTGGGGTAATGGGTCCTGGATCGGCGCTCGCTCCGCTCGCTTGTCCAGGACGACGAGAAGAGATTGACGCTGGCGCCTTCCGCTCCACCGTCGTCCCGGCGAAGGCCGGGACCCATAACCACCGGCAGTGGTTGTGGAGTGATCCGGCAGCTCCGAGTCTTCGCAAAACCCAATCCTGTGGCTATGGGTCCGGATCTGCGCTTCGCTTGTCCGGGACGACAGCGGGGGAAAGAGCGCGAGACTCACTCTCTCCCGAACGCGCGCTTCAGCTCCACCTTCGCGCGTTCGAGTCGCGTGCGCTGGGTCTTCGGCAGGGTCTTGCCGGCACGGTTGATGTAGAACGTCAGCATCGACAGCGCTGAACGATAGGCGCCGGTCTTGCGGCGCGAACTGTGCTCGGCCGAGCGCTTCAGCGAGGCTGCGATCTTCTTCGGGCTCGTGAGCGTGAATACGCCGCGCTTGAGATCGAGCGCGTCGCTCTCCTTCGTCACACGTTGCGACCAGCGCTTCGGTGACGCGCTTTGCGCGCGCTTACGCACGCTGGTCTTCCTGCGCGCAGCTGTTTTGCGAGAATGTGTCGTCTTTCTGACGTGAGCCATGCATCAACTCCCTGCCGCTCCTTCGGAAACCGACGGCGCCAAAGGCTGTTCCTGTGGGAACCTGGCCTTGCCGCAGACGTTGTCGCAGGTGGCAGGCGGAATGCCGCACCTCGATGATCGGTTCGTTCCCGGCCACATCATGTGAGCCGGGCCGTTTCCATTGGTCAGACCCAACAACGCGATGGAATTGCAGCAAAGCCAAGCGCTGAATTATGGACCTGCTGTCTCGGCGGTTGCGACCGATCGCATCATCGAGACCAGCATTCCCTCGCGTCTCGACGCGCTGCCGTGGAGCGGCTTTCACACCCGCGTCGTGCTCGCGCTCGGCATCACCTGGATCCTCGACGGGCTCGAGGTGACGCTCGCTGGTGCGCTTTCCGGCGCGCTGAAGCAAAGTACCTCCTTGCACTTCTCTAATCTCGACCTCGGCGTTGCAAATTCCGCCTATCTCGCTGGCGCGGTGCTCGGCGCGCTCGGCTTCGGCTGGCTGACCGACCGTATCGGCCGCAAGAAGCTGTTCTTCATCACGCTCGCGGTTTATCTCTCCGCGACCGCTGCGACCGCACTGTCGTGGAATATCACGAGCTACGCGCTGTTTCGTTTTCTCACCGGCGCCGGCATCGGTGGCGAATATACCGCGATCAATTCGACCATCCAGGAGCTGGTGCCGGCGCGCTATCGCGGTTGGACCGATCTCGTCATCAACGGCAGTTTCTGGATCGGCGCGGCAATGGGCGCGGTGGCGGCCATCGTTCTGCTCGACCCCGCCGTGATCGGCCCCGATCTCGGCTGGCGCCTCGCTTATCTCATCGGCGCGAGCATCGGCCTCGTCGTGCTGTTTATGCGGATGTGGATCCCGGAAAGTCCGCGCTGGCTGATGATCCACGGGCGGCCCGATCAGGCTCGCGCGATCGTCGACGAGATCGAGCGTTCGGTGATCGGTCACGACCAGGATACGAGCGACGAACGCTTCACCAAGATCCGGCTGAAGATGCGCAATCACACGCCGATTCGTGAGGTCGTGCACACGCTGTTCTCGGTCTATCGCCAGCGCGCATTGGTCGGCCTCGCGCTGATGAGCGCGCAGGCCTTCTTCTACAACGCCATCTTCTTCACCTTCGCGCTCGTGCTGACCGATTTCTACGGCATCAGCGCCGATCATGTCGGCTGGTACCTGCTCCCCTTCGCCGCCGGCAACTTCCTCGGTCCGCTGCTGCTCGGCCGCTTGTTCGATACGCTCGGACGGCGCGCCATGATCATGTTCACCTATGGCACCTCCGGCCTGCTGCTGGCGCTGTCGGGCTATCTGTTCTCGATCGGGGCGCTCAGCGCGCAAGGACAGACCATCGCCTGGATGGTGATCTTCTTCTTTGCCTCGCCCGCCGCGAGCGCGGCCTATCTCACCGTCAGCGAGACGTTTCCCTTGGAGGTCCGCGCGCTGGCGATCGCGGTGTTTTACGCGGTCGGCACCGGCATTGGCGGCGTCATCGGCCCGGCGCTGTTCGGCGCGCTGATCGACACGGGATCACGCACCAGCGTGTTCGCCGGCTATTTGCTGGGGGCATTCCTCATGATCGCGGCCGCGATCGTGGCATGGCGCTATGCCATCTCCGCGGAACGCAAACCGCTCGAACAAATCGCGCGGCCGCTGGCCTTTATGGAGTAGACTATGAAATCGGAACTTGCGGAAATGGCATTGGACCACAAGCGCACCATGCCCGTCGACGACGATGTGCCGGAAACGGTGCCGGTGCCGCATGCGCTCGTGCCGCATCTCGGCGAGACCGCGATCCTGCTCGACATCGACGGCACGCTGCTCGACCTGATGCCGACGCCGCGCGAAGTGTGGGTGCCGCCGGGCCTGGCGGAGACGCTCAAGCAACTGGTGGAACGCACTTCCGGGGCGCTGGCGCTGGTCAGCGGCCGTTCGCTCAACGACATCGACCTGATCTTCGCGCCCGACGTCTATCGCGCCGTTGCCGGCCACGGCGCGGAGATGCGGCTGTCGGTGGACAATGAAGCGGATGACGTGCACGCGCCGCCGCTGGACAAGGAGTTGAAGCGGCGGCTCGCTGCGATCGCAAAGCTCAGCCCGGGCATTCTGCTCGAGGACAAGGGCTATTCGCTGGCGCTGCATTACCGCCTCGCGCCGCATGCGGAGAAAGCGATCTTCGAGGCCGTCTCGCTGATCCGCGCCGACCTGCCCAATGCGCCGATCGAGGTGCTGCCCGGAAAGTTCGTCTGCGAGATCAAGCATTCCGGCTTCACCAAGGCGACCGGCGTGCGCGAGTTGATGCAGCACGAACCGTTCAGGGGACGACGTCCGCTGTTCATCGGCGACGACGTCACAGATGAGACCGTGTTCGCGATCATGCCCGACATGAACGGGCTCGCTTTCTCGGTCGGCCGCCGCGCCATGGGCGTGAATGGTCACTTCGATGCGCCGAGCGATGTGCGCGCGTTCCTCGCGCGCCTGCTCGATCCGAGGTGAAACAAAGGCAGCGCCACGCCGCAGACATAAAGGCCGTCGGCGCAGCGCTCTCGCGCGCCGCAATGCATGCTGTGCAATCCAACCGGAAGAGCTGTCTTTGCAGTGGGTTCCAGGAGGGAAACCAGCTTCAACGCGCGCGCCCGATTTTGGTTTCAATTGGTTGAAACGATGATCAGGAACCATATTGATGAACATCAGTTAAACAGGGTGGAATGAACAGGAGGGGACGACCTGTGAACTTAGTCGTCGTTTCGAATCGCGTCGCGCGCGGCAAGCCCAATGAGCCCATGACGGGCGGCTTGGCTGCGGCATTGCTTCCCGTTGTGGAACATTCGGGTGCCATCTGGGTGGGGTCCTCAGGCCGTGTGCGTGACGGTCATCAGAAGGAACCGTTTGCCGAGATCGAGGCGCTCGGTTCGGGCGCGATTGCGACGCTGGATCTGCCGGCGGCGCATTACGGCGGCTATTACGAAGGCTTTGCCAATTCGGCGCTGTGGCCGGCGCTGCATTCGCGCAGCGACCTGATCCGCGTCTCGCGCGAGGACTATGTCAGCTATCGCGAGGTCAACGCCTTCATGGCGCGCGCCTTGATGCGCTTCCGTAAACCCCGGACCGCGTTCTGGGTGCAGGATTATCATTTCCTCGCACTCGGCGCGGAGCTGCGCGATCTCGGCGTCGCCGATCCGATCGGCTTCTTCCTGCACACGCCGTGGCCGGTGGCCGCGGTGATGCAGGGCGTGCCCAATCATCGCGAACTGATCACGGCGATGCTCGCCTTCGATCTCCTTGGCTTCCAGACCGAGGAGGATCGCCAGAATTTCCTCGGTTATGTCGGAGGCGAGCTTGGCCTTGCCATCGATGACGGTGTTGTGCTGTCGCAGTACGGCCGCACCCGCTTTGAAGTCTTCCCCATCGGCATCGATGCCGAAAAATTCGCGCAATATGCCGCCAAGTCCGCCTCGCATCCGGACGTGTCGCGGCTGCGCCGCAGCCTCAACGGCGAGCGGCTTGCGATCGGCGTCGACCGGCTCGATTATTCCAAGGGCCTCGTCAACCGCATCAGCGCGTTCGACCGGCTCTGGACCGAGCAGCCGCAATTCTTGCGCAGCATCTCGCTGCTCCAGATCGCCAACCCTTCGCGCGGTGCGATCGAGGCCTATGGCAATCTCCAGAACGAGGTCGCGCGCCTCGTCACCGACGTCAACGGCCGCCATGGCGAGGTGGACTGGACGCCGATCCGCTATTTGAACAAAGGCTTCAGCCAGGCCGTGCTCGCGGGCCTCTATCGCACCGCGCAGGTCGGTGTGGTGACGCCGCTGCATGACGGCATGAACCTCGTCGCCAAGGAGTATGTTGCCGCGCAGAACCCGGCCGATCCCGGCGTGCTGGTGCTGTCGAAATTCGCCGGCGCAGCGAATGAGCTCGACACGGCGCTGCTGGTCAATCCGCACGACATCGACGCGATGGCGCGTGCGATCGCGACCGCCGCGGCGATGCCGCTCACCGAGCGCAAGATGCGCTGGGACGCGATGATGAAGAAGCTGCGCGGCCACACCATTCAGCAATGGTCCGCCGATTTCGTCGCCGAGCTGGAGAAGTGCCGCGTCGAGAAGGCCGCCGTCGCCCCGCTCGCAGCCCAGCCGCCACAAGCGCTGCGCTGGTTGAAGTCGGCGATCTCGGGCGTGCGGTTGATCTAGTCCTTCTCTCGCGCCCCGTTCTTGCGGGGAGAGGGTAGGGTGAGGGGCCGCTTTCGTGCGCTCAACTCTCGATCTCTGCGACGCCTCGTACACTCGATCCACGCGTCATGGCCGGGCTTGACCCGGCCATCCACGTCTTGCTGCGGGCTCCCAAGAACGTGGATGCCCGGGACGAGCCCGGGCATGACGGCGAACCTCGAGCATCGCGCTCAATAGCAGTACGACACGCCCTCCAGAATCGCGCATTGCCGCTTGTTCGGCGCGTTGGGATCGTCCAGCGGCACCATGCCCTTGCCCTGGCCGACGAACACGCCGGGCCCGACATGCACCGAGCTCTTGTTGCCGATGATCACGCTCGGATGCGGCGAGGCGCTCGAGCGCGTCCCGTCCGGCCAGATGATGGCATCGCCCGAAAGCACCCCGCGCCGCCCGTCGTCGCAGCTGACGTCGACCCCTTGCCGGGTGCAGACTTGCGCCAGGGCCGGCCCGGCAAAGGCGGAGCCAAGGGCCGAAATCAGGCCGAGTGCGGCGATGGTCTTGCGGATGGTCATGGCGTCCCCGGTCGAGTTTGGCATTCTCAAGTGAATCGTCGCGCCAAACCCGTCACGGGTTCAGCCAGCAGGCGGTTCCGAAACGGCCGCCGATGCCAGATATTGTCTTTCAAATACAACATCTTACGGAAAATTCACCCGATTTCCCCGCGATCTCTTGCAAAATCGCCGGCGCCCCTTCAAGAGAGGGCGCTCCGGAGAGATGGCCGAGTGGCTTAAGGCGCACGCTTGGAAAGCGTGTGTGCGGGAAACCGTACCGTGGGTTCGAATCCCACTCTCTCCGCCATTTGGCCGATTTCCCACGCCAAACTACGATTTCCTGCGCTTGAGTTCCTTAGTTTTGCCGAATGCACGCCGATGGCCGGCAACAACAGAAACCTCATGAAACTTTTCGTGGCGGAATGTGAAGATCGCCGCCCGCCGGCCATCAACATCCGGCGCGTGGATCCGTCATGGCGAAGCTCCGGTCCCGGCCAAGTTGAGGCAGTGTCCAGCAGGGCCGGGATCAGCGATCGCCGCACTCTCCGCAACCTTGAAAGGGACATCAACGATGCTCCACTCGCCGGTTGCCGAAATCCCGCGAGATGAAATCGATGAAACATCGTCCCATACATCGCCGAGTTCGGTCTCCAGTGAACCACGCGCCGTGCGGGCGTTCCGGTCGGTTCCTAGGAAGGCAAAGTCGAGTCTTTGAGATGAAGGATCCGAAATAATAAGTTTCCAGGCCCCCACGCCCGGACGAGATCCTACCGATGTTTGCTCCGTAGGCAGGCGTTTATTACGTTGGATCAAACCCAGGGGGCAGAACTCGATTCCGAAATCGGGCCGCAGCAGGATTGCATCGACATTGACTGTGCGAACATTCTCGTTCGTCACCGAAAGCCGCACCGTCGCTCCTGTCGGCACATCCGAAGCTCTGAATGCGGTACCTTCAATGATCTTCTCGTCCTGACCGTTTCCGTAGGCCAGTTGGTAGGTAAATATCGCAGGAGGCCTGGAGGATCGTTTCCATGCGAACAGCCGCAGCCATCGCGCATAGTTGGCCAATCGTTGCTTCAAGGCATCGCGAACGGCTGTACCGTTCGTCAGTTCGATGGGCGTCCCCACCGGCCGACCATCGGATGTGGCAAGCTGGAGATGGCCGGATACCACCGACACGGCTACAGTTAGTTCGGGATCGTCCGATCGCGCAGACCCGTCGAACGCCTTCAGCGCCTCCGATATGGCCTTTTGATCGAGTGGGCCAAGTCCCGACACGCCGGAGCGGTCAAACTTGAATCTGAATTTCGGCATTGCATAATCAAACTCGACCGCCTTCAAGACAGGGCTCGTCAGCTCCCGCCCATCCATGGCAGTGAGAACCGCCGTCAGATGATCGGCGCTGGTCACCTTCGCTTTGGCTTCAAAGTCTTCAGCGGCCAGCCACGGAACCTGGCCTGTCCCGAACAACTTGTAGATGGAGCCGACTGTCACGCCAAGATCGAGTCCCGCGCCCACCAGGACAGCACTGGTCGCGGAGGTGCGCTTGGCGTCGATCGAATTGGAGAAGGGATTGGTGCCGAATACAGGAGCATTTCCCGCGCCGAACAGCTGCGGCTTTTGGATCGCGACGTCGCCGCCGGCTTTCAGCTGCTCTCTTACGCGATCGATCACCGGGCTCCAGGTAGCCGGCGGTCTGGAGGATGACGAGACCAGAACATCATGGAGCCTGGCCGTGAATTCGCTGCGCCACTGCCCGGACGAGGCGGACTTCGTCACCACAGCCGGTTCGATCGCCGAACTCGCGGTGAGCACGGTCAACGCTGTCGCGCCGGTGATCTGATCAGAACGCAGGATATGCCCGGAGTCGGTGTCCGGCGGCCGCGTGTTCTCGGCAGCGCTCGGCATCATCTTGAGTGCGGTTCCAGCTCGCGCGGCACCGCCCGAATAGCAGCTGTCGAAAATGAAGACGGCGCGTACGCCGCGCGCATCGAGCTGCTTCAGCCAGCCATAGATCTCAACGTCGCGGATATCGCGGATTGGTTCGCCGGCAACCCGGCCATCATATGGGACGATCGTCTCATTCTCCCAGGCACCGACCTTGTCGTTCCCCTTTACCGTCGATCCGTGACCGCTGAAGTAGAAAACAGCAATCGATCCTCGGTCGAGGGTGAGCAGCTTCTGGTTGATCGCGGCGACAATCGCTTCACGAGACGCTTGCTCGTCGATCAGAACGGTCTCGTCGTCGCGGCTGAAGCCGTATTGGGCGAGGACTTCCTGCATCAGCGCAAGATCGTTGCCTGCGCCGTCCAGGTTTTTTCCGTTCACGGTTTTCGGATGATAGGTGCCGACGCCGACAACGACCGCCGCTCGCTCGCGGCCGATGGCAGTGCTGCAGCCAATGCATAGGAGCAACAGGATGACGGTGTGCACACAACCGGCGAGGCGCATTGCAAAACCTCAGTCTGGCGGGAAAAGACGATCGAACCCGGACGACGGCAGCGAGTATTGTAGCTCCTGGCGTTCGCATATCAGGGCGAGGCCATTGTTCAGATCCTCTGCAAAGCGTCCCAATCGCGCTCCTTGCGCTTCAGCTATGCGCAACTGTTTGAGCAACGCGTGCGTAAACGCGCCCCCTCCAGACGTAGCTTTCAGGTCGGTGACCTTGCAGGTCTTGGGGTCCGGCTTTGCGAGATCTGTATCGGGGAGCTCATAAGCAAACTGGTTACGCCCGGCTCCTTGGAAGACGGCGGCCTTGTACTCGGACGAAAGTTGGAAAGCTTCTACCTTCGGATTGAAACCCTTCGTGTCGGCATCGGGGTAGGAAGTTGCAAAATTTCGGCAAGCGTCAATGAAGATGAGCGTCGATGGCGCTTGCCGCCCCACGGCGGCAAGGTAGCGTTTGAGGTCGTCAACCGTGATCGTCTGGCTCAGGGGCACCTCGCCTTTGACGCCGGTCGGAAGAAAGTACCAATGCTCTATGGACGGGTCCCAGCGCGAAACACCGTGGCCAGCGAGATAGACGACGAGAACATCGGATGGGCCAATGCCGTTTTCATCGCCGAAGTCGAACAGCTTTTTGCGTATGAGTTCCCGGATAGAACTCAGCGACGAGTCGCTGGCTTCCGTCGTTGCAACGCCCGCTGGGGTTACCACCGTTTTCTTTGCAGCACCGCCCGCTGGCGCCTCCAGTAGGACCAGCTCTCCACGATCGTAGTAGGATTGTCTGTTCCAGAACTCGAACATGCGCTTGGCATCCTGATCGGCAAAACGGAGGTCAGGGAAGCCAGGTTGGTATTTGCTGATCCCGATGAAGATGCCCCATACCTTTGGCTTTGGACAGGTGCCTGCGCTCTCTCCAGTGTACGTGATGAATCGCGATGAGGGCGTGCTGTCGATCAATTCCGGATCGCTGAATTGCGCCCAGATCCTCGACCGCCGTCCAGGCGAAGTCAGACAACCGTTCAACTCGAATTCACCGGGAATGATCCAGTCCTGATTGCGCTTGGTCGCCGTGCCGAACTTCGCTGCTGCCTGTCCCATGGTTTCGGCAAACAGTTTGAATCTGGGCAGCGTGGAGGCCGACCGGTCGCCGGCGTTTTCGATGCGGATTCGAAAGCGAAACGTCGTCGCGTCAACCGCATCGGAGTTGTCAATCTCAAGACTGAGCTTCGGCTGAGCCTGATTTGGCGCCTTTGATGGAGCATCTGGATTGGTGAGTAAAATCGCGTCTCGCACCTTGGTTGGATCTCGCCAGCGCTTCTCGTAATTTACCAAAGGCTCTATCAGGACAGACCAACTTCCCTTGGCTTTGGGCGTCGATTGCAGCCAACCTGTTAGACGATTGCCGGCGCTCAGTGAGCTGTCGAAATAGCCTTGAGGCGTCCAGGCGACCCAGTTTCTCAGATCGGGATGAATGAAAAGACTGCGTGTGAGTTCACCAGTGATCAGTCGGTACCATCTGATCGTCCCGTCGCCGTGCGCAGCGACGACAGATTGACGATCAGCTGTGACACGAACCCGAAAGGCCTCGTCGCGTAGCGGCAACCCGCCTCGCCCGACAGCCGCAATCGGCTTTCCGCCGTTCCACAGATCATTCCCCTGGCAATCAAGGTACATGAGGCTGTGGCTGGTTCCGATCACGGCGGTCCAGGCCGCCTCTTTTGCCTGTGGCGGAACGAATTCAATATCCCGAATTTCTTCCGGAGCGCGCAGCTTGAGTAATGTGCGGAGGTCGTTTATCTGGCTCAGCTCCAACGGGCTCTTCGGCTGCGTGAAGTCGACACCCATGCACTGCGAAGGCGAAGGATTTCGTCCGTCAAGTGTTGCCTCGCCGCCGCGACGCTGCGCGATCTCCTGCATTAGTTCCTTCCTCGCAGACGCGAGATCGTCATTCAACACTCTGATCAGTGGATCCCGCTTTCCCGCGTCGTTGAAATCGAAGGCCACATAGGCCCGCGGTGTCCGCAATGGCCGCAGCACGACCAGACCGCCATTCTGGTCGAGCGACATTTCCGCGCCGACATTGTCTCTCAGGTCTAAAAGCAGGCCGTCGAAAGCGCGCTCGTGCCGCGCATGTCCTGCAAAATATGAAAGCTTGGCCCCGGCGTCGTATACGGCAAGCCGTGGATCCTGCGTCACGATCGCGACACCTCCCGCGGCGGTGGCCTGAACATCCATCGCCGTGTTCGTGCCGATACAGATCATGTCGGGGGCATTGTCATCGAGCGACTTCCATCGCAGCATCGCGTTGGCTTCCGCGGTGTCCGATCCGTCCTGAGCCTTCCCAAATTCGTCCGCGAGATCCTTGAATGTCTTGCAATAATTGTCAGCAAACTCTCGAATGTGCATGCCGGCTGCGAAGATTGAATTTCCTGCCCAGGCCACACGCCCCAGGTAGCAGCCCGCGGTTTCATAGCGAGGTTTCGTCGGCACGAGTCTGCCGATGCGCTCGCGCTTGAACTTGCGATCCGCGTCGACGAGATCGCTGATCTTGCCGAACGCATAGATATCGACGGCGCACGCGTGGTTGTCGCCCTGTTGAAGCTCTCGTTTGCTCAGGGCCAATTTGCCGAGCGCAAATTTGGTGCCGTCCGGAGAGAAGCTGATGCCCGCCGCGCGCCGGATCTCCGGACGTTCGCGCCAACCGGCGTAGCCGGCCAACTTGAAGTCTTGGTCGTACAACACCAATCCGCTGTCAGCTGTGACGATCAGTCCAACATCGGAGCTGGCGGGCGGAAACGCGACGTTCCAGCTGTGACATTCGGATCGGCCGCAATCCCCGAAGAAATTGGCTGTGGGCTCGTCGAGGACGCTTCCGAGTGCGCTCGCCTCCACGGCGGGATCAACGGCAGCTTTGGCAACCGACGTGACATCCCAAATCATGGGGCGCTGACCGTCGGCTAAAACCGCCGCAAGCAGCAGCCGCTTACCTCCGAGATCGTTGCTCAGTCGCAGTGTCATCGGCCGGGACGGCAATCCATCAATGGTGAAGATCACGCTGCTGGTATCGGATTTGCGAAAGAAATAGATCACAGCGGAATTGGGCTTGCCGCGCACGAGCGGTGCACCGAGTGCGATCAGGTCGCCCGACGGAGATAGTGCGATCGGTCGTTGTTTATCCGGCTCCTCGTCCCGGATAGGCGAATAGAACACGCTTCGTTCGCCAAGCTCGTCGTTTATGTCGAACAGCGAGACGCTACCGTCGCGATCGGAAACGGCGACGAAACGGTCCTTTGGTCCGACCGCGAGTTGCCAGGCGATCGCCGAGAGCGGCGAGGTGAGGCGAATTTCACCGCGCTCGGTCGTGTCATCCGCCGAGGCGGCTCCGATTGCCAGAAAGCCCAGCAGGCCGACAATTGTCGCTACCACGCGTACCATACGGTGCTCCGTTTCGTCTTCGCATTCTGCTGTGCCGGTCCGTCGGCAATGTCTACTTCTGAAGTCCGGGGGATGGCGGCTTTGTCGCCGCGGTGTTTCGAGAAGGCGAACCCGAATTATCGCCGGGGGAAGGGCTCGAACTATCTCCGCCTCCCATGTTTGGCCGAAGCGGCGTCGAGGCAGCGGTGGTCGGGAATTGAGGCGTGCCAAAGGGCGGCCGGGTCGGAGCGTTCTGGGCCTGGATCGCCGTCGATGTCGAAAGCACAGCCATTGCCGACAGGCCCGCAATCAAGCGTATCATCTGCAATCCCCTTCGCTCGTTGGATCAACCTATTTGCCAGCGTTCGCAAACCACACGATGCTGTATCCATGCTCTATTCGTCACGGCGTCTGCGCACGAAAACAAATCCCGCAACTCCGGCCACCAACACCGACAGCAGGCTGATCAGGCCGTAGTACGCGGAGGTCCACAGCCAGGCCTGCATCACCTCGGGATCGTCCTGAGTTACAAACGTGCCAAATGGTGGACGTCGTGCGGGCACTCGATCCTGCCGGTCGCTTTGGTCACCGCCGCCATGATTTTCTTGGTCGCCGGTTCGGGTACCACCTTGCGATTGCTCTTCCGCCAGCGCACTGAGCACAAGAGGAAACTCCCGTACGAAGTACACAGACGAAACGCCAAGCGTTCCTGACCACAGGACGACGCTCACCATGGTGATCAGCTTTCGTGCCCGGCGTCGCCTTCGCATATACCGTCCATCTCTATTTAAGCGTGGACATCGGCGGTCGTTCAGGGTGACCGATCGACGGTCCTCCGTGGACACCCATCGGCGGCCGTTCGAATGATCCAAGGGGAGGCCGCCGCGGATTTAAACGTTCAGGGACGGAGGAGTCGGCGGCTCCTATCGGACGTTCGGGGGCACCTAGCGGCGGACGCGGTGGTGGCGGATTTACGGGTGTAATAACGGGGGTCCCGCCGGCGTCGGTCGACTCATCATTCGGCTTTAACGGAATCCATTCGTCAATTGCGGTTCCCATCTGTGGCCGAGCCGGAACCTCGGGCTGCCCCTCGGTGGGCCGCCTCGAAGTGTCGGGTAACGGAACGATAACAGGCGAAACAGCCGCGGGAGGCATGGACCCCGCGTCAGGCGGCGTCCTGTTGCTCGTCTGCGACCACGCCAGACAGGGCAAGAAAAAAACAACCGCGATCCCGAACAATCGCCTCATTTGATCCTCCCAATCAATGATTGCAACGTGATATCGCTTTGCCTGAGAAGACTGACCTTACCTGGTAGCCAAACGTCTACCGGACACGCATGATCGACCAATTCGTTGCAGCAATACTGCTATCTATTCGCTTTCTTGAGGGCGTCCGCGATCTCGGATATTGCCGTGACCTTCTCGCCACTACACCCCTTGTCAGGACAGTGCGCTGATAGAACGCACTTTTGGCCCGTCAATTGAAAATCATTCGCTCCGCCGACCAATATGCCTTCCGCTAGCAATTCATTGCGCGCCAGCAACTCGGAATTGAGAACCACGGATCCGGAATTACCGCCATACGTATCCAGGTTGGCAACAAACTTCTTCTTCTCGATCGAACGCACGGTTGCCTCGTCTGCGATCTTCACCGGCAGCCCCAACGGATAGCCGATCACCGTAACCGCGGTATCGGAAGTTAACGGCGGCTTGGTCGCAGCCGTTCGTATGGCGACAGTCGGCGCGTCGATGATGCGATCGACTTCTACAAGCCGCCAATCGCTCACTGTCGGGTCTTCCTCCGAGAATGAGCCTCCGATCAGGGCAACGCATTGATAAACGTTGGTTTTGGGAATCGCCTGATCGGGCCGCGAATTACGATCAAGCATGTGGTAGCCGAATATGAAGCGGGTCTTACGGCATTCTCGTAGCGATTGGACGCAATGGCCCGCCGTCGCCATGACCTTTGGTCCGACCTTGAAGCTCGAGCAGCCGCCGAGCTGCGGCTGATCCCAAAAACGCTCCGGCTCGGCAGCCTGCGCTTTTGCGGCCTGCTCAGGCGAGCACAATTCGATGCGATCTTCCTTCTTGCCGACCACAAGCGCTGTCGCTCGAGCTGCCCGCTTCTGCGGCTCAGTCAAGCGGGGATCGAACAGATCCTTGCGATCGTCGCATCCATAAATCGGCTTTGCCTGCGTTGACGATTGAAGTGCCGCAGCAAATTGCTGAGCCAACTCCAGATCCGGTATCACGCAGCCCGCGGCATCGGAAGGCGGCGCAGTTTGCGTCGCGGCCGAAGTTGACGATGCAATCACGAAAATCCAGACCCAGGCAAAATTCTTGGGCACGCCATTCTCCTGCCGGCAATCGTTCTTGACGGAAATATGGGGCAGCGCAATGATGCAATCAGAGCGTGCACGATATTTTGTTGATTGGCAAGCATCACCGAGCGGCCGTTGATTTACGGGCTCGCAATACAGGGAAAATGATTATGGCTTCCACATCCAAGCGAGACATGACGCACGTGCAGGAGGTCGGCCGCCGCGAGCTTCTGCGCAACGGCATCGTGGCGGGCGCTTCCATGGTCGCGTGGCATGCAGGCCTGTCGCCAAGCTTGGCGCAAACAGCCACGATCGCCAACAAGGATGTCCTGTCGCTGCAGGAACGAGCCTCGGCTCTCGGCATCGAGGTTCAAGCTCCGAATATAACCAAGTCGCTCACCGGAACCGGGCACCTGGAATTGCGAACGCTTGCGGATCTCGTCGATTCAGCGCTCGCGAAATCGAGCGGACCGGCTGATGAGGCGGAAAAGCTTGCAGCGGATGCCGGGGAGGTCCTGAGCAAGCTCAATCGTACCGTCCGTCCGCCCCGGCGCGAGGGCGAGGCAAAGGGAAAAGCCAAGAAATTTGCACAGCTTAAAGGCGAATATCGGAAGATGTTCGATACCTGTGAGCCGGATCCCAAACATCTCAGCGAACTTCGGGCGTGGGTTACAAAGCTGAGCAGCCCGTCAAGCCGCAAGCGTTACGGCGACCTGGAGGCGGCGACGAAAGTCCCGTGGCATGTCATCGCGGTTATTCACTACCGCGAATGCAGCGCCAACTTCATGGGACATCTGCACAACGGCGATCCGATCGCGAAGAAGACCGTCAATGTGCCGCCGGGCCGTCCCGACCCGTGGAATCCACCACCGTCACCATGGAATCCCGTCACAGCCTGGCAAGCCAGCGGTATCGACGCTTTCGCTTACGATGGCTTGGCCAATCAAGTCGATTGGGGCCTCGAACTCACGCTATACCGGCTCGAGGCGTACAACGGTTTCGGTACACGAAACCATGGTGCCATTCCCAACTACTTATGGAATTTCAGCAAATTTCCTGTCCGGGGCGGCTACGATTCCGACGGGCATTGGAAACCGAATTATCTTTCGTCCCAGTGCGGCGCGGCCGTCCTGATGAAGTTGCTTGCTAATCAGGGCCTGATTTCGGTCTGACGTGCGATCGCGAGCCACTCGCTGTTTTCGACCGACTTGCTATGTGTGCAGCGCCGGATCGGTACGAATGGAGTGAATCTGAAGGACGTTGCCCCAGAGCGGGATCAGCTTCTCGCTGACGCAGTGGCGCACCGGTTGGCCTTCGAGCTGATTGCCTCCAAGAACCTTCAAGTGCGTGTCGTTGTGATCGACATAGAAGGCCACGTGGCCGTGCGCGGAGTCACCCTTATCGACGAAAACAACGAGGTCGCCTACCTTGGGCGTCCCGTTCCGAGGGGTCGATTTGCCCTTGTCGAACACCATACCCGTTCCCCAATTCCGCCAGCTTGCTGAGGCGGCATCGCGGGTCGGTGCGCGAGACTTGCCTGCGTCGTTCCGTCCTGCATGTGAGCGGACAAAACACCAATTGACGAAGGCCGAGCACCAGGCAGTGGTATCGCCCGCCGGTTTGGTAGTCGTCTGTGAAAAGAATTCGACAATCAGCGGATTGGCGCGGACCGGCCAAGCCCGCATGTAGCCCGGCCAGGTCGTGTCGTATTTGCCGCCTTTGTCTTGCGCTACGCCCAGAAAGAAGCTGGCGACGTCATACGGCGTGATCACCTTCTGATCCGACCACGAGGGCACCTTCTGTACGATCGCGAGCGCCGTCTGCCGCTCGGCGAGAAGGGCTGGCTGCAGCCCCTTGGTCTCCACGTCGAAGTCCTTGAGGATTGTTTCGTTAAGGTCGTCCCTGTTGCTGTACTGCTTCAGTTCGGCAGGCAATTCGGGAACGACACCAATATCGGTCCCGATCTCTGCCGGCTTGCGTTGTGCGGCCATCGCATCCTTCAGAGCCAGATCCGAACCGACCAAGGCCAAGGACCCCGTCACAAATGTGCGCCTGCTCACAGTCATGGTTGCCTCCCTTTCCGGCTCGAGCTTTGCTCACCTGCCCGCAGCCGCAATGCACTTTTGTTCCTGCTATTGAAACGCAAGCCCCAAATTGATCGAGCCCACGGCTTCCAGTTCGCTGTTGGGATTACTGACCACTGCACCATTGGGCGGTGGCAGTTTTGGCTTGTTGTTAGGAGGACGCTTGCTTGAAAGCGTGCTGTCGAACGCCAAGCTCATGCCCAGTCTTATGGTGTTGTCTTGAATGGTCGCACTGACGATCGAGACGGCCTTCGGATCGACGTTGAGGAAAAGCGTCTTGCCCTGAAATTCCAGAGGAAACACCAGATTGTGCCAAGCAGCAGACGCCGCATTGTTCACTTGCCCACACAGATCGCCAAGAGCACCAGCAATTGCTGCCTTGATGCCCTCTGAGGCGAACGGGACATAAGCGAGATCAATGGCCTTGGACTGGACAAGCTCAACCTTCGGCTCGTCGAACTCCAGAAGCTTGCACCAGTCGCCGTCTGCACGAATTCCGAAATCGATCGTCACGTTGCCATTGGCAACGACATCGAAGCCCTTGATCTTCCCTTTCCATTTAAACGGTGCAGTGACCTCAATCGGAAATTTGTCCGAGCCCGATGCCCTCAAGACGACATTTCCCAGCCGTCCAGCTCCATCATAGGGAATGTCGCCGAGAAAGGTGTTCTTCTTGACTCCCCTTGCGTCAAGCCGGACTTCAAATTGATTGATGATCGAACTGATCTTTTCGAAGGAGAGCGCCACCGCGATCTTTAGACTTGATCCGCCGGTTGCCCTGGTGACCGAGGAGGACGACGCTCCCTTGCTTTTCAGCAGAACGTCCGCATCCACCTTGTTGGTCGACAAGGATGCGGCCAACAGCGCAGCTATGAACGCAAACGCTACCGCCAGAATCCGTGTCAAAATGTCACCCTTCCAAAAAGCGCATTAAAACAAGTTTTCCCGTTCTGAGTGTAGGCGGATTTGAGATAACTTTGCAAGAATGCAAAGCCGACTTGTGACGGTCTGCCTCTCACTCGGTTCGTTTGCAGAATTGGTCTTCCGTAAAGAGCGGCTGTCCGTTCAATGAGGGCTATCGGCCTATTTATCCAATCGA
Source organism: Bradyrhizobium sp. cf659 (assembly GCF_900113725.1). Lineage (NCBI taxonomy): Bacteria > Pseudomonadati > Pseudomonadota > Alphaproteobacteria > Hyphomicrobiales > Nitrobacteraceae > Bradyrhizobium > Bradyrhizobium sp. cf659. Next base: position 110,877 of record NZ_FOQJ01000014.1, read on the forward strand.
TGATCTTGCCAACCTAACGGAGGTCAACAAAAACTGGTCCAGCCGCCAAATAAGTCTTGGCCTGAACTGAACTTATTTTCTGGGACTCCCATGGTTTCCATGGGTCCGAGCGGTCACCGCAGCCCGACTTATAGGAATTGCCAAAGGTCGCCAGACTTGCCGCAGTGGGGTTTTCGACGAGCAGGTTGCCAATGATTAGGCTATCCACATCCACAGCTTTGGGGTCACTGAAGCCGAAAATCAGATTTACAAGTCGCTGACTGCTGCCGCCTGAATCTAACAGAAGCAGCATTTGAGCGGAATATTTCGTCGAAAGCGTTTTGTCAGGGACCAGAAAACATCCATACCGGATCGCTTTGCCCAGCGGCCAGGAGGAGATCTTTTCGGCGATACTATCCTTCAGCACACCGGCGCTGGCGGGCAGCAACTCCGGCGCATCGAAGGACTCGGTCGCAACACGGGTATCAAAATAAACAGCCAGTCGTTTGACTTTTGCGTCTTTCGAAAGATCCGGGCTCGTCGAAATGACACTCAACGCGCGACCAAACTGGTTCAGAAGGTCCTTGATCGAACTCCAGCGAATCGGATCCTGGGCGTCCTTGGCCGAATCCCGCGGAGTATCCGTTGACACGGGTTGCGCCGATCTCGCTCCTAGCGGGTCGGGAATCCCCATTGCCTTGAGCGCCTGCAGTTCAATTGCTTTCAAGCAGGGGTCTTTCAAATCCTTGATAGTGCCATCCGAAAACGCATCGAACTGTTTTGCCAGAATGACGATCATCTCTTCTTTCGTGAAAATATATCCAAGGGCCTCTCGTATCTTGGTGCATCCGGCTTTCGCGGTGTTCGGGTCGCTGCTTGCTATCATCGTGTCCCAATTGCCAGCCTTCGCCGTCAGGTAGCTCGAAAGGTCGATCCCGGTGTTATCCGCTATCGGGCCCTGAAGGGGGGCGCCGGGGGCGTTGAGTTTGTTGCCGTCGAAGGTCAGGAAAGCCGAGCGTTTCCCGACTCGGGCAATCGTGAATTTTGAACCGTCAGAAAGCGAAAGCGTCACGGTCTTTTCGTTTGTATCAAACGTCGCCTGAGGCTTCTGAGTATCCACCTCGTCAAACGCTTTGACGATTTCGTCAATGTCGCTTTTGTTGGCGACGATTGCTCCGCTGATGTCTGTCGCGCTCGAAACGACCGCCGCCCCGCCCGGGCCAGCAAAAATAAAACCAAGGACCTTTGATACGATTCTGATGGCGCTGTAAGTCGAGGCATTTACGGTCGTCGTCTTTGACTGAAGCAACTTGAACTTCAGGCGCAACGCAGAATTGAATGCTATGTTGGTCGCGAGATAGTCGTCACAGCCGGTAACGGTGGTGTTGCCTGCGGCATCACGTTTCACCTGTGCGATCAGGTATGTGATGGGCTTGGGAGGGGCCGCTGTATTTTTGCTGATCTGCTCGATGTCTACGGTCAGCGCAAATTCGCGGCCGGCCGTTATGAGTCCAATATTCCAGGCACGATCAACGAACTGTCGCGCGAAGCTTTCGAGTCCGGACGAGCTGCATTGGATCTTGATATCGGCATAATTGAAATTCGCTATCTCATCCTGCTTGTATGCAACGGCCTTACGGTTGGCGATGATCTCCTGCATATTGGTGTCTTTCTTCGCGGTCTTGTCCAGACAAAGCGCAGCGAAGGTGCACTCGGCCGCGCTGGGCGTGGAGTGCGTCAGAAGCAGACCGAAGGCAGCAATGGATAAGAGGATTCTGAAAAACATGCCGTCCCCCAACAACTTCGGGGGCGGTTACGTTGAACAACCCCGCGCTAAAAATAGCTCAAGAAAGATGTCGTCGCATGCAACTAAAAATTGTTTGTAATTCTGGCCTGGTCTAGAGTCAATGTTGTGCGACCAGCATTCGGTCCGGCGTGCAATTCCAGATCAGTTGCCTGGTAAGCATGGGAAGCTGGGTGGAATGGGGGCGATTGCCAGCCGGATCGCGCAAGAGAGACTTGCCTCGGATTGCGGAGCGCATTGACAGCTAGAAAGATGCAGCTCAGAGGTTCGCAATTGTTGGTGGCGCGTAGCGCAACCGACAAGGCTCAAACGAGTGACCTTTGCCTATGGAGGGCAAAGGCGCTAGCCGATGCCTATTCCGGCCGTAGCTCAACTGGTGGGTTTCGGCCCAGCAACCCCGAAAATCCTTTATCTTTCAGCGGGGATTGACTGAGACTCTCTCCGCCACTTCTTGAATTTCATTTCTCCACGATTGATCCCCAAATGACGGCTCGTCCTCTCAGACGCCGTAGAGGCGCAGGTCTCCATCCTTGGTGATCAGCCGAACCTGCACACCCCGCCGCGTGGCCGCGATGTCGCCGATCTGCGACGCAGGCATCAGGCTAAAGGCGGTCGAAAGCGCATCCGCCTCGGTGGCGGTCGGTGCAATGACGCTGACGGTCCGATAGAGCGCAGGGCTCCGTCCCGTCCGGGGATCGAATAGATGTGTGAACCGGCCTGCCGGATCGAAGCGGAAGCCAGCGCCCGCCGTAGTGGCCACCGCGCGATCGACCAGGTCGACGGTTTCGGTCAGCGCACCGGGTTCGTCCGGATCGGCAAGGCCGACGCGCCACGGGGTCCCGTCCGCGCGCGCTCCGAGCGCGCGTATCTCTCCCATGTTGACGAGGGTCGTCGACAACCCGCGGGCGCGCAAGACATCCACGACACGGTCGGTGGCGTATCCCTGAGCGATGCCGTTCAGGGTGATCGCGGCGCCATGCCTGAGGAGCGCCACACGATCGTCGCTCACGCGCAGGCCGCTGCGACCCACCTTCGCGAGCGCCTCGGTCAACCTCTCGGCCAGCGGACCGTCGGGATCCGGCTTCTCCGACGAGAAGTGTTCGGCGTAGAGTTGCCAGAGGGGTTGCACCGTGGGATCGAACGCGCCGCCGGTGAGGTCGGAGAATTGCAGCGAGGCCTTGAGCAGCGCGACCATGTCGGGCTCCGGAGCGACCAGAATGCCGCTTCTGTTCAGGGCGCAGATGGCGGAATCCGCCCGGTACAGGCTGAACAGCCCTTCTAGTCGTCTTACCTCCGCCAGGCAGACCTGGACGATCCTCTCAGCCTCCTCCCGATCGGGATGGAAGATGTCGATCGACACCTGCGCGCCGAGCGCCGATCCTCGCCATCGCGCCGCTTCACCCGCCCGGACGCGTTGTCCGCCGGAAAGAAACGCCGAGCCAAAGGTTGCTGCTGCGATGGCGATCATGCGTCGGCGCGTGAGATTTGCTGGTGCCATCGGAAGCCTCGTCAGTTGATTCGGACGCCGGGGCGTTCGTGTCCGGTTTGATCGCCGGCCGCACCGTCGCTGCCGAGCACATAGGCGCTCGGAATCTCCGCGAACGTGACGACTTTGCCGCCGTTGGCGGCGACGAAGGCGTCCGCAGCGGCGCGATTGCCGAACGGCACAGCCTCGGCGGCGCCCATTCCGCTCTGCTTGCGGCTCTCGATGACGAAGAACGCCGTCTTGGCGGCGATCCAGTTGGTCGCTCCCGGCTCCTCCCAGCTGGGGGCGCGCGCCATGTCGGACACGTAGATCGCGCGGATATCGCGGGGCTGATCCGGCATCAGGGTGAAGGCCACGGCGTCACGCGCCGATGTGAACCAGTACGGGTCGATGCGGCTCTTGGTAATGATCTGCCCCTTGGGGCCGGGGTGTTCGAGCACGTTCATGCCGCAGAAGACTCCCATTGCCTCGCTGTTGAGGGTCGCGGGCGGCGGCATGTCGGTATCGCTTCCGTCCCGATTGCAGCCGGCCAGCACGAGCACGACGATCATGCACAAGATCCGCAGCGTCATAGCTCCCTCCGAGCGAAGAACGCGGCCGCAAGCCCGAGCGGTGCGACGACCCAAGCGGTCAGTCCCGTCAACAACGCGCCGACGCTGGTCGTCGCGGTGCCGGCAAGCCCCGTCATGCCGGAAAACTGGCTGACGTTGAACCCGGTCAAGTTCGCCATCCGGTACAGGTCGGTCGGATTGAGGAACAGCAGCGCTTCGAGAACGGGCGCGGAGACGATGTTTCCCTGATCGACGACCAGCACCCCGAGCAGTGCCATATCGAACACCAGCACCATCAGCAGCCATACTCCCACCGAGATGCCGGCGGCGGTCCCCCGGTCCCGAACCAGGCTGCTGATCAGATATCCGACTGCGACGAAGACCGCACCGAGCATGATCGAGGTTCCGAGCATCGACGCGAAGGCGTACCAACTCGCGGCGAGCACCGACGCGCCGGTTATCGCGAGGGCGGCGGCCGCAGCGCCGTAGCCGATGACGGTCGCGAAGGCAAGGATCAGGACGTGGCCGCAGAATTTGCCGAGGATCACCTGGCCCCGGCCCACCGGATAACTCAGCAGGAGCGTCATGGTGCCGCGTTCCATCTCGCCGACCACGGCGTCGTGCGAGATCAGCAGTGCGATCAGCGGAAGCAGGAAGATCGTCAGGCTCGACAGGCTGACGACGACGACGTCAAGCGCCCCCGCGCCGACATTGCCGGTGGGAGCGCTTCCCAGGAACGTCAGCGATAAGGCCAGGGCGGCCAACAGAAGCGTCGTTGCCAGAACCCATCGGTTCCGCAACCCTTCCTGGATCTCCTTGATCGCTATGATGACGATCGTCCTCATGCAGCGCTCTCCTGCGAGTTGAGGAAATGCGCATAGAGCTCGTCGAGGGTCGGGGCCGCGATCTCGATGTTGACGACGTTGGGATCACTGGCCGCAACGCGTAGCACGTCCATTTTGCGCGCCTCATCGGGCACCAGCAGGATGCGTCCGCGCGGGGTCGCGACACTTGTGCCGTTCATCCACGCTGCGGGAATGCGGGCGCCAGGCGCAAAATCCAGCGAAACCCGGATCGGCAGTTGCGAGATCGAGCGCAGTTCCGAAAGGGTGCCCTGCGCGACCAGGCGTCCGCGATTCATGATGAGGACATGCTCGGCACGATCCTCGAGTTCGTTCAGCGCGTGCGATGAGATCAGCACGGTGGCGCCGTCGTCGCGGAGTTCGTTCAGGATCTCGTAGAAGGTCTGCCGCAGCGCCGGATCCAGCCCCGTCGTCGGCTCGTCAAGCAGGAGCACCCGCGGCCGGCCGAGCAGCGCCTGCGCCAATCCGAGGCGCTGACGCATGCCCTTCGAATAGGTTCCGACCCGGCGATCGGCCGCATCGGTCAGTCCGACGCGATCGAGAATGACCCATGCCTTCGACGGCTTGATGCGCTTCAGTCGTGCATAGAATGAAAGCGTTTCCCGTCCGGTGAGGGCCGCGTTAAAGGCGACGTTCTCCGGAAGATATCCAAGCTGCCGTCGCGCCGAAAATTCACCGGCAGCCGGATCCTCGTCGAGCACGCGGATGGAGCCCTGATCCGGACGGATCAATCCCAGCATCAGCTTGATCAGTGTGGTCTTTCCGGCGCCGTTGTGGCCGACCAGCGCGCTCAATCGCCCCGGGGCGAGGTCGAACGAGACGTCGCGCAGCGCGCGCACCGCGCGGTAGTTCTTCACGACGCCGGTCACGGACACGGTAACGCTCATCTCCCGCCCTCCTTGCCCGACGGCCGCGGCGGCGGCGCGATCAGAGGGTGGCTGTCGATGACGCCACCCGGGTAGAGCGCCGGGAACTGGGCCTGGGCCCACCGCAGCACCTGGACCGCGGGGCTGTTGATCAGCACCTTGGCGGCGGGCGCGGTCCACAACACCCGGTCGACGAGATCGTTGGGCCGGTACGCGGTGTCGGCCAGGCCATCGCCGTCGAGATCGAACGCGGGATTGTCGCTCCAGTAGTTGCCGCGACCGCCCTTGGACCAATCAAGATCTCGGGTACCGACGTATTTGACCTGGTTTCGATTGCCTACGAAGGCGTTGCCGGTGATTTCGTTGCCTTCGGAGCCGGCCGTGAAGTGAACGCCGATGGCGCAGCGCTCGAACCAGTTGTTCCGGAACCGGTTGTGGTTGGTGTTGTAGATGAACACGCACTTTTCCGGGCCGCTCCGCAAGCTCTGCTCGCGCTTCGTCTCCGGGATCATCCCTCGCTCGTCGTCGGGGCGCTCGTCGCCGCGGTCCGCAACAGTGTCCAGGAGGCCACCAGTGACGCGGTTTCCGTCGATCTCGGCGTAGTTGGCGTAGTTGAACAGGATGCCGTGATCGCGATCGCGATCCGATATATTGTCGCGGATCACCAGGCGGTTCGAGTACATGATGGCGTAGCCGACATGGTTTCCGATCGAGACATTGCCGCTGACTTCGCTGTCGTTGGTGTACATGTAGTGGACCGCGAAGCGGAGCTGTTCGAAGCGGTTGCCGACGAAGCGGTCCTTGCGGCTGGAAATTGTGAAGATGCCGTCGCGGCCGTAGCGAAAGCTGTTGTCCGCAATGGTGACATCGGGCGCATTCCACAGTGAGACACCGTTGCCGGCCTCGCTGAGCCGGCCGCCGCGGAGCCCTTCGATCACGTTGCCGGCGACCCGCGATCCCGCGGCGCCATGCACGTAGACGCCGAACAGGTTTCCGACCAGCCGGTTGTTCTCGATCGTCGCGCGCTGGGCGGTCTTCTGGAGAAAGATTCCGGAATTCATCGCCTGCAGGTCGCGGCCCGATCCCCGGACTGTCACGCCGCGGACGGTCACATCGGGCGCAGTCACCGTGATGACGTTGCCGTCGCCGTCGCCGTCCAGCACGGCGCCAGGCCGTCCCGTCAGGATCAGAGATCGATCGATCCGGATTGCACCGTTGTATTCGCCCGGAGCAAGTTCAATGACGTCGCCGTCGCGTGCGCGATCCAGCAGCGCCTGCAACGGCGGGCCCGGCACAGCCGTCAACGTCTCCGCACTGGCGAAGCCGGTCAATCCGGCGGCGACGAGCGCCGCCGGAAGTATGTGTAACGGGAGACGCACGCCGCCGCTCCCGATCAGACCGATTTCGGCTCGACGAACATGCGGCCCTTCATCTCCATGTGCATGGCGTGACAGAACCAGGAGCAGTAGTACCAGTAGACGCCCGGCTTGTCGGCTGCGAACGACACCGACGCCGTCGCCATCGGCGCGACCTCCATCTGGATACCGTAGTTCACGATGCAGAAGCCGTGAGTCAGATCCTCGACCGCGTCGATATTGGTGATGTAGACGGTGACCTGATCGCCTTGCCTGACCTGGAACTGCTCGAGCCCGAACGCCGGAGCCGTCGAAGTCATGTAGACCCGCACCTTGTTGCCGTCGCGGATGACCTTGGAATCGGCCTCGAGGTTAATCCCGTCGGCCTTGGCCTGCTTGACCGCATCCGCAAACATTGGATCGGCGCGGTCCCAGATCGAGATCGGATTGATCTTGGAACGGTGCACGATGGTGGCGTCATGGGGCTCTGCGAAGCTCGGACCGTCGTGGACCAGCTTCATCTGGTCGCCCGAGATGTCGATCAACTGATCGTTCTCAGGCTTCAGCGGGCCGACGTTGAGGAAGCGATCCTTCGAGAACTTGTTCAGTGAGATCAGCCATTTTCCGTCCGCCTCCTTGGTCTGACCCATCGAGGAGTGGTTGTGACCTGGCTGATAGTGGACGTCGAGCTTCTGGATGATGGGATCGACTTTCTCGCCCTTGAACGCCCGTTTGGCGAGCTCGATGTTCCACTTGCAGACCTGGCTGTCGAGGAACAGGGTCGTGTAGGCGTTGCCCTTGCCGTCATAGGCCGTATGCAGAGGCCCGAGGCCAAGTTCGGGCTCGGCGACCACGACGTCGCGCGGCTTGATCTTGTCGTCGAACAACCGGTCGAACAGCCGCACGTCCATGACCGTCACCGTGGGCGACAGCTTGCCTGCTGCGACGATGTGGATGCCGTCGGGCGCGGTGTTCATGCCGTGCGGATTGTTCGAGACCGGAACGTAGCGCGTGTAGGCCGACCCCTTGCGGCCGTCGATCACGGGCACGCCGTTCATTTCCTTGAAGTCGCCCTTCTTCACCGCCTCCTCGATCCGCTTGAGGTTGAAGATGACCACCCAGTCCTGCTCGTTGGCGGTCATCTCGGCCAGGGTGACGCCTTCTTCGGCGTTGTAGCAGGTCGAGAAGGCATACTTGCCCTGATAGTCGGCATCGACGTTGTCGAGGTTGCCGCTGACCATCACCTGCCAGGCCACTTTCATGGTATCGCCGTCGAGTGCCGTGAAGATGGAGTGGTACTCTTTCGGATTGTCGAGAATCTTGCCATCGTTCGGCAGCGGCACGCCGTCTTCGCCGTTGCAGAACACATAACCGGTGCGTGGATATTTCTGCAGCCGAAGGCCGTGGACGGTGTGCTGGTTCGGCAGCTCGATGATCTTGTCGCACTTCATGACGTCGAGCCGCACCCGCGCCACGCGGCTGTTGGCCTTGTCGTTCATGAACGCGTAGCGGCCGTCATAGGTGCCGTCGGTGAACGAGATGTGTGGATGGTGGAGGTCGCCGTTCATGAACGTGCCGCCACGATTCTTGAGGAATTCGCGGGTCGTCGGCTGCATCCCTTCGGTCAAAACCTTCAGGCTTTCGTTGGTCTGGCCCCAACCGGTGGCGCTGCAGCGGTTGAAGACGGGGACGCGCATCAGTTCGCGCATCGAGGGGAGTCCGATGATCCGCATCTCGCCGGACTGGCCGCTCGAGAAGAAGACGTAGTATTCGTCGAGCTCGCCGGGCGCGACTTCGGTCTTCTGCACCGCCGGACGCGCGGGCGGCGCCTTGGGCGCGGCAGCTTTGGTCTGCGCGTCGGCGGTCGAGACGAAGCCAGCACCGTCCTTCGTCACCACAGCTCCGCCGGCAAGTCCGACACCCGCTGCCGCGGCGGTTGTTCCCAGCAGCGTTCGGCGGCTGACGCCCTCTCCATGTCCGTTGTCGCTCATGATTGACCTCCTCGGCTTTCAGTTTCAGGTTGCAGATGGCGTGATGGAATCGACACGTGACACGCCGATGGGCTTTCCCCCGGCGGTGATGACGGTGTTCGGGCCTTTGCCGCCCGGGCGCATCGAAGACGACGACAGCGCCTGACGTTTCTCCCGCTTCAGCCGCACCTGGATCATGTGCGGGCAGCGGTGGTCGTCGAAGTAGAGCTCTTGGCAGTGCATGCAGTAGATGCACTCGTTGACGTTGATATGTCCTTCCGGATGGATGGCCTGAACGGGACATTCGTTGGCGCAGCGCTGACAGGGCGAGCCGCATTCCGGCCAGCGTCGCAGCCATTCGAACATCCGGATGCGGCCGGGGATCGCCAGCGCCGCGCCGAGCGGGCACATGTAGCGGCAGAAGAAGCGCTCGACGAACAAGCCCGCCGCGAGCAGGGTCAGGGCGTACACGACGAACGGCCATTCGCGCGCGAACTTCAGGACGATCGAAGTCTTGAAAGGTTCGACCTCGGCAAGTTGCTCGGCAAACGCCGTCGAGTAGAGCGACATGCCGAACAGGCCGAGGAAGATGATGTACTTGATCGGCCACAGCCGTTCGTGAAGGCCCCAGGGAACGCGGTATTGCGGGACCTTGAGTGCCTTGGCGGCGTTGTTGAGCAATTCCTGCAGGGCGCCGAACGGGCAGAGCCAACCGCAGAACGGTCCGCGGCCCCAGAACAGCAGCCCCGCCGCGATCGAGGCCCAGAGAAGGAAAATCAGCGGCGCGGAAAGGAAATACTCCCAACTGAATCCGGTCAGCAGGGAGTTCGTGAAGGTCAGGACGTTGACCACCGAAAGCTGAGCATTCGCGTACCATCCCAGCCAGACGAGAATGAACAGCAGATAACCGCGGCGGACCCACGTGTACACCGCCGGACGACGGACCAGAAAATTCTGGAAGAAGAAGATCAGCGTCAGCGCGCCGAGTGCCACCATCGCTGTGACGATCTTGGCGACGTCCGCGCGCCATATCCGCATCCACAACGGATCCTCGTCGGTCGTCGGCACGCCGGCTGCGGGGGCAGCCGCCGGCGACGACTTGGCGGTCAGCGCCGCGGCGGGCCGGACCGGCGCTTCGCGCTTGAGATAGGTTTCGGGAAGCGTGTATCCGAGGTCGAAGGTGACCCAGGCCTTGTCCCGGGCACCGACGACGCGCTGCACCAGGAGCTGCAGCGCCCACGGCTCGGTCGGATCGAAGGCGAAGTCGGCCGGCACCACAAACAGCGCGATCTCGGGAAAATCAGGCGCGCCTTCGGCCGCCAGGCTGCCCAGCCGGGTGTGGTCCCGATCGCGGAAACGGATGCTGTTCATTTCCTGGATCAATTCGATCCGATCGAAGATGCCGCCTCGCACGTAGGCAGCCCCCTTGAAGGAATAGCGGCCGGAACCGGCGACGACGAGCGCCTGCTGACCTGGCTTCAGCCTGCCGGCCAGCCGATTGTAGCCGTCGTCGCCGAGCAGGCTGCGGCCGATGCTCGGCACCGCGACGTCGGCGACATAGAGATCGATGAAGGTTTCGTCCGGAGCGCCTTCCTCCGGACGCCCCGCGGCGGCGGCATTGCCCGATTTTTCGAAGGCTCGGTTGACGTCGGCGACGGACAGGGTCAACCGCCGGACCGAGCCGTCGCCGACAAGGGTCTGCCAGTCCCGAATTTCGCTCTTCGCTGTGTCGATGGACTTCGCGGCCAGCGGCGCTGCGGCCGGCACCTGGCTTGCCTGCCCGCCGAGGCGTCCGCTCCGGATCAGCTTGGTGGCGGATCGAACGATGCTGTCGCCGATCACCAGAACAGTCACCGTTGCGCCGCTGACGATGTCGACTTGCGGCGCCGGCGCGACCCCGCGGGCCACGCTTCCCAAATCGGCGCCGATCAGCTTGTTGACGGCCTCCAGAATGCGCTTCTCCGGAATGCCCACCAGCACGATGGGCTCCTTGTGCTCGACCAGCTTGAGGCCGGTCAGTACGCCTTTCGGATCGATCCCAACGACGACCTGAATCGGCTTCCCGGAATATCCGACCGCATTGGCGAAATCGGAATTCAGGTACACGAAGCCCTGCAGTTGATCGCCGCGATAGGCCGGTACGATGGGCGGGTCGCCCTGCGACGGACCAAATCGGTCGGCACCCGGAAAGAAATCGAAAGGAGCTACCTTGGACAGGTAACCGTTCAGGTCGGCGGCGGAGGCGGTGTCGAAGGACGAGAGCACGCAAAGCAACGACAACGCGAAAAATACCCGCGCCGCCCAAGTTGGAAAATCCGGAACGCCATGCGTTCTTTGAGTCATGGGGACCTCAAACGTAACGCCGCGACCGACTGGGTCGTGCATTCCCTGTTTCTTCTGAAGGTCGCCGTTGACTCAGAAACATGATCGGACAAATGCTGCCCTGTCGATCGGAACGTGTATTCCGTTTGCGCTGGATCAATTTGCGCTGGATCAAGTTCCCTACTTTTGTGCCCGGGAGGACCGTGCCATGCCGTTGCTACGAACTTCGCTGCTGATGAGCGAGCCGGCCGGCACACTGGAATCCCTCGATGAGCTGTTCGCTCTCGCCAACGCGATGGAGGAGGAGGCCGCGAACAGGTACACGGCGCTTGCCGAGGACATGCGGCGGCAGAACAAGAGTGCTCTGGCCGAGGTCTTCGCGCAGCTCGCCGCCGCCGAGCGCGAGCATGTGGATAGCGTCACACGATGGTCGCAGTCGCGCCGCGGCAAGGCGCCGGACCCGGCACTGGTTCGCTGGGAGGCTCCCGAAACCTTCGATGCCGAGACGGTAAGGGAGATCGGAGCCTCACGGCTGACGACTCCCTACCGCGCGTTGGCCATGGCGGTTCGTAACGAGGAGCGAGCTTTCGCATTCTGGTCCTACGTTGCGGCCTATTCTCAGGATGCGGAGATCAAGCAGGCCGCCGAAGCCATGGCGCGCGAGGAGCTCGGACATGTTTCAATACTGAGGAAGGAGCGGCGTCGCGCCTATCACAAGGAGCATGATGCAACCGAACGGCGCGGACCCGGCGATGCGGCAGCGATGCAGATCGATGCGCGCGCACTGGAGATCCGTCTCGCTGCACAGCTTGCGGACCTGGAACGCGATCTCGACGGTGCAGCGGCGGCCCGCACTCGGGAACTTCGTGAAGAGACGATGCAGATGTCCGAGAAAGTCGAAGGCATCGGGAAGTTCCCGGTTGCACTCGAGCAGCGCGATGCGGAGACAATCTCGGAAGTGCTGGCCGACGCCTACCTGGAGAGCGTCGAAAGCGCCGGCGATCAATCCCAGGTCGCGCTGCTGCAAGAATTGGCGGAAAGGGCCATCGCTCGTTTGGCCTGGTTGCGCTCGTTGACGACGGCTGAAAGTTGAATGCGACGTCATTCGTCTTCGTTCCCGAGCAGCATTAAGTGCTCCGGTTCGCGAAGTGCATCTTCTGGCCGCTTGACGGTTGTCAATGGGGCTTGACTGACACTCTCTCCGCCATCAGCCTCATCCCACCAGTTTCCATTTCCCATCGCCCGCGCGCTTCAGCGCCGGGTCGCTCACCCGCACATGCTCGGCGAGAAAATCGATGAACGCGCGCACGCGCGCGGGGAGCGGGGCGGTGTGGCCGACATAGACGGCGTGGATGTCTTCGCGGTCGCCGGGATTGTAGTGCTGCAAGACCGGGACGAGGCGGCCCGATTCGATGTCGGGGCCGATGTGGAAGAGGGCGAGGCGGGCAAGGCCCACGCCGCCGAGGGCGAGGCGGCGGGCGGCTTCGCCGTCGCTGGCGCGGGCGGCCGGCGGCGGCACCGCTTCCTCGGTGCGGTCGCCGCGCTTGAATTGCCAGCCGCGGATCGAGCGTGGAAAGGTCCAGCCGATGCCGCGATGATCGGCGAGATCCGCCGGAATCTTCGGCGCGCCGAAGCGGGCGAGATAATTCGGCGCGCCGACCACGACCATGCGGCTGGTGCCGAGCTTTCGCGCGACGAGACGCGACGCGCGCAGCGGGCCGACGCGGATGGCGACATCGGCGCGCTCCTGCATCAGGTCGATCAGCGTGTCGGTCAGCACCAGATCGAGCGTGACGTCGGGATGGCTTTCCAGGAAGCGCGGGATCAGCGGCATCACGTGCAGCATGCCGAAGGGGATGTTGCTGTTGACGGTGAGCCGGCCGCGCGGTGCCGCGCCCGAAGCCGCCTCGCGTTCGGCCTCCTCCATCTCGGCGAGGATACGCACGGCGCGCTGGTAGAAGGCCTGGCCTTCCTCCGTCAGCGTGAGCTTGCGCGTGGTGCGGTTGATCAGCCGCGAGCCGAGCCGTGCCTCCAGCCGCGAGATCAGCTTGCTGACGCCCGACGGCGTCAGCCGCAGTTTGCGCGCGGCCTGGGTGAACCCGCCCAGGTCGACGACGCGGACAAAGACCTCCATCTCGGCGGAGCGGTTGGTGTCGAAACGGGCCATGTTGAATTCACGTCACAAATGATTGGATTGCGGACATTCTAATGGTTTTGCCGCGGCACGGCTATCTGCGTGGCTCGTCTCATCCATCGGAGTCCCGCATGCCTCCCGCCGTTCTCGCGCTCACCGCCGGTGCCTTCGGCATCGGCACCACCGAATTCATCATCATGGGCCTCTTGCTTCAGGTCGCAGCCGACATGCACGTCTCCGTGCCGGTCGCGGGCCTGCTCATCTCCGGTTATGCGCTCGGCGTGTTCGTCGGCGCGCCGGTCTTGACGCTGGCGACGCGGCGGATGCCGCGCAAAACCGTATTGCTGGCGCTGATGGCGATCTTCACGCTCGGCAATGCCGCCTGCGCGCTGGCGCCGAACTACGAATTGCTGATGGCGGCACGCGTGCTGACCTCGCTGGCCCACGGCACTTTCTTCGGCGTCGGCTCGGTGGTGGCCACCAGCCTCGTCGCCGAGGACAAGCGCGCCTCGGCGATCGCGACCATGTTCATCGGCCTCACGGTCGCGACGCTTCTGGGCGTGCCCTTCGGCGCCTGGTTCGGCCTGATGCTCGGCTGGCGCGCGGCGTTCTGGGCGGTGACGGTGATCGGCGTGATCGCCTTCGCGGTGGTGGCCGCGTTCGTGCCCGGCCATGTCGGCAACGGCGACAAGCCGATCTCGCTTGCCGAGGAGATCGCGGTGCTCGGCCGTCCGCAGGTGCTGCTCGGCCTCGCCATGACCGTGTTCGGCTTCGCCGGCCTGTTCGTCGTCTTCACCTATATCCAGCCGATCCTGACGCGCTTCACCGGCTTTTCGGATGCTGCGGTCTCGCCGATCCTGCTGGTGTTCGGCGCGGGTCTTGCGATCGGCAATGTCGCCGGCGGCAAGCTCGCCGACCGCGGTCTGGCGCGGGCCCTGATCGGCACCCTCGCCGCGCTCGCCATCGTGCTGCTTGGCCTTGCCGCGGTGCTGTCGGTCAAGATCGCGGCCATCGTGCTGATCCTGCTGCTCGGCATCGCCGCCTTCGCAACCGTCGCGCCGCTCCAGCTTCGCGTGCTGGAAGCGGCCGGGTCCAGCGGCCGCACGCTCGCCTCGAGCCTCAACATCGCCGCGTTCAATCTCGGCAACGCGCTGGGCGCCTGGGCCGGTGGCGTCACCATCGACCGCGGGCTCGGCCTCGCCGCGCTGCCGCTGGTGGCGGCCGGCATCACCGCGGTCGGCCTCGTGCTGGCGCTGTGGAGCCTCCGGCTCGACCGCACCACGGCCGTCGTCGCGGCGTGCCCGGCGGAATAGGGAGAGCGATCATGGAATACCGCAATCTCGGCGCGTCAGGGCTCAGGGTCCCCGTCCTCAGCTTCGGCACCGGTACGTTCGGTGGCCAGGGCCCTCTATTCTCTGCCTGGGGCCGCAGCGGCACGGAGGAGGCGCGCAGGCTGGTCGACATCTGCCTCGATGCCGGCGTCAATTTGTTCGATAGTGCCGACGTCTATTCGAATGGTGCCTCCGAGGAGATCCTCGGCGCTGCGATCAAGGGGCGCCGAGACAAGGTGCTGATCTCGACCAAGATGAGCCTGCCGATCGGCGATGGCCCGTTCGATGCCGGCTCGTCGCGGCAGCGACTGCTGACTTCGGTCGACGCAGCGCTGCGACGGCTCGGCACCGACACGATCGACCTGCTTCAGCTCCATGCGTTCGACGCGTTCACGCCGATCGAGGAGGTGCTGTCGACCCTCGATACGCTCGTGCGTTCCGGCAAGCTGCGCTATGTCGGCGTCTCCAATTTCGCGGGCTGGCAGGTGATGAAGTCGCTCGCTATGGCGGACCGCCACGGCTGGCCGCGTTATGTCGCGCACCAGGTCTATTACTCGCTGCTCGGCCGCGACTATGAGTGGGAGTTGATGCCGCTCGCGCACGACCAGGGCGTCGGTGCGCTGGTCTGGAGCCCGCTCGGCTGGGGCCGGCTGACCGGAAAGATCCGGCGCGGAGAACCGCTTCCTGCGAGCAGCCGCTTGCACGCGACTGCGCAATTCGGGCCACCCGTGGACGAAGAGCGGCTCTATGCCATTGTCGACGTGCTGGATACGATCGTCGCGGACACCGGCCGCACCGTGCCGCAAATCGCGATCGCCTGGTTGTTGTCGCGCCCCACCGTCTCCTCCGTGATCATCGGTGCCCGCGACGAGGCGCAGCTGCGCGACAATCTCGGCGCGGTCGGCTGGTCGCTGAGCGCGGATCAGATCAAGCGTCTCGACGAGGCGAGCGCGGTGATGCCACCCTATCCCTATTATCCCTATCGCATCCAGGAGGGCTTTGCGCGGCTCAATCCGCCACTGGTGTGACGGGCCGCTAATAGAAGGCGGCAATCGCCGCGCCTAGTCCTTGCGGAAGGTTGGGCTCGCTCTTCAGCGTGTCCAGGAAGACAGGATCGCCCGCCACCGTGAGACCATCGAGCTTGATCGGATGCAGCGGCTCGGCGATCGCTGCGACCGCCGCCAGATCGGGACCGGTCCGGACGCCGTTATAGGCGAGCCGCGGGCGCAATTGGACATTGTTGCCGAACTGCTCGTCCAGCGCGAGGCGCCATCCGGTTCGCGACACCGTTCCGCTGGCGATCGCCGCGCTCATGGCAAGGCTATGCGGTTGCAGCGTGCCGAGATTGCCGAGCGCGGCGCCCAGGCGGCTCGTCGCCTCCGCCAGCGTGACCTTCTCGATCCCCGGATCCTGGTCGGGCGAGGTGAAATCGATCGTCCGCGCGCTCTTGCCGATCTTGAGGGGCTCGCCGCTTGCGCCGGCTTGCTGCATGGCCTTCTTCGTCCCGTAGCGCGGCCGTCCGCCGATCGTGACCAGGACGATATCCTGCTCGCGCGATTTGATCAGGTGGTCGTAGGGGTCGCCGGTCACTCCCTTCACCACCAGGAGATCGGCGAACTTGCCCTCGGCGATCGTCCCTAACTTTCCATCCCATTTCAGGATCGTGGCCGGATTGCGCGTCGCCATCGCGACGACGTCGTAGTCGCTGAAGCCGAGATTGAAATGTGCGGATACGACCTTCGCCGCCTTCAGCTCGCCCAGCAGGTTCTTGCTGCCGGAGGGCGACCAGTCCGAGCCCAGCGCGATGGTGAGGCCTGCCGTGCACGCGGCGACGACGTCGGTTGTCTTGCCATAGAGCAGCAGATTGCTCAGGGGCGACCACACGACCTTGGCATGGTTTTCGGCCATCGTTCCGAAGTCGGTCGCATCGAGTGCCGTGCAATGAATGCCGGCCAGCGAGGGTTCGATCGCCCAGTCTCCCGCGGAATTGCGCAAGGCGAGGAAGTGGCTGTGCGCCTTGGTGTCGATGCCTTCGCTGAGATGGAGCAGGAAGCACGCCGACGATTTGAGCTCGTGGTCGAACTTCGCCCAATCCTCGGCATCGATGTCGGGAATCTTGGAGTGTGCCCGCGGAAGATCGGGCGGGCTTCCGATCTCGGCCGCGCGTAGCGCCCCCTTGTAGTATTTGTGGATCGTGCCGCTCCAGTTCGACAGCGTGATCCCCTGGCTCGTCGTCGTTCCCGCGACCAGGCATTTGGCTTCGACATAGCGAACCAGAGCCGGCAACAGCGAGCCGTCGTCGGCAAGGGCGATCGCGCTCATGGGGCCGGTCACGGACGTCTTGTACGATTTGGCGTTCTGCCACTGGTCGCGATTGCCAAACAGTTGCGGCACGCGCCAGAGCGGCAGGATGTTGTAGCTGAGGTGATTGTGCAGCTCGATCAGGCCGGGATAGATGGTGCCGCCGGTGGCCATCGCGGCGACGGCCTCGAAGCCCGTTGGGGCCGGCTGTCCCTTGGGCAGGATCGCGGCGATCCGATTATCCTCGATGAAGATCGTCCCGTTCTTGATGACGTCGCCCTCGGTGGCCATCGTCACGATCCGGCCGGTCAGCGCCCATCGCTTCGGGGTTGCGGCCGGGCTCATGGAATCACCCCATCGGGAATGGTGATCGTGATCGTGCGCCGCTTGGTTGCAGCGTCAGCGCCTTGGCGCAGGGCCCACGGCGTATCTCCACGCATCCAGGCCGGCAGTCCCGCCGGAAGATCTTTTGCAATGATGTCGACGAGTTCGGACGGCTTGAAGGCGTCGCCATACGGCACGAGTATCGTCGGCACGTCGGGATGCTTGACCTCAGGCGCCAGCGCGGCGAGGGCGGCATTCCATTTGGTCAGCATGATCTTGGTATTCGCGGCCTGCGTCGCCGAATCATGCGCAGAGCTTTCCGGCCAGGTCGGATGCGTGATGTGCTGATACGCGAGGGTCTTGTAGGCCGCGCCGTCGGAGCTCTTGAGCCAGGCTTTCCAGGCCTCGTCCGCGAGGCCGCCGAGCGAGACGACGGCCTCGATGTTGCCGGGGCCCAGCACGGCCTTGAACCATTTGTTGCGATATTCGACGATGCCGGGCTCGTTCTTGTGCTTGGAGCCGCCGCTCTGGCCGTAAACGCTGTACAGGAAGGTGTTCACCATCACGTAGCTCTGCGTGATGCCGAGCTTGGCTAGAAAGCCCTGGGTCCGGCGGCCCGCGGTGCCGACCAGGATCCGGCGCACGATGGTCTCGTGCTGGGCGGGATCCTGGCCGACGATGAGGACGCGCGCCGATCCGTCGAGCCGGCCGCGGTGAAAGATCGGTCCCCATTCAATCCGGAAATCGTGGGGATCGTAGGCTTCAGCGCCGGGGTAGTTGGCGCACAGATCGCGAAAGGGTTGTTCGCCGTATCCGCCGTCGAATTCTGTGAGCATGGAAAATGCTCCAATCTGCCGATGTCGAAATAGCTGCGTCAAAAAAGCCTGGTCGTGATGCCGCAATCTTGGCGGTCGTTTGTTACGCCATTCAACCTCTATATGGGTCAAGACAGGGGGCGCAAAGGTTCACGAGCGTCTCTCGCTCAGGGGCCGTGACAGAGCGTCGCGACAACGCGCCATGCAGAAACGCGCCTGTACACGGTTGCGTGACCTCCATAACCTCCGCGGCGCAATTTCAGGAGATGCGACGTGGCGAAGACGACGGCGAGCAAGAATAAAAGTGTTTCAAGGAAAGTAACGAAGACCTCGAGCAAGAAGGCCACCACCCGCAAGGGCGCCGTCGCAAAACCTGCGAAGAAGACAGTCAAGAAGGCTGGTCCGCGCAAATCGGCCACGGCGCGCCGTCCCAAGGGACCGGTCTGGCAATGGTCTGCGGTCGACACCGCGGCCGCGATCCGCAACGGCGCAATCTCCGCGGTCGAGACTGTCGAGGCGCATCTGGATCGGATGCGCGCGGTCAATCCCAGGCTGAACGCGGTCGTTGTCGATCTCAGCAAGGAAGCGCTGAAGGCTGCGCATGCGGCCGACAAGCAGCGCGCCAAGGGCGGCGAGCTCGGCCTCCTGCACGGCGTGCCCATCACCATCAAGGAAAACGTCGATTACCAAGGCCGCCCGAACTTCAACGGCGTGCCCGCCAACAAGGGCCTCATCGCGCCGTCGGATGCGCCTGTTGTCCGCAACCTGAAGAAGGCCGGCGCGATCGTCATCGGTCTCACCAACACGCCGGAATTCTCCTTCCGCGGCTTCACCGACAATCCCCTGCATGGGCTGACGCTGAACCCCTGGGACCCTGATATCACCTGTGGCGGCTCCTCGGGCGGCGCGGGTTCGGCGGTGGCCGCCGGCATCGGCACCATCGCCCACGGCAACGACATCGGCGGCTCGCTGCGCTGGCCGGCGCATTGCAACGGCGTTGCCACCATCAAGCCGACGCAGGGCCGCATCCCCGCCTTCAACGGAAGCGCGACGGCCGAGCGGCCGATGCTGGCGCATCTGATGTCGGCGCAGGGGCCGCTCGCCCGCCACGTCGCCGACGTCCGCCTTGCGCTGGAGGTGATGAGCCAGCGCGATCCGCGTGATCCCTGGTGGGTGCCGGCGCCACTGGTCGGACCGAAGCCGAAGGGACCGATCAAGGTCGCGCTGGCGAAGATCCCTGGCGACATGGACGTCGATCCGTCCGTCGCGGCGGCGTTGCGCCAAGCCGCCGATCACCTCGAGCGTTCCGGTTATCGCGTCAGCGAGGTCGAGGTCCCCGACATCAACGGCGTCTGGCAGACCTGGTGCGACATCATCATCAACGAGACGATGGTGATGCAAGAGGCCGCGATGCTGAAGGTCACGACCGAGGATTTCCACAGGGCGTGGAACGGCATGAAGACCAAGGCCAACGTGCTCGATCTCAAGGCCTGGATGCAGGCGACGGCCGCACGCAACGGCCACATCCGCGCCTGGCAGCTGTTCTTCGAGGACTATCCGGTCGTGCTGGCGCCGACCACGGTCAGTCCGACGCCGGGCCCGCGCGACGACACGGTCAGCGCCGAGCGCGTGCAGCAGGTGTTCTGGGGCGGGATACGCTTCATCTCCGCGATCAACGTGCTGGGCCTGCCGGGCGCGGTGGTGCCGGTGGCGCTGCACGAGGGCAAGCCGATCGGCGTGCAGCTCATCACCGGGCGCTATCGCGAGGACCTCGCGCTCGATGCCGCGGCGGCGATCGAGAAGCGCGCGGGCACGCTCGTCCATCGCCTCTGGGAGACGATGGAGTAGGGGTTAGTCTCACCCTCTCTCCTCGAGCGATCTCGTGCATTGGAATTCGTGGATGCAACCCCTCATCCGGCGCTTCGCGCCACCTTCTCCCACAAGGGGAGAAGGGTAAGCACCGTACGAGGCGCAGCAAGGCGCGCATCAAATTCGTTAATCCAATTTGATGCGAATTTTAGCCAATTCACCAATAACCGTTAGGGTTACTTCCTCGATCTCTAGGCGAATTATTGCCCGCTTTACCACCCGCCTCTAACACGAGGACGGCGGACAACGCACCTGCCTCATACAGGCCAATAAGTGCGGCCCGCTCCACGCGGAGGTGGCACGATGCGCAACGAGACGATCGCTATTCACGCCGGCTATGAGCCCGAAGCCACCACGCATGCGGTTGCGGTGCCGATCTACCAGACCGCGGCCTACGCATTCGACAGCGCCGATCACGGCGCGGCGCTCTTCAATCTCGAAGCCGAGGGTTTCCGTTACAGCCGCATCGCCAATCCGACCAGCGCGGTGCTGGAGAAGCGCATCAGCCAGCTCGAAGGCGGCGTCGGTGCGCTCGCGGTCGCGACCGGCCAGGCGGCGCTGCATTTCGCCTTCGTCAACGTCGCCGATCACGGCGGCAACATCGTGTCCGTGCCGCAGCTCTACGGCACCACGCATACGCTGCTCTCGCACATTCTGCCGCGCCAGGGCATCACAGGCCGCTTCGCCGAGAGCGACAAGCCGGATGCAATCGAAAAACTGATCGACGAGAACACCCGTGCGGTGTTCGCCGAGACCATCGGCAATCCCGCCGGCAATGTCTGCGACATCGAGGCATTGGCGAAGATCGCGCACGCCCACGGCGTGCCGCTGATCGTCGACAACACGGTCGCAACGCCGATCCTGCTCAAGCCGTTCGACTACGGCGCCGACATCGCCGTGCATTCGCTGACCAAGTTCCTGGGCGGCCATGGCACCACGCTCGGGGGCGCCATCGTCGATTCCGGAAACTTCCCCTGGGCGAAACACGCCGACCGCTTCCCCGCCTATAACAAGCCGGACGCTTCCTATCACGGCCTCGTCTATGCCGAGCGCTTCGGCAGGACCGCCTATATCGAGCGCGCGCGCAGCGTCTATCAGCGCACCATGGGCTCGGTGCTCTCGCCCTTCAACGCCTTCCTGCTGCTCCAGGGCATCGAGACCGTGGCGCTGCGCATGGAGCGCCACGTCGAGAATGCGCGCAAGGTCGCCGAATTCCTCCGCACCGACCCGCGCGTCGCCTGGGTCAACTACACGGGCTTCCCGGATAGCCCCTATTATCCGCTGGTCCAGAAATATCTCGACGGCAACGCCTCCTCGCTGTTCACCTTCGGCATCAAGGGCGGCATGGAAGCCGGCAAGGCCTTCTACGATGCGCTGAAGCTGATCACGCGCCTCGTCAATATCGGCGACGCCAAGTCGCTGGCCTGCCATCCGGCCTCGACCACGCACCGGCAGATGTCGGCGGAGCAGCAGCGCGTCGCCGGCGTGCTGCCGGAGACGATCCGCCTGTCCATCGGCATCGAGCATGCCGCCGATATCATCGAGGACATCGACCAGGCGTTGGAAAAAGCCTGTCCGTCGTCGCGCCTCCAGGCCGCGGAGTAGGCGACGGCCCCGATGACGATCCTGATCGACAGGGATCATGGTATATCGAGCCCGGCGCTGGTGCCGGCCGAGGGCGATCCGGCGCGCGATCATGCCGGCGCCGAGCTCACCATCGGGCTGATCAACAACATGCCTGATCCGGCGCTGAAGGCGACCGAGCGGCAGTTCATGAAGCTGCTCCAGGCAGCCGCGGGCCCGCGCCGCATCCGCTTCCACTGCTTCTCGCTGCCCTCGGTCAGGCGCTCGCCCGAAGCGAAGTGGCACGTCGAGAGCGAATATTCCGATCTCGCGGATCTCAAGCGTCAGCGATTCGACGGGCTGATCGTGACCGGCGCCGAGCCGGTCGCGCCCGAGCTCGACCAGGAGCCGTACTGGCGCGACCTCACCGATCTGGTCGACTGGGCCAAGACCAACACGCGCTCGACGATCTGGTCATGCCTTGCCGCGCATGCCGCGGTCCTGCACCTCGACGGCATCGCGCGGCGACGGTTGCCGGCCAAGTGTCACGGCATCTTCGACTGCGAGGCCGTCACGAGCGATCCGCTGACGCATGCCGTGCCTGCGCCGCTCAAGGTTTCGCATTCGCGCCTGAACGAGATTGTCGAGAGCGACCTCGATCAGGCCGGTTATCGGGTGCTGACACGGTCGGCGCTGGCCGGCGTCGACGTCTTTGTCCGCCAATATGCCAGCCGCTTCGTGTTCTTCCAGGGCCACCCCGAATATGACGCATTGTCGCTTCAGCGCGAATATCTGCGCGACATCGGCCGTTACCTCGCGCGTGAGCGCGAGAATTATCCGCATTTGCCCGTGAGCTATTTTGACGCAGCGACGGAAGAGAAGCTGGTGCGCTTCGAGAAGCTGGCGAGACACCAGCGCCATCCGGCGCTGACCAACGACCTGCCGGCGCTGAACTTGCGCGCTGATATCGCCGCAGGCAGCGCGGCGGCGGCACTATTCCGCAATTGGCTGCAATATCTCGGTGCGGAAGCCGAGGCCGCGGTCCTTGCGCGCTAGCCCAAGGGCGTTGGTTCCGCGTTAGGATTACCCAAGCGTTAAGCTTGCCTCAACCGGCGCGCGAATGTTTCAGTAGAGAAATACAGAATCACAGGAAACGCAGTCGTGTGGTCGGCACTCCAGGGACGCGTGAGCAATCGGCTCGCCCGGCACTTCCGTGCCGCGCCGCACCGGCTGCCCGCCCATGCGCCGATGGTGAGCTTCACCTTCGACGATGCCCCCGATAGTGCCGCCGGCGAGGGCGCCTCGCTCCTCGAAGCGCATGGCGGCCGCGGCACCTACTACATCGCCGGCAGCCTGATCGATCGGCCGTCGGATCACTGGCATGGGCTGTCGAACGACGCGATCGTGCGGCTTCACCGTGCCGGCCACGAGATCGCCTGCCACACCTTTTCGCACCAGTGCGCGGTCAATCTCGACGAGGCCGCCATGACCCGCGAGATCGAACGGAACCGCAGCCATCTCCGCGCCATCGATTCCTCGATCACGCTGGAGAATTTCGCCTATCCGTACGGCCTCGCCTCGATCTGGCGCAAGCCGCAGCTCGCAAGAGCCTTCCGCTCGGCACGCGGCATTCTGCCCGGCGTCAATCGCGACGTCATCGACCTCCAGTTCCTGCGGGCCTCGCCGCTGGTCGATTGCGAGATCGATACGGCGGGCGTCGATCGTTATTTCGACGAGGCGGTCGAGAGCGGCGGATGGCTCATCTTCTACGGCCATGACGTCGCGAACGCGCCGAGTCCCTATGGCTGCACGCCGCGCCTGATGCGCCACGCGTTGGACGCGGCCGGCAAGCGCGGCATGCCGATCGTGACCGTCGCGGAGGCGCTGCGAAGGATCGGGGCGTAGCTCTTTCTTCCTTCTCCCCTTGTGGGAGAAGGTGGCGCAAAGCGCCGGATGAGGGGTCTGTTTCAGCGAATCAACCTCTATCGAATCCGTGGAGAGAACCCCTCACCCGTCTCGCCGCTACGCGGCGAGCCACCCTCTCCCACAGGGGGAGAGGGGAAGACTCGGCCTTGCCGCGCAAACAGTCTTGCCACGCCCGCGCCAGCATGCGACTGGCCTTGTGACGAATCCCACGGCCTCCGACACACCCATGAACGTCCCTTCCACCGCTCCGCTGCCCGCGCCGGCCAACGGCCGCGACGCGCTGTCGGTGCTGCATTCGGTGTTCGGCCTGCCAGGGTTCCGCGGCGCGCAGGGCGAGATCATCCGGCACGTCACCGATGGCGGCAATTGCCTGGTGCTGATGCCGACCGGCGGCGGCAAGTCGCTGTGCTACCAGCTGCCGTCGTTGCTGCGCGAAGGCTGCGGCATCGTGGTCTCGCCCTTGATTGCGCTGATGCGCGACCAGGTCGCCGGCCTGCTCGAGGCCGGGGTCAACGCCGCCGCGCTCAACTCGTCGCTGACGCCGCAGGAGGCCTCCGACATCGAGCGGCGCCTGATCGCAGGCGATCTCGACCTGCTCTATGTCGCGCCGGAACGGCTGGTGACGCCGCGCTGCCTGTCGATGCTGGCGCAGGCCAAGGTCGCGCTGTTCGCCATCGACGAGGCACACTGCGTCTCGCAATGGGGCCACGACTTCCGGCCCGAATATGTCGGCCTCTCCATCATCGCCGAGCGGTTCCCCGAGGTGCCGCGCATCGCGCTGACCGCAACCGCAGACGAGCTGACGCGGAAGGAGATTGTCGAACGGCTCCAGCTTGGGGGCAGTCCGCAATTCGTCTCCAGCTTCGACCGCCCCAACATCCGCTACGAGATCGTCGACAAGCGCAATGCGGTGTCGCAGCTCAAGGAGTTCATCCGGGAGCGCCATGCGGGCGACGCCGGCGTGGTCTACTGCCTGTCGCGCAACCGGGTCGAGGAGGTCGCCGCCGCGCTCGACGATGCCGGCATTGCCGCGCTGCCCTATCACGCCGGGCTCGACAGCAGCGTGCGCTCGCGCAACCAGGACCGCTTCCTCAACGAGGACGGCATCGTCATCGTGGCGACCATCGCCTTCGGCATGGGCATCGACAAGCCCGACGTGCGCTTCGTCGCGCATCTCGATCTGCCCAAGAGCATCGAGGCCTATTACCAGGAGACGGGACGTGCCGGCCGCGATGGCAAGCCGTCCGCGGCATGGATGGCCTATGGCCTCTCCGACATCGTGCAGCAGCGCCGCATGATCGACGAGTCCAGTGGCTCCGACGATTTCAAGCGCGTGTCGATCGGCAAGCTCGACGCGCTGGTCGGGCTCGCCGAGACCGCCCAGTGCCGGCGCAGGCGGCTGCTCGCCTATTTCGGCGAGATCGTTCACGGCGAAACCTGCGGCAATTGCGACAATTGCCTGACGCCGCCGAAGATGCGCGACGGCAAGGTGCTGGCGCAAAAACTGCTCTCCTGCGTCTATCGCACCGGCCAGCGTTTCGGCGCAATGCACCTGATCGACGTGCTGATCGGCCGCCTGACCGAGAAGGTCACGCAGTTCGGCCACGACAAGCTGTCGGTATTCGGCATCGGGTGCGAGCTCAACGAAAAGCAGTGGCGCACGGTGCTGCGGCAGCTCGTGGCGATGGGCCATTTGCAGAGCGACAGTGAAGCCTATGGCGCGCTGAAGCTGACGGACTCCGCACGCGGCGTGCTACGCGGCGAGACCGAGGTGTGGCTGCGCGAGGAGGCGCCCGGCACCCGCATCCGTTCCAGCCGCGCCAAATCCCGCCGCGGCGATCTCGCGCCTGCCGCAAGCGCCCCGCAAGGCGACGTCGATCCCGAGCTGCGCGCGCGGCTGCGCTCCTGGCGCTCGGATGTTGCGCGTGAACGCGGCGTGCCGGCCTATGTCGTGCTGCACGATGCCACCATCGACGGCATCGTGCGGGCCTGGCCGACTACGCTGGACGAGCTCCGCAACGTGCCCGGCATCGGCGACAAGAAGCTCGAGCATTACGGCGACGAGCTGCTGCGGCTGATCAGGGCGCGGTAGGGCGCGACCATCCCTCCACGTCGTCATCCCGGACAAGCGCAGCGAAGCGGGGCGCAGATCCGGGATCCATACCGCGTGATTTGTCTTGGGGCAGGCGCGACGACGTTCTTCGCCAAACTGCTCCCTGGGGTTATGGGTCCCGGCCTTCGCCGGGACGACAGCGGTAAATGAGGCGCGAGGCGGGCAACCTCAGCCGTTCCTGAACGCGTAGCCGTAGCCGTTGAGCGCGGGCGCGCCGCCGAGATGGGCGTAGAGGATCTTCGCGCCCTTCTCGAAATAGCCCTTCTGCGTCATGTCGATCAGACCCTGCATCGACTTGCCCTCGTAGACGGGGTCGGTGATCATGGCTTCGAGACGCGCGGTGAGGCGGATCGCTTCCTTGGTCTCTTCCGACGGCACGCCATAGGCGGGATAGGCGTAGTCCTCGATCAGCACGACGTCGTCTGCAACGACGTCCTTGCCAAGCTCGACGAGCTTGGCCGTGTTCTGCGCGATCGAAAGCACTTGCGCCTTGGTCTGCGCCGGCGTGAACGAGGCGTCGATGCCGATCACCTTTCGCGCGCGGCCGTCGGCGGCGAAGCCGACCAGCATGCCGGCATGGGTGGAGCCGGTGACGGTGCAGACCACGATGTAGTCGAACTTGAAGCCGAGCTCGGCTTCCTGCTTGCGCACTTCCTCGGCGAAGCCGACGTAGCCGAGCCCGCCATATTTGTGCACGGAGGCGCCGGCGGGAATCGCGTAAGGCTTGCCGCCCGCGGCCTTCACCTCCTCGATCGCCTGCTCCCAGCTCTTGCGGATGCCGATGTCGAAGCCGTCGTCGACCAGGCGCACGTCGGCGCCCATGATGCGCGAGAGCATGATGTTGCCGACGCGGTCATAGACGGCGTCCTCGTGCGGCACCCAGGCTTCCTGCACCAGGCGGCACTTCATGCCGATCTTGGCGGCGACGGCTGCGATCATGCGGGTGTGGTTGGACTGCACGCCGCCGATCGAGACCAGCGTGTCTGCGTTCGAGGCGATCGCGTCCGGGATGATGTATTCGAGCTTGCGCAGCTTGTTGCCGCCATAGGCGAGGCCGGAATTGCAGTCCTCGCGCTTGGCATAGATCTCGACATTGCCGCCGAGATGCTTCGACAGTCGCTCCAGCTTCTCGATGGGCGTCGGGCCGAAGGTCAGCGGATAGCGCGCGAATTTTTCCAGCATGGTCAGGTCATCCCCGTGGGTGTTGAGCTGGCCGCAGCGACTAGCATAGGCGGTAAGGAATGTGCTCTCGAATGCTGCGCCAATATCGCATGTTTTCTTGCGAATATTGGAGCTTTTGCTATCATTTCTTCCGAAAACTTATCAAAGATTGGAAGCTTCTTCCATGTCGTCCCGGCTAGATCGCGTTGACCTTAAGATCTTGAGATTGCTGCAAAATAACGGCCGGTTCAGCAATGCCGAGCTGGCCGAAGCCGTCGCGATCAGCCCCGCCACCTGCCATCGCCGCACCCAGCGCCTGTTCGAGGACGGCTTCATCGCCGCCGTCCGCGCCATGGTTGCCCCCAAGAAGGTGGCAAAGGGGACCCTGGTCATGGTCGGCGTCGTGCTGGACCGCTCGACGCCGGAAAGCTTTGCCATCTTCGAGCAGGCGATCGCAAAGCTGAAATTCGTGCTCGACTGCCACCTCGTCGCCGGCGACTTCGACTATTTCCTCAAGATCCGCGTCGGCGACATGGAGGACTTCAACCGCATCCATGGCGAGCAGCTCATCGCGCTGCCCGGCGTGCGCCAGACCCGCACCTTCTTCGTGATGAAGGAAGTCGTCGACAACGCGCCGCTGGAGTTTTGAGCGGGAGCTATTGATGCGCGCTGCGCATCATGAGAGATTCCTTCGATGCAATCACCTCCCTTCCGTCAGCAAAATCCTGTCGCACCGGCCTATCGGCGCGGCTGGGTGGACGAAGCCGTGGCCGCGATCGAGGCCGACCAGTGCCGCACCGCCGACACGCATCTGATCCGGCTGATCGTGCCGGCGCTATCAGGCATCGACATCTATCTGAAGGATGAATCCACGCACCCGACCGGCAGCCTGAAACACCGGCTGGCGCGCTCGCTGTTCCTCTACGCGCTCTGCAACGGCCACATCCGCGAAGGCACGCCCGTCGTCGAGGCCTCGTCGGGGTCGACCGCGGTGTCGGAAGCCTATTTCGCGCAGATGATCGGCGTGCCCTTCTACGCCGTGATGCCGCGCACGACCTCGGCGGAGAAGATCGCCGCGATCGAGCATTATGGCGGCAACTGCCATCTGATCGACGACGGCCGCGCGCTGTATGCGCAGGCCGCCGCGCTTGCCACCCGCCTGAACGGCCACTACATGGACCAGTTCACCTTCGCCGAGCGGGCCACCGATTGGCGCGGCAACAACAACATCGCCGAATCGATCTTCACGCAATTGCAGGGCGAGCCGCGACCGCTGCCGGACTGGATCGTGATGGGGGCGGGCACCGGCGGCACCTCGGCCACCATCGGACGATACTTGCGCTACCGCCAGTATCCGACACGGCTGTGCGTCGCCGACGTCGAGCATTCAGCCTTCTTCGATTGCTTCCGCACGCAGGACCGTTCCCATGTTTGCGACCGCCCGTCACTGATCGAGGGCGTCGGCCGGCCGCGCTGCGAGCCGTCCTTCGTGCCGGGCGTGGTCGATCGCATGATGAAGATCCCGGATGCGGCAACGATCGCGGCGATGAACGTGCTGTCGCGCCGGCTGCGCCGCGCGGTCGGCGGCTCCACCGGCACCAATTTCCTGGCGCTGTGCCGGCTCGCCTCGGAAATGCGCAACGCGAACGTAACAGGGTCGCTGGTGACGCTGATCTGCGATTCCGGTGAGCGCTACCGGCAGACCTATTATGAGCCCGCATGGCTGAAGGCGCGCGGCCTCGATCCGGCGCCGTTCGAGGCAGCCCTGTCGTCGTTCCTCGACACCGGGCAGCCATTGGCACTCGCGGTCGACGACGTCGTCAATCCGCAGGGCGCACGAAGCTCCGAGGCCTCATAACCGGCGTCTCCCTGGCATTTGCAAAATTGCACGGTCGTCACGGCAACTTCACTTGCCATGCCTGCGCACGCGGGCGACCGTCACCGCTTCTCAACGAGGAGATCCTGCCGTGCGCCTTCCCATTCTCGATCCGAAAGATCTGACCGACGAACAGAAGCCGCTCTATGATGACATGCGGGCCGGCATCAAGGACCATTTTAAAGGCTTTGTGAACATGCGCGACGACGGCGCGCTGCTCGGGCCCTGGAATCCCTGGATCCGCGAGCCGCGCTTCGGCAAGCCGGTATGGGAGCTGGTCAAGGTGATCGCGTCGAACCCGCTGCTGCCGGCGCCGGTGCGCGAGGTCGCGATCCTCGTCACCGGCTCGCATTTCCGTTCCGGCTACGAGCTCTATGCCCATGTGCTGGTGGCCGAGCAGCGCGGCCTCTCCGACGAGAAGCTCGCGACCATCGTCGCCGGGCAGCGGCCGGTGGATCTCACTAGGCAGGAGGCGGTCGCCTACGACGTCGCATCGGCGCTGGTCGGCGGCGGCGTGCTGCCGGAACTGACCTGGCGCGCCGCGGTCAAGGAATTCGGCGAGCATGGCGCGGCCGAGCTGTCCTATCTCGTCGGCGTCTATTGCATGGTCTCGGTCACCCTTAACACCTTCGACGTGCCGGTGCCGGAATAGCCGGACGTATCCGCCGGTTCTGGACCGGACGGGCCCGCGAGGCTACCCTGCCGCCATGGCGACGCATTCGTCGTTCACGATCGAAGTGCAAGATAATAGGGAATGAAAGCCATGAAGACGTCACGTCGCATCTTGCTCGCTGGAATCGCAGGGCTCGCCGTCGTTCCGAACGCAATGGCCACGGCGGCGCCGACGCCCGTGACCGACGACACGACGGTGGCCGAGGAGCGCTTCGCGCGGATGATCGCAGCAGCGCACGCGCCCGATGTCACTTGCGCGCGCCAGGCCGAACGTTACGCGGACGCGCATTGGCCGGAATACGTCGTGGCGGCACGCGCTGTGCTCGACGCACGGGCGTGACCCTTGCTTCCTTCTCTCCTCGTGGGAGAAGGTGGCATAGGCGGCCTACGGCCGCCGCTCCCAGAGAACGCCGAAGCGAGGCTTCGGCCATGGCGCCGGTTGAGGGGTTCTATCCGAGAATTCAGACGCGAGAGATTCGCGCGGCGAGAGACCCCTCACCCGTCTCGCCGCTAAGCGCCTCACTTCTCCACCGCCCGCCGCACCTGTTCGCCGATCTGCGACAGCACGAGTTGTGCCTGCGGCAGGATCGCACCCATGGCGTGGAAATTGTGGACCATGCCGTCATGGCAGACGTGCTCGACGGTGACGCCTGCGGCGAGCAGCTTGCGCGCATAGGCATTGCCTTCGTCGCGCATCGGGTCGAACTCGGCGGTATGGATGATCGCGGTCGGCAGCCCCGCAAGGCGGGTCGCGCGCAGCGGTGAGATGCGGGGATCGGCGGCATCGATGTCGCCGGGCAGATAGTCGGCGAGATCGGCTTCGATCGTGATGCGATCGATCAGATGGCCCTCGGCGAACGCCTCGCGCGAAGGCGAGGTCTCCTCGAAATCCAGCACCGGGCAGATCAGGCATTGCGCGACGATGGAGAGGCCGGCGTTCTGCAGCGCCTCCTGGCACACGATCGCGGCAAGCGTAGCGCCGGCGGAATCGCCGCCGACCACGAGGCGTTCGGCGTCGATGCCAAGGGACGACGCTTCGCGCGCGACCCATTCGGTGGCGCCGATCGCGTCGTCCACCGCGGCGGGGAATTTGTGCTCCGGCGCAAGGCGGTAGTCGACCGAGACCAGGCGGCAGCCGGTGGCATGCGCAAGCGCGGCCGCGATGCGGTCGTGCGTGGCGATGCTGCCGGCGACCAGGCCGCCGCCGTGAAAGAACACGAAGCCCGGCGCGCGCTCGCTGGCGCTTGCGGGCGAATACAGCCGATAGGGAAGCTCTCCGCCGGGGCCGGGCAGCGTGCCGTCGGACGCAGTCACGTCAGGCGCGTCGGCGCGCGCAAACTGCATCAGCTTGGCCAGCGACTGCCGCCGCGCCTCGACGCTCGGCCGGCTTCGCGCCTGCGGCCCCGCCGCAGCCATCATGGTCAACAAACGCTTCGCGAGCGGATCGAGCGGCATGGAGGACTCCGTAACGTGGCCGGCATTATATCCGGTTTGCTCCTCAATGTTATTTCGCCTCGATGCTTACCCCCGAGGAGGGGGAGGGTGGTCATTTCCCGCAGGGAATCATTTAGAAATTGGGATAATAGTGCCCGGATATTTTCAAGGGAGGCCGGTCATGGCCGAGATCAAGAAACCCATCGAATATTCGCCGAGCTGGACCTTCTTCGAGGGCAAATGGCACGACGGCAATGTGCCGATCATGGGCCCGCGCACGCATGCGGCCTGGCTCGGCTCGGTCGTGTTCGACGGCGCGCGCGCGTTCGAAGGCGTCGCACCCGATCTCGACCGTCACGTCGCCCGTGCCAATCAATCCGCGGTCAACTTTGGCCTGAAGCCGGTGGTCGATGCCGGCACCTGGCTCACGCTCGCAAACGAAGGCATCGCGCGTTTCGCGGCGAATGCCGAGCTTTACATTCGTCCGATGTATTGGGCGCAGAACGGGGCGGGCGGCGGCGTGCTGTTCGACCCCGAGACCACCAACTGGTGCCTGTGCATCTACGAGGCGCCGATGCCCAAACCCGTCGGCAACGCCATCACGCTGTCGCCGTTCCGCAGGCCGACGGCCGAGTGCGCGCCGGTCGAGGCCAAGGCAGCTTGCCTCTATCCCAACAATTCGCGCGCGCTGGCGGAGGCCGCTGCGCGCGGCTTCCAGAACGCGTTGATGCTCGACATGCTCGGCAATGTCGCCGAGTTCGGCAATTCCAACGTGTTCATGGCCAGGGATGGCGTGGTGTTCACGCCGGTGCCGAACGGCACCTTCCTCAACGGTATCACGCGCCAGCGCGTCATCGGCCTGCTTCGCGCCGACGGCGTCACCGTAGTCGAGAAGACGCTGCGCTATGCCGACTTCCTCGCCGCCGACGAGATCTTTTCAACCGGCAATTTCGCCAAGGTCGCGCCCGTGATTCGGATCGACGAGCGCGAGCTGAAGCCGGGCCCGCTCTACACCAAGGCGCGCAAGCTCTATTGGGACTTTGCGCATGCGGTGAAGCTGGCGGCGTAGGGCCAAACGTCGTCCTGGCGAAAGCCAGGACCCATTACCCCAAGGGGTAGTTTGGCGAAGACTCCTCGTCCGGGACTGCTCTCGAACGCGACCGATAGATCACGCGGTATGGGTCCTGGCTTTCGCCAGGACGACTTGGTCGGAGCAGGAAGCGCGCTTTGGCGCGCCGAAAAGCCCTACTCTTCCTTCTTCGACATCCGCTCGAGGCGTTCCTGCATTTCCTTCATCTGCTGGCGCAGATCGTCGATGTTGCTGTCCTTGGTCGGCTCGGCGCTCGCATCGGGCTCAGGCTCTGGCGCAGACGCCGGGCGGACCGCGCCAGGCGCGAACGGCTTGAACATCGAGAAGGTCTGCTGGAACAGCTCCATGTTGCGGCGGACCTGTTCCTCCAGGGGCGCGAAGGGCGTGCCGGACAGCGTGTTGGCGATCTGCTTGCGGAACTTCTCCTGCTCCTGGGTCAGCGTCGCGATCGACTGTTCCAGATATTTCGGCACCACCATCTGCATGCTGTCGCCGTAGAAGCGAATGAGCTGGCGCAGGAAGGTGGTCGGCAGCAGGTTCTGGCCGGCCTTGTTCTCCTGCTCGAAGATGATCTGGGCCAGCACGGAGCGGGTGATGTCGTCGCCGGACTTGGCGTCGTAGACCAGGAAATCTTCGCCATCCTTGACCATGGCGGCGAGGTCTTCCAGCGTCACATAGGTGCTCGTTCCGGTGTTATAGAGCCGGCGGTTCGCGTATTTCTTGATGGTGGTGGGTTGGTCTGATTTCGCCATGGGCTCTCACTTGCAAGACGCTGAGAACGGGAACCCGGCGGCCAATGCCGCAGGGCGGGAAGAGTACGCAACGCAACAAAATAAGCATTTTCAAAGGGGTCACGCTACCGTTTTGTGCGCCACGGTTAATCGGGCAGCAAAAACGTGCTTGCGAAAGCGCCAAGAACGCTATTTTGAATGCGTTGCGGCATGAATTCGGCCACCCGCCGATTGACATGCCGCAATGACGTTAACAGGATGCCGTCCGAGACTGGCGAGCCGTTTCCCCAGCCCCGTCTGCCCCCATTCAACCCCAGGAGATGCCCATGTCAGACGATGTCGTCATCGTCAGCGCCGCCCGCACCCCGGTCGGAAGCTTCAACGGAGCGTTCGCGACCCTTCCCGCCCACGATCTCGGCGCTATCGCTATCAAGGCCGCGCTGGAGCGTGGTGGCATCGAGCCCGGCCGGGTTTCGGAAGTCATCATGGGCCAGATCCTGACCGCCGCTCAGGGCCAGAACCCGGCCCGCCAGGCGTCGATCGCCGCCGGCATTCCGGTCGAGAGCCCCGCTTGGGGCGTGAACCAGCTTTGCGGTTCGGGCCTGCGCACGGTCGCGCTCGGCTACCAGGCGCTGCTCAACGGCGATTCCGAGATCGTGGTTGCCGGCGGCCAGGAATCCATGAGCATGGCCCCGCACGCCCAGTACCTGCGCGGCGGCGTCAAGATGGGCGCGGTCGAGTTCATCGACACCATGATCAAGGACGGTCTGTGGGACGCCTTCAACGGCTACCACATGGGCAACACCGCCGAGAACGTCGCGCGGCAGTGGCAGATCACCCGCGCCCAGCAGGACGAATTCGCGGTCGCCTCGCAGCAGAAGGCCGAGGCCGCGCAGAAGGCCGGCAAGTTCAACGACGAGATCGTTCCCGTCACCATCAAGACCCGCAAGGGCGACGTCGTCGTCAGCGCCGATGAATATCCGCGTCATGGCGCAACCATCGACGCGATGGCGAAGCTTCGCCCGGCCTTCGAGAAGGACGGCACAGTCACCGCAGGCTCGGCCTCGGGCATCAATGACGGCGCCGCCGCCGTGGTGCTGATGACCGCCAAGCAGGCGGCCAAGGAAGGCAAGAAGCCGCTCGCGCGCATCGTGTCCTGGGCTCAGGCCGGTGTCGATCCGAAGATCATGGGCTCGGGCCCGATCCCGGCCTCGCGCGCCGCGCTGAAGAAGGCCGGCTGGAACGTCGGCGACCTCGACCTGATCGAGGCCAACGAGGCCTTCGCGGCGCAGGCCTGCGCCGTCAACAAGGACCTCGGCTGGGACACCTCCAAGGTCAACGTCAACGGCGGCGCGATCGCGATCGGCCATCCGGTCGGCGCCTCCGGCGCGCGCGTGCTGGTGACGCTGCTGCACGAGATGCAGAAGCGCGATTCCAAGAAGGGCCTTGCCACGCTGTGCATCGGCGGCGGCATGGGTATCGCGATGTGTCTGGCGCGCGACTGAGGATAGCTGCCGCGCCGCTTACATGGATCTTGCGCGTGCGCTGCACACATAAGTGAGTGCGTTGCACGCGACTAAAAAGGCAGCGATTGCAAATCAAATATTCTTCGCAGCCGCATCTGCCTCGACTAAATAGAAACGCCCGGCTCACGCCGGGCGTTTTGTTCTTGATGTCCGTCAAACGTCCCGCATAATCCGCATCTAAAAACGATCACTCAGAAACGTCCGAAGAGTCCAAGGGAAGGAATACGATATGGCACGTGTTGCATTGGTGACGGGTGGTACGCGGGGCATCGGAGCTGCGATCAGCAAGGCGCTGAAGGCGGCTGGCTACAAGGTCGCGGCGAGCTATGCCGGCAACGATGCGGCGGCGGAGAAGTTCAAGGCCGAGACCGGCATCGCAGTCTACAAATGGGACGTCAGCAGTTTCGACGCCTGCGCCGAGGGCGTGAAGAAGGTCGAGGCCGAGGTCGGCCCGATCGACGTGCTCGTCAACAATGCCGGCATCACCAAGGACGGCGCCTTCCACAAGATGAGTCTCGAGCAATGGAACGCCGTGATCGGCACCAATCTCGGCTCGCTGTTCAACATGTCGCGCCAGGTGATCGAAGGCATGCGCGGCCGCAAGTTCGGCCGCATCATCAACATCTCCTCGATCAACGGCCAGAAGGGCCAGTTCGGCCAGGTGAACTATTCCGCGGCGAAGGCCGGCGAGATCGGCTTCACCAAGGCCTTGGCGCTGGAGAACGCCAAGGGCGGCGTCACCGTGAACGCGATCTGCCCCGGCTACATCAACACCGAAATGGTGCAGGCCGTGCCGAAGGACGTACTGGAAAAGGCCATCCTGCCGCTGATCCCGATCGGCCGCCTTGGCGAGCCCGAGGAGATCGCGCGCGCGGTCGTGTTCCTCGCCGCCGACGAGGCCGGCGCCATCACCGGCTCGACGCTGACGGTCAACGGCGGCCAGTACATGGTGTGATGCGATCGCATCACGTGCGATCGTAAAGCCATCGTCTCGTCATGCCCGGGCTTGTCCCGGGCATTTGTCCATGCACTGTCATTCCGGGGCGCCGCGATAGCGGCGAACCCGGAATCTCGAGATTCCGGGTTCGGCTCTTCGAGCCGCCCCGGAATGACGAGGCGATTTATTAAATGACTCCCCGCACCGCGACGCTGATCGGATTGACCGCGATCCTGATGTGGTCGCTGCTGTCAGTGATGACGGTGGCGACCGGAAAGATCCCGGCGTTCCAGCTCGCCGCGATGACCTTCGCGATCGGCGGCCTCGTCGGCCTCCTCACCTGGATCGGCCGCGGCGAGGCGGCGAAAAGCCTGCGCCAGCCATTGGCCGTGTGGGTGGTCGGCGTCGGCGGCCTGTTCGGCTATCACGCGCTGTATTTCCTCGCGCTGCGCTTCGCGCCGCCGGCTGAAGCCGGTCTGCTCAACTATCTCTGGCCGCTGCTGATCGTGCTGTTCTCGTCGTTCCTGCCGGGCGAGCGGCTGGCCGTGCATCACATCGTCGGCGCCGTGCTCGGCCTCGTCGGCACCGTGCTGCTGTTCGCCGGCAACACCTCCGGCTTCGCGCCGGGGGCGGTGCCGGGATTGATCGCGGCCTTCATCGCCGCCTTCGTGTGGGCAACCTATTCGGTGCTGTCGCGCCGATTGAAGGCGGTGCCGACCGACGCGGTCGCGGGCTTCTGCCTCGCCACATCGGTGCTCGCCGCACTGATGCACGGTGCGCTCGAAACCACCGTGTGGCCGGAGACCACGCTGCAATGGCTCTCGGTCATCGCGCTCGGCATCGGCCCCGTCGGTGCTGCGTTCTACGCCTGGGACATCGGCATGAAGCGCGGCGACATCCGCGTGCTCGGCGCCGCATCCTACGCGACGCCGCTGCTCTCGACCGGCTTCCTCATCGCCGCCGGCTTCGCCAAGGCCAGTGCCAACATCGCCATCGCCGCAGTCCTGATCGCCGGCGGCGGCCTGATCGCGGCGAAGGACATGGTGCTCAGGAAGCGGTGATTGTCATTCCGGGGCGCACGAAGTGCGAACCCGGAATCCATTTATCCGCGTCAATGGTGGCGAGATAGATTCCGGGTTCGCCGCTTGCGAGGCGCCCCGGAATGACGCTGTGGAGCTACGGCTCCCAGCCCTTCGGCGCGAGCTCGAACTTCGCGAACTCGAAGGCCGGCGCGACGGTGCAGCCGACCAGTGTCCATTCACCGGTTGTCTCGGCCATCTGCCATGCATCGGCCGGCACGATCGCCTGCGGTCGTTCGCCGCTCACGAGATCCGTGCCGAGGCGGACCTCGTGCTGGGAGCAGCCCTCATGCGCGATGCGCAACATCAGCGGACTGCCGGCATAGTAATGCCAGATCTCGACCGCATCGATGCGGTGCCAGTGCGAGCGTTCGCCGCGCGCGAGCAGGAAGTAAATGAGGGTCGAGCGCGAACGCCCGTTGGCGTCCGTGGTCTGGTCGCGAAACGTCTCGCGATAGTGCCCGCCTTCGGGATGCGGTCGGAGTTCAAGGCGCGCGATGATCTCGGCTGCGGTCGGCATCGATCCCCGTCAGGGTTTGCTCTTCAGGACATGTTCTTCAAGATTTGTTTTTGCGCTCGCGCAGCTCGCCGAACACCGTGGCGGCATCCGCACCCTTCATGTGTAGCCTGGCTGCGACCGCGGGGTCATCGGCGCGCAGAAACACGTTTGCTCGCTTCTCGTCACCAAGCAGTGAGGGGATCGTGGGCTTGTTCTCGGCGCGGAGCCTGGCCACCTCCGCCGCGCGCGCCTGAAGCGCCGCATTGTCGGGATCGACGGTGAGCGCGAACTTGACGTTGGAGGCGGTGTATTCGTGGCCGCAATAGAGCTTGAAATCGTCGGGCAGGGCCCGCAGCTTCAACAGCGAATCCCACATCATCGGGTAGGTACCCTCGAAGACGCGGCCGCAGCCGATCGAAAACAGCGTGTCGGCGGCGAACACGGTCTTCTCGTTGTCGAACACGTAGGAGATGTGGTCGAGCGTGTGGCCGGGCGTCTCCACGACGCGCGCCAGCAGGTTGCCGATCTTGACCACGTCGGCATTGGCGACGCGCAGGTCGACGTTGGCGATTTTTGTCGTCTTGTCGTGCGGCGCGACGACGCGGCAGTTATATTTCTGCTTGAGTTCGGCGACCCCGCCGACATGATCGCCGTGATGATGGGTGATCAGGATGTCGGTGAGCTGCCAGCCCTCGCGCTCCAGCGCCTTCAGGATGGGGCCGGCCTCCGGCGCGTCGATCGATGCCGTCGCCTTGGTTTCCACATCGTGGATCAGGTAACCGAAATTGTCGTTTAAACAGCTGAAAGTACGAATTTCGGCAGCCATGACGTCTCCTTCGGGCTCAGCCCCGGCAGACAAATATGGCGTTAACGTTGCGCAGGCAATGCAATATTCAGCGCGCAGCCGCGGCCTGGCGCATGTTACATTGCCGTCATGAGCATCGACGTCGTCGACCTCCGCGAGTTCTATTCCCGTCGCCTCGGGATTGTGGCGCGGCAAATGATCAATCGCGGCATCAGGGAGCGCTGGCCGCGCGCCGAGGGCCAGCGCGTGCTCGGCATCGGCTATCCCACGCCCTATCTCGGGCTGTTCCGCGAGGACGCCGAGCGCTGCCTCGCCTTCATGCCGGCGGCCCAGGGCGTCCTGAAATGGCCTACGGGGCGGCCGGCGCTGGCCTCGCTGGTGGATGAATTCTCGCTGCCGCTGCCCGATTCCGCGGTCGACCGCATCCTGCTGGTCCACGCGCTGGAGATGTCGGACGATCCGGCTGCGCTGCTGCGCGAGGTGTGGCGCGTGCTGTCGCCGTCCGGCCGCGTCATTGCGGTGATCCCGAACCGGCGCGGCGTATGGACGCGCAGCGATAATACGCCGTTCGGCCACGGCCGACCCTATTCGCGCTCGCAGATCACCGATCTGTTGCGCCAGACCTGGTTCACGCCGACGGCCTGGGGCGAGGCGCTGTTCATGCCGCCCTATGCCGGTGGCTGGGTGCTGAAATCGGCGCAGATGTGGGAGCGTGCCGGCGCGGCGCTGTCGCTGCCGTTTGCCGGCGTGCATATCGTCGAGGCCACCAAGCAGGTCTATCGCGCGATCCCCGCCAAGCGCGAGCGGGCGCGGCTGATTCCTTCGTTGAAGCCGGTGCTGGTGCCGTCCTCGACGGTGACGCGCAGCTGAAAACAAATCGTCCCGGCGCGAGGCCGGGACGATGCAGATCAGAAAATCAGAAGAAGCTTATTCGCCGGGCGCCAGATCGTCGCTGGACGCGGCCGGAGCGGCTTCGCGCTCGGGGCGCGGGCCATGCGGCCGGCGCCGCCGGCGCGGAAAGCGCTCGCCGCCACCACCACCACCCTCGAAGCCGGCCTGACCGCCAACATTCACTTGCGGCTGCGCGCCGGTGATGAAGGAGGGCAGGCGATCGACGCTGCCGGCATCGGCGATGACGGGCTGCGGCTGGTTCGGCGGCATTGGCTGCGGCTGATATTGCGGCGGCTGCTGACGATGGTCGCGTTCGCGGTGCTCGCGCGGCTGCTGGTTGTCGCGCTGGTACGACGGCTGGTTGTCGCGCTGCTGGTGATCACGCTGATGATGATCGCGCTGGCCGTCGCGGTCGCGCATGAAGGGCTGCTGCTGCGGCGGCTGCGGGACGAAGCCCGGCTCCTGGCCGAAATTAGAGAAATTCTCGCCGTCGTCTTCGCCGTCGTCGCTATTGCTGCTGATGGGCTCGTCGCCGCGCGGCTGCTGGTTCTGGCGAAACTGCTCCTGGGCGGCCGCGATCAGGCGGAAATAATGCTCGGCGTGCTGGTAGTAGTTCTCCGCTGCAACGGGATCGCCCGAGGAGCGCGCGTCGCGCGCGAGCTGGAGATATTTTTCAGCAATATGCGAAGCCGTGCCGCGGATCTTGATATCGGGTCCGTTGGACTCGTAGACCCGGGTCATCGGGTTCTGGCCGCGCCGGTTGTTGTTATTGTTGTTGTTGCGGTTGCGCATCCGCTGCTTGTTCTGACCGTTTCTCATGTCCTGCCTTTAATTCCAGCCCTAAAGGTTGCACGCATTACTGATTGCTGAGAGTGACCTGATGACAGCGGTTCACATCGCTCGCGCGCACCGCACACGAGAAGCGGCTTGAACCCTGCCAATGTTCGTCGACCGTCGCGTTCAACAAAGACGCGTTCCCCACCCGCCAGCATTCATCGCCAGCGAACCCATTCATTTTGCCTGCCAAAACAAGCCCTGGTTTCTTGCGTTAGTCTTCGCGCGCAATATCAGGCTTTCGTTCACTTTGCGGTCGGAAAGCAGCGCACCTCAATGGGCCATCGCGCTTAACAGGACCTGCGGCTTGGAACCTAAAATCAGTGAAGCTCTCGCTCAAGAGCCCGGCTTTCGCCCGTAAGTCTACGGGGCCGACACCGATGTGTTGAGCAGAAGGTAGTCGTTCCCAAGGGATATTCCAAGAGGTTTTTGCAGGCCAATCCGGCTTTTATGGGGGCATTTTTCGGGCCGAAACGGCCCGCGGGATACCCGCCAAATCGGCCTTGGCCGGCCTGTCCACCACTAACGCCGCAGCCGTCATTAGGGTTTCAATATTTCGGGCCTGGCCCTGTCCGGCCTCGACGATCAGCGCTCCGCCCGGAGCGAGACGCTCAGCCGCCTGCGGGATCAGGGCGCGGTAGGCGTCATATCCGTCATTGCCGCCGTCGAGCGCCACATGCGGATCGTGCGCGCGCACCTCGATGCTCAATTTCGGAATTTCGGCGGAGGGGATATAGGGCGGATTCGACACGATGAGATCGAACGGGCCACTGAGCGCCGCCAGATAGGAGCAGGCGACGAAGGCGGAGCGGTCGGCAAGGCCGAGGGCTGCGGCATTGCCCCTGGCGGTCTCGAGCGCGTTCAGGCTGAGATCGGTGCCGACGCCGTAGGCGCCGGGAATATCGTGCAACAGCGCCAGCAGGATCGCGCCGGACCCGGTGCCGATGTCGGCGATGCGCGGCGGGTGGATTGCCTTCTGCTCGCGGAAAAGCTCGAGCGCACGCTCGACCACCGTTTCGGTGTCGGGACGTGGGACCAGGGTTGCTTCCGACAGGCGGAACGGCAGGCCCCAGAATTCGCGCGTGCCGAGAATGCGCGCCACCGGCTCGCCCGCGATCCGGCGTTGCGCATGCTGCGCGAGCCGCGAGGCCTCCGCTTCCGTGAGGAGCCGGGCGCCCTGCGCGATCAGGCCGGTGAGATCGAGGCCGAGCGCAGCACCAAGCAGGATGCGGGCGTCGAGCTCGGCTTCGTCGAGCTGCGCCGACCGCAGTTGCGCTGACAGTGCGCGCCGTGCGCTCTCGATCGATTGTCCGGTGAAGGGATCGCTCACGCGGGGCGTCACGCCGCCGCGCCTTGCGCGGCGAGCTGTGCGGCCTGGTGCTCGGTGGTCAGTGCGTCGATCAATTCGCCCAGCGCTTCGCCCGCGATCACCTGCGGCAGCTTGTAGAGCGTCAGGTTGATGCGGTGGTCGGTGACGCGCCCCTGCGGGAAATTATAGGTGCGGATGCGCTCGCTGCGGTCGCCGGAGCCGACCTTTTCCTTGCGCTCGGCCGAGCGCGCCGCATCGACGCGTTGCCGCTCGGCGTCGTAGATGCGCGAGCGCAGGATGTTCATGGCCGAGGCGCGGTTCTTGTGCTGCGAGCGGCTGTCCTGCATCATCACCACGATGCCGGTCGGGATGTGGGTGATGCGGATCGCCGATTCCGTCTTGTTGACGTGCTGGCCGCCGGCGCCCTGCGCGCGCATGGTCTCGATGCGCAGATCGTCGTTCTTGACGTCGACGTCGACGTCCTCGACCTCGGGCAGCACCGCGACGGTGGCGGCCGAGGTGTGGATGCGCCCTTGCGTCTCGGTGTCGGGCACGCGCTGCACGCGGTGCACGCCGGATTCGAACTTCAGCTTCGAGAATGCGCCGCGGCCCTGCACCTCCGCGATGATTTCCTTGTAGCCGCCGACGGTGCCTTCGCTCGCCGAGATCACCTCGACCTTCCAGCCCTGCAGGCTCGCGAAGCGCTCGTACATCCGGAACAGGTCGCCGGCGAACAGCGAGGCCTCGTCGCCGCCGGTGCCGGCGCGGATTTCCAGCACCACGTTGCGGTCGTCCATGGCGTCCTTGGGCAGCAGCGCGACGCGGATCTTCTGGACGAGATCCTCGATCCTTGGAGCCAGCTCGTCGCGCTCGGCTTCCGCCATGCCGCGCATCTCCGCATCCGTCGCGGGATCGGCGATCAGCGCCTCGGTGTCGGCGAGCTCCTTGACCGCGGCACGATAGGCCTTCACCGCCTCGATCAGCGGCGTGATCTCGGCGAGCTCGCGCGTGATCTGCACGTAGCGCTCGGAGGCGAGCTGTCCGAGCGATTCGGCCTCGAGCGAAGCGTGATGCGCGAGCAGGACGTCCAGTTTGGCTTCAGGGAGTGACGACATCGGGTAAGTCTCAAATGGCGGAAGGCGGCGAGGCGGCGGGACGCGGGCGACAGGCCCGCTACAAGGCCAGGCCTTCGGCCTCGGCAAATTCCGTCAGCTTCTGCCGGATCGAGACGCTGCCGCTTGGCGCATCCAGCAACGGGCCGAGCATCGCCTCGGCTTTCTTGGCATCGAGATCGATCACCATCGCCTTGACCGGGCCGAGCGCGGTCGCCGACAGCGACAGCGAGCGATAGCCCATCGCGATCAGCGCCAGCGCGCCGATCGGCTTGGAGGCCATCTCGCCGCAGAGCGACAGCGACTTCTTCGCCGCATTGGATTTGCGGGCAATGTCGCGCAGCGCGCGCAGGATCGGCGCCGACATGGTGTCGAAGCGCTCGGAGACCTTGGCATTGCCGCGGTCGACCGCGAACAGGAACTGGAACAGATCGTTGGAGCCGACCGAGATGAAATCGACCTTCTTCAGCAGCTCGTCGAGCTGATACAGCAGCGCCGGCACCTCGACCATGGTGCCGATGTCGATGCGCTCGGGCAGCGTGTGGCCATGCTGGCGCAGATAGGTGAGCTCGCGCTCGACCAGCGCCTTCGCCGAATCGAATTCGGCGACCTCCGAGATCATCGGGAACATGATGCGCAGCGCGCGGCCGCCGCCGGCGCGCAGCAGCGCGCGGATCTGGCCGCGCAGCAGGCCGGGACGATCGAGCCCGAGCCGGATCGCGCGCCAGCCGAGCGCCGGATTTTCCTCGATCACCGCTTCCATATAGGGCAGCGCCTTGTCGCCGCCGATGTCGAGGGTGCGGAAGGTGACGGGCTTGGTGCCCGCCGCATCCAGCACGGTGCGGTAGAGCGCGAGCTGGTCGCTGGTGCGCGGCAGGCTCTGGCCGACCATGAATTGCAGCTCGGTGCGGAACAGGCCGATGCCGGCGCTGCCGGTGTCCTCGATATGCGGCAGGTCGATGGCGAGACCTGCGTTGATCATCAGCTCGACCTTCTGGCCGTCCTTGGTGACGCAGGGCCGGTCGCGCAACGCGAGGTACTGCGCCTGGCGGCGGGCGCGGAAGCGCACGCGCTCGGCGAAGGCCGCCTCGATCTCCTGCGACGGGCGCACATAGATCGAGCCCGACGTGCCGTCGACGATGATGGCATCGCCGGGGTCGGCGATTCCAGGCGCGTTCGGCACCTCGCCGACCGCAGGGATTCCGAGCGCGCGCGCCACGATCGAGACGTGCGAGTTGGCGGTGCCTTCCTCCAGCACGATGCCGCGCAGGCGCTTGCGGTCGTAGTCGAGCAGCGCCGCCGGGCCCATCGCGCGGGCGATGACGATGGCATTGTCGGGCAATTGTTCGCGTGACGGCGCGTGGTCCTGGCCGACCAGCTGCCGCATCAGGCGGTAGCCGAGATCCTCGAGGTCATGCAGCCGGTCGCGCAAATAGGGATCGGTCGAGCGCAGCATGCGCGCGCGGGTGTCGGACTGCACGCGCTCGACGGCGGCTTCCGCCGTGAGGCCGGTCGCGACCGCCTCGTGCAGCTTGTGCGACCAGCCCTGGTCGTTGGCGAACATGCGGTAGGCTTCCAGCACATCGCGGTGCTCGCCGCCCTCGGCGACGTCGCCGCGCTCCAGCATGCGGTCGAGATCGGCGCGCAGCTTGGTGAGCGCGGTGTCGAGCCGCTTGATTTCCTTCGGCAGGTCCTCGGCGATGTAGTCCTTGATGACGACGCGCGGCTCGTGCAGCACGACATGGCCGAGAGCGATGCCTTCCGACAGGATCGCGCCGACCTTCTGCATGGAGTGGCGCGCGGCCGGCTCGAGGCCCGGCTGGGCCAGCGCCGACAATTCGCCGGAGGCGATCAGCTCGGCCAGCACCATCGCGGTGGTCTGCAGCGCCTCGAGCTCCTCCTCGACATAAGTGCGCTTGGCGCGGTTCTGCACCACCAGCACGCCGAGCGTGTTGCCGGCGCGCAGGATCGGCACGCCGAGGAAGGAGTGGTAGATTTCTTCGCCGGTCTCCGGGCGGAACGAGAAGGCCGGATGGCTCTGCGCGTCGTTCAGATTGAGCGGCGTCGCCTCGCTGGCGACGAGGCCGACCAGGCCCTCATGGGCACTGAGCACGGTGTGGTGCACTGCCTCGCGGTTGAGACCTTCGGTGGCGTAGAGCTCGAGTGTGTTGTCGACGCGCAGCACATAGACCGAGCACACCTCGGCCACCATGTTGGCGGCGATCAGCACCACGATCTTGTCCAGCCGCTCCTGGGCCGAGACCTGCTCCGCCATGGTTTCGCGGAGCCGTCTCAACAAGACGCGGGGACCTCCCGACGCGCTCCGCATGTAGCCTCAGTCTCCTCCGTCAGCCGGGCCCGAAAGGGGGGCTCCGGCGGCTCGCCCGAAAATCCAGAAAAACAACGAATTTGCTCATCCGGCGCCGGCCCGGGCCCAAATCTTCTTCAGACTTGGCGCCTGAGCCGAATCAGCACCGCCTCAACTGGGGCACAGTATGTGGCAGCCCACCCTGTTCGCCGTATAGCGAATTGGGGCTTGTTTTGCCAAGCAAAACGCCTGCCAGACGCGAAGGTGTGTACACCTTCGCGTTTGCTGCGACCGCTAAGAGAAAATTAGCCTAAGCCTGATCGAGGCCGTAGAGCGTGTGCAGGGTCCGCACCGCAAGCTCGGTATAGGCGGTGTCGATCAATACCGAGAATTTGATCTCGGAGGTTGTAATGGCCCGGATGTTGATATTCCGTCCGGCGAGGGCCGAGAATGCCTGGGCGGCGACGCCGGCATGGCTGCGCATGCCGCTGCCGATTACCGATATCTTGGCGACGTCGGTGGCGGTATCGAGCCGGGCGTAGCCGATCTTGCCCTTGGCGGCGGTAATCGTGTCCTTGGCGCGGGTGTAGTCGGCGGCCGGCACGGTGAAGGTGAGGTCGGTGGTCTTGCCGTCCTCGGAGACGCCCTGCACGATCATGTCGACGTTGATGTTGGCATCCGCCAGCGGGCCGAAGATCGACGCGGCGACGCCCGGCTTGTCCTCGATCTGGCGCACCGAAATCTGGGCTTCGTCCTTCGAAAAGGCGATGCCGGTGACGACGTGGCTTTCCATGATCTCCTCCTCGCTGCAGATCAGCGTGCCGGGCGGCTGGTTGGCAT
Source organism: Bradyrhizobium sp. cf659 (assembly GCF_900113725.1). Taxonomy (NCBI): domain Bacteria; kingdom Pseudomonadati; phylum Pseudomonadota; class Alphaproteobacteria; order Hyphomicrobiales; family Nitrobacteraceae; genus Bradyrhizobium; species Bradyrhizobium sp. cf659. The sequence goes on from NZ_FOQJ01000014.1 coordinate 155,553, forward strand.
GCGGGTCGATATCCTCGGGCTTGTCGAAGCTCGAGCGGACGAAGATCGGCATGTTGTGGACCATGCCGAGTTCCACCGAGCGGACCTGGAGCACTTTAGCGCCCTGCGAGGCCAGTTCCAGCATGTCTTCGAACGCGATCTTGTCGAGCCTCTTGGCCTTCGGCACGATTCGCGGGTCGGTGGTGTAGACGCCGTCGACGTCGGTGTAGATGTCGCAGCGGTCGGCCTTGACGGCGGCGGCGATCGCCACGGCCGAGGTGTCGGAGCCGCCACGGCCGAGCGTGGTGATCCGGTTCGTCTCGGGGTTGATGCCCTGGAAGCCGGCGATGACCGCGACTTCCTTGCGATCCCTAAAGCGCTTGATGATCTCGCTGCCGTCGATGTCCTCGATCCGGGCCGAGGCATGGGCGTCGCTGGTCTTGATCGGGATCTGCCAGCCCTGCCAGGAGCGGGCCTGGATGCCCATGCTCTGGAGCACGATGGCAAGAAGGCCGGACGTCACCTGTTCGCCGGAGGCGACGACGGCGTCGTATTCGCGCGCATCGTGCATCGGCGAGGCCTCGGTGCACCAGGCCACCAGCTCGTTGGTTTTGCCCGACATCGCCGAGACGACCACGGCCACTTCGTGGCCGGCGTCGACCTCACGCTTCACATGGCGTGCGACGTTGCGGATGCGTTCGATGTTGGCGACGGATGTGCCGCCGAATTTCATCACGAGGCGGCTCATGACGACGCGTGCATTCCCTCATAAGGATCAGTATGGTGGCCCGCACTGGACGGGCCTCGCGGACACCGACCGCGCGTATACATAGCGGCGGGGCCGGGGGCAAGCGGGTTCCTGCGGGGGCAGGCTCGAGGTCTGGCTTGGGGGCAATAGGTTAACCGAGATCATGGCGCGTTACATCGACGAGATCCTGCAACCGGGCGAGCGGGTGCTGTATTCGACCAATGCGCACTGGATCTTCTATTTCCCGGCGATCGTGGCCTGGATCGTCGCCCTGGCCCTGTTCGCCCTGTCCCGGCAGAGCGGCATCTACAGTGTGATGATCCTGTCCCTGTTCGGCTCCGGCCTGGTGGCGCTGGCCGCCCTGTACTGGACCGTGAAGGGCTGGTTCCATCGCTTCACCACCGAGACCGACGTCACCAACCTCAGGGTTGTGCACAAGACCGGGTTCATCAAGCGCCGCACCTTCGAGATGGCGCTGGACAAGGTCGAGAGCGTCGACGTCGATCAGACGATTCTTGGACGTATTCTCAACTACGGCGACGTGACCATTCGCGGTGTCGGCGAGGGGATCGAGACGATCAGGACCATCGCTTCGCCGCTCGCCTTCCGTAGTTCGATCACCACGCGGTAGGACCGCGCGTAACCATGAGCATGCAGCAAAATACTTCCGCATCCGCAACGGCCCAGCCGGGCTCGACCGTCGACGCCGCCGAGATCGCGAAATTCTCAAAACTCTCCGCGGAGTGGTGGGACCCCAACGGCAAGATGGCGCCGCTGCACCGGATCAACCCGCTGCGGCTCGGCTACATCCGCGACGCCGCCTGCCGCAAGTTCGAGCGCAACGTGCGCAGCCTCAATTGCCTCGGCGGCCTGCGCGTGCTCGACATCGGCTGCGGCGCCGGCCTGCTCTGTGAGCCGCTGTCACGGCTAGGGGCCCAGGTCATCGGCGTCGATCCCTCGCAGAGCAATATTGCGGCCGCAAAACTGCACGCCGACAAGAGCCATCTTGCGATCGACTACCGCTGCACCACGGTGGAGGAGATCGACCCGCGCGAGCGCTTCGACATTGTGCTGGCGATGGAGGTGGTCGAGCACGTCGTCGATGTCGGCGTTTTCCTCAAGCGCTGCGCCGCGATGCTGAAGCCGAACGGGCTGATGGTGGTCTCGACGCTGAACCGGAACTGGAAGAGCTTCGCGCTCGCCATCGTCGGCGCCGAATACGTCCTGCGCTGGCTGCCGCGCGGCACCCACGAATGGAACAAGTTCGTCACGCCCGACGAGCTGACGAAATACCTCCTCGACAACCGCCTCGTCATCACCGAGCAGACCGGCGTCGTCTACAGCCCCTTCGCCGACAAATGGACCCTCTCCTCCGACATGGACGTGAATTACATGGTGGTGGCGGAAGGGATGGTGTGAGGGGGGCACAGCTTGTAGGGCTCCGCTGCTTCACCACCAAAGGCGTCGTCCCTGCGAACGCAGGGACCCATAACCCCAGGCGACAGTCGTTAGCCGAGACAGGCGCTCCGAGCATGTACTACGTCTACATCCTCGCCAGCCGCCATCACGGAACGCTCTACATCGGCATCACCAACTCACTCCAGAAACGGCTGGAAGAGCATCGGAACGGCAAGGGCTCGGAGTTCGTCAAGCGATACGGAGTGTATCGGCTCGTTTACACCGAGGCCTTCGAGCGAGCGGAAGACGCGATCGCCCGTGAAAAGCAACTGAAGCGCTGGAAGCGCGACTGGAAGATCGAGCTGATCGAGCGGGAGAATCCGGAGTGGCGTGATCTGAGCGATCTGTTAGTTTAACACGCCGGCCGCGCCAAACCCCCACCTGTCGTCCCTGCGAACGCAGGGACCCATACCGCGGAATCTATCGGCGGCGGACGGTGGTGGATGTGCGGGCTGGCAGCTTTCGTAAAACTGCTCCCTGGGGTTATGGGTCCCTGCGTTCGCAGGGACGACAGTGTGCTTGTTGCGCGAGCATCGCACCCATGACGCCCATGTGGTTGACCAGTGAGTCTGTTCCCGTCACGCTAATCACCCTACCTTTCCAACCAATCCGCCCCCCCATGCTCACCATCGCCAGCCTCTGGATTCCCTTCACCGTCATTGCCGCGCTCGGGCAGGTCGCGCGCAATGCGATGCAGCGCTCGCTGACGAAGCCGCTGGGGACGTGGGGCGCGACCAATATCCGCTTCCTGTTCGGCTTCCCGTTCTCGCTGCTGTTTCTCGGCGTGGTGCTGGCCGCGACCGGCGATCATCTCGGCATGCCGCCGTCGGTGTTCTGGCCCTGGCTGCTGCTCGGGGCGCTCAGCCAGATCGTCGCGACCGGCCTGATGCTGCTCGCCATGAACGACCGCTCCTTCGTGGTGACGACGGCTTACCTCAAGACCGAAGCGATCCAGACCGCGATCTTCGGCTTCGTCTTCCTCGGCGATCACCTGACCTGGCTGAAAGTGCTGGCGATCGTGATCGCGACCGTCGGTGTCGTCGTCACGGCGCTGCGGCCGGGTGGCGAGAAGAGCTTTGCCGAGCTGAAGCCGACCATCACCGGCCTCGTCGCGGCCGCGGCGTTCGCACTCTCCGCGGTCGGTTTCCGCGGCGCGATCATCAACGTGCCGGGCGTGTCGTTCGTGACGGCAGCGTCGTTCACGCTGGTGCTCGGCCTGTTCGTGCAGACCCTGATCCTGACGATCTATCTGCTCTGGCGCGCGCCAAAGGTGCTTCAGTCGATCCTGGGGCTATGGAAGCCGTCGCTGCTCGCCGGCTTCATGGGCGCCTTCGCCTCGCAATTCTGGTTTCTGGCGTTCGCGCTGACGGCCGCCGCCAATGTCCGCACGCTCGCGCTGATCGAGGTGCTGTTCGCGCAAGGTGTCGCCTACTACTCGTTCAAGCAGCCGATCGCGCCGCGCGAGATTTTCGGCATCGCGCTGATCGTTGTGGGCGTGGCGGTGTTGGTGGGGGTGTAGTCGTCATTCCGGGGCGATGCGCAGCATCGAACTATGGTGCGCAATTGCGCACCTGAGAATCTCGAGGTTCCGGGTTCGCGCTTTGCGCGCCCCGGAACGACGGGCCTAATTCCGGTCTTCCGGCAGCGTCGGCAGCGGGGAGACCTCGATACCTTCGTCGATCAGCGACTTCGCCTCTTCGGGCGAGGCCTCGCCGTAGATCGGGCGGTGCTCCTTGTCGCCGTAATGCATCGCGCGGGCTTCGTTGGGGAAGCGCTCGCCGACATTGTCGGCGTTCTTGACGATGTGATCGCGCAGCTCCTTGAGCTTGGCGCGCAGCTCGCGCTCCTGCGCCATCAGCAGCGAGGTCGGTCCTGACGGTGCAGCCTCGGGCGCGGTGGTTGCGGCGGTGGGCTCCGGCGGCGGCGTGGCGGGCCCGCGGCCTTTCTTGCCGACGATGCGCGGGGCCATGATCGCCTTCTCGACCTTGGCCGAGCCGCAGATCGGGCAGGTCACGAGCTTGCGCTTCACCTGCGAATCGTAGGCCGACGAACTCTGGAACCAGCTTTCGAATGCGTGGTTGCGGTCGCAGTGAAGCGCGTAGCGGATCATGCCGATCCCCGTACCAGATGCAGATGATCCGGCCCGGCCTTGGGATCGGCGACGCCGAAGCGGCGGCCGTGCTGGAGCGACGGGATCGCCCGGCGGGCGGTCTCGACCTTGGCCGGATCGATTTTTGCCATGATGATACCGGGTTCGACATCGCCCTCGGCGAGGATCTCGCCCCAGGGGTCGATGATCAGCGAGTGGCCATAGGTCTCGCGCTTGTTCTCGTGCAGGCCGGCCTGTGCGGCGGCGAAGATGAAGCAGCCGGTCTCGATCGCGCGCGAACGCAGCAGCACGTGCCAATGCGCCTCGCCGGTCTTGCGGGTGAAGGCCGAGGGCACGGTGATGAAGTACGCGCCGCTTTCGGCCAGCGCGCGGTAGAGCGCGGGGAAGCGCACGTCGTAGCAGATCGTCAGCCCGACCCGGCCCCAGGGCAGGTCGGAGATCACGGCGGTCTCGCCCGGCTGGTAATTGGCGGATTCGCGATAGCTCTCGCCGTCCGGCAGCTTGATGTCGAACATGTGGATCTTGTCGTAGCTCGCGAGCACATCGCCCTCGGGCCCGATCAGGAACGAGCGGTTGACCGCTTTTTCGTCGGAGAAACGCAATGCCAGCGAGCCGACATGGATGTGGATCTTCAGTTCAGCCGCGAGCGCGCGGTAAGCCTTCAGCGAGGCGTCGTTCTCTTCGCTCTGGAGCTGCTCGAACAGCGCCTTGCGGTTGAGCTGCATCATGTTGCTGACTTCGGGCGTCTGCACGTAGTCGGCGCCGTTGGCCGCGGCCTGCCGGATCAGCCTGGTGGCCTGCGCGAGGCTGGGCTCGGGCATCAGGCCGGTGCGCATCTGCACCATCGCGGCGGTGAAGGTCCTGTTGTCGCTCATGATTCAGCCTTCACACTTTCGAGCATGCCCTCGAGCTTGCCCTCGCGATCGAGCGCGTAGAGGTCGTCGCAACCGCCGACATGGCTGCCGCCGATCCAGATCTGCGGGAAGGTCGAGCCCTCGCCGGCGCGACCGTACATCTCGTCGCGCCAGGACGGGTTCTTGGCGACGTCGAACTCCGTGAAGGTCGCCTTCTTGCGGGTCAGCAACGATTTGGCCGCGGAACAATAGCCGCAGCCCGGCCTGGTGTAGATCTCGACAGCAGCGGTCATGTCGTCTGGCGCTCTCATGTCATGAATTCATTGAATTATATGGGACTTCACCGGGTCTCCACAACCCGGGCAAAGACCAGCACGTCGACCTGGGCCGCTTTGGCGCGCAGCAAGGCACGGGCGCAGGCATCCAGCGTCGCCCCCGACGTCAGGACGTCGTCGATCAGGATGATACGGCGGCCCTGCACCTCGGCCTGACGGTCGGGAGATACCTGGAATGCGCCCTGCACATTAGTGGCGCGCTGGGCCCGCGACAGGCCGATCTGCTGCTCGGTGGCGCGCACCCGGCGCAGCACCTCGCCGCGTACCTTGACGCCGCTCTGCCGCTCGATGCTGCGCGCGAGCGCTCCGGACTGGTTGTAGCGTCGCCGCCAGGCCCTTCGCCAATGCAAGGGCACGGGAATCAGCATGTCGGCCCCTGTGAGCAGCTCGCCGCCCGCGCGCGCCATCCAGCGGCCCATGGCGGGCGCCAGATCGGTGCGATCCTGGTATTTCAGTGCGTGCACCAGCGTGCGCGCGACGTCGTCATAGCGCACCGCCGCGCGCGCCCGCATGTAGGCCGGCGGGCTCGCAATCGCCTCCATCGACAGCATGTCGGGGCCGGGGTCGTAGACGAAGGGAATGCCGAGCCGCGGGCAATAGGGCCGCTCGATGAACGACAGTCGCGCCCAGCAGGCCGCGCACACGCCCTCGCCATCGACCGGCTCGCGGCAGGACACGCACAAGGTCGGCAGCGCGATGTCGAGCGCGAGCCTTGCCGCGCGCGCCAGCGCGTGGCGGCCGGCCGTCCATGCGGCACGTAGCGGCGCGGCGATGGAGCGGGAGGGGGCGGCGTCGGCTTCCATGGGGGAAGGCTAGCGTCACGTCGGCGTGGGCTCAAGTCGCGAGCTTCGGTCTCGTGCCCCGGACGCAGCGCAACGCGAAGCAGTGCGCTGCTGAGCCGGGGCCCATCTCACCGCATCGCATGGTGTTGTCTTCTGGGTCCCGACCTGCGCAGCAGCGCAAAGAGCGCTGCAGCGCGTCCGGGACACGAGAGAGGAGATTGCAATGGCCCGCGTGATCGGCGTAACCAGCGGCATGGCTCAGACCCCGCAAACCCCGCCCGCCTTGTTCGATCGTGCCTTGCTGCACGCGCGGCAACGCCGTGCGCAGGCGCAAGGCGCCGTGAGCTTCCTGCTCGATCGGGTCGCCGAGGACATGTCCGACCGGCTCGCCGCGGTGATGCGGGAGTTTCACGCCCCGGCCGATCTCTGGACGCCCGGTGAGGGCCTCGCGGCCTTGCGCGCGCGGCTGCCGTCACTTCAACGGATTGCACTTGGCGAAACCGGCGAGGAGAAGCTGCCCTTCACGCCTGAAAGCCTCGATCTCGTCGTCTCGGCGCTGGCGCTGCAATTCGTCAACGACCTGCCGGGCGTGCTGGCGCAGGTCCGTCGCGCGCTGAAGCCGGATGGCTTGCTGCTGGCCGCGATGATCGGCGGCGACAGCCTGACCGAGCTGCGCCAGGCTTTTGCGGCCGCCGAAGCCGAATGCGAGGGCGGGGTGTCGCCGCGCGTCGCGCCGTTCGCCGATCTGCGCGACATCGGCGCGCTGTTGCAGCGTGCGGGCTTTGCGCTGCCGGTCACCGACGTCGACCGTGTCGTAGTGCGCTATGCCAATGCCTTTGCACTGATGCAGGATATCAGGCGCATGGGCGCGGCCAATGTGCTGATCGAACGCCGCCGCACGCCGAGCCGGCGCGCGACGCTGCTGCGGATGGCCGAGATCTATGCCGAACGCTTTGCCGACGCCGACGGCCGCATCCGCGCGACGTTCGACATCATCTGGCTCTCCGGCTGGGCCCCGCATGCGAGCCAGCAGCAGCCGCTCAAGCCGGGGTCGGCGAAAGCGAGTCTTGCGGAGGCGGTGAAGAAGGCGGGGGAGACGTAGGCTCCTCCGTCATGGCCGAGATCGCCGCCCAAGAATTCGATGTCGTCCCGGCGAAGGCCGGGACCCATAACCACAGGAAGTGGTTGTTGTCACGACTCGGAGTGACCACTTCCTCTACAGGATGACCCTGTGGTTATGGGGCCCGGATCTGCGCGCGCTTTGGGCGCGCTTGTCCGGGACGACGATGGAGTGACGCGCCGCGCGCCTTGGCTTCACATCAGCAGATCAATCAAATGCGGGATCAGCGGAATGTCCGCGGGCGGCATCGGGTAGTCACGCAGCTTGTTGGCACGGACCCAGGCGAGGGTCTGGCCCTCGCGTGCGGTGACGATCCCTTCCCAGCGCCGGCAGATATAGAGCGGCATCAACAGGTGGAAGGTCTCGTAGCCGTAGCTCGCGAAGGTCAGCGGCGCCAGGCAGGGCTCGGCGACGGTAATGCCGAGCTCTTCGTGCAGCTCGCGGATCAGGCTCTGCTCTGGCCGCTCGCCGGGCTCGAGTTTGCCGCCGGGAAATTCCCAGAGGCCGGCCAGCGCCTTGCCTTCGGGGCGCTGCGCGATCAGGACGCGCTTGTCGGCGTCGACAAGCGCGCAGGCCACCACCAGTGTGAGCTTGAGAGTGGTCATGGAGACTATGACCTGTAATCCCCGTTGATCGCGACATACTCCTTGGTGAGGTCGCAGGTCATGACGCGGTCGCGGCCCTTGCCGAGGCCGAGCGAGACCTTGATCGCGATCTCCGGCGCCTTCATCGCCTCCGACACCTGCGCTTCGTCGTAGTCAGGATCGCGCGCGCCGCTCTTGGCGACGCGGATGCCGTTGAAGGAGATCGAGAGCTTGTCGCGGTCGGCCGGCTCGCCGGCCTTGCCGACGGCCATCACCACGCGGCCCCAGTTGGCGTCCTCGCCGGCGATCGCGGTCTTCACCAGCGGCGAGTTCGCGATCGACATCGCGATCTTGCGCGCCGACGCCTTGGTCTTGGCGCCTTCGACGGTGATCTCGACCAGCTTGCGCGCGCCTTCGCCGTCGCGGGCGACCTGCTCGGCGAGGTTGGCGAGCACCTGGTTGAAGGCCTTGACGAAGGCCTTCAGCCTGGGATCGCTGGCGCGGCTGATTTTGGGCGCACCGTGCTCGGCGGCGGCGCCCGTCGCGAACGCCAGCAGCGTGTCCGAGGTCGAGGTGTCGCCGTCGATCGTCACCGCGTTGAAGGTGTCCTCGACGCCGCTCTTGAGCAGCGCTTGCAGCGCGGCCGGCGCGATCGGCGCGTCGGTGAAGACGAACGACAGCATCGTCGCCATGTCGGGCGCGATCATGCCGGCGCCCTTGGCCATGCCGTTGATGGTGACCTTGGCCTTGCCGAGCTTGACGGTCGCGGTCGCGACCTTGGGGAAGGTGTCGGTGGTCATGATCGCCTTGGCCGCGGCGAGATAGTCGCCGGGCTCGGCGGTCTCGGCCAGCCGGCCCAGCACGCCGTCGAACTTGGTCGCGTCCAGCGGCTCGCCGATCACGCCGGTCGAGGCCAGGAAGATCTCGCTCTCGCTGCATCCGACGGCTTTGGCCGCGATCTTGGCGGTCAGCGCGGTGGAGCTGCGGCCGGTCTTGCCGGTGAAGGCGTTGGCATTGCCGGAATTCACCACGAGGGCACGCGCCTTGCCGCCCTTCAGCTTGGCGCGGCACCATTCCACCGGCGCGGACGGGCATTTCGACCTGGTGAAGACGCCGGCCACCGCGGTGCCCTTGTCCATCACCGCCAGCAGCACGTCGGTGCGGTTCTTGTAGCGGATGCCGGCCTCGGCCGTCGCAAGGCGGACGCCCGCGATCACGGGCATGTCGGGAACGTGTTTCGGGGCGAGGGGAGAGACGGAGGAGGACATCGCGGGGCGCCTTGGTGAGGTCTGGATATGCAGATGGCCGGGCATTTGCCCGGCCATTGCGACGTTAGATACTATTGGCGTCCGCGAAGTGACAGCGAATTCTTACTTCTTCGCAGGGGGCGCCATCTTGCTGTCGGAGGGCTTCGCCGCGTCGGCCGGCGCCGCCGGCTGGTCCAGCCGCTCGACCTTGGCTTCCGTGCGCAGCTTGGCGACGTAGTCGGCCTGGGCCTTGCGGGTGACGTACTGCTCGATCTGGGCCTTGACCTGCTCGAAGTCCGGCGCCTTGCGGCTGCGCTTTTCCTCGACCTTGATGATGTGCCAGCCGAACTGCGACTTCACGGGGTCGGAGATCTTGCCCGGCTCCAGCGCGAAGGCCACCGTCGAGAATTCCGGCACCATCTGCTCCTTGGTGAAGAAGCCGAGGTCGCCGCCGTCGGCGGAGCCCGGATCCTTGGACTTCTTCTTGGCGAGCTCGGCGAAATCGGCGCCCTTGTCGAGCTCGGCCTTCACCGCCTTGGCCTCGTCCTCGGTCTCGACCAGGATGTGGCGGGCGCGCACCTCCTGCTCGCCGGTGATCTGCTTGGAGGCCTCCTCATAGACCTTCTTCATGGCGTCGGGGGTGGTGGCGGCCTTGCCCTCGTTGGCGAGCAGGCTGTCCATCAGGAGGCGGTTGCGGGCGAACGCCAGGCGCTTCTTGAACTCCTCGCTGTCGGCGACCTTCTTGTCTTCGGCAGCCTTGCTGACGATTTTCATGTCGATCAGGAAGGACAGGACGTTCTCGTCCTTGGTCGCCGGGTCCATCTGGGCGAGGCTCGGCCCGAGTTCCTCCTCGGCCATGGCCACGTCGCTCTTCTTGATTTCCGCGCCATTGACCTTCGCCAGGACCGGATCGTCGGCAGCCCGGCCGGGACCCGCGATCAGCGCCAGTGCAAGGCAGCCCACGAGGGCCGTGGCGAGCCCGAAGCGCAGGCCGGTTTTGATTACCGGGAACGAGGTGGTCATGGAAAATCCTTATGTTGAAGCAGGGGGCTGCTCGAGCGGGGCGGACACTCGCCCAATTCAGGGGGGCTTGGCAACGCGAAAAGTCTGTCAAAATGATGAATTAGCCGCAATGCGCCCGCCGTTGACAAGGCCCTGACCGGGCCATATCTCTGCCCGGTCGCGACCATGGCGATGGCGTTTATTTTGCTGCGTTTTTGGCCGTTGAACCCAGACTTGCCCAATTCCCACCCATATGGCGGATGACCCCCCGCAGTCCGGGCTCTGGCGCCATCAGGCGTCACGGTGAGTTGATAGGCAGGCGGGTGACAACTTCTTGGCTGCAACGCGGTTAAATCGCGAACACAGGAACTAGGCATGATCGGCGCGCTCGCCCGCAAGTTTTTCGGCTCCGCCAACGACCGGCGGGTGAAGGGATATCAATCCCGCGTCAACGCGATCAACGCGCTGGAGCCCGAGCTCATCAAACTCTCCGACGAGGAGCTCAAGGCCCGGACCGCCGACTTCAGAAAGCAGCTCGCCGAGGGCAAGACCTTGGACGACCTGCTGGTGCCCGCCTTCGCCACCGTGCGCGAGGCCGCCAAGCGCACGCTCGGCCAGCGCCATTTCGACGTCCAGCTGATCGGCGGCATGGTGCTGCACGAGGGCGACATCGCCGAGATGAAGACCGGTGAAGGCAAGACGCTGGTGGCGACGCTGGCGGTCTATCTCAACGCGCTCGCCGGCAAGGGCATCCACGTCGTCACGGTCAACGACTATCTCGCCCGCCGCGACTCCGGCTGGATGGGCCAGATCTACAGCTTCCTCGGCATGACCACCGGCGTGATCGTCCATGGCCTCGACGATGCCGAGCGCAAGGCGGCCTATGCCTGCGACATCACCTACGGCACCAACAACGAATACGGCTTCGACTATCTGCGCGACAACATGAAGTACCGGCTCGAGGACATGGTCCAGCGACCGCACTTCTACGCGATCGTCGATGAGGTCGACTCCATCCTGATCGACGAGGCGCGCACGCCGCTGATCATCTCCGGTCCGCTCGACGACCGCTCCGACTTCTACAACACCATCGATGGGTTCCTGCCCAAGCTCGACAAGACCGACTACGACGTCGACGAGAAGCAGCGCACGGTGACGCTGACCGAAGCCGGCATGGAGAAGATCGAGACGCTGCTGCGCGACGCCGGCCAGCTCAAGGGCGAGTCGCTCTACGACGTCGAGAACGTCTCCGTCGTGCATCACATCAACCAGGCGCTGCGCGCCCACACGCTGTTCACCCGCGACAAGGACTACATCGTCCGCGACGACGAGGTCATCATCATCGACGAGTTCACCGGCCGCATGATGGCCGGCCGGCGCTATTCGGAAGGCCTGCATCAGGCGCTGGAAGCCAAGGAGCACGTCCAGGTTCAGCCCGAGAACCAGACGCTGGCCTCGATCACGTTCCAGAATTACTTCCGCATGTACGAGAAGCTTGCGGGCATGACCGGTACGGCGTTGACCGAAGCCGACGAACTCTTCGACATCTACAAGCTCGAAGTCGTCGAGATCCCGACCAACGTGCCGGTCGGCCGCCTGGATGAGGACGACGAGGTCTATCGCACCCACCAGGAAAAATATTCGGCCATCCTCGCCGAGATCGAGCGCGCCAATTCGCGGCTGCAGCCGGTGCTGGTCGGCACGGCGTCGATCGAGAAGTCGGAAGTGCTCGCCGAGTTCCTCAAGAAGAACGGCTACAAGCAGATCGATTTCGGCAAGGAGAACGCGCTCGACAAGCTTTACGCAGCGGCCCGCGCGGGCAAGCCGGCAAAGCTGTTCGCGGTGCTGAACGCGCGCTTCCACGAGCAGGAAGCCTATATCGTCGCCGAAGCCGGCGTTCCCGGCGCGATCACGATCGCGACCAACATGGCCGGCCGCGGCACCGACATCAAGCTCGGCGGCTCGCTCGATATGCGCATCCCGAAGGAGACCGCGGGCATCGAGGACGAGGCCGAGAAGGCCAGGAAGATCGAGCAGATCAAGGCCGACGTCGAGCGCTTCCGCGAGATCGTGCTGAAGGCCGAGGAGACCGTCGAGATCGAGCCGGCAAAGGGCAACAAGCCCGCCAAGACCGTGAAGAAGCCGGGTGGCCTCTACATCATGGGCTCCGAGCGTCACGAATCCCGCCGCATCGACAACCAGCTGCGCGGCCGTTCCGGCCGTCAGGGCGACCCCGGCCGCTCGAAGTTCTTCCTGTCGCTGGAAGACGATCTGATGCGCATCTTCGGCTCGGATCGCCTCGACAGCATGCTCCAGCGTCTCGGCCTGCAAGAGGGCGAGGCCATCATCCATCCCTGGATCAACAAGGCCCTGGAGAAGGCGCAGCAGAAGGTCGAGGCCCGCAACTTCGACATCCGCAAAAACCTGCTCAAGTTCGACAACGTCCAGAACGACCAGCGCAAGGTGATCTTCGACCAGCGCGTCGACCTGATGAAGGACGACAGCGTCGCCGAGACCATTACCGACATGCGCCATGCCTTCATCGACGACCTCGTCGCCAAGCACGTGCCCGAGCATGCCTATGCCGAGCAGTGGGACGTTGCCGGCCTGAAGGAAGAGCTGAAGCGCGTGCTCGATCTCGACCTGCCGGTCGACGAATGGGCCAGGGAAGAGGGCATCGCCGACGAGGAGCTGCTCAACCGCATCGAGACCCGCGCCGACGAGCACATGGCCGCCAAGGTCGCGCAATGGGGCCCCGACGTGATGCGTTACGTCGAGAAGACCATCTTGCTCCAGACGCTCGACCATCTCTGGCGCGAGCATCTGATCATGCTCGACCATCTGCGCCAGGTCATCGGCCTGCGCGGCTACGGCCAGCGCGATCCGCTCCAGGAGTACAAGACCGAGGCCTTCAATCTCTTCCAGGAGATGAGCGCGCACCTGCGCGAGGCCGTCACGGCGCAGCTGATGCGGGTCGAGATCGTCCCGCCGGAGCAGGAAGCGCCTGTGCTGCCGCCGATGGAGGCGCACAAGTTCGACCCCAACACCGGCGAGGACGAGATGGCGCTCGCCAGCGTCACGCTCGGTGCGCCGGCCTCCGACGCCGCCCAGCGCGATCCGAAGAACCCAGCCTCCTGGGGCAAGATCGGCCGCAACGAGGACTGCCCGTGCGGTAGCGGCAAGAAGTACAAGCACTGCCACGGGCGGTACGCGTAACCGCTAGCTCGCTGTCATGCGCGCGTGAGGCGCGACATTCCCGCCTCATTCTCCACTGTCGTCGCCCGGCTTGACCGGGCGACCAAGTGCGCCGCAGCTTCTCGGTTCAATCAAAGCCTTCTCTGGAATACTGGATCGCCCGCCTGCGCGGGCGATGACGGTTGAGTGCGTGGCGCGCATCTCTCCGCATCGTCGTCCCGGCGAAGGCCGGGACCCATACCGCGGAATCTATCCATAGCGTGCGGTCTTAGTCCCACGCGAAGAGCAATTAGCAGTCTTCACCAAACCCAATTTTGTGGTTATGGGTCCCGGCCTTCGCCGGGACGACAGTGTTTGTTGGGTCGATTGCATTCCAACTCACTCCGTCGTCGTCCTGGCGAAGGCCGGGACCCATTACCCCAGAGAGAAGTTGCCGCGCAGAGCTGGCAACCACGAGTCTTCGTCAAACTCAATCCTCGGGTAATGGGTCCTGGATCAGCGCTCCGCTCAAGACAACGCTGCGCGTTGTCGGGAGCTGCGCTTGTCCAGGACGACGATGGAGTTGAATTGCGCGCCGACTCAATTCGAGCTGTCGATCAAGCTCTCCAAGAGCCGCTTCAATTCGCTCGTCGACTTGTCGCCGTAGCTCTCCAGGATGTGCTCCTCCTGGTCGACCGCGAGCGAGTTGAGCTTCTTGCACAGCACCTTGCCGCGATCGGAGATGAACATCAGGACCTTGCGGCGGTCGTTCGGGTCCTGCACGCGATAGACCAGTGTGTCGGAGACCATGCGGTCGATCATCTTGGTCAGCGTCGGATGGTTGAGCAGCACGGCGTCCGCAAGCTCGCCCATCGAATGGCCGTTGCCGTCCGACAGGACCTTCAGGATGCGCCATTGCTCGACGGGAACACCTTCCTTGCTCAACCGCAGTTCCAGCTGCCGGTTGATCTCCCGGTTGGCTTGCGCGAGCAGATAGGCGAGGTGTTCGGTGATCGGGGAGTTTTCTTTCGACGGTTTTGCCACGGCTAAGACTTCGTCTTGACCCAAATGAGTGAATGTCTTGCAATCAATGCTGCATCTATATGCACTTCAATTCTTGAATATTCAATATTTTCAAAATAGGATCATTGCCCAACAAAAGGGCGGAAGCCGCGGCCGCCTGCTCAATGTGCTTTCAGGTCTGGTGCCAGACAGGAGTTAGCGTGCGCGCGACGGTAAACTTCCCGGCTCACGGCGGCCCGGCGTTGCCGCCGTCTTTGCTGTTCAGGAATCTGTCGTCATCGGCGGCCGACTTCGACCTGTCTCCGGTTGACGCGCATTTCATGAAGCGCCGCGGCGCGCGCAACAAGCTGCGCATCGGCAACTTCCTCACCTTCACCGGCTCGCCCGGGATCTGGGGCCCGACCTCCACCAACAGCGCGATGCTGGCGGTCGCCGAGATCAACAAGCGCGGCGGCATTTTGGGCCGCGAGCTGGAGCTGTCGATCTACGATTCCGGCGGCCCGATCGACGAGGTGGTGCGGCGCGCCGAGCAGGCGATCGCCTTCGACGAGGTCGACCTGATCATGGGCTCGCATATCAGCGCCGTCCGCGTCGCGCTGCGCAAGGTCACCGGTAATCGCATCCCCTACATCTACACCCCGGTCTACGAGGGCGGCGAGCGCACGCCGGGCGTGATGGCAATCGGCGAGACACCGCGCTGGCAGAGCCGGCCGTCGATCCACTGGCTGGCTGACGTCAAGAAGGCGACGAGCTGGTACCTGATCGGCAGCGATTACGTCTGGCCCTGGCAGTCGCATCGCGCGGTCAAGCGCTACATCAAGGAAGCCGGCGGCCAGGTCGTCGGCGAGGAATTCGTTCCCGTCGGCGAGGACAATCACGAGCCGCATCTGGCGCGCATCCGCGCCGCCAAGCCTGACGTGGTGCTGATCTCGCTGATCGGCACCGACAGCATCACCTTCAACCGCGCCTTCGCCGAGGCTGGCCTCGCCACCTCGACGCTGCGGCTGGCGGGTGCGATGGACGAGACCGTGCTTCTCGGCATCGGTGCCGACAACACCGAGAATTTGTTCTGCGCCTCCGGCTATTTCAACTGCATGGCCTCGCGCGCCAATGACGAGTTCCTCGGTGGCTATCAGGCCATGTTCGGCCCGCACGCGCCGCCTGTCGGTTCCGTCGGCCAGTCGAATTACGAGGGGCTGCGGTTCCTGGAGTCCGTGGCCAACCGTGCCGGCTCCCTGGCCTTGCATCCGCTGCTGAAGGCGGCGCGCAACACCGTCTATTCGGCGGGCCGCGGCCCCGTCACCATCCGCGATGGCCGCGCCGAGATGCCGATGTATCTCGCCGAAGCGGACGGTCTCGACTTCAAGCTCATCAAGACGCTCTGAGATCCGGCCGCTCATCTGTCGCGGCGGATCTTCGAAATAATACTTGAAAAGGAAAATATTTCCGTCTGTAATATCGAGGCGAAGCCGATTGGCCCGCGCTGTGCAAGCGCGAGCGAGCGGCCTCCATCCAAAGCCAGGGATCAAGAAGCCTCAAGGAGAGCGCCGTGACAGTTGTCCTTCCAACGCCCGCCCAACTTCGCAGCGTCGCCGAGCAGTGCGGCCTCGCGCTGACCGATGACGATGTCGCCTCGTTCCGCGGCCTGATGCAGGGCTCGATCGAAGCCTACAATCTGGTCGGCGCGATGCCGGACGAGGTGCCGGAGGTGAAATATCCGCGCACGCCGGGCTATCGGCCTTCCCCCGAGGAGAACCCGCGCAACGCCTGGTATCGCAAGTCGACGGTGAAGGGCGCCGCCAGCGGCAAGCTCAAGGGCAAGACGGTCGCGCTGAAAGACAACATCATGCTCGCCGGCGTTCCCATGATGAACGGCTCGGCGACGCTGGAAGGCTACGTCCCCGATTTCGATGCCACCGTCGTCACGCGCATACTGGATGCCGGCGGGGAAATCCTCGGCAAGACACACTGTGAATCCTTCTGCATGTCCGGCGGCAGCCACACCGGGGCGGTGGGGCCGGTGCATAATCCCTACAAGATGGGCTATTCGGCCGGGGGCTCGTCCTCGGGCAGCGGCGTCGTCGTCGCGCTCGGCGAGGCCGACATGGCGATGGGCGGTGACCAGGGCGGCTCGATCCGCATGCCGTCCTCGTTCTGCGGCACCTACGGCATGAAGCCGACCTGGGGCCTCGTGCCCTACACCGGCATCATGCCGATCGAGATTTTTGTCGATCACACCGGCCCGATGACGGCGACCGTGGCCGACAACGCGCTGCTGCTCGAGGTGCTCGCCGGCGACGACGGCTACGACCCGCGCATCAAGGCGCCCAAGGTCGAGGACTACACCAAGGCGCTCGGCCAGGGTGTGAAAGGCATGAAGATCGGCATCCTCAAGGAAGGCTTTGAGCAGCCGACCGCGGAAGCCGCGGTGAACGAAAGCGTGCGCGAGGCGGCCAAGCGTTTCAAGGATCTCGGCGCCACCGTCGAGACCGTCTCGATCCCGATGCACCTCGTCGGCCCCGCGATCTGGACGCCGATCGGCACCGAGGGCATGACCCAGACCATGATGTATGGCGACGGCTATGGGCTCAGCCGCGGCGACCTCTATTCGACCTCGCTGATGGATTTCCATCGCGGCTGGCGCCGGCAGGCGGACTCGCTGTCGGAGACGACAAAGCTGTTCCTGCTGCTCGGGACCTACATCAACAACAATTTCGGTCCGCGCTATTACGGCAAGGCGCTGAACATCTCGCGTCGCCTCACCGCAGCCTACGACAAGGCTCTCAGGGATTACGATCTCCTGCTGCTGCCGACCACGCCGATGAAGGCGACCAAGCTGCCGGAGCCCACCGCCAGCCGCGAGGATTACGTCGCCCGTGCGCTGGAGATGATCGGCAACACCGCGCCGTTCGACATCACCCATCATCCCGCGATGTCGCTGCCCTGCGGCATGGTCGACGGCCTGCCCGTCGGCCTGATGCTGGTCGGCCGCATGTTCGAGGAATCCACGATTTATCGCGCCGCGCACGCTTACGAGCAGATCGGCGACTGGAAGAAGATGTGAGCGAGGCGTTGATGCAGACGGACGGAACACTGAAGCGTTTTCCAGCGAAGTGGATACCGGCTCGCGTCAAGAAAACGCGTCAAAACGAGAATCTGGAGCCCCGTTCCGATTCCATCGGAACGGGAAAGGCTCTGGCGCATGGCTAACGCGTTCGTCGCGGCGTTCGAGATCCTGAGCTTTGGCGCGATCATCGTCCTGATCGTGCTGGGGCTCGGGATCATCGCCAGCATGATGGGCATCTTCAACTTCGCGCAGGGAGAGTTCGTTCTGCTCGGGGCCTACATCACCTATCTCGCCTACGCCAAGGGCCTGCCGATCTGGGCCGGCATGGTCGCGGCGCCCTTCGTGGTCGGCGCGCTCGGCTTCGTGCTGGAGGCGCTGATCATCCGCCGGTTCTACGCCGCGCCGATCGTGGCGATGCTCGGCACATATGCGCTGGGCCTTATCATCCGCGAATCCGTGCGCGGGCTGATCGGCGGCTTCTATCTCACCGTGCCGGAGCCGATCGGTGGCTCGATCGACATCGGCGCGATGCACATTTCGGCCTGGCGCTTCACCATCATCGTCATCACGCTGCTGGTGATGGGCGGTTGTTATCTCCTGCTCTCACGCACGAGCTTTGGCCTTCGCGTCCGCGCTACGCTGGAAAATCCGTCGCTGGCGCGCGCCTCCGGCATCTCCACGCCGCTGATCTATGGCGCCACCTTTGCCTTCGGCGCGGCGCTCGCCGGCCTCGCCGGCGCACTGATCGTGCCCGTGTTCAGCCTGTTCGCCGATCTCGGCCTGCGCTTCCTGATCCAGGGCTTTGTCGCGGTCATGGTCGGCGGCGTCGGCTCCTTCATCGGGCCGGTCGCGGGCGCCGGCGTCATCGGCACGCTCAGTGCCGCGCTGCCATGGGTGATGGCGCCCGTCGTCGCCGACGTCCTCGTCTTCGTGCTCGCCATTGTCTTCATCAAATTCCGGCCGCAGGGCCTCATCGCTGGAAAAGGGGTTTAGTCACATGTTCGATCGTACGCAGCTCTCTCGCCGCCGCTTTCTCTCCAATTTCGCCTTTGCGTCCGGCGCGGTCGCAACCGGTGTCGGCAGCTGGGTGATCCCGGCCCCCTGGGCCAATGCGGCCGAAGCCCCGATCAAGGTCGGCATCGCCACCGATCTCACCGGCCCGATCGCCTACGCGGGCAATGCCGACGCCAACGTCGCCAAGATGGTGATCAAGGAGATCAACGCCGCCGGCGGCATGCTCGGCCGTC
Organism: Bradyrhizobium sp. cf659; assembly: GCF_900113725.1. Classification (NCBI taxonomy): domain Bacteria; kingdom Pseudomonadati; phylum Pseudomonadota; class Alphaproteobacteria; order Hyphomicrobiales; family Nitrobacteraceae; genus Bradyrhizobium; species Bradyrhizobium sp. cf659. The sequence goes on from NZ_FOQJ01000014.1 coordinate 174,283, forward strand.
CGCTCGAGCTCTATATCGAGGACACCGCCTCGAACGAATCCGTCGCGGTCGGCAACGTCCGCAAGCTGATCCAGCGCGACAAGGTCGACATGGTGCTGGGCGGCATCACCTCCTCGATGCGCAACGCGATCAAGGACCCGATCGTGGCGCGCGGCAAGACGCTCTACATCTATCCGCAGCTCTACGAAGGCAAGGAGTGCACGCCCTATCTGTTCTGCACCGGCCCGACGCCGGCGCAGCAGTGCGACGAGTTCATCCCCTGGCTGATCAAGAACGGCGGCAAGAAGTTCGCGTTGCCCAGCGCCAACTATGTCTGGCCGCACACGCTCAACGTCTATGCGCGCAAGGTGATCGAATCGAACGGCGGCGAGGTCGTGTTCGAGGAATACTATCCGCTCGACCAGGTCGACTTCTCCTCGACCGTCAACCGCATCATCTCCAACAAGGTCGACGTCGTCTTCAACACCGTCATTCCGCCGGGCGTCGGCCCGTTCTTCAAGCAGCTCTATGAAGCGGGCTTCCTCAAGAACGGCGGCCGTCTCGCCTGCGTGTACTATGACGAGAACACGCTCAACATCAACCAGGCCGCGGAGATCGAGGGGCTCGCGAGCTGTCTCGACTATTTCAAGGTGCTGACCAAGGAGAACCCGTTCGACGCCAAAATCCAGGCGGCCTATGAGAAGGACTTTCCGGGCAACTTCCTGTTCGCCGCCGGCAGCGCTGCAACCGGCACCTATCGCGGCCTGAAGCTGTGGGAGGCTGCAGTCAAGGAAGCCGGCAAGATCGACCGCGAATCGGTCGCCGCCGCGCTCGACCATGCCAAGATCGCCGAAGGTCCCGGGGGGCCGGCCGAGATGGTGCCGGGCAAGCGGCACTGCAAGATGAAGATGTATACCGCGGTCGCCAAGGGCGGGAACTACGAGATCGTCGGACGCAGCGACGGTCTCGTCGATCCCAAGGAATGCTGAGGCGCGTCGTTCTTCACCTCTCCCGTAGGGAGAGGTCGGATCGCATCGCAAGATGCGATCCGGGTGAGGGGATCCGGTCTCACTGGGTGCTGCGGCCCCTCACCCGGATTGCTCTGGACGATGCTTCGCATCGCCGGGCGCAATCCGACCTCTCCCCGATGGGGAGAGGTGAACCCCGACCAATCGGACTGCCTCTCACGATGCCAAATTCGAAATGTTGAAGTCTATGGGTGCAGCTAAGCAGGCCGTTCGCGCCGACATCGACAGCGGGACGGAAGTTTCGGTGACCGGAAGCGCGCCGGCGGAACGAACGTCGGGACGAAACGTCCTGCCGATCGTGGAGGGCGTCGTGCTTGTCGCGGCGCTGCTCGCGCCGCTGGTGCTGCAGGACTATCTCACGGTGTTCGCGACGCGGGTGATCATCCTCGCGCTGTTCGCGCTGTCGTTCGATCTGGTCTGGGGCTATGCCGGCATCATGAGCTTTGGCCAGGCCCTGTTCTTCGGCTCGGCCGGCTATGGCGTCGCGCTGCTCGCGCGCGACCTGGACATCACCAATATCTTCCTGGTGCTGCCCGCGGGCACCATCATCGGCCTCACCTTCGCGCTGCTGCTGGGCGGCTTCCTGCTGCTGGGCCGGCATCCCTCCAGCGTGATCTTCGTGTCGCTGGGTACGCTCACCGGCTCCTACGCCGCCGATCGTCTGGCGCGCGGCTGGTATTATCTCGGCGGCCAGAACGGCATTCCCTCGATCGCGCCGATGACGCTCGGTGGTTACGAGTTCTCGGAAGGGCCGGCGTTCTACTATCTCGTGCTCGGCATCCTCGTCGTGGTCTATCTGCTCTGCCGCTTCCTGGTGCGCTCGCAGTTCGGCCTCGCGCTCGCCGGTCTGCGCGAGAACGAGCAGCGCATCGCCTTCTTCGGCTACAAGGCGCAGCATCTCAAGGCGATCATCTTCACCATCGGCGGCGCCATCGCAGGCCTTGCCGGCAGCCTCTATGCCTTCCACGAAGGTTTCGTCTGGCCCAACATGGTCGGCGTCGTCGTCTCGACGCAGGTGGTGCTCTACGTGCTGTTCGGCGGCTCCGGCACGCTGATCGGTGCGGTCATCGGCGCCGTCATCGTCGAAGGCGTCAGCTTCTGGCTGTCCGACAATTACCGCGAAATCTGGCCGATCATCCTGGGCTTGCTGCTGCTGCTCGTGATCCTGTTCCGGCCGCTCGGCCTGATCAGCTTCGTGCTGGGCGAGCGCGAACGGGTCGGCAGCTTCGGTGCGAAGCCCAAGGAAAACAACAAGCAGACCGTAAAGGAGAAGCGCAATGCCGCTCCTTGAGGCCGCGGGCATCAAAAAGATCTTCGGCAAGCTCACCGCGCTCGACGGCGCAGCCCTCACCGTCGGCGAGAACGAGTTTCACGGCCTGATCGGCCCGAACGGCTCCGGCAAGAGCACGCTGATGAAGTGCATCGCCGGTGCCGAGGTGCCGACGCAGGGCAAGGTGAGCTTCGTCAACACCGACATCACCGCGTTCACGCCGACCGAGCGTGCCCGCGCCGGCATGAGCCTGAAATTCCAGATCACCAGCGTGCTGCCGACGCTGACGCTCTACGACAACATCCTGCTCGCGCTCCAGGCGCAGTCCTCGCTGTTCGACCTCCTGTTCTCGCGCACGCGCGGCGCGCTGCACGAGCAGGTCATGACCATGCTGACGCAGTTCCGCCTCGCCGACCGCGCCTTCGACGCGGCGGCGGCGCTGTCGCACGGCCAGCAGCAATGGCTGGAGATCGCAATGGCGCTTGCGGGCAGGCCAAAGCTGTTGCTGCTGGACGAGCCGACCGGCGGCATGAGCCTGGAAGAGCGCCGCGTCACCGGCGAATTGCTCCAGCCGATCAAAAAACATTGCTCGCTCGTCATCGTCGAGCACGACCTCGATTTCATCCGCGACATCTGCGATCGCCTGACCGTGCTCGACCAGGGCAAGGTGCTGGCTTCGGGTACCGTGTCCGAAATCCAGGCCAACAAATCCGTCCAGGAGATTTATCTGCGCCGTGCCTGAATTTTTGGACATCAAGCATCTCGACGCCGGCTATGGCCGCAGCCAGGTCCTGTTCGACGTCAACCTCGGCATTCCCTGGCGTGGCGGCGTCGCCGTGCTCGGGCGCAACGGCGCCGGCAAGACCACGTTGATGAAGACCATCGTCGGCGAGCTGCCGGCGTGGAAGGGCGAGGTCGCCTTCGACGGCCGCGACATCAGCCGCCGCGCGACCCAGGAGCGCGTGCGCGCCGGCATCGGCTACGTCCCGCAGGAGCATTCGGTGTTCGCGCGCCTGTCGGTGCGCGACAATCTCGCCGTCGGTTCGCTCGCGAGCAGCAAGGCCGACGCCGTCGACCACGTGCTGACGATCTTCCCGAAACTCGGCCAGCGCCTCGACCAGCCCGCCGGCACGCTCTCCGGCGGCGAGCGCAAGATGCTCGCCATCGGCCGCGCTATGCTGGGCGATCCGAAACTGCTGCTGCTCGACGAGCCCACCGAAGGCGTCTGGATCGGCGTCATCGAGGAGATCACCGAGCGTCTGATCGAGCTCGCCAAGGAAATCGCCGTCATCATCGTCGAGCAGCACCTCGACCTCGCACTCCGCGTCGCCGATTATGCCTACGTGCTGGACCGCGGAAGGGTCGCGCTGCAGGGGGAGGCGACCGAGGTGAGGGGCAATCCGGAGCTGCTGCGGTATCTGGCGCCGTAGGTTCTCACTATCCGCTCTACGGCTATCTCTCGCCGCAGGCATCCTGCCAGTCTCGTCATCCCCGCGCGACGGCGAAGCCGTCGTCGCTGGAGGTGCGAGCGGCGCGATGCGTAGCATCGCGTAGCGAGCCTCGAAGGATGGACGGCCGAGCTAGCAGTCGGGCCGTCGCCCTACGAGGGCCGCTGAAGAAGCGGCCACCTCAGGGTGACGGTGGGAGAGATTGTTGCTTCGCGCACCGTCAACTTCGGTTTTCAAACGGATCGCCACCGTCGTTAGACTATGTTCGGTGTAGCCGCTCACGGCACACTGCCGAGAAACGGGTTGACGATCGTGAGCCCGCCGATGCTGCGGCCATGCTGCATGTCTTCACTGTATAAGATATCGCAACCGGCTTCGATCGCCGCGGCAACGATCAGCGCATCGTAGAAAGCCAAGCCATCATTCTGCACCAGCACAAGGGCCGCACGGCTGGTGTTCGCCGTCAGCGGGAGCGCCGGATCGAGCGTATCGTCGATATCATCGAACAAGAGCTCGATGTCGCGCCAGCTTCGCCCCTGCTTCCTGCGCAAGACGTTTGCGAGTTCGTTCAGGACTTGCACGCTGATGGTGCCGCCCTGGTCGATCAGGTCTTGCGAGATCGTTGCCTTGGTGCCGGTCTGCTGCGCGTAAACGAGAATGTTGGTATCCAGAAATGCGCTCACCGCTCGTTCGCCTCGTCGCGATCGAACTTGTAGTCAGCGGGCAAGGGCGGCCAGTTGCGTGCGCGCATATTCGCGATCGCGCGTCGGCGCCTCTCCTCCTTGGTCTCGACCTCGATCGTGCCCTTACGGGCGGCGACCACGTCGAGTTCGTCGCCTTCCTTCAGACCTAGCTCCTCTACCAGCGCTTTGGGCAGCCGGACCGCAAGGCTGTTACCCCATTTAGAGACCTGCATGACTGCCTCTATGATATCCCATGTATAAATGTATATCATATTGAGTATATCATTGGAGTCAAGCGGCTCGGGGAAATAGGGTACTTCGCCCGGACCGCCTGCGTGACGACCGAAAAAAGGTCGAAGGCCGAGTTATCTCGGTTCGGCGGAGTAGGTGGTTGGCGTCATAAAGAGCGCATGCTCAAGCGGGGGAGCTATCTCGAACATCCGAGCGCGGTTACGAAAGTGAAAGACGCGCCGGATTCGATATTGATCACTTCTCTCTGCGGCAACGTCGACTTCCCGCCTGGTCAGCCAAAACGCTGTGCGTTCGTGTCCGCAGGTCGTCTTGATTTCCAGTAGTCGCTCTTGGCCGTCAGGCTCAAAGGAGCGGACGTCGTAACCGTGGCCATCGCCGTCCAGATCGGAAACCCAGCGGACGTCATTCGCAAGGTCGTTACGCCCAGCGCGTCGCAACCGGTCGCGCTCGAACTCCACGACGAATTTCTCGCCGGCTTTGCCCAATTGACGGTTTCTGGCGTCGCGCTCGGCGGGGTCGAACTTTCCGACCAGCCGGCGGACGGCGGGTGTCAGTGTCTTCTCGAAGTCTGCGACAGATGGTGGAGCAACGAAGACGGCATCGTCGTTGAGCGCCAGCGGCTGAGTATCGATGTTCGCGGGGTAAAGAAAATCCGGTGCCTGTCCGACGTTGCGTTCAACGGCAGCCACCAAGGCGTCCTGATAGTGCGCCAATGGTTTGTAGCCGTTGATCCACTGCGCTCCGAGCACATCGAGGACGGCGGAAATGTTTTGAAGCTTGCGTTCGATCGAGCCTTCAGATCGATGCACGATCGTCATGAGTTGGCGCCGATTCTGCGCTTTGCTATAGGCCGCGCCCACTCTCTCGGAGGCCAACATCCGAAAATAGCTATCGACCACGGCGGAGATTTCGCTCTCCGTCCAAGGCGTTCCAGTGATCCCCTCGGTTTGCTCGCGGCCCAAGTCTCAGCCTCTTGGACTTGGAGAGTATCAGGGAAGGTGCTGGGTGCAATGTCGGCATCGAAGATGCAGAAGGGACTTATTCTTGGCGAGCGATCAAGTCGTCCCTACTTCACCGCCCCAAAGCGGCTGTCGAACGAATTCGACGACACCACCGGCGCGGCGCCCGCCATCTGCGGGCCACCGGCGGAATCATCCGACACCGTCGGCTTCAGCGCCGGGCGCGTTGCGGCGAGGCGCGTGTCGGGCTTCGCCGGCTCGGCGGGCTTGGCGGCGGCAACAGCCGGCTTCGGCGCGTCCTTGGTCGAGTCGCGGCCGGGCACGAAACGGGTCACTGCCGCTTTCAGCCGCGACGCTGCGGTGGGCGGCGTCGTGGACGTGGCGGCCGGTGCAACCGAGGCGGTCGCCGGCGGAGCCGAAGCGGTGGCGGTCGTGTCGGCGGTGCCGAGGCCCATCTTGCGGCCGAGGTTCGAGAAGAAGCCACCGCCCTGGGATTTTTCCTGAGACTTCTCCGCGGGCGCAGCGGCCGCGACGCGGGTGCTGGTCGCGGGCGCGCTGACAGCGACGACCGGCTCTTCCTGCGGCGTGGGCGCGGCGGCGTCGAAATTCGGCTTGGGCGGATTGACGTGGCCGGGGATCGTGCCCGGCGCCTTCGCCATCGCCAGCATCTGGAGCGTGGTGCCTTCGGCGCCCTCCGACAGGCCGGTCGAGCCTTCCGGAATCTTGGCGGCGAAGATCTTGTTCATGCCGCCGTCGATGCCGGTGTTCATGCGCGCCACCGGCGTGCCTTTGGCGACGAGCTTGGCGTACTCGGCCTGGTCGCGCGCGTCCTTCTCGCGCACGGCGCTCGCGATGTCCTGGGGGATCACATAGGCCGGGCACTTTGCGGACGCGTCGAACACCGGATCGCGCTTGGCATCCGGCGTCTTCGCCGCGTCGAAGACGTACTTCTTCTCGCAGAAATCGACCTTCGGCTCCTGCCGCGTCACCTCGAAATGATCATAGCCTTCCTTGATCATCTTCCAGAACGGCATGTTCGGATTGTTCCGGTGCTTGGCCATGTTCACCGGCGTCATCTTGAACGGATAGGCCTGCAGCTGGAACGCCTTCTGGCCGCCGAAGAAGGACTCGCGGCCGAGCGAATAGATCTCCGCGATCTGCTCGTCCGTCATCGCGTAGCAGCCGCGCGAGGAGCAGTCGCCATGCACCATCAGCTGCGAGCCGGAACGGCCCAGAGCCTTGTCGAACGCGTTCGGATAGCCCGTGTTGAACGAGAGGTAATAGGCCGACTGCGGATTCATCTGGCCCGGATTGATCGAGTAGAATCCTTCCGGCGCCTGGCGGTCGCCTTCGCGCACCTTCGGACCCAGATCGCCCGACCAGCGGCAGATCGGATAGGTCTTGAGCAGCGCGAACTGGCCGTTGCGGGTCTGCTTCCAGACCTCGAGCTCGGCTTCCTGCTTGAACAGGCGGACCAGGATCGGGGATTGCAGATCCATGTCCTTCTCGACCATCGCGGCGAGAAGCTTTGGCGGCACCGGCTGGTTGGCCTTGGCGTTGGTCGCAAGCGAAACCTGGTCGGTGTCGCAGCCGGTCAGCAGGACACTGGCCGTCATCAGCGCAACCGAAGCCAAGAGCGCGCGAGCAAGCGAACGAGAAATCAAGATGGACCCCACACCGTGCCGGGCAAGCAGCGCGAACCCCAATTCTTTGGAGCATGATCCGACCGGAGATCCGGACCCGTCGTGACGGGCTTTTTCAAACCACGCTCCAGCGCTTATGCCCTGAAGCCATTAATTAAAATTCTAACCTCTGGGTCATGTGGTCGCAACCCGAGCGGGGATCACGAGCCCGTTGGCCCAATGGCATGGTCAACAGAGACTGAATGGACGCGACTTTGGGCCTTACTTGGGCCTTCCGACCCGATCCAGACTCAGATCGCCGATTTGGGCAAAAAAAGGGTTAATGCGGGGTTACCGGGGTTAGTCTGGGGTGGTCTGCCCGGGCGTCAAATTCAGTGTCGTCCTGGCGAAAGCCAGGACCCATAACCCCCAGGCGGTGGTTTGGCGAAGATTCGTCGTTCGGTACTTCCAGCGCCCCCAACCTGGCTTTCGCCAGGACGACGGCGGAGGGCGACGGGTCCGACGGGACCAAACCCGCCCGAATCAGCCCAGTTTCCGACCGATATCGAGGAATTTCTGCCGCCGCTGCTTGCGGATGGCGTCGGCGTCGAGGCCGTGGAGCTCCTCAAACGCCCTGGCGATGGCATCCCCGGTGGTGGCGATCATGGCGGCGGGGTCGCGGTGGGCGCCGCCGACCGGCTCCTTCAGGATGCTGTCGATCACCCCGAAGCGGAGCATGTCCTGGGCGGTGATCTTCATGTTGTTGGCGGCTTCCTGCGCCTTGGTGCCGTCGCGCCAGAGGATGGAGGAGGCGGCCTCCGGCGAGATCACGCTGTAGATCGCGTGTTCCAGCATCAACACCCGGTTGGCGGTGGTGATCGCGATGGCGCCGCCCGACATGCCTTCGCCGGTGATGATGGCGACGTTCGGCACACCCAGCGACAGGCACGCGTCGGTCGAGCGCGCGATCGCCTCGGCCTGGCCGCGCTCTTCGGCGCCGATGCCGGGATAGGCGCCGGCGGAATCGGCGAGCGACAGCACCGGCAGGCCGAACCGCTCGGCCATCTCCATCAGCCGCACGCATTTGCGATAGCCCTCGGGCCGCGCCATGCCGAAATTGTGCCGGATGCGGCTCTCGGTGGAATCGCCCTTTTCCTGGCCCATCACGCAGATCGGCTCGCCGCGGAAGCGGCCGAAGCCGGCGACCAGGGCCTCGTCCTCGCCGAACTTGCGGTCGCCGGCGAGCGGGGTGAACTCGGTGATCAGGCCCGTGATGAAGTCGTTGAAATGCGGCCGCTGCGGATGGCGCGCGACCAGCGTCTTCTGCCACGGCGTCAGGTTCGTATAGAGGTCGGCCAGCGCCTGCGCTGCCTTGTCCTCGATCCGCCCGATCTCGTCACTGATGTCGGTCCCGGAGGCCGCGAGCGCCCGCAGCTCGTCGACCTTGGAGTCGAGCTCGGCGACGGGCTTTTCGAAGTCGAGATAGCTGCGCATCTGGTCTTGCATCAACTCAATATAGGGAGGACGGGGCGAGGCGGCGAAGCGGTTTCGGACCTGCGGAAAGAAGTGTAGCTTCTTCAATGAGTTGGCTTGTGGGCTTCTGGGCCGCCCGCCAAATCAATCGTGAGGCCACGGCTCTTTCTGCGGAGATGTGGCCGAAGTCAAGGCGGTTTCGGCCACCGCTGTCGTCCCGGCCTCCGCCGGGACGACGACAAGCTACTTCTCCGCCAGCGGGTGCAGGTCGCGCACCAGGCTCTTCAGCCGCTCCTCGACCACATGGGTGTAGATCTGGGTGGTCGAGATATCGGTGTGGCCGAGCAGGGTCTGCACGATGCGTAAGTCGGCGCCGTTGTGCAGCAGGTGGCTGGCAAAGGCGTGGCGCAGCACGTGCGGTGAGACCAGCCGGGCCTGCAAGCCCGAGGCGACTGCGAGCTCCTTGAGGTCGCGGGCGAAATGCTGCCGGGTCAGATGCCCGCTCTCGCCGAACGAGGGGAACAGCCATTTCGAGGCGGCGAGGCTGTCCTTCTTCTTCTCCGTCTTCGCGGCTTCGGTCGCGGCGAGATAATCCGCCATCGCCTGCCGCGAGGCCTCGTTCAGCGGCACCAGCCGTTCCTTGTTGCCCTTGCCGCGCACCACGATCATGCGGGCGTCGCGCTTGGCCGCCGTGCGCGGCAACGCCACCAGCTCGGAGACGCGCAGGCCCGTGGCGTAGAGCACCTCGAGCAGGCAATAGAGCCGCAAGGCGCGCAGCCGCTTCGAGGGCGATGCATCCTCCGCCTCGCTCAATTCCTTGGCGCGGCGGAGCATGCGGTCGACATCCGCGATCGACAGCACCTTTGGCAGGCCGCGGCCGCGCTTGGGCCCGGACAGGATCGCGGCGGGATCGTCGCCGCGAATGCGCTCGTTCAGGAGGAAGCGGTAGAGATGCCGCATCGCCGACAGGCGGCGCGCCACGCTGGTGGATTTGAAGCCACGCGTGTCGAGATCGGCGAGATAGTCGCGCAGCGTCTGGGTTTCGGCGTCCGCAAAATTGTGGCCGACGCGGCCCAGGAACTCGGAGAAGTCCGTGAGATCGCGGCGGTAGGCATCGAGCGTATTGGGGCCGGCGCCCTGTTCCGCCGCGAGCATGTCGAGGAACAGGCCGGTGAGCTTGCTGTCTGAGGGCTTTGCACGCATGCCCTGGAGGCTAGCTCCTATTTCTTGAGAAACTTATCCGGCGGGATCGTCACCGACATTTCCCGCGGCTTGGGATTGACGAAGTTGGCCAGCGCAAAGACCACGCCATAGACGATGCCGGCGATCACGGCGACGACCGTCAGGAAGCGGAACAGGCTGGGCATCGTGCAAGGTCTCGGTAAAGGTCCAGGCCGGCAAATTAACCAATGAAATCATCCAACATGTTCGCCGTTTCGTGGCAAGAGTCCTCTGGCGAGGCCCCCTTCGGGGTCGTATAGGTGGCCAAAGCAGGCCGCTTTTGGCGGCAGATCGAGCGAGACCCAGAGCGAGATCCAGAGCGAGACCCATGTCCGACGCCGCGTTGCCGATACAAGCTTCGCCTGAGGCCGACATCCTGTCGGCGCTCGGGGCGCGCTCGATCGTGCTCGTCGGCATGATGGGGGTGGGCAAATCCACCATCGGCCGCCGCATGGCGGCCCGGCTCAAGCTGCCCTTCGTCGATGCCGACACCGAGATCGAGGCGGCGGCCGGCATGACCATACCGGAGATTTTCGAGCGCCATGGCGAGGCCCATTTCCGCGACGGCGAGGCGCGGGTGATCGCGCGCCTGCTCGACGGCGGCCCGGTGGTGCTGGCAACCGGCGGCGGCGCCTTCATGCGCGAGGAGACGCGGACCCGGATCGCGGCGAAGGCGATCTCGATCTGGCTCAAGGCCGACCACGACGTCATCATGCGCCGCGTCCGCCGCCGCGCCGATCGTCCGCTGCTCCAGACCGCCGACCCCGAGGGAACCGTGACGCGCCTGCTCACCGAGCGCGAGCCTGTCTACAGCCATGCCGACCTCACCATCGCCTCCCGCGACGTGCCGCACGACAAGATCGTCGAGGAATGTATCGAGACGCTGCGCGCGCATCTTTGCGGTGAGCAGGCGTCCCAGCCACCTGCCGACGTTGCGAGTGCCGTACGATGACCGCGCCCTTGAAACATTCCGACCCCGTCAACGTCGATGTCGCGCTCGGCGATCGCGCCTATGACATCGTCATCGGCCGCGGCGTGCTGGCCTCGCTGGGCGAACGGGTCGCGCGTTTACGCCCCGGCGTGCGCACGGCGATCGTGACGGATCGCACCGTCGCAAAGCACTGGCTCGAGCCGACGGAAGCATCGCTCGCGGCCGCCGGAATTCCGACCTCGCGCATCGTGGTCGAGGAAGGCGAGATCTCGAAAACCTATGCCGGCCTCGAAAAAGTCAGCGAAGCCCTGATCGCGGCCAAGATCGAGCGCAACGATCTCGTCATCGCGCTCGGCGGCGGCGTGGTCGGCGATCTCGCCGGCTTTGCCGCCGCGATCCTGCGCCGCGGCGTCGATTTCGTGCAGGTGCCGACCTCGCTGCTGGCGCAGGTCGATTCCTCTGTCGGGGGCAAGACCGGCATCAACTCGCCGCAGGGCAAGAACCTGCTCGGCGCCTTCCACCAGCCGGTGCTGGTGATTGCCGACACCGCCGTGCTCGACACGCTGTCGCCGCGGCAATTCCGCGCCGGCTATGCCGAGGTCGCCAAATACGGCGTGCTCGGCGATGAGGCCTTCTTCACCTGGCTGGAAAAGAACCATTCCGACATCTTCAAGGGCGGCTCGGCGCGCGAGCACGCGATCGCGACCTCCTGCCGCGCCAAGGCCGGCGTCGTCTCGCGCGACGAGCGCGAGACCGGCGAGCGCGCGCTGCTCAATCTCGGCCACACCTTCGGCCACGCGCTGGAGGCTGCGACCGGCTTCTCCGATCGCCTGTTCCACGGCGAGGGCGTCGCGATCGGCATGACGCTGGCGGCGCAGTTCTCGGCCAGGCTCGGCATGATCGGCGAGGCCGACGCGGCGCGCGTCGAGCGGCATCTCATTGAAGCGGGCCTGCCGACCCGCTTGCAGGACATCGCGGGCTTTTCGCAGGAAGGGCTTGCCGACGCCGACGCGCTGATGGCCCTGATGGCGCAGGACAAGAAGGTCAAGCGCGGCAAGCTCACCTTCATCCTGCTGGAGGCTGTGGGGCGCGCCGTGATCGCAAAGGATGTCGAGCCGGCGCCGGTGCGCGATTTCCTGAAAGAGAAGCTCGCGCAGAAGGCCTGATGCGCGGCTGAACTTCGTGAAAGCGTTTTCGAGCGAAGTGGGGACCGGTTCGCGCAAGGAAAACGCGTCAAGACAAGAAACTTGAGTGGTTCATGGACTGGCTCGGATTCACCATCGTCGTCCTCTGCCTGCTGGTCTCGGCGTTCTTCGCCGCGAGCGAGACCGCGCTGACCGGCGCCTCGCGCGCCAGCATGCTGCGGCTCTCCAAGCAGGGTAATCACGACGCCGACGTGGTCTCGCAGCTGCTCGACATGCGCGAGCGCCTGATCGGCGCGCTGCTGCTCGGCAACAACATCGCCAATATCGGCGCCTCCGCGCTCGCCACCGCCATCTTCACGTCCTGGTTCGGCGATGTCGGCGTGCTCTACGCCACCGGCGTGATGACCGCGCTGGTGGTGATCTTCGCGGAAGTGCTGCCCAAGACCATCGCCATCAACGCGCCCGACCGCATGGCGCTTGCGGTCGCGCGCCCGATGCGGCTGACCATGTATGTGCTGGGGCCGCTGCTCAAGATCGTCGAAGTCATCGTGCGCCTCCTGATGCGCCTGTTCGGCCTCGCCGGCGAGCACCAGGCCATCCTGTCGCCGACCGAGCGCCTGCGCGGCGCGGTCGACCTGTTGCATCACGAGGGCAAGTTCGAGAAGCAGGACCGCGACATGCTCGGCGGCCTCCTGGACCTGCGCGAGCTCCAGGTCTCCGACGTCATGATCCATCGCACCGAGATGATGATGATCAACGCCGACCTGCCGCCGGAGGAGCTGGTGCGCGAGGTGCTGGCGACCGAATACACCCGCATTCCGCTCTGGCGCGAGAAGCCGGAAAACATCATCGGCGTGCTCCACGCCAAGGATCTGCTGCGCGCGATCCGCGCCTCCGAAGGCGACACCTCGCGCATCGACGTCTCCACCATCGCGCTGCCGCCCTGGTTCGTACCGGAGATGCGCCCGGTGTCCGAGCAGCTCAAGGCTTTCCGCCGCCGCAAGACCCATTTCGCCCTCGTCGTCGACGAGTACGGCGAAGTCGAAGGTCTCGTGACGCTGGAAGACATTCTGGAAGAGATCGTCGGCGACATTTCCGACGAGCACGACGTCGTGGTCGCCGGCGTGCGCGCCCAGCCTGACGGTTCGGTCGTGGTCGACGGCTCGGTGCCGATCCGCGATCTCAATCGCGCCATGGACTGGCATCTGCCCGATGAAGAGGCAACCACGGTTGCCGGCCTCGTCATTCACGAGGCGCGCTCGATCCCCGATCGCGGCCAGAGCTTCACGTTCCACGGCTTCCGCTTCCGCGTCCTGCGCCGCGAACGCAACCGCATCACCGCGCTCCGTATTTCACCGGTGCCGCGCGAGGCGGAGCTGGAGGAGGCAAAGCCGAGGCGGGCCGGGACGTCGTTTTGACGCACGGTGTCATCGCCCGCCTTGTGCGCGCTTGCGCACTGGGGCGGGCGATCCAGTACGCCGCGGCCCATCGATTGAATCTCGCCAGCAGTGTTTACTGGATGCCCCGCCTTCGCGGGGCATGACAGCCGAATTGGCGAGCTAGGTCTCGCCTTCCCCCGGCGCCTGCGCCTGGATGGCGAGCGCGTGCACGCTGCCGGAGAGTTCCGCGGCCAGTGCCGCATTTATCATGCGATGGCGATCGACCCGGCTCTTCCCTTTGAAGGCTTGAGACACAATATAAACGCGAAAGTGCGTCTCGCCGCTCGGCCGATGGCCGGCGTGGCCCTCATGCAGATGTGACTCGTCGACGACCTGCAGGCTTTCCGGCGTGAAAGCTTCCTGCAACTTGTTGCTGATAGTGTCTCTCATAGCCATGTGTGTGCCATTCAGGTGCAGAGATCGCACTCCGTTATTTGCCGGGTTCGCAGCTAATTGCAATGTCAAGACTTGAAGGTTTTTGCATTGCGTAGTCAAAGTCAGCCATGCCGATCGATTCATCAAAGTTCTTCGACTCCATCCGCGTCAAGCCGCGGGGCAAGCAGCCCGAGGTGAAGCCGCGCGACACCGCGGTCGCGTGCGAATGGGCCGGATGCCAGAACAAGGGTGCACACCGCGCGCCGAAGGGGCGTGAGAACCAGCGCGAGTACTGGCATTTCTGTCTGAACCACGTGCGCGAGTACAACCAGAACTACAATTTCTTCTCCGGCATGAATGCCGACGCCGTCGCGCGCTACCAGAAGGATGCGCTGACCGGCCACCGTCCGACCTGGAAGATGGGTGCCAATGGCGGCAAGAAGGGTGCGGAAGCCGAGATCGATATGGCGTCCGATCCGTTCAGCATGTTCAGCGAGATCAACGGCCGCGCCAACTGGCGGAAGGGGCCGGACGCCCAGCCCAAGGCCGAGACGCGCAAGGTGATGAACGCCGAGCGCAAGGCGCTCCAGGTCATGGGCCTCGGCCCCAGTGCCACGCTCGCCGACGTCAAGTCCAAGTACAAGGCGCTGGTCAAGCAGCACCACCCCGACGCCAACGGCGGCGACCGTTCCACCGAAGACCGCCTGATCGAGATCATCAAGGCGTATAACTATCTGAAGACGGTGGTGCGGGAGGCGTAGTGCCTCGCACCGTGTCAATGTTGCGATAACCGCCGCCACACTCTCCCATGTCGTCCCGGCGAAGGCCGGGACCCATAACCACAGGGAGAAGTTTGGCGAAGACTGGTAGTGAAAAGTCTTCCCGCGGTACTAAGACCCTCGCTCATCGATAGATCACGCGGTATGGGTCCCGGCCTTCGCCGGGACGACGGCGGAGTGATTGGCTCCGCCGTCGCGTTTCTTCCGCACGCTACTCGCGTCACCCCTCCGGCATCGCCCCGACATACGACGAGCTCGGCCGGATCAGCCGGCCGGTGCGCTGCTGCTCGCGTGCATGCGCGGTCCAGCCGGCGGCGCGCGCCACCGCGAAGATCGGCGTGAACGCCTGCCTTGGAATTGACAGCGCATCGAGCAGGATCGCGGTGAAGAACTCCACATTCGTCTCCAGCGGCCGGTCCGGATTCTTCCTGCGCAGCGCGGCGCGGATATAGGCCTCGACCTCGCCGGCGAAGGGCAGGTCGGCGCCGTTGGAGGCGAGGGCCTCGATCGCGGTCTTCAGCACGTCGGCGCGCGGATCGCGCACGCGATAGACGCGATGACCAAAGCCCATCATGCGCTCGCCGCGCGCCAGCGCCGCATCCACCCAGGGCTGGATCCGCTCGCGCGAGCCGATCGCATCGAGCATTTCCAGCACCGGCTCCGGCGCGCCGCCATGCAAGGGACCGGTCAGCGCGCAATAGCCGGCGGTGACGGCCGCGAACAGGTCGGCCTGGGTCGAGGCCACCACGCGCGTGGTGAAGGTCGAGGCGTTCATGCCGTGGTCGCAGACGGTGACGAGATAGGCATCGAGCGCCGTGACCTCGCGAGAGGCCGGCGCGCGCCCATGCAGCATGCGGAGCGTGTCGGCGGCGTGGCTCGCGCTCGGATCGGGCGCGACCGGCTCAAGCCCCTTGGCGCGCCGGACCAGCGCGCCTGATATCACCGGAAACGCGCCGACGATGGTTGCCTCATGTTCCAGCCCGTGCTCGGCGCGCAGGCCCGCAACGGCCGCGCGGAACCCGTCGACGATTCCCATGCCGTGCGTCGCCGGCAGCAGGTCGGCGAGCCGCGCAAAGGCGCGCTCGCGTGCGGCGCCCAGGCTCGCCCGCACATTGGCCTCGCTCAGCGAGGTCTTGCTGGCGCCGTTCCAGAGCCGGGCGGTGACGCCCTCAAAGCTCGACTTGGCGGCCAGCCGGCCGACATGCTCGCCGGCGATGATCAGCTCGCCGCGCTCGCCGTCGACATGGCTCAGCACGGTCTCGGCCGCGGGGACGCCGTCCAGCCCGATCTGGCTTTTGGTGAGGTGGATGTTCATGGCCCAAAATCTCCTGTTCTACGCACGGGAAAGGTCGGGCCTCTCGACAGATTGATCAATCTTGATTACATAAATCAATATGAATAATTCCGATGAGCTCTACCTCTCCGCCCGGGAGGCCGCCGCCGAGCTCGCGATCTCGCCGGCCACGCTGTACGCCTATGTCAGCCGCGGCCTGATCCGCTCCGAGCCGACGCCGGATTCGCGCAAGAACCGCTACCGCGCCGAGGACGTCCGCGCCCTGAAGGAGCGCCGGGTGCCGTCGCCGGAGCCGCGCGGCCTGCGCAGCTTCGATGCCGACCTGCCGGTCATGGACACGGAGATCTCGACCATCACCGAGGAGGGCGCGATCTATCGCGGCGTCAATTGCGTCGATCTCGCCGAGAACGACACGCTGGAGCACACGGCGACGCTGCTCTGGGACGTCTCCGACGTCGATCCGTTTGCGCCTGATAATCAGCCCGAGATATCCGAGGAGATGCGCACGATCGCAGGGGCCGCGCGGCGGGCGGCGCCGATCGACCGCGCCATCGCCGTGCTGGCGCTGGCCGCGAGCGCCGATCCCCGCGCCTTCACCCGCGCCCCCGATGGCCGCGCCATGGTCGGCGCGCGCATCGTCCGGCTGCTGGTTGCGACCATGCTCAATGCGGAAGCCTCGGCCGAGCCGCTGCACCAGCAGGTCGCGCGCGTCTGGGCGGCGGACAACAAGCATGCGCCCGATCTGATCCGCCGCGCCCTGGTTCTGCTCGCCGATCACGAGCTGAACGCCTCGACCTTCACCGCGCGCTGCGCGGCCTCGACCGGCCTCAATCTCTACGACGCCGTCATCGCCGGCCTCGCCGCGCTGAAGGGGCCGAAGCACGGCGGCGCCGGCGTGCTGGCTTCGCAGCTGGTGAAAACGCTGGTCGACCGCGACGTCGCTCCCGTGGTGCGCGAACGCGTCGCGCTCGGCGAGCGCTTCGCCGGCTTCGGCCATGGCGTCTACAAGCGCGGCGATCCCCGCGCGCAATCGCTGCTGAATGCGCTCTCGCGCGCCGGCGCGCCGCGCAAATTCACCCGCGAAGTGCCGGAGCGGATTGCGGAGGCGACCGGCGAATTCGTCAACATCGACTATGCGCTCGCCGTCCTCGTGCGCGCCCTGCGGCTGCCCGCCGGCAGCGAGCTCGCCCTGTTCGCGATGGCCCGGAGCGTCGGCTGGATCGCCCATGCCAGCGAGCAATTGCAATACGGCAAGCTGATCAGGCCACGGGCAAGGTATGTGGGGCCGGCGCCGGGGCGGCGGGCGGGGGGTGGTTAGTCAGTCTAGAACATCAGTGCACGCGGCCCTCTCCGCCGTCGTCCTGGCGAAAGCCAGGACCCATTACCCCAGGGAGCCGTTTGGCGGAGACTCGTCGCCCGGTACGCGACCGTCCACGATCGATAGACCTCGCGGTATGGGTCCTGGCTTTCGCCAGGACGACGTGTGTGGCGGCGACCTACGCCCGCGGCTTGGCTTCCGCGGCACCGCCGACGTGACGGCGGCGAATGAACCAGAGCCCGACGCCCAGCACGATCGCCACGGCCGCCACGGTCAAAATCCAGATGTGCTTGCCGACATGCGCGTGATGATGCAGCCCGGCATATTCGTGCAGGGCCGACACCGCCAGCACGCCCGGCAGCACATGCGCGGGGGCCCAGACCAGGATGGCCGGGATGTTGATCGCGTAGAAGCGAGCAGGGGGCATCCCGAGTGCGCCGGCGGTCACCGGCACGAACGCGCGGATCGGCGGCACGAAGCGGGCGAAGAACACGGCCCAGGTGCCGAAGCGGTGGAAGAAGCTTTCGCTCTCCTCGACCACGCGCGGATAATTGGTCAGCGGCCAGGTGTTGAGGATCTCGCGCTGCTGCCGGTGCCCGATCCAGTAGGCCGAGCCGTCACCCAGCATGGCCCCGGTCGCTGCCGCCAGCAGCACCCAGCCGAGTTTCAGCTCGCCGCCCGGGATTAGGGCGCTGAGCGCCAGGATGATGGTCGAGCCCGGGACAACCGATCCCACCACCGGAACCGCTTCCAGAAGCGCCGCCAGGAACAGGGTCAGATAAGCCAGCCACGCATGGGCCGCAACGAACGAGATGAAGGGATCGAGGAATGACGTCACGTCGTCTTTCGTGTTGAGCGGGGCCAGGTGAGTTCAGACCCTACATAAGTAAGGTGCGGCGGCAAAACTGCCATTTGCGTGGGCAGGCCAGCTGACCCGCCCGAAATTCGAGCGGGATTCGCAGGGCAGCCTTCCAAAAATCGCGTTCCTTGCTTATCTAAATGAAAAGACAACGGAACTTTGATTGCGGGGCGGGCTTCTGCCCGCACGTTGTCTCTGATAGGTTCGCAAGTGCACCCAGCCGCAGCCACCGTGCAATAACTGGTCTCGGGATCGCCCGGGACCTCGGAGGATTGATGACGACCGCCGCTCTGTCCAAAGTTGAGGAAGTTTCCGGTTTGCCCGACATGAAGGTGTCGGTGCGCCAGGTGTTCGGGATCGACAGCGATCTCGAAGTGCCGGCCTATTCCGAAGTCGATCCTCACGTGCCCGAAGTCGATTCCGACTACCGCTTTGACCGCGCCACCACGCTTGCCATTCTCGCCGGCTTCGCCCGCAATCGCCGTGTGATGGTGACCGGCTATCACGGTACCGGCAAATCCACCCATATCGAGCAGGTCGCCGCCCGCCTGAACTGGCCCTGCGTGCGCGTCAACCTCGACAGCCATATCAGCCGTATCGACCTCGTCGGCAAGGACTCGATCGTGGTCCGCGACGGCAAGCAGGTCACCGAATTCCGCGACGGCATCCTGCCCTGGGCGCTCCAGCACAACGTCGCGCTGGTGTTCGACGAATACGATGCCGGCCGCCCGGACGTGATGTTCGTGATCCAGCGCGTGCTGGAGGTCTCCGGCCGCCTGACGCTCCTGGACCAGAACAAGGTGATCAAGCCGCATCCGTCCTTCCGCCTGTTCGCGACCGCCAACACGGTCGGCCTCGGCGACACTTCGGGCCTCTATCACGGCACCCAGCAGATCAACCAGGGCCAGATGGACCGCTGGTCGATCGTCACCACGCTGAACTATCTCAGCCATGACGAGGAGGTGGAGATCGTGCTGGCGAAGGCCAAGCATTATCGCACCCAGGAAGGCCGCGACATCGTCAACAAGATGGTGCGCCTTGCCGATCTCACCCGCAACGCCTTCGCCAATGGCGATTTGTCGACGGTGATGAGCCCGCGCACGGTGATCACCTGGGCCGAGAACGCCGACATCTTCGGCGATATCGGTTTCGCCTTCCGCGTCACCTTCCTCAACAAGTGCGACGAGCTCGAGCGTCCCCTGGTCGCCGAGTTCTACCAGCGCTGCTTCAACGCGGAGCTGCCGGAATCGGCGGTCAACGTGGCGCTCAGCTAGGCCATGCCAACCATCACCGTCGAGCGCACCATTGGGACGACCAAGAAGGCTGTGCTCGCCGGGCTCGGCGCCTATAATGACGAGCAGTTCGGGAAGCAGAGGGTCAAGAGCATCGCGGTCTCGTTGAAGGACGGCCGCAAGGTCGTCGGCGGCATCGTCGGGCATCTCTGGGCCACTGTTCTGTTCATCCAGTATTTCTGGATCGACCAGAAGCAGCGTGGCAAGGGTTTTGGCACGAAGCTGATCGCGGCGATCGAGGACGAGGCAAGACGGCAGGGCGCGATCCAGGCCCACGTCGACACGATGAGTTTCCAGGCGCCGGGCTTCTATCGTTCCTGCGGGTACGAGGAATTCGGCACTCTCAAGGGCTATCCCGGCGGCGTGACGCGCCATTCGTTTACGAAGTCGCTATGAGCACATCATCATCCAATTCCAAATTCCGTAACAGCAAGGAAGCGCCGACCGAGCCGTTCAAGCGCTCGGTGGCCTCCTGTCTCAAGGCGATCGCGAAATCGCCCGAGCTCGAGGTCTCCTTTGCCGCCGAGCGGCCGGGCCTTGCGCCGGGCAAGGCGCGGCTGCCCGAGCCGGCGCGCAAGATGACCAAGCGTGACGCCGCGGTCGTGCGCGGCCACGCCGACTCCATCGCGCTGAAGATCGCCTGTCACGATCCGAAGCTGCATCGCAAGCTGATGCCGGGCAATCCGCAGGCGCGCGGCGTGTTCGAGGCGGTCGAGCAGGCGAGGGTGGAGGCGATCGGCGCGCGCCGCATGGCGGGCGTTGCGAAAAACCTCACCGCGATGCTCGACGATCATTTCCATCGTGGCAAGTTCGACGAGATCACCGACCGCGCCGACGCGCCGCTGGCCGATGCGCTGGCGATGCTGGTGCGCGAGCGCCTGACCGGCATGGCGCCGCCGACGGCTGCGAAGAAGATGGTCGATCTCTGGCGGCCGATTCTCGAGGACAAGATCGGCAAGCGGCTCGACCGGCTCGACGGCGTGGTCGAGGACCAGACCAGGTTCGGCGACGCCGTGCATGACCTCCTGTCGGCGCTCGAGCTCGGCGACGAGCGCAACGCCGACAGCGAGGACAACGACGAAAACGACGAAAACCGCGACGGCGATAACGACCAGTCCGGCGCCGACGGCTCGCCCGATTCCGATGCCGCCCAGGAGATGAGCGCCGACCAGGCGCAGGCGTCGAGCGAGGAGATGAGCGAGAGCGCGATGGAAAGCGCGCAGGCCTCGACCTCCGATACCTTCGACGACGGCGAGCTCGGCGACGACGAGACGCCGGGCGAGGCGACGCGTCCGAATTCGCACGGAAGGAACGAGCCGCGCGGGCCCGAATACCACGCCTTCGCGCCGAAATTCGACGAGATCATCGCGGCCGAAGACCTCTGCGACCATGACGAGCTGGAGCGCCTGCGCGCCTATCTCGACAAGCAGCTCGCGCATCTGCAAGGCATCGTCGCCCGCCTCGCCAACCGGCTGCAGCGCAAGCTGATGGCGCAGCAGAACCGCGCCTGGGAATTCGATCTCGAAGAGGGCATCCTCGACCCCGCGCGGCTGTCGCGCGTGGTGACCGATCCCTATCACCCGCTGTCCTTCATGCACGAGAAGGAGGCGACGTTCCGCGACACCGTGGTGACGCTGCTGCTCGACAATTCCGGTTCGATGCGCGGCCGCCCGATCACGGTCGCGGCGACCTGCGCCGACATTCTCGCGCGCACGCTGGAGCGTTGCGGCGTCAAGGTCGAGATTTTGGGCTTCACCACGCGCGCCTGGAAGGGCGGGCAGTCGCGTGAGGCGTGGCTTGCCGCCGGCAAGCCGGCCAATCCCGGCCGCCTCAACGATCTTCGCCACATCATCTACAAGTCGGCCGACGCCCCCTGGCGCCGTGCGCGAAAAAACCTTGGCCTGATGATGCGCGAGGGGCTGCTGAAGGAGAACATCGACGGCGAGGCGCTGGACTGGGCGCACAAGCGCCTGCTCGGCCGGCCCGAGCAGCGCAAGATCCTGATGATGATCTCGGACGGCGCGCCGGTCGACGATTCCACGCTGTCGGTCAATCCCGGCAACTATCTCGAGCGGCACCTGCGCCACATCATCGAGGAGATCGAGACCCGCTCGCCGGTCGAGCTGATCGCGATCGGCATCGGCCATGACGTCACGCGCTACTATCGCCGCGCGGTGACGATCGTGGACGCCGAGGAGCTCGGCGGCGCCATCACCGAAAAGCTCGCCGAGCTGTTCAGCGAGACCAACACCGCGCCGAGCCAGCCGGCCGGCCGGCCGCGTCGCAAACTGCATTCGTGAGCGCAGCTTCATCCCGCCGCAGCTTCCTTGGCCACGCGGCGGCGGGATTTTCCACTTTCGCACTGTCCCGATTGGCGCTGGCGCAAGCCACGACCGAGCCGCCGCCGCGCCCGCTCCAGGTCGAGCGCGCCGTCGCCGAGCCGGTCAGCATCGAGGTCAACGCGCGGCCGATCGCCAGTTTCGAGCCGCGCGACCGTTCGCGCACGCGCTTCGGTTCGCTGGAGTATCGCGGCGGCTTGGTGCTGACCTCGCCCTATCGCGGCTTCGGCGGCCTGTCCGGCATCCGGCTCGACGCCAAAGGCGAGCGCTTCCTCGCGATCTCCGACCAGGGCGGCTGGTTCACCGGGGCCATCCGCTATTCCGGCAGCAGGATGGCCGGGCTCGACGACGTCGAGGCCGCGCCGCTGCTCAATGCCGAGGGGCGGCCGATCACGGAAAAGCGCCTCTGGTGGGATTCGGAGTCGCTGACGCGCGACGGCAATGTCGTCTATGTCGGGCTCGAGCGCGTCAACCAGATCCTGCGCTACGATTTCTCGAAGGGCGGCACGCGCGCCCGCGGCGAGGTGATCGAGGTGCCGCCCGCGTTGCGCAGGCTACCGCACAACAAGGGGCTCGAGGGGCTGGTCTTCGTCCCGAAGGGCCAGCCGCTCGCGGGCACCCTGATCGCCTTCTCCGAGCGTGGGCTGGACGCCGACGGCAATCTGGTCGCGTTCCTGATCGGCGGTCCCACGCCCGGCCAGTTCAGCGTCCGCCGCACCGAGAAATTCGACATCAGCGACGCGGTGCTGCTGCCCTCGGGCGAGCTGCTCATCCTCGAACGCAAATTCTCCTGGTTCACCGGCGTCGACATCCGCATCCGCTCGATTCCCCTGAAATCCATCGCGCCGGGCGCGGTGGTCGACGGCCCTGCGTTGTTCAGGGCCGATCTCGGCCAGGAGATCGACAACATGGAAGGCATCGACGCCCACGTCACGCCCGCGGGCGAGACGGTGCTGACGCTGGTCTCGGACGACAATTTTTCAATGCTCCAGCGCACGCTGCTGCTCCAGTTCACGCTGGTGGAGTAGGGCGCGCTGGTGGCGCCTCAATCTCCGCTGTCGTCCTGGACAAGCGGAGCTCCTGGCAACGCGTAGCGTTGCTCAGAGCGGAGCGCCGATCCAGGACCCATTACCCCAGGGAGGAGTTTGGCGAGGAGTCGTAGTTATCAATCTGCGCAACAACTGCTCCCTGGGGTAATGGGTCCTGGCTTTCGCCAGGACGACGATGAAGTGAACGTCCGAGCATCATGCCGCGACACATCCTCATGCCCTTCCGCCGCGCCATCCTCGCCCTTGCCCTCACGCTCGCCGCGCTGTCGCCGGCCTTTGCGACGGCCGAGCACCAATACGCGAAGGGTGAATACGCCATCATCACGGGCGGCCGCGCGCCGAGTGGAAAACTGTCGATCGCGGCCCATGGCGAGGGCGAGTTCGGCAACGACGATTTCCACCTCTATCTGATGGCCGAGCCCGGCCACCGCCGCCTTGCGGTGCTCGACGACGTCAGCAGCGACAACATCCTCGACACCGCGCCGGATGCGTTCCACGCCGCCTGGTCGCAGGATTCGCGCACCGTCGCCGTCTCCTTCCGCAGCGAGCGCCATATCGTCACGCTGAACCTCTACGCCATCGACGGCCGCCGCGCGCGCCTCGTCGATGCGCCGGACCTGTTTCGCGACGTGACCGGCCGCAGCATCGATCGCAAGACCGACGGCGATATGCGCACATCGGTCCCCGCGCTGACATGGCAGGCGCCGCGGCGCTTCCATCTCACCGACTACCGCGTGTTCGTGCTCGACGACACCGCGCTCGCAGACAAGCTCGGGCCGCTCGGCAAGGCGACAGCGATGAAGGATGGCCGCACCACCATCCAGTTTTCCGTCGAGGCCGACGGCGAGCTGCTACCCGACGGCCGCCTTCGCATGGGCAAGCCCAAGGCGGGCCAGTTCGAGGAGCTGGAGTAGGGCGGCGCCTCACACTCAGTCGTCGTCCCGGCGGAGGCCGGGACCCATACCGCGAGGTCTATCGATTGCGGTTGGTGCTCGTCCCGAACGACCAGTCTTCGCCAAACATCTCCCTGGGGTAATGGGTCCTGGCTTTCGCCAGGACGACAGTTGAGGTTGTATCCCGATCCCGTGATCATATAACGCCCGCAATGCATGGCGCCGCGGGCCGCCATGCCGCCTGCGCAACTGGCAATTCGCCATCGGCCCACTAAACTCCATGCAATCGCTTTCATCCCTCTATCCCCCGGAACTCCCCCGCATGAGCGCCCTGTTTTCCCCGATCAAGCTGCGCGGCCTGACGTTGAAGAACCGCGTCGTGGTGTCGCCGATGTGCCAGTATTCGGCCGAGGACGGCGTTCCGACCGACTGGCACTTCACCCACATCAACAATCTTTCGCTGTCGGGCGCTGCGATGTTCTGCATCGAGGCGACCCATGTCGAGGCGATCGGCCGCATCACGCCGGGCTGCCTCGGCCTCTACAGCGATGCCGCCGAAGCCGCGCTGAAGCAGATCCTCGCCTCCGTGCGCAAGCATTCCTCCACCGCGGTCGCGATGCAGCTCGCCCATGCCGGCCGCAAGGCCTCCAGCGCGCGGCCCTGGGACGGCGGCCAGCTGATCCCGGTCAGTGAAGGCGGCTGGCAGACGGTGGCGCCGTCGGCGCTGCCGCACAAGGAGGGCGAGGCCGCGCCGCTGGCGCTGGATGCCGCGGGCTTGATGCGCATCCGCGAGGCCTTCGTCGAGGCTGCGCAACGCGCCGAGCGCATCGGCATCGACGCCATCGAGCTGCACGGCGCGCACGGCTATCTGATGCATCAGTTCCTGTCGCCGATCTCGAACCGGCGCACCGACGAGTATGGCGGCTCGCTCGCAAACCGCATGCGCTTCCCGCTCGAGATCTACGACGCGGTCCGCGCGGTGTTTCCGCACGACAAGCCGATCGGCATGCGGGTGTCGTCGACCGACTGGGTCGAGGGCGGCTGGGATCTGGCGCAGACCATCGAATTCGCGAGCGCGTTGAAGGCGCGCGGCATCGACTGGATCGATGCCTCCTCCGGCGGCGTCTCGCCGCTGCAGAAGATTCCGCTCGGCCCCGGCTATCAGGTGCAGTTCGCAGACGCCATTCGCCGCGAGACGGGACTGCCCACCATCGCCGTCGGCCTGATCTCCGATGCCAAGCACGCCGAGGAGATCGTCGCCTCCGGCAAGGCCGACATGATCGCGCTCGGCCGCGGCATGCTCTACGACCCGCGCTGGGGCTGGCACGCCGCCGCGGAGCTCGGCGGCGAGGTCGAAGCCCCGCCGCAATATTGGCGCTCGCAGCCGTCGACGCAGAAGGCGCTGTTCGGCAAGACGACGTTCGGGGCGAGGTGAGTGCGAGAACGACGTCATAACCACCGCTGTCGTCCTGGCCTAGTGCGCAATTGCGCACGGGGAGCCAGGACCCATACCGCGAGGTCTATCGATAGCGCGCAGTAGGAGTACCGGATGACGAAGTCTTCGCCAAATCACTCCCTGGGGTAATGGGTCCTGGCTTTCGCCAGGACGACGACTGAGGGTGATGCGCGAGGACAGCGGCATGATCATAGGGAGTAACCCGATAGGTTTAAGTTGCGAGATCGCAGCCGCGCCCTCACGCATCCGTAACCTCCCTCAGCTTCCACCTCCCGCAAAACTGGCCTAACCTTTCCACGTTCAACGCCTCACGGAGGCCCGCCATGCATTTTCGTATTCGCAACGCTGCTCACGTGCTGGA
This sequence comes from Bradyrhizobium sp. cf659, assembly GCF_900113725.1. NCBI lineage: Bacteria > Pseudomonadati > Pseudomonadota > Alphaproteobacteria > Hyphomicrobiales > Nitrobacteraceae > Bradyrhizobium > Bradyrhizobium sp. cf659. Next base: position 199,748 of record NZ_FOQJ01000014.1, read on the forward strand.
GCGCGTGGGCCTCGCGATGGCGGGGGCCGCGTGCGGGCTGTTCGTCGGCGCCTATGTCGGATCGGCGATCGCTCCGCTCACCACGCAGGGTTTCCTGCTGGTGATGATGGGGCTCGGTGCGGTCGGTTTCTATCTCGGCATCGACACGCCGCAGCAGCCCTTCGACGAGGCGCACAGCGCCATCGACGCTGCGGAATTTTTGAGCTCCGCCGGCACGCTCTGCGCCACGCTCACCGCGCTCGCCTCCGTCGCCGTCATCGTGCTGCGGCTCGAGCCGCACATGACCTGGACCTGGCTCGTCCTGTTCGGCTGGATCGCCGGCGTCGCCATGCAGATCGTCGCGGGTGCGAAGGCGCGGATGCGGAAGTAGGCAAAGTCGTCGCCGCAAATTCTGGTGTCGTCCTGGCCTAGTGCGCAATTGCGCACGGGAGCCAGGACCCATGCCGCGAGGTCTATCGATTGCGGACGGCAGGCGTACCGAACAACCAGTCTTCGCCAAACTGCTCCCTGTGGTTATGGGTCCTGGCTTTCGCCAGGACGACGATGGAGGGCGCGGCCGGCGTTCAGTCTAGACGGCTGAATGCGATCCCCCTCAAAACACCACGCCGACCCGCGTGCCGCGCTTCCAGGCGATGCGGCAGCGCTTCTTGGTGTTGACGTGCAGCAGCTCGAACCGGTCGGGGATGCTCACCTGGCCGCCGAGATCGACGCAGGCGCCGCCGGGCGAATAGTCGATCAGCGTGCAGGGGATCACCGGCGCGCGCGGGTCGGTGATGATCTTGGCCTGGCGCGACACCAGTCCTGCGGGCTTCACACGGGCGAACTTTCGCGGATGCATTGGCACATCTCCTCCAATTCCGCGGATAGCGCGGTGGTAGGTTCCGATGATCCACGGGAGATGATGCGATCCGGCTAAGGTCGGCGCGAGAATTTTAATGAAAAGTAGCGGCGACTGGAGAAAGCGGCGGTAGCGGGGTGCGGCGGCGTTGCCTCAAGCTCCGCCGTCGTCCTGGCGAAAGCCAGGACCCATACCGCGTGATCTGTCGGCTGTGGACGGTGGCAGTCCCGAACGGCGAGTCTTCGCCAAACCACTCCCTGGGGTTATGGGTCCCGGCCTTCGCCGGGACGACGGCGGAAAGTGTTGCGCGAGCCTGCCGCTCCATCACCGTCGTCTTGAGCGCAGCCCCTCACACCGTCTCCGCCTCCGCCGCCACCCTCACATGCGGCGGCACCGGCATCGGCACTGTCTCGTACGTCTTCGGCAGGTTCACCGGCCGGTAGTCCGGCTCCACCGCCATCCGCTTCACCACGCTCTCGTGCACATGCGCGCCTTCGGGGATGGGACGCGGCTCGCAATCGGGGATGTAGAAGCCGAGAAACACTTTTCGCTCCGGCCACTCCTTGTACTTCGCGCTCTTCGGGACATACTCCAGCAGCCGCCAGGCCGCCGTCATCGAATTGTGCAATTCGCCGGTCTTGCCGGTGTAGGCGGGCGCAACATACTGGAACGGTGAGTTCTTGCGCTGGACGCCCCAGGCGAGCTGGTTCACGGTGCGCGGGTTGAAGTTGAGGCCGGCCTTCCCCGCCTCGTCGATCATCCAGATCAGCGGATATTTCGACTCCCCGCTCTCGGTCTCCGGATAGCCGCCGCCGACGTCGCTGTGCACGCCGGCGAACCACACCTGCATGATGTCCTGCGGCTCCTTCTTGTCGTCGGGCACGAAGCGGTTGCTCCAATATTCCTGCGGCTCCCGCCATTGCTTGAGGCGGAACATGCAGCGCCGCTCGTCGATCGCGATCGCCTGCCGAAAAATCTTCACGCTCGGATTGCGCAGCGTGAAGGCGAGCTCCTCGATGCTCGGCCAGTACAGCCGGTCGGCGCGCGGCACGATCACGCTCGCCACGGTGTCCCACACCCCGATGAAGTGGATGGTCGGCCAGCGCGAGGAGGTGATGCGCGCGAACTGCGCGGCGAGGTCGAACTTGTCCTGCGGCAGCGGTCCGTCGTCGTCGGAGCCGGCGTCCCTGAGGTCCGCGATGTCGTTGCCGCGCCCCGAGCCGGAATATTGCTTGTAGGCGACGAGGCCCGAGCCTGCGAGGTTGGCCTGCTCCGGCGAGATCAGGCCCACTTTGTGGATCAGCCCCGCCAGCACCCGCACGGTGTAGGCGCCGCGCGAGAAGCCGAACAGGTAGATCTTGTCGCCGGGCGCGTAGTGCTCGACCAGGAAGCTATAGGCTGACAGCACGTTGTCATCGAGCCCGTAGCCGGTGGCGAGCCCCAGCACCAGATTGACGTTGGCCTTGAGGCGGTGCCACGTCGTCGGCTCCGTCACCGTGCCGACGCCGGGATCGTAGAACACCATCTGCCGCGGCGAGGTCTTGTCGGTCTTGCGCAGGCAGCGATAGAGCTTGAGGACGTTGGAGATGTTCTCGCTGATCTCGTTGCCGGTGCCGTCGCAGCAGATGACGAGGTTCTTCGGTTCGGTCTTCGCTTCGATCTTGCGCTCGTGCTCCACAGGTCGGCCCCTCCCGGTAATGCTACCGGGGCGAGTATAGCAAAAAAGCGCGACGGGAAGGAGACGGTGGGGTTCTTACCCTCTCCCCCTGTGGGAGAGGGTGGATCAATCGCGCTCAGCGCGATTGAGACGGGTGAGGGGTCTCTCTCCGCGTATTCATCTCTCTCTTCGAATGTGCGGAGAGACACCCCTCATCCGCCTTGCCTTCGGCAAGGCACCTTCTCCCACAAGGGGAGAAGGGAAGGCAGGGTTCGCCGCCGCCTACTTCTTCTTCGTCGGTCCGAAGTCCGGCTGCCACACCGCGTCCTTGCGGCTCGGCGCCGCGGCGATGATTTTGGCCTTGTCCTTCTTCGGCTTCTTGGTTTCGCGATTGCCGCGTTGCTGTCCCTTGGCCATGGCGCAGGTCTCCTGTGAGGGTTTGAGTTCGTCCAGTTCGTCCGATTGCAGCACGCGTCCGCGCGGCGTGCAGACGCGCACGTCCATGTAGCCCTCGCGCAGCAGCTTCCGCGCCAGCCGCAGCGCCACGGTCGCGCTGCCGCGGCCGAGATTGGAGCAGCCATATTCGTTGGTACCGCTGACCAGATAGGGCACGCGCATTGTCCTAGCCATTGAGGATGGCCGCCGCGCAGACCAGAAGCAGAAGGAACAGCGCGACGTCGACCTGTGGAACGATCCATTCCGAGACGCGAAACCGCGGCATCGCACGCTCCTGCCAGAGCATGACAACACCATGCCCTGATAGCTGGTCTATCGGCGGGAGCGCACGTGACCCTCAGTCACCGGTCGATGCCGTTGCAGGAAGTGCGGTGATAGGGTCGAGCCTACGCCTGCCCCCCGCCAATAGCGAGGACTAAAACGCCGCGCGCTGCGGCCCTAGCCGCGCGCGGCGCGGCGACGATATTGCTGGCTATTGCCGCCCAAGGAGCGCATGCTCGCAACAACCCTGCGTCGGTTGGGGCTCCGCTTCGCAGGAAGGCAGGCGTGCATGACCATCCGTTCGCGGCGAGAAACCGTCACGTTCAGGCATCCGTTTCGCATCCACGGCATCGACCGAGTGCTGCCCGCGGGCCACTATGACGTCGTCACCGACGAGGAGATGATCGAGGGCCTGTCATTCCCGTGCTGGCGCCGCGTCGCCACCATGATCACGGTGCCGGCCGAAGGCGGGCGCGGCGGCATCACGGAAATGCTGTCGATCGGCTCGGTTGACCTCGCGGACGCGCAAGCCGCGGATGCGCAGGCCGCGCAGGCGAGCGTCGCCCAGAGCGTCTCCCATGACTGATACCCCGGTCGATCTCGACAGGCATCGCGGCATGGCCGCCCAGAAGGCGACCGATCTGCGCCGCGCGCTGGCCGAAGTCGAGAACAATGTCAGGGAGCTGCGCGAGCGCGAGGCCGATCTCGAGAACCGCCTGATGACGGTACCCGCCACCTCGTGGCCCGAAGCCGCGGTGAAGGCGCGCTACCTGCTCAACCTCTATGCCGCCAGCCTCTCCACCGAGGACACGCGCCACCGCGCGCTGGTGACGGCGCTGTTCGACGATTTTGCCAGGCTCAGTGGCGACAGTTGAAGGCCATCCCGGCCGGAGCGCGGCAGCAACGGTGTGCACGTGGAACACAGCCGTCGTCCTGGCCTAGTGCGCCATTGCGCACGGGAGCCAGGACCCATAACCACCGAATTGAGTTATTGTGAATGAGCATGGCCACAGCGTGCCTCCACAACGCTGACCGGACTCATGAGTCCCGGCCCCCATGCGCAATTGCGCATCAGGCCGGGCAACGAGACGAATTCACGGGCCGCGGCGGCGCCGAAACCACGCGCCAACCGCGCCAGGGTGCAATCGCGTAAGGGAGTAAACCATGACACTCACGAGCAGCCGCTTCGTCGGCTACGAACAGGACCGGGGCATCGTCCAGTTCCTGATGCAGGACGGATCGAAGGAGATCGCCTGCGCGATCTCGACCTCCGCGATGGACTATCTCGAGCGCGGCCCGCAGGCGAGGCCCGAGCAGCGCGAAGCCCAGTTCACCCGCCTGCGCGACCGCATCGAGGCGCGCGCCGCGAGCAAGTACAGGGCGACGGAGTTCGAGGGCAAGCCGCCGGGGATCGTGCTGCGGAGCATTGATTTTCGGGGGTAGGGGGACGGGCTTACGGAGCCGCGCCCCAGACATTGGCAGAAGCCGAATCCACAAAGGTGAATCCCACGTTGGATTCTGAAAGCGCCCTGTAGCGAACGAGTTCTGCATTCAATTGTGCAAGCCCGGCAGGTGTCGGGTTATGGACGCAAAAGTATAGATGATCTATGCCGGTTCGGAAAATCTGCAGGTAGATGTGCTCATCATTTCTATCTGCCGAATGGCCAAAAACAAAAAACGCGCCTTCGCACAGTTTGATTTGTTCGTAGCAGTGCCGCAAGTACGGAGAACCGAATATCTTTGCGAGCTTTTGCGAGGAAGTTCCCTCAGCTACATAGAGCGGTAGCCTTTTGCCTTCGACTATGGTCTTGCCAATAGCCTCGATTATTGCTGGTTCTCCAATGCGCTTGCGTACAGCTCCATCCGCATCTGAGAATAAATGAAGCCCACCGTGAAGGTTGTATACATTGCACCATGCCTCTTCGCTGAAAGGGCCCCGAAATTCCCCATCATCCTCGCCGAGGCCAAATCCGTCAGTGAATGATTCAGTATCCTGTAACCGAATCCAATGAAGTAAGAAGTCATAGTTCAACGTGAACAAATTGGAGAAATGGTCGATGAATTCAAGAGCAGGCGCGAGACCCGCTACCTCTGTGTGGAAGTTCGGATGTACAGCGCGTATCGCGTGGACCAAAGCGCGTCGGAGCTTCTGAGCTTCTTTGCGCAATGCGTGGGCCCGCGCAGCCTTGTTGTATTTCTCCTCGACAAGTGCAGCGTCTTCTAAGGTTTTTATTACATATTCAAAGTCCACTGTTTTGAGAGCATCGAATAAGCTCAATAAACATTCATTCGTCTCGAGCCCTGCATTCTTAAGAAGGTTAGCGTAGTTGAAATAGGCGTATGAGAAGCCGTTGCCGATCAGTACCGAGCGCTCAACATTCTCGGATAATACAAGAGCTTCCTGAAATAAGATGACCTTGTGTTCATCCTCGTTGGCCATTTTGTTCTGCCTCGCAAAGAATGCTGATCGGGCGTGAACTAGTTGTTTGGTAATTCGAAGAGGATGCCGACAACTTCGAGTACTTCCGCTAATCTCGGTAAGGAATGAGATCCATCCAAACTGAGTAGTTCAGCGGGTGTCAGTCCATCTGGATTTAGGCTCTCCAAGACCACTAGAGCGCCATGACACCGCAGCCGCTTGAAGTAGCGCGCGCCATCCTCGTCGATGGCCACAATGAGTCTCCCATCTAACGTCGCTATCTCGTTTGCCTTGACTGGCTTATTGTTCGTCATGAGAAATTGACCGTCGAGTGCGACGGGCTCAGCTGAGCGACCTTTAACTTTAAAGAGACGCGAGTCTTTCAGCGTCCGGCCTAGGATGTCTAGATCCGGTATTTCCAGGAATTCCTTTTCGATATCGGCAGGCGGGAGCGGCAAAAGATGCGACGTAAATAGGGTGCCAACGATCTTTCGGAAGCCAGTGTCGGGTGGCACGATTACAGGTTCAGGAATAGAATAGGGGTCCACGGCTTGCCCCGTCAAAACGGCAATTTCGGCGTGGTTCTCGGGTCGATTTAGGCGGCGAGCTAACAACGTGTTTCCGGATGCGGCGATCACAAGGTTTCGAGCATTCACCTTTGCGTAGTTACTTACGATAATCAGATCGCCAATGCTCGCGACGGGATCAAGCGTCCCAGCGGCAAGTTGGAAGACGTCGTGATTGGGTAGCCTGACTTCTTCACCTGTAGTCCATTCGGTAACAGTGATAATTCCGTCTCCGACGCGCCCGTCTGTTTTTGCGGCAGCTGCGACGCCAGTCTGACGCATGACGCATTGTTTGACGCGATCTTTGTGGCCCGTTGGAAAGTCTATGACGTTCTTTGCCCAGGGGAACGTCCGGGGCTCGCCGGTGTATCGCTCAAACGTGTCGAATACGCCGAATGCGGTATGTATTCTGTCGAGTAATGTTTTATCCCAGTACTCTTTAACAACGTCAGCCTCTGCGACACCGAAGCTCTCATCGTCCTTGTGATGAGGGTCGTTCATGTATTGAATAGCCTTATGGCTCTCATTGAGGGCGTTGATGAGTGCCTCGAACGGCCTTCGATCAAATGGAGCAACGTGATCTTGGCGTAGTCTCTTGAGCTCCTCCTTCAGTTGGCTGAGGGTCAAGTCGGGTACTTGGCTGCTAATGCCTCTAAGCATGAACTTGATCAGGTCTTCACAATATATGCGGACCTTCCGAATGTAATCGCGTGCTATTGCGTCGTCATTGTTGGCTTTTGCATCGTCGTAAATTCGACGAAGCTCGCCGCCATTGGCGACGGTGGCTACCCCTGAAACCTTGTTTACCGCCCCGATTAATCCCTGTTGCGCCCTAAACTTCTCGTGGTCCACAAGCATTTGGTAGAAGCTGCGTTCGTGCGTTGTCACGACAAGTTGCGAGTGGAGCAACTCAGATTCAGCCAGGTTCGCGCAGCGAACAAGCTCTTGTGCCCATCTTCGCTTGTTACGTGGGTCGAAAGTTGCCTGTGGATCATCAAGGATTACAATTGGAAGCGGATTCCATCCTAGCGCTCGAAGTGTTTCCTCTCGTAAGGCGAGGATGAAAGACCACAAAATGGCCCGCAACCATGACGTGTTCGCAACCAGGGCCGCGTCAATCTGCATGCCGGGACTGAAGCTACCACTTACACTTACTTCCTTTCTGCTGATGGTCGTCTGCTGGTAGGCTAAGCGCTCTCTCAGGACGACCCGCTCGCATATTGAATTTATTGTCTGAGATAGTGCGGCAATTGAGCTCGTGGTCTCAGTTGCAACGAGGGCTCTCAGGTTCTTAAGTGGCTCTAATGAATCGCGGATCGCTTCTCGGGTTTGTTGGACTTTTTGGATATTTAACCAGGTCCCTGCCGCGTCAGCTGCGCTGGTCAAGTTTCTGGATAGATCATCTAGGGGGCGCGCGTGGTTCAATGCTTGCTCTAACTCAAAGAGCTTTCCCTCAACGCTTCCTCTTGGAAACGAGCCGTCCTCCAACTGCTTCCCAATTAGGTTGATCCAAGCTTCCAAGAATTTCGGTCGGTTCGCCTCCCACCATCCGACAAGTGCGATGAGCCGCTCTAACAGATGGAGCTCTTGCCTCAATTTGATTGCCGCCTCCGGTTCACCATCGGGAGCTTTGAAGTCCGGGTAGGCGAAGATGGGGAGGCTCTTACATTGCTCAGAAATCGTCGAGCTGACGGACTTTGTAAGGCCCACGAGAATGCTTGCGAACGAGTTGTCGGATGTAAACGCGTCGCACATAGCCTTTGAATATGAATCGCTCGGATTCATTTGATCGATGATGCCGCGCGAAGCGGACACCTCCGCTGGCAGAAAGGCGGCCGTGGTTTCTTGGATGTTTAGGCACGCATCGCCCAGCTTGCGCTCGGCCGCATCGGAATTTGTCTTTAGCTCCTCAAGTTCGCTGGCTAACGCTTTCTTGCTTTCGTCATTGAGCGGAGACTCACAGAGAGGACACTCGGCGTCACCCGAGCGCACTGGTAAGAAGCTCTGGGCCGCTATGGCCTTCAAACGCAGTTTGCCGTCCGCAGTCTGACGTTCGTGCCAGCCTAGGGCCTGGTCAAGGCTGGCCCTTGCCGCAGGAATAGCATCGACAAATTTGGAAAAGTTAGGATCGCTAAGGGCACTAGTTAAAGCCCTCCATATTCGAAACAAGGGTATCGCTTTGGTTCCCTGGGTAACGAGCCCCCGCGCATCGGAAACGGCTGTCTTGACGGTAGTGCGTCCTTGAGAAGTGTTGATATCTACGTTCGGTGATATCTCACTTTTCAACGTCTCGAGATGTTTGCCCGCAGATTCGGACGCCAATCGCGCCGACTCTTTGAGTGAAACATCTATTTCATCCTCGAGCGTCAACGGAGATGGCAGCGCAAAATCAAACTCGCCTGCGAGTTGCTTTGCCTTCTCGATGTTTTCGTAGAATCGATTTTCGTGCAGATCGATGCGATTATCTTTTGCATATTTCATGAATTTTCGGTTGGCAGCTCCGAATGCCGCGCAGCCATCCGCGATGTCAGATAACCGATCGAGGCCAGTAAGTTGTTTGACGGCCTCATAGAGGGTTAGGCTGCTTTTGCCGAAGCCGACTTTGGTGATGCGTGCTGGCATAAGTATGCCGATTTCGGCGAGTCGAAGTGCATCAACAATCGCAGGATCGAGTTGCTCTTCTAATGTTGGAGTTCCTTGGGTTGGGCTAACGATGCGACGAAAAGCCGTTGCGGTACTGCCATCGTTGGAAGCGAAGGTTAGGCGAACCGAAACATCAGCAGATTTCTGCAGGTCTGCGGCTTCGGTCGGGTAAGCCGCTAGAGGAGGCCACGTCCCAATCCGTTTCCCGTCGTCGCCGTCGACGTCTTCGCGCAATCCCTGTTCGAGCACGGGTCCTTCGTGCTCTCGAATGCGATAGCCCGTCAGTGCCCACAGAATTGCGCTCACTAGCGATGTTTTGCCGGATCCATTTTGGCCTTCTAGACACCAATTGTACCCGCCGACATATAGATCGAAAGGTTTGCCGCCAAAAATAGTGAGGCCGCCGAAGCCAGAAGCCTCGACGCGGGTGAGACGCCAAGACTTATGGCCGGATGAGGTCGGCGCTGCTGCCACCACATTCGCCGGATCGTGTTGGTTGTTCTCCCACGCCGCGACTAGGCCGGTGAAGAGACTTTCGTCACCGCTAGCAACTTTGTCAGTGTCAGCGCTTAATAGGAGCTCAAGCAGGCGGCGCTGTTCAGGCTTTTCTAGCCTTATACTCCCTGCTTTGTGCTCGCCGAATTTCTGCCAAGCCACGCTTTGGCCGGCTAGGAGTTTTTTTGTCACTTCCGAAAACGAAGCTGACATCGATGCAAATCCTCAGCTCACAAAATGAAAAACGAGCAATAAGGACGAGTACAACCTTTTCGAGCGAGTTGGTGCGGTATAACTTTAGGGCGAGGCGATTAGGCACAGGTTTGTGAAAGCGGGAGTGCATGGGCGCGCCCCCCAAAAACAAAACGGCCGGATCTTTCGATCCGGCCGCTACACAAAACTCTACTTGGCTAAGCCTACGCCACGCGACGCTACTTAGCCCCCGCCCAATTCGAAAAAATTCGCTTAGCTGGCCTTCTTGACCGGCGCGGTGTCGCCGACCTTCTTCTGGATGGCGCGCTTCAGCTCGAGGGCGCGCGGCGACAGGGCGTCGGCGCTGGCCTTGAGCAGGAAGGCGTCCAGGCCGCCATTGTGGTCGACGCTCTTGACCGCGTTGGTGGAGACGCGCAGGCGCACGTTGCGCTCCAGGGCTTCGCTGATGAACGTCACGTTGACGAGGTTCGGCAGGAAGCGGCGCTTGGTCTTGATGTTGGAGTGGCTGACCTTGTGGCCGACGAGGGGGCCCTTGGCCGTCAGTTCGCAGCGGCGAGACATGTCACAAATCCTCAATCTAAGCCCCCAACGAGTTGCGGCCGCCATTCGGGGCGCCACGGGGGCAAATTCTCTGTCCTTGCAGGGAGCGGCGGACGTATAGGGGGGAAGCGGCGGGACGTCAAGTTTTTGGGGCGGGGTTTTGGGCCCCGCGGCTGACAGTTCCCCCTCGCCCCGCTTGCGGGGAGAGGGTCGGGGTGAGGGGGCTCTCCGCGGGGGGTGGTGAGAATTGGCGGGCGACTGTCTGGCAGCGCCCCCGCGGAGACTCCCCCTCACCCGGAATCCGCGCTTGCAGCGCGCATTCCGGCCTCTCCCCGCATGCGGGGAGAGGCGAAGACGATCACCAAAACGGCAGTGTTTGAAGTGCCTTACCATCACATAAAGGGCGTATTCGCCCCCGAAGACTCCGGTGGAGTTCCGCGCCTGTTACGCCCGGACACATTGTTTGCCGCGGTTTTTGGCTTAAATAACAACCGTCGCGCCCCGATTGGATTGTTTCGTGCTCATTTTCCCCCGACTTGCGCCCAGGCCGCGCATCGCCAGTCCGCGGTTTGCCGCCCGGCTGGCCATGGCGGCCCTGTGCGGGCTGGCCTTCGCCTGGGAGGCGAAGCCGGCTGCGGCGCAAGGCAAGCTCGAGGCGCAGTATGAGGCGACGCTGGCGGGCATTCCGGTCGGCAGGGGCGCCTGGAACATCGACATCCAGGACGACGTGTTCGCCGCGGCCGCCTCCGGCGGCACCACGGGGCTGCTGAAGTCGTTCGCGGGCGGGTCCGGCACCGGCGCCTCGCAGGGGCGGGTCGTCAACGGCGCGCTGGTTGCGACCGGCTACCAGGCCTCCACCACCACCTCGAAGAAGACCGAAGAGATCCGCATCACGCTCGACAAGGGCAATGTGAAGGAGTTCGGCATCGTGCCGGAGCCGCCGGTCGACCCTGATCGTATCGTCGTCACCGACGCGCATCGACGCGGCGTCTGGGACCCGATGACGGCTTCGCTGCTGCGCGTGCCCGGCACCGGCGACCCCGTGACGCCGGACGCCTGCCACAACGCCGCGCCGGTGTTCGACGGCCGCATGCGCTACGACCTCAAGCTCGATTTCAAGCGCATGGAGACGGTGAAGGCGGAGAAGGGCTATCACGGCCCCGTCGTCGTCTGCGCGCTCTATTTCGTGCCTGTGGCGGGCTACATCCCCGACCGCCCCGTGATCAAATATCTCGCCGCCCAGCGCAACATCGAGATCGCCTTCGCACCCGTGGCCGGCACGCGCATCCTGGTCCCGTTCTGGCTGAAAGTGCCGACGCCGCTGGGACCCGCGATGCTGGAAGCGACCAGCTTCATCACATCAGCCCAGCCGCCACGGGTCGCGAAGACGCAGTAATTCTCTCCGTCATTCCGGGGCGCGCCCCTCGGCGCGAACTACGGTGCGCAATTGCGCACCTGAGAATCCATCGTGAGACAAACGCTGCGCCCTGATGGATTCCGGACACGCGACTAGCGTCGCGCCGGGGAATGACGAGCGGAGCGATTCGGCGCACAACCTCAACACCTTAACCGCCGCCACCCCGCCACTCACCCGCGCGCCGTTTCTACTGTGCATGGGGTTGTTTTCGCGAAAATGAGTTTTGGGGTGCCCATGCCCGTCATGGCCGGGCCTGATCCGGCCATCCATCCCGCTTGGGAAAAGCTCGTCTGTCGATGGATGCGCGGCTCAGGCCCGCGCATGACGGGGCCCGTGAATCCATTTGACTCCTCCCCGATTCTGATTCGACTCCGCGCCGTCCCCAATTTTAAGGAACCCGCCACCGAAACGTCGCTTGTGCGGCAGCCCAAAACTCCATCTAGTGCAATCAAACACGGGGCGCCGCGACATGTTGCGTGAACGGAACAGGACTCTGGCAGGAGTCAGCGATTCGGCCGCGATTCGTTCTAGAGTCGTTCCGATGCTTAAGGACACAGGGAAAAGCGTCGCAAAGTGAGACAGTTGCGCGAGGTTCGGGCGGCTCCTTCTTCTCCCTCGCCCCGTTCTTACGGGGAGAGGGTTGGGGTGAGGGGCTGCTTCCGCGGATTCGGTGATAGCTGGTTCGCGGAGAGTCCCCCTCACCCGGATCGCTTCGCGATCCGACCTCTCCCCGCAAGCGGGGCGAGGTGACTTCCAAGCGCTTCGCGCCTTGCCCTGACCGCGCCCAGCCGCCGCGCCGCCCCAAACAGCACTGACATTCGCCCAAATCGGCACTACCTAATCCCCAGAATGGCTTTTCCCCCTTTCCCCTTCGCCTCCGAGCGCGCACCCGGCGCCGGCGTCACTGCGGTGCTCGGGCCGACCAACACCGGCAAGACCCATCTCGCCATCGAGCGGATGCTCGCGCATCCCTCCGGCATGATCGGCCTGCCGCTGCGGCTGCTCGCGCGCGAGGTCTACAACAAGATCGCCGCTCGCAAGGGTGTGGAGAGCGTCGCGCTGATCACCGGCGAGGAGAAGATCAAGCCGAAGAACCCGCGCTACTGGGTCTCCACCGTCGAGGCGATGCCGAGGGATCTCGACGTCTCCTTCCTCGCCGTGGACGAGGTCCAGATCGCCTCCGATCTCGAGCGCGGCCATGTCTTCACCGACCGCATCCTCAACCGCCGCGGCCGTGACGAGACGCTGCTGCTGGGCGCTGCCACCATGCGCCCGATCATCGAGCGGCTGCTCCCCGGCGTGTCCATGATCACGCGGCCGCGGCTGTCGCAGCTTGAATTTGCCGGCGACCGCAAGATCACGCGGCAGCCGCGCCGCACCGCCATCGTCGCGTTCTCGGCCGACGAGGTCTACGCCATCGCCGAGCTGATCCGCCGCCAGCATGGCGGCGCGGCCGTCGTGCTCGGCTCGCTCTCGCCGCGCACCAGAAATGCGCAAGTGTCGATGTTCCAGAACGGCGACGTCGACTATCTCGTCGCCACCGACGCCGTCGGCATGGGCCTCAATCTCGACGTCGACCACGTCGCCTTCGCCTCCGACCGCAAGTTCGACGGCTACCAGTTCCGCCGCCTGACGCCGTCCGAATTCGCGCAGATCGCCGGCCGTGCCGGCCGCGCCACGCGGAATGGAACGTTCGGCACCACCGGCCGCTGCGCGCCGTTCGAGCCCGAGCTCGTCAACGCGCTCCAGAACCACACCTTCGACAGCGTGAAGATGCTGCAATGGCGCAATTCGAGGCTGGATTTCTCCTCGCTCGGCGCGCTCCAGGTGTCGCTGAACCTCTCCCCCGGCCATGAGGTGCTGACGCGGGCGCCGATCGCCGAGGACATGCGCGTGCTCGACCACGTCGCCCGCGACGCCGATGTGCGCGATACCGCACATGGCAAGCTGGCCGTGGAGCGGCTGTGGGAGGCCTGCCAGGTCCCCGATTACCGAAAATTGTCGCCGGCGGCCCATGGCGAGCTCGTCACCACGCTGTACGGCTTCCTGATGCAGAAAGGCCGCATTCCCGATGCCTGGTTCGCGGCCCAGGTGGACCAGGCCGACCGCATCGACGGCGATATCGACACGCTGTCGGGCCGGATCGCGCAGATCCGCACCTGGACCTTCGTCGCCAACCGGCCGGACTGGCTCGCCGACCCCGAACACTGGCAGGGGATTACGCGGGAGGTCGAAAATAAATTGTCAGATGCGCTCCATGAACGCTTGACTGAGCGTTTCGTTGATCGCCGGACCAGTGTATTGATGCGCCGCCTGCGGGAGAACACGAGCTTGAATACTGAAATCGGCAAGACCGGCGAAGTCATCGTCGAAGGCCATGTCATCGGCCGTCTCGATGGCTTCACCTTTGCACCGGATGCGGCGGAAGCCGGTTCCGATGCGAAAGCCTTGCAGGCTGCGGCCCAAGCGGTGCTCGCCGGCGAGATCAACACGCGCGCCGAAAAACTGGGCAACGCGCCGGACGAGCAGTTCGTGCTGACCTCGGAAGGCACCATCCGCTGGACCGGCGATGCCGTGGCGCGACTGTCCGCCGCAGAGGACGCGCTGCATCCGCGCATCCGCATCATCTCCGACGAGCGCCTGACCGGCAGCCCGCGCGAGAAGGTGCAGACGCGGCTCGACCTCTGGCTCAAGACGCATATCGAAAAGCTGCTCGGGCCGATGTTCGAGCTCAGCAAGGCCGAGGACGTCACCGGCATTGCCCGCGGCATCGCCTATCAGCTCGTCGAGGCGCTCGGCGTGCTGGAGCGGCCGAAGATCGCCAACGAGCTGAAGGATCTCGACCAGCCCTCGCGCGCGACCTTGCGCAAATACGGCGTCCGCTTCGGCGCCTATCACCTCTATTTCCCCGGCCTCTTGAAGCCCGCCGCGCGCGCGCTCGCCGCGCTGCTGTGGGCGCTGAAGCAGGACAATGTCGATCTGTCCTCGCTTTCGGGCGCGCAGCATCTGGCATCTTCGGGCCGCACCTCGTTCCCGGTCGACAAGCAGCTGCCGCGCGATGCCTATCGCGTGCTCGGCTACAAGCAGGCCGGCGAGCGTGCCGTGCGCGTCGACATCCTGGAGCGCCTTGCCGATCTGATCCGTCCGGCGCTGGCGTGGCGTGATAACTCGCCCGGCGAAAAGCCCGCCGGCGCGTTCGACGGCCGCAGCTTCGTGGTGACCCAGGCGATGACTTCGCTCACGGGCTCCGCCGGCGAAGATTTCGCCTCGGTGCTGCGTGCGCTCGGCTATCGCATGGAGAAGCGTCCGCCGTTGCCGCCGAAGCCTGTGGCGGCGCCTGTTGCGGAAGCTTCCAGCGCAGAGGCGCCCGCCGAGACGCCGGCGACCGAAACACCGGTCGAGGACTCCGCCGCCGCAGACACGCCGATCGAAGCCGCTGCGGTCGCAGTCACCGTCGAAGACGCGCCCGGCATGGAGCAGCACGACGAGCCCGCGCAGGACGAGCCGGCGCTCGAAGCATCGCCCGAGGCTCCCGTCACGCCCGAAGATGCTCCCGGCATCGCGCCGCCGGCCGAAGAAGCCGCTGCGCCTGCGGAGGCTGCCGGCCTTGAAGCCGCGCCTGCCGAAGCCGCCGCGGTCGAAGCCGCTGCATCGCCCGATGCTGCTGCGCCTGTCGAGGCCGCACCCGCCGAGCCCGAGCTGGTCGAGGTCTGGCGTCCCGGCGGCCGTCACGAGGATCGCAAGCCGCGCCACGAGCGTCATCGCCACCAGCGTCACCATCACCAGCCCCGTCCCCAGGCAGGCGCCGAGGCGGGTGCTGCGCCCGCGGAAGGCGAGGCCGCGCAAGCAGCCGACGGCGAGAAGCGCGGCGAGCGTCATCGCCATGGCGGTCGCAGGGATGGCGGCAGAGATTTCCGCAAAGGCCGCGAAGGTGGTGCCGAGGGCGCGCCGCGTCCCGAAGGGCGCGACGACAAGAACCGCAGCTTCCAGGGCAAGGACCGCGACAAGGATCGCGATCGCAACAAGGGCAAGTTCGGCGGCGATCGCGACAAGGGCCGCGACAATCGCGGCCGCGACCGCGACAAGGGCCGTGACCGCCAGGGCGGGCCGTCGCTGCGCCCCTACGCCTCGAGCGCGAACCCGCGCGAGCGCGATCGGCCGGTCGATCCCAATTCGCCCTTCGCAAAGCTCGCTGCGTTGAAGGAGCAGCTCGCGGGGCGCAAGGAGTAGCCCACGACCGAGCGGCAGCGCATCGACAAATGGCTGTGGCACGCGCGGGTGGTGAAGGCGCGCACCTCCGCCGCTGAACTCGTCGAGTCCGGCCATGTCCGCGTCAACGGCGTGCGCGAGACCTCGCCGGGGCATGCGATCAAGGCCGGCGACGTGCTCACCATCGCGCTCGACCGCACTGTGCGCGTGTTGAAAGTCATCGCGTTCACCGAGCGCCGCGGCGATGCCGCCTCGGCGCGCGTGCTCTACGAGGAGCTCGGCGAAGGAAAGCGCAATTAATTGCGCTTTGAATTCATTTCTTGGTCGATCAATCGCGCAAAGCCGTCATGATCGACCGTCCCCGACCTTGCGGCGCCGGGCCATCCGCGCTACGCAAGCCGCGACTTTTGAAAGAGCTTTTCGGAGCGTTGGATGACTTACGTCGTCACTGAAGCCTGCATCAAGTGCAAGTATACCGACTGCGTCGAGGTCTGCCCGGTCGACTGTTTCTACGAGGGCGAGAACATGCTCGTCATCCATCCCGACGAATGCATCGACTGCGGTGTGTGCGAGCCGGAATGCCCCGCCGACGCCATCAAGCCGGACACGGAACCGGGCCTGGAAAAGTGGCTGTCGGTCAACGCCGACTACGCCAAGAGCTGGCCGAACATCACCCAGAAGAAAGAATCACCCGCCGACGCCAAGGAATTCGACGGCATGGAGGGAAAGTTCGAGAAATATTTTTCTCCGAACCCCGGCTCCGGAGACTAATTCGGCCGCAAACTTAACCCTAATAGCGGCGTGACCGCCGAAAACCAGGCCTGAAGACCCCTAAATCATTGATTTTTGCGGGAAATGTGCTATATTGGGCACATTAAGCCGAACCCCGTCAGCCCCGTTGGCCCTTCTGGGTTCCCGTGAAACCAAATGTCGAACAGGGGCGTGGCAGTTTCCGCGCGCAGGCTGTGTCACAGAAAACGCGTAAAAAGAGTACTTCAGCGAGGGCTTCCCATAAGGAGGCCAAAAAAGTCGCCGCGGCCAGCCGTAGCGCATCCAAGGGTCGGACCGCGACGAAGGCGCCGGCTGCAAAGTCCTCGAAGAACAAAAGAAGCGCAATGCCTAACAAGACTGCCAAACCGGCCGCGAAAGCGACCGTTGCCAAGCCTGCTGCCAAGGCTCCCGCTGCCAAGTCCGCTGCGCCGAAGGCCCCTGTTGCTGCTGCCAAGGCTCCTGTTGCTGCCAAGCCGGCCGTGAAGCCGGCGGCTGCTGCGCCGAAGGTCGAGGAAAAGAAGGTCGTGACCCAGCGTCAGGGCTTCAAGGCCAACGAATTCGTCGTCTATCCCGCTCACGGCGTCGGCCAGATCCTGGCCATCGAGGAGCAGGAGATCGCCGGCGCGAAGCTCGAGCTGTTCGTCATCAACTTCATCAAGGACAAGATGACGCTGCGCGTGCCGACCGCCAAGGTCGCCAATGTCGGCATGCGCAAGCTGTCCGAGCCCGCGCTGGTGAAGAAGGCGCTGGAGACGCTCAAGGGCCGCGCCCGCGTCAAGCGCACCATGTGGTCGCGCCGCGCCCAGGAATACGAAGCGAAGATCAATTCGGGCGACATCGTCGCGATCGCGGAAGTCGTGCGCGACCTCTATCGCTCCGAGTCGCAGCCCGAGCAGTCCTACTCTGAACGCCAGCTCTATGAAGCGGCGCTCGACCGTCTGTCCCGCGAGATCGCGGTGGTGCAGCACTCGACCGAGACCGAAGCGGTCAAGGAGATCGAGGCCCAGCTCGCCAAGAGCCCGCGCCGCAACGCCAAGGCGGAAGCCGCCGAGGGCGAGGCGGATGCCGAGGGCGATGCCGACGATACCGATGGCGACGACACCACCGTCGCCGACGAGGCGGCGTAAGCCTCTCGTCGCGTCGATCGCAACAGATCAAAAGCCCGGCCGTTTGGCCGGGCTTTTTGTTTGGGGGGGAGCGCCTGCCAAGCCGTCGTCCTGGCGAAGGCCAGGACCCATTACCCCAGCTTTGAGTTGCTGCAACGGCTTGGAGCTACAGCCCTCGTCAAACCGCAGCCTGTGGTTATGGGTCCTGGATCGGCGCTCGCTTTGCTCGCTGGTCCAGGACGACGAGCGTGTGAACCGCCGCCTCAACAAGCTCGGTGTCGTCCCGGCCTAGTTGTGGAGCCTCAAGAGGTTGTCCTCGGTCAAACCGAGCCGGCTGATCGGCGTTTGAGATTTTATACCACCGTGGGGCCGGTGCCAGTTGTATTGGTGCAGCCAGATCGGCAGCTCCCGGGCGCGCCGATCTGATGTGGGATAGGCTTTGGCATAAGCCCATTCGCGAAGCGCTGTCTGAATGAAGCGCTCGGCCTTGCCGTTTGTTCTCGGCGTGTAAGGCTTGGTGCGGATATGCTTGATGCCGAGGTCCCGGCAAGCGTCGCGGAAGGCGAAGGACTGGTAGCAACTCCCATTGTCGGTCATGACACGCGTGACGGTGACGCCGAGGTTTTTGTAATAAGCCACAGCGGCCTTGAGAAAGGGAACAGCGCTGTCCGCCGTCTCATCGGGCTTGATCTCGGAGAAGGCGACGCGGGAATGGTCGTCGATGCAGACGTGGACGAAATCCCAGCCGGCGCCGCGGCTCTTGTTCGGACCACTCGGATCGCCAGTGATGCGGTGGCCAACACGCTTGAAACGCCCGAGCTTCTTGATGTCGATGTGAATGATCTCGCCTGGGGTCTCGCGTTCATAGCGGCGTTCCGGCTCGACCGGTTCGAGATCTCGGATCCGGTTTAGTCCCAAGCGGCGCAGAATGCGGCTGACAGTGGCCGGTGATACAGCGGCCTTAGCTGCGATCTGCTTGCCGGTATGACGTTGGCGGCGCAAGACCTCGACAACCGTGCACGTGGCTGGCGGGGTTTGGCTCGGCGATGAGTGGGGTCTGGAGGAGCGGTCGCGCAACCCTTCTACGCCTTCCTCGCGGAACCGCTTGACCCATTTGGCAACGGTCTTCGGCGTCGTGTTGAACTGGAAAGCCGCGTCGGCCTGGCTCAGCCCGCCCTCGACCACGCTTCGCACCATCGCCTCTCGACCTTTTGGGCGTCAAAGGCGCATTCTTGTGGACGTTCATCTGGTCTCTCCTTGGAACACTGAAGCTTCGCAACCTCAGCTTCCTCGGTTCAGACCAGATGGACAACCTCCTGAAAGACCACA
>NZ_FOQJ01000017.1:0-111699 GCF_900113725.1 Bradyrhizobium sp. cf659
TTCTGAGTCTCGACAACCAGAAAGTACCTGCTTCACGCCGGTTAAACCGGGCATGCTCCGCGACACAGTGAATCATTCCCCGGACAGCCCTGCGTTCTTACGGGGAGAGGGTTGGGGTGAGGGGCTGCTTCCGCGACCACGGTGAGAGACGGACTCGCGGAGAGTCCCCCTCACCCGGAATCCGCGCTACGCGCGCATTCCGACCTCTCCCCGCAAGCGGGGCGAGGTAAACCTGCGGCTTACGACGCCGCGAGCGATTCCTCGACCAGCTTGACCCAGTAGGACGTGCCGAACACGATCGCCTCGTCGTTGAAATTGTAGGCGGGGTGGTGCAGGCCGGCGCTGTCGCCGTTGCCGCAGAAAATGAAAGCGCCGGGGCGCGCTTCCAGCATGTAGGCGAAATCCTCGCCGCCCATCAGCGGCGGCATCTCGTGCACATTGGCTTCGCCCGCGACTTGCCTCGCGATACGCCGCGCCACCTCGGTCTCCGCGGCGTGGTTGTTCACGACGGGATAGTTGCGCTTGTAGTGCAGGTCGATCTTGGCGCCGGTGATCTGCGCCACGCCCGCCACCACTTCGTGCACGCGCTTCTCGACCAGCTTGCGCACCTCCGGCGACAGCGTGCGGATGGTGCCCTTCAGCGTCGCGGTCTGCGGAATGACGTTGCGGGCGTTGCCGGCGTGGAATTCGCAGATCGAGATCACGGCGGATTCCAGCGGATCGACGCTGCGCGCCACGATCGACTGCAAGGCGGTGATCACCTGCGCGCCGACCAGCACGGAATCGATGCATTTGTGCGGACGCGCGGCATGGCCGCCGAGGCCCTCGATCATGATATCGACCTCGTCGGTCGCTGCCATGATCGGACCCGGCCGGATCGCGAACGAGCCGATCGGGATGCCCGGGCCGTTATGCATGCCGTAGACCTGCTCGATGCCGAAGCGCTCCATCAGGCCGTCCTTGACCATGGCCGCGCCGCCGGCACCGCCCTCCTCGGCCGGCTGGAAGATCACGACGGCATCGCCGGCAAAATTGCGGGTCTCGGCGAGGTAGCGCGCCGCCCCAAGCAGCATCGCGGTATGGCCGTCATGGCCGCAGGCGTGCATCTTGCCCGGATTCTTCGAGGCGTAAGGCAGGTTGGTCTGCTCCTCGACCGGCAGCGCGTCCATGTCGGCGCGCAGGCCAATGGTCTTGAGCCCCTCGCCGGCCGGCTTGCTGCCCTTGATCACGCCGACCACGCCGGTCTGGCCGAGGCCGGTCACGACCTCATCGCAGCCGAATTCACGCAGGCGGTCCGCGACGAATGCTGCGGTGCGGTGAACGTCATACAGCAACTCGGGATGCTGGTGGATGTCCCGGCGCCAGGCCTGAATATCGGGTTGAAGGTCGGCGACGCGGTTCACGATGGGCATGGGGGTCTCAAGCTTTGTTGGGAATACAGGACTGTCTACCATGCAAGCCGCAGTCCACCTAACCGCCGCGGATCGGGGGGAGCCCTGTTCTCTCGTCATGGCCGGGCTTGTCCCGATCCGCTGCGTCTGCCTATTAGGACGGAACGTTAAGTGACCATCCGGGTGGAAGCAGAATGCCAAGGCGGCTCGAAGGTGAGTTTGACTACATTGTCGTCGGGGCGGGCACGGCGGGCTGCATTCTCGCCAATCGCCTGTCGGCCGATCCGAAAAACCGCGTCCTCATTCTCGAAGCCGGCGGCGACGACAACTGGATCTGGTTCCACATTCCGGTCGGCTACCTCTTCGCGATCGGCAATCCGCGCTCGGACTGGATGTTCAAGACCGAGGCCGAGCCGGGCCTGAACGGCCGCGCGCTCGCCTATCCCCGCGGTAAGGTGATCGGCGGCTGCTCGGCGATCAACGCCATGATCTCGATGCGCGGACAGGCCGCCGATTACGACCATTGGCGCCAGCTCGGCATGACCGGCTGGGGCTATGACGACGTGCTGCCGCTATTCAAGCGGCTCGAGGACCACTTCCTGGGCGCAAGCGAGCATCACGGTGCCGGCGGCGGCTGGCGCATCGAGGCGCCGCGGCTGTCGTGGGACGTTCTCGATGCCGTCGGCGATGCCGCAGAAGAAATGGGCATCAAGCGCATCCCGGATTTCAACACCGGCGACAACGAAGGCACGAGCTATTTCCACGTCAACCAGAAGCGCGGCCGGCGCTGGTCGTCGGCGCGCGGCTTTCTCAAGCCGGCACTGAACCGGCCCAATCTGCGGCTCGAGAAGCACGTGCTGGTCGACCGCCTCATCATCGAGCAGGGCCGCGCCGTGGGCGTGCGCTTCATCCAGAACGGCGAGGTCATCGAGGCGCGCGCGAAGCGCGAGGTGGTCCTCTCGGCGGGCTCGATCGGCTCGGTGCAGGTGCTGCATCGCTCCGGTATCGGCCCCGCCGACTGGCTGTCACCGCTCGGCATCGACGTGGTGATGGACAAGCCCGGCGTCGGCCGCAATCTTCAGGACCATCTCCAGCAGCGCGCGATCTACAAGGTCGAGGGCGTGCGCACGCTCAACGAGACCTATTACAACCTGTTCCACCGCGGCCTGATGGGGCTCGACTACGCCTTCCGCCGCCGCGGTCCGCTGACCATGGCGCCGTCGCAGCTCGGCATCTTCACGCGCTCCGATGCAACACGCGCACGCGCCAACATCCAGTTTCACGTGCAGCCGCTGTCGCTCGACAAGTTCGGCGATCCCCTGCACCGCTTCCCCGCCATCACGGTGAGCGCCTGCAATCTCCAGCCGACCTCGCGCGGCACCGTGCGGCTGCGCGCGGCGAGCCCGGACGAGAAGCCGATCATCGCACCGAACTATCTGTCGACCGACGACGACCGCCAGGTCGGCGCCGACGCCATCCGCACCACACGGCGGCTGATGCAGCAGAAGGCACTCGCAAAATACCGCCCCAGCGAATATCTGCCCGGTCCTTCCGTCGGTGACGACGATGCGTCACTCGCCAAAGCCGCGGGCGATATCGGCACCACCATCTTCCATCCCGTCGGCACCGCGAAGATGGGCGCGGCGAGCGATCCGATGGCGGTGGTCGACGAACGGTTGCGCTTCTACGGCCTCAGCGGCCTTCGCGTTGTCGACGCCTCGATCATGCCGACGATCACGTCGGGCAACACCAACACGCCAACCGCGATGATCGCCGAGAAGGGCGCGACGATGATCCTGGAGGATGCGAAGTAGCATCCTGTCCCCATGATCAATCCACATCGCTTCTCCATCGGCCCCACTGATGCGCAGATCGCCATGTTGCAATGGGGCGAGAGCGGGAAGCCGCCCGCCGTGCTCGTGCACGGCACCGGTTTCGTCGCCGACGTCTGGGGCGAGGTCGCTCGCGAGCTTGCGTCGACCTACACCGTCTATGCGCTCGACCGCCGCGGCCATGGCGCGAGCCACAAGCCCGGCACCTATCATTTCCTGGACTATGCCGAGGACGTCTGCCGGGTGTTCGATGCGCTCGATCTGCGCGACGTCTACGGCATCGGCCACAGCGCGGGCGCGACCGATCTTCTGCTTACGGCGAAACTTCGGCCGGGACTTTTCACGCGCTTGTTCGTGATGGAGCCGACCGTGATGGATCCGCGCGCGGCGCGCTCCGGGGGATTGAACGACGAATCCCTCGCCCGCGTCGAGGGCACGCTGCGCCGACGCGCCGAGTTCGACAGTGCCGACGCTGTGTTCGAGCGCTACCGCACCGCGCCGACGTTTGCGGATTGGACCGAGACCTCGCTACGCGCCTATGTCCAACACGGCTTCATGCAACTCGACGATGGCCGGGTCCGACTCTGCTGCACGCCCGAGATCGAGTACGCGATGCTGCGTCCGATCTATGAGGCGATGGAGCAGGTTTACACCGGCGATGCACGTGGCAATCCGTTTATGGGGCTCGCCGAGATCGATTGCCCGGTGCGCATCACGACCGCGGTGAAGTCCGGGCCGATCTACAAGGAGATGGCCTCGCGTGCGGTGTCGCTGATTCCGCGCGTCAGTACGCTGGTCTTTGAGGGCGCCGGGCACTGTGTGGCGCAGGAAGTGCCGGCGGCCGTGGTGGAAGCGATGCGCGAATTCGCGAAGTAAGTCTCGCGCCCCGGACGCGCTGCAGCGTGCAACGCTGCTGCGCAGAGCCGGGGCCCAGACTACCCGAGCCGCGTGGATCCCGGCTCTGCGGCGCACCGCCATAGCTCGTCGAAGACGCGCGTGAACGCGCTTTTGGGCGCTGCACAGCGTCCGGGACACGAGATCTCGCCACCTCACGAAATCGTCATCGCATCCGGGAATAAGTCCCGCCCTCCCCTGATCACCTCCCCGAAGCCCAATTCCGGGTGAAGTGGAGATGTGCGATGAGCGGACACGATCACGGGGAAGACGGCGTCAGCCGCCGCAAGGTGCTGGAATGCATGACCTGGGCCGGCACCGGGGTGCTTTGGACCGTCACGGGCGGCGTGCCGCGCTCGCTCGGCATTATCGATTCCGCGCAAGCTGCGACCGCTGCAGCGCCCGGCATGAGCTTCCTCCAGATCAGCGACAGCCATGTCGGCTTCGACAAGCCGGCCAATCCCAACGCGCTGGGCACGCTGGAGGAAGCCATCAACAAGATCAACGCGATGCCGGCCAAGCCGTCGTTCATGATCCACACCGGCGACATCACCCATCTGTCGAAAGCCGCCGAGTTCGACAATGCCGATCGCATCATCTCGCAGGCCAAGCTGGACGTGCACTACGTCCCCGGCGAACATGATTTCCTCGACGAGGAGGTGAAGTTCTATCGCGAGCGCTATGGCCGCGGCACCAAGGGCCAGGGCTGGTATTCGTTCGATGCCGGCGGCGTGCACTTCGTCGGCCTCGTCAACGTCGTCGACCTCAAGGCCGGCGGGCTCGGCAATCTCGGCGCCGAGCAACTCGCCTGGCTGGAGGACGATCTGCGCGGCAAGTCGAAATCGACGCCGATCGTGCTGTTCGCCCACATCCCGCTCTGGACCGTCTATCCGGAATGGGGCTGGGGCACCGAGGATGGTGGCCGCGCGCTCGAGCACGTCAAGGGTTTCGGCTCGGTCACCGTGCTGAACGGGCACATCCACCAGGTGATGCAGAAGGTCGAGGGCAACGTCACCTTCCACACCGCGCGCTCGACCGCCTTCCCGCAGCCGGCGCCGGGGGCCGCGCCCTCGCCCGGTCCGATGAAGGTCGAGGACGCAAGGCTCCGCTCCATGCTCGGCGTCGCCAGCATCAACTTCAAGCAGAACGAGCAGCGGCTCGCGATCATCGACACGCCGCTCCAGGGCTGAATCCAGGGTTGAACGGAAGCTGACAATGAAGACACTCAATCGCCGCGACTTCGGTATCGACTTCGGTCTCGCTTTGGCCGCGGCCGTCCTGTTGCCCGCCACGACTGCCCGTGCCGACGACATGGACGTGCATATCGACAATTTCGTTTTCCAGCCGGCCGAACTCAAGGTCAAGGCCGGCACCACCGTGACCTGGACCAACCGGGACGACATCCCGCACACGATCGTCTCGGCCGGCAAGTTCAGGTCCAAGACCCTGGACACCGACGACAAGTTCTCGTTCACCTTCACCAATGCGGGCGACTACAAGTATTTTTGTTCGTTGCACCCGCACATGACGGGGATGATCAAGGTTGAGTAACGTCTCGAACCAAGGCATCAACGTCTTGCCCGGCCGGTGGTCCCACGCCGGCCGGGCTCGTGTGCCTCCGGTCACACACAGGGACGAAACGAAGCCGCAAGCGGAACAAGAGGCAAAGCGAGGAGCGATGCCCGCCACCGACGATCTACAGAAGGCGCAGCGCTTCCGCGAAGCGGCGCTGCCCTATCTCGACGACGTCTACACGCTCGCGCGCTATTTGCTGCGCGACGCCTCCGATGCCGAGGACGCCGTGCAGGAGTGCTATCTGCGCGCGCTGAAGCATTTCGACAGCTATCGCGGGCCGACGATGAAGCCCTGGCTGTTCGCGATCCTGCGCAACGTCTGCAACGCCGAATATGCGCGTCGCGCGCACAGGCCCAGCGCGATCGAGGATATGCCCGGCGCCGCCGAACAGACGCCGATCTGGCAAGAGACGGAGGCAAGCCCGGAAACCGAAGTGCTGCGCAGCCGCGATGCCGGCGCCATCCGCAAGCTGATCGACGCGCTCGCCGAACCGTTCAAGGAAACCTTCGTGCTGCGCGAGATCAACAACCTGTCCTATCGTGAAATCGCCGACGCCGTCGGCGTACCCGTCGGCACAGTGATGTCCCGCCTCGCCCGCGCCCGCGCCATGCTGCGCGCGGCCTGGACGGCGGGAGAGGAGCAAGCGAAATGACCTGCGACGAAGCAAGGATCCTGCTTCACGCGCTGCTCGACAACGAGCTCGATGCCGGCCACGCGCGCGAGGTCGAAGCCCATATCGCGAGCTGCCCGGACTGCGCGGCCGAATTCGCAGCACAGCGCGAGATGCAGCGCGTGCTGGCCGACACCAATCTGCGCTACACCGCGCCGGCAAGCCTGCGCATGCGTATCGAAGCCTCTCTGCCTGGGCCGCAGCGCCAGCAACCGACCCGCCGCTCCGTGCTGCGCGGCTTTGCGATGGGCTCGGCGGTCTCCGCGCTCGCCGCCTCCGGCGTCGTCGCCGTGGTGCTGCGCCAGGACGACCAGCAGCGCATCCTGTCGGAGGTCGTCTCCGCCCATCTGCGCTCGCTCCAGGCCGGCCATCTCACCGACGTGGTCTCGACCGACCAGCACACGGTCAAGCCATGGTTCAACGGCAAGCTCGACGTCGCCCCGCCCGTGATCGACCTCACCGCGCAGGGCTTCACGTTGGTCGGCGGCCGGCTCGACTATATCGATGCCCGCGCGATCGGCGCGGTCGTCTACAAGCGCCGGCAGCACGTGGTCAATTTGTTCGTGTCGCAAACCTCGAGCACGGAATATCGCGCGCCCAAGACCGAGACCATGCAGGGCTTCAACTGCCGCCGATGGGGCAATCGCGGCCTGAACTTCTGGGCGGTCAGCGACATCGGCGCCGACGAGCTCGCCGAGTTCGTCGACAAGTTCGAGGCGGCGATGAAGGCGAATGTGGAGGGGTAGATTAAACTCAGTCGAGAAATCCCTGAGGGGCAAATGCTCTCAATGCTACGATTAATAGCCCCATCACGATCCACGTTGTGGCGGCGACCAAAGCTGCAATCTTGAAGTTCTTGAGGTGCGCCAAGCACTCCCGGGATATGTCGGGATCGTCCGGATCGTGCATCGCACGCAGGGAGACACGTATAGCCGTAAGCGGCCCGACCACGCGGGGCTTAGGCATTAGTTCTCTGTAACTGTTGTAGCTGAGCCAAGCGCGAGCGCCGGATACTACAAATGTCAGAAACAGGAAAAGCGAGAGAAGAACAATTGCAAATCGCATGAAGCGATATCTTGAGCCGCGACAGCAAATATGTCGAGCACAACGCGTTCGCCATTGTGCCTCATGCAACCGCGCTGGTCAGGCTGAGCTGCGGAGCGCTCCGCTTACGCCGACCTTCTCACCGCGTTGTCCACCAGCGTCTTGCCGAGCGACCAGATCGCGCCGGGGACCTTGTGGCTGCCGGCGATGACGTCGTCGAACGCCTTCTCGATCCAGCCGCAGTCTTCCTCGGTGATGGTGAGCGGCGGCAGCAGCTTGATGGTGTGGCTGCCGTGACCGGCGACTTGCGTCAGGATCTTGTGATCCTTGAACAGCGGCACGGTGATGAGCTGGCAGAACAGGCCCTTGTTGGCAGCTTCCAGCACGTTCCAGGACGCCCGCAGGCGCAGCGACTTCGGCGGGCCGAACTCGACGCCGATCATCAGGCCCTTGCCGCGCACTTCCTTCATCAGCTCGTAGCCGGGCACCATGCGCGTCAGCGCAAGGCGCAGCTCGGCGCCGCGCTTGGCGGCGGACTCGATCAGCTTCTCGGACTCCATGACATCGAGCGTGGCGATGCCCGCGGCCATCGCCAGGTCGTTCTTGGAGAAGGTGGAGCCGTGCACCACCGCACGGTCCATCTGGTTGAAGATCTTGTCGAAGATGGCCTTGCGCGTCAGCACCGCGCCGACCGGCACGTGGCCGCCCGACAGCGATTTCGACAGCAGCACCATGTCCGGCTCGACGTTCCAGTGCTCGACCGCGAGGAAGCGGCCGGTGCGGCCCATGCCGGTCTGGATCTCGTCGGCGACGAACAGCGTGCCGTATTTCTTGCAGAGTGCGGCCGCGCCGGGCAGGAACTCGTCCGTGGGCATGTTGACGCCCTTGCCCTGGATCGGCTCGACGACGAAGGCCGCAACCTCGCGCGAGGCCAGCGCCTTTTCGAGCGCGGCGAGATCGTTGAAGGGGACCGGGGTGCAGCCGGGCAGCAGCGGCTCGAAACCGGTGCGGAAGTTCGAATCCCCTGTCAGCGACAGCGCGCCATAGGTCAGGCCGTGATAGCCGTGGGCGCAATAGACGATGCCGGGACGCCCCGTGGCCCCTCGCGCGAACTTGATCGCGGCCTCGACGCATTCCGCCCCGGAATTGGCGAAGAACACCTTGTCGAGATAGGGAACGTATTTCAGGAGGCGCTCGGCGAGCACGCCGGCGAGCGTCGAGACGTCGAACTGGACGAGATTGGGCAGGTCGGCATCGAGCACGCTCTTGAGCGCCTCGCGCATGACCGGATGATTGCGCCCGATCGCAAACACGCCAAAGCCGGACAACAGGTCGAGATAGCGCGCCCCGTCGCGGTCGTAGAGGTACTGCCCCTGCCCCTTCTGGAAGCCGACATCGTAGCCGATGGTCTTGAGAACCCGAACGAACTGCTCGTTCAGATACCGATTATGCAGGGCACTGCGCTGGGCCTGACGGTCCGCGAACAGTTGAGACATGTCTGGATTTGGGCTGTGCATCCGCTACATACTTCGGTTGAGGGCCGTCTCGTCAACTGAAAACGGACCGTTACTCAAAACGGTCTGTGCGGCCTTTTGCCCTTTTTCGGACCATCTTCGCAAGCACAGCTTTAAACCATGTTGCACTGCCAAGGAACACTCATGCGTTTGGCCCTTTACACCGGAATTATACTGGCTGGCGGTTACGCCTGCCTGACTCCTGCTCTCGCCGCCGATCCCACCGGCGACTGGCGGGTCGCCGACGGCGTCGCCAACATTCGCGTTGCCCAATGCAATGGCAGCATGTGGGGTGCGGTTTCCTGGGAAAAGCAGCCCGGCGGCCGCGACGAGAACAATCCGGATGTCTCGAAAAAGAACAGGCCGACGCTGGGCATGGCGACCCTGATCGACATGAAGAAGAAGCCCGGCGTCGATCAGTGGGAAGGACAGGTCTACAACGCCAAGGACGGCCAGCTCTACAGCGCCACCATCACGCCGGCCGGTACCGACCAGCTCGAGATCAAGGGCTGCGTGATGGGCTTCCTCTGCGGTGGCGAGACCTGGACCCGGGTTGCCCCGCCGATCCCCTTGAGCCCCGCCAACGCCATGGCCAAGGGCGCCCCGAAGCCCACCGGCGCGGCACCGAAAGCCCAAGGCACGGCACAAGGCACAGCCCAAGCCGCAGCGTCCCAAGGCACGTCCCAAGGCACGACGGGCGCCACGGCGCCTGCGCCCACGCCGGCCCCGAAGACCGCTACCACGGCCAAGCCCGGTCAGAAGGGCGCCGCCGACCCCGTCGGCGACATCTGCCTACTCCCTGAGATTGCGGGGTTTGCCCATTAGGGCCGGCTGGAACAGCAGCACGGCGGCGAGCGTCGTCACCAGCGAGAGCGCCAGCAGCTTGCCCATGCTGGACGTGCCGGGATGGCTCGACAGCCACAGGCTGCCGAACGCGGTCGCCGTCGTCAGCGCGCTGAAAAAGATCGCGCGTGTCAGGCTGGTCTGAAGCAGGTTTGTTCTGCCCGAGCGCCAGGCCACGACATAATAGATCTTGAAGGCGACGCCGACGCCGAGCAGCAGCGGGAAGGCGACGATGTTGGCGAAGTTGAGCGGCAGGCCGATCAGCACGCAGATCTCGAGCGTCACGGCACCGGCAACCAGCAGCGGCACCAGCGTCATCAGCACGTCCACGAACCGGCGGAGCGTGATCCACAGCAGAAGGCCGATCACCAGCAGCGCGTAGATGCCGGCGTGGATGAAAGCCTTCACCACGGTGTCGCCGGATTTCAGGATCGAGACCGGCCCGCCGATCGCGGTCGGCTCGGCAACGAGCACCGCTGCCGCAAATTTGCGCAGCGTGTCGTTGTCGTTGGGATCGCCCTTGGGCAGTGCCTCCACACGGATGATGCCATCCTTGCTCTTCCAGGCACTGACGAGATCGGGCGGCAATGACTTCAGGGTGACCGGCTCGGCCTGCAGCGCGTTCCTGAGCTGGTCGAACACGATCTTCATCGGCGTGACGAACACGTCCTGCGCCTTGTTCCGCATGGCCTCGTCGGCATTGGCGAGCTTCTCGAGCGCGTCCGCAAGGCGGCGCGAGGCGACCGCACCCGCCCCCTTCGCATCACCGGCGGTCCGGCGCAGATTGTCGACCGAGGACTTCAGCGCATCGACGTTCTCCTTGTCCGTCGGCGCGGCATCGATCTGGTCGGGATTGAGCGCGGGGTTCAGCACCTTGGCGCCCTGTGCGATCAGCTTCAGCTTCGGCTGCTGGTCTTGCGGCACGAAGCTGTCGAGCGACATCACTCGCAGCACCTCCGGCACCTTCTCCAGCCTCGCCTCGACCTGCCTTGCCTGCTCCTCGGACGTCGTCATCACGTTGATGGCGTTGGCGCCGGTGTTGGGATCGTTGCGCAGATCGAGGAAGGTCGCGATCGATTCGGCCCTCGGGTTGCGCAGGTTCATCGGGTTGAAGTCGAACTTCATGAAGTAGAGCAGCGGCAGGCCGGCGAGCGCGAGCAGCAGCGTGCCCCCCACCACCAGCACGCGGTGCTTCTCCAGGAAGTGATCGAGCGGCGCCAGGAACGCGTAGCCGACCGGCTCCTTCTCGCCGGGCGGGTTCAGCAGCTTGAGCAACGCCGGCAGGATCGTGATGCTGGAGACAAACGCCACCAGCATGCCGACGCCGGCGATCTGGCCGAGCTCGGAGATGCCCTTGTAGTCGGTCGGCATGAAGCAGAGGAAGCCCGCCGCGGTCGCCATCGCCGCCAGCGACAGCGGCACGGCCGATCGTTTCGCGGCCAGCACCAGCGCACCCGAAAGATCGTTGTGCTTGTAGCGCTCGGAGCGGTAGCGAACGCTGTACTGGATGCCGAAATCGACGCCGAGGCCGACGAACAGCACCGCGAACGCGATCGACAGCAAATTGAGCGAGCCGACCATCATCAGGCCGGCGGCGGTCGTGATCGCGAGCCCGACGAAGAGATTGATGAACACCGCGAAGATGATCTTCGCCGAATGCAGCGCCAGCCACAGGATCAGCAGCACGACGAGGACGGTGCCGATTCCGTTGACGACGGCGCCTTCCTGGACGGTGGCATATTCCTCATTGGCGATCGGCACCGGGCCGGTCAGTCGCACCCGCGCCTGGTATTTGGTCGCGAAATCGAGCTCCGCCGCAGCCTTGCGGATCGCGTCGGTGGCGCCCTTGCCGGGCTCCAGCGCGTTGTAGTCGAGGATCGGCTTGAACTCGATGAAGGCGCGCTTGTCGGAAGCCGACAGCGGCTCGTCGCTGACGAGCTCGCGCCACGAGAAGCTCGCATTGCCCTTGTTGAGCACGGTCTCGACCGTCTGCGCGATCAGGTTGAAAGGCCGCGCGGTATTGTCGAGCTTGACCTGGCCGCGCTTGACGCCGGCAAGTCCCGTCTCCAGCGCGCCGGTCAGGCCGCGGATCGAGGGATCGCCCGCCATGATCTCGATCAGGGGCGCCGCCGCTTCGAACTGGCCGGTGGCCTTGGCGACCTCTTCGGTCGGCAGGAACAGCAGGCCGTTCCTCTCGAAGAACTCGCCGGTGCCGAGCTGCTGCATCGACTGGAAATTGGTCTTGTCGTCCTTCAGCTTGGCAAAGAGCGCGTCCGACGCCGCGGTCGCCATCTCCGGCGTCCTGGCCTCGACCACTGCCGTGATCGTCGCGTCGCGGTCGAAGGCGCGATCGAACTGCTGGTCGCGCTGGCGCCAGTCCAGATTCTGGGCAATCAGCGAATTGATGTCGGTGTTGATGGCGAAGTGCTGGGACGTGTAATAGCCGGCCCCCACCGAAAGCAGGAGCCCGAGAACGACGACGAGGGAGGCAAACCGGGTGCAGGCCCTGACGATGGCAACGACGACGCTTTGCAGCACTTCTTTTCTTTCTGCTGTTAACAGCTTGCCGGAAACGCCCGCTCTTTATCGGAGTTCCCGGGCGAAACCTATTGCTGTTTTGAGTGGTTCTCGCCGCAAGAAGGTTCGAGGCAAACGGCGCAGACCATGGCAAAATCATGCGGGACGGTCGGTATAGCCGGGGACTTGAGGCGGGAAAGTGACGAAGGAGTGAGCACAAATGTCGCCATTTTGCTCACGGCAATTTCTATACTATATTACCGCTTGATTGAGCCGGCAGGGAACCATAGGTCCATCGACCTTTCCTTTCTGCCGATTTTTTGACACAAAGTATTGCGCCTCCATGCGCTGGAGCCCGACGGGGGTGGGTGGCTACCGCGTGCGCGAAACCAATGGTGCGGATATTGCAGTTCATTGGTCAGCATCGGGGTGCCGCCGGGGAACTTTGAAAGCGGATTGGTGCAACTTGCGTGATGGGCGTCCTATGGAAGTTTATCTAGCGCAGCCGCGCGGTTTCTGCGCGGGCGTGGTGCGTGCGATCGAGATCGTGGAACGGGCCCTGGAGAAGTACGGCCCGCCCGTCTACGTGCGCCACGAGATCGTGCACAACAAATACGTGGTCGAGAGCCTGAAGAACAAGGGCGCCATCTTCGTCGAGGAGCTGTCCGAGGTTCCGCCGAAGGCGGTGACCGTTTTCAGCGCCCATGGCGTCGCCCGCAGCGTCGAGGAAGAGGCCGCCGCGCGCGACCTTCCGGTGCTCAATGCCACCTGTCCCCTGGTCACGAAAGTTCACAATCAGGGGAAGCGCTATATCACCAAGGGCCGCACGCTGATCCTGATCGGCCATGCCGGCCACCCCGAGGTCGAGGGCACGATGGGCCAGGTTCCAGGGCCGGTGCTGCTTGTCCAAAGCGTTGAAGAGGTTAAGGCCCTTGTGCTGCCGGCGGATACGCCAGTGGCCTACATCACCCAGACCACCCTGTCGGTGGACGACACCAGGGACATCATTTCGGCCCTCCAGGCCCGCTTTACAGATATTCAAGGCCCGGACATCCGGGATATCTGCTATGCGACACAGAACCGCCAATCTGCGGTAAGGGACTTGAGCAAGCTGGTCGACGTGATCTTGGTGGTGGGCGCTGCCAACAGCTCGAACTCGAACCGGCTCCGCGAAATCGGCACTGAAGCCGGCGTCGCGAGTTATTTGATTGCCGACGGCAGCGCGCTCAATCCGGAGTGGTTGAAAGATGCCAGGACCGTTGGTGTCACGGCCGGCGCTTCGGCGCCCGAGGTACTCGTGGATGACGTGATCGAAGCGATGCGGCGGATCGGACCAGTCAAGGTCTCGGTGCTGCCGGGCCGCGAGGAAAACATCGAATTCCGGCTTCCGGCCGAACTGGCTGCGAGCTGACCCACCCGAATTTCAAGCCCAGAAAGAAACGTGTAATGGCAATCCCCTTCTTCAAGGAAATGCGTATCGGCGGTTATTTGCTCAAGCAGAAACTGCTTGGCCGCAAGCGCTATCCGCTCGTGCTGATGCTGGAGCCGCTGTTTCGCTGCAACCTCGCCTGCGTCGGCTGCGGCAAGATCGATTATCCCGATGCGATCCTCAACCGCCGCATGACGGCGCAGGAGTGCTGGGACGCAGCCGACGAGTGCGGCGCGCCGATGGTCGCCATTCCCGGCGGCGAGCCGCTGATCCACAAGGAGATCGGCGAGATCGTGCGCGGCCTCGTCGCGCGCAAGAAGTTCGTCTCGCTCTGCACCAACGCGCTGCTGCTCGAGAAGAAGCTCGATCTGTTCGAGCCCTCGCCGTACCTGTTCTTCTCCGTGCATCTCGACGGCCTGAAGGACCATCACGACAAGGCCGTGTCGCAGAAAGGCGTGTTCGACCGCGCCGTCTCCGCGATCAAGGCGGCCAAGGCGCGCGGCTTCACCGTCAACGTCAACGCCACCATCTTCGACGGCCATCCGGCCGAGGAGATCGCAAAATTCCTCGACCTCACCGTCGAGCTCGGTGTCGGCGTCTCGATGTCGCCGGGCTACGCCTATGAGCGCGCGCCGGACCAGGAGCACTTCCTCAACCGCACCAAGACCAAGAAGCTGTTCCGCGACGTCTTCGCGATGGGCAAGGGCAAAAAGTGGAACTTCATGCATTCCGGCCTGTTCCTCGACTTCCTCGCCGGCAACCAGGAATACGAGTGCACGCCGTGGGGCATGCCCGCGCGCAACATCTTCGGCTGGCAGAAGCCCTGCTATCTGCTCGGTGAAGGCTATGCCAAGACCTTCAAGGAGCTGATGGACACCACCGACTGGGAGACCTACGGCACCGGCAAGTACGAGAAGTGCGCCGACTGTATGGCCCATTGCGGCTACGAGCCGACCGCGGCGACCGCAGCGCTCAACAACCCGCTGAAGGCGATGTGGGTGTCGCTGCGCGGCGTCAAGACCTCTGGCCCCATGGCGCCCGAGATCGACATGAGCAAGCAGCGCCCGGCGCAGTACATCTTCTCGGAGCAGGTCCAGAAGAAGCTCTCCGAGATCCGCAAGGACGAGGCCGCCGCCGCCGAGCAGAAGGCCGCACGGAAGGCTTCGACGGCCGCGTAAGCGCGGGCTACGAACACCGAAACACGAAAGGCCCGGTCGCCAACGCGACCGGGCCTTTTGCCTGTTCAGCGCGAACGCCCCCGAGGAGGCCGGAAGCGGTCCGCGGGCTGGGCTCCCTACCCTCCTCGCCTCGCCCGCTCGGGAGCCCTCCTACAAAAAATGAAAAACAACCCCATGCACAGTAGAACCGCGGCTGCTGGCCCGCACAGAGCCTCCTCCGTCAAGCCATTGCCGCGTCGAACAAATCGGATGCAAACCGGCAAGGACTGCAGCATCCGCGGCGCGGTTCGTTTTCGCAGCCCGACCCGCAATCAGCCGGACGTAATTCAAGGCCCGCAAGAATTTCGTATTTTACGAACACCATTTGACGCGTCGGGCAAAACAGTGGCACTATGCCATCCTGGCCATCCGGAAGCGGCAACGGCCAATCGCCGTAGGCGACTCGCGGAATCCCTGCTGATACCCAACTTCCGGGCAAACAGTGCGATAGGCAACTGCACTATCCTAGGAATTAGTGTGTCTCACTTAGGGGGGCATTCCATGGGTGTCACAGCAATATCGAGAGCCGCTCAATTGGGGCGCATAAGGTTAAACTGTAACCGAAAGCCCGCGCTTTCTATGGCGGCTCGCGCCTTCCCGAAGAAGAAGTCGGCCTTTTGGCTCAGCGGGAACTTCCCGACCAAGTTTATCACAATACCGCGCCCCTTGGCGTCGGGCACCTTTTTGAGCACTTCACCGCTTTCGATAAAGCGAAGATACGCGTTGAGCTTGTTCTGAAGAAGGACGAGATGGTCGCCTTCGTTGTCGTCCCACGGCAGATGATCGCTGATCGTGAGCCATAGCTCACCGGAAGCCTTGTCGATGGTCGCGACGTCAACTGTATCTGCCTGATCTACTGACATATTCAGGGCCCTCGAATAATTTGGACGGCTGTCGGAGGGAGCTGCGTTCCACCGGGGAAACCAGGTTTACCCACGCCGACGATTGTGCCCCCGGTCTGACCGATCTCCGGGAAAGCCAAGGAATTACGGTGACAGTGCACTAAATACATCATCCGTCTTCCTCCACGGATGTCTTGGGCCCGCGCTTGGCCGGCTTGAGGACGCGCCCGGTCTGGCGCTCGATGCGGGCGAGAAAGCGGCTATCTCCGAGCGGCCGGCCGATGCTCTCGGCCGAACGCAGCGCGCTGAACAGATCGGCTTCCGGTTCGGTTGCCAGCAAATCCGCGAACTCCGGAAAGCGATCGCGGATCGGCGCGAGCGCAGTCAGGCCGTCGTCCCTTCCGCGCAAATGCGCGCGCGTGCTCGACCAGCGCCAGTCCTGTGCCCGCTGCACCAAGCGCGCCCGCACCGGGTTGAGCGACACGTAGCGCAGCGCCGCCGCAAGATGCTGTTCGTCCATGGCGACGGCACCGAAGCGGCCTTGCCAGAAATGTCCGGTGCGCTTGCGTCGCCCCTGGATGGTCCCGGCATAGCTGCGGTGCACGCGCGCAAGCGCGCGGCGCAGCCCGTCGGGATCGGACGGCACCAGGATGAGGTGCACGTGGTTGGGCAGCCCACACCTCGACGCAGGCGGCCTTGCAGTTCGCAGCAAGCAGGTCGCGATACAGCGCATAGTCGCCGTCCTCGAAGAACGTGCGAGCGCGGCCGTTGCCGCGCTGGGTGACATGGTGGGGATGACCGGGGATGACAACGCGAGCAAGACGAGCCATGCCACAGCATGACGGCTGAAACCGGCGGCATCAATTTAGTGCACTGTCACTGTAATTTTCCAGCAGGGAGTTATTGAACTCAAGCTCGGTGATGAGCGCACCGGGACGGACCTATTCAATACCGTCCACGATCAGCTCCTGACCAAATACATGGCGGCAGATGAATGCCGTGCGGGCTGTCTACTCGTGACCATCGCAAGACATCGTCAGTGGGAACATCCAAAGACATGAGAGCGTCTAAGCTTCGAGCAGTTGATCGCCGTTCTTAACGACGAGGCTGAGCGGCTGGCAAATGGCCTCGGCGGCACCGTAAGGCTGATGGCGAGAGGGTTGGATCTCAGACCCAGGCTTTCGAAGGAGAAGGACACCCGATCAGGGGATCGGTAAGGGATGCCGGGCGATGCGGACTTGTGTGAGAGGCGGCGAAACACCATGTGTCAACGTTCGAAGTCCTTGGAGTTTGTGCCCATGAGTACCCGTCAACAAGTCACCTCCACCGAATTGAAGCAGATCATCCAGCAACGGCTTGGTTTTGCTGTTTTCGTCACGATCCATCGGAATGCGCAGCTTGGCTTCACAGCCACAGTAATCGCCCCGATAAAGGCAGTCGCCGTGCAGCAAGCGATCGATGCGATCGTGCAAGATCTGCGGCTTGCCTACGAACTCGTCGATCTGAAGGCTCATTCTTCAGCCTCCGATCGGTGACTGGCAATCAGCTACCTCAATAGCACCAACACCCAGATCAGTACGGCCAGCACGAACGGCGCCGCAGCAGCAGAGTTACGGTGGCTGTCACAGAAATTGGTCATTGAAGTTGCTCCATCGGGCTACAGGCATCAAAAGAAAAAGGCCCGATCGCCAATGGCGAGCGGGCCTTTTCTGTTGCTGGATCGACTACCCCGCTCAGGCCGCCTTGGACACCAGCGCCTCGCTCTCCACGAGCTCCGTCCCGATCAAATAGTCGCGGCAGCCGCGCAAGGAGCGCAGCGCGCGGTTGAAGTCGATGCCGGTCGAGACCAGCGCATGCAGCGTCGTCGGGTTGCGCACGATGCCGCGCAGCACGGCGGCCAGATCGATCTGGCCGTTCGGCTTGATCGCGGCGCGGGCGAGCGCCGGCAGCGCGCGATGGGCGGGATCGCTGATGACGCGCACCGCGGCAAAGGGCAGCCCGGCCTCGGCGGCATAGGCGGCCGCGATGTGGCTCTCCATGTCGACGGCGGAGGCTCCGGTCTCCGAGTGCAGCGCCGCCTTGCAGGACCGCCCGGTGACCACTTCCTCGGCGCCGGCAAGGCTGCCGCGAACGACACGGCGGCGCCCCGACGTCAGGCGGTCGATCAGGTCGTCGCCGAGCGACAGCCCGGCGGCCCAGCGGGTATCGCCCGAGAGCACCTCGGTCGCCAGCACGACGTCGCCGGAGCGCAGCGTCGGGTCGAGCCCGCCGGCCACGCCGAACGAGATCACGCCGCGAATCGTTTCAGGGTCCACCACGGTCAGAAGCGCCCGCAACTGGGTCGGGCTGCTGGACGAGCAGATGACCGCCATTCCGGGCCCGGCCGCGATGCGGGCCTCCTGAACCAGACCGGTCACAATGAGTATTGGCCGCGGATCAATGGCATTGCCCGCGGTAAGATAGTCCCCCGTCCCCAAAGTCACATTCCGACCCCTACCACCCTGCTGTTGGTGTTCCGCAAGTTCCGATACCGCGCCAGCGCCCACAGCGGGAAGAACTTTGGGTAACCATGATACCGTAGATAGAATACACGGGGAAAGCCTGTGGCGGTGTACCGCTGCTCGTCCCACAGTCCTTTTTCGTTCTGTGTTGCAATCAGGTACTCCACCCCGCGGGCGACGGCCGGGTGATCAACCTCGCCTGCCGCCATCAGGGCAAGCAAGGCCCATGCCGTTTGCGAGGCGGTCGAGGGGGCGGGTTCCCAGCCCTTGTAGTCCAGCCGGTAGCTGACGGCGTCCTCGCCCCAGCCGCCGTCCTTGTTCTGGATCGAGGCCAGCCAGGCGGCGGCCTTCCGGATCATCGGGTCGTCGTGGCTGACGCCGGCCATGTTCAGGGCGCAGAGCACCGACCAGGTTCCATAGATGAAGTTCATGCCCCAGCGGCCGTACCAGGACCCTTCCGGGTGCTGGGTCTTCCGGAGGTAGGCAACGCCATCGGCCACATGCTTGCTGGTCTTGGCGGTCTCGCCGAGCTGGGCCAGCATCGAGATGCAGCGCGCGGTGACGTCCTCGGTCGGCGGATCGAGCAGCGCGCCGTGGTCCGAGAACGGGATGTTGTTCAGGTAATATTCGAGATTGTTGACGTCGAAGGCGGCCCAGCCGCCGTC
Organism: Bradyrhizobium sp. cf659; assembly: GCF_900113725.1. Lineage (NCBI taxonomy): Bacteria > Pseudomonadati > Pseudomonadota > Alphaproteobacteria > Hyphomicrobiales > Nitrobacteraceae > Bradyrhizobium > Bradyrhizobium sp. cf659. The sequence goes on from NZ_FOQJ01000017.1 coordinate 18,935, forward strand.
GTCGCTCTGCATGCCCTCGATCCACTCCCGGCCGCGGTCGATCGCAACGTCATAGCCGGTGACGCCGTGCTCCCGGCGCATCCGGTCCATCGACATCACCACGACCGCGGTGTCGTCGAGATCGGGATAATGGGCATTGTTGTACTGGAAGGCCCAGCCGCCGGGGCGCACGTCGGGCCGCTTCACCGCCCAGTCGCCCTTCACGCTGAGCTCCTGCTTCGGGATCAGCCAGTCGAGGCCCTGCTTGGCCGCAGGCACGGCCTTGTCGCCGCCGGCTTCCAGCAGTGCGTGGGCGGTCAGCGTCGTATCCCACACCGGCGAGACGCAGGGCTGGCAGTACGCCTCGTCATCGCCAATCACGAGCAGCTTGTCGATGCCCCGGCGCGTAATCGCGCGCGGCGGAAAGCTCTCGTCCTTGCCGAGCGCGTCGTACATCATGACGATGTTGGCCATCGGCGGATAGATCGCGCCCATGCCGTCCTCGCCGTTGAGCCGCTCCTCGGTGAAGGCGAGCGCGGCATCGATGGCGCGCTTGCGCAGGCTCTTCGGAAACAGCGGCTCGATGACGCGCAGGATCGCATCGAGCGAACGGAATAGCAGGAACCAGGCCATGCTCTGGTGCGGCGCCTTCGCGGTCATGCCGATCGAGCGCGGATCCTGGAGAAACAGCTCGTCGATGCCGACGCCCTTCGGATTCTTCGCGCGCGGCTTGAGCGCGGCGATGACCATCAGCGGCACCATGGTGGTGCGCGCCCAGTAGGAGATCTTGTTGATGTGGAACGGCGACCAGAACGGCAGCAGCACGATCTCGATCGGCAGCACCGGCACCGCGCGCCAGGTCACGACGCCGAACATCGCGAGCATGAAGCGCGTGAAGACGTTGCTGTGAACGGCGCCGCCGCGGGCGTGGATCGCCTCGCGCGCGCGCACCATGTGCGGCGCGTCGATGGAATCCCCGATCATCTTCAGCGCGAAGTACGCCTTCACGCTGGCGCTCATGTCGAACTCGCCGTCATGCACCAGCGGCCAGCCGCCATGGGCGCCCTGCACGCGGCGGAGATAGTTGCCGATCTTGGCTTCGAGCACGGTGTCGACCGGCTCGGCGAGATAATGGCGCAAGAGAATGTATTCGGCCGGAATCGTGCAGTCGGCCTCGAGCTCGAACACCCAATGGCCGTCGGATTGCTGCAAGCCGAGGACGCCTTGCGTCGCTGACGCAATGCTCGATTCCAAGATCTCCGCTTCCAAGATCCTCGATTCCTGGGCTTCGCGGGCGGTCGCGTTCACGGAATCCATCTCGCTCGATTACTCCGATGGTTGATTTGAATTGACCGGGACAAATTCCCGTCAGGGCCGCCGCGCGGCCAGCACCAGATCGGCTGCGCGATCACCGGACCGGACCGATCCCTCGATGGTTGCAGGCAATCCCGTAGCAGTCCAGTCGCCGGCGAGGAACAGGTTTTTCAGCGCCGTGACCGGCCCCGGACGCAGGGCATTCTGCGCCGGCGTGGCGGCAAAGGTGGCGCGGCGTTCGCGCACGATCTGCCAGGGAGGCAGCTCGCCGGAGACGCCCCCTGCTTCGCAGACGTCGTTCCAGATCGCCTGCGCGAGCTCCTCGCGCGGCATGTCGACGAGACGGTCGCCATTGCTGATGGTCACCGAGAGCCGGTTCGGGAACGCGAACAGCCATTCCACGACGCCGCCGATCACGCCCAGGATCGGCGGCGAACCCGGCGGCGGATCAATACGGAAATGCGCATTCACGATGGCGCGGAATTCGGTCGGCGTCTTCAGGCCCGGCAGCAGGCTTGAGGCGGCACGCGGCGGCACCGCCATCACGACGACGTCGCCCTCGGCGAGCTGGATCACATCCTCGCCGCCGAAATTCAGCGCGCCGGCCTTGCCGTCACTGGTCACGAACGAGCGCAGCTCATGGCCGAGCTGAACCGAGTGGCCACGCTCCTGCAAGAATTTTACGGCGGGCTCGATCAGCACCGCGCTGAGGCCGTCGCGCGCGATCAGTGGACGGCAGGCCTGTCCGCCGGCAAGCAGCGTCTCGCGCACAATCGCGCCGGCGAGCCCGGCCGAACCCTCGGGCGGATCGACGTTGAGGGCGGCGAGCAGCAGCGGCTGCACCAGGCGCTGATAGAGCACGCCTTCGGTAGGAATGGACTTGCCGACCAGCGTCGCCTCCGACGCCCAGATCAGCGGCGCCAGCTTGAGATAGTCGGTGAGGCCCGTGTCGGGAACGCGGCGGCTTTCGTCGAGCACCCAGGTCGGCAGCCGGCCGGCGCCGAGATCGATCTGCCAGCGCTGCCCGGTCTTGATATCGACGAAGGGAAACTGCGCGCTGTCAGGGCCGACGAGGCCCGCCTCGGTCCCGATCGCGCGCGCATAGGCGCGCGCATGGCTGTTGCCCGACAGCAGCAGATGATTGCCGTTGTCGATGGTGAGGTTGGTGGCGCCGTCGAAATAGGAACGGCAGCGGCCGCCGGCCTGGTGCGTCGCCTCGTGTACGGCGACCTTGAAGCCGGCATTGGCGAGCCGCACGGCGGCGGAGAGGCCGGAAATTCCAGCGCCGATGATGTGAGCTGTGTTTTGCATCAGATGAAAGCGTAACGGAGCAGGATCAGGATGCGTGTGATCTTCGACACACGCACCGGCTCGCGCGGCGCGTTGAAGCCGCGCGCGATCAGGAGGTCCAGAATGGCATGATAGTATTTCGACATGATCCGCGGCGCACGCACGGCGCGGCGCTTGTTGCGGTTCATGATCTCGTCCGACTTCTCGAAATGCATCTTCGCACGCTGCGTCAGCGGCAGGCAGACCTTTGGCAGCGCCCGCTCGCCGATGACGCGGTTCGGATCATTGGAGGTGATGCCGGCATGCAGCAGCGCTTCGCGCGGCAGATAGAGCCGGCCGAGGCCCGCGTCCTCGTCGATGTCGCGCAGGATGTTGGTGAGCTGGAGCGCGCGGCCGAGATGATGGGCGAGCAGGATGCCGTCCTCTTCCGGCATGCCGAACACCCGTACCGACAGCCGTCCCACGGCGCTCGCGACCCGATCGCAATAGAGATCGAGCGTCGCCATGTCGGGTGCGCGGATGTCCTGCGGCACGTCCATCTCCATGCCGTCGACGATGGCCAGGAAATCTTCGCGCTTGAGCCCGAAGGTCTTCACCGAGGTGACGTAGTCCTTCAGCCGCGGCGGCGGATTGCCCTGATAGAGCGCGTCGATGTCGTTGCGCCACTCCTGAAGCGCGGCGAGCCGCTCCTCGCGCGGACCGTCGGAATCGGCGATGTCGTCGACCTGCCGGCAGAAGCTGTAGATCTGGAACATCGCTTCGCGCTGGTCATGCGGCAGGATGCGCATCGCGGCGTAGAACGAGCTGCCGGATGCGGCCGAGCCATAACTGGCGCCGGGCGAGGTCGCCTCAAGCGTCATGTGCAGTCCCCGGTCTGGAAATGGCCCTGCGTCCGATCGCGCGGCGGCCGACTTCGCCGATCATGCCGGCGAGGCTGAAGGTGAGGAGCTCGAACTTGTTCAGGTGCACGCGCTCGCGCAGGGGATCGCGTACCTTGAGCAGGCGCACGATGCGGTCGGCATAGGCCTGGATCACCGAGATATCGACACCGAGGCGGAAATCCCTCACCTCCGCGCTCAGCGACTTGCTCTCGCCCAGCAGCGCCTCGTTGCGCACGGCGAGCGCCTGCAGGCAGGCCAGCATCGCCGGCGGCGACTGGGCGAGGCCGAGCTGCTCGACGGAGGCGCCGCTCGCGGCCAGCGCATCGCGCGGCAGGTAGACGCGGTTGAGCTCGCGAAAATCCTTGCCGCAATCCTGGAGGTGATTGTTGATCTGGAGCGCCGCGCAAAGCGCGTCCGATGCAGCCCAGGTCGAGGTGCTCTCGCCATGGACGTCGAGCATGAAACGGCCGACCGGCATCGCCGAGTAGCGGCAATAGTGGATCACCTCGTCCCAATTCTCGTAGCGCAGCTTGGTCACGTCCATGCGGAAGGCGATGAGCACGTCGAGCGCATGGCGCGGCGCCATGCCACGCTCGGCCAGCGCGCGCCGCAAGCTGACGGCTTCGGCCTGGGTGTCGCCCTTGCCGAGCAATTCCGCCTCGAGCAGATCGAGATAGGCGAGCTTCTGGTCGGGTGGCAGCGTCGCGTGGTCGGCGATGTCGTCGGCGGTGCGGACGAAATTGTAATACGCCAGGATCAGCGCGCGATGACGCGGATGAATGATCCAGGACGCGACGGGAAAATTCTCGTCGCGGTCACCCTTGCCGGATCGCAATTCGCTCGCAGAGGTCATCGAGGGCTGGTTTACAATCGTTTGGACAGGAAGGGCTTTTTTCGCTCGCGCGGGCCCATGCCGGCGATGCCGCCGCGGCCCCCATATAGGGGAATACGGCCGCAAAACCAATCCTGTCTCTCGATGGCTGCCCGTCGCGGATCGGCCCCGAAAAGGCGGCCCCGGGGGCCACCCTTGTGGGCCAGTGGCCGAGCTTACTGGTTGTGGTTCTTCAGGACCTGGTCGCAGGCCTGCGAGATCTTGGCCCGGTTCTCCTTCAGGCAGGCCAGGATGGTGAAATCGCCCTGGTCGATGACCGGACGGCAGAACTTCTGCACATCGCGCGTGCAGGCCTTCTGCTCGCTGTCCGTGCCGCGCCCCGCCTGGGCAAAGGCCGCCGTCGAAAGGGATGCCGACAGCAGGGTGAGAGCGACGAGAAGCTTACGCATTGTATTCCTTCATTCTGACGGCAGAATCGCACCGATCCCGGACAGCACAGGGCGGACGACCGGAACGGAGTGTTCTGATGGCAAGTCGCCGCGGAACGTGCGGCCTCGGAGAAGGCACAAGCACTGGCAAATGCGGCCAAATTGGCGCCACACTCACCAAATCAGGTCTTCCCTGCGCCTTCATTGGCAGATGTAAGAGGTTGATACTACGTCATAATTCAGGTAGCCCGCATTTTACTGCACGCCTGTTGCAGAGCTGCATCTCTCTGTCCCTCCGTTTCGGCCAGAAACACGCCGAAACACGGGAAATCGCAGCCGCCGGGCATGGCGCAAGGGCTTCGTGAACCACCGTCTCTGGCGGCCAGGCTTTGAACCTGACACAGGCTCGGAACACTAAACCTTCGATGTGGCGAGACGTTCTGATCTTGAGCGGACGTCGTTCCAAAACGGGATATTTGTGATGAAATTCTTTGGGCGATCTGGACTGGCAATCAAGGCGGCCGGCATTGGGGCGGCGCTGCTCTTCTCGGTTTCGGCAAGCCACGCACAGTCGTCCGGACCGTTTGCCGGTTTTGACGGCGCCTGGACCGGCACCGGCACGGTGTCGCTGTCCGACGGCTCCACCGAGCGCATCCGCTGCAAGGCGGACTACAAGGTCGCCGGCAGCGGTCTCAACCTGAAGCAGGCTCTGCACTGCGCGTCCGACAGCTACAAGTTCGACCTCACCAGCGACGTGACGAGCCAGGGCGACCGCATCTCCGGCAACTGGAGCGAGGCCAGCCGCAACATCTTCGGCAATCTCCAGGGCACCGCCGGCGGCGGCCAGATCGAGGTGTTCGTCGAGGCCAACGGCTTCGCCGCCAACCTGTCGCTGCGCACCAACGGCACCAAGCAGACGGTGCAGATCAGCTCCAAGGGCGAGATCCGCGGCGTCAACATCACGATGACGAAGGGCTGACGTCCGTCCCGCGTCGAGAGGAACACGCCCCCGGTTCTCGCGAGCCGGGGGCTTTTTGCTGACATGGACCCTATTCGCAGAAACCTGCTCAAGGCCGCCGGACTGTTCGCCGCCAGTCGCGCATGGGCCAATGATCAACCGTCAAGCCAGCGAGGGACGGACATGCAGCCTTCATCCGTGAAGCCGCGTCACGTGCTCTGCTTCCTCGGCAAGGACGAAAGCCTGCTGAACCCGCCGGAGGCCGCGGCCAGGACGATCGCGGATTTCGGCTTCGAGATCGACCGCACCTATTCGCAGGCCAAACCCGATCCGCATATGGAGCGCTCGTTTGGCGTGTGCTGGGACCGCGTCTTCCCGAAAGCCTGGTCCGCCACCGACGAAGCCGCCGTGGCCAACCACAAATCAGTGCTCTATGTACTGAGCCCGCCGATGGAGCAGCAGAAGACGGTCGCCTATTCGGCGGCCGCCTTGCGCATCGTCGAGGAGATGATCGAGGCCGGCGCCACCGCCGTGAAGGGCGAAAGCGCGGGTATTGCCCACGGCCTCGATCGATGGCGGCAACTGGCCGGTCAGGCGCGCAAGGGCGCGAGCACCTCGCAGGGTCTTGCCGTGACCCTCGCTGTCGCCAAAGCATGTCGTCTCGCCTTCGCCAAGCGCCCACTCGGCGGTGATCGCTACAACGAAACCGTCGGCTATCACCTCGTCGGCCTGCCGGAGATCTATGTCGCGAAATCGCGCGGCAACGAATGGGCCGCGGTCATGCTGATGGAGGAGCTCGCCAACGCGATGGCCGAGCGCGGCATCGACGCGACGCTGCGCGACCGCAAGCTCACGCTAACGCGGGAGCAGGACTACGCCGAGGACGACTTCAAGTTCAACCCGTACGGAATCATACGCGTCGAAGCGTGAGCGTGGCGTGGCGCATCGCCGCCACCCCACGCTCAGATCGCGCGCTTATCCGCGCCCTGAAGCTTGGCGTGCAGGTTGATCAGCCACATCGCCGTCGGCCGCAGGATGAAGAGGTCGGCGACGAGGGCCATGACCATCGAGAAGGCGCTGAGCCAACCGAACAGCCGCAGTGACGGCAGGTCGGAGAACACGGTGACGACGAGGCCGCAGGCCAGCACCACCGTGGTCAGGATCAGTGCCGGTCCGACCAGAACGGTCGCCCGCTCCACCGCGAGCGCCGAGCCGACGCCCGGCTTGCTCTCCAGCCTGAGGCGGTTGAGGAAGTGGATGGTCGCACTCAGCCCCAAGCCGAACGAGACGGTGAGCGCGACGACGCTGGCGAATTGCAGCCCCTCGCCCATCGCCCACAGCACCGTTCCCGACATCACGACGGGGAAGATGCCCGGCAGGACGCAGGCGAACATCACCACCCAGGAGCGGAAGGCGAGGCCGATGAAGATCGCGACCAGCGCGAATTCGACGGTGAGCCCGCGGTTCAGCTTCTCGATCATGCTGGCCGAATTGCGCGCCGCGATGGCGGCAAGGCCCGTCACCGCGACCTCGTAGCCGGGATGCTTCTTGCGGACGGCGTCGAGCTCGGTGTCGAGCTTGTCGACGATCGGCAGGAGCTGGCTGGAATCCTTGTCCGGCACGCGGCCTGCGACGACGACCGCATCCTGCTCGGCGTCGATGAACCGCCGCACCAGATGCTCGGGAATCACGCTGACATATTCCTTCAGCGTCGCGACGTCGGCGCTGCCGGCCTTTGCCGCAAGCCAGCGGCGCAGGGTCTCGACCGACCAGACGTTGCCGACACCGGCCGCCTTCTCCACGGTCGCATGCACGTCGGCGATCGTCTGCAGCGTCTCCGGCGAATAGAGCGATTCACCCTTGGGGAACTGGATCAGCACGTTGACCGGATTGGCGCCGGTGAGCTTGGCATCGAGCCGGTCGCTGGCGGCGACCGCCTGGCGCTTGTCCGGCACCTGATCGGCAAGCCGGTAGCGCGGCTCCAGATTGGCGTAGATGACGCCGAGGCCGCCGACGAACAGCACCGCGATCAGGCTGAACAGGCCGGGCCGGCCGACCATGCGCACCGCGATCCAGTAGCAGAAATTGCGCAGCGCCTGGACGCCGGCATCCGCGCTCTGGAACTTGACCGCGAAGACCTTCTCGTTGCGCACGAACAGCACGCCGAACACCGGCACCAGCGACAGCACCGCGACCAGCGCGATGATGGTGGCGGCGAGCCCTGCCTCGCCGAATTTGCGGATCAGGTCGGAGCTGGAGAACTGGAGCGCGATGAAGGAAATGCCGGCAGTGCCGTGCGTCAGCACGCAGGCCGGCCCCACCACCAGCACCGCGTTCTTGAACGCGGTGAACTTGTCCTGGCCTGCGATCAACCGGTCGCGCGCGGCGAAGGTCAGCTGCATCGAGTCCGAGAAGCTGATGACCATGATGAGCGGCGTCATCACGTTCAGGAACATGTTGAGATTGAAATTGGCCCAGCCGAGCGCGCCGAGCGCCAGCAGGATCGCGATCATCGGCGGGAACGCCGCCGCGATCATGAACGAGATCTTGCGGAAGAAGATGATGGCGATGACGCAGCCGGCGAGAATGCCGAGGATGTTGTAGGTCAGCCCGTCGCGCTCGACCGCGTTGCGGATCTCGAGCTGCATCACCGGCACGCCGGAGAGCTGCACGTTGAGCCCGGTGTCGCCGAGATCCTCCTTCATCAGCGCGCGGATGTCGGCGACGGTCTTGGTCAGCTTGCTGGAGGCGACCACCTCCGGATCGAGCGACAGCACGACCAGGGCCAGCGTGCCGTCCTCCGACAACAGCTTGCCGCGGATGATCTCGTTGTTCTTGACGGTCTCGATGAACTTGTCATAGGCCGCGCCCTCGGGCAGCTCGGGCGGGAACAGCGCCGCCGGCAGCTTGCCCGGCGCCGGCGCCTGGCGCGCCGAGAACAGCGAGACCAGCCCTCGCGTGCCTTCGACCAGCTGCATGTCGGTGATGAAGTCGCGCAGCTTCTCGAGGTTGTTCCGTGCCAGCAGGTTCTTGCCTTCGACCACGACGAGGACGTCGAACTCCTCGGCCGGAAACTTCTTCGTCACCTCTTCGTACTGGTGGAATTCGCGGGTGTCGGAACGGAACAGCTGCGACAGCGAATCGTCGATCTTGATCCGGTGGATGCCGAACACGGCGCCGACGATCAGGATGAGGAGGACGATGCAGGAGACGATCGGCGCCCGGACGGCGATCAGCCCGATGCGCTCCAGCCCGAAGGCGATGGAGGACGCAGGTCCCTGCTCGACCTTGTCGACATGAACCTCACTCTCGCTGTGCTTTTCGAGCATGCCTTATCCAGTTCCTAAATCGGCTCTAGCTGTGAGCTTATTGCGCTCCGCGAACGGCTTGAAAACGCCATACCAATGGGAGGCTTGCCCCTTGAAAATGCGCGGAAAATCGCCGCGAGGGGTTTAGCAGGTCCATAGCCTGTCTCGCAAGCAGGCGAAGTGTGGCCAAACCGATCAAGATGTGGCGATTTTGCCGGAATGCCCGTCATTCGGGCAAAGCCGTGCCAATTCGACGCGGTGAGCGGTCCGCGCTCTCGTCTTTCAGCGCGACGCCGGTGACCTCCCTTGCCAGCCCCTCGCGGACGAGCCAGGCGATCTTGGAGGCAGCCTCGTCATAGCTCAACCCAGCGTGGTGGATGTTCGACACGCAGTTGCGCTCGGCATCGGTGCGGCCCGGCTTCGGCGCGAAGGTCAGATAGGCACCGAGACTGTCGGGCGCGGACAGCCCGGGCCGCTCGCCGATCAGCGTCACGACCATGCGCGCGCCGAGAATGGCGCCGATCTCGTCGCCGAGCGCGACGCGCGCGCCTGAGGCGACGACGACATGGCCGAGCGCGACACCGTCGTCGGCTGCGAGCAGCGGCAGCAGGCGCGTCACCAGCGCCACCGCATGGGCGTGGACCGCCGCGGCCGACAGGCCGTCGCCGATCACGACGGCGAGCTGGCATGGCCCTGAGGCGATTCGCGCCAGAGCCTCGATCGAGCCGGCATCGAGCTGCCGTCCCAGATCCGGCCGCCGCAGATAGTCCCTGCGGTCGAGCGCCTGGCTCCTCGCCTCGGTGACCGCGAGACCGAGCGCGCCGAGATCTCCGACCAGAAGCGGCACATCGAAGACCGCGTGCACGGCATCGCGGGCACGGGCGTGGTCCAGTGTGAAATCGAGCAACGCCCGCGTCGGAACGCTCGCGCCGCTGCGGCCCAGCGCAACGCGCGCGGGCGTGAGCGACCGCAGATCGAGGGTCGGGCGGCGCGGGACGGCCGGATCAGACATGTTGCGTCATTCGGCGGGAACGGAAGCCTCGCGCAGCCGGATCGAGTAGTTCGAGGCGTTCTGCTTGCCGCTGGAGGCCGCGCGCGCAAAGGTGATGAGATGGTGTGCGATCAGGGTGCAGCCGATCAGCCCCTCGATGTCGCCGCGCTTGATGCGACCCAGCGCGAACTTCCAGAACACGCGCTTGTAGTCGCCGAGCACGCCGACCTTCCAGAAGATGTTGCGCAGCATGACGAGACCGCGCCTGATGTTGGGCCAGGTCTTCATCTCGTCCGGCACCGGCATCTTGAGGCGATGCACGTAAACGTGGTCGCATTGATACTGGAAGCGCGCGTAAACCTTCTCGGGCTCGTAAGCGACGCCCATGGCGTGCTTCCAGGACGCGACGACGTCGTCATAGGGCAGCAGGAAGTCGACGTTGGAATCGCGACCGTCGTCCTCGATCAGGCGCCCTTCCCGCTCCAGACGGTCCCACAACGGCGTCTTCGGCAGCGCCTGGAGCAGGTTGATCGTAAGCAGCGGAATCCGGGACTCCTCGACGAAGGCGAGCAGCGCCTCCGAGGTGTTCGGCTTGTCGGTGTCGAGCCCCATGATGATGCCGGACACCACCTCCATGCCGTAGGAGTTGATGGTTTGCACGCCTTCCAGGATCGGGACCATCATGTTGTGGTCCTTGTGCATCGCCTTCAGCGCATCGGGATCGGGCGTCTCGATGCCGCAGAAGATGGTGATGAAATAGGCCTCGCGCATCTTCTCGAGGATCTCGGGCCGCTTGGCGATGTTGAGCGTCGCCTCGCAGGCGAGCCGCACCACATAGCCGGTCTTCTTCTGCCATTCGATCAGATGCGGCAACAGGTCCATCGCCGCCTTGCGGTTGCCGATGAAATTGTCGTCGACGAAATAGACCGTGTCGGTCATGCCGCATTCGCGCAGACGGTCGAGCTCGGCGATGATCTGCTCCGGCGACTTGATACGCGGATTGCGGCCGTAGAGGCCGGGGATGTCGCAGAACTCGCACTGATAGGGACAGCCGCTGGAATACTGGATGCTGCCGAGGAAGTACTTCTTCACGTCGGCAAGCTCGTAGGCCGGGATCGGAAACTCCGTCATCGGCACCCGGTCCTTGGTGGTCAGCACCACCTGGGCCTCGGGGCGCGAGATGTCGCGCGACAGGATCTCGATCAGCTGGTTGGTGGCGTCGCCGAGCTCGCCGACATGCAGATAGTCGAACGACGGATAATAATCCGGACAGGCGCTGACGGAGGGCCCGCCGAGCGCAACCGGAAGATCGAATTCATGGGCGCGGCGGCAGATGTCGTTCATCTGCTGGCGCTGGATGTGCATGCCGCTGACGAAGACGGCTTCCGCCCAACCGAACTCCTCCTTCGTGGTGCGGCGCAGGTTCTCGTCGACGAATTTGACCTGCCAGTCCTTCGGCAGGTAGGCGGAGATCAGCAGCAATCCCTGCGGCGGCATGAAGGCGCTGACGCCGTCGGTCAGCGGATAGGAATGCTCGAACGTACCGAACGACGATGTGTAACGCGGAAACACGCAAAGAATCCGCCGCGACGTACCGTTGCTTTCAGCTCGCATCAAAGCTCCCCCGCCACGCTCGACCTGGTTGCGGAAATTGCCAGCCAGACACATAGCGTAATGCTGTCGCCGGAATTTCTCAATATTGTGGCGTGAGCTTAATTCCGAGAGCGGCCAATGGTTTCCCGGGGCGAGTTGGCGCCTCCCTCACCTCACGCGATCAGCCGGGAGGCAAAATCGGGTAGCAGGCCTGCATCGCCGGCAAGGCGGAAATCGGCGCCCACGATACCCGACTGCGCCAGCCAGTCGTCGAATTCCGGCGCACGGCGCAAACCGAAGACGTCGCGGACATAGAGCGCGTCGTGAAAAGACGTCGATTGGTAGTTCAGCATGACGTCATCGGCACCGGGGACGCCCATGATGAAGGTGACGCCAGCCGCAGCCAGCAGCGTCAGGAGATTGTCCATGTCGTCCTGGTCCGCCTCGGCGTGGTTGGTATAGCAGATGTCGATCCCGAGCGGCAGGCCGAGCAACTTGCCGCAAAAGTGGTCCTCCAGCCCCGCCCGGATGATTTCCTTGCCGTCGTAGAGATATTCCGGGCCGATGAAGCCGACCACGCTGTTGACCAGGAGCGGGGCATAGGCGCGCGCGACCGCATAGGCGCGTGCCTCGCAGGTCTGCTGGTCGACGCCGTGATGGGCATTGGCGGACAACGCGGAGCCCTGGCCGGTCTCGAAATACATCACGTTCTGCCCGACCGTGCCGCGCCGCTGCGCCAGCCCGGCCTCCTGCGCTTCCCGAAGCAAGGCGAGGTCGATGCCGAAGCTGCGGTTGGCGGCCTCGGTGCCGGCGACCGACTGGAAGACGAGGTCGACCGGCACGCCCTGCCCGATCAGCGACAGCGTCGTCGTGACATGGGTCAGCACGCAGCCTTGCGTCGGGATCTTCAGCCGCGCGATGATCTCGTCGAGCAGGCGCAGCAATTGGGCGATGACGGCCGGATCGTCGCTGGCGGGATTGATGCCGATGCAGGCATCGCCGGCTCCGAGCAGGATGCCGTCGAGGATCGAGGCGGTGATGCCCCTGGCATCGTCGAACGGATGGTTGGGCTGGAGCCGCGTGCTCATCCGCCCCTTCAGCCCGATCGTGTTGCGGAAGGCGGTGGTCACCTCGCATTTCCGCGCCGCCAGGATCAAGTCCTGGTTGCGCATCAGCTTCGAGACCGCGGCGGCCATTTCCGGCGTGATGCCGGCGGCGAGCTTGCGCAGGATCTCGGGCGTCGCTGCGTCCGACAGCAGCCAGTCGCGGAAGGCGCCAACCGTGAGCGAAGCCACCGGCGCAAAGGCCCTTGCGTCATGGCTGTCGATGACGAGGCGGGTGACCTCGTCGGTCTCGTAGGGGATGACGGCTTCCTGCAAGAACTGTCCGAGCGGGACATCCGCGAGCGCCATCCGCGCCGCGATCATCTGCTCGGCGCTGGCAGCGGCAATTCCGGCCAGCCGGTCGCCGGAGCGCGGCGGCGTCGCCTTGGCGAGCAGGTCGCGCAGATCCGGGAAGGCATAGGTCGTGGCGTCGATGGTATGGCGGTAGACCAAGGTCCCCTCCGGGGTTCGTCGGCCAACGGCCGACTCCAGACCGATCTCAAGGGCGGCCCGGCGTCAGGAATACGCGACTGGCGGCCGGCGCGCATGCCGATGTTTCGGGCATGTCGCGCGATCTCCGGGCCGATCTGCCGGAAACCGATAAGGCTACTCCAAATCACTGAGATATCTCACATTCCTTCAAGCCGGGGCAAGCGCTCCCGAGCCGCGCGTTAACGCCGCGTCCATCTTCGTTCCGCATAATTTTGCATAGATTCCACACGACCGCGCTCACCGGCCGCTTCAGGCCATTCGGGCCCCTGAAAACCATGACCATCGACCAATCTGGGAATGCCGCCGGCCTGGCCGGCCGCTTCACGCTTGCGACCAAGCTCTATGCGATCTTCGCGCTGTTCGCGCTACTCACGGCGGCGATCGCGATGCTGTCCGACTACAACAGCCGCCGCAACGCCGACCTGACCAGCGCGATCGAGACGGCGAACGCGGCCGCGCTGAACGTCGAGCGCGTCAACTCGCTGGTCTATGCGGTGGTGATGGAATCGCGCGGCGTCTACATGTCGACGGAGCCCGCCGTCGTGAAGAAATACGGCGAGGGGCTGCTCAAGTTCAACGCGCAGATCCTCGACGTCGTGAAGCGCTGGGAAACCATCGTCAGAGACGACGATGCCGAGCAGTTCGCCACCTTCAGGAAGCGCATCGAGCAGTTCGTCGAGTTCCGCAAGGAGCTGGTCCGCCGCGGCATAGAGATCAATGCGGCCGCGGGCCGCGAATGGGGCGACAACGACGCCAACCGCGCCGTGCGCTCGGCGCTGAACAAGGATCTCGAGGCGCTGTCCAAGGTCTATGCCGAGCGCGCCAGGCAGATCGCCCAGCAGACCGAGACCAACCGCACCCTGTCCTTCGTCCTGACCTGCCTTGCCGGCGTGGCGCTGGCGCTCGTCGTGATCGGCATCGTCATCATCGCCCGCTCGATCGCCCGGCCGCTCGCCTCGATCACCGCCACCATCAAGCAGGTCGCCGATGGCGCCGAGGACGTCGTGGTGCCGTACGGCCACCGCGCCGACGAGATCGGCGGGCTGGCCCGCGCGATCCAGATCTTCCAGGACGCGATGGGGCGCAACCGCAACCTCGCCTCGCAGGTCTCGCAGGATTCCGCCGCGCGCGAGCAGCGCGCCCGCCATATCGAGCAGTCCGTCGAGGCGTTTCGCGACGCGATCGGCGCGATCATGCGCGGCCTCAGCGACAATGCCTCGGTCATGCGCGAGACCGCGCAGACCATCACGCGCGTCACCGCGGATGCGAGCAACCGGGCGGGTATGGCGGCAAACGCCAGCGAGCAGGCCTCGCACAACGTCACGGCGGTCGCAGGCGCGGCCGAGGAGCTGTCGGCCTCCGTCGAAGAGATCGGCCGGCAGGTCCGGCAGAGCGCCGGCGCGGTCGAGCAGACCGGCCAGCGCACGGAGAAATCGATCTCCGAGATCGAGAGCCTCGCGGCCGCGACCCAGCGCATCGACGGCGTGCTCAACCTGATCCAGGCGATCGCCGAACAGACCAACCTGCTCGCGCTCAACGCCACCATCGAGGCCGCGCGCGCCGGCGATGCCGGCCGCGGCTTTGCCGTCGTCGCGCATGAAGTGAAAGCGCTCGCAGGCCAGACCGCCAAGGCGACCGCCGAGATCGGTGAGAACGTCTCCATGATCCAGGCCTCCACCCGCAACGCGGTCGACGCCGTGCGCGAGATCGGCGGCGCGGTGCGCGAGATCAACGAGGTCACCACGGCGATTGCCGGCGCCGTCGGCCAGCAGGACCAGGCCACGCGCGAGATCTCCTCCAACGCGCAATCGGCTGCCCAGGGCAACGAGACGCTGGTCGCCAACATCACCTCGCTGCGCGACGCCATCGGCGAGACCGATACGGCGGCATCCTCCGTGCTGACCGCGGCGAGCAGCCTGACTGCGACCGCGGAGACGCTGTCCCGCGAGGTGGAGAAGTTCTTCCAGAATTTGCGGTCGGATGCCCGCGCCGCCAAGGCGGGATAGCAGCGGGTTCGCCGCCGTGACGCCGGCGATGGGCACGCTCCAGACAAAAAACGCGAAAACAACCCCATGCACAGTAGCCGGCGCCAGCGATATCAACGGCTTGGCTGCCGGCGTGGCGATTGCTGATTTTACGAAGCCGATTTGACTCGTCGGGCAAAACACCGGCATGATGTCATCGTGGCGATGGCGCGCCGCTCGGGACCGGGTCGTCTTACCGGAGGGGTGTGCGTCTAGACTTTAGCGGCAAACGAACCCCGCCGGGACGAGGCTTACGCGCGCGTCGTCAAAGTCGAGAGCTGATCGGTGTCGTAGCGGTTTCGCAGATCGGCGAGCGCCTTTGGATCCGGTGCACCTTGCGCCGCGAGTTTCGCGAGCTCTTCGAAATAATGCTCGTGGCCGGGCGGAGAAACGGTCATCAGCACGCGAGCCGGCTTCGCACTGACATTCGTGATGTTGTGCGGCACTCCCGGCGGGATGAACAGATAGGTGCCGGGCGTTGCGCGGATCGTCCTGTCGCCGACATGCCATTCACACTCGCCCTCGAGCAGGTAGAAGGTCTCCTCCTGCACCCGGTGAACATGCCGCCCGGTGGCGAACCCCGCCGGGATCGTCCAGTCGAACATGCTCGTGTGCCTGGTATTTTCGCCGGTGACGAGGAACACCATGGGATGACCACGCAAGACGACCCCCTTCGTCTCATCGGGCATGCGAATGACGGCATCGGCGCTCATGTGATCCTCCATCGACCAAATGCTAATTCCTGCAAGCACTTGTCCAACATCGGCCGTCCGTGCCGGGATGTCGTGAATCCGTTCCCAAAAATCTGCTAAAAGCGTCGCATGACAGCCGGGGGCGACCTCTACCAGTTCGGCCCGTTCCGCCTCGACCCCGAGGCGGGCATTCTGTACCGAGGGGCCGAGCCGACCATGCTTGGGCAGCGCGCCGTCGCGCTGCTGCGCCGGCTGCTCGAAAACGCGGGCGTACCGGTGTCCAAGGACGCCCTGGTCGAGGCCGCCTGGGGCGGATTGGCGGTCGCCGATAACAATCTCACGGTTCAGATCGCAGCCTTGCGCCGGGTGCTGGCGGAGGCGGATGCCGAGAGCTGGATCGAAACGCTGCCGCGGCGCGGCTACCGGTATGTGGGACCGGCCGTCGTCACCAATGCGCCCGATGCATCGGCTGCCGCCCGCGCCGCGTCGGCACCGGCCTTGCCTGACAAACCGTCCGTCGCCGTTCTGCCGTTCTCGAACCTGAGCGGCGACCCGGAGCAGGAATACTTCGCCGATGGGATGGTCGACGACATCATCACCGGTCTCGCACGCATCAACTGGCTTTTCGTCATCGCGCGAAACTCGACCTTCACCTACAAGGGCCGCGCCGTGGACGTGAAGCAGGTCGGCCGCGAGCTTGGCGTGCGCTATGTGCTCGAAGGCAGCGTGCGCAAGGCCGGCGGTAGCGTGCGCGTGACCGGCCAAATGATCGACGCCTCGACTGGCGCCCACGTCTGGGCCGAGCGGTACGACCGCAGCTCCGACAACATTTTCGCAATTCAGGACGAGATCGCGCTCTCGGCGGTGGGCGCGATTGCGCCGAGCGTGCGGAAAGCCGAAATCGAACGTGTCAGGCGGAAACGACCTGACAGTCTCGATGCCTACGATCTCGTGCTGCGGGCCCAGCCTGACGTCGATTCAGGCATGCCGGAGCAAGTGACGAGAGCGCTTGCGTTTCTCGAGCGTGCCATCGCACTCGAGCCGGCCTATGCGCTGGCGCATGGCAATGCCGCGATGTGTCACCATTGCCTGTTCCTTCGCGCCGGCTTGCAGGAGGTCAACCGCGCCGCTTCGATCCGCCACGCCCGATCGGCCATTGTCCATGGACAGGACGATGCGCTCGCTCTGACATGGGCCGGATTTTCCATCGGCATGGATGCGCACGATCGCGCCGCCGCATTTGCCGCATTGGAAGCTGCCCTCGCCATCAGCCCGTCGTCGGCGCTGACCTACATTCTCGGCAGCGTTATCCTGGGATGGGGCGGCGAAGCGGAGCGCGCGATCGAATGGAGCGAGCAGGGTATACGGCTGAGCCCGTTCGATTCGTGGGCCTGGGCCGCGTTTGACGCGCAAGCAATGAGCCATTTGCTGCGCGGACGTTACGACGAAGCCTGTCGTGCGGCCTACAAATCCGTCCAAGCCAATCCGGCCCATAGCATCACTTATGTGCAATTGGCCGCCGCACTGGCCAAACTTGGCCGGCTGGACGAAGCAAGGGCGGCCGCCGCGCGTGGGCTCGAGCTTCAGCCGGCCTTTCGCTACAGCCGTCAGTTTGCTGGCGTAAACTGTGCGCCAGCGCTCGCGGAGGCTCTGGGCGGCGCACTGCGGGATGCCGGATTGCCGGAATAGCCCGGGATTCGACCAGCTTCTTGCCACGCGACGACATTGCCTGATCCGATTGAAAAGCGCTCGCCCCGGTTACGGGCACGATCGAGATAAGGGCTGACGCAGATCGGCTCGCCTTGAATCACAAGCGCCTGGCCAGCCACTACGCTTCCGCCGCGACTTGCCAATTGCTAAGCGGCCGCGATCTATCTATTTTCGAACTGCTATTCATGAAGCGCCCACCGATCGCAGGGGCTGCCCAGTGGCCATCACCGTTCGACCGATGACTCTGCAGGAAACTGCACTGATCATCGAGTATTTCCACACAGCGACGCCAGAGCACCTGGAAATGCTCGGGGTCGACCCGACACGACTGCCACCGGCATTACAATGGCAGCGACTTTATGAGCAAATGTTCGACCGGCCTGTCGAGCAGAGAAACGGCTTTTTGGTGAGCTGGCTCTCCGACGATCAGTTCCTGGGTTTCTCGACCGCTGACAAGATCCGCATTGGCCAGCACGCAAACATGCATTTGCACATCACGGATCCCTCGCTGCGCAAGCAGGGGATTGGCGTAGAGTGTGTCCGAAAGACCGTCGAACTCTATTTCCAGGTTCTAGAGTTGAAGCAACTCTTCTGTGAGCCCAATGCGTTTAATGTGGCTCCGAACCGCACGCTTCAAAAGGCGGGTTTCACGTACGTCAAGACGCACATGACCGTTCCGGGCCCTCTCAACTTCCACCAAGCGGTCAACCGTTGGATGATCGATCGAGGTTGATGGCAGTAAATCGCCGTCTCGACGAATTTATCAGTACGCGTCCTGGTTCACGTTTCTCTGATCGGCGGCGACTTGCAAAGACCGCGAGAATTGCTGGGACGCGTTTGTGTTGGCCCGGATGCGCCATTGTCTGCTTAAGAATGACCCGCCCGATCTGTGAGGAGGTCCCGCTTTTCGTCGGATATCGGTGAGACGGCCGGCCGATACCGGCGGGCAACGATACGGCGGAACAGCCAGAGGACAACCGGACAAGCCAGGAGCACGACGGCGCCGAAGTCGAGCGCGGCGCGCGCAGAGCCGGCCGACGTGGAGAGCTTTCCTCCGATCGCAGGTCCCGCGAGCATGCCGGCGTAGTAGACGGTGTAGAATAGTCCCATTCCGATCGGCCGCATCTTCTGATCGAGCACACGCGCAGGCAAGCTCATGATCGCACCGGCAGGCAGACCACAGACGATTCCAAGAGCGACGACGACGGGAAGCACCGTGCCGCTTCGCGACAGGAGAAGTGTCAGGAGAGCGAATGAGATGCAGCCCGTCACGAGGATGGCATCGCCGCGCTTGGTCCGATCGGCGAGGAAGCCGCCGAGCGGAACCGAAAGGGCGGCGAGCCAGAGCACGATACTGATGGTTGATCCGGCTGCTGCACCCGACCAGCCTTGCTCGACGAGCATCGACGGGCCGAAACTGAAGATCATCGCAAAACCGATGTTGTAGAGGCACCAGATCAGGCCGGCGGCAATCACGGCGCAGACCGTGTCGGCGGTCAGGCTGCCGCGCTCGCCTTCAACGGCGGCGGTCGCATCTGGCGCGCGATAGACCGAAGCGATGAGGCAGAGGCCGATCAGGATCACCCCTGCGACGGCGAGATTGACGGCATGGAGCCCGAACGTGGCCCCGACTGCCGGCAACAGCATGAGAGCGGCTGCGATACCAGCCGGCCATGAATTGATGAAGATGGCCATCGCGGTGGCGATCTCCCGACCGGCAAACCAGTCCGCGACCATCTTGGTCATCAGAACGTTCAGCAGAACGCCGCCGATGCCGGCCGTCAGCCGGCCCGCGATCTGCATGCTCCATGACGTTGACGTGGTCATCAGCAGCTCGCCTGCCAGCATCAGCAGGAGCCCGGCGAGAACCGTCACCTTGTCGCCATAGCGGCGGCCGATCGCGCCGCCGGGCAGCGCGAGCGCAGCGCCCGGCGCAAAATAGAGCCCGATCAGAACGCCGATATCGGCCAGACTCGCGCCCAGGCCCTGGCTGAGCTGCGGCGCGACGGCCGCGATGCTCTGAAACTGGAAAGCGATGGCGGCCCGCGCGACGAACAGGACAGCAAGAATGGTCCAGCGGCTTCGCATTTGGATCTTCCCCGATGCCGTGAACTATGTCGCCGGCCGGATATTCTGATTCAGACGGAAGAGATTGGTCGGATCATATCTGGTTTTGAGCGCGGCCAACCGTTCATAGTTCTCGCCATAGGCGTCGCGGACACGATCCTCGCCCTCATCGCCGAGATTGTTGGCGTAAACGCCGCCGGTCGAATAGGGCCTGACGGCGCTCCACAGCTCGCGCGCCCAACGCATGTTCGCGTCGTCGTCGGCCGGATCGTCCCAGATCGCGACCGGAAAGCAGTCGAACGCCGCATCGCGATTTGCGTAAGGCGAGTCGGACGTTGGAACCCGCGCGATTGCACCGCCGACGTGCTGGAAAACCAGCAGCGACGAGGTGTTGGGCGCCTTCGCATAGGCGTCGAGCAGCGCGTCGATCGCACCCGCAGGGATCTCGCGCAGGAACTGCGCCTTCCAGTAATAGCGCCGTCCGCGCGGAAACAGGGCATCGCCTCCCGACTGAATCTCGAGATAAGGGACCCTTGCGAGGCGGGTCTCGACGGGCGAGCCGAACCTGACGATCGGCGAAAGGGCTCGCTCACCGTCATGATGCGAGCCGACATAGCAGCCGGTGATGCTGAAGAACCGCTCGCCGGACGGCAGCGTGACCAGGGCTGCATCGACGTCCGCTTCGTCAGGAGCGCGGCGGGCGAATTCATCATAGAAGCGCATGGCCTCGCGCGCCTCGTCAAATCGATGCAGTGCGGACGCGACGAGCAGCGAGGTGCCGATGGCATGAAGCCGATATTCGAATGCGGTCACGATGCCAAAATTGCCGCCGCCACCCCGAAGGCCCCAGAAGAGGTCGGGGTGTTCGGTCGCACTGGCCCTCAGGATCTTTCCCTCGGCTGTCACCACTTCGGCGGCAATCAGGTTGTCGCAGGTCAGCCCGTATTTGCGTCCGAGCTTGCCAAAGCCGCCGCCAAGCGTGAGCCCGGCGATGCCGGTATCGCTGTTGACGCCCATGGTGGTCGCCAGGCCGTGCTCCTGTGTCGCCCTGTCGAACTCGCCCAGATTGAGGCCGGCCTCCGCGCGGGCGATCCGGCGGACCGGGTCGACCTCGATCTGCTTCATGTGCGAGAGGTCGATGACCATGCCGCCGTCGCAGACCGACAGGCCGGCGACATTGTGGCCGCCGCTGCGGACCGCGATGCAGATGCGATGAGATCTTGCGAACGCGACGGCTCGAGCGACGTCCTCGGCACCGGCGCAATAGGCGATCATGGCCGGCCGCTTGTCGATGGCGCCATTCCAGACCTTGCGCGCCTCGTCGTAACCGGCGCTCCCCTCGAGGACCACATTGCCCTTGAGCCGTAGCTGTGGAGTGGACCGCGGTTCGGCGTTCGATTTGCCCATCAGGTCGTCGTATGGCTGCCGCTGCTCCATCCGATTTGCTCCTCGCCACGAATGCCCAGGCCATCTTCTCACGGAGCGCCGGGTCGCTTCCTGAATCGGATCGGAAAAAGTTGCAAATTTCGCCAAAAATGATCTCTCTAGGCAATGGCGACGATCTACGAATTTGGTCCATTTCGTCTCGAGACAGACGCTGACACGCTGTTTCACGGAGCCGAGCCGGTCGCTCTTGGAGGGCGAGCGGTCGCGTTACTTCGGCTGCTTCTGGAAAGAGCGGGTAAGCCGGTTGCCAAGGACGCCTTGATGGAGACCGCCTGGCCGGGGCTGGCGGTCGAGGAAAGCAATCTGACCGTACAGATAGCCGCTCTGCGCCGCACGTTTGCCGCCGTCGAAGGCGGCAGCAGCTGGATCGAGACGCTGCCGCGCCGCGGTTACCGCTATGTCGGCCCGCCAGCCGCCACCTTGCCCGATGACAGCCGGCAAACGTGGCTCCCGTCCGCAAGCTCCGACAAGCCATCGATCGCCGTGCTGCCGTTTTCCAACTTGAGCGGCGATCCCGCGCAGGACTACTTCTCCGACGGGATCACGGAAGACGTCATTGCGGAGTTGTCGCGTTTCCGGTCGCTCTTCGTCGTGGCCCGCCATTCCAGCTTCGCTTACCGGGCCAGCTCGTCCGACATCAGAGAGGTCGGCCGCCAGCTCGGCGTGCGATATGTGGTGGAAGGGAGCGCACGCCGGATCGCGAAACGGGTGCGGGTGACCGTCAAGCTTCTGGATGCGGCGAGCGGCTTCACCCTCTGGACGGAGCGCTACGACCGCGAGATCGAAGACATCTTCGCCATCCAGGACGAAATCGTAGGCAAGATCGTTGCGGCGCTGCCCGGCCGGCTCGAGGACGCGGGCCGCGAGATCGCGAGAGGCAAGCAGACCTCAAACATCACGGCCTACGATCTCGTCCTGTTGGGAAACGAGAAATGGCGTCAATTGACCGTCAGGAGCATGGATGAGGCGGAAGGCTATTTCAGGAAGGCTGTGCGGCTCGATCCAGCCTATGCGCGTGCTCACGCCAATATAGCCTGGACGGTCGTCTGCGCTGCGTTTCTGGAATCACCCGCCGCCCCTCCCCTGGATGATGGTCGTCGCGACATCGAAATCGCGCTCGATCTTGACGAGAACGACGCCTGGTCGCACGGCGTCTTCGCACAACTTCTTTTCCTGCAAAACTGCGATCAAGAGGCCGAAACTCATTTCAAACGCGCTCTGGCGCTCAATCCGAACGACGCTGATGTCGCCGCCGCTTTTGCAAATATTCTGGTCTACTGGGGGCGCTGGCAGGACGCGCTTGCATGGATCAAATCGGCCAAACGGCTAAATCCATTTCCACCCAATATCTACCATTGGTACCACGCGCTGGCGCTCTATTCCGCTCGCGAATACGAACAGGCCATCAACGTTCTCAGGGAAGCGCGATCGAGCGACCGCTGGTCGCACGCGCTGCTTGCGGCGTGCTACGCGCAAACCGATCGACTGACGGAAGCGAGTTTCGAGGCGCGCACATTCATTCGAGAAAGATGTCTGGAATTGAGTGAGAACGGCGAAGCTCCGCCCCGCAACACGCTCGACCTCGCCCGGATGCGCGCCAACAGGTACAGAGACCCCGCCGACCGGGATCATTTCCTCGACGGACTTCGCAAAGCCGGCCTAGGTGATGGACTCTCCAACTCTGGATAGCGGCAACGTCGTTGGCACCGGCGACGGACGTTGCAAAGAGCGCTCCGATCAAGCGATCGAGGTTGCCGGACGTGCCGCAACGAGGACAAGCCCTACCCCGCCATCACCCCGCCCCGCCTGATCAGCTCCTTGCCGACCGCGGCCAGATGCACCTGATCAGGTCCGTCACCGATGCGGATGAAACGGGCGTAGACATAGGCGCGGGCGAGGAACGTGTCCTGCGAGACACCGGCGGCGCCGTGGATCTGGATGGCGCGGTCGATGACGCGGGCGGCCATGCTGGGCACCACGATCTTGGCCGCGGCGATCAGGTCGCGCGCGGCCTTGTTGCCTTCGCGGTCCATCCTGTCGGCGGCTTGCAGCGTCAAGAGCCGCGCCTGCGCGATCTCGCAGAAGGAGTGCGCGATGTCCTCGCGCACCGAGCCCTGCTCGGCGAGCGGCTTGCCGAAGGCTGTGCGCGATACCGCGCGCTGGCACATCAATTCGAGCGCGCGCTGGGCGCAGCCGATCAGCCGCATGCAGTGATGGATGCGGCCGGGTCCGAGCCGGCCTTGCGCGATCTCGAAGCCGCGGCCCTCGCCGAGCAGGATGTTCTCGGCGGGCACGCGAACGTTCTCGTAGACGATCTCGGGGTGGCCGACCGGCGCGTCGTCATAGCCGTAAGTGAGCATGTCGCGCACGATGCGCACGCCGGGCGTCGCCTTCGGCACCAGGATCATGGATTGCTGGCGATGGCGGTCGGGATGGTCGGGTGCGGTCTTGCCCATCACGATCAGGATCTCGCAATCCTCGTTCATCGCGCCTGACGTGAACCATTTGCGGCCGTTGATGACGTAGCTGTCGCCGTCGCGCTTGATCTCGCACTGGATGTTGGTGGCATCGCTGGAGGCGACCTGCGGCTCCGTCATCGAGAAGCCGGAGCGGATGCGCCCCTTCAGCAGCGGCTTCAGCCAGCGCTCCTGCTGCGCCGGCGTGCCGTAGTTCGCCAGCACCTCCATGTTGCCGACATCGGGCGCCGAGCAGTTGAAGACCTCGGGCGCCCAGAGGATGCGGCCCATGATCTCCTTCACGGGGGCGTATTCGAGGTTGGTGAGGCCCGAGCCGTGCTCACCGGAGAGAAACAGGTTCCAGAGCCCCTGCTCGCGCGCCAGCCGCTTCAGGTCCTGGAGAATTTGCGGCGTCCGGTAGCGCGTGGCCTCCGGCTTCACCTGCTCGTAATAGAGCTCCTCGACCGGCTCGACATGCGTCCGCATGAACTGGCTGACGCGCTGCTGAAGCTCAAGCGAACGGGCGGAGTGTTGAAAGTCCATGATGGTCTCCTCTTCCCTTCTCCCCTTGTGGGAGAAGGTGGCGCGAAGCCACCCTCTCCCACAAGGGGAGAGGGTGCACCGTCTCTATCTCGCGTTCGCTTTTCTCCGCATCACGTCCCGCGCAGCAGCTCGCTCGCCACGACCCAGTCGTTGCCGTCGAACTGGAGCATATAGCCGTCCTTGATCGGGCGGAAATCCTGCGGCGTGGTGTTGAGCGTGATGCCGGGCATCAAGAGCGACAGCGGCACGTTCTTTAGGTTGGCCGCCTGCGCCATGATGCTCTCGCGCGTCAGATTGTCCTTGCACTGCTTCAGCAGGACCACCAGGGCCTCGGCGACGGTGTAGCCGTAGAGGCCCGCGACGTTGTTGATGTCGGCATTGGGCAGGCGCTTCTTCATGAAGTCGATATAGGCCGTCATCGCCGGATCGTCCTTGGGCTGTTCGACGAAGGGCTTGAGCGCACCGAGCGAAAGCACGCCCTTGCCGGCATCGAGACCGGCCGGGACCATCACGGTCGCCTTGTTGGCGCAGCCGGAGGCGAGGAAACGCGTCGCCTGCCAGCCGACTTCGTGCGCCCTGCGGATCGCCTGCGCGCAGGCGCGCGGCGTCACCGAATAGATCATGAAGACATCGGCCTTGGTGTTGGCGAGCGTCAGCACCTGGGAATCGACGGTGGGATCGGCGACCTCGAAGCTCGAGGCCATCGCGAGCGCCTTGTCGGCGTCCGCGCCGAGCGCTTCCTTGACACCGCGCAGATATTCCTTGCCGGCGTCGTCGTTCTGATAGAGCACCGCGAAGCGCGCGTTGGGGTTCTTGGCGCGCGCATAGGCAACGTCGATCGCGGCCTCGCTGGTGTAGTTCGGCGCCCAGGGCAGCGCCATCGACCACGGCATGTTGGCGGGATCGTTCCACTTCGAGGCCGAGCTGATCAAAAAGAGCTGCGGCACCTTGTTGCTGTTGAGGTATTTCGCGATCGCCGAGCTCGGCGCGGTGCCCATGGTCGCGAAGATGAAGGCGACGCCGTCGCCTTCGACCAGCCGCCGCGCCGCTTCCATGGTCTTGGGCGGCGAGAACGCGTCGTCGAGCGACAAGAGATTGAGCTTGCGGCCGTTGACGCCGCCCTTCTCGTTGACCTCGTCGAAATAGGCCGAAATGACCCTGCCGGTAATCGCGAGCGGCGATGCGGGGCCGCTATAGGGCATGGTGTTGCCGATCTTGATCTCGGTGTCGCTGACGCCGGGACCGTAGGATTTTTGCGCGGAAGCGGGCGTGGACAGGCAGGCGGCAGCCAATGCTGCGGCCAGGGCCAAAGCGGCTTTCATGGATTCTCCCCGATGATTATCGCCGTGCGACGCCGTCAGGCGAGCGCGCGGCGCGCTGCTTTTTGTCAGCGCGTCAGATCAGCGGAGTTCCGCAACACGGTCTTGCGTCGAGTTGCTGGTTAGCGGCGTCGCCGCAGGCTGAAGCCCAGGCTGACCCAGCCGGCACCTGCCATGATCAGGTCGATGCCGAGAAACAGGCCAAGGATATAAACGCTGTTGACCGGCCAGCGCGCCAGGATCAAGAGCCCGAGCAGCAACGTGATGACGGCAGAGAGCGCCACCCAGACCCACGGGCTTTCGCGCTTCATGCTGAAGGCGAGAAACAGCCTGACGGCGCCCGAGGCGATCAGCGACGCGCCCAGGAACAGCGTCAGCAGGACTGCCGCAAGCAGAGGATTCTCGAAGGTGAGGAAACCGGCGATGACGTAGAGCACGCCGAGCAAGGCCCAGATCACGAACTTGCCCCAGCTCTTCATCTGGAACGCGCCGATGATTTCGGCCGCGCCGGCGACGATCATCATCGCGCCGACCACGATCACGCTCGCCACCGTCGCCATAACCATGCTGCCGAGCGCGACGAAGCCGGCGATGAGATAGACGACACCGAGCGCGACGATCCAGCCCCATTTGGCATGCAGCGCCGCGATGCTCGAGCCGAGGCTTGGATGATGAGACGTATCCGAGGCACTAGTCATGGCGGCCACTCCTGTACGCGGGCCCCCCAACGCACGACAGGATAGCACGCGCGGTGCAGGGGCGACAGCCAGCAAAGCAGCGCTTTGCGGTGCCAACATTGACGCAAATCAAGGTCGAATGTGACGCTTCAGTCCGGAATGCTGAAGTAGAACGCCGCGCCCTTGCCCACCTCGGCACTGGCCCAGATGCGTCCGCCGTGGCGTTGCACGATGCGCGATGCGATCGAGAGGCCGATCCCCGTGCCCTCGTACTGGTCGGAGTCGTGAAATCGCTGAAACGCCGCGAACAGCTTGTCGGCCTGCTGCATGTCGAAGCCGGCGCCGTTGTCGCGCACGCAATAGATCGTTTCGCACCCTTCGGTCCAGCCGATCACCGTGACCAGCGGCTTCTCCCGGGCGCGGGTGAACTTGAACGCGTTGGAGAGCAGATTGACGAGCACCTGCCGCAGCAGCGCCTGATCGCCGACGCAGCCGGGAATTTCGCCCACATGGACGACGACCTCACGGCCGCCATGCTGCCGGCGCAGCTCGTCCACGACCTCGCCGACAAGTGCTCCGGCATCGACCGGCCCCTTCGACAGCGGCTGGCGGCCGAACCGCGACAAGCGCAACAGTCCCTCGATCAGGCGCTGCATGTGCTCGCCGCCTGCCAGGATGGCGCCGGCCAGCTGCCGCGGCTGATCCGGCCATTGCGCGGAATGATCCTCGATCAGCGTCTCCGCATAGCCGACGATGACCGAGAGCGGACCGCGCAGATCGTGCGCGACGGAATAGGCGAATGCCTCGAGCTCGCGGTTGGCCGCTTCGAGCTCGAGGGTGCGCTCGCGGACCCGCAGCGCCAGCTCCGCATTCTCCAGGTGCAGGCGCCGCACCGCGAGCGCGCGCTCCAGCACGGGAATGACGACGCTGAGCCGGAACGGCTTGAGAATGTAGTCGAGCGCCCCCGCCTTCATGGCCTCGACCGCCGTCGCGATGGTCCCGTCGCCGGTCATGATGATGCCGACCAGATGCGGATCGATCTCCCGCGCGGCCCGCAGCAGCTCGATGCCGTCCATGTCCGGCATCATCAGGTCGGCGAGCAGGAGGTCGCATTTCGAGCGCCGCAGCTCCGCCAGCGCGGACTGGGCGTCGGTGAAGCCGACCGGCTCGTAATCCTCGCCGGGCAACGTGTCGCACAGCGCCCGCATCTGCGCCGCCTCGTCGTCAACCACCAGGATGCGGGCCTTCTTTGCGGTCGGCATTTCCTATTCGCTCACCTCTATCGCACCCTGGGCGCGGCCGGCCTCGCAGCATTGCGCCAGCGTTTCCCTCAATTCGCGAAGCTTCGGCGGCTTGCTCAGGAGGTGGTCGACATGGGCCGGAATGTCATCCTCGGACATCAGGCGCTTGCCCCATCCTGTCAGCATGATCACGGGCGTGGCGGGCGAGGCAGCCTTGATCGCGCTCGCCACCTTGCGGCCGTCGACGTTCGGCATGCCGAGATCGGTGATCACGGCGGCGAATATCTCGCCGCGCGCGGAGGCGGCGTGGAACGCGGCGATGCCCGCGACGCCGTCATTGGCCGTCGTCACGACGTGCCCCTCCGCCTCCAGCGTATTGCACAATGATTTGAGCAGGAGCGGATCGTCGTCGACCAGCAGCAGGCGCAGCCGGGAGAGCCTGCCGGATTCCAGCCTGTCCTGCGACGGCGTGGCGGGGGCGGCTTGCGGGACCGGAAAATTCAACGCCACGGTGGTGCCGCGACCGACGGCGCTGTCGATCTCGATCTCGCCGTTGTGCCGCCGGAGGACGCCGTAGACCATCGCCAGGCCCAATCCCGTTCCGCGCTCCCCTTTGGTCGTGAAGAACGGTTCGAGGCAGCGCCGGCGGGTCTCCTCGTCCATGCCCAGGCCGTCGTCATTGACCTCGATCCGCACCTGGCCGTGCCCGCCCGCGCCGCCGGCAAGCTTCGTGCGCAGCGTCAGCGTGCCGCCGCCGGGCACCGCATCGACGGCATTGAAGATGAGATTGATCAGCGCTTCGCGGATTTCGCTCTCGATGCCGGAGATCGCGGGCAATTGCTCCGCGAGCTCGGTGCGCAGCGCGATCACGGTTCCGCGAAGCTGCGGCATGTCGCTCCACCGCGCCCGCGTGAGGTCGACGACCTGCTGCACGAGCTGATTGAGATGGACCGGCATCAGCGTCAGTTGCGGCTCGCGCTGCCGGTAGAACTCGCGCATGCGCGCCACGGTATGGGCCACGTCGTCGACCGCCCGCTGGATCGTCTCCAGATAATCGCGCGTGCGCGCGCTCAGGTTCGGCTCCCGTTCCAGCAGCGATTGGGTGTACAGCGACACCGGCGAGAGCGCATTGTTGATGTCATGGGCTATGCCGCTCGCCATCTGCCCAAGGGCGCGCAGCCGCTCCTGCTGCATCACGGCCTGCTGGGTCTGCCGCAGATCCTCGTAAGCCTGTTGCAGCGCGCCATGGAGCTGCGCCTGATGGGCGGCGAGCGCGACATGCTCGCTCAATTGCCGCAGGAACTCGCATTCGCCGCTGCTGAAGCTGTCCCGCTCCTTCCGCGCCGCGACGAGGACGCCGAACACCCGGCTCTCCACCTGGAGCGGGGCCAGCACCATCGCGTGCAGCCCGCCCCGCGCGAGCCGGGCCGGGAACGGAAAGGCCGACCGCGTGATATCAGGCTCATAGACGAGTTGCCCCATCACGCAGCGCGAAAGGCCGTTTTCGTCGATGTCGATCCGCGACCGCTCCGGCATCGCGAGTTCAATCGCCAGCGCACCGCTCTTGATCCCGACGCATTCCACCGTCAGCACGTGATCGACCGCGTCGTGAAAGCACAGACAGCCGAAGTCCACGGGCAACTGGTCTTCGAGACTGCGGACCACCACCTGGAAAATGCTGTTGAGATCCTGCCGCTCGCCGATCGCGCGGGTGATCTGGTGCAGCAGGCTCAGCCGGGCGAGCTGCGCCTGGGCCTTCTGCTCCGCGTGCCTGCGCACGAGAACCTCGGATTCCAGCGCGAGATTGGACGCTGCAAGCTGCGCGGTCCGCTCCTCAACACGCACTTCCAGCTCCTCGTTCAAGCGCCCGAGCTGGGCTTGCGCCCGCATCCGCTCCAGCATGTCCGACGAGGCCATCTGCATCATCGAGAGCAGCAGGACGAGGCAGCCCGCGACCTTGCCGAGGTGAGCGACCATCGCCTCGGTGTCGTGCGGTGCCTGCGAGTACAGCATCGCGACGTGGCCGAGCAGAACGACCGCGCCCATCAGGGCCAGCGGCCCGAAGATGCGGTCCGTCATTCGCAGCCGCCAGCACAAGACGCAGGTGATCGCCCACAAGGGCGGCGCCAGGATCAGCACCGGACGGGTGATATCGAGCAGGCCCGGAGGACGATATGGCGGAAGGCGCTGGAAGATCGCAACCAGCAGCACGGCGACGACGGCCATGAACAGCGCAAAGGCCGGCATCCCGACCCGGCCCCGCCGCTCCGACCAGATCGCGGCAAGAATTCCGATCGCGAGGATGTGGGCTGCCGGCGGCCATGTCGCCGGCCGGAGAAATTCCCGCAGCTGCATGACGAAAGCCAGCGACCCCGACCATTCCACGATCACCAGGACGTGGAAGAACTCCATGACGAAGGTCGCGCCGAAGGCGATCGCGAGCCGCTTGGACAGCGGCTGTTCGATGCGCGTGCCCGTATCCCAGAGCAGCAACGCCAGCACCCCCGTGATGAGGGTGATGCTGGTGTCGAGAATGGTGTGGAGTTCCGGATAGTCCTGTCGCCCGGCGCCGAGCAGAAACGCGCTGCCAATGCCGAAGGCGATCAGGACGCCCGCGACACTGAGCGATCGATTTGCAGGCTTGGCCGCGCTGTCCATATCGCTACCAAAGGAACCATCTTTTGAGAAAGGGACGGCTCGAATCGAACGTCAGCGATGTTTCCCCCTTTTTTGCAGCGCATGCAATCTATACGTGCAGCAGGTGCAGGGGGAGCCGCCCGGCCATCCCGGCTCCTCGCCTGCGACAATCCGGCAGGTGAATTGGCTCGCCGGGGCACCGCCACGCGACGGCAGCGGCTCACGAACCCCGCCGCTCCATGTCGAGCTCGGCCTTGAGACTGTCGAGATCGCGGTAAATCGAGGCGACCGCAAGCACGTGGCCGCCCTTGCGGTACTTCAGCAGACAGTCCTTGCCTGCAATGCTGCCGTCGATCACGATGTCGTCAAAACTCTCGGCGTGGCCGACATAGTTGATCGGCACATCGTAATGCTGGCTCCAGAAGAACGGCACGGCATCGAAGCGTTCACGCCGGCCCAGCATGTTGCGCGCCGCGGTCTGGCCCTGCCGCTCCGCCACCACCCAGTGCTCGACACGGATGGTTTGCCGCGAATGCGGATCGGGCCAGCGCGCGATGTCGCCAGCCGCAAAGATACCGGCGATGCTGGTTTCGAGATATTCGCTCACGCTGACACCGCGATCCGCCGCAAGCCCCGCCTTCTCGGCCAGCGCAAGGCGCGGCTTGACGCCGATGCCGACCACGACAAGGTCGGCCTCGATGACGCCGCCGCTCTTCAGCGTCGCGCGCGTACCGTCGAGCCTCTCCACAGTGTCCCCGAGGTGGAAGTTGACGCCATTCTCTTCATGGAGCGCGCGAACGAAATCGCCCATCTCCGGTCCGAGCACGCGCTGCATCGGCCGCTCCTCTGGAGCGACCACGTGCACTTCGAGCTTGCGCGCTCGCAAGGAGGCCGCGACTTCCAGCCCGATGAAGCTGGCGCCGATCACCAGCACGCGCCTCGCGCTGCCCGTGGCCTTGATGATGGCACGGCTGTCGGCAACAGACCGCAAGGTGTGGACATGGGGCTGGTCGGCGCCCGGAATCTGCAATTTGACCGGCTCGGCGCCGGTCGCGAGCAGCAGCCGGTCGAACGGCAGTCTGTCGCCATTGCCCAGCGTGACGCTGCGTGTCTTCGCATCGATCGCGGAGACATTCGTGTTCAGCCTGAGATCGATGCCGGCGTCCTGATAATAGTCCTCGCCCCGCAGCGGCAGCCAATCCTCCGGTGCGGTGCCGGCGAGATAGTCCTTCGAGAGGTTCGGCCGGTCCACCGGCATGGCGCCGTCATTGCTTAGCATGGTGATGGCGCCCGCAAAGCCCTCGCGCCGGAGCATCTCGGCCGCCGCGAAGCCGGCCGCGCCGCCGCCGACGATGACGAACTTCTCGGGCGCCGGCGCGCTGCGGTGCGTCGCCGGCGGCTTCGGTGCCTCACGCTTGCGCTGAACGATGATCCTGTCCTGGTCCCGCGTCACCTCCCATACCGCCAGCGCGTTGAGGGCGGGCGGGCGCGTCGCCTCGCCTGATCGCAAGGAGAAGCAGGCGTGATGCCAGGGACAGCGGATGGTGTCGTCCACCACCAGGCCTTCGGCGAGCGGGCCGTGATAATGGCTGCAGGCGGGCTCGATCGCGAAGACCTCGCCGCCCGCCTGGACCAGCAACACGTCTTCCTCGCCGACATGGCCGAGCAGCTTGCCGTCCTTGAACGCAGTGAGCGCCACGCCTGTGGTCAGATCCGGTCCGCTCGGCTTGCTTTCCTCGCTCATGGTCATCTCCCTCGAGCTCAACGCGTAGCTCGGGATTGGACGGCGGGACCGGCGAAAAGTTCCTGCGATCGCGAAAATCAGGGCCCGGCGGCGGCCTTGCGCACGCCGATCACCGCCTGCGCCCATTCGGCCGGCCGCTCCTGCGGCAGGTTATGACCGGCGCCTGCGAACACGCGCCGCTCGAAAAAGCCCTCGAACTTGCGCGCGTGATGGGCGGTGCCGGAATTGACGCCGTCGCTGTCGCCGTCGATCGCGATCGTCGGGACGCGGATCGGCGGCTGTGCCGCAAGCCTTTCCTCGATCCCGGCATAGGCGGGATCGCCCGCGACCAGCGCGTAGCGGTGGCGGTAGGAGTGAATCACGACATCGACGAAGTCGGGATTGTCGAACGAGATCGCGCTCCGCTCGAACGTCGCATCGTCAAAGGCCCATGTCGGCGACCACATCGACCAGAGCTGGCGGGCGAAGCCGCGCCGGTTGCGCTCCAGCGCGCGGCGGCCACGCTCGTTGTGAAAGAGATATTGATACCAGAGCGCCGCCTCATGCGCCGGGGAGCCCGGCTCCATGGAGCGGGCGATGTCCTGGATGTTGTAGGAATTGCCGGAGACGAGCCCGACAACGCGCGCGGGGTACAGCGCCGCCACCACGCAGGCCGCGCGGCCGCCCCAGTCATAGCCGCCGACGACCGCGCGTTCGATGCGAAGCGCGTCCATGAAGGCCAGCAGGTCGGCGCCCAGCGCCGCCTGCTCGCCGGAGCGTAGCGTTTCCGGAAAACGAAACCGCGTCGGGCCGTAGCCGCGCAGCCAGGGCACCAGCACCCGCGCGCCGGCCTGCGCGATGATCGGCGCCGTCTCGGCATAGGCGTTCACGTCGTAGGGGAAGCCGTGGCCCAGGATGCAGGGCCAGCCATCAGGCGTGCCGTATTCGAGATAGGCGATGTCGAGGACATCCGTGGTGATGTTTTTTTGTTGCATGGTTTTCTCACGGATTTGCGGTCGTAGCCCGGATGAGCGCAGCGACATCCGGGGGTTGGCGACACCGGACCCGGATATCGCTTCGCTCATCCGGGCTACAAGGCTAGAAGCGTCCCCCTATTTCTGTGGGCCCGACAGCGAGATCTCGCGTTCGGCGCGGAACACATTGCTGTAGAGGTTGGCGATCCACTGCCGGCCGATCTCGGTCTTGTTGAGGTAGCCGATCTCGGTCTGAATATGCGGTGCGACGCTGTTCCAGTAGAATTGTGGATAGCGGTTCACGATGTCGGCGGGCGAATCGTAGCCGAGCTGGCGGTTGATGCCGACCTCCTCGAATTCGTAATAGAGCGCATTGGCCTTGCGCAGATAGTTGGGATCGCCGAGCTGGCCGATGAAGTCGGCGGCGCGCAGGATCGAGGCCTCGTCGTCATACTCCTGCCCTTCGCGCGCCGGGAAGCGTGTTCCCTCGATGGCGCGGGCGACGCGCTCGCTGTCGATACCGCGGATCGGCGGCAGCCGCCGCCGCACAAATAGTTTCGAGCGATCAACGTGATACATCATCAGGCTGGCATCCGAGGCGCCGCGCGGCAGCGACACCTTGGTCCCGGCCTCGTCGATGATGAAACCGTCTTCGTCGTCCTCCGGAAACAGGCCGCGGACATAGCCGATGTCGTGCGCAAGGCAGGCGATCAGGATATGGAGGTAGTCCTCCGCCGCAAGATGCGCATGGAGGTTACGTCCCGTGAGGATGGCCTGGGCGGCCAGCGTCACCAGCATCGTATGCTCGATGTTGTGGTACAGCGCGTCGCTGTTGCCGATGCACTCCATCGCGGTGCGTGTCGAGCCCTCCAGCACCCTGGCAGAGGGCTCGTCGTACCGGCGACGCATGAATGTGCCCAGCAACTTCTCCAGGGATTCGGCCGCCAGTCTCGGCAACGTGATCATGGATGCAGCCCCGCTTGTCGGTGGTGTCCCACGTCAACTCCCGACGTCTCATTCTTGTCCTCGACGCAGAGGCCAGCATAGCCCATCTTGGGCCGGGTGACCAAATCCCGGAACAAAAATACGGAAATATGTTGCAGTTGCGCGCTGCGACATCGCGGTTGCGGTCGCGGCGCGATGCATCCAGGGCGGGCCGGGCAGGACTGCGGCCGCCGGACGTCGGCGAGAGGGCCCCTGAATGGACTCCGGCAGGCGCATGCGCCTGCATCGTCCTGGACGATGCAGGGACGGCGGAGGCCCGCGGTCATTCCACCAGCAGCACGTCGACGGCGACGCCGAGCTTCTGCTTCGGCGAACCGACGATGATGCCATCGACCGGCGAGACGTCGGAGAAGTCGCGCGCGACCGCGAGCACGATATGGTCATTGGCGACCAGAAGATCGTTGGTCGGATCGAAATCGACCCAGCCGAGCTCCGCCCCGCACCACAGCGACACCCAGGCGTGGGTAGCGTCGGCGCCTTGCAGCCGCGGCTGGCCCGGCCGCGGAATGGTGCGCAGATATCCACTGACATAGGCCGCCGGAAGACCGAGCCCGCGCAGTCCTGCGATCATCACATGGGCAAAGTCCTGGCAGACGCCGTGGCGCTTGTCGAAGACCTCGTTGAGCGGCGTCGAAATCACCGTCGCCTTGGGATCGTAGCGAAACTCGGTGCGGATGCGGTGCATGAGATCGACCGCGCCGGCGAGGATGCCCGCGCCGGGCGCAAAGCTCGTCGCCGCATAGGCGCTGACCGGACGCAGCACCGGCACCAGCGGACTCGCGAAGACGTAGCCGACCGGCGATGACGGCCCGAGGCTGGTCGCCTCGAAGGCAATGTCGCGAATGCTCTCCCAGGCCGGGCTGCCAGCATCGCGCGCCGGCGGCCGGCGCGAGACCGAGACGCGCGAGCGCGAGTCGATACGCAAGTTGCGATGCGCGGCCTCGATCACGACGCTCTCGGTCAGCGTGCCGAAGAAATCGCGCCGCACGTTGCGCTCGGAGGGGCGCGGACGAATCTCGACATGGTGCGAGATCAGCTCCTGGCCGCCGCCGCTCCTCGGCTCCAGCCGCAGCGTGCAGCGGGCGAAGCTGACCGGACTCTCGTATTCGTAGGTGGTGACGTGACGGATGTCGTAGATCACGCCAGCCCCGTCAGCTTTTCCGGACGGCTAGCGTTCGGGCCATGCGGGAAGTAATGCAGCCCGATCGCCTCGGCGAGGCTGAGCAGATCCTGCTCCAGCGAGAACAGCGTCTTGACCTCGAGCTTCTCGGCCTCGGCGGTCGCCAGCATCGCCAGCACTGCGACTGCGAGGCGCTGCGGCTGCTCAATCAGACCGTGCTCCTTCAGGCTCGGCAGCGCTGCGATGTGCTCGTTCAGCATCGCCACCTGGAACGCCACCGAACGCGGGTTGTAGCTGTCGAGCACCGCGAGGTCGCGCACCGGGGCCAGGATCGGCGCCAGCAGATAGCGCGAGCGGTAGGTGATCTGGGAATCCACCAGCGTCAGCAGGATGTCGAGATCCTCGTCGCCGGCCTCGTCATACGCAAATTGACGTGCAAAGCGCGTGGTGTTGATGGCGCGCTCGGTGCGGCGGCCGATGTCGAGAAAGCGCCAGCCGGCGGCGCGGTTCATGTTCTCCTGCGCAAGGCCGGCAAAGCTCGCCAGCTCCTGCAAGGTCAGCTCGGCCGCGCTCAGCACGCTGTCGTCGTCCTCGACCTCGTAGGCGAGGCGCTCGGCCATCTCGGTGATGACCTGCCAGGCATCGGGCGACAGCCGCTCGCGCAGGGAGGTCGCGGTGCGCTGCGCCGCGCGCACCAGCGACAAGGCCGAGCCGAAACGCTCCGCGCTCTGCAACGCCTCGGCGGTGATGCGCCCCGGCGCCGCGCGCGAGGTCTGCGAGATCGCGCCCCAGGCCACCAGCAGGCGCTGGATGCGTTCGGCCGATTGCAGCGAGGCCGCGGTGCCCTTGTTGGGCCCGCTCGGCGAGCCCAGCGCGCGCACCAGCCGCAGTGTCGCCTCGGCGCGTTCGAGATAGCGGCCGAGCCAGAACAGATTGTCGGCGGCACGGCTCGGCAGCACGCCCGCGATGCGGCGGATCCGCACCTTGTCGGTCGCGGGCAGCAGCGTCGCGGTCGAGACCTGCTTGCCCGAGACGACCCAGACGTCGGCGGCGCGCGCGCCGTCGCCCATCGACACCGCGCGCGCGTCGGCCTGTTCGGCGATGCGGCAGAAGCCGCCGGGCATGATGGCCCAGCCGTCGGGCGTGGCGGCGGCGAACACGCGCAGCACGAACGGGCGCGGCGTGATCTGGCCCTGCTCCCACACCGGCATGGTCGAGAGCCGCACCACCTCCTGGCCGACATAGTCCATGCCGCGCGTGCCGATGGCGTCGATCAGGCGCTGCCGCCCGCCGGCGTCGAGCTCGCTCGCGAGCACGGGGCCGTTGCTGTCGAACCCGGGAACGCCGCGCCGGTAGGCGCCCTCGATCGCGACCTCGTCGAGCCGCGACAGCACCTCGTCGCGCGCGATGCGCTGGCCGCACCACCAGGTCGCGATGTGCGGCATCTTCAGCTCCTCGCCGAGCAGGCGGCGGCTGAGCGCCGGCAGGAAGCCGAGCATGGCGCGCGCCTCCAGCACGCCGGAGCCCGGCATGTTGGCGACGACGACGCCGTCCTTGCGCAGCACGTCGATCAGGCCGGGCACCCCCAGCCGCGAAGACGCATCGAGTTCGAGCGGATCGAGCGAGTTGGAATCGACGCGGCGGAGCAGCACGTCGAGCCGCTTGAGGCCCGCGACGGTACGGATGTGGACGCGGTTGTCGCTGACGGCGAGATCATCGCCCTCGACCAGGAGGAAGCCGAGATAGCGCGCCAGCGTCGCGTGCTCGAAATAGGTCTCGCTGAAGCTGCCGGGGGTGAGCACGCCGATCCGCGGCTCGTCGCGATCGGCACGCGCGCGCAGGCTGTCGCGAAACGCCTCGAAGAACGGCGCGACGCGCGGCACGTTCATCGACTTGTAGAGATCGGAGAAGGCGCGCGAGAGCACGAGGCGGTTTTCCAGCGCGTAGCCCGCACCCGATGGCGCCTGCGTGCGGTCGCCGAGCACCCACCAGCGGCCGTCGGGCCCGCGGCCGACATCGGCGGCATAGAGCGAGAGGTAGCGCCCGCCCGGGGGCGGCACGCCGCAGACGGGGCGGAGATATTCGGGACTGCCGGCGATCGCGGCCGCCGGCAGCGCACCTTCCGCGACCAGCCGGCCCTCGCCATAGATGTCGCGCAGCACGAGCTCGAGCAGCTCGGCACGCTGGGTGATGCCGTCACAAAGCTGCTTCCAGTCGGCCTCGTCGATCAGCAGCGGCAGATGGCTGAGCGACCACGGCCGGTCGGCACTGTCACCGGGGGCGCGGTAGGTGACGCCGGCCTCGCGAAGGTGACGGTCGGCCATGCCGAACCGCCGCTCGATCTCGTCGGGCGCAAGCGCCCCGAAGGCGTCGAAGAAGCGGCTCCAGACCGCGCGCGGGGCGCCATCGGGCCCCAGGAACTCGTCGGGAATGCCGGGCAGGCGGCGATAGTCGCGGACCCATTGCGCGAGGCGGCGCTGGCCTTGCACCCTACCCGCCTTGTCGTCCCCTTCGGCTGCGCCCTCGCCCATGCGCCTCTCCCTGCCCCACCATCATACTCATTGCAGGAGCGGGGTCCGCAAGTCGAGGGTCAGCGGAAACTCATTTGTGCGTTCCTCGGGCGGCGGCTGCATCGGCCCCGGCGTATGGCCGTGGTCCTGGAAGCGCGCCAGCCGCCGCGCCTCGGCCTCGTAGGTGTTGACCGGCTTGGTGTCGTAGCTGCGGCCGCCGGGATGGGCGACGTGATAGACGCAGCCGCCGAGCGAGCGGCCGTTCCAGGTGTCGATCAGGTCGAAGGTCAGGGGCGCGTGAACCGGAATGGTCGGGTGCAGGCCGGAGGCCGGCTGCCAGGCCTTGAACCGGACGCCGGCCACGGCCTCGGCGGAACGACCGGTCGAGGTCATCGGCAGGCGGCGGCCGTTGCAGGTGACGATGTGGCGGCCCTCGACAAAACCCTCCGCCTTGACCTGAAGCCGCTCGACCGATGAATCGACATAGCGCACGGTGCCGCCGGCCGAGCCCTCCTCGCCCAGCACGTGCCAGGGCTCCAGCGCCTGACGCAGCTCCAGCGTGACGCCGCCATGATGGATGCGGCCGAAGGCGGGGAAGCGGAATTCGAGCTGGGCCAGATACCATTCCGGCTCGAACGGGTAGCCGAACTGCTTCAGCTCGGAGAGCACGTCCAGAAAGTCTTCCCAGATGAAATGCGGCAGCATGTAGCGGTCATGCAGCGCGGTGCCCCAGCGCACGAACTTGCCTTGCTGCGGCTCGCGCCAGAACCTTGCGATCAGCGCGCGGATCAGCAGCTGCTGCGCCAGCGACATGCGCGGATCCGGCGGCATTTCGAGCGCGCGGAATTCGACGAGGCCGAGCCGCCCCGTCGGGCCGTCGGGCGAATAGAGCTTGTCGATGCAGATCTCGGCGCGGTGGGTGTTGCCGGTGATGTCGACGAGCAGGTGCCGGAACAGCCGGTCCACCAGCCACAACGGCGTCTGGTAGCCCGGCGGCGGCACGTGCGAGAGCGCGATCTCGAGCTCGTAGATGCTGTCGTGGCGCGCTTCGTCGATGCGCGGCGCCTGGCTGGTCGGGCCGATGAAGAGGCCGGAGAAGAAGTAGGACAGCGACGGATGCCGCTGCCAGTACAGCACGAGGCTCTTGAGCAGATCGGGCCGGCGCAGGAACGGCGAGTCCTGCGGTGAGGAGCCGCCGACCACGACATGGTTGCCACCGCCGGTGCCGGTGTGGCGGCCGTCGACCAGGAAGCGGTTGGCGCCGAGGCGCACCTTCGCCGCGTCCTCATAAAGGCCGGAGGTGATGTCGACCGCGTCGCGCCAGCTCCTGGCCGGCTGGATGTTGATCTCGATGACGCCGGGATCGGGCGTCACCTTGATGACCTCGATGCGCGGGTCGAACGGCGGCGGATAGCCTTCGACATGGACCTGGAGCTGCATCTCCTCGGCGGTCGCTTCCAGCGCCGCGACCAGCTCGAGATAATCCTCGATGCGCTCGACCGGCGGCATGAAGGCGCAGAGCACGCCGTCGCGGACTTCGACCGACATCGCGGTGCGCACCGGAACCGACGTGTTGAGATGCTCGGGCGCGACCCGTGGCGGAGCTTCCGGGCGCGCGGCGAGCGTGAACACCGGCAGCTTGCCGCGTGGCTCCATCGGGTCGCGCTCGATGATGTAGGGATATTGGTTCGGCGGGACGTGGCCGAGCGAGCCGATCGGCAGGCGCAGGCCGAGCGGGGAATCGCCCGGCGTCAGGAACAGATGGTTGCGCCGGAGCGTCCAGCGCTCGCTGCGCCAGCGCGGCGGCGCGTTCCAGCGCTGCACCGGCAGCACGAAGCCGCGCGGGTTGTTGAGGCCCTGCTCGAACACCCGCGCGATGCGCGCACGTGCCTCCGGATCGGACAATTTGGAGTCGGTCGGATCGACATTGACGGGAAGCTCGGCTTCCTTCTGAAGCCAGAGTGCGGTGTCTTCATAGGCCGGCATGATGTAGCCGGGATCGAGCCCGAGCCGCAGCGCCGCGCCCTCCATAAAGGCCTCGGCGTCCTTCGTCCCGGCTGGCCGCGGATTCTCGATCTTGGCGATCAGGTCGACATTCTTCCAGATCGGCACGCCGTCCTTGCGCCAATAGAGGCCGAAGGCCCAGCGCGGCAGGCTCTCGCCAGGATACCATTTGCCCTGGCCGTAATGCAGCAGGCCGCCCGGTGCGAAGCGCGCGCGCAGGCGGCGGATCAGATCGTCGCCAAGCGCGCGCTTGGTCGGGCCGACGGCCTCCGTGTTCCACTCCCCCGCTTCCAGATCGTCGACCGAGACGAAGGTCGGCTCGCCGCCCATGGTGAGCCGCACGTCCTCGCTCGCAAGATCGCCGTCGACCTGCTCGCCGAGATCGTTGAGCCGCGCCCAGGATTCGTCGGAGAACGGCTTGGTGATGCGCGGCGCCTCGCGGATGCGCTTGACGCTCATGTCGAAGGCGAACTCGACTTCGGCGAAGCCGGCACCGCCGGAGATCGGCGCGGCCGAGCGATAATGCGGCGTCGCGGCCACCGGGATATGCCCCTCGCCCGCCAGCATGCCCGAGGTGGCGTCGAACCCGATCCAGCCCGCGCCCGGCAGGTAGACCTCGGCCCAGGCGTGCAGATCGGTAAAATCGTTCTCGACCTCGGGCGGTCCCTCGATCGGATCGATGTCGGGACGGATCTGGATCAGGTAGCCGGAGACGAAACGGGCGGCGAGCCCTAGATGGCGCAGCGTCTGGATCAGGAGCCAGGCGGAGTCGCGGCACGAGCCGGCGCCAGAGGAGAGCGTCTCCTCCGGCGTCTGCACGCCGGGCTCCATGCGGATGATGTAGCGGACGTGCTTCTGAAGCTCGCGATTGAGATCGACCAGGAAGTTGACGGTGTTCGGGGCTTCGTGCGGGATCGTGTCGAGAAATTTCGCGAACAGGCGATCCGGCTTGACGGTCTCGAGATAGGGCGCCAGCTCCGTCTTCAGGTCCTTGGGATACTCGAACGGGAAGCTGTCGGCATAGGGCTCGACGAAGAAGTCGAACGGGTTGACCACGGTCATCTGCGCCGTGAAATCGACCTCGAATTTCAGCTCGGTCGTCTTCTCCGGAAAAACGTAGCGCGCCAGCCAATTGCCCTGCGGGTCCTGTTGCCAGTTCACGAAATGATTGGCTGGCGTGACCTTGAGCGAATAGCTCAGGATCGGCGTGCGTGTGTGCGGCGCCGGCCGCAGACGGATGGTCTGCGGGCCAAGATCGATCGGGCGGTCGTATTTGTAGTGCGTGACGTGGTGTAATGCGACGTAGATCGACACGGGGTGCGGTGCTCCAGCAGCTTTTTTGAGCAGAACACCTGACGTCAGTGCGATCAAGCACTAACAACGGGCAGAGGGTGCCTATGCAAGGTGCGGGCCGAGTGCGGGTGTTCGCCAAGGCCGCGCTGCTTCCCCTCTCCCCTTGTGGGAGAGGGTGGCTCGCCGCACAGCGGCGAGACGGGTGAGGGGTTCTGTCCGCATACACGCCTCTCGCTGTGCTGCGTGCGGAGAGAGACCCCTCATCCGGCGCTTCGCGCCACCTTCTCCCACAAGGGGAGAAGGAAGGGCAGCGTGCTCTTCGCGCAGCGCTACGCCGCCGACGTCAACCGCTGCAGGAACTGCGTGACTTCGCGCCGGAGCGTCTCGACCTCGCCATGGACGCGCTCGGAGGCGCTGTTGACGCGGCTCGCGACCCGCCCCGTGTCGGCGGCGGCTTCGCTGATGCCTGTCACGTTGGAGGAGACCTGCGAGGTGCCGGCCGACGCCTCCTGGACGTTGCGGGCGATCTCGCGGGTGGCAAGACCCTGCTGCTCGATCGAGGTCGCGATCGAAGCGGTGATCCCGTCGATCTCGGCGATGGTCTGCGCGATCGCCTCGACCGCTGCGACCGAATTGGTCGTCGATTGCTGCATCTCGCCGACCTTGGCGCTGATCTCCTCGGTCGCCTTCGCGGTCTGGTTGGCGAGGCTCTTGACCTCGGAGGCCACCACCGCGAAGCCGCGACCGGCCTCGCCCGCACGCGCCGCCTCGATCGTGGCGTTGAGCGCCAGGAGATTGGTCTGCTCGGCGATCTCGCTGATCAGCTTGACGACGTCGCCGATCCGCATCGCTGCATCCGCAAGCGTGCGGATCTCGCTGCCGGCACGATTGGCTTCGTTCACGGCGCGTCCGGTGCTCGCGGTCGAGCCGGTCACCTGACGGCCGATCTCGGCAATCGAGGACGCAAGCTGTTCCGCGGCGCTGGCGACGGTGGCGACGTTGCGCGAGGCATGATCGGAGGCGCTGAGCACGCCGGAGGTCTGCCGGCTGGTCTTCTCGGCCGCCGCCGCCATCTGGCCGGCGTCGGATTCGAGATCGGTGGCGGCCCCCATGAGGGTGCCGGCCACCTGGTCGAGATGCGTGCCGAACTGCTGTGCGAGGTCCGCGATCTCGACGACCCTGCGACCGAGACTGTCGGTGCCGGAGTTGATGACGGCGGCCGAACGGCGGAACGAGCCGGGCAATCCGCGCGCCAGGATCTTGCGGAAATACTTGCCGCGGCTGGCATAGTCCATCGACGCCGAGGCTTCGCGCTGGAAAGCATCGGTGATGTCGAGCATGTCGTTGACCGACTTCTGGATGGCGCCGATCCGCCCGGCCTGCCGCTCACTCAGGATGCGCGCCTCGAGATCGCCGCGCGCCGCCTTGCGGCACACATCCGCAACCTCATCGACCGCCACCGCCGTGCGACGCTGGCACCAGACTGCATAGCCGAGCAGCACGACCGTCGCGCCAGGCAGCGCCGCACCGGAGATTCCGGTCACACCCAGGAGCGAGAGGACGAACGCAACGACGGCGAGAACACACGCGAGCGCGGTCGCTCCCTGCGCCTTAGAGAGAGAGCACAAATTCATCGTAACCGACACCCTGTTGCTTGAGCAGGCCGACCATCGCATCGAAGCTCGCATGCATGCCGTCCTTGGCATTGGCATGCCGCGCCTCCTCCGCGCACAGCGTCTTGTAGATCGGCTTGATGCGCTCGACCTGCGCCGGATCCGGCTTGCGACGGTTGGAGTGATAGCCGACGATATTGCCGCGCTCGTCGAACGTCGGCGTGACGTGGGCGAACACCCAGTAATGACTGCCGTCCTTCGCCAGATTGACGACGTAGGCGAAGATCTCCTGCCTGGACTGAAGCGTGTCCCAGAGCAGCTTGAAGACGCAGCGCGGCATGTCGGGGTGGCGGATCAGGCTATGGGGCGCGCCCATCAGCTCGGCATAGCTGTATTTCGCCATGCGGAGGAAAATGTCGTTGGCGTAGGTGATGCGGCCCTTGAGATCGGTCTTCGATACGATCAGCTCCTCCTCACCGAGGAGATTTTCCACCCCAGTGGGACGTATCGCTTGCATCGGTTCGATCCTCGGATAAAGGCCGGTCCGCAACGTTGCGGAGCGCATCGCCCCCTGTCTATGGCAACAGTGTTAACCAGACGTAATCCCGGAAACTCCTGCGCGAGGCGCCCGCCTCCGTATCATTACGTAGCGAACGATCGTTGCATCCCGGCCAACCACACGGGTTGCCGATATCGTCGCGGGCACCGGTTCCGACGGCTTTTGATTTGCGTTTGCACTGCGCCGCGCGCCAAACGCG
This sequence comes from Bradyrhizobium sp. cf659, assembly GCF_900113725.1. Taxonomy (NCBI): domain Bacteria; kingdom Pseudomonadati; phylum Pseudomonadota; class Alphaproteobacteria; order Hyphomicrobiales; family Nitrobacteraceae; genus Bradyrhizobium; species Bradyrhizobium sp. cf659. The sequence goes on from NZ_FOQJ01000017.1 coordinate 61,916, forward strand.
ACTACATCGTCGCGCCCAGCACCCAGGGTGCGAACTCGGCGCCGCCGAAATCGAAGCTTTCGCTCTTGGTCGGCTGTCCAGACGCCGTCTTCAGGATGAGCTCGAAGATGCGCTGGCCGCACTCCTGGACGCTCTCCTCGCCTTCGAGGATGGTGCCGCAATTGACGTCCATGTCCTCTTCCATGCGCCTGTACATCGGCGTGTTGGTGGCGAGCTTGATCGAGGGCGCCGGCTTGCAGCCGAACACGCTGCCGCGGCCGGTGGTGAAGCAGACCAGATTGGCGCCGCCGGCGACCTGCCCGGTTGCCGCGACGGGATCGTAGCCGGGCGTATCCATGAACACGAAGCCCTTCTTGGTGATGGGCTCGGCGTAGCGCAGCACCTCGACGAGGTTGGTGGTGCCGGCCTTGGCCATCGCGCCGAGCGACTTTTCCAGGATGGTGGTGAGGCCGCCGGCCTTGTTGCCGGGGCTCGGATTGGCGTTCATCTCGGCGCCTTCGCGCTCGGTGTACGCGTCCCACCAGCGCATGAGATCGACCAGCTTCTCGCCGACCTCGCGGCTGACGGCGCGGCGGGTGAGCAGATGCTCGGCGCCGTAGGTCTCCGGCGTCTCCGACAGGATCACGGTGCCGCCGTGGCGCACGATGAGATCGCTGGCCGCGCCGAGCGCCGGATTGGCTGATACTCCGGAATAGCCGTCGGAGCCGCCGCATTGCAGCGCCACGGTGAGCTCGCTTGCCGGCACCGTTTCGCGCTTCACCTTGTTGGCGTCGGCCAGCGCCTCGCGCACGAAGGCAATGCCCGCTTCCACCGTCTTGCGGGTGCCGCCGACCTCCTGGATGTCCATCGCACGGAGGCGGCCGGCGAGCTTCTGCTCTTCCATCAGGCCGCCGATCTGGTTCACCTCGCAGCCGAGGCCGAGCACGATGACGTGGGAGAAATTGACGTGGCGCGCGTAGCCGCCGAGCGTGCGGCGAAGCAGCGCCAGCGGCTCGTTCTGCGTCATGCCGCAGCCGGTCTTGTGCGTGAGCGCGACCACGCCGTCGACATTGGGAAAATCGGCCAGCGGATTGTCGCCGGTAAAGGGGTTCTTCTTGAAGACGTCGGCGACGAGGCTCGCGACATGCGCGCTGCAATTCACCGAGGTGAGGATGCCGATATAGTTGCGCGTGGCGACGCGGCCGTCCGGGCGGCGGATGCCTTCGAAGGTCGCCGGCAGGTCGAAATTCGGCGTCGGCTTGACGTCGGCGCAATAGGCATAGTCCTTGGCGAAATCGCCCATGCCGCAGTTCTGGGTGTGCACGTGCTGGCCCGGCGCGATCGGCATCGTGGCAAAGCCGATGATCTGGCCGTAGCGCTTGATCGGCTCACCCACGGCGATCGGCTTGATCGCGACCTTGTGGCCGGAGGGAATGCGCTCGACCGTGGTCACGCCGTCGGCCACCGCTGTTCCCGGCGGCAGGCTCGCGCGCGCGATCAGCACGCCATCATCGGGATGCAGGCGGATGACGGGGCTGATGGTCATGAGAGGTCTCCTTAGGGTCTTCTTACTTGACCTCTCCACGTTCTTACGGGGAGAGGTCGGATCGCGCAGCGGTCGCGCGCTCGATCGTTAGATTAATTCGTGTTGAGAGAGGCTCCCCACCCTTTCCCTCTCCCCGTAAGAACGGGGAGAGGGAAAGGAGAGAGCTCTCAAGCCTTGCCGGCCGAATCCTTGCGGGTCGCGTTGACCTGCATCTTGGCGTAGGTCGTCATCAGGCCGACCTCGTTCGACAAGGTCACCAGCTTGAAGCCCATGTTGATGGCGCGCGCCGCGCCTTCGGCACCGCTGCAATGGATGCCCGGGTTGAGGCCGCGCTTGCCGCACTCCTTGATGATCTTGTCGTAGATCGCGAGGATCTCAGGCTCGGTGCGATCGAGCTTGGGCTCGAGGCCGTAGGAGAAGCCGAGATCGGACGGGCCGATATAGACGCCGTCGATGCCCTCGACGTCGAGGATCGCTTCCATGTTCTCGACCGCGGTCTTGGTCTCCATCATCGGCAGCAGAATGGTGTCGGCGTTCGCCGTCTTCTGGTAGGAACCCGCGGTGCCATACATACCGGCGCGGATCGGGCCGTTGGAGCGCACGCCCTGCGGCGGATATTTCGAATAGGAAACGAGGTTCTTGGCTTCCTGCGGCGTGTTGACCATCGGGCAGATCACGCCATAGGCGCCGCCGTCGAGCACCTTGCCGATGATGCCGGGCTCGTTCCAGGGCACGCGGACCATCGGGGTCACCGGATGCTTGTCCATGGCCTGGAAGCACTGCACCATCGACAGATAGTCCTGCACGCCGTGCTGCATGTCGACGGTGACGCTGTCGAAGCCGCATTGCGCGATCATCTCGGCCGAGAAGCCGGAGGGAATCGCGAGCCACGCGTTGACCACGGCCTTGCCCGACTTCCAGATTTCTTTGACCTTGTTCGCCACGTTGCCTTCCTTCTTTGTTGTTTGGACCGTCGTCACCATGACGAGCGCCGCGACAGCACGGCCCCGCTGTTAGCGCGAACCGGAGCGCCGCGCTACGCTCGCAATGACGCAAGACCTATGCGGCCGCCCTCTGGATGCTGATTTCGCTGACGCCGATCTCGCGGGCGGTATTCACTATCGCCGCCCAGGTGTCATCCGGCAAGGGGATGCCGTTTTGGCTGCGCCCGGCCCTGGTTTTCCGCTCGGGATCGCCGGGAATCAGCACCTGATCGCCCCCGGCCGCCGGCCTGGTGGCGCGGATGAAGTCGACATGGCGCGAGACCTCTGCATCGAACACATGGGAGGTATCGACCACCTTGGGATCGACATAGAACGCCAGCATGCCGTTGGCGAAGCGGCGGCCACCCGAGGTGGCCCCGGTTCCGGTCAGCGCGCCCTTCGGCAGCTTCTTGCCGCCGCGGCTGGCCACCAGCACCTCGCCCTCGGCGACGACCCAGGTCGCAAAGTCCGGCGCGATCGGGGCATGGCCCTCACTCCTCGGCACTTGCCTCGTTGCCGGCGCCGAGCCCCGCGAGACTCTGTTCTAGCTCGCCGAGCATCTCCTGCAATTCGGCGAGCTTGCGGGCGCCGAAGCGGCTGGTGATCTCCGCGTAGATCGCCTCCGAGGTCGGCGCCACGGAGGCCATCAGCTTCACGCCCTCCTTCGAGATCGAGACCATGCTGCGACGCTGGTCCGCCTTCGCCGTCTTGCGCTCGATCAGGTTGCGCGCCTCGAGATCGCGCAGGATGCGCGATAGACTCGGTCCGAGCAAAAACGCCGTGCGCGCGAGTTCCGTGACCTCGGCGGCCTCGATGGCCGCCAGCGCACGCAAAATGCGCCATTGCTGCTCGGTCAGGCCGTGCTCGCGCAGCGAGGGACGAAACTGCCGCATCACCGCCTCGCGTGCGCGCAAGAGCGACATCGGCAGCGAGCGCGAGAAGTCGCGCATCGGAACCTGCCGTGCGGCAGGCGCGCTTGCGTGGGCGGGATCAGCCGGTCTCTTCGTCATGACGCCCTTTCAAGCCGCAAAATGTTTGCAGTGCAGCAAGGCCAGATTCTGTTTGACGCATTCACTTAACATGTTAAGTATCTCCCCGCACCACGATTTGTAAGATCACGGATGGCGCTTTCCAACGACGATATCCAAGCTTGCGCGAGGCGTCTGCACCAGGCGGAGAAGACCCGCACGCAGATCCGGCAGCTCTCGCAGGATTTTCCTGACATCACCATCGCCGATGCCTACGCGATTCAGAAGGCCTGGGTCGACGTCAAGATCGCCGAGGGGCGCCTCGTCAACGGCCACAAGATCGGCCTGACCTCGAAGGCGATGCAGAGCGCGCTCAACATCGACGAGCCGGATTCCGGCGTGCTGCTCGACGACATGTTCTTCGCCGATGGCGGGATCATTCCGACCGAGCGCTTCATCGCGACGCGCGTCGAGGCGGAGCTCGCCTTCGTCATGAGCAAGCGCCTCGCTGGGCCCGACTGCACGATGTTCGACGTGCTCAACGCCACCGACTTCGTGGTGCCGGCGCTGGAGATCCTGGATACGCGGATCGAGCGCGTCGATCCCAAGACCAAGGCCACGCGAAAAATCTTCGACACCATCGCCGACAATGCGGCGAATGCCGGCATCGTGCTCGGCGGCCGGCCGATCCGCCCGCTGGATACCGATTTGCGCTGGATCGGCGCGCTTTGCTTCAGGAACGGCCAGCTGGAAGAGACCGGCCTTGCCGCCGGCGTGCTCAATCATCCCGCCACCGCCGTTGCCTGGCTTGCCAACAAGATCGCGCCGCTCGGCCTTGCGCTGGAGCCCGGCCAGGTCGTGCTGGCCGGCTCCTTCATCCGTCCGATCGAGACCCGCAAGGGCGACACAATTCAGGCCGATTATGGCGCCTACGGCTCGGTGAGCTGCTACTTCGCCTAGGCGAACAAAAAAGACAGGGAGTGAAACCGCATGCCGCATTTCACGATCGAATATTCGGCCAATCTCGATGGCCGCCTCGACATCGCCGCGGTGTGCGAAGTGGTGCGCAAGGCAGCGGTGGAGACCGGCATCTTCCCGCTCGGCGGCATCCGCGTCCGCGCTGTCAGGTGCGAGCATTATGCGATCGCGGATAACAGGCAGGATTACGGCTTTCTCGACATGGTGCTGCGCATCGGCGAGGGCCGTGACCTCAAGACCCGCCAGAAAGCCGGCGAGCACGTCTTCCAGGCGCTCTCCAAACATCTCGATCCCGTCTTCGCCGCCAGCAAGTTCGCCCTCTCGTTCGACATGCAGATCAACGACAAGGACACCAGCTGGAAGCGCAACAACATCCACGACGCCCTGAAAGTGGAGGCCGCCCATGGATAAGCCCACCCCGAAAGCCGATGTGTTCCAGGCCAACCGCGCCCGCGTCGCGCCGCTGCTCAAGAAGCTGCGCGCGGACGGCATCGGCCACATGATCGACGGCAAGATGGTCCCGTCGATATCAGGCGAGACCTTCGAGACGAAATCGCCCGTCGATGGCGCGGCGCTCGCGAGCGTCGCCCGCGGCAATGCCGAGGACATCGACGCTGCGGCGACCGCCGCTGCGCTGGCCTTCAAGTCCTGGCGCGACATGGGGCCTGCGATGCGACGCAAGCTGCTGCATCGCGTGGCTGACGCCATCGAGGACAATGCCGACGACATCGCCGTGCTGGAATGCATCGACACCGGGCAGGCCTATCGTTTCATGGCCAAGGCCGCGATCCGCGCCGCCGAGAATTTTCGCTTCTTCGCCGACAAATGTGCGGAGGCCAGAGACGGCCTGAGCACGCCGAGCGACGAGCACTGGAACGTCTCCACCCGCGTGCCGATCGGCCCGGTCGGCGTGATCACGCCGTGGAATACGCCGTTCATGCTCTCGACCTGGAAGATCGCCCCTGCGCTGGCCGCCGGCTGCACGGTCGTGCACAAGCCGGCCGAGTGGTCACCGGTGACGGCCGCCATTCTGGCGAAGCTCGTCAAGGAAGCCGGCGTCCCCGATGGCGTCCTCAACACCGTGCACGGCTTCGGCGAGGAGGCCGGCAAGGCGTTGACCGAGCATCCCGCCATCAAGGCGATCGGCTTCGTCGGCGAGAGCGCGACAGGTTCGGCGATCATGATTCAGGGCGCGCCGACCTTGAAGCGCGTGCATTTCGAGCTCGGCGGCAAGAACCCGGTGATCGTGTTCAACGACGCCGATCTCGACCGCGCGCTCGATGCCGTCGTGTTCATGATCTACTCGCTCAATGGCGAGCGCTGCACGTCGTCGAGCCGCCTGCTGGTTCAGCAGAGCATCGCGGAAAAGTTCGTCGAGAAGCTGACCGCGCGCGTGAAGGCGTTGAAGGTCGGCCATCCCCTCGATCCCGCCACCGAGATCGGACCGCTGATCCACGAGCGGCATCTCGCCAAGGTCTGCTCCTATTTCGACGTCGCGCGGAAGGACGGCGCGACGATCACGGTCGGCGGCAAGGCCTATGATGGCCCGGGCGGTGGCCACTATGTCGAGCCGACACTGGTGACCGGCGCGAACGGCAAGATGCGCGTGGCGCAGGAGGAGGTGTTCGGCCCGTTCCTCACCGTCCTGCCCTTCCGCGACGAGAAAGACGCGGTCGAGATCGCCAACGACATTCGTTATGGGCTCACCGGCTATGTCTGGACCAACGACATGGGCCGCGCATTGCGCGTCGCCGATGCGCTCGAGGCCGGCATGATCTGGCTGAACTCGGAAAACGTCCGCCATCTGCCGACGCCGTTCGGCGGCATGAAGGCCTCGGGCATCGGCCGCGACGGCGGCGACTATTCGTTCGACTTCTACATGGAAACCAAGCACGTCTCGCTGGCGCGGGGCACGCACAAGATTCAGAAACTGGGAATTTAGAACCACCGTCGTTCCGGGGCGGCGCGAAGCGTCGAACCCGGAACCTCGAGATTCCGGGTTCGGTCCTCGCGGACCGCCCCGGAATGACGGGGGTCCAATGACGGGGGCCTAAAGAGGGGAAACGCCAATGCCGGTACCGCAACATATCTTCGAGCCGCCCTTCAACATCATCCGTTCGAGCCACGCCGTGCTCGACGTGACCGATTTGAAGCTCAGCCGCGCGTTCTACGAGACCACCGTCGGCCTGCATGTCGAGGATGCCGACGACAAGGTCGTGTATTTGCGCGCGGCCGAGGAGCATCAGCATCACTCGCTGGTGCTGCGCAAGGCAGCCGTGCCCGCCTGCGCCCGGCTCGGCTTCAAGGTCGGCAACGACAAAGACCTCGACAAGGCCGCGGCCTTCCTCTCCGAGAACAGCCTCGCCTACGCCTTCGTCGATCAGTCCTTCCAGGGCCGCACGCTGCAATTCACCGATCCCTTCGGCTTCCAGATCGAGCTCTATGCGTCGATGGACCGCCGGCCGCATCTGCTCCGCCGCTTCGACCTCTACAAGGGCTGCCATCCGCAGCGGCTCGATCATTTCAACGTCTTCGCCGCCGAGGTGCAGGACACCGTCGATTTCTACGCGCGGCTCGGCTTCCGCCTCACCGAATACGCCGAGGAGGATGGGCCGAATGGGCGCATTGCGGCTGCCTGGATGCATCGCAAGGGCAACGTCCACGACTTCGCCATCACCAACGGCAAGGGTCCACGGCTGCACCACTTCGCCTATTGGACACCGACGGCGATGAACATCATCCATCTCTGCGACGTCATGGCTTCCTCAGGCTTCGTCAAGAACATCGAGCGCGGCCCCGGACGCCACGGCATCTCGAACGCGTTCTTCCTTTACGTGCGCGACCCTGATGGACACCGCCTCGAGCTCTACACCAGCGACTATTTCACCGGGGATCACGACCACGAGCCGCTGCGCTGGTCGCTGCGCGATCCGCGCCGCCAGACGCTGTGGGGCGCACCCGCCCCGCGTTCCTGGTTCGAGCAGGGCTCGCCGTTCACGGGCCAGGCCGTGCGCGAGCCGAAATTTGTGGCCGACGTGCTGGTGGCGGATTGATGATAGTGAGTTTCGAAATCCCTCTCCACCCGTCGTCCCGGCGAAAGCCGGGACCCATAACCACAGGGAGGAGTTTGGCGAAGACACGTTGTTCGGTACTCCTACCTTATCCAATCGATAGATTCCGCGGTATGGGTCCCGGCCTTCGCCGGGACGACAGGGAATAGTTGCCGATGAAGCTCCCCCGCCTCGCCACCTATTCCGTCAAAGGTGACACCCGTTACGGCGCCGTCCTCGATGGCGGCATCGTCGACCTGTCCGCGCGCCATGCAAAAGACTATCCGACGCTGCGCGAAGTTATCGCCGCCGGCAAGCTTGTCAGCCTTGCCGAGGAAGCCGCCAGCCTGACGCCGGATCACGCGCTTGGTGACATCACCTTTCTGCCGCCGGTGCCGGCGCCGGAAAAGATCATCTGCATCGGCGTCAACTATCCCGACCGCAACGCCGAGTACAAGGACGGCCAGGACGCGCCGAAATATCCGAGCATGTTCATGCGCTCGCCCCGCTCCTTCGTCGGCCATGATACGCCGCTGGTGCGCCCGCGAGCCTCCGTGCAGCTCGACTATGAAGGCGAGATCGTGCTGGTCATCGGCAAGGCCGGCCGGCACATTCCGGAAAGCACCGCGCTCGACCATATCGCCGCCCTCACGCTCTGCAACGAAGGCTCGGTGCGCGACTGGCTGCGCCACGCCAAGTTCAACGTCACGCAGGGCAAAAATTTCGATTCCAGCGGCAGCCTCGGCCCGTGGCTGGTGCCCTACACGCAGGAATCCCAGATCGCCGACATCAGGCTCACCACGCATGTCAACGGCGAGCTCAGGCAGGACGACCGTACCAGCCGGTTGATGTTTCCGTTCCGCTACCTCATCAGCTATATCTCGACCTTCGCAACGCTCGTCCCCGGCGATGTCATCGTCACCGGCACGCCGACCGGCGCCGGCGCGCGGTTCGATCCGCCGCGGTACTTAAAGCCCGGCGACGTGATCGAGGTCGAAGCCGAAGGCATCGGACGCTTGCGGAACGGCGTCGTCGACGAAGCCTGACCAACGATTGAAATGGAATAGCAGAATGACCACCCTCACCGGCGGCGAAGCGATCGTAAGCGGCCTAGTCGCCCACGGCGTCGACACCGTATTCGGCCTGCCCGGCGCGCAAATCTACGGCCTGTTCGACGCCTTCCACCAGGCGCAGCTCAAGGTGATCGGCGCGCGGCATGAGCAGGCCTGCGGCTACATGGCGTTCGGCTATGCGCGCTCCAGCGGCAGGCCCGGCGTGTTCAGCGTGGTGCCCGGCCCCGGCGTGCTCAACGCCAGCGCGGCGCTGCTCACGGCGTACGGCTGCAACGAACCGGTGCTGTGCGTCACCGGACAAGTGCCGACGCAGTTCCTCGGCAAGGGCCGCGGTCATCTGCACGAGATGCCGGACCAGCTCGGCACCTTGCGCACCTATGTGAAGTGGGCGGACCGGATCGAAACGCCCGGCAACGCGCCGACCACCATGGCGCGCGCCTTCCAGGAGATGACCTCCGGGCGGCGCGGCCCTGCCTCGGTCGAGATGCCCTGGGATATCTTTACCCAGCGCGCCGACACGGCGGCTGCACGGGTGCTGGAGCCGCTGTCCGCGCCGCTGCCCGATCCTGATCTGATCAAGCAGGCGGCCGCGCTGATCAAGGCCAGCAAGGCGCCGATGATCTTCGTCGGCAGCGGCGCGATCGAGGCGCGTGCGGAAATCCTCGAGCTTGCCGAGATGATCGATGCGCCTGTCGTTGCCTTCCGCAGCGGGCGCGGCATCCTCTCCAATGCGCATGAACTCGGCCTGACCATGGCCGCCGCCTACAAGCTGTGGCCGAACACCGATCTCATGATCGGCATCGGCTCGCGGCTGGAGCTGCCGACCATGTCGCGCTGGCCGTATCGCCCCGACGGCCTGAAGAGCATCCGCATCGACATTGATCCGGTCGAGATGCGGCGCTTTACTTCGGACACGGCCATTGTCGCCGATGCCAAGGCTGCAACCGCCGATCTCGCCGCCGCCGTCAGCAAGGCCGGCTACAGCAAGACCGCCGGCCGCCGCGCCGCGATCCGCGAGGCCACCGCGATCGCGCAAGCGGAGATCCAGCGCATCCAGCCGCAGATGGCGTATCTGAACGTCCTGCGCGAGGTGCTGCCGGCGAACGCGATCGTGACAGATGAATTGTCGCAGGTCGGCTTCGCCTCCTGGTACGGCTTTCCGATCTACGAGCCGCGCACCTTCATCACCTCAGGCTATCAGGGCACGCTCGGCTCGGGCTTCCCGACCGCGCTTGGCGCCAAGGTCGCCAATCCCGACAAGCCGGTGGTGGCGATCACGGGCGACGGCGGCTTCATGTTCGGCGTGCAGGAGCTTGCCACCGCCGTGCAGTTCAACATCGGCGTGGTGACGCTGGTGTTCAACAACAACGCCTATGGCAATGTCCGTCGCGACCAGCGCGAGCGCTTCGACGGCCGCGTGGTGGCGTCGGATCTGGTCAACCCGGATTTCGTCAAGCTCGCGGAGTCCTTCGGCGTCGCGGCTGCGCGCGTCACCGCGCCGGATCAGTTCAGGGCGGCGATGGAGAAGGCGCTCGCCCATGGCGGGCCGTATCTGATCTCGGTCGAGGTGACGCGGGACTCCGAAATCAGCCCGTGGGCGTTCATCCACCCGGCGAAGCCCTGAGGCCGGGCGCGCCCTGAAGCCGCGCCGCCGCGATCACCAACAGGCCCGCGCCTGCGACCGACCAGCAGGCGACCGGGGCCCATTGCAGCAGCGGCGCGTAATCAGGCATCTTCTGCAAGCCGCCCGCGACCGCGGCCATCCGCGCGAAGGTGCCGAGCGCCAGCGCCGAGAAGACGAGGCCGGTGACCTTTCCCTCCGCGCCGGTCGAGCCGATCGCCAGCGCGGCCGAGATCGCGCTCATCAGCATGCAGCCCCAGGCGGCGCCGGCGAGAAACTGCGCGGCGATCAGCGTGTTGAGGCTGCCGGCAAGCTCCGCCGCCGCGATCGCGACCGCTCCAAGCAATCCGGCGGCGCCCATCACGATCAGGCCGCCGCGGTGCTTGACGACGAGGCTCGCCGGAAACATCGCGATGTTGAAGCCGATCCAGAACACCGGCATCAGCCATTGCAGCTCGTCCGGCTTGGCGAAGCGTAGATAGAACGGCGCGCTGTTCATGGCGAAGTGCAACTGATAGCCGAGCGCGAGCGCCACCATCGCGACGATGAAGGCGAGCGGCACCAGGCCCAGCGGCTTGGCCGCCTCGGCCGGCGCCGGCGAGGCGGTGTCGCGCGCCACATCGTACTCGATCCGCGACAGCCCGAGCGCCGTCAGCAGCAGCACCGCGCCGGAGATCACGAAGGGCAGCCGGGCATCGTGCTCGCGCAGCACCACGCCGAGATAAGGCGAGACGGCGCCGGCAACGCCATAGCCCAGCATGGCCAGCGCCGCGAGGAACGGCACCTGCGGCCTGGCGCGGTACTTGCCAAGCAGGGTCAGCGGCGGCGCGCGCAGGGCCGATGACGTGATCGACCAGACCACGATCAGCGCGATCAACCAGACCTGCGCGCCCGCGCCGATCCCGGCCACGAAAGGCAGCGCGACGAAGGCCGCGCAGGAGATCGCCGCCAGCACGCCGACGAACAGGCCAAGCCGCCCGACGACGGGCGCGATCCTGTCGGCCGCAATCCCCATCGCGGTATCGGCGATGGTGAAGATGGCCTGGTCCAGCATCAGGATGAAGATCACGGCCGCCGGCGCGAGGCCGACATCCGCCGCGAGCCTTGGCAGATAGACGACGTAGGTCGTCCAGCCCAGCGTGAACACCAGTTGCAGCACGGCCAGATAGAGTCCCGTGCGCGCCGCGTTTGCGCTCGCGCCAGTCGAGACCTGTGCAGTGGTCATGTCGCCGCCTCCCCTCGCCGAAGCTTAGACGACGGCAAGGTTCGAGGAAATGCTTCAGAGCACCTTGCGGAAGGTCAGATTGATGCGCTGCCGCCCGAGCAGCGCGTGCTCGCCCTCGGCGAGCGGCGCCACGCCGTGATAGGCGAGCCGGTTAGGCCCACCCCAGACCACGACGTCGCCATGGACGAGCCGGAAACGGCGCGGCTTGTCGCTGCGCGCCATGCCGCCGAACAGGAAGGTCGCGGGCAGTCCCAGCGAGACCGAGACAATCGGCGCGGCGAAATCCAGTTCGTCCTTGTCTTGATGCAGCGACAGCCGCGTGCCGGGTTCGTAGCGATTGACGAGGCAGGCATCGGGCGCAAAGCCGGTGAAACCGCCCTGCTTCGCAGCCCGGCGCGCCAGATCGCAAAACACCGGCGGCATCGCGGGCCATGGCGCGCCGGTTCGCGGATCGACCGGGTCGTAGCGATAGCCGGTGTGATCGGTGATCCAGCCGCGCGAGCCGCAATTGGTCATCGCCACCGACATCAGATAGCCGCCGGGCGTGGTCATCCGCCGGAACGGCGACTGTGCAACGATCGCACGCACCGCGGCAATCAGCTCACTCTCGATCGGCTTGACGAAGCCACGCAGCAGCACGGCTCCATCCGCGATCTCCTCGCGTGACGGCTGCGCCTCTGCAACGCTGTCGAACAGATCAGCCGTCAACGCCTGCGCTCATTTGGCATCATGGAAAATCATACCCAATGTATGGCGCTGGCCGGACCTGATGCGGCTGACGCCATGGCGCAGGTTAACGCGATAAGTGCCGCGCGTCCCCTGCACCGGGCGGTGATGCACAGCGAAGGCGACCGCGTCGCCCTGCGCCAGCGGCACCACCTCGGCGCGGGACTGCATGCGCGGGCGCTGCTCGGTCAGCACGAACTCGCCGCCGGTGAAATCGCGGCCGGGCTCGGACAGCAGGATCGCGACCTGGATCGGGAACACGTGCTCGCCATAGAGGTCCTGGTGCAGGCAGTTGTAGTCGCCGGTCTCGTATTGCAGCAGCAGCGGCGTCGGGCGCGCCTGCCCCGCCTCGTGGCAGCGCTTCAGGAACGCCGCGTGCGCGGCGGGGTAGCGGATATCGATCCCCATCGCCTCGTTCCAGCGATTGGCGACGGCTTGAAGATGCGCGTAGAGCGCCGGGCGCAGCTCCGCGATCAGGTCGGGCAGCGGATAGGAGAAATACTTGTACTCGCCGCGGCCAAAACCGTGGCGGCCCATCACGATGCGGCTGCGGAAGTGCGTGTCGTCCGGATAGAGCGCGGCGACGGCGCGGCATTGGTCCGGCGTCAGCAGGCCCTTGAGGACGGCGCAGCCCTGGGTGTCGAGCTCGGCGGTGATTTGAGGCCAGTCGAGGGCGTCGACGTGCGCGGTGAGGTCGGTCGCGTCGTTGAGATCGGCGGGAACACGTTTCGCGATAGCCATGGCGATCATCCTATGCACTTTCCGTCATTCCGGGGCGCGACGAAGTCGCGAGCCCGGAATCCATCCATCCACCGCCTCTGCTGCACGATGGATTCCGGGCTCGCGCCCAAGAGGTCGCGCCCCGGAATGACGGAGGTTGGTGTCGCAGATCGCGGCCAGAACGGCCACCCGATTTCCGTGAGGCCCAACCGCCCCAATTCCGTCCGGTTCCAACGCAAATTTGTGCCCTACCCTCGCTTTAGTCTGCACTTGATGCGCAAATTCCTCGTCGTTGCTGCCAAGACCGTGCTGGCCCTGCTCTCGTTCGCGGGTGTGTGCCTTCTCGCCTTGTCCGGTTGGCTGGTCTGGCACTACGGCTACCGCATCGGACTTCCGACCGAAGCTCAGCTCGCAGCGGTTTCGCCGACAGGCCCGGCGTGCAGGGCCGATCCCAAGCGCGCCTACATTTCCCTCGCCGATATCCCGCCTCTGCTCCGGGACGCCGCGATCGCGTATGAGCAACCTGACTTCTACGAAGCCTGGACATTGAATCCGATTGCCGAGATTGCATTGGCCCTAGGTACTGGTCGCAGACCCCGATCGGCCGGCGTGACGCAATCTGTCGCGCGCTGCCTGCTGTCACTCACCCCAGGAAATGACCGACAGATCGACCCCGTCGCTTCGATCTTCTTCACGCAGCGCGTCACCCGCAGCCTGTCCCGGGACAGGATCCTCGAGATCTATCTCAATGAAAGCTATCTGGGTCGCGGTGCATATGGCGTGGCGGCCGGGGCGGAGGCCTACTTTGGAAAGCCGCTCGCGGACCTTGCTGTCGACGAGGTCGCATTCATCACGACGCGCGCGCGACAACCTTCCCCAGGCCGATCTTTCGACGCGCGCGCTCGAGATCACGCCATAGATCGCATGCAGACGGCTGGATTGATCGCCGAGACACAGGCGACAGCGGCCAAGAGCCGGCCGCTGCTTCTCAAGGACGTGCCAGGCACCCAAGCCCAGCCGGTTAATCAATGACGACGCTGGTCAGCCCCTCACCGGCAGCGTCACCACGTCATAGCCGTGCTTGATCGTCCGCTTCAGCATGGGATCCTCCAGCTCGAACTCGAACCGGTCGGCGGGGCGGATGCCGCCCTTGGCGGCGAAGGTGCCGCCGAACATGGCGCAGCCGTCGGGAAGCTTCTTGCCATCGAAGCCGCGCGCGATGAGGTCGGCGACCGGCAGCATCGCGTCCAGCGTGCCCTCCTGGTAGAGCACGCGCTCGCCCTTGATCCAGGCGTAGGAGCGCAGGATCATCCTGTCCCAGTGACCGATGACGTCCTCGAGCTCCCACAGCGTCGAGGCGATCGGCTTGTCGCACATCTGCTTGGACACCGTGACGTTGTAGGCCTCGACCTTGCGGTCGGTGTGGTCGGAGCCGCAGCCGACGAAGACGCGGCCCTGCCAGCCGATCAGCACGAACTCGACCTCGCCGCTGGAATCGCCGCCGCAGCATTCGATGCGGTCTTCCATGGTCAGCCGCCGCGCCGAGGCGCGGTAGTAGATCGGCGTCGACGCCGGCCGGGCAATGCCGACGGCCTCGAGCTCGGCGATGTGCTTGTCGCGCGCGACGGGATCGCGGCCGGTCCAGCCGGCGATGACCATCTGGTCGATCGCCAGCGTCAGCGGCGTGGTGGTGTCCTGGGCGTCGACGGTGAAAGTCAGGTCAAACACGAATTACGGCCTCCATGCCGGCAGCAAGCTCGAAAATACGGCGGTCCGATCCGCCCGCCCCCGCCAGCATCAGGCCGACGGGAACGTCGCCCTCGCGATGCGCGGGGAGAGAGATGGCGCAGCCGTCGATCATGTTGATCAGGGTGCAGTTGCGCAGCGCGCGCAGGTTCTGGGTGGTGAACGCCTTGTCGTCGGCAAGGTCGGCGATCTTCGGCGGCGTGTTGGCCGTGGTCGGCAGCACCAAGGCGTCATAGGGCGCGATGCGCGCATTGACGCGGGCGATCAGCGAGCGGCGCTCGTTGAGGAGGTCGATGTAGTCGGCCGCGCTCTGTGCCTCGCCGCGCATGATACGCACGGAAACGCGGGGATCATAGACGTCGCCCTTGGACGTGATGAGATAGCGGTGCCAGGCGTAACTCTCGGACGCCGCAAAGCCGCCCTTGGCGTTCATCGGGCCGATATCGTGGAATTCCGCCATCTCGACGCGTTCGATGATGGCGCCATGATCGGCGAGGTTCTTGAGCGCGCGCTCGAACGTCTCGGCCACGGCTTTGTCGAGGTCGTCGAGCGCGATCGTGGTCGGCACCGCCAGCCGCATGCCCTTCACCGGGCGGGGCCTCAGCGCAACGATCGGCTCGTTCGCGAGCACGGCATCGAGTATGGCACAGCAGCTGACCGATCGCGCTAAGGGCCCGATGCTGTCGAGCGAGAACGACAGCGGCACCGCGCCGTCGAGCGGCACGCGCCGCTGCGTCGGCTTGTAGCCGACGATGCCGTTGAAGGCGGCCGGAATCCGGCAGGAGCCGCCGGTGTCGGTGCCGAGCGCGCCGTGCGCCATGCCGTCGAGCACGGAGACCGCTGCGCCCGAGGACGAGCCGCCGGGCACGTGGCCCTCGGCCCGGTTCCAGGCGCCCTTCGGCGTGCCGTAATGCGGATTGATGCCGATGCCGGAATAGGCGAACTCGGTCATGTTGGTGCGGCCGATCAGGACGAAGCCGGCCTGGCGCAGGCGCGCCACCGTCGCCGCATCGTGCTCCGCCGGATCGGAATCGTCGAGCGCGCGGGAGCCGGCGCGTGTCGTCTGTCCCTTGATATCGAAGAGGTCCTTGATTGAGATCGGGATACCGGCATAGCGCGACGGCGCCGCCTTGACCTTGCGCAGGGCATCCATCGCGTCAGCCGTCGCGAGCGCGGCGTCCTTGTCGACATGGATGAAGGTGCGTTGGCCCTCGCCGGCCGGATCGGCGATCCTGGCAATGCACGCCTCGACCAGCTTGCGGGAGGTGGTGCGGCCATTTTCGAGGTCGTCGGCGAGCTTCGCCAGTGTCGGAAAATCGGGCATGTCTGTCTCACGGAATATTTGCGCGCGCAATCTATAGCGCTGCCTCAGTTCGACACAAGCACTGTGCGCATGATGGCATGCATGCGCATTGCTGGACCGTTGACGCGCCATGGTCAATTGTCGCATCAAGATCGAAACGGACGGCGTAAAGCCTGTCCCTTGGGAGGTTTTCCGACATGGCCGAACCGCAGCGCGCGCGACCGAAACCGACGCCGGAAACCCAGCATTTCTGGGACGGCACGAAAGCGGGCGAATTGCGCCTGCAACGCTGCGACGCCTGCGCGCATGTCTACTTCCCGCCGCGCCCGTTCTGCCCGTCCTGCGCCTCGCGCAAGGTCAGCATCTTCAAGGCGAGCGGCAAGGGCTTCCTCTACAGCTACGTGATCAACCACCGTCCCGCCGCGCCCGGCTTCACGCCGCCTTATGCGATCGCCGTGGTCGAGCTTGCCGAGGGACCGCGGATGATGAGCAACATCATCGACTGCCCGCAGACCCCGGAGGCGCTCGAGCTCGACATGAAGCTCGAGGTCGCCTTCCAGCAGCTCGACGACAAGATCACCCTCCCCGTCTTCCGTCCGGCGAAGGGGTAAGCCATGCGCAGCAACCAGGTTGCCGTCGTCGGCGCGGCCGAGACCACCGAACTCGGCGTCGTCCCCAACATGTCGCAGCTCCAGCTTCACGCGGACGCGGCGCTCAACGCCATCGCCGATGCCGGGCTGAAGCTGTCCGACATCGACGGCTTCGCCACCGCGGTCGAAACGCCGCAGCAGGTCTGCCACTATCTCGGCATCAAGCCGACCTGGGTGGACGGCACCTCGGTCGGCGGCTGCTCCTTCATGCTGCATGTTCGTCACGCCGCCGCGGCGATCGAGGCCGGCCTGTGCAAGACCGTGCTGATCACCCATGCCGAAAGCGGCAAGTCGATGATCGGCAAGCTGCCGCGCTCGACGCCGGCGGACAGCCTCAACGGCCAGTTCGAGGCGCCCTATGGCGTCTACGGCCCGCCCAGCATGTTCCCGATCCCCGTGCTGCGCTTCATGAAGACCTACGGCATCACCCATGAGCAGCTTGCGTCGGTCGCCGTGGTGCAGCGGGAATGGGCGGCGAAAAATCCGCGCGCGATGATGAAGGACCCGATCACGGTCGCCGATGTCCTCAATTCGCGCATGATCGCCTATCCGTTCCGCCTCTTGCAGTGCTGCCTCGTCACCGACGGCGGCGGCGCGCTGATCCTGACCTCGGCCGACCGCGCCAGGGATTTTCCGCGCAAGCCGGTCTACATCATGGGCACCGGCGAGAGCGTGGAAACGCCGATGGTCAGCCAGATGGAGACCTTCAATTCCTCACGCGCGTTCAAGACCGCGGGGCCGCTGGCGTTCAAAGAGGCCGGCATCGCGCACAAGGACGTCGACCATCTCATGATCTACGACGCGTTCGCGCATCTGCCGCTGTTCGGCCTCGGCGATCTCGGCTTCATGCCGCACGAGGAGACCGGAAAGTTCATCGCCGACGGCAACACGCGCCCCGGCGGCAAGCTGCCGCTCAACACCAATGGCGGCGGTCTCTCCTACATGCACTCGGGCATGTACGGCATGTACGCGCTCCAGGAGAGCGTGCGCCAGATGCGCGGCATCGCGCCGGCGCAGGTGCCGAACGCGAAGATTTCGGTGTGCCATGGTGTCGGCGGCATGTTCGCAGCATCAGGCACGATCGTGTTTACGAACGAGAGGTAGTTGCTGTCATTCCGGGGCGGCGCGAAGCGACGAGCCTGGAATCCATCGTGCAGCACGCGAAACCGGAGAAATGGATTCCGGGCTCGCGCCAAGAGGCGCGCCCCGGAATGACGATGGAAATTGGAACGCATAGCGGAGAACCCACATGACAAAATCACTACAAGACAAGGTCATCATCGTCACCGGCGCAGGCCGCGGCATCGGGCGGGAGATCGCGCTGCTCTGCGCGGCGGAAGGCGCCAAGGTCGTCGTCAACGATCCCGGTGTCGCCGCCGACGGCGCCGGCTCGAGCGCTTCTCCCGCCGAGGAGGTGGTCGAGGAGATCAAGAAGCGCGGCGGCACGGCGGTTGCCAATTTCGAGTCCGTGGCGGAAGCGATCCCTGCCAGCAAGATCGTGAAGACCGCGACCGATCATTTCGGCCGGCTCGACGGCGTCGTCAACAACGCCGGCATCTTGCGCGACATGATCTTCCACAAGATGAGCGTGGAAGCCTTCGAGGCCGTCATCAAGGTGCATTTGATGGGCTCGTTCTACGTCAGCCACGCCGCGGCGCGGATTTTCCGCGAACAAGAGAGCGGCTCCTTCGTGCACTTCACCTCGACCTCGGGCCTGATCGGCAATTTTGGCCAGGCCAATTACGCCGCCGCCAAGCTCGGCATCGTCGGCCTGTCGAAGTCGATCGCGCTCGACATGGGCCGCTTCAACGTCCGCTCCAACTGCGTCTCGCCGTTCGCCTGGACCCGCATGATCGGCACCATCCCGACCGAGACCGAGGCCGAGAAGGCACGCGTCGAGAAGATCAAGCAGATGGGACCGGAGAAGATCGCGCCGGTCTGCGCCTATCTGCTCTCCGATGCCGCCAAGGACGTCACCGGGCAAATCTTCGGCGCGCGCATGAACGAGCTGTTCCTGTTCAGCCAGAACCGCCCGCTGCGCTCGGTGCACCGGAGCGAAGGCTGGACGCCGCAATCGATCGCCGAACACGGCATGCCGGCGCTGAAGGGCTCGTTCTACAAGCTCGACCGCTCCGCCGACATCTTCCCCTGGGATCCCGTGTAATCGAATTCCCAGTCATTGTTGCGCTGCGATCTCCGATTGTCTGACCGGAGATCGCCCGCATTACGCCCGATTGCGGGCGAATGGTTTCCTTCCACAAAAAATGGGAGGCGACTATGACAAAATCACTGACCATTTCTACCGGTACTGATGAGCCCTGCCTCGGGCGCCGCACCCTCTTGAAGGGCGCGGCAGCGGCGGTAGCCGCGACCGGCGTTACTATGAGCGCAACCCTGGCAGCCTCCGTCGCGCCATTGGGCCAGACCGGCACTCCGACGATATCGACGGCCCCATTGCCCTTGGGACCACTTCCCGGCAGCCGCTACCCAGACTCCCGTCTGGAATCCGCCAAGAAGGGGCCGCCAACGTTCGGGCCTGCCGACTTCCCGGCCTTCGCCGGCACCATGGCGGTCGAGCGTGTTGCAACCGGCTTCCGTTGGGCCGAAGGTCCCGTGTATTTTGCAGCCGGACGATATCTGCTGTTCAGCGACATCCCCAACAATCGCATTATGCGCTTCTCGGAGGATGACGGTCATACCAGCGTCTACCGTCAACCCTCGATGAACTCGAACGGCAACACGATCGATCGCGAAGGACGCCTGATCACGTGCGAGCATAGCGGGCGGCGTGTGACGCGCACCGAACTCGACGGCTCGATCACCATCATTGCCGACAAATTCAATGGCAAGCGACTGAACTCGCCGAACGATGCGGTCGTCACCGCCGATGGCGCGATCTGGTTCACCGATCCGGCCTACGGCATCGGCGGCTTCTACGAGGGCGTCAAGGCGGACCCCGAGCAGGAGAAAAAGAACGTCTACCGCGTCGACCCGAAGACCGGCGACATCAAGGTCGTCGTCGACGACTTCGTGGAGCCCAATGGACTCGCCATCTCACCCGACGAAAAGAAGCTCTATATCTGCGACACCGGATTCACGGACGGACCAGACAACCCATCCCATATCCGCGTATTCGACCTCGATGTGGCGGCGGGGAAGGTGTCGAACAGCAAAGTCTTCGCAGAGATGCCAAAGCCGAGCATTACCGACGGCGTCCGCTGTGACACCGAGGGACGGGTCTGGTGTTCTGTGGGCTGGGGCGATCCGAACGAAGACGGCGTGCGCTGCTATACGGCCAACGGCCAACTGCTTGGCAAAATTCACATCCCAGAAACCGTCGCCAACCTGAGCTTCGGCGGGCAGCAGCGAAACAGACTTTATATCTGTGGCTCGTCGTCACTCTATGCCGTTTACACCAGTGTACAAGGCGCAATGAAGCCCTGATAGCTGCGGCGTCACGGCCGGGCTTGCCCCGGCCACCCACGTTAGCAACGAGGCGAGAAGACGCCGCGTTGCTAACCAGTATTCCGCAAGCCCGCCGAGATGCCGTTGATGGTCAGCTGAATCCCGCGCAGCACCTGCTCGTCCGGGTTCTGCGCGCGGTGCTCTTTCAGCAGCTCGACCTGCACGTGGTTGAGCGGGTCGAGATACGGAAAGCGGTGGCGGACCGAACGCTCCAGCAGCGGGTTGCCTTGCAGCAGCCGGTCCTGGCCCATGATGTCCAGAAGCGTCTCGATACAGGAATGCCATTCGCGGCGGATGCGGCCGAAGATCTTTTCGCGCAAGGCTTCATCCGGCACCAGCTCGGCATAGCGCGAGGCGATCGCGATCGAGCTTTTGGCGAGCACCATGTCCATGTTGGACAGGAGCATGCGGAAGAACGGCCATTCCTTGTAGAGCTCCTTGAGGAACGGCATGCCCTTGTCGGGATGATCAGTGATCCACTGCTCGACCGCGCTGCCAAAGCCGTACCAGCCCGGCAGCATCAGGCGGCACTGCGCCCAGGAGAACACCCAGGGAATGGCGCGAAGGTCCTCGATCGCGCGGGTCTTCTTGCGCGAGGCCGGGCGGCTGCCGATGTTCAGCGTCGCGATCTCGTTGATGACGGTCGAGGCCCAGAAGTAATCGACAAAACCGTCGGTCTCGTAGACGAGGCCGCGATAAGCCCTAAAGGCGAGACTTGAGAGCTCGTCCATCGCGGTCAGATATTCGCGGCGCGGCGCGCTCTGGCGCGGATGCAAGAGGCTTGCTTCGAGCGTCGCGGCGGCCAGGATCTCCAGATTGTTGCGCCCGACTTCGGCGTTGGAATATTTCGACGAGATGATCTCGCCCTGCTCGGTGATGCGGATCTGGCCGTTCACCGCGCCGCCGGGCTGCGCGATGATGGCGTCGTAGCTCGGCCCGCCGCCGCGGCCGACCGAGCCGCCGCGGCCGTGGAACAGGCGCAGGCGCACGTGATGGCGCTCGAACACGTCGACGAGGTTGATCTCGGCCTTGTAGAGCTCCCAGCCCGAGGTGACGAAGCCGCCGTCCTTGTTGCTGTCGGAATAGCCGAGCATGACCTCCTGCACGCTGCCGCGGCTGTCGACCAGGCGGCGGTAATCGTGCAGCGACAGCATGCGGTCCATGATGCCGCTTGACGCCTGCAAATCCTCGATGGTCTCGAACAGCGGCACGATGTTGATGGCGCTGCGCCCGGAGGGATGGACCAGGCCCACCTCCTTGAGCAGCACGGCGACCTCGAGCATGTCGGACATGCCCTTGCACATCGAGATGATGCATTGGGGGATCGCGTCCGAGCCGAACTTCGCATGCGCCTCCGCGGCGGCATGGAAGACGTTGAGCTCGCCCATGGTCTCGTCGCTGTACTTGACGAACGGGGACACCAGCGCGCGCGTGCTGCGCAATTCGTTGGTGAGCAGCGAGATGCGCGCGTCCTCGCCGAGCGCAAGATAGGACATGCCGGGGTTGGCGGCGTCCATCAGCTCGGCGATGGTGCGTTCATGCACGGCCGAGTTCTGGCGGATGTCGAGCCGCGCCAGATGGAAGCCGAAGCAGTCCACCGCGCGGCGCAGCAGCCGCAGCCGGCCGCGGGCGATGACGCGGGCGTTGTTGGAGATCAGCGAGCGGTGCAGCACGTCGAGATCGGCTTGCAGCTCCCTGACGCTCTCGTACGGCGCGCCCTTGCCGACCGGCCGGCGCGTGATCTCGACCTCGATCTTTTCCGCCGTTGCGGTCAGCCGCGCGTAGATGCCGGAGACCGCGAGGCGATACGGTTCGCCGCTCCGGTGCGGCGACGTATCGGGCGAGCGCTCCGCCAGCGTGCGCAGCTCCTCGGAGACGTCGGCGAGATGGGCCGCGATCGACAGCTCGGCGCCGAGCACGTGCAGCTCGTTCAGATAGAACTGCATCACCCGGCTCGACTGCAGCCGCAGCGTGCCGCGCATCACGTCGGCGGTGACGAAGGGATTGCCGTCGCGGTCGCCGCCGATCCAGCTGCCCATGCGCAGGAACGAGGCGAGCTCGCCGGCCGCCTGCTCGCCGCCCTCCTCCAGCCGGTCCTCCAGCACGTTCACCAGCCGCGGCACCTCGCGCAGGAAGGTGTAGTCGTAGAAGGACAGGCCGTTGGCGACCTCGTCGAGCACGGTGAGCTTGGTCCGGCGCAAGAGATTGGTCTGCCACAGCGTCAGCACCTCGCGGCGGAGCTGCTCGTCGCTGGCGGCGGCCTCGTCAGCGGTCAGCGCGACGCGCTCGCGGCGGTCGAGCAAGGCTGCGACCTCCATCTCGCGGTCCATGGTGCTCTTGCGGCGGACCTCGGTCGGGTGCGCGGTCAGGACCGGGCTGACGAGCGCGGTCTTGAAGAAGTTGCGCAAGGCATCGGGGCCGATGCCCGCGGCCTTGGCATGGGCCAGCGTGTCCGCCAGCACGCCGGAGCCGCCATTCTTGGCTGCGGTACGGGCGCGCATCTGGCGGATGTTGTTCTGGTCCTCGGCGATGTTGGCGAGATGGGAGAAATAGCTGAAGGCGCGGACGATCCGCACCGTCTCGGAGGTCGACATGCTGTCGAGGATCTGCTCGAGCTCGCGGCGGGCGAGCCGGTCCTCGTCGCGGTGGAACCGGATCGAGGTCTGGCGGATGCGCTCGACCAGGTCGAACAAGTCGGCGCCCTCCTGGTCGCGCACCGTGTCGCCCAGGATGCGCCCGAGCAGGCGAATGTCGTCCCGCAGCCGGGCGTCCGCCTCCAGCGCCTGGACGTCCTCCGGGCGATTGGGGCGCTGATCGGCGGCGTCGGGTGGTAATGTCTGGAGGGACATGGCTCGCTCCCCTGGTTCGAGCTCGCTTGACTGCCCGGCTCAGCCGAGTGTGCAAGTTTTTTGCCGCAGCGCAAGGTGAAGTTGGGGGCGGCGCGGCAAACATCGCCGGTCTCGGGCGGGACTACGTCTTGCTGGTCGGCGCGGACACATCTTTTCGATCTCGCGGCGCGAGCGCCCGAGCTTTGCTGACCGTTTCACCCTCATCGAGACGAGAGGGCGCAGGGAAGGCCGGGCGCCGGCTGGCACCCAAGGTCCGCACGCGAGAAGACGCACGCGGGACGACCACAGGTGACGCCGGGACATCCGGCCTTCCCTGCGCAATGGTCTTACGGCTTATGGCGCGCTCTCCCCGGGGAGCGATGCACTATTGCCCCCGTCGCCCTGCGATTGATCGATGCGCGCGCCGGTCGGCCGCCACATCACCGCAAGCCTTGACGCACAGACCCCGGGCGTCAGGACCACACGCTTTTGCCGTCCGCGAACGTTCCTCCCCGAGCCATCGGAGGCTCGCGCGTGCTCGCCCCCAATGCCGAAAAGAAACGCTGTGACCGCGCCGTGTCGTTCGCGGATCGCGATGGCTCACGGGGATTGCCCGCCCTGCCACCCCGTCACGCGCCGGCGCTACCGCGTCCATCGCATCCCAGCCTACGTATCGTGACGATCGCGAAACGTCCCTTTTGACAGGCCGGGATGAATGCTGTTTAACCGAAGCAACGAATTCGGTCAATCAGAATATTTGAGAGACGGTCGCTTGACCTGCATATGGCGTGTTTTGCCCGACGGCAGTGCAAAACATCGGATCCGTGGCAACGACTGAGCACCGCAATGCCGTACGCAGAACTGATGTCCGCTCCGCCACAAAGAGCGAACTCACCGACGGTCGCTCCTCTGTTCGTCTTTGGGCCAAGAGCAGCCATTGGCATAGTCTGCAAGCCAAATTTGTCCAGCGGGTCGTCGCAGCCGAATGCCCGCGCTTTGACGTAGATCAAATCAGACTTAGCCATTAGTAGTAATTTAGTTTTCGCATGGCGCGCATAGTTTAACGCGGCACGGTGTTCAAGCGTCTGTGCGAGTCAAACCAATAGGCGGCCTACTGGGAAACGACGCTTTTCGAAGGGCGGAGAATTTCGATGACGGTCCGCCAGTTACTCAATGAAAAAGGGCATGATGTTTTTACAATTGGCCCGGACAACACTGTCCTTGAGGCCATACAAAAGATGGCTGACCGGAATGCTGGTTCTTTAGTTGTAATCGAGGACGGAAACCCCATTGGCATCATTACCGAACGACATTACGCACGGAACGTGTTTTTGAAAGGACGTGCATCCCCTACAACTCGTGTCCGTGACATTATGGAGGCGAAGGTTTTATACGCTCACCTTGATCAAACTGTGGAAGAATGCATGGCCGTTATGACTGAGAAGAGAGTTCGCCACCTTCCCGTTATTGATCAGGGCAAATTGATCGGAATTGTATCGATTGGAGATTTGGTAAAAAGCATAATCAGTAAACAAGAATTCGTCATTGACCAGTTGGTACAATTTATTCACCGCTAATGCGGATCGACTATCGCGCCGATCACGCTTCTGATGTTTTCCGCTTTTGGTGATGGTTAATCGCGAAGAAATCGCCTTGTTTCCTGCAATCGAAGTTGAGTGTAGCCCTGCTCGGGCGGGGCTTCATAGAGTCCGCTCAGGGTCACGAGCCGTAATACTTGCGGTGAGCAAATCAAGTCGGCTCTGCCTTCGATAGGAGACATCAGCAAGACCTCCCATATTTGTCGAGATGGGCCAACAGGCGACTTGGCCAATGGCATTTACGCTGCGTTGGAGCATCATCCCGCCCGTAGGCGATCAAAGTTGGGGTTGGGGCCAATCAGAAAAGGGACCGGCGGGACGACACGTAAGCTCCCAATGGGCGTTATCGCCGACGTTCTCGTGAATCCAATCGATTTCGACGCTCTCGGTAAGCCGATCAATTCGGCCGGAAACGTTCGGCCTCCCATTCGCGTACTGACTGCTGAATCCGACTAGCAAGGGGGTGACCTTCGTGATCGGTACGACGTTATCGAGGAACGACACCGTTTGATCGTCCCCGCTCACAATGATGCTGAGATTGGTGACGGGCGCGAATTCCAACTCTGCTCCGGATGTAACCGCTAACCTACTCGTTCCTTGGCAACGCAAAGTCATCTTCGAGCTTTGCTGCTGCGCACCTGCGGACTGCATCAAGGCAAGCAACAGAACCACACACATTAACCTCATCGACGACAGACCCTCGTTGCTGTGTCAGATGTTATCTTCACCGGTTGACATCATAGCTGCCGAGACCTCCAGCGCAAAGTCGGCTTTGGGTCAAAAGCGCCGATTTGGCTGGCAACTGGCCATGTCCGATCAACCCTCAACTTCAGACATGGCGCGGCACCGCCGGAAGCGACGTGATGGGCCAGAAGCGGACTTCGCACCATTTCGCGGAGTGGACGATGGTCTCTGCAGGTTAAGCGGCAGTCATAGTGTTCGGCGGCCCGCGAGGCGGGCTTCTTTGCTCGCCGCCATAGCAAAGTGACGCCCTTAGCCGCAACCGCACGTAAGCTTGTCAGTAGTTAGCCTGTTCGCCAAACCAACCATGTAGTCGGAGGAGAAAATCCAAATACGCCCGAAGAGCGCTCACCCGAACGAAGGAGGGTGAGCGAATCATCCGCTGGACGGGCGTAGACGATCTAACATCTAGCGGGTCCCTCGGACTCGACAACTTCAGATAGCCGTGATGTAACCTTGCCTATTTGGTCAGTCTGGAGCGCCAACATGCACGCCCCCAAATGGATCGAGTTTAGGAATGCCGTCTTCTACTTTTCATCGATAGCCATCAATCTGTTCTTCTTTATGCTGGCTATTACGTACATCGTGCAAACAATCAGTATCAATTCCGGGCGTATTTCTGATCTGGCATTAATCGATTCAAATCTCAAAGCCTCGGCCGTCGAGCTGACGCAGAATCGAACTGCGGACGACGTCGCTGCCATTCGTGAGGCAATCAAAGACAATACCAATAGGCGCGCGAAGCAAAAGAAGGACATGGACTACGGGGACGAGCGGCATCACCACCTAGGGCTCGACGATTGCTTCCTTGGGCGCGACCCCCGATGTTTCCATCGAAATTCGAGTTGGTCCAACACCGCTCAACTAGGTCTCGCGGCGGGCGTCCTCGGCGCATGCTTGTCATTCTTTGTTCTACTTCGAAACGACGCGGTATCTGAGCAACCGAAGATGTGGACGCTATCCACGCTGATCTCGCTCGTTTGTACACTTCCGATTGGCGGTGCGATCGGGTTACTGGTCTTATTCCTTCTCCTGGGTTCTACAGGCACCGTGTTGACGCAGGTCTCGGGCGTGGTTCAAGTGGAAAGCCCATTTGGAGTCGCATTTGCTTGCACTCTCGCGGCGCTGTTTTCAGATAGACTGGTCCAAACTCTTTCGCGCCTTCTTGACAACATAAAGATCACTGCCTCTTCGACCAAGGCAGAAGTCTGAAGCTCCAGATGCATACTTGAGGAAGTCTGCTTTGGATCGAAAGCCCAGCTCCGCGGTGATACCGCATCAGGCCGTCCAGGAGTCATAAGCTGCCCCCCCCAACCCGGGCGACTTCCGCTCAGCCGACTTGGGCTGACGTTTCCCGGTCCACGCCTCACGCCGGCACGATCACCTTTCCGATCGGCCAGAGCGCGATGCCCGCGAGCTTCAAATGGGCCCAGGCGAAGGGGATGCCGATGATGGTGACCGCGAGGACCAGCGCGGTCACGAGATGGCCGAGCGCCAGCCACCAGCCGGCCAGCACGAACCAGATGATGTTGCCGATCACCCCGAGCGGGCCGGTGCCGATATCGTTCATCCCGCTGACCTCGTCGCGGCGCACCGCCCGCGAGCCGAATGGCAGCAACGTGTAGACGGCGATGTTGAACGCCGCACGCGCCCAGGGCAGGCCGATGATAGTGATGGCCATGATGACGGACGCCACCAGCCAGCCGAACGCCATCCAGGCGCCGCCGATGAGGATCCAGAGCAGGTTGAGCAGGATGGAGACGGGAGCCATGGGATTATCCGCGTTCAATGACCCCGCTCATATAGGCGCGTATAGGCGCGAAAACCACCTCTGCGAAGACACCTCCGGCTTTCGGTTCATCGAATTGACGCACGCAACGCTCAGAATAGACCAGTCGCTTGAAATATTCGGAGAGCGGTAACGTTGCCGCCGCGACGCAGGGGTCTTGGGGGATCAAATGTCCGATTTCGTCATCGAGGAAGGTCTGCCTTACCCTCTGGGCGCCCATTGGAGCGGCAAGGGCACGAACTTCGCGGTCTTCTCCGCCAATGCCACCAAGGTCGAGGTCTGCCTGTTCGACGGCGATCGTGAGACGCATCGCTTCGAGCTGCCGGAATATACCGACCAGGTCTTCCACGGATACATCGCTGGCGTCGGGCCCGGCACCTTTTATGGCTATCGTGTCTACGGTCTCTATCAGCCCGACGCCGGTCATCGCTTCAATCCCAACAAGCTCCTGCTCGATCCCTATGCCCGCGCGCACGCCGGAAGCCTGAACTGGAATCCGGCCGTGTTCGGCTACAAGATGGAGACAGGCGACGACCTCACCTTCGACGATCGCGACAGCGCGCCCTTCATGCCCAAATGCGTCGTGGTCGATCCGGATTTCGACTGGCAGGCCGAAGCCGCGCGGCAGAACGTCCATTGGGACGAGACCATCGTTTACGAAACCCACGTCAGGGGATTCACCAGGAAGCACCCCGACGTGCCGGAGACTCTCCGCGGCACCTATGCCGGCTTTGCCGCGCCGCAGCTGATCGACCATCTGACCTCGCTCGGCGTGACCTCGATCGAGCTGTTGCCGGTCCACTCGTTCATCAACGACGACAATCTCCTGAAAAAGAGCCTGGTGAACTACTGGGGCTACAACACCATCGGCTTCTTCGCACCGGACCCGCGCTACGCATCCGACGTGCCGAACAGCCTGCGCGAATTCAAGGAGATGGTGTCGAAGCTGCACGGCGCCGGGCTCGAGGTGATCCTCGACGTCGTCTACAACCACACCGCCGAAGGCAACGAGCTCGGGCCGACCCTGTCCTTCAAGGGCATCGACAATGCGAGCTATTATCGCCTGCTGCCGGACAGGAGGCGCTACTACATCAACGACACCGGTACCGGAAACACCGTCAACCTGTCGCATCCGCGGGTGATCCAGATGGTGATGGACTCCTTGCGCTACTGGGCCGGGCACATGCATATCGACGGCTTCCGCTTCGATCTCGGCACCATCCTCGCCCGCGAGGTCTACGGTTTCGACGAGCAGAGCGGATTTCTGAAGGCGATGGATCAGGATCCGCTGCTGTCGACCATCAAGCTGATCGCCGAGCCCTGGGACTGCGGGCCCGGCGGCTACCAGGTCGGCGGCTTCCCGCCGGGCTGGGCGGAGTGGAACGACAGGTTTCGCGACACGGCACGTGACTATTGGCGCGGCGAAGCGCCGCCGTCCGCCCTCGCAACGCGACTGCTCGGCTCGGGCGACATCTTCAACCGCTGGGGTGGTCGGCGTTCATGGGCCAGCGTCAACTTCATCACCGCCCATGACGGTTTCACACTGAACGACTGGGCGAGCTACAACGACAAGCACAACGAGGCCAACGGCGAGGGCAACCGCGACGGCAATGCCAACAACCGCTCCTGGAATTGCGGCGTCGAGGGGCCGACCGACAACCAGGACGTCGTCGCGCTGCGCCAGCGGCAGAAGCGCAACATGCTGGCGACGCTGCTGCTCTCGCAGGGCACGCCGATGCTGCTCGGCGGCGACGAATTCGGCCGCACCCAGCAGGGCAACAACAACGCCTACTGCCAGGACAGCGACATCTCCTGGTTCGACTGGAGCATGGGCGAGGACGCGCAAGAGCTGCTCGCCTTCACCAAGCGCGTGATCCAGCTCCGGCGCGACTACCCGATCCTGCGCCGCAGCCGCTTCCTGACCGGCTCGCACGACGCGCAGCTCGACATCCGCGACGTCGTCTGGGTCAGTGCCAATGGCGGCGAAATGACGAGCGCCGACTGGGAGAGCGGCTGGTTGAAATGCTTCGGCGCCGTGCTCGACGGCCGCGCGCGCAAGACTGCGATCCCGCGCCACGGCGAGGACGACAGCGTGCTGATCATCCTCAACAGTTATGAGGGGCCGGTGGACTTCAAGCTGCCTCATACCTCGGCCGGTCCATGCTGGTCGCTGCTGCTCGATACCAACCTCGCCGACGGCACCTCCAGCACCCGGTTTGACTTCGATAGTCTCTACAAGGTGCCGGGCAGATCGTTCCTTCTGTTCGTTGGCGGGGAACTGGCTTAGGGGCGGATCAGTGCCGTCTATCGAAGCCCCTCATCAGGTAGCCCGGATGGAGCGGCCCCCTTGTCGATTGTTGCGTGTAGCCCGGATGAGCGTAGCGACATCCGGGACTTTACCCTCACCTTCCCGGGTATCGCTTCGCTCACCCGGCTACGAACTGTCAGATCTTCCGGCCCGCCTGCTCCCAATAGGGATCGCGCAGGCGGCGCTTGAAGATCTTGCCGGAATCTTCGCGCGGCAGCCCTGAGCGGATCTCGATGTGCTTGGGCACCTTGTAGTCGGCGAGCGAGGTCTTGAGCCGCGCGCGGACATCGGCGGCCTCGAGCGTGATGCCGGCCTGCGGCTCGACCACGGCCATCAGCGCTTCGCCGAACTCGGCGTCGGGAATGCCGAACACGGCGCAATCATGCACGCCGGGCACGGCGTGCAGCACGGATTCGATCTCGGCCGGATAGATGTTGACGCCGCCTGATATCACCATGTCGCGCTTGCGGTCGCAGATGAAGACGTAGCCGTCTTCGTCGACATAGCCGACATCGCCGGAGGTAATGAAGCCGTCGCGGTCGATCTCGGCGCGCTTCTCCGGCTTGTTGTGGTAGGTGAAATCGGCCAGTTCGGCCATGCGGGAATAGATCTCGCCGATCTCACCCACACCCAGCACGCGGCCGTCCTCGCCGATGAAGCGCAGCTCGGCGCCGGGCGAGATCTTGCCGACCGTGCCGGGCTTCCTCAACGCATCCTCCGAGGTTGCGAAGGTGACCGCGCTGGATTCGGTCGAGCCGTAGAATTCGTAGATCACCGGCCCCCACCACTCGATCATGGCGCGCTTGACGTCGGCCGGGCAAGGCGCTGCCGCGTGGATGATATGGCGCAGCGAGGAGACGTCGTACTTCTTGCGCACCTGTTCCGGCAGCTTCATCAGGCGGATGAACATGGTCGGCACCATGAAGATGGTGTCGATCTTGTATCGTTCGATCAGCTCCAGAAACTCTTCCGCCTCGAAGCGCGGCATCAGCACCAGTGCGCCGCCGAGCTTGCCGGCGCGGATGCCGAACGAGTTCGGCGCGGAATGATAAAGCGGGCCCGGCAAAAGCGCGCGAGCGCCGGGCTTCAGACCGTAGATCATCGCGCGCATGCGCTCACCGGCAGCCGCTTGCTCCGGCGTCGGCGCATTGCGCCGCACGCCCTTGGGGTGGCCGGTCGTGCCGGACGTGTAGATCATGTTCATCGGCTGCGGCACGACGGGGCCGTCATAAGGCTGATGCTGCGCGAGCCATGTCTCGAATTCGATCGCGAAGTTCGGGGGCGCCAGATGATCCGGATCGATCTTGTAACCGGACAGGATCTCCGGCGGCGTCGGCACGCTGAGCACGGTGACGCCCGATGGAATCGCATCACGCAGGGCGTACAGCATGTCGGCATGTCCGATCAGGACGGACGTGCCGGTATCGTTGAGGATGTAGTTGATCTCTTCCGGCTTGAAGTGCCAGTTGATCGGCACGCCATAGGCCCCGAGCCGCATCGCGGCATAGGCGGCCTCCAGGAAGGCAATGTCGTTGCGCATCAGCATGCAGACGCAATCGCCTTGACGGACGCCGATCTTGCTGAGGCCGGCGGCGATGCGGTCGGCACGGTCAGCGACTTCGGCGTGGGCACGGCGGCGCTCGCCGGAGACGATGCCGAGGAATTGGGATGTTTCGTTCATTGTTGTCTTCCGATCTTTCGTCGGTTGAGAAACCTAAACACGGCTCAGCTCGTCATTCCGGGGCGATGCGAAGCATCGAACCCGGAATCCATTTCACCGCAAACAATGCGGCTCGATGGATTCCGGGCCTGCGCCTACGGCGCATCCCGGAATGACAAGTCGTTAATCCGCGAACCTCGGCGCGCGCTTCTCCAGATTGGCGCGCACCGCCTCGGTCTGGTTCGCACTGCCAATCAGCTTCTGCTGCTCGACCGACTCGGCGAGCAGCGCGGGGCCCGGATCGACCGAGAGATTGTTGAGCAGACGCTTGGCGGCACGGATCGCGTCGGGGCTCTTGCCGGCGATCTCGCGCGCGACGTCGAGCGCTGCGGCGCGCGGATCGTCGCAGATGCGCGTGGCGAGGCCATAGGTCATCGCCTCCTGCGCGGAGAAGATGCGGCCGGTGTAGGTGAGATCGCGCAGGATGTCGTCGCGCACGAGACTGGCCAGGATCGGCGTGCCCGCCATATCAGGGACGAGGCCCCATTTGATCTCCATCACCGACATCCGCGCATCGGGGGCGAGGAAACGCATGTCGGCACCGAGCGAGAGCTGGAAGCCGCCGCCGAAGGCGACACCATGCACGGCCGCGATTACCGGAACCGGAAGCTGGCGCCAGCCCCACACCGCCTGTTGCGGGAAATTCGCCTGGCCATGGGTGCGCTTGGTGAGGTCGCGATTTTCGCCACCCGGAATTCCGTTGCCGCCCTTCTCCTTCATGGCGGCAAACCGACCCATGTCGAGGCCGGCGCAGAAGGCCCGGCCTTCGCCGGATAGCACGACGACGCGGACGCTCTTGTCCTTCGAAAGCCGGTCCGTTGCGGCAACAAGGGCCTCGAACATGGCCTGATCAAGCGCGTTCATCTTGTCCGCGCGCACCAGGCGCACGTCGGCGACGCCTTCCGAGATCGAGATCGAGACGCGCTCTTCCATGGATGAATTCTCCCCTGTTCTTGTTCAGTGCCGCTTTACAGGAAGCTGGCGGCCGGATTTAGTCAATCGATCAATTAACCGACAATCGCTACAGGGGAAACACCCATGTTCAAGGAAAATCTTCTGGCCGGCCGGCGCATCCTCGTGACCGGCGGCGGGACCGGGCTCGGCAAGTCGATGGCGGCGCGCTTCCTCCAGCTCGGAGCCGAAGTGCACATCTGCGGCCGCCGCAAGATCGTCTGCGACGAGACCGCGACCGAGCTGATGGATCTCCATGGCGGACGCGTCACCAGTCACGGCGTCGACATCCGCAATGCGCTCGCGGTCGAGGAGATGATCGAAAACATCTTTCGCGACGGTCCCCTCACCGACCTCATCAACAACGCCGCCGGCAATTTCATCTCGCGCACCGAAGAGCTGTCGCCGCGCGGCTTCGACGCCGTCGCCAACATCGTCATGCACGGCACGTTCTACGTGACGCATGCGGTCGGCAAGCGCTGGATCGCGTTGAAGCAGCCGGGCAACGTCGTCTCGATCACCACGACCTGGGTGCGCAACGGCTCGCCCTATGTGGTGCCGTCGGCGATGAGCAAGTCGGCGATCCACGCCATGACGATGTCGCTTGCGACCGAATGGGGCCGCTACGGCATCCGCCTCAACACCATAGCGCCCGGCGAGATCCCGACCGAGGGCATGAGCAAGCGCATCAAGCCGGGCGACGAGGCCGGCGCGCGCACCAAGGCGATGAACCCGATGGGCCGTGTCGGCACCATGGAGGAATTGCAGAACGTCGCCGTGTTCCTGATCTCCGGCGGTTGCGACTGGATCTCCGGCGAGACCATCGCCATGGACGGCGCCCAGGCGCTCGCGATGGGCGGCAATTTCTACCAGCTCCGCGACTGGAGCGACGACGACTGGAAAACCGCGCGCGAAAGCATCATGGCCCAGAACGAGAAGGACCGGGCCAAGCGGGGGTAGATCCAATAGTCGTCCCGGCGCAGGCCGGGACCCATAGCCACCGAACGTCGTGTGGCGAAGACTAGCAATGACCGGTCTTCGCAAAATTGCGTCTTGTGGCTATGGGTCCCGGCCTTCGCCGGGACGACAACGTTGGAGCACTCGCGTTCCCCGCCCCCATCTTGTCATCACCCGCGGATGACGCCACACTCCCAGGCATAAGAACAAGACGTCACGGGAGAAACATGTCCACACAGCCATTGGCGAATCTCGCCGACATGGTGCGCGAGCGCGCGACGAGCCGCGGCAATGCCACCGCCTATGAGTTCGAGGGCCGCGTCACCAGCTTTGCCGAATTCGACGTGAAGACCAACAAGGTCGCCAACGCGCTTCTAGCGATGGGCGTGAAGAAGGGCGAGCGCATCGCCTATCTCGGCAAGAACAGCGACTTCTATTTCGAGCTGCTGATGGGCGCGATGAAGGCCGGCGTGGTGATGGCGCCGGTGAACTGGCGGCTAGCCGGGCCTGAAGTCGCCTTCATCGTGGCGGATTGCAAGGCGCCGGTGCTGTTCGTGGGACCGGAGTTCATCACACTGGTCTCGCAGATCAAGGACCAGTTGCCTGGCGTTCGCACCATCATCACCACCGAAGGCGGCGCGCCGGAATGGCAGGATTTTACGGCCTGGCGGGATGCGCAGAGCGGCGACGATCCGAAGGTGCCGATCGATACGAAAGACATCGCGATCCAGCTCTACACCTCCGGCACCACGGGCAAGCCGAAGGGCGCGATGCTGTCGCATGCGAACTTCCTCAACCTGGTGCAAACAGGCAATGCCGCGGACAAGCCGGAGTGGAACCGGTGGTCGACCGACGACGTGTCCCTGATCGCGATGCCGATCTTCCACATCGGCGGCTCGGGCTGGGGCGTGATGGGTCTCTATCACGGCGCCCGCGGCGTGATCGCGCGCGAGTTCGATCCGACCAAGGTGCTGGATTTCTTCGAGCAGTCAGGCATCACCAAATTGTTCATGGTGCCGGCGGCGATGCAGTTCGTGGTGCGGCAGCCGCGCGCGAAGACAGTCGATTTCTCCAGGCTGAAATACATGCTGTACGGCGCCTCCCCCATTCCCGCAGCGCTGCTGAAGGAATGCATCGAGGTCTTCAAATGCGGCTTCGTGCAGATGTACGGCATGACCGAGACGACGGGCACCATCGTCGCCCTGCCGCCGGAGGATCACGTCGAAGGGCTGGAGCGGATGCGCTCGGCCGGCAAGGCGCTGCCGGGTGTCGAGATCGCCATTCTGGATGCGGACGGCAAGCCGCTGCCACCGCGCCAGGTCGGCGAGATCGCGACGCGCTCGGGCTCCAACATGGCCGGCTACTGGAACTTGCCGGAGGCAACCGCGTCGACGCTGCGCGGCGACGGCTGGCTGCGCACCGGCGATGCCGGCTACATGGACGAGGACGGCTATCTCTACATCCACGACCGCATCAAGGACATGATCATCTCCGGCGGCGAGAACATCTATCCCGCCGAGGTCGAGAGCGCGCTATGCGATCATCCAGATGTCGCCGAGGCCGCCGTGATCGGCGTTCCCGACGACAAATGGGGCGAGGCGGTGAAGGCCGTGGTGGTGATGAAGCCCGGCAAGCAGGCGAGCGCCACCGACATCATCAACTTCACCCGCGAACGCATCGCCGGGTTCAAGACGCCGAAGACCGTGGAGTTTCTGCCGGCGCTGCCGCGCAATCCGAGCGGCAAGATCCTGCGGCGGCAGCTGCGCGAGCCGTATTGGGCGGGGAAGGATCGAAGGGTGAATTGATTTTCACCGTCGTCCTGGACAAGCGAACGAAGTGAGCGCTGATCCAGGACCCATTACCACCGAATTGAGTTTGGCGAAGACAGGTGGTTGCCAGCCGGCCCCAAACTGCTCCCTGGGGTAATGGGTCCTGGCTTGCGCCAGGACGACGTTGGGGGGACTGCGGTCGCCTGCAATAAACCGCAGTTCGCGCCGCAGCGACTCAGTGCTTCCCCGGCCCCATATACCCGAACAGGAACCCCGCCACCTTGCGCATCTGGATCTCCTCGCTGCCTTCCGTGATCCGGTAGCGGCGATGGTGCCGATAGATGTGCTCGAACGGCTTGTGGCGTGAGTAGCCCATGCCGCCGTGGACCTGCATGGCGCGGTCGGCGGATTCGCAGCAGAGGCGGTTTGCCCAGTAGTTGCTCATCGAGACGCGGTCGGAGAGCGTGCGCTCGATCTGCTCCTCGGTGAGCTGGTCCATCTCCCAGGCCGTCTTGCGGATCAGAAGGCGCAGCATCTCGGCTTGCGTCGCGAGCTCGACCAGCGGGAACTGGATCGCCTGGTTCTCGGCGAGCGCCCTGCCGAACGGTTTTCGCTCGCGCGCATATTTGACGCTTTCGTTGATGCAGTAGACAGCGGCGCCGAGCGAGCTGGCGGCCTGGCGGATCCGGTTCTGGTGCACGAAGCATTGCGCCAGCGACAGGCCGCGACCGACCTCGCCGAACAGCGCATCTTCAGGCACGAACACGTCGGTGAAGCTGACGCGGGGATGATCGGTCGGCATGTTGAAGGTCCACATGTACTCCTCGATCCTGACGCCGTGGCTCTTGGCCGGCACCAGGAAGCAGGTGATGCCGCGGGCATCGCCGTCATTGCCCGAGGTGCGCGCGAACAGCGCGCAGTGGGTGGCGACGTGCATGCCGGTCGTCCACAT
Source organism: Bradyrhizobium sp. cf659 (assembly GCF_900113725.1). Classification (NCBI taxonomy): domain Bacteria; kingdom Pseudomonadati; phylum Pseudomonadota; class Alphaproteobacteria; order Hyphomicrobiales; family Nitrobacteraceae; genus Bradyrhizobium; species Bradyrhizobium sp. cf659. The sequence goes on from NZ_FOQJ01000017.1 coordinate 97,562, forward strand.
CTTCTCGCCATTGATGATCCAGCCCTTGACGTTGTCGCGGGTCGCCGGCACCGCCCGCGTTTCCATGTGCGTGGCATCCGAGCCGTGATGCGGCTCGGTCAATCCAAACGTGATGCGGTATTTGCCCTTGATCGAGCCGTCGATCATCGCCTTCTGGTCGTCGCGGCCGTAGCGGTCGAGCATGGTGACAACAGGGAAATTTCCGACGATGGAATGCTCGTTCTGAAGGTCGTTGTGCAGCCCGAGGCCTTTGGCGGCAAAATGCTCACGGATCACCGCCATCCAGAGGTTGGAGCCGTCCTTGCCGCCATACTGCTTCGGCACCGGAAAGCGCAAGTGACCGGCGGCGTCCGCGAGATCCTTGGCCTTGCGCAGCAAGGCCTCCCACTCGTGGCGCGGCAGGCCGCCATTCTCGAAATCGGTGCGCGCCCATTCGCGGCGATGATCGAAGAAGCGGATGTTGTCGTCGGCCGCTTCCAGCGGCTTGATCTCGCGTTCGATGAAACGGTCGAGCTCTCCGAGATAGGCGACGAGATCTGTTGGCAATGAGAAATCCACGGTTCTCTCCCGGATGATTTTTTCGTTTTGCGTTAAGGCGCTAACCGCGCTTTTGCTTCGCACGATTAAGGTGAGAAGAGCACGCGCAAGTCAAGCGAGCCGAGACGTGTCAGCTACGCAAGGCGCGCCCGCGCAATTCGATGGTGTCGCGGCGCCGACGCGCGGTAGTATGACGCCAATATTCCTTCAGGAGAAAACGCGGGGAGCGAGCGATGGAGCTGAAATTTTCCAAAGTGGAACGCAAGGGACCGATCACGATCGTCACGCTGTCGCGTCCCGAGGTTTACAATGCGCTGCACACCGACGCGCATTTCGAGCTCCAGAAGGTGTTCGACGATTTCTCGGCCGATGCCGAGCAATGGGTCGCGATCGTCACCGGCGCCGGCGACAAGGCGTTCTGCGCCGGCAACGACCTGAAGTGGCAGGCTGCCGGCGGCAAGCGCGGCTGGGACAAGGGCGGCTTTGCCGGCCTCACTGCGCGATTCGACTGCGACAAGCCGATCATTGCCGCGGTGAATGGTGTGGCGATGGGCGGCGGCTTCGAGATCGCGCTCGCCTGCGACCTGATCATCGCCTCGGAAAACGCCACCTTCGCCCTGCCCGAGCCGCGCGTTGGGCTCGCCGCGCTCGCCGGCGGCCTGCACCGGCTGCCGCGTCAGATCGGGCTGAAGCGCGCCATGGGCATGATCCTCACCGCGCGCCATGTCAGCGCCAAGGAGGGCCATGAGCTCGGCTTCGTCAACGAGGTGGTGCCGCAGGGCGAGGCGCTTGCGGGCGCACTGCGCTGGGCGGAGATGATCACCAAGAACTCGCCGATGTCGATCCGGGCCTCGAAGCAGACCATCCAGAAGGGCCTCGCCGTCTCGCTGGAGCAGGCAATCGAGGAGCAGCGGGAATATCCGGCGGTGAAAGCGATGGTGGCGTCGCAGGACTACATCGAGGGCCCGAAGGCGTTTTCGGAGAAGCGCCCGCCGAAATGGGTGGGGAAGTAGGGGCTTCCGTCATTCCGGGGCGCGCCACTTGGCGCGAGCCCGGAATCCATCGAGCGGCAGAGACTGCGGATGAATGGATTCCGGGTTCGTCGCTTCGCGACGCCCCGGAATGACGAGGAGAGTGTGGCGCACCACTGCATCAACACCGTCACTGCGAGCGCAGCGAAGCAATCCAGACTGTCTCTGCGGCGACAGTCTGGATTGCTTCGTCGCGAGGGCTCCTCGCAATAACGGAGGATGCAGCGCCGCCTACCCGTCTCGCGACAGCTCGCGCTTGTAGGAGGCGTAGTTCGGCTGATCGACCGCAAGCTTGTCCATCGTGGTCGCCCACAGATGCTCGGCGAGGCCCGGCGTTGCGAGGTCGAGCTCGCCCCTGGCGATGCGATCGGCGAGGGCGCGGTTGAGGTCCGTCACCGAGCCGTCGATGCCAAGCAGTGCACGCAGCCGCTCCACCTCTTTCGCATCGCTCCCCTGCTCCTGCGTCAGCTGCCGGGTCACGAGGTCGAGGATGTTGATGGCGACGCGCAGCTTGAACGCCTGATGGCCGGAGATCAGCGGCGTGATGTCGCTCCGGAGGAAATCGGCGACTGACTTGGTCAGCTCGACCGGTGTCGGTTCGTCCTGCATGCGTCAGCTCCCGCGCGGCGCCAAGAGCCGCAACAGATCGATCTCGGTCTCGGAGGCGCGGCGGCCGATCATGGCGCGCTCCATGGAATGGTCCGGTCCCTCGCGGAACCGCTGCATCATGCCACCGCACATGATGCCCCAGCGCAGCGTGCCCATCACTTCCCAGAATTTTACGCGCGCGGGATCGACTTTTCGGCCCGCCGCTTCGTAACCGGCGAACAATTCCTCGCGTGTGCCAAAACCGCCGACGGGCTTGTCGATCTCGCCGAACCGCCAGGAATTAACGCAGACCCAGCCGAGATCCTCCATGGGATCGCCGAGATGCGCAAGCTCCCAGTCGAGCACGGCGCGGACGCCGTCGGCACCGATGATGAGATTGCCGTTGCGGAAATCGCCATGCACCAGCGTCTCCTCGGCAGAGGGGCCGGGATCGTTGTCGCGCAGCCAGCGCAGCGCCAGCTCGAACACGGGCTTGGGCCAGCTCAGGCTGCGATAGTCGCGCTCGAATTCGCCGATCTCCTTCGCCGCAGTCATGCGCCGCAGCTCGGGCAGCTTGTCCAGCGGCAGCCTGTGCAGGCCCGCAAGCACGCCGCCGATCTGCCGCGCGAGATGCGGCCGCGCCGCCGCGAACTCGTCGTCGCGCAGGATCTTGCGCGCGATGGTCTCGCCCTCGACCCGCTGCATGATGAAGCCGGTGCCGAGATCGTCCGCGGCCGTCAAGACATGCATCACGCGCGGCGACGGCACGCCGGCCTCATAGGCAAGCTGCATCAATTGCGCTTCGGCGCCGAGCCCCGCCGCGCGCGTTGGAGCTGCGCCATAACCCTTCGGTGAGCGGCGCAGGATCGCGCCGATCGGTCCATCGGGATGCACGATGTCGAAGCGCCAGGTTTCCTGGCTGGCACCACCGGACAGCTTGGCCGCGCCGGTGACGCCGGTTGCCCCCTCGCACCAGCGCGCGACGCTGCGGGAGAGTTGCGCTTCGATCATTTGCCCTTGAACTGCGCCGGGCGCTTCTCCAGGAACGCGCCGACGCCTTCACGGAAGTCCTGCGTGTCGCCGGCGCGAAGCTGGCACTGGAATTCGAGATTGAGCTGATCCTCGAAGGAATTTTCCGGACTGTCCCAGTAGAGCTTGCGGATCAGCGACAGCGCAACCGTCGGGCCGCTGGCAAGCTCGCGCGCGAGCTTCATCGCCTCCTCCATCAGCACACCGTCGTCGTAGACGCGGTTGACGAGGCCCCATTCCAGCGCCTTCTCGGCCGGGAGCCTCTCGCCCATCAGCGACAGTTCGATCGAGCGGGCCCGGCCGACGAGGCGCGGCAGCAGCCAGGTCGAGCCGCAATCCGGCACGAGGCCGATGCGGCGGAAGGCCTGCAGGAAATAGGACGAGCGCGCGCACAGGATCATGTCGCCGAGCAGCGCGAAGCTCATGCCGGCGCCCGCCGCCGGGCCGTTGACCGCGGTGACGATGGGGCAGTGCAGATTGCGGATGCGGCGCAGGAACGGGTGAAAGCCGGTCTCCAGCGTCAGGCCGGCCTTGGTCTTCTTCGACTGGTTGTTGCGGCCCTGAAGATTAGCGCCCGTGCAGAACGCCCGTCCCGCGCCGGTCAGCACGACGCAGCGCACCTCGTCCTTCTTCTCCTCGATCGCATCGAGCGCGTCGGCGAGGCCGCCCAGCATGTCCACGGAGACCGCATTCATCACCTCCTGATGGTCGAGCTTGAGGATCGCGACCGAACCATCGAAATCGAGCGTGACGTGTTTGAACTGCATGGTTTCCTCGTCGGTTGCGGCCTGTGTCAGTTTCGCAGACCGGAATTAGTTTTGCCGGGGCGCATATTTGATTTTTGGCGCGGTCTTGTCCATGGTGATCAGAGCATAGCAAGCAATCTTGCGCGCAGCGGCTGATGCGCGTCATGCCAAAAACCGGGAAACGCGCCATGAGCCTTTTCGACCTCTCCGGCCGCGTCGCCGTGATCACCGGCGGCAATGGCGGCATCGGGCTCGGCATCGCGCAGGCACTGGCCGGCCAAGGCTGCAACGTTTCGATCTGGGGCCGCAATCCTGACAAGAACAACAGCGCTGCCGCGAGCCTGGCGGGCCTTGCCGGCAAGGTGGATACCCGCGTCTGCGACGTCACTGATCCGGCCTCGGTCAATGCCGCGATGAAGGCCACGCTCGACATTTTCGGCCGGGTCGACGGCTGCTTCGCCAATGCCGGCATCGGCGGCGGCGGCCGGCGCTCCTTCATCGAGCGCACCGAAGAGGAATGGCGCACGATGTTCGCGACCAATCTCGACGGCGTGTTCCACGCGTTCCAGGCGGCCGCCAGACACATGACCGACCGCGCCAATGCCGGCGATCCCTTCGGCCGGCTGGTGGCGACCTCGAGCCTCGCCTCGATCTTCGGCACCGCGCGCAACGAGCACTATGCCGCGACCAAGGCTGCCATCAACGCGCTGGTGCGCGCGCTCGGCGTGGAGCTGGCGCGCGACGGCGTCACCGCGAATGCGATCCTGCCCGGCTGGATCAAGAGTGACATGACCGCGGGGCTCATGGCCAACGACAAGTTCGTCGCCAATGTGATGCCGCGCATTCCGCAGCGCCGCTTCGGCGAGCCCGGCGATTTCGGCGGCATCGCCGTGTATCTGATGAGCAAGGCCTCGTCCTATCACACCGCGGATACGTTCGTGATCGACGGCGGCTATACGGCGTTTTGATCTTTTCAGGATCGCAACCCGGATGGAGCGCAGCACAATCCGGGATGACCAGAAACACCAGACCCGGATCTCGCTGCGCTCCGTCCGGGCTACAAAAGATATCGAGGGGACAGGGCAAATGTTTTCCCACATCATGATCGGCACCAACGACCTCGACAAGGCCAAGGCGTTCTACGACCAACTGCTCAGCACACTCGAGGTGCGGCCGGCCAAGGTCGACGGCCATCGCATCTTCTACTTCACCAAGACAGGCGTGTTCTCGGTGACGAAGCCGATCAACGGCGAGCCGGCGACCTGTGCGAACGGCGGCACCATCGGCTTTGCCGCCAACTCGCCTGAGCAGGTCGACAAGTGGCACGCGGCCGGCGTCGCTGCTGGCGGAACGCCGATCGAGAATCCGCCCGGCATCCGCGAGGGCGCGGGGAACAAGCTTTATCTCGCTTACCTGCGCGACCTCGACGGCAACAAGATCTGCGCGATGCACCGGATGCCGAACTAACAGCAGCAAGCGCTGTCATTCCCCGCGGAGGCGGGGAATCCAGTACGCCGCGGCCGCTCGATTCAATCACGTCCGTCGCAGCGTACTGGATCGCCCGCCCCAGTGCGCAAGTGCGCACAAGGCGGGCGATGACAGCGGAAGTTGTGGCAATCGTCCCCCGTTCAAACAACATTTCAAACACCTCGCGAAATTCCATCACGTGGCATGGGCCGCGTGAAAAAATGCGCGCTCGCACTTTGGCGGCGCTGCGATTATTCTCCCCAGTACGATCTCAGTCACCCCGGGAGGAACAATGACAAAACACACCTACATACCCCGCACCACCAACTACACCCTCAATCCCGGCGACGAGCTCAACGACCTCCGCATGTCGGACCAGGTCCGGCCGCTCTACGACCACGTCAAGAAGTTCATCCGGGACACCGTCGAGCCGATGTCGATCGAGTTCGCCAAGGCGGGCGAAACCAAGGAAGATCGCTGGAGCTTCACGCCGAAGCAGCTCGAAGTGCTCGAGGTCGCCAAGAACAAGGCCAAGCAGGAAGGCCTCTGGAACTTCTTCCTGCCCGATGACGAGACCGGCCAGGGCCTGAAGAATCTCGACTATGCCTATATCGCCTCCGAGCTCGGCAAGAGCCCGCTGGCCTCCGAGACCATGAACTGCTCTGCGCCCGACACCGGCAACATGGAGGTGCTGGAGCGCGTCGGCACCAAGGAGCAGAAGGAGAAATGGCTGAAGCCGCTGCTCAACGGCGAGATCCGCTCGGCCTATGTCATGACCGAGCCGAACGTCGCCTCCTCCGACGCCAAGAACATCTCGACGACGGCAAAGCTCGTCGGCGACGAATGGGTCATCAACGGCGAGAAATACTACATCTCCGGCCTCGGCGATCCCCGCTGCAAGATCCTCATCGTGATGGTGAAGACCAATCCGGACGCCGCGCCGAGCAAGCAGCAGTCGCAGATCCTGGTGCCGCGCGACACGCCCGGCGTCGAGGTGCTCGGCCCCATGTACGTGTTCGGCCAGGACCACGCCCCACGCGGCCACATGCAGATGCGCTTCAACAACGTGCGCGTGCCGAAGGAGAACATGCTGCTCGGCGAAGGCCGCGGCTTCGAGATCTCGCAGCTCCGCCTCGGACCCGGGCGCATCCATCACTGCATGCGCACCATCGGCAAGGCCGAGAAGGCACTCGACCTGATGGTGCAGCGTGGCCTCACCCGCGAAGCCTTCGGCAAGAAGATCGCCCATCTCGGCGGCAACATGCAGATCATCGCGCAGGCGCGCTGCGAGATCGAGGCGATGCGGCTGATGGTGCTGAAAGCGGCGAAGGCCATGGACGTGCTCGGCAACAAGGAAGCCCGCGTCTGGGTCTCCATGGTCAAGGCCATGGTGCCCGAGCGCGCCTGCAAGATCATCGACCAGGCGATCCAGATGCACGGCGCCACCGGCATCTCGCACTGGACCCCGCTCGCCGAGATGTACCAGGACGTGCGCCACCTGCGCTTTGCCGACGGTCCGGACGAGGTGCACTGGATGGTGGTCGGCCGGCACGAGCTGAGCATGGCTTGAAGTCTATCCCTCCCTCTCCCCGTACTTACGGGGAGAGGGCTGGGGTGAGGGGCTGCTTCCACAACTACGGTGACAGACGGACTCGCGGAGAGTCCCCCTCACCCGCCGCGCTCGACGCGCGTCGGCCTCTCCCCGCAAGCGGGGAGAGGCGAAGACCTCGCAAGGAGCATCCATGGACTACACCCCGAGCGACCTCACGCCGCGCGAGCGCTACAAGGTGCTGACCTCCTTCGTGCTGCCGCGGCCGATCGCGTGGGTGACGTCGATCGGGTCGACCGGCGTGGTCAATGCCGCGCCGTTCAGCTTCTTCAACGTGTTCTGCGAGGATCCGCCGCTCTGCATGTTCGCGGTGAACCGGAAACCGAACGGCGAGGAGAAGGATACGCTTGCCAACATCCAGCGTACCGGCGAGTTCGTGGTCAACATCGCGGACGAGCCGCTGGCGCGGGCGATGCACGAATCCAGCGGCGATTTTCCGCCCGAGATCGGCGAGCCCGGCTACCTCGGGCTGATGCTTTCGCCGTCGAAGACGATTGCCGTGCCGCGGCTCGCCGACACGCCCTGGGCCATGGAGTGCAGGACCTGGAGGACGATCGACGTCAACGGCGATCGCCAGTTGATCATGGGCGAAGGCCTGCATTTCTACATTCGCGACGAGCTCTGGGACGAGGCGGCGATGCGAGTGCACATGGACCGCTACCACCCGATCGGCCGCATGTTCGCCGACCGCTACTGCCGCACCGACGACCGCGTGGTGTTTCCGGCAGCGGAGGGTGCGAAGGGGAAGTAGCGGACGCTACAGCAAAGGCGCGCTCCCTGGCCCCGTTCTTACGGGACCGCGACGAGCTTCGCTCACGCTGAGAGCGTTGGGGCGAGGGGCTGCTTCCGAAAAGACGGTGACAGTCGGACTCGCGGAGAGTCCCCTCACCCGGAATCCGCGCTTTCAGCGCGCATTCCGGCCTCTCCCCGCACGCGGGGAGAGGGAGTACAGCACCTACGATGCAGCCGGCTCGCCGATCTTGTCCTGCGTCTTGGTGTCGAAATCGCCGGCGTCGTGGCGCTCGTGGAGCTGGCTTGCGGGATCGCCGGAGACGCGGTTGACCATGCGGCCGCGCTTCACAGCCGGGCGTTTGGCGATCTGGTCGGTCCAGCGCTGCACGTTCTTGTAGTCCTGCACGGAGAGGAACTCGCCGGCACCGTAGACCAGTCCCTTGGCGAGCGCGCCATACCAGGGCCACACCGCGATGTCGGCGATGGTGTACTCGTTGCCCGCGAGATATTCGTTGTCGGCGAGGCGCCGGTCGAGCACGTCGAGCTGGCGCTTGGTCTCCATCGCGAAACGGTCGATGGCGTATTCGATCTTGGTCGGTGCGTAGGCGTAGAAATGGCCAAAGCCGCCGCCGAGATACGGCGCGCTGCCCATCTGCCAGAACAGCCAGGACATCGCTTCGGTACGGGTCTTGATGTCCTTCGGCAGGAAGGCGCCGAACTTCTCGGCGAGATAGAACAGGATCGAGCCGGACTCGAACACCCTGACAGGCTCAGGGCCGGAGCGGTCCATCAGCGCCGGAATCTTCGAGTTCGGGTTGATGTCGACGAACCCGCTGCCGAACTGGTCGCCATTGCCGATCCTGATCAGCCAGGCGTCGTATTCGGCGCCCTTGTGGCCGAGCGCCAGAAGCTCCTCCAGCATCACCGTCACCTTCACCCCGTTCGGCGTCGCCAGCGAATAGAGCTGGAGCGGATGCTTGCCGACCGGCAGCTCCTTGTCGTGGGTGGGGCCGGCGATCGGCCGGTTGATGCTGGCGAACTGCCCGCCGTTCTCCTTGTTCCAGGTCCAGACTTTGGGCGGCACGTAGGCGGGGGCGTCGGTCATGCGGGGGCTCCGGGGCGGAAAGATGCGCCTGCATTAATTAGCCCGCGAACGGCCGATGACAAGGGCGCAGAAATGCATTGCCGGACGGGGCAACTCTATGTTTCGTCATGGCAAGCCACTTCCCCGCCGTCATTCCGGGGCACCCGGAGGGCGAGCCCGGAATCCATCAGGCCCCAGGAATGCTCGGAGAAATGGATTCCGGCTCGTCGCTCCGCGACGCCCCGGAATGACGATCGGAAAGAGCCAGGCTCAGGACGCGGCCGCAGTCAGCCCTGCTCCGCACGCCCCAGCAAAAACCCCTCATACCCCTTCGCCGCGACCTCGTCGCAGATCCGCCGGTAGACCCCGACGCCGCCGATATAGGGCATGAAGATGCGCGGCTTGCCGGGGATGTTGGCGCCCATGTACCAGGAATTGGCCTGCGGATAGAGCGTGCCATGGGCAACTTCGTTGACGTGCGCGACCCACTTGTCCTCCGCTTCTCCCCCCGCCTCCATCGTGGCAAGGCCTTGCTTGCGCATGTGGACGAGGCAATCGGCGATCCAGTCGACATGCTGCTCGATCGACACGATCATGTTGGACAGCACGGACGGGCTGCCGGGCCCGGTGATGATGAAGAGGTTGGGAAAGCCTGCGCTCATCAGGCCGAGATAGGTCTTGGGGCCCTCGGCCCATTTCTGGTTCAGCGTCCGCCCGCCGCGACCGCGAATGCCGATCCGGGCGACCGATCCGGTCATGGCGTCGAAGCCGGTCGCCATCACCAGCGCATCGACCTCGTGATCTGCCCCCGCGACACGGACAGCGTTCGCGGTGATCTCCTCGATCGGATTGGTCTTGATGTCGACCAATGAGACATTCGGCCGGTTGAAGGTCGCGAAGTAATCCGTATCGATGCAGATGCGCTTGGTGCCGATCGGATGGCTGTTCGGCTGGAGCAATTTCGCAGTGCTGGCGTCCTTGACGATCTCGGTGATCTTGCCGCGCACGTAGTCGGCGGCGGTGTCATTCGCGGCCAGATCCAGGCCGAGATTGTTGTAGGCGTACATGAAGGTGAGCCCGCCGCGATCCCAACGCGCCCCGTATCTGGCGTGCCTGTCATCCTCGCTGTCGTCGAGAGCGCCGCGATCGGGCTGCTCGGCATAGATGCCGTTGCGCGCGACCTCGCGGGCGAAGCGACGGATCTCCGAATAGTTGTTGCGGAACGCATCGCGTTCCTCATCGGTCAGCGTGGCGTTGCGGGCGGGAATCGAGAAATTCGCGGTGCGCTGGAAGACGGTGAGATGCTTTGCCTGCTCGGCAATGATGGGCGCCGACTGGATGCCGGATGAACCGGTGCCGATGAGGCCAACGCGCAGGCCCGTGAAGTCCACGGGCTCGTGCGGCCAGTTGCCGGTGTGGTAGACGGGACCTTTGAAGTTTTCGAGACCCTTGATGTCGGGCTTGCGCGCGTTCGACAGGCAGCCGGTGGCGAGCACGACGAACTTCGCTTCGACCGTCTTTCCGCCGGAAATCGTCACCGACCAGCCATTAGTCTGTTCATCGAAGACAGCGCGCTCGACGCGCGTGTCGAACTGGATGTCGCGGCGCAGATCGAAACGATCCGCGACATGGTTGGCGTATTTCAGGATCTCTGCCTGCGGCGCGTAGCGTTCGGTCCAGTCCCATTCCTGCTGGAGCTCCTCCGAGAACGAGTAGGAATATTGCATGCTCTCGACATCGCAGCGCGCGCCCGGATAACGATTCCAGTACCAGGTGCCGCCGACCCCGCCGCCCTGCTCGTAGACTCGCGCCGAGAAGCCAAGCCTGCGCAGCCGATGCAACATGTACATGCCGGCAAAGCCGGCGCCGACGATGACCACGTCATAGGCTTCACTGGCCTCGGCCGGACTCGATTGCGCTGGCGACATCGGTTGGCGCTCCCTCGTTGTTGTCTGTTGTTGTTCGCCAGCATTCTCTCACGTCGGCCAAAGCGCAAGAGGCTCATTCACGGCCGCCGCTCCGCTTATTTTGCGCGACGGAATGGCTCCTCGCGTGGCGTGGCGCCTATACGCAAGATGCGCGGCGAAATCCGGCTTGGCATCGCCGGCGACGATGAGTTAGCGTCGCGCGGCCTTCGCCAAGGACAACAAGAACGCAAAGCAATAACAGCAACGCGACGGCCGCCGGGAGAGAGCCATGAAATCGCCGATCTGCGACATGCTGGGCATCGAGTTCCCGCTGCTCGCCTTCAGCCATTGCCGCGACGTCGTCGCCGCCGTCAGCCGCGCCGGCGGCTTCGGCGTGTTAGGTGCCACCGTGCACACGCCTGATACGCTCGAACGCGAGCTGAAATGGATCGACGACCACGTCGACGGCAAGCCCTACGGCATCGACGTGCTGATCCCCGAGAACATCTCGACGGCGGGCGAGAAGGACGTCACCTGGAAGAGCCTGGAAGCGCGCGTGCCGCAAGAGCATCGCAACTACACGCGCGACCTCCTGAAGAAGTACGACATCGAGCTGACGACCACTGAAATGGCCGACAACCAGCCGCAGCCGTTCGACGGAAAGACGGCGCTTCAACTGCTCGAGGTCTCGTTCAATCATCCGATCAGGCTGATCGCGAACGCACTCGGCGTGCCGCCGAAAGCGATGATCGAGATGGGCAAGAAGCACGGCGTGCCGGTCGCAGCTCTCGTCGGCGCCAAGGAGCACGCGCTGCGCCAGGTCGCGGCCGGCGTCGATATCCTCGTGGTCCAGGGCACCGAGGCCGGCGGCCATTGCGGCGAGGTGTCGACCATGGTGCTGGTGCCGGAGGTGATCAAGGCAATCAAGAAGATCCGCGACGTGCCGGTGCTGGCGGCCGGCGGCATCATGACGGGACGGCAGATGGCGGCCTGCATGGCGATGGGCGCGGCCGGCGCCTGGACCGGCTCGGTGTGGCTCGCGACCGTGGAAGCCGAGACGACGGAAATCTTCCGCGAAAAGATGATCGCCGCGTCCTCGCGTGACGCGGTGCGCTCGAAGGGACGTACCGGAAAGCCCGCCCGGCAGCTCCGCTCGGTGTGGACCGATGCCTGGGACCGCGCGCCGGAGAGCCCCGGTGCGCTGCCGATGCCGCTGCAAAGCATCATCAGCCGCGACGCCTTCAATTCGATCGACCGCGCGGCGGCGGCTGGCAACGCCAGGGCGCGCGATCTCGTCAGCTACTTCGTCGGCCAGGGCGTCGGCCTGATCGACGGCGTGAAGTCGGCGGGCGCGGTGGTGCAGGAGTTCAAGGAAGAGTTTGCCGAGGCCGTCGAGCACATGAATGAGCTGGTGGCGGAGTAGCACCCACATCGTCATTGCGAGCGTAGCGAAACAATCCAGACTGCCGCCGCGGAAAGATTCTGGATTGCTTCGCTTCGCTCGCAATGACGAAGCAACTGATATCGTGAATTGAGGCCATGACCGACAATACCAACATCCCCGAAGACCGCATCCCCGTCATCGTCGGCATCGGCGAGATCGTCGACCGCCCCAAGGAGATCACCGAGGGCCTCGAGCCGTTCGATCTGCTCGAACAGGCGCTGCGGCGCGCCGAAGCGGATGCCGGGGCAAAGCTGCTCGGCGAGGTGCAGTCGCTCGACGTCGTCAACTTCCTGAGCTGGCGCTACCGCGACCCGGAAAAGCTGCTGGCGCAGCGACTCGGGATCACGCCTTCGCATTGCTATTACGGCCCGGTCGGCGGCGAGAGCCCGATCCGCTACATCCACGAGGCCGCAAAGCGCATCGCGCGCGGCGAATGCAGCGTTGCCGCGGTCTGCGGTGCGGAGGCGCAGTCGACCGCGACCAAGGCCGAGCGCGCAGGCGCGAAGCTGCCATGGACGCCGTTCGCGCATGATGTCGAGGAGCCCAAGCGCGGCGCAGCGTTCCAGAAGCCGCTGGCCGTGAAGCTCGGCGTGTTCCGGCCCGTCACGGTCTATCCGTTCTATGAGGCGGCCTCCTCCGCTCATTGGGGCCAGACGCCGCGCGAGGCGATGGCGGAATCGGGCACACTGTGGTCGCGCTATTCCGAGGCCGCCGCACAAAATCCAAACGCCTGGCTGAAGCGACGCTATGCGCCGGACGAGATCACGACGCCGACCGCGGACAACCGTCTCATCGCCTGGCCTTACAACAAGCTCATGGTCGCCAACCCCAGCGTCAACATGGGTGGCGCGCTGCTGCTCACCAGCCTTGCCAGGGCGCGCGCGGCGGGTATCGCCGAGGACAGACTGGTCTATCCGCTCGGCGGCGCCTCGGCGGAGGAGCCGCGCGACTATCTCCTGCGCGACCAGTTCTACGAGAGCCATCCGCAGAATGCGGTGCTGAAAGCCGCGGTGGACCTCGCCGGCGGCGACGGCACGGCATTCGAAGCGATCGAGCTCTATAGCTGCTTCCCCTGCGTGCCCAAGATGGCGCGGCGGACGCTGGGCCTTTCCGCCGACGTGCAGCCGACCGTGACCGGCGGCCTCACCTTCTTCGGCGCGCCGCTCAACACCTACATGACGCATGCGGCCTGCGCGATGGTGCGGCGCCTGCGCGATGGCGCCAGGCTCGGCCTGCTCTACGGCCAGGGCGGCTTCGTCACCAAGCATCATGCGCTGGTGGTTTCGAAGGCGCCGCCGCGCGCGGCGCTGGCGCAGGAGACGAGCGTGCAAGAAGAGGCCGACCGCAACAAGCGCGCGGTGCCGAATTTCGTCGCGGAAGCCTCGGGCAAGGGCAAGGTCGAGAGCTTTACGGTGCTCTACGGCCGCGGCGGGGATGTCGAGCACGGTGTGGTGATGCTGCGCACGGAAGATGACCGCCGCACGCTGGCACGGATTCCGGCGGGTGATACCGCGACGCTGGCGCATCTCCTCAACATGGATCGCACGCCGGTCGGCTCGCTTGGCGAGATCGCGATGGCCGGCGATGGCGTACCGGAGTGGCGGGTATCCTGATCTCCCTCTCCCCGTTCTTACGCAGGGCTGTCCGGGGAATGATTCACTGTGTCGCGGAGCATGCCCGGTTTAACCGGCGTGAAGCAGGTACTTTCTGGTTGTCGAGACTCAGAAGGTGACCGGGCATGCGGTTTAGCGATAGCATTTTTGGAAGGCTCCTTGAACCGATCAATCGGCGGCAATTTCAGGCTGCTGTGGATCGTGTGGACGGGGATGCCTACGACAAGTCGTTCAAGAGCTGGGATCATTTGGTCGCGCTGATCTATGCGCAACTGAGCGGTCACGCCAGTTTGCGTGCCGTGGTGACGGGCTTCAACGCCAACCCTCAGCACCACTATCATCTGGGAACGG
>NZ_FOQJ01000002.1:0-1116519 GCF_900113725.1 Bradyrhizobium sp. cf659
CTCTGTTGGAGCTCTTGCGAGACCGCTTCCCAAGGCTTGAGCATGTCTTTGCCGATCGGATTTATCGCGGCAAACAGCTCGTCAACGCACTCTCCGACTGCGGACCATGGACGATCGAGATCGTCGAGCGACCGCTCGGGGTCAAAGGCTTCCAGCTCCTGCCCAGGCGCTGGGTCGTCGAGCGTACCTTTGCATGGTTCGGCAGATGTCGTCGCCTCTCCAAAGACTTCGAAGGCTCCGCCGCCACCGAGCTAGCCTGGTTGCTCGCCGCCCATCTGAGGCTCCTAACTCGCCGCTTGGCCAGACCCTGAAAACGCCCACGCTTTTTGAGTCAGGCTCTCAGGATGATTCCGGGCGGTGTCCTCCTCGAAACTCGGCCGCCTGACATTTGTCGGCGGCGCGGGCTTCGACGCGCTCGCGCAATACGGTGCGCGAGTGTTGGACCGCGGCTGACCGCTAGGAAATCAGCGAAGGCTCGGCGTCGCTGCCGAGCCTTATTGTTGAGCTCTGAATGTCGGACTTAGAAGTCCATACCCCCCATGCCACCCATGCCGCCGCCGCCCGGAGGCATGCCGCCCGCACCGGTGTTCTTCTTCGGCACTTCCGCCACCATAGCTTCGGTGGTGATCAGGAGCGCTGCGACGGACGCCGCGTTCTGGATCGCCACTCGAACCACCTTAGTCGGATCGATGATACCCTTGGAGACCAGGTTGCCGTATTCGCCGGTCTGCGAGTCGAAGCCGTACGAGTACTGATCCTTTTCGAGGATCTTGCCGACGATGACCGAGCCGTCCTCGCCCGCGTTGATTGCGATCTGGCGGGCCGGGTAGGACAACGCCTTGCGCACGATCTCGACCCCCGTCTTCTGGTCGTCATTTTTGGTGCGAATGCCCTTGAGGTGCTCGGAGGCTCGCAGCAGCGCAACACCGCCGCCTGGCAAGATGCCTTCTTCAACCGCCGCGCGGGTCGCATGCATCGCGTCATCAACGCGATCTTTGCGCTCCTTCACCTCGACCTCGGTCGCGCCGCCGACGCGGATCACCGCGACGCCGCCTGCGAGCTTGGCGAGACGCTCCTGGAGCTTCTCACGGTCGTAGTCCGAGGTGGTTTCCTCAATCTGCGCCTTGATCTGGGACACCCGCGCCTCGATGTCGGCCTTCTTGCCGGCGCCGCTCACGATCGTGGTGTTCTCCTTGTCGATCATGACCTTCTTGGCGCGACCGAGCATGTTGAGAGTGACGTTCTCGAGCTTGATGCCGAGGTCTTCCGAGATGGCCTGGCCGCCGGTCAGAATCGCGATGTCCTGCAGCATAGCCTTGCGGCGATCGCCGAAGCCCGGAGCCTTGACGGCCGCGACCTTCAGGCCGCCGCGGAGACGGTTGACGACGAGGGTGGCGAGCGCTTCGCCTTCGACGTCTTCGGCGATAATCACAAGCGGCTTGCCGCTCTGCACCACCGCTTCCAACAAGGGAAGTAGTTCATTCAACTGAGACAGCTTTTTCTCATTAATGAGGACGTAGGCATCATCCATTTCAACTCGCATCTTATCGGCGTTGGTGACGAAGTAGGGCGAGATATAGCCGCGGTCGAACTGCATGCCCTCGACAACTTCGAGTTCGGTCGCGAGCGACTTGGCTTCCTCAACGGTGATGACGCCCTCGTTGCCGACCTTCTTCATGGCGTCGGCGATGAACTTGCCGATCTCCGCATCGCCATTGGCTGAAATCGTGCCAACTTGGGCGATCTCGTCGTTCGAGGTGACCTTCTTGGAGTTCTTGACGAGGTCAGCGACGACGGCTTCCACAGCCAAGTCGATACCGCGCTTCAGGTCCATCGGGTTCATGCCAGCGGCAACCGACTTGGCGCCTTCACGGACGATCGCAGCGGCGAGCACGGTCGCGGTGGTGGTGCCGTCGCCAGCCGCGTCTGCGGACTTGGAGGCGACTTCGCGCACCATCTGGGCGCCCATGTTCTCGAACTTGTCTTCGAGCTCGATCTCCTTGGCGACGGTGACGCCATCCTTGGTAATACGGGGAGCGCCGAACGACTTGTCGAGGACGACGTTGCGACCCTTCGGACCGAGCGTCACTTTTACCGCATTGTGGAGGATGTCGACACCGCGCAGCATGCGGTCGCGGGCCTCGACTCCGAATTTGACTTCTTTTGCTGACATAGTGGGTTTCCTGAGTTCTTGACTTGGTCTCACCCTTGATGAGGCGCCGGGCAGGCGCTTGAGCGGTGGATTAGGCGGCCTTCTTCTTGGAAGACACGTCGGTCAGAACGCCCATGATGTCGCTCTCCTTCATGATCAACAGCTCCTGGGCGTCGATCTTGACCTCGGTGCCCGACCACTTGCCGAACAGCACGCGGTCGCCGACCTTCAGGTCGATCGGGATCAGCTTGCCGGCTTCGTCGCGGCCACCGGGGCCGACGGCGACGATTTCGCCCTGCGAGGGTTTTTCCTTGACCGTGTCGGGAATGATGATGCCGCCAGCGGTCTTCTCTTCTGCGTCGATGCGCTTGACCACGACGCGGTCGTGAAGCGGACGGAATTTCATGCTCTCCTCCTATCTTCTAGTCGCTTTTTGAAATAGCAGTCGAAGCTAGCGAGTGCCGACCGCTCCGAAAATAAGCCGGCTTGGTCGGCAAACAAGGCGAAGCTGCGAAGGATTTCGAAAATCCGTCGTCCTCACCGGTCCGCGGAAATCCATTCAGAGCCACCTAAAGCAGCCCCTGGAATCAAGTCTTGGCTGGTCGGAGGAAGCCGCTGGGGAAACTCTAGGCGGGCTTGTACCGCCTGCCCAGGTTGTTGTTTGGCTTTGCCATCCAATGGCTAGCCGGGCAGGGTTGCGCGCGTCTAGATTAGTCTGTTCAGGTACAATGATGCCGCGTCCAACGGCAGTCTAGACCCGCGGCGTACGCGGAGGGGTCGGGAAATCCCATCCCTCTCGCCTACCGAGAGCACCTGAGATGCAGAGGAAGAGCAACTTTCTTTCTAGATTCTCTCCCTTCGCCACTGCACTGTCCTCCTCTGTATCCGATCGTTCGAACCGACAGCAAAACAATGAGCAGCGCGACAAAGGCTGTTGCGGCCAGTTCCGTGATGTTACCACCAGTTACTGCGCAAACCGTAGCTTCTGAGCGTGGGGTTGGAGGAGAGATGTCGCGATGAAATTCTTTGGACGTTTCAAATGGCGACTTGAAGCGAATGCCGGTATCGGTGGTTGCGTGTCCCCGATTTGAACCTTCGGCAAAGTTCTGAGGTTTAGGCGGACGATCGGAGTAAATATCGCAGACTTGCGTCGTGTGGGGAAAGGCGGTAGCGGTCTCCTGACCCGAACCCCGACCGCTCGCAGAGGGGGGTATCGCTTCGAGCGAGATGCTCCGCGCCGTCGCGAGATGTGATTGCTGCAGCCCTAGAACGATCCTGCGTAGAACAAAGCGCGCTTCATCTGTGGCGATGACTGTGGTGGTTGTTGGTGGCGACGAACACGACCGGCAATTTGTGCACACCGGCAAAATTCATCGCTTCGTAAACATCGCCTTTCGAGGTGGCGCCGTCGCCGAACATACAAACGGCGACACGCGGTTCCCTCCGCAGCTTGAACGCATAGGCGACGCCTGCAGCATGCGGTGCCTGTGATCCGACGGGAACGCAGAACGGGAAATCGTGGACCGATCCGGAGAAGCGATTGCCCCGTTCGTCCCCGCCCCAAAACAGCAATATCTCCTCCAGTTTGACGCCACGCCAGATAAGCGCACCATTGTCGCGATAGGAGGGCAACAGGACGTCTTCTTCCCGCATTGCACTGGCGATGCCGACCGACACCGCCTCCTGCCCGAGCGAAACCGCATAGGTCCCGAGCCGGCCGGTACGCTGCAATGCGACAGCCTTTCTGTCAAAAAGCCGCAGGAGCACCATGGCCCGATAAAGCCCGACAAGCAGCTTGGCATCGGCGGCGAACACAGGGAGCGGCCGGGCTATAGAGCCGTCTGACGCGAGGTAATTGCGGCGGCGCACGTCGAAGTGCGCGATCACCGGGAGCCGTTCGTTTGCCACCCTTTTGCTGGCCACGGTCTCGCTCCGGGAGCGATTTCGGCCCCCACAGCTCACTTGGTGCTGGTGCCGCGACGTTGCAATACCGTGGCGAGTCGCCTCGGCGCGCAGGGGGGCACTGCCGCACTGCGGTTATGGGGCTCCATGCGACATGGAAGCGGCACTGCCACGGTGGTATATGAAACCATGGCGAATGGTCAGGTTGTCCTGGTAACAACTGAACCGCGAGGCGGCGGCACAGCCCTTCGCACGGTCTATTTCGTGGCCGAGGGAGATCCTGCCAAGGCCGAAGCAATTGTCGCAGCAATCATGGCCCCGAATGAAAGCGTCGAAGCGTTGGGGACGCTTCCCGAAGCCGCTGTCAAAGCGCTCGGATTGAAACCCGGTGACTTCACGCACGGGTGAGCGGCACTTCTCCAGTGCTATCTCTCATACCAACCAACGAGGGTCGCCTCCGCGATGGCGTATTTGCGTGCCTCTCGCTCGACCTCAGGGCAGGACGCATTGGTCTTTGCCGAAAGATGGTCGGTCGAGAGCGCGAGCAGCCGGAAGTGGTAGTGGTGAGGTCCATGGCCATGGGGCGGACACGGGCCGCCATACCCCATCTTGCGAAAATCGTTGACCGCCTGCTTGATGTTCTTGTTCTGCGCGGCACCGACAGCAAGTTCCGTGACTGTCGGCGGAAGATCGTAGGCCGCCCAGTGGTGCCATGTGCCGGCAGGTGCGTCGGGATCGTCGCAGAGCAGGACAAAACTCCGCGTTCCCCCCGGCGCGTCCGACCATTGCAAAGGTGGCGAGAGGTTTTCTCCATCGCAGGTGAAGCGCCGTGGAACTGCTGCTCCGTCAGCGAACGTGCTTGAAACGAGCTTCATGGCTCTCTCCATCGGGCTGCAGGAGACATTGGCTCGGGCTTGACGAGTTCCTCAGAGACGGGCTCGACCTCACTAGATCGGCTGCGCCGAGGATGAGGTTCGCAGACGACATCGCCCGCGAGCGCGATCGGATCGCGGCGGTATAGCTCGATTTTGCCCAGTGCGGAATCAGTAATGTCTGCTCAAATCGGAAATTCGTCGGGCATGCCCAAACTCTACCCGGTGTAAAAGGGTATCGTTGGGCAGTGGAGGCAGAGTGACGCCCGAAATGCGTGAAAAACCCGCTGCAGAACAGGCTGCCATGCGCCCCATCTTCAATCCGAGCCTTGTCAACGGTCGCTGCGGGGACCCGACGGTCTATGCGGAGACACTGTTCGATCTTACAACCATGGCTGCAGGAGAAATTGCGCGGCAAGCCATGCGCCCCGTCGAGCCGTTTCAGTTCTCTCCGCGCTATGCGGGAGACGAGGTGCGGATGCTGGCCGAGGTGATGACGGCGTTCAAAGGATCTCACGCCTGACGCGAAGACTAGTGTCCAATATCACTTCCAGTGCGGTTTGGATTTGACATTCGCCGTGAATGCTCGCTGAGCCAAGGTAGCGAATGTCAAATCCATCGCACCAGGCGATAATTGATGGCTGAGGAACGACATCTGACGGCTGGGCATCGGAAATCGGTGCGGCTCTTTCTATGCGGAGATGTCATGTGCGGCCGCGGCATCGACCAGGTGCTGGCGCATCCCTGCAGCTCCGAGATTTACGAACGCCACGTGCGGACGGCGGAGACTTACGTGCTGCTCGCCGAGCAGGCGAACGGGCCCATTTCGCGGCGCAACGGGTCGTCCTACGTTTGGGGCGCTGCGCTGGGCGAATTGGAGCGCATGCAGCCGGACGCGCGGATCATCAATCTCGAAACGGCTGTGACCCGCAGTAATGACCGGGCGAACAAGGGCATCAACTACCGCGTGAGCCCCGAGAATGCAGAATGTCTCGTGGCTGCCAAGATCGACTGCTGTGTATTGGCCAACAACCATGTGCTCGATTGGGGCCGCGCCGGCTTGCTGGAGACGCTGACTGTTCTGCAGAAACTCAACGTCAAAGCGACGGGCGCAGGACGCAACGATCGCGAGGCGCGCGCACCCGCAGTGCTGAACCTTGCCAAAGCAAGGCTCCTGATCTTCTCGTTCGGATCGACATCGAGCGGCATCCCGTTCGGGTGGGCTGCGACGCCCGACGCTCCAGGCGTCAACTTGCTGCCTGACCTATGCGAGGTGAGCGCGTTGCAGGTCGCCAACCAGGTCATGGCACTCAGGAGGCCGGGCGATCTCATAGTCGTTTCGATCCATTGGGGATCCAACTGGGGATATCACATTCCGGACGAGCAGAAGGTCTTTGCACGGGCGCTCATCGATCAGGCAGGCGTGTCGATCGTTCACGGGCATTCTTCGCATCATCCGAGAGCAATCGAAATCTATCGAGATCGTCTCATCCTCTTTGGCTGCGGTGATTTTCTGAACGACTATGAAGGGATCCGTGGTTACGAGCGCTACCGTGACGACCTGGCGTTGATGTATTTCGCCGACCTGGATCCGGCCAACGGAAACCTCCATGCGCTCAAACTGGTTCCCCTGCAGATCAAGAAATTTCGTCTCTCCATTCCATCGCGGCAGGACATTGAATGGATCCGAAGGGCACTGGATGGGGAATGTCAGCAGTTCGGAACAAGAGTCATTTTTGATTCCGAACGGCAGCTTGCACTTATCGGGCAGAGGGCAACGACTTAACCCTCGTCAGCTTCCCCGGTACTGCTTTTGGCAGACACTCTTGAAAAACTCGAAAATTGAGCGAACGCTAAGATCTCGCAATTCTAAGGCAGCAGCTATCCTAGACTCGGAGAACCTCTCTAGAGCCGATACGAGGATCGCCGGCTGGAATGGCGCGGTAGCCGCTCGAAGCGGCCAGCCATTCGCGCGTGACGCCCTGCGAGGTAAAGAAGCGCAAGCTTATTCTGCTGGAAGAAGGCCATTGTCTGCGGGATCAGGCGCTCGACTATTGTGCCAAGGGGCGTTGGAATGTCGCCTCGAGCCTCAGTGCAACGAGCCTTGCAACGGTCATGCAGATGGTAGCGAACGGATATGGCGCCACACTACTTCCAGAAGTCGCGGCCGATGCCGAGTTGCGCGACGATCGAGTGAAGCTCCTTCGTTTTGTCGAACCGCAACCCGGCCGCAGTATCGGGCTGGCGTGGCGCCGGACGTCTCCACGCAAGGGCGACTTCCTGGCGCTTGGCCAAATGGTGAAGCACGCGCTGAACGCACCCGCCCGGCCGCAATGTATCCGCCACGAGCGCGCGGCTTTGCGCACGGAAATCTAGTAGAAAGCAGTCGGGGTCTCCGGTGGAACGGAGCGGGTCGCTGTCATCGTGCTGTCGCTGTCGAGCGGCTGGGACCAGGTGGGATCGGCCGTATTGCGGCTGGCGCTGGAAATTTTCCACAGCACCCGTGATGTAGTTGACTAAAGCCGGCGCCCGGGCCCTCGGTGGCAGGATACGGACGAGAGTCATTCTCCGCCGGCAGACGGGGAAAAACTGGCGGAGCGATCGAACCCAGGCCAACCCTCGCGTCCACCAGCCAAGCCGCCATTCTTACCAGAAATTGGGACCACCTCTATTGGCCAATTGGGATATGCTTGGAGACCGAAACACCTGACCTCATCGAGTCCAGGATGAAGGAGACGCTTCGACCCAAACTGCAACCCCAGCAGGCGGGCACGCTGCTTGAGGTAGAAGATTTGCATGTCCATTTTCTCACCTCGCGTGGGGTGGTGCGGGCGGTCGAGGGGTTAAGTTTCAGCGTGGGGCGTGGCGAGATCGTCGCCATCGTCGGCGAATCGGGGTCCGGCAAGTCGGTCTCGGCCCTTTCGATAATGCGCCTCCTGCCGCGACACACCGGCCGCGTCCCGCAGGGCCGCATCATTTTCGATGGCCGCAATCTGCTCGACCTCGACGAGGAGCGGATGCGCGAAATCCGCGGGCGCGACATTTCGATGATCTTCCAGGAGCCGATGACGTCGCTCAATCCGCTGCTCACCATCGGGCTGCAGATCACCGAACCGCTGACTATCCACCTCGACATGAACGAGGAGCAGGCGCGCGCCCGCGCCATCGAGCTGCTTCAGCTCGTCGGCATCCCCGACGCCGAAGGACGGCTTAATCAATACCCGCACCAGTTCTCAGGCGGCATGCGCCAACGTGTGATGATCGCGATCGGGCTTGCCTGCAATCCGAAGCTGATCATTGCGGACGAGCCGACCACCGCGCTCGATGTAACCATTCAGGCGCAGATCCTCGAGCTGATGAAGAATCTGTCGCGCACGCTCAACATTGCGCTCGTCATCATCACGCACAATCTCGGCGTGGTTGCGCGCTACGCCGACCGCGTCATCGTGATGTACGCCGCGCGCCTGGTTGAGCAGGGTTCAGCCGAGGCGATATTCCATCGCCCGCGCCACCCATATTCAATGGGCCTCCTGCGCTCGGTGCCGCGGCTCGATCGCCCGCGAGGAGCGAAGCTCGAAACAATCGAAGGTCTGGTTCCGAATCTCGCCAACGCGCCGCCCGGTTGCCGCTTTGCGCCGCGCTGCCCTTTCCGCGTTGAAATTTGCGCGCACGAGCCGGCGCTCGTGCCGACCGACACCGGTGGCCTATCGCGCTGCCACCGCCATGAAGAGATAGCCTCCGGGAAGATTGTGTGGGAGGCGAGCAGCGCCGCCGGGCAGAAGGGGGCCACGCAAGCCGCCGAGCCGCTCCTGTCGGTGCGCGGCTTGACCAAACATTTCCCGGTACGCGCCAGGTTCGGGAGCGCGGCCACGGTCGTGCGCGCGGTCGAGGACGTGAGCTTTTCGATCTATCCCGGGGAGACCGTGGGCCTGGTCGGCGAATCCGGCTGCGGCAAGACCACCGTCGGCCGACTGATCCTGCGACTCGAACAGCCAACCGCTGGCGAGATCACGTTCGCCGGCATAAATCTCGTGACCGCTTCGCCGGCCGAGCTACAGACAATTCGACGCAAGATCCAGGTCATCTTCCAGGATCCCTACGCATCGCTCAATCCACGCATGACGGTCGGCCAGATCGTCGGTGAGCCAGTGCACGTCTACAGGCTCGTTCCCGACCGCAAGGCGGCCGATGCGCGCGTCGGAGAACTGCTCGGTCAAGTCGGCCTGCGCCCGGAGCTCGCGGAACGATATCCGCACCAGCTTTCCGGCGGCCAGCGCCAGCGCGTCGGTATCGCGCGCGCGCTCGCCATAGAGCCGTCGTTCATCGTCTGCGACGAGGCCGTGTCCGCGCTCGACGTGTCAATCCAGGGCCAGATCATCAATCTGCTGGAGGATCTGCAGCACCGCCTTGGGTTGACCTATCTTTTCATCGCTCACGACCTCGCCGTAGTCCGCCACATCTCGATGCGCGTGGTGGTCATGTATTTCGGTCGGGTGGTGGAAATAGCAGATCGCGATGAACTCTATCGCAACCCATTGCATCCTTATACCAATGCTCTGCTCGACGCCGCCCCGATCCCCGACCCGACAGTCGAGAAGGCGCGTGCACCGCGCGTCATCGGAGGCGAGCTGCCCAGCCATCTCACGCCGCTGACCGGATGTGTCTTCAATACCCGTTGTCCGTTTGCCAGCGCGGAATGCCGTGCGACGATTCCGCCACTGGAGGAGAAACGGCCGGGACATTATGCTGCCTGCATCAAAATCTGACGACGGGAGGGCGACAACACACGAGGAAACGCCATGGAAACAAGACGCACGGTGCTAACGCACCTGAGTGGCGCGCTTGCCCTTGGCTTGGGCGGGTTGAAGTTGGATACTGTGCAGGCTCAAGCGCAGACTCCGAAACGCGGCGGCACGCTTACGTTCGCGATCAGCGCTGAGACACCGCACTACGATCCGCATGGGAGCGATACCTATGCAACGCTACATTTCGCGGCGCCGTTTTACTCCACGCTTCTGCGCTTCAACCTGTCCAAGTTCCCGGCCGTCGAGGGCGACCTGGCGCAGTCCTGGACGGGCGCGCCGGACCTGATGAGCTACACCTTCAAGCTCCATCCCAGCGTGAAATTCCACGATGGCAAGCCGCTTACCTCGGGCGATGTGAAGGCAACCTACGAGCGGCTGCGCAACCCGCCGCAGGGAGTCGTGTCCGCGCGCAAGGCCACGTTCGACGACATCGGCACGATTGAGACGCCCGACCCGACCACGGTCGTATTCAAGATGAAGAACCTCAACGCGTCGATGCTCGAACATTTCGCGTCGCCCTGGAACGTCATCTATTCGGCGAAAGACCTCGCCGAAAATCCGGCAGGACCACGCACGAGGATCAACGGCACTGGCCCGTTTACCTTCGTCGAGCACGTCAGGGGCAGCCACGTTTCCGGCAGGAAGAACGAGAGCTATTTCAAGCAGGGTCTGCCGTATCTCGACGGCTGGAAAGGTGTGTTCACGCTGCAGGCCGCCGCTATGCTCAACGCGGTGCAGGGCGGGCAGGTGCTGGGCGAGTTTCGCGGCATTTCCCCGGCCGAGCGCGACCGGCTGGTGCAGGCGATGGGCGACAAGATTCGGATCGAGGAATCGAGTTGGACGCTCAATCTGCTCGTCTGCTTCAACGTGGAAAAAAGGCCATTCGACGACCTGCGGGTCCGCCGCGCCCTCTGCATGGCGATCGATCGCTGGGGCGGCAGCCAAGGCCTATCCCGCATCTCGACGCTTCGCGCGGTCGGCGGTCTGATCCGGCCCGGCTCGCCGTTCGCGACGCCGGAGTCGGAGTTGCTCAAACTTCCCGGCTTCTCGAAGGACATCAAAAAGTCCCGCGAGGAAGCCAAGAAGCTGCTGGCCGACGCCGGCGTGCCGAACCTGAAGTTCACCTTGCACAACCGCAACCTCGCCATGCCTTACACGCCAGCTGGTATCTTCCTGGTCGACCAGTGGCGGCAGGTCGGCGTCGAAGTCGAGCACAAGCAGTTCGACACTGCGCCCTATCTGGCCACGATGAACGCCGGCAACCACGAGGTGGCGATCGACTTCTCGAACCTGTTCATGGATGATTCCAGCCTCGGGCTTGCCAAATATCTGTCGGTCACGCGTGCGCCGGAAAACCGCTCGCGCTCGAAGGATCCGGAGCTCGACAAGCTCTATGATGATCATCTGCGCGAGCGCGACGTCGAAAAGCGCAAGGCGATAATCCGGGCGTTCGAAAAGCGGCTGTTCGAGCAGGCTTACCAGCAGCCGCTACTATGGTGGCACCGCATCGTGCCGACCCACAAGGTGGTGATGGGCTGGAAAATGTCGCCGAGCCACAATCTCGGTCAGGATCTGGCGGAAGTCTGGCTGAACACTTAAGGCAACTTCGCCCGACCTCACCAGAATGAGGTCGAAACTCGGAACGAAAGCATCGCAACGTGCTCCGCTACACGATCAACCGCGTGCTGCTGGCGATCCCCACGCTGCTTGGCGTAGCGATCCTCGTCTTTTTCATGCTGCGCATCGTTCCCGGCGATATCGTCGAGGTGAAGCTGCGGGGGGACGGCGGAGCCGTCTCGCAGGAAACGATCGAAATGGAGCGACAAAAGCTCGGCCTCGACAAACCCCTCGTCATCCAGTTCAAGGACTGGATGGTGGGCGTCGCAACGCTGAATCTCGGCAGTTCGATGTGGACGGAACGGCCGGTCATGGAAGAGATCTCACTTCGGCTTGAACTCTCGCTGCAGGTCGCGATCATGGCGACGATCTTTGCGGTGCTGATTGCCATTCCATTGGGCACCATGGCCGCGCTTTTTCGCGACACCTGGATCGACTATCTGATGCGCATAGCCACCATCGGCGGAATTTCCATTCCCGCTTTCTGGTTCGGCATGCTGATCATGTCGGGCCTGCTCGCCGTGTTCAATTGGTTGCCGCCGATCACGTTTACACCGATCTACGTCGATCCCATCGCCAACCTGACGCAGTTGGTCTGGCCGGCCCTGGCTGTTGGTTACCGCTACTGCGCGGTGACGGCGCGCATGATTCGCTCCTCTCTACTCGAGGTCCTCAACGAGGACTACATCCGGACCGCCCGCGCCAAAGGCGTGTACGAGAGGCTGGTGATCTCGCGCCACGCGTTGCGCAACGCCTTATTGCCGGCGATCACGGTCATCGGCCTGGAATTCACATTCCTGATCGGCGGGCTAGTGGTAACCGAGCAGGTATTCAATCTCAACGGCATCGGGATGCTCTTCGTGCAAAGCGTGTCGCACAACGATTTTACCCTGATTCAGGGCATGGTGATGCTGATCGCCGCATTCTACGTATTCGTCAATCTGCTGGTCGACCTGCTCTATGCCGTGTTCGATCCGCGCATCAGGTACGGGTGATCCGTGTCGGTCGTTTCCTCCACACCTGCGCCGACACCGGAAATCCGGCAACCCAGGGCATTTGTGGAATTCTGCCGTCAACAGCCGCTTGGCGCCATCAGCTTCGCCATCATCTGCGCGATGTTGATCGCCGGGATCTTCTGCGAATGGGTTGCGCCATACGATCCGTTGGCGATCGACTTTGCTTCGCTGCTTACCGCGCCGTCCTGGGATCACTGGTGCGGCACGGACGCCTTCGGCCGCGACATCTGCTCGCGCCTGATCTATGGCTCGCGCACGGCGCTGGTGATCGGGTTCACCTCGTCATTCGTCGGCTCCTCGGTCGGCGCCATTCTCGGCATCGCATCGGCCTATTTCGGCGGCCGGATCGATAACTGGATCCAGCGCGTGGTCGACGTACTGCTGGCGTTTCCGATCATCGTACTCGCCCTCGTCGTGGTGGCGGCATTTGGCAAGCTCCTTTTGGAGGGCATCGACGTGAACTTGATTTTCGCCATCTCCATCCCGATCGTGCCGCGCGTCGCGCGCGTGGTGCGCGCGGCGGCTCTGTCGGTGCGGATCATGCCCTATGTCGACGCGGCGCGCGCCGCGGGTTACTCGCACACCCGAATCATCTTTCGGCACATGGCGCCGAACGTGGTCGCGCCCTACCTCATCATGCTGACCGCGTTCGTCGCGCAGGCGATCCTGGCCGAGGCCTCGCTGTCGTTCCTGGGACTCGGCGTGCAGGAGCCGACCGCGGCCTGGGGCCTGATGCTGTCGGGCAACGCCGCCGACTTTTACCGCGAGGCGCCGTGGATGATTTTGTTCCCGGGCGTTGCCATCAGCATTGCAGTGTTCGCCTTCAATTTGTTCGGCGACAGTTTGCGCGATTACCTCGATCCACGCTTCAAGGTGTAACACGCGATTAAGCCCGGCATCGCCGGTTCGCGATTGCGACCGGAATCGTTCATGCGATCGACATCCGCCGCGGCCGAGCCCACATCCTCAGCGGCGTGTCGCTGCGCAACCTCGCGCTGCCGCTTTCGCCCTATCTCTTCGGATTCGTCATTGTTTCCGATCGAAATTGACGTGGAGGATCGGTTCCCTCGACCTCTGGAGGTTGGGCCGTCAATTGGGGGAACCTTCGGCGTTGCGCCGACATTTTGCGACGCGTCCCCACGCACATTGATGCTCGTCGGTTGGTCAGTGCGACATCAATGTGGGTTTGGTCATCGAGGCAAGCATGCCGCGCGTCGTTCCGCCAAGAATAAATTCGCGCAACCGGGAATGCCCGTACCCGCCCATGACAATGAGATCGGGATACGTATCGGCTGCATATGACAGGATTGCATTTGAGACGTCGATCTTGCTGACGGGAATGCGCTCAATCGTGACGTTCACTCCGTGACGGGTCAGATGGGTCGCGATATCCGCTCCCGGAAGATCTGCGCTCTTCGCGCTCTGAATGTCCGCAATAACAATACTTGCCTTGCCGGAGCGGGTAAGAAACGGCATGGCATCGGCGACCGCTCGCGCGGCTGCCCGGCTGCCGTCCCAGCACACCATGACATGATCGAGTTTGAGGCGATCTTTCTGAATAAAAGGAACGATGAGCACTGGTCTACCGGATTCGAACAGCGCCGCCTCAGTGACAATATGTTTGGTCGGATGATCCCTGCCGCTTTCAAATTGGCCAATCACGGAGAGATCGAATCGTCTTGCGATATGTGCAAACTGGGTTGGTACGTCGCCAATGCTAGCTTCAATCCTGCGCGTTTCGCCTGAAACGCCGGCGCGACGCGTCGCCTCGTCAAACGTGGTGGCCACGGACTCTGCGCGTTCTTGAGCTTCGGCTTGCTGGGCTAGAATAAAGCTAGCCGACAGGTCAATGCCACCGACCATTGCCTGAGAGTAGGAAAAGGCGGTCCCCACGATGTGTGCGTC
Organism: Bradyrhizobium sp. cf659; assembly: GCF_900113725.1. Classification (NCBI taxonomy): domain Bacteria; kingdom Pseudomonadati; phylum Pseudomonadota; class Alphaproteobacteria; order Hyphomicrobiales; family Nitrobacteraceae; genus Bradyrhizobium; species Bradyrhizobium sp. cf659. The sequence goes on from NZ_FOQJ01000002.1 coordinate 14,270, forward strand.
GAATGTTTTCGCAACCGATATGGCGTAATTGGAAACGTCATCTTGCGATGTCTCGTAAGACAGGTTGACAAGAATATCCTTGATCATGCGTCTGCCTCCAGTTCGGTGATCGCCTCCCTCTTTGCTATAATGGTATAGATAGTAGCAGCTTTCGGCGCTCCTAGTGCCAGCTTTGTCGTTCACGGTCGACTTGGTGAGGGCATTGGCGCGAAAGCGTGAGATAAGCGCGAGGCTCGCAAAGGGGCACCGCTTCAAGGCTCCGTCCTACCATCCTCCGGGTTTAGTTCTCGGTACACACACCTACCGGGAATCCGATCAGCCGAATGGCTCGCTCTGGCGCGCCCTGCAGAAACCCGGCGCCCGCGTTGGGTTGCAGGCGATCCACCGTCTCCCCGCGGAAGCCCTCGACTGGTCCGGCCAGAGGCGCCCTTGAAACCGCGTCTGGAACGGCGCTCCGAACAGGAGGGTCAGATATATGGTATTGAAAGATCTAAACAATTTTATGATTCTGGTGCGCAGGATCAGGTCCGCTTCTGACGATATCCCATCCTTTGGCAAGATTGCGACGCGGCACGGACCCGGGCGCCGGCGCGAACATCAAGCGCGCCACCACGGTCCGAGGATCATGTGCGACTAGCCGGGCCTGCAGTCCGGCAACAGAGTTCTTCTTGGATGGGAGCACCGTTGCAGCGTTGTCAACATTTCCTGCCCGTGGGATAATTATCGCCAGCTAATGTCAGCGGGAGCTCGTCTCTGCGGTTGACCGGCACATAACCTCCCGCTGAACGATCAAGCAATGGGAGGGAAACATGTCATCCCGTGCATCTCGTCGCTCCGGGCTTTCGCGCCGCGACGTCATCAGGACCGCTGTGGGTGCAGCCGCAGCCGTCGGACCATTTTTTCACGTCGCGCCGGCCCGTGCTGCCAAGACACTGAAGATCCTGCAATGGAGTCACTTCGTCCCCGGCTACGACAAGTGGTTCAACAACACCTACACCAAGGAATGGGGCGCCAAGAACGGCACCGAGGTCATTGTCGACAACATCAACCTCGCCCTGATCCCTTCGCGCGCAGCGGCGGAAGTTTCGGCGCAGAAGGGCCACGACCTCATGATGTTCCTCGCGCCACCGTCGGTCTTCGAAGATCAGGTAGTCGACATGACGGAGGTCTATGCCGAGTGCGCGACGAAGCACGGCAAGCCGATCGATCTCGCGGTCAAGAGCACCTACAACCCGAGGACCAAGAAATACTTCGCATTCTCCGACAGCTTCGTGCCGGATCCCGTCAACTACCGCTCGGACCTATGGGGCGACATCGGCATGAAGCCCGACACCTGGGACAACGCCCGCGTCGGCGGCAAGAAGATCAAGGACAAGACCGGCATTCCGGTCGGCATCGGTCTTTCCGCCGAGATCGACACGGCTATGGCCATGCGGGCGATCATGTACTCGTTCGGTGCGCACGAGCAGGACGCCGAGGGCAACCTCGCCATCAATTCCAAGGAAACCCTCGAAGCGCTCAAATTCGTCAAGGCGCTGTTCCAGGAAACTGAGACGCCGGAAGTGTTTGCCTGGGATGCGTCGTCCAATAACCGGCAGATGCTCGCCGGTCGATCGTCGCTGGTGCTCAATGCGATTTCGATCACGCGCGCCGGCGAAAACGACAAGCTTCCGATCCACGAGAAGATCGCCCTTGCCAAGCCGCCGAAAGGTCCGGTCCGCCAGATTGGCCTCGAACACCTGATGAGCTGCTATCTGATCTGGAAGTTTTCCGAAAATATCGATGGTGCCAAGAAATTCCTGGTCGATTACATCGACAGCTTCAAGAGCGCGTTCATGGCGAGCGAATTCTACAACTTCCCCTGCTTCTCGGATACGGTGCCCGATCTCGCGCAAATCATCTCAAAGGATTCCAAGGCGGTGCCGCCGGACAAGTACGCGGTGCTCTCGGACGTGCTCGATTGGGCAACCAACGTCGGCTATCCCGGCTACTCCAGCGCCGCGATCGACGAAACTTTCAATACCTGGGCGATCAATACGATGTTTGCGGAAGCAGCGGCCGGCGCCGAGACTCCGGAGGACGCTCTCAAGCGTGCGGAAGTCAAGATGAAGGCAATCTGGGCGAAATGGAAAGATCGGAAGATGATCTGATCGTCTCGTTGCGCGTTGCCGTTGGGGCATGGGAGTTCCGAGCCCAACGGAGCCTTGCACCGGAGCCGTTCCGGCGAACGCTTCGCAGGTGAGGCAATCGGGAGTCGCGCATGGCCATTGTGGAAACACGACGTGTCACCAAGCTTTTCGACGAGGTCCGCGCGGTCGACAGCATTGACCTCGTCGCCAGGGAAGGAGAATTCCTGGTTCTGCTCGGCCCATCGGGGTGCGGCAAGACGACGTTGATGCGTTTGATCGCCGGCCTCGAGCGGCCAACCTCAGGCGACATCGTGATTGATGGAAACATCGTGACCGGGCTCCCGCCGCGCGCACGAAATGTCGCCATGGTGTTCCAAAGTTACGCACTCTATCCGCACCTCACCGTCGCAAAGAACATTTCGTTTCCGCTGCGTGCAGTCGGCATGCCAAGAGAGGCGATCCGCAAGAAGGTCGCCTGGGCGGCGCAGATATTCGGCATTCAAGGCTTCCTTGACCGCAAGCCGCGTCAGCTGTCGGGCGGAGAGCGTCAGCGCGTCGCCCTTGCGCGCGCGGTGGTGCGTGAGCCGGTCGTCTTCCTTCTTGACGAGCCTCTGTCGAATCTCGACGCCAAGTTGCGCAACTCCGCGCGCGACGAGCTAAAGCAATTTCAGCGCAGCCTTGGCACCACCACCATCTACGTCACCCATGATCAGGCCGAGGCCATGGGCCTGGGTGACCGAATCGCTGTTCTCAATCAAGGTCGTGTCCACCAGATCGGCACTCCGCACGAGATTTATGGCTCGCCGGCCGATACCTTCGCCGCCACGTTCATCGGATCACCGCCGATGAATCTGATCGAGGATGGCAAGACTTGGATCGGATTCCGGCCGGAGGCGTTCCTGCCGAAGGAGGTTGAGCCGGACGATGACATCGTCGACTTTCCGTTCCGCATCACCCGCATCGAGTATCTCGGCGCCGACCGCTTGGTTTACGGCGTGATCGACGGCCGCACACCCGAGGCGCACGTGATCTCCAAGATCCCGTCGAACGTCCGCACCCATATCGACGCCGGCGAGGTCTACGATTTCGTTGTACGGCGCCTCGACATCGCCTGCTTCGATAAGGAGAGCGGGCGGCGCATCGATGGAGGTGCGACGTGACGTCAATCATCGCGGGGACGGCCCGCAGGACCCGCGCGCAAGACCGCTTCCTGTCGCGTCTTGCCGATAACGATCGCTGGCTGTGGCGCGCTATGCTGGCGCCCGCGATCCTCTACATTATTCTGCTGGTCGGCTTTCCCTTCCTGCTCTCGATCTATTACAGCCTTTCCAGCGCGACGGTCGCCGGCCAGGAGGCGCATTTCGTCGGGCTAGAAAATTTCCGGCGGATCGTCGACAGCAGCACTTTCTGGCTTTCGCTGCAGAATACAATCGTCATCACCATCGTTTCCCAGTTTTTCGTCATGGTGCTCGCCAACATTCTGGCGACGGCGCTTGCCATCGATTTCCCCGGCAAATGGCTGGTTCGTCTGTTGATTCTGCTGCCGTGGGTGGCGCCGATCTCGCTTGGCAGCATCGGTTGGCTCTGGATTTTCGATTCGATCTACAGCGTCATCAACTGGACGGCGCGCGCAGCCGGTCTGCTCGGACCGAACGAATGGCCGATCTGGCTCGGCCAACCAATCCTGGCAAAGGCGTCGATCATCATCGTCAACGTCTGGCGCATTCTTCCGCTGGCGACCGTGATCATCCTGGCCGGCCTGTCGTCGATCCCGCAAGACATCCACGACGCTGCAGAAGTGGATGGAGCCGGGTTCTGGCGCCATCATTTCCAGATCACAACGCCGTTGATTCTGCCGATCACGCTGGTGGCGTTGTTGTTCGGCATCATCTTCACCTTCACTGATCTGATCGTCGTATTCGTGCTGACGCGTGGCGGTCCTTACGACACCACGCAAGTCATTGCCAGCTGGGCCTATTTCACCGGCATTCAGGGAGGTGATCTTGCGGGAGGCGCGGCCATCTCCCTGTTCCTATTCCCTGTTCTCGCGGGCGTCGCCATCCTGTTTCTGTGGTTCGCCCGGCGCACCGAGGTAACGTGAGATGACCTCTCGATTAACCAGCGGACGTCGTATCGCCAAGCAGGCCGGCCACGCCGCCATTCTGACTTTCTTCGTGACCTTCCTTGCATTCCCGTTCTACTGGATGCTGATCACCACGTTCAAAACCACGCAGGACCTGCACAACACCGAAAACAACCCTTATTTGTTCAACGACCCACCGACACTTAGGCATCTTTCGGTGCTGTTCGAGGACACCCAATATCTGCAATGGTTGTTGAATACCGGCTTCGTCGGGGTGGCCGTCGTGATCATCACGCTTGTGCTCGCGGTCCCGGCAGGCTACGCGCTCGCGCGCATGGCCGGCGCATGGGCGCAAACCCTGGGCGTCACGATATTCCTCACTTATCTGGTACCGCCGACGATCCTGTTCATCCCGTTCTCGCGCATCATCGCGATACTGGGATTGCAGGATTCGGTGTGGTCGCTCATCCTCGTCTATCCGAGCTTCACCGTGCCGTTCTGCACCTGGCTTCTGATGGGCTTCTTCAAGACGATCCCGCGCGATCTGGAGGACGCGGCCATGATCGACGGGCTGAGCCGCTTTGGCGCGTTCATCAAAGTGGTGATGCCGATTTCGGTCGCTGGAATACTGACGGCGGTGATCTTCGCCTTTACTCTAGTGACGCAAGAATTTGTCTATGGCGTCACGTTCATCACAGCGTCGTCGAGCTATACGGTGAGCGTCGGTGTGCCGACCTTTCTGGTGCGAGGCGACGTTTATTTCTGGGGCTCGATGATGGCCGCCTGCCTGATCGCGAGCGTGCCAATTGCCGTCATCTATAATTTCTTCGTCGCTCGTTTCGTGGCTGGCTTTACGATGGGAGCGATCAAGTGACGCGCGAAACCCGATACGCTCTGCGTCACCATACCATGTCAGCTCTTGGCGGATTGTGTTGCAAAAGTCCTGGTATGCCGGGGGCAGTGTCGCGGCTGTTCGGCGGCTGGGCGCGACGTCGGTCAACGAACGCATTGTGATCAATTGGGTATTGGTTGCGCCTCCACGATTTGACCCTATCGTTCGACAAGCTTCTGAGCTTAGGCAGACGATCGGAGGAAATATCGTAGATTTGCGTCGTGTGGGGAAAGGCGGTAGCGGTCTCCCGCTACCAAATCCTATCTCAAATACCCAAGAGTTGACGAGTTCGCGACCCTATCGCCGAAGCCACGGTTGTATAGGCCGCGTGCATCTTCTAACCTGTGCAACCTAATTCGAGTGAAACTGCGGTTGCATGTCCGCATTTGGCCGTATCCGAGGTGGGGCGTTTAATGGCTATCAACGAAATCATGCTGACGGTTTCGCTAGTTGTTCAACTTAAGGCCGGTAGTCAGATTGGTACCGCAAGTGGATTTTTCTACGAGAACAACGATAAGCTATTCTTCGTTACGAACGTTCACGTTGTGAAAGGCGATAAAGTCGTACCAGACACGCTCCGGATTCGACTGCATACGGATGGCAACGATACTACCAAAAATGCCAACTATGACATTCCGCTTTACGACGCTGCGAACGCACCCGCCTGGAAGACGGATCTGCAGTCGACCGAGGCTGATGTCGCCGTGCTGCAACTGGACAAAGCTAAGCTTACGCAAAAATTCATTGTGAAAGCTTGGAGCGCGGCAAACTTCTTGCCAAAGCAGTACACAATGCAGCCTGGCGAAGATGTTTTCATAATCGGCTTTCCGTTAGGCGTCTCTGATTTTCCGCACAATCTTGCGGTTCTTCGCGGAGGCATGGTTGCGAGTGCGTACGGTGTTCCCTTCCAAGGTAAGCCTCTTTTTCTGACCGACATAAATCTACATCCGGGAACGAGTGGTAGTCCGGTTGTGTCGAAACCAAAATCGACATGGGTAAATCAGGAGAATGGCAACACAGAGCTCACCGCTGGAACAAACTACTACTTCTTGGGCGTGCATTCGGGCACGCTGGATGTAAAGAACCCTGCAGATGGAGTGCAAATCGGCCTTGGTGCTTCATGGTATGCGGCGATCGTCCAGCGCATAGCTGAACAATTCAAATAACGCGTAGGATGGGTAGAGCACTTGCGAAACCCATCACGCCTCGTGTCGGGTAGTATCGATGGGTTTCGCTTCGCTCTACCCATCCTACGAGCTAGCGGGAGAGTTTCGATATTGCAAGGAAAGCTCTTGAGCGTGAATGCGTTCCGATCAAGGGGCTTCAATCACCTTTTTCAAAGTCACGGGCCCGCTCTATGTTGAGACGAATCGCGATAGCGATGCTCCTTTTAGTCGCCGCAATAACCGGGACAGGGGCTATGGATTTGAACTGGCGCGACCGCCACACCGTACAAGCGTCAGGCCCAATCGAAAAAGGCGACGCGATAAAATTTGCTGCGCTGCCAGAGTTTCAAACCTTGGAGCTAGACAGCCCGGGTGGCTTGGTCGGCGAAGCGCTTGCCATAGCTGCAAATATGGATGCGCGCGGCGCTATCCGAACCGTAGTGAGGGCGGGCGCGTCGTGCGCTTCGGCCTGCGCTATGGCGCTGTTTGTGTCCGGCAAAACGCGCGTCGTGTATATGGGTGGGCGCGTTGGTATTCATTCTTGCGCTCAACCAAACGGAATCCCGGCCCCCGAATGCAATAAGGCCATGGCCGCTAACGCTACCGCCCATGGCGTGCCCTGGGGAGTCATTGAGGGATTCGGCAAGTACACTAAACCATCGAGCATGATGTGGCTTCGCGCCGAAGACGCGGAGTGCTGGGGTCTGATGAGGTGGAATGCCCAAGATCTATCCAGCACTGGAATCGACTGCTACAAATGGGCGAGCCGCATCCCGCCCGTGGAAATAACTATCGCGAACGCAGCGACAGTCGACTATGTGGACTGTAGAGCCAACGCAGGCTCTTCGCGTACCTACATGTCGACCGGTAGCGATGAGCAAGGCTTTTCGCAGGCGTTCCGCTCGGCCTGTGAGCGCGTCGCGGCAGATCCCGCAACACCGAAGTATGCCGCCGTCGATATCATCATGTGGCTGGCTCTTACGGATCCTCGCGTCTCGTCGCTAAAGCCAGGGACGCTGATGGTGAACATTTTGGATCGGGACGAGACTCAAATAGGCAACTGCTGGAAGTGCCTGACCATAATAGCAATGTCCGAACTGATGAATGGGTATCCCAAGCAGGCACTGGAGGACTTCCGGAAAGCCGCGAATGTAGCCAGGCGTGATACTGGCTCGGTGCCCGCATGGCTGTCCTCAAGAGCAGATATGGCTGCGGCTGAAGCGGCAAAGCAAAATCGCTAGTCCCTGGAATGTTTCCGCCCGTCGGGCAAAACACCCACCACCCCGTCAACCCCTCCCCGCAAAAATATTCCACTTTACCGAAATTCGGAAGTATCGTATTTGTCGCCCATCCCGGCTCATCCTTGAGGGGCGATCTTGTGTCGTCACGTTTCGCGAGCCGGGCTTGCGGTGGACGCGGCAGCGTCGGGCGCGAGAGGTTAGGGCAGGGCGGATTGCTCTCCGTGAGCCCGAAGCTTCGCGCTGGACGAGCGGCGCTGTCAGGTTCGTCTCGCCTGTAAGTTTCCGGCTCCGTCGACAGGGCCGGGAAAACTGCGGCGAAATGGCGGGCCGCGCGTACGGCAAAACCGTGTGGTCCTGGCCGTCGTTGCTACGGTCAAGCTCTTGCGGAGGCGGCAGTCGCGTCAACCGGCGCGGGGCCGGTGACTTTCGCCGGGGCGAGGGAGGCCAGCAGGAACTCGGCTCCCGGGAGAGCACGGCATAAGCCGTCCAACCACTGCGCAGGGAAGGCCGAGTGATTGGCTACACCTGTATGCTGCTGTGCGGTTTCTTCTGCGCTATACCTCGCGCAGCAGACCGCGGGTGCTAGGTCAGCACCCGGCCTTCCCTGCGCCCTCTTGGCTCAAGAGGACGAGAGATGGGGCAAAGCTCGGGCGAAATGCGCCGCGAGAACGGAAAGGCGTGTCCGCTGTTTGACAGGTCGATGCTCTGCGCCGCTTGCGGACCGTCGAAACAGGAAGCGAGTGGCTGGTCGGACGCGATCCAGTTTCGGGGGGCCATCCATCGTGCGACATCCGTCCGCAGAGTAGCAGCTGATGGACGGGAAAGAAGCGGACAGGGGCTTCACGCCGGCAGCAAGCCACGAGAGGAACATGATGTTCGAGTTCGGGATCCGGGAAATGGACGGTCCGGCCAAGTTGCGCCGGTGAGCGGCAGACTGTCGCCCACCGCTCCGTTGGTGCCGTGTTGCAGTCGTCGGCGGATGGACTCCCAGGTTTGAGCCGGTCTCACGTATTTGCGGCGTTTGCTCCGTTTCGTGGTGACCGCGTGTTGCCGATCGTGGATAGTTGATTTCCACAAGATGCGTGTTCTGCGACAGCGCTCCCGATACGAAACCTCCACAAAACCAGCGCCTTCACCAGCGCCGACCGGGCGGTCGGCTGCCTCCCCCGAACGTGGCCCGGCTCTTGCTGGAGAGTATGATGGATTGATACAAACATCATACTTGGAGGGGGCATGGATCGGTCAGGTCAGGTCGCGAGGCAAGCGTTCGAGCCCGGTTCGATCGTCCTGTTCGGCGGGCTGATCGCTGCCAACGTCGCCGCATGGGCGTGGGCTTTCACGCTGTTTGCCGACCGGCCCGCGGTGATGGCGACCGCGCTGCTCGCCTGGGTGTTCGGCCTGCGCCATGCCGTCGATGCCGACCACATCGCCGCGATCGACAACGTCGTGCGCAAGCTGATGCAGGCGGGCGATACGCCGCGAAGCGTCGGCCTCTATTTCGCGCTAGGCCATTCCACCGTCGTTGTGGTCGCAACGATATTGCTTATGCTCGGCGTGGTGAGCTTTGGGGGCGAAAGCCTGCTCAAGGAGATCGGCTCCCTGATCGGCACCTCGGTCTCGGCGCTGTTCCTGCTGGTGATCGCGGCGATCAATCTCGCCATCTTCGCCGGCCTGTGGCGAACCTTGCGCGACGTGCGCGAGCAGGGCATCCACGACGCCGCGCAGCTCGATGCGCTGCTCGCTCATCGCGGATTGCTGACGCGCCTGCTCGGCCCGATGTTCCGCCTGGTCGCAAAGCCCTGGCACATGTACCCGCTCGGCCTGCTGTTCGGGCTCGGCTTCGACACCGCGACCGAGATCGGCCTGCTCGGCATCTCCGCCACCGAAGCCGCGCACGGCGCTTCGCTTGCGCATGTGCTGGTGTTCCCCGCTCTGTTCGCCGCCGGCATGGCGCTGGTCGACACCGCCGATTCCGCGCTGATGGTCAGCGCCTATCGCTGGGCCTTCGTCGATCCCTATCGCAAGCTCTGGTACAACCTCACGATCACCGGCGCCTCGGTCGCGGTCGCGCTGTTCATCGGCGGCATCGAGGCGCTGGGGCTTATCAGCGACCGGCTCGGCCAGTCCGGCGGCGTGTGGGCGCTGGTCGAGGCCGTCAACGACTCGCTGGCCAATTTCGGCTTCGCCGTGATCGCGCTGTTCGCGCTCGCCTGGCTGGTCTCGGTCGTGACCTATCGCCGCATGTTTGCGGGTGGCCGGCACCGCGTCGCGGCAAAAGTCCTGGAATGCGCCGATGCGACCGAGGCAGCCTGAGCCTGGCCGGCGCCGCGGTCCGCTGACGGTGCTCTCGGCCTTCGTGCTTCTTGCGGATCACGGCAACGCCTCCGCGCAGAGCGATGGCGCCTTGCGCGAGCTGCCGCCGGTCCAGGTCGCCGGCGGCGAGACGCCGCATCGCAAAAAGTCGCCTGCATCGCGGCGCGCCGGCAGGCCGCTCCCGGCCGGTCATCGCATCTTCGTCTCTCCGGCAGCCGCGCAAACCTCGGACGCCCGCAGCGTCGCCTCCGGCGCAAAGGGGCCGCCGGGCATGGCCAGCGAGCTCACCGTCTCCGGTGAAGAGCTCAACGCGCGCCCCTTCGCACGGCCAGGCGAGGCGCTCGAAGCCGCGCCGGGGCTGATCGTGACCCAGCATTCCGGCGAAGGCAAAGCCAACCAGTATTTCTTGCGTGGCTATAACCTCGACCACGGCACCGATCTCGCAATCTACGTCGACGACGTCCCCGTCAACATGCGCACCCACGCGCATGGCCAGGGTTATGCCGATCTCAACTGGCTGATCCCGGAAACCGTCCGCGCGATGGACGTCCGCAAGGGTCCGTACTTCGCCGACGCGGGTGATTTCGCCTCCGCCGGCAGCGTCCATATCGGCCTGATCGACCGCACCGAGAAGGGCCTTGCACAGGTGACCGCCGGCAGTTTTGGCTATCGCCGCCTGCTCGGCATGGACTCCGCCAAGGTCGGCGACGGGGCGCTGCTCGTCGCCGGCGAGCTCGGCGCCTACAACGGCCCCTGGGACAATCCGGACAATGTGCGCAAGCTCAACGGGCTCGTGCGCTACAGCCAGGGCACCGCGACCGACGGCGTCTCCGTCACCGGCATGGCCTATGCGAACAGATGGAATTCCACCGACCAGGTGCCGCAGCGCGCGCTCACGTCGGGTCTGCTCGACCGCTTCGGCTCGGAGGACCCGACCGACGGTGGCAATACCAACCGCTTCGCGCTCTCGGGCCGCGTGGCGCAGAGCGACGATCTCGGCTCCTGGAAGGCGAATGCCTATGCCGTGAAGAGCCAGCTCGACCTCTACAACAACTTCACCTACTACCTCGCCGATCCCGTGCTCGGCGACCAGTTCCACCAGCACGACGACCGCCTGTTGGCCGGCGCCAACATCTCGCGCACGCTGACCGGCTCGTTCGCGGGCCTGCCGATGCAGACCACGGTCGGCCTGCAATCGCGCTATGACGCGATTGATCTCGCACTCACCAACACGGTCCAGCGCAGCTTCCGCACCAATGTCCGCAGCGACAAGGTCGGCGAGGGCAGCGTCGGCGTCTATGCCGAAAACACCGTGCGCTGGACCGACTGGCTCCGGACCACAATAGGTTGGCGCGGCGACTATTATGCCGCTGACGTGACCTCGCTGTTCAACGCGAACAACTCCGGTCACGTCGATGCCTCGCTCGGCAGCCCGAAATTCAGGATGGTGCTCGGTCCGTTCAACCAGACCGAATTCTTCCTCGGCGCCGGCTATGGCATGCATTCCAACGACGCCCGCGGCGCGACGACGACGGAGGACCCGAGCGATCCCGCGACGAAACTCTCGCCGGCGCCGCTGCTGGTGCGCACCAGGGGCGCCGAGATCGGCGTGCGCAGCAGGATTATTCCCGGCCTCGATTCCTCGGTCAGCGTCTTCATCCTCGACCAGGATTCCGAGATCCTGTTCTCCGGCGATGCCGGCGACACCTCAGCGACCCGCGCCAGCCGCCGCTATGGCTTCGAGTGGACCAACCACTACCGGCCGCGGTCCTGGATCGACATCGATGCTGATCTGGCGATGACCCATGCGCGCTTTCGCGGCTATGACAGCGACCAGGCGGAGGTCTACGCTTCGCTCGCCGGCTATCCGGAGGCACAGATCGGCAATGCGCCCGGCAACTATATTCCGAATGCGCCGCCGATGGTGGCATCGGCCGGCATCACGCTCGGCGAGAGGACCGGCTGGTTCGGGACCTTGCGCTGGCGCTATCTGGCCGCCAGCCCGCTGACGGAAGACAATGCGTTCCGCTCGTCCGCGACCAGCATCTTCAACGGCCGCCTCGGTTATCGCGCCGACAATGGCTGGCGGGTCCAGCTCGACGTGCTCAACCTGTTCAATACGAGATCGAACCAGATTACTTATGCCTATGGCTCGCTGCTGAAGACCGATACGCTCTATAATCTCTGCACGTCGGGCACCGCGCCGACGGCCGTGTGTCAGAACGGCGTGATGGATTACGTGCTGCACCCGGTCGAGCCGCTGACGTTCCGCCTCACCATGGCCGGAACGTTCTAGAAGAGGCGGGTTGTGCCCGTCAAAAGCCGAGGATTCGTCGATGAACTCTGGTCCTGATCTCGCCAGCTTCCGGCAGCATCCGCAGCGCGGTGCGGTGCTGAGTGAGGTGCATGCCCGTCCGTTCACGCGGCTGACCGCGCCACTCGGCGCCCTGCGCTTTGCGTTTCTCAGCCAGGGCGACACCGCCGCCGCCGATCGGCAAAGCTTCGCCGCCTTTTGTACCGCGCACGGACTGCCGGCGCCGGATGCCTCCGCAAAACACCATCAGGTGACGATCGGTGCAATCGTCTTGCGCTGGGAGCAGCATTCCGAGTTCACGACATTCACCTGGATCTGGCATCATGCGGAGTTGCCCCATCCATTCGGTGCGGTGGACGAGGAGCTCGTGGCGCTGATCCGCGCGGTGCCGCAGACGGGACAATTGCTTGTCGCGCTCAAGCTCGAGGTCGAGCAGACGTCAGCCGCGATCGAACGCGCCGAGCAGCTTTTCGAGAAAGGCAGTCTCGCCATGGCCGCCGTCCAAAGCGGTCCGGCCGTCGTCGCCTCCGACTTCCGCGTAGACGAGCACGGCTTCGTGCGTCTCCTGGTCTGCAACGACGGCCTGTCGCCGGGCCGTCTGGGCGCTCTGGTGCAGCGCGTGCTGGAGATCGAGACCTATCGCACGCTGGCGCTGCTCGGCCTGCCGGCTGCGCTCGAGCTCGCACCATCGGTCGATCACATCGGGCGCCGACTGGTCGAGGTGCTCGAGGAGATGCAGGGTGCGGAGGACCTCAAGCTCAACAATCATCTTCTGACCGAGCTGACTGCGCTCGCCGCCTCGCTCGAGCGTGGCGCCGCCGGCAGCCTGTTCAGGTTCGGGGCCAGCCGGGCTTATTACGACATCGTGCAGGCCCGCCTCGGGGTGATCGAAGGCGGCGAGATCGCGGGCTATCCGACCTGGTCGTCGTTTCTCGCCCGCCGGATGGCGCCGGCGATGCGCACCTGCGCCGCCTTGGAGGAGCGTCAGGCCAATTTGTCGATCAAGCTTGCGCGCGCCGCCGATCTTCTGCGCACCCGCGTCGACGTTGAATTGGAGGAGCAAAACCGCGACCTGTTGCGCTCGATGAACGAGCGCACCAAGCTGCAATTGCGCCTGCAAAGTACGGTCGAGGGCCTCTCGGTGGCCGCGATCGGCTATTACGTCGTCAGCCTGTTCGGCTATCTCGCCAAGGGCGCGCATGACGGCGGCATCCATGTCGAGCCGTCGCTGGCGACCGCGCTGTTCGTGCCGGTCGCCATCGGCATCACCTGGATTGTCACGCACCGGATTCGCCAGCGGCACTTGAAGCATGACGGCGGGACGTCGGGCGGGCATGATTGAGATCCGTCAAGCCAAAGCCTTGCTCTTGTGCTACGAGCGGCGGATGCTTGGAGGCTGAGGAGGAGCCATGAGCCGATCGGATGGGACGACCAACGTGCTTTGGCTGCAGGGGGCCAGTTGCGGCGGCTGCACCATGTCGATCCTCGAAAGCGGCGCCTCCGGCTGGTTCGACGAGCTCAGGCAGTTCGGCATCAACCTGCTATGGCATCCGTCGGTGAGCGAAGAGACGGGCGAGGAAGCGGTCGAGGTGCTGCAGTCCGTGCTGGACGGCAAGGTGCGGCTGGATCTGCTGCTGCTGGAAGGCTCCGTCGCCCGGGGGCCGAACGACAGCGGCCGCTTCAACATGCTGGCGGGCACCAACCGCTCGGTCTATCGCTGGATGCTCGATCTCGCGCCGCTGGCCGACTATGTGATCGCGGTCGGAAGCTGCGCCGCCTATGGCGGCGTGCCGGCCGCCGGATCGAACCCGACCGATGCCGTGGGGTTGCAGTTCGAAGGTTCCGATAGCGGCGGCGCGCTGGGCGCGGGCTTCCGTTCGCGACTCGGTCTACCCGTCATCAATGTCGCGGGTTGCGCGCCGCATCCGGGCTGGATGATGGAAACCATCCTGGCATTGACCAGCAAGGATCTTGCCGCGACCGATCTCGACGCTTACGGACGGCCGAAATTCATCGCCAATCATCTCGCCCATCACGGCTGCTCGCGCAACGAGTTCTACGAGTTCAAGGCGAGCGCCGAGACGATGTCGGAGCGCGGCTGCCTGATGGAGCATCTCGGCTGCAAGGCGACGCAGGCGGTGGGCGACTGCAACCAGCGCTCCTGGAACGGCGGCGGTTCCTGCACCAAGGGCGGCTATGCCTGTATCGCCTGCACCTCGCCGGGATTCGAAGGCGCGCAGAACTTCCTGGAGACCGCCAAGCTCGCCGGCATTCCGGTTGGCTTGCCGACCGACATGCCAAAAGCCTGGTTCGTCGCGCTCGCGGCATTGTCGAAGTCCGCAACGCCCCGGCGCGTGCGGTTGAATGCGACCGCCGACCACGTGGTTGTGCCGCCGGGCCGTTCGACGACCAAGGGCAAGCCATGACGCGGATCACGATCGGCCCGTTCAACCGCGTTGAGGGCGATCTCGAAGTCCGCCTCGACGTCGAGAGCGGCCGCGTCATGCGCGCCGAGGTGACGGCGCCGCTCTACCGCGGCTTCGAACAGATCCTGGAAGGCCGGCCGCCGCTCGACGCGCTGGCGCTGGCGCCGCGGATCTGCGGTATCTGCTCGGTCTCGCAATCGGTCGCGTCCGCCGCCGCACTGCGTGACGCCATGTCCGTTGACGCTGCGCCCAATGGCTTGCTTGCGACCAACATCGCCCATGCGGCGGAAAATGCGGCCGACCATCTGACCCACTTCTATATCTTTTTCATGCCCGACTTTGCCCGCGAGGCCTATGCGGCCCATAGCTGGCACGTGGAGACGCGCGAGCGCTTTGCAGCAACCCGCGGCAGCGCTGCGCGTGACGCGTTGCCGGCGCGGGCGCGGCTGCTCGAGACTATGGGCATCATCGCCGGAAAATGGCCGCACAGTCTGGCGTTCCAGCCCGGCGGCACGACGCGCGCCATCGATCTTGGCGAGCGCGTCCGGCTGCTGTCGATCACGACGGCCTTTCGTCGCTTCCTCGAGCGTATCGTCTTCGCGGACTCGCTGGAGAATGTGCTGGCGATCGGCTCTGCGGACGAGCTGGATAGCTGGCGCGACGGCCGCGGCGGCGATTTTGCCCATTTCCTGCGGCTTGCGGACAGTCTTGCGTTGACCGGGCTCGGCAGGGGCACTGGTTTGATGATGAGCTACGGCGCCTATCATGGCGTCGACGGCGAGTTGTTTCCACGCGGCCTGTTCGGTCCGCGCGCAACGATCGAACCGCTGCCGCTGACGCAGATCACCGAGGACGTCTCGCATGCGTGGATGCGGGAGTCCTCCGCAGATCCCGCCCATAGCAGCACGGTCCCGGATCCCGACAAGCCGGCGGCCTATAGCTGGTGCAAGGCGCCGCGGCTTTCGGGCCAGCCGATCGAGGTCGGCGCGATCGCGCGCCAGACGGTGGCGGGCCAGGCGCTGATCACGGACCTGGTTTCGCGGGATGGCACCAATGTGCGCAGCCGCGTGATCGCCCGGCTGATCGAGACCGCGCGCATCGCGCTGGCGATGGAGCAGTGGACGCGCGCGCTGCGATTGTCGGAGCCATTCTGCAACAACGCGCGCGAGATCCCCGACGGAAGCTACGTCGGGCTCGTCGAGGCTGCTCGCGGCAGTCTCGGACACTGGATGGCGGTGAGCGAGGGTAGGATCGAGCGTTACCAGATCATCGCGCCGACCACCTGGAATTTCTCGCCGCGCGATTCCTTCGACGTCGGCGGTCCGCTGGAGCAGGCGCTGGTCGGCACCGACGTCGGCGATGCCGGACCGCGTGCGGTTGCGATCCAGCACATCGTGCGCTCGTTCGATCCCTGCATGGTGTGCACCGCGCATTGACCGGAAACTTCGTTGCCGCCTGCAAATCGAATTGTTTCCGCCTCTCGCATCTTCGGCATCCTCGCGTACCGCTCCTGCGAGCAATTCAAACACCCAACGTTCTGGAATCTCTCCACTTTTGAATCACTCCAGGCTGTTGGCCTGCTTCTTGCTGTCCTTGACGTCATCGAAAAGTCAAAGCGAAGGCGGGAGGATTCATGGGCGCGGCGACGGAAACGTTTTACAGCGTGATCAGGCGGCAAGGCATCACGCGTCGGAGCTTTCACAAGTTCTGCAGCCTGACGGCGACGAGCCTCGGGCTCGGGCCGCTGGCGGCGAGCCGCATTGCGAACGCGCTCGAGACCAAGCCGCGCGTGCCGGTGATCTGGATGCACGGCCTCGAATGCACCTGCTGCTCCGAGAGCTTCATCCGGTCCGCGCATCCGCTGGTCAAGGATGCCGTGCTGTCGATGATCTCGCTCGACTACGACGACACCATCATGGCGGCCGCGGGGCACCAGGCGGAGGCCATCCTCGAGGAGACCCGCGCCAAGCACAAAGGCCAGTACATCCTCGCGGTGGAAGGCAATCCGCCGCTGAACGAAGGCGGCATGTTCTGCATCGACGGCGGCAAGCCGTTCGTCGAGAAGCTGAAGATGATGGCCGAGGACGCAATGGCGATCATCGCCTGGGGTGCCTGCGCATCCTGGGGCTGCGTACAGGCGGCAAAGCCCAATCCGACACAGGCGACCCCGATCGACAAGGTCATCACCAACAAGCCCATCATCAAGGTGCCGGGATGCCCCCCGATCGCCGAGGTGATGACCGGCGTCGTCACCTTCATCACCACCTTCGGAAAACTGCCCGAGCTCGACCGCCAGGGCCGGCCGAAAATGTTCTACTCGCAGCGCATTCACGACAAGTGCTATCGGCGACCGCATTTCGACGCCGGTCAGTTCGTCGAGGAATGGGACGACGAGGCCGCCCGCAAGGGTTATTGCCTCTACAAGATGGGCTGCAAGGGCCCGACCACCTACAACGCCTGTTCGACCGTGCGCTGGAATGGCGGCGTTTCCTTCCCGATCCAGTCGGGCCACGGCTGCATCGGCTGCTCGGAGGACGGCTTCTGGGATAAGGGCTCGTTCTACGACCGTCTCACCAACATCAAGCAGTTCGGCATCGAGAAAAACGCCGATCAGATCGGCATGGTGGCGGCAGGCGCCGTCGGCGCCGCGGTGGCCGCGCATGCGGCCGT
Source organism: Bradyrhizobium sp. cf659 (assembly GCF_900113725.1). Taxonomy (NCBI): domain Bacteria; kingdom Pseudomonadati; phylum Pseudomonadota; class Alphaproteobacteria; order Hyphomicrobiales; family Nitrobacteraceae; genus Bradyrhizobium; species Bradyrhizobium sp. cf659. The sequence goes on from NZ_FOQJ01000002.1 coordinate 31,504, forward strand.
GACCGCAGTGAAGCGGCTCGCGAGCAAGCGCGAAGACGCCGACCACAACAGCTGAGCAAAGAGACATACGAGGGCAGGACAACCATGGGTATCCAGACTCCCAACGGCTTCAATCTCGACAATTCCGGCAAGCGCATCGTCGTCGATCCGGTGACCCGTATCGAAGGTCACATGCGGGTCGAGGTCAATGTCGACGCCGACAACGTCATCCGCAACGCGGTTTCCACCGGCACGATGTGGCGCGGGATCGAAGTGATCCTGAAGAACCGCGATCCGCGCGACGCCTGGGCCTTCACCGAACGGATCTGCGGCGTCTGCACCGGCACGCACGCGCTGACGTCGGTGCGCGCGGTCGAGAACGCGCTCGGGATCACCATTCCGGAGAACGCCAATTCGATCCGCAACCTGATGCAGCTTGCATTGCAGGTGCATGACCACGTCGTCCATTTCTATCACCTTCATGCGCTGGATTGGGTCGACGTCGTCTCCGCGCTCTCGGCCGATCCCCGGGCGACCTCGACGCTGGCGCAGTCGATCTCGAACTGGCCGCTGTCGTCGCCCGGCTATTTCAAGGATCTGCAGACCAGGCTGAAGAAATTCGTCGAGTCCGGACAGCTAGGTCCGTTCAAGAACGGCTATTGGGGCAGCAAGGCCTACAAGCTGCCGCCCGAAGCCAATCTGATGGCGGTGGCGCATTATCTGGAGGCGCTCGATTTCCAGAAGGAGATCGTCAAGATCCACACCATTTTCGGCGGCAAGAATCCGCATCCGAACTGGCTCGTCGGCGGCGTGCCCTGTCCGATCAATGTCGACGGCACCGGTGCCGTCGGCGCCATCAACATGGAGCGGTTGAACCTGATCTCCTCGATCATCGACCGGCTGATCGAGTTCAACGAAATGGTCTACCTGCCGGACGTTGCAGCGATCGGGTCGTTCTACAAGGATTGGCTCTATGGCGGCGGCCTCTCGAGCCAGAGCGTGCTCTCCTATGGCGACGTGCCCGAGCATGCCAATGACTATTCCGCCAAGAGTCTCAAGTTGCCGCGCGGCGCGATCATCAACGGCAATCTGTCCGAGGTGTTTCCGGTCGATCACGCCAACCCCGACGAGATCCAGGAGTTCGTGGTGCACTCCTGGTACAAATATCCCGACGAGACCAAGGGACTTCATCCCTGGGACGGCGTGACCGAGCCGAACTACGTGCTGGGGCCCAATGCGAAGGGCACCAAGACCGCGATCGAACAGCTCGACGAGGGCGGCAAATACTCCTGGATCAAGGCGCCGCGCTGGCGCGGCCATGCCATGGAGGTCGGCCCGTTGGCGCGCTGGGTCGTCGGCTATGCCCAGAACAAGGCGGAGTTCAAGGACCCCGTCGACAAGTTCCTCCGGGATTTGAACCTGCCGGTGTCGGCGCTGTTCTCGACGCTCGGCCGCACCGCAGCGCGCGCGCTCGAATCCGTCTGGGCCGGACGCCAGATGCGCTACTTCCAGGACAAGCTCGTCGCCAACATCAAGGCCGGCGACAGCTCGACCGCGAACGTCGACAAGTGGAAGCCGGAGAGCTGGCCGAAGGAAGCCAAGGGCGTCGGCTTCACCGAGGCGCCGCGCGGCGCGCTCGCGCACTGGATCAAGATCAAGGACACCAAGATCGATAACTACCAGTGCGTTGTGCCGACGACGTGGAACGGCTCACCGCGCGATCCCAAGGGAAACATCGGCGCTTTCGAGGCGTCGCTGATGAACACGCCGATGGTCAATCCCGAGCAGCCGCTCGAGATCCTGCGCACGATCCATTCCTTCGATCCGTGCCTGGCCTGTTCGACGCATGTCATGAGCCCGGATGGCCAGGAACTGGCCAAGGTCAAGGTCAGGTAGGAGGCGACCATGATGGATGCAGTTGCTCCCGCCTCCGACGCCAGGCCCGACCTCGCCGCGATCGCAGCCGACGCTTCCGGAGAACGTGCGGTGGGGCGTCCCACCGTCTATGTCTACGAAGCGCCGGTGCGGATCTGCCATTGGGTAAACGCGTTCTCGATCATCGTGCTGATGGTGACCGGCTATCTGATCGGAACGCCGCTGCCGACGGTCGCGGGCGAGGCGTCCGACAACTTCGTGATGGGCTACATCCGTTTCGCCCATTTCGCTGCGGGACAGGTGCTTGCGGTGTTCTTCCTCACGCGCATCCTGTGGGCCTTCGTCGGCAACCACCACTCCCGGCAGATCTTCTACATCCCGGTTCATCGCAAGCAGTTCTGGAAGGAAGTGCTGCACGAAATCCGCTGGTACGCGTTCCTGGAGCGCGAACCGAAGATGTATGTCGGGCACAATCCGCTGGCGCAGACCGCGATGTTCACGGGCTTCACCCTGTTCGTGGCCTTCATGATCGTCACCGGCTTTGCCCTCTATTCGGAAGGGGCGGGCATCGATAGCTGGCAGCACAAGCTGTTCGGCTGGGTGTTTGCGATCTGGCCGAACAGCCAGGACGTCCATACCTGGCATCATCTCGGCATGTGGGCGCTGATCGTGTTCGTGATGGTGCACATCTACGCCGCGATCCGTGAAGACATCATGTCGCGCCAGAGCATCATCTCCTCGATGATCTCGGGCGAGCGGCAATTCCGTGACTGAAGGGGAACGCGACCGATGCCGACATTCCCGCAAGACAACCGCATCCTGGTGCTCGGCATCGGCAACATCCTGTGGGCCGACGAAGGCTTCGGCGTGCGCGCGGTGGAGGAGTTCCACCGCCGCTACGCCGTGCCTGACAACGTCACGATCCTCGATGGCGGCACGCAGGGGCTCTACCTCGTGAACTATCTGGAAGAGGCCGACCGCCTGATCGTGTTCGATGCCATCGACTATGGGCTCGAGCCAGGCCGGTTGAAGCTCGTGCGCGACGACGAGGTGCCGCGTTTCACCGGCGCCAAGAAGATGAGCCTGCACCAGACCGGCTTCCAGGAGGTGATCAGCGCCGCCGACCTGCTCGGCCGATGCCCGAAACATCTCGTGCTGATCGGCTGCCAGCCGCTCGATCTCGAAGACTGGGGCGGGCCGCTGACGCCGCCGGTGCGCGACCAGATCGCGCCCTCGATCGATCTCGCCTGCCAGGTTTTGGCCGAGTGGGGCGTCACGGTCAGCCGCCGCAGCGCGCCATTGGCGGAGTCCGAGCGGCTGCTCGCCAATGACATCGATCACGCCAATTACGAGATGCGGCCAGCCTGACAGGCGCGATCTCCGGAGAAAGCACGATGTGTCTCGGCCTGCCGATGACGATTGTCGAGACGGATGGCGTCTCGGCGTTGTGCGCGTTTCGCGGCGAACAGCGCCGCGTCTCCATGCTGCTGCTCTCCAACCCGCCGGTCGGCACCCACGTGCTGGTCTATATCGACACCGCGATCCGGCTTCTCGATGAGGAAGAGGCGCGCCTGATTGGCGCCGCGATCGACGGTCTTGGTGCTGCGCTCGACGGTGAGGATTGCGACCGCTTCTTCGCCGACCTGATCGACCGCGAGCCGCAACTGCCCGCGCACCTGCGGTCCGAATAGGCCAACGTCCAGGCAAGTGGGATGACCGCCTCCGCGGCCGGATCGGTGTGCAGGTGCCATGGGCTGCCTGGAAGGCATCTTTCTATCTGCAAAGATAGCTTTCACTGAAAATGGAAAGTATCTTGTCATCGGGGCGTGCGTCATCCGCGCCGCAATAAAATATCTGATGTAAGTCAATGAGATAAATCCGGAAAGTCGCTAGCACGTCCTGGCACATGCCTTGCTAACCCCTATCCCAGCAAATTCATAAGCTTGTCAGGGGAGGTCCGATGGAATTCCAGGTGGGGAAGCATGATCTGACGCGACACGGCCTACCTGAGGTCGATGTCACGACGGTCGATCGTTTTCTTGGCGCGGCTGATGAGGCCGGTACGGTCGCGGTGCTGCTGTCGGCTGGCGATCCCAACCGCTTTCCGGAGGCTATCGACGTTGCCGTGGTGCTGCCGGAGCTGATCGCCGCGTTCGGTGGCCGGCTGCGCGGTGCGGTCATCGCGCGCGGCGACGAGAGCGCGCTCGGACAGCGTTTTGGCGTGCGCGTGCAGCCGACGCTGATCTTCGTCGCCAAGGGCGAGACGCTGGGGTTGATCGCCAAGATCCAGGACTGGTCGGTCTATGTCGACCGCATCACCAAGCTGATCGATCGTCCGCGCGGGCAAAGCGCCGCGGTTGCCGTCACCATTGTCCCCCAGCATCGCGCACAGGGTGTCGAGCTATGAAAGTCGGATTCTGGGATGCGCCCGAAGGCGCCGAGCAACCGGTCAGCGTGTTTCCGATCGGCGAGGAGAGTCTCAATGCGTCGAAGGGCAGTCTGACGGCGGCCGGGGCGCTCGCAAAGCTTGCAACGCTCGACAGCGCGGAGCTCGCCAGGATCTGCCCGAATGCGGTCGCGCTGCTCTCGACGATCGCGGACGCCATAGCGGACCAAAAGGCGGATGCGCCGACGCAACTGTTCCGGCTCGCCAATCTCAACGATCTCGAGAGCAAGCTGGTGGCCGACGTGCTTGGCGAAGGCGAGGTTGGCGGCGTTGTCGCGCTGCCGGACGGATCGCTGGCGCAGATTCAGGAATCGGTGCTGGCCGGAATCTGGCGGGTGCGGCTCGAGACCGACGCTACCTCCGAATATCTCGAGATCGGGGCTATTCCGGAGATCGTCAAGCGCGCGGCCGCCGACCTGACATCCGCCGATTTCGAGATCGGACAGGTGCCGGAGGGCGCCATGAACGTGCTGCCGGTGCTCGCCGAAATCCGCGAGCGGGCGCTGGCCTGGCGGCCCGGGATCCGTTCGCAGATCATCAATTTCACGCTGTTGCCGATGAGTCCGGTCGATATGAGCTTCCTGCAGGATACGATCCGGAACGGACCGATCCAGCTCGTGTCGCGCGGTTATGGCACTTGCCGGGTGCTGTCCACCGGCATCCGGAATGTCTGGTCGGTGCAGTTCTTCAACGCCATGGACACCATCATTCTCGATACGCTCGAAGTCGGCGGTGTGCCGACCGTCGCACTTGCCGCGGATGAAGATTTCGAGGACTCCGCCGAGCGGCTGCAGGAAATCATCGAGGCCTATTTCAAATGAGCGCCTTCGAGAATTTTGGCGTGCGCCTGGACGTTGCCGACGTCACGCGACTGGAATGCGGCATCTGCTGGACCATCTATGATCCGGCCGATGGCGACGAGGTGGCCCAGATCGCGCCCGGCACCCCGTTCGCGGCGCTGCCGGAGGAATGGCACTGCCCGAACTGCGATGCCCCGAAATCCAAGTTCATGGCGATCGAATCATGACCGGGAGCGCACCAGTTCCTGCCGCCGACGCCGACGCAGCGGCGTGGGGCGAGCTTCTGGCCGGAAGCTATCGGGAGATCGGCGAGCGCGCGATGCGCGATCTGCCGATCTACAACGAGGCGCTCGGCGTCGAGGCGGTCGGCTTCCGCTCCTTCAACGACACGATCGTGGGTATCATGGTCACGCCGTGGTTCATGAACGTGGTGATGCCGGCGCGCGCGGCGGCGCAGGCCACGTCAACCCTGCGAATCCGTTTTCCCGCGGGCGATATCGAGTTCACCCTCAGCGAGGTCGGGCACATGGGCCGGATTGCAAGCTGCTCGCTGTTCTCACCGATGTTCCAGTTCGCCGACATGGCCGCCGCGCGGGCGACGGCCGAAGCTGCCCTCACCGAGCTGATGCTGCCGGCCGACAGCGAGGAGGCGGTCCGCCGCCGCGAACCGGCGACAAGCCCGATCGATCGGCGTAACTTCCTGCGGGGTGCCTTGACGGAGCGGCGCGGATGAGCCTCTCGTTCCGCAACGAGATCGACATTATGGTGCTGTTGCACGGTGCCACGATCGCCGACGTCGCGATCCAGCCGCGCAGCCGGCCGCCGCTGACGCGCCTGTTTGCGGGGAAGCCTGCGGAATCGTTGCTCTCCGTGCTGCCGCGGTTGTTCTCGCTCTGCTCGGTCGCGCACCAGGTTGCGTTTCTGTCGGCGGTCGAGGCCGCTCGGGGCGAGAAGCTATCCGCCGCGACCTCGCAACGCCGCGTCACAGCCGTGATCGCCGAGCGGCTGACGGAATTGTTGCGAAGCCTGTTCATCGGGCGGCTTGCGCTCGACGACGCGCGCGCAGCGGCCGTACGCACCATGATGCAGGCGAGCGTGGTTCTTTGCGGTGGCGTTGAAGAGGGCAGTCCGGTTTCTCCGCGGCGTGAGGCGGTGGTCCAGATCAAGTCCGCGCTGAACGACCTCGGAGTCACGGGTGAGGATCGGCTTCCTGCGCCCGGCAGCGCGCTGGCGGCGTATCTTGCCAGCCTCGATGGCGATGAATTGTCGATACCGGTGGCCGAACGGTCCTTCCTGTCTGCCGGAGATGATCTCGACATCGTCATGCGGCTATTGGCCGACGGTGCGCACTTTTCCGATGCGCCCGAGCTCCATGGCCGGGTCCCGGAGACCGGCGTCTGGGCCCGCAGCATCGGACGCGAGCCGGCCCTGCCGCCGGATGCGGGAGCCGCCGAGCGTCTCAAGGCGCGGATCGCCGAGGTGGCGCGGCTCTGTACCTGGCTCGAGGACGGCGGACAGGAGCTCGAAGATGACGTCGTCGCGAGCTATTCCCTTGGCCTCCGGAGGGGCGCGGCTGCGGTCGAATGCGCACGCGGCCGGCTCTACCACGCCGTCGAGCTCGACGGGGAGGGACGTATCCTCCGCTTCGAATTCCTCGCGCCGACTGAATGGAATTTCCACGCGCGCGGGCCGTTGGTCCGGAGCCTCGAAGGGGCGCGGATCGACGGCGGCCGGCAAGGACAGGACGCAGTCCGCGCGTTGGTCAATTCGTTCGACCCCTGTGTCGGTTTCAGCCTCGGCTTCCGCGAGGCCGGCCATGCATGAGATGGCATTGTGCGAGGGCATCATCGGGATCGTGGAGGATGAGGCACGCAAGCGCTCGTTCTCCAAGGTGAAGACGGTGTGCCTCGAGATCGGCGCGCTCAGCCATGTCGCCCCCGAAGCGATGCAGTTTTGCTTCGAGGCCGTTGCGGCCCGGACGATCGCACAAGGCGCGAAGCTCGAGATCATCGAGACGCCGGGAACGGCCTGGTGCATGGCCTGCGCGAAGAGTGTCGAGATCAAGCAGCGATACGAGCCGTGCCCGTCCTGCGGCGGCTATCAATTGCAGGTGACGGGGGGCGAGGAGATGCGCGTGAGGGAACTGGAGGTCGACTGATGTGTACGGTATGTGGCTGCAGCGACGGCAAGGCGTCCATCGAACATGCGCATGATCACCACGATCATGACGGGCATCACCACGATCACGACCATGCCGACAATGGGCATCATCACCACCATCACGGTGATGGGTATCAACACCACCATCATCACGGTGCGCATCATGATCATGGTCGCGGCGATGCAGGTCTGCTCGATCGCAGTGCCAATCCGGCCGGGCAGACGATCGCGGGCATGAGCAGCGAACGCATCATCCAGGTCGAACGTGACATCCTCGGCAAGAACGACAGGCTCGCCGCCGATAACCGCGCCCGCTTCCGCGCGGACGATGTACTCGTCTTCAACCTGGTTTCGAGCCCCGGTGCCGGCAAGACGTCGCTCCTGGTCCGCGCCGTTTCCGAACTGAAGGACAGTTTTGCGATCGGCGTGATCGAAGGCGACCAGCAGACCTCTAACGACGCCGAGCGCATTCGCGCGACCGGCGTGCCGGCGATCCAGGTCAACACCGGCAAGGGCTGCCACCTTGATGCTGCCATGGTCGGTGAGGCCTATGACCGGCTTCCCTGGCTGAACGGCGGGCTGCTCTTCATCGAGAATGTCGGCAACCTCGTTTGCCCGGCGGCGTTCGATCTTGGCGAAGCCTGCAAGATCGTGGTGTTCTCGACCACCGAGGGCGAGGACAAGCCGCTGAAATATCCCGACATGTTCGCCGCCTCGTCCCTGATGCTGATCAACAAGATCGATCTCGCCGCGGTGCTCGATTTCGATCTCGCCAGGACCATCGAATATGCGCGGCGGGTCAACCCGAAGATCGAGGTGCTGACGGTGTCGGCGCGCACCGGCGAGGGCTTTGCGGCGTTCTATGCCTGGATCCGCAGGCGGATGGAGGCGATGAAGCCGGCCGCGATGACGGCGGCGGAGTGACGATGGGCGGCGAGGCTACAGCACTGGACGGACGGCGGCTGCGCCTGCATGTGCGCGGCGCGGTGCAGGGTGTCGGCTTTCGTCCCTATGTCTACGGCCTCGCCACGCGCTATCGCCTCGGCGGTTTCGTCGCCAACGATTCCCACGGTGTCATCATCGAGGTGGAAGGGGAGCGTGCGTCGGACTTCGTCGCGGCGCTGCCGCTCGAAAAGCCGCCGCTCGCCCGCATCGACGAAATCTCGGTGCACCCGGTCGGCGCCATGGCGAGCGAGGAGTTTTGTATCCGCGCCAGCGAGCAGGGCAGGGTATCGACGCGTATCGTCGCCGATGCCGCGACCTGCCCGGAATGCCTGAGCGAGCTGTTCGATCCCGCCAGCCGTTTTTATCGCTACCCCTTCGTCAACTGCACCCATTGCGGTCCGCGCTACACCATTGCCGAGCGGCTGCCCTATGACCGCGCGGCCACGGCGATGAAGCGCTTTGCGATGTGCAAGGCCTGCGCGGGTGACTACGCCAACCCCGAGAGCCGCCGTTTCCATGCCGAGGCGATCGCCTGCCCGCAATGCGGCCCAAGGCTCAGCCACGGGGTTGAGGAGATCGCCGCCGCGATTGCGGCTGGCGCGATCGTTGCGATCAAGGGGCTCGGCGGCTATCAACTCATCTGCGATGCCCGTGACCAGGCGGTCGTCCGGCGGCTGCGGCAGCGCAAGGAGCGCGACCAAAAGCCCTTTGCCGTCATGGTCGGCTCGCGGGACGCAGTCGCCGACATCGCCGACGCCGATGCCGCGGAGCTTGCATTGCTCGAAACGTCGCCGCGGCCGATCGTGCTGATGAGGTCGCGCCATCGGCTCGCGCCCGCGATCGCGCCGGAGCTGTCGCGGATCGGCATCATGCTGCCGGTCGCGCCGCTCCATCACCTGATCTTCGATATGCTGAACGCGGTGCATCCGCGGCCCGGCGGAAGCTGGGCGGTCGTAGCCACCAGCGCCAATCCCGGCGGCGAACCGCTCGTGATCGACAATTGCGAGGCGGAGCTGCGGCTCGTCGGCATTGCCGACCTCATCGTCACCCATGACCGCGACATCGTCACCCGTGCCGACGATTCCGTGGCCGCGGTGGTCGCCGGCCGGACGCAGTTCATCCGCCGCGCCCGTGGTTACGTGCCCGAGCCGGTCCGCCTCGCGCGGCCGGTGCCGCCGATCCTTGCCGTCGGCGGCGCGTTGAAATCGACGGTGACGGTCACGCGCGGCAACGAAGCCTTCGTCTCCCAGCATATCGGCGACCTCGACACTGCGGAGGCGGTCCGTTTTTTCGAGGAAACCGTCGGCCATCTGCTCTCGACGCTGGATGTCGAGCCGGTCGTCGTCGCCCATGACCTGCACCCGAATATGGTCTCGACCCGCTTCGCCGAGGCAAGCGGACGGCGGCTGATCGCGGTCCAGCATCATCATGCCCATGCCGCTTCCGTCATGGCGGAGCATGGCGTCGCGGGGCCGGTGTTGGCGCTGGTGCTCGACGGTTTCGGCCATGGCAGCGAAGGCGGCAATTGGGGCGGCGAGCTCCTGCTGTGCGAGAGCGCGCGGTTCCGGCGGCTCGGCCATCTGGCGCCGATGAAGTTGCCGGGTGGCGATCGTGCCGCGCGCGAGCCGTGGCGCATGGCGGCAAGCGTGCTGCATGGCCTGTGCCGCGGCGATGCGATCGCGCCCCGTTTTGCGATGCAGCCGCAGGCCGCACGTCTCGGCACCATGCTCGACCAGCCTGGCGTGCCAGTGACGACCAGTGCCGGCCGGCTGTTCGACGCGGCCGCGGGGCTGCTTGGCCTTTGTCAGGTGCAGAGCTATGAGGGCGAAGCCGCGATGAAGCTGGAGGCGCGTGTTCGTACGCCACGCATCGCGAAGGGCGGCTGGACGATCGAGGACGGCGTGCTCTCTCTGTTTCCGTTGTTCGAGCGCCTTGCGGCCGAGGGGATTGATCCCGTTGACGGGGCCGAGCTGTTCCATGGCACGCTTGCCGCTGCCTGCATCGACTGGATCGCGAGAGCGGCACGCGAGACCGGCATCACGACCGTTGCCTTGAGCGGCGGCTGCTTCCTCAACGCGGTCCTGTCGGACGGCATCGGGCGCGGCTGCGTTGCCGCCGGCCTCACGGCGCTGCTGCCGCGGCAAATGCCGCCCAATGACGGCGGTCTCAGCCTCGGGCAGGCCTGGATCGCCGCACTCCAACTCCTCGAACCGCAAGGCCAGGAAGGAACCGCCTGATGTGTCTCGCGATACCTGCTGAGGTCACAAAGCTCCTGCCCGACGAGATGGCGATCGTCTCCATCGACGGCGTGAGCAAGGAAATTTCGGTCGCCTTGATCGAAGATCTCGCCGTCGGCGACTACGTGATCATCCATGTCGGCTACGCCCTGACCAAGATCGATCCGGAGGAGGCGAAGCGGACGCTCGAATTATTGCGCGAGCTCAGCGCCGAGGGACAGGGAGCCGCGTCATGAAATACGCCGACGAGTTTCGGGACAAGGAGATCGCGCTCGGGCTCGCGAGGGCGATTCGCGCGGAAGCCGATCCGGGAAAGCCCTATCGCTTCATGGAATTCTGCGGCGGCCATACGCACGCGATCTCACGTTATGGCCTGGAGGACATGCTACCGAAGAACGTACGGATGATTCACGGTCCCGGCTGTCCGGTCTGCGTGCTGCCGGCCGGGCGCATCGACATGGCGATCCGGCTCGCCGAGCGGCCGGACATCATCCTGTGCGTCTATGGCGATCTGATGCGCGTTCCGGGTTCGCAGGGCGCATCGCTGCTGAAGGCGAAGGCCCGTGGTGCCGACATCCGCATGGTCTATTCCACGATCGACGCGATCCGGATCGCCGAGGACAATCCCGGACGCGAGGTCGTGTTCTTTGCAATCGGCTTCGAGACGACGACGCCGCCGACTGCGGTCATGATCCGATTGGCCGGGAAGAAGCGGCTCGAAAACTTCAGCGTATTCTGCAACCACGTGCTGACGCCGCCGGCCATGCAGAACATCCTGGAGAGCCCCGACATCCGCAACATCGGCCGCGTCGAGATCGACGGTTTTGTCGGACCCGCCCACGTCTCGACCATCATCGGCACCGCACCTTACGAGTTCTTCGCCGAGGAGTTCGGCAAGCCCGTGGTGATCGCGGGCTTCGAGCCGCTCGACATGATGCAGGCGATCCTGATGCTGGTGCGGCAGGTCAACGAGCACAGGCATGAGGTCGAGAACCAGTACAGCCGCGCCGTGAACCGCGACGGCAATCTGCGCGCCAAGGAGGAGGTTTCCGACATTTTCGAGCTGCGCGATCAGTTCGAATGGCGCGGGCTCGGGCAGGTGCCCTATAGCGGGCTGAAGCTGAAGCGCGCTTACGCCAAATACGACGCGGAGGTCCGCTTCGACATGAACGAGCTGTGCGTCGACGACAATCCTGCGTGCGAATGCGGTGCCATCCTGCGCGGAGTGAAGAAGCCGGTCGACTGCAAGCTGTTCGGCACCGTCTGCACGCCGGAGACGCCTATGGGATCCTGCATGGTCTCCTCCGAAGGGGCCTGCGCCGCGCACTGGACCTACGGCCGCTTCCGGGACCACCAGCAGAGGCGGGCGTCATGAAGACCTACCAGCGCAAGCTCGATATCAGGAACGGCTGCGTGGACCTGTCTCACGGCTCTGGTGGCCGTGCCATGGCGCAGTTGATCTTGGGCCTGTTCCACGAGGCCTTCGGCAACGAATGGCTGGCACGCGGCAACGACCAGTCGGCCTTCGACGTCGGTGCCGGGCGCATGGTGATGACGACCGACGGCTATGTGGTCTCGCCGCTGTTCTTTCCCGGCGGCAATATCGGCTCGCTGGCGGTGCACGGCACCGTCAACGACATCGCCATGGCCGGTGCAAAGCCGCTCTATCTCTCGGCGAGCTTCATCATCGAGGAGGGCTTTCGCTTCGCCGATCTCAAGATGATCGCGGAGTCCATGGGGGAAGCCGCGCGCACGGCCGGTGTCCACATCATCACGGGCGACACCAAGGTGGTCGAACGCGGCAAGGCCGACGGGCTGTTCATTTCGACTGCGGGCGTCGGCGTCGTGCCCGACGGGCTCGACCTGTCGGCCGAGAAAGCCCGCGTCGGCGATCGTGTCCTGATCTCGGGCACGCTCGGCGATCACGGCGTGGCCATCATGTCGAGGCGGCAGAATCTCGCCTTCGAGACCGAAATCGTCTCGGATTCGGCGGCGCTCAACGATCTCGTCGCGAAGATGGTCGAAGCCGGTGGCCGCGGTATCCGCCTGATGCGCGATCCCACCCGCGGCGGGCTCGCGGCTGCGCTGAATGAGATCGCTCAGCAGTCCAACCTCGGCTTCCATCTCCTTGAGGAGGCGATCCCGGTGAAGCCGGGCGTGGCTGCGGCCTGCGAGCTGCTTGGACTTGATCCGCTCCACGTCGCCAACGAGGGCAAGCTGGTGGCGGTCGTCGCGCCGGAGGCCGCCGCGGCGGTGCTGGCCGCGATGCGGGCGCATCCGCTGGGCCGCGAGGCCGCCGACATCGGCGAGGCGGTTGCCGACGACCATCATTTCGTGCAGATGGCGACGAGCTTTGGCGGCGGACGAATCGTCGACTGGCTGTCGGGCGAACAGCTGCCAAGAATCTGTTGAGGCTTCGAGATGCGCATCCTGCTCCTGTCGCATTCGTTCAACAGCCTGACGCAGCGGCTGCATGTCGAGTTGCGCGAGCGGGGCCACGACGTCTCGGTCGAGCTCGACATCCATGCCGACGTCACCCGTGAGAGCGTGGCGCTGCATAGGCCGGATCTGGTGATCGCGCCGTTCCTGAAGCGGGCGATCCCTGACGACGTCTGGCGGAGCGTGCGCTGCCTGGTCGTCCATCCCGGTCCGCCCGGCGACCGCGGTCCGTCCGCGCTCGACTGGGGAATTCTCGAAGGTGCAGGCGAATGGGGCGTCACGGTATTGCAGGCGGATGGCGAGTTCGATGCCGGTCCGGTCTGGGCGTTCCGTACCTTCCCGATGCGGCGCGCGGCCAAGTCCAGCATCTATCGCAACGAGGTGACGTCATGCGCGGTCGAGGCGGTGCTCGAAGCCATCGAGGCGATCGAAGCCGGACGGGCTGCCCCGCAGCCGATGCGTGCGGGCGATCCGCGCATTCGGGTGCGGGGACCTTGCCGTCAGGCGGACCGGACGATCGACTGGCAGCACGACACGACCGCGACCGTCCTGCGCAAGATCAACAGCGCCGATGGCATGCCGGGCCTCGCCGATAGCCTGTTCTTCCAGGAGGTCAGGCTGTTCGATGCGCATGAAGCGCACGATATCTCCGGCGTGCCCGGCACCGTCATCGCGCAATGCGAGGGCGCGCTGGCGCGCGCCACGGTCGATGGCGCGGTCTGGATCGGCCATGTCAGGCGACTTGCGCCGAAGAGCCTGAAGCTGTCGGCGGCAAAGGTCTTCGCGGCAGAGGCCGCGCACCTGCCGCACCGGCCCGGTTGCGGCTACGCTCCGATACGATATCGCGAGCATGGCGAGGTCGGCGAGCTCGCGTTCTCCTTCTACAACGGCGCCATGAGCACCGGCGACTGCGAAGCCTTGCTCGGCGCCTATCGCGCCGCGCTGGCACGCCCGACCAGGGTGTTGCTGCTGACCGGCGGCCCCGACTATTGGTCGAACGGCATCCATCTTGCCGAGATCGAAGCCGCCGAAAGCGCCGCGGACGAGTCCTGGCGCAACATCAATGCGATCGACGATCTCGCCCGCGCGATCATCGAAACCACCGACCGCCTGGTCATCTCGGTCATTCGCGGCAATGCCGGTGCCGGCGGCGTGTTCCTGAGCCTCGCCGCCGACGAGGTCTGGGCGAGCGACCAGATCGTCCTCAATCCGCATTACAAGGACATGGGCAACCTCTACGGCTCGGAATACTGGACCTATCTGTTGCCGCGCCGTGCGGGCGCAGCGAACGCAACCCGGATCACGCAATGCCGGCTCCCGATGGGGGTGGCGGAAGCGCGGCGTCTCGGGATCGTCGATCGCGTGCTGTCAGGCGTGGAACTCACGGACGAGAGCCTCGTGAAGCGCGGCGCCGCCATGGCGTCGAACGCCGATCTTGCCGCGCGCCTCGCCGACAAGCAGAAACGGCGAGCCGCCGATGAGGTCGAGAAGCCCTTGCAGGCCTACCGCGACGAGGAGCTGCGGCGGATGAAGCTGAATTTCTATGGCTTCGATCCGAGCTACCATGTCGCGCGCTACAACTTCATCCGCAAGGTGCCCAAGTCGCGCACGCCGTTGACCATCGCGAGCCACCGGTCGACGCGCTTGCCCGGGCGGCCTGCTGGTATGGCGGTGTCATCGTGAGCATTCAGGGGACCATTCTCGTCGTCGACGACGAAGTGCGCTCGCAGGAAGCGCTGCGACGCGTGCTCAGGGAAGATTTCGAGGTGCTCTGCGTCGGCAACGCGACCGACGCGGAGAAGCTGCTCGAGGGGGAGATCGTTCACGCGATCCTCTGTGACCAGCGAATGCCGCACGAATCCGGCGTGAGCTTCCTGAAACGCGTGCGCGAGCTCTGGCCGGATCCGGTACGGATGATCATTTCGGGCTATTCTGAGTCCGAGGACATCATCGCAGGGCTGAACGAGGCCGGCATCTATCAATATATCACGAAGCCCTGGCAGCCGGAGCAGCTGATCGAGACCGTCAAGGAGGCGGTTCAGCTCTATCGGCTGCAGAAGGAGACGGAAACCGCCGGCGTTGATGTCAAGGCGACGTCGGGTCACATCAAGAAGGTCGTCTCGGTCAAGCGCGGCGTGGCCAAGCAGCTCTACGACTTCGACCGCATCGTGCATTCGACGGAGAGCCCGATGCACAGTGTGATCGAACTCGGCAGGCGTGCCGCCGACTACGATATTTCCGTTCTGATCACTGGTGAGTCCGGCACCGGCAAGGAGCTGCTGGCACGCGCCATCCACTATGGCTCGGCCCGGGCCAACAAGGCGTTCGTGGTCGAGAACTGTGGCGCGTTGCCGGACGAGCTGCTGGAAAGCGAGCTGTTTGGTTGCAAGAAGGGCGCGTTCACCGGCGCCTATCAGGATCGCATCGGCCTGTTCGAGGTCGCGGATGGGGGCACGATTTTCCTCGACGAGATCGGCGAGACCTCGCCGGCGTTCCAGGTCAAGCTCCTGCGCGTGCTGCAGGAGAGCGAGATCCGGCCGCTCGGCGCGCAGCGCGTGCGCAAGGTCGACGTGCGCGTGGTGGCGGCGACCAACCGCGATCTGGAGGCCGAGGTCGAGGCCGGGCGCTTCCGGCGCGATCTGTATTATCGCCTCGCCGCCTTCCCGGTGCACATGCCGGCGCTGCGTGAGCGTCCGATGGACATTCCGCTGATTGCGGAGGGTGTGCTGTCGGCGGTCAAGAGCTCCTTCAACAGGCCGAATCTGCGCTTTGCGCGTTCGGTCCTGGATGAATTCACCAAATATCACTGGCCGGGCAACGTGCGCGAGCTCCAGAACGAGATCCAGCGCATGGCGGTCCTTGCCGACCAGGACGAGCTGCGCGCCCCGCCGCTGCTGGGGCGCCGCAACGGAAGGCGATCCGCGCCGGTCCCGACCCACGGCAAGCTGAACGGATCGGCCTCCCTGAAAGATAAAGTGGAGGATCTCGAGAAGTCGGTTATCATGAATTATCTTGAGCGATACGACGGAAATATCAGCCGTGTCGCCAGCGAGCTGGGCCTGTCACGGGTGGGGCTCAGGAACAAGCTGTCCAGGTACGACTTGAGAAAAAATGCCAAAGGCGACGCATTCTCCTGAAGCGAGCGAGGTGGATTCGCTTCTCAAGCTGGTCACCAGCCGTGGCGCGATCGAGTTCGATCACGAGCGCGAAGGCGCCTGGATCGAAGTCATCCGCAAGATGGACGAGGTCTATTCCGACCTGTTGCGCTATGAGGTCGATCTCGAGCACAAGAATGCGGAGCTCGAGGAGGCGCAGGCCTTCGTCACCAACGTCATCGAGTCCGTTTCCGACATCCTTATCGTCTGCGACGCGAAAGGGTCGGTTCAGCAGGTCAATTCCGCGTTCCAGCGCACGCTCGGCCGTATCAATGACGAGATCGTCGGCAAGAAAATGGCCGATATCATCGACGCCGCAGACAACGCCAAGCTGATGTCGCTTCTCAAGCCGCGTGGAACGTCCGATGTGGTGGATGGCGAGCTGCGTTTTTCGACCGATGGAGGCAGCTCGGACCTGTTTGCGATCAACAGCTCGCCACGGCACGACCATCGCGGACGTTTCATCGGCGTTGTCCTGACCGGACGGCCGATCGGCGAGCTTCGGCGTGCGTATGAGGCTCTGCACAAGGCCCATCACGAACTTCAACGCGCGCAGCGGCAGCTGGTCGAGCAGGAGAAAATGGCGAGTCTGGGCCGCCTCGTCGCAGGCGTTGCACACGAGCTGAACAACCCAATCAGTTTCGTCTACGGCAACATCCATACCTTGACGCGCTACCGCACGGCGATCGTGGCATATATCGATGCGATTCACGGACACACCGGGGACGACGACCTCGCTGCACTAAGGAAGAAGCTGCGTATCGACGACATCCTGGATGACTTCGGCCCGTTGATCGAAGGCACCATGGAAGGTGCCGTTCGCATCAGCGAGATCGTGAAGAACCTGCGCCGCCTCTCCTTCAGCAGGCTCGGCGAGGTCGAGCGTGTCAACATCGAGCGGCTGATCAACACGGCTGTGCTGTGGGCCGTCCGTACCAAGAACGTGCGCGTGGACGTGCAGATTGAGGTCGACCCCGGGCTGTGGATCTCCGGCAACGAGGGACAGTTGCATCAGGTGATCGTCAACCTCGTCGAGAATGCCATCGACGCGATGCGGAGCACCGCCTCGCCGCGGCTGGTCGTCTCAGCCGCGCGCAGGGGCAACGAGGTCCTGGTCAGGATCTCCGACAACGGCCCGGGCATACACAAGGACCACATCAGCCATATCTTCGAGCCGTTCTTCACCACCAAGCAGGTCGGCGAAGGGACCGGGCTTGGCCTGTGGATCAGCTATGGGATCGTGCGCGAACATGGCGGCGAGTTGTCCGCGGTCAACGAGCCGAACGGGGGCGCCACGTTCTTCTTCCTGTTGCCGGCGGTCTAGCTGCCGGCCGCGAGGCGCGCTTTGCCCATGGCGGGATTTTTTTCCGCGGATCGCTATGATTGCGGCATCGTCTCCGCCGTGTTCGAATATTGCAGGTCGCAAGGCAGTTGCTCCTCGAGAATCCGTCTCACGGAATGGGAGCACAGCCCGCACCGTACACTGCATCCGAGGCAATTATAGACCTGCGCAGCCGAGCAAAGCTCCTCGTTCGCTGATACGACCACACCTCTGATGTCATGATCGCTGATGATGTTGCAGGAGCAGACGATCATGCTGGATTCCGTTGCGGGATGCGACGCGCAGTGTGGAGCCTGATCGCGGCGGTCGTGGCGGTGGCGATGGCGCGGCCGCGGTCGTCCGTGCCGGTCCATTGGGCGTGGCGTCCGCGCGGATCGACCTCCAGCAGCTTGACGCCGGCCGGAACTTCGCTGCCGTCGCGGGCGATGCCACGCAGGATTCCGTCGCGAGGCGCGAGCAGAGGAACACCGGAGAGATGGCCGAGCACCAGGTCCTTGTAGACGCGGGTGCCGATCTCGACCGGCGTGTGCCAGCGGCCCGCGAACTGCGAATAGACGAAACGTTCGGCGCCGGCCTCGCCGAGCGAACTCGCAACGCCGTCGGCCGCGTCGGTCCAGCGCCGGTCGGCGACGAGCCCGATCTTGCCGGGACGGGTCTCCACAGCGACATCGCAATTGAAGTCCGACGAGAAGCCGGGGCCCAATCCGATGCTCAATCGCGCCAGTCGCCGCAAATCGGGTGTGACACGGTGCTTCTGGAGGCGCGCGTCGATCAAGAGGTCGATCTGGCGAACCGGAAGCAGGTCGAGCAAGCCGAGCCAGGTGACGAACACCCGAGCCGGTGTGCGCAAGGCCTGATAGACCTGCATGCCGTCGTCCACACGCTCGGCAGCCACGTCTTCGACCTGAGCGGTTTCGGTGAAGAGCGCGTCATGAAATGCCATCTTGCGCCGGATCACCGGCGGATCCGGATCGTGCGACAGCACCACGCAATATCCAGCGCGCACGAGCTGGATGCCGATCGCAGAGGCGATCTCGTTGGTGCCGAGGATAACGGCAAAGGGTCGTTGGTCGTTCGGCTGGGGCATTTGAAACCACGTTTGCGGAGAAAGTGCAGCGAGGCGCGATCAAGCTTGAAACGGGAAGAGCAAGAGCCGGGCCATTTGGAACGATTGAAAAACAGCTCTCAACTGCCGACCGGCATTCAGGAACAAGGTGCGCGCAGTGACGGCGGCATTTGGTTCGAAAGCACACGCGCCCGTGTTGTAAACCGTCCAACGTGTCGCGAAGCCGACATCCAGCCGCGAAAACCGCAGCGATTGGTCGACAGGGCGTGGCCCAAATCCTGCAAAGTTGCTCCCATCGTCATTGTCTGGCGTCTGGTCAGGACGCAGTGAGGAGCTTGCGTGACGCTCGATCTACTGGGCCGCGATGGTGCGCCGGCGGGCGCGTCAGTGCCTGATGTCGCGCTGTGCCCGTTCCACGCCGACAAGTCGCGGGCGCAACACGGCGAGCGGAAGACGCTCGTGCTGACCGGTGCGTCCAGGGGCATCGGCCATGCGACGGGAAAGCTGTTTGCCGAAGCAGGTTGGCGGATCATTACCTGTTCCCGGCAACCATTCGATGGTGGCCGATGTCCCTGGGATTCGGGGGCAGACAACCATGTGCAGGTCGAATTGGGCGATCATCGCGCATTGCCGCGCGCAGTCGCCGAGATCAAGGAGCGGCTCAACGGCGGGCCGCTGCATGCACTGATCAACAATGCCGGCATTTCGCCCAAGGCCGCCGACGGTACGCGGCTGAATTCTCTGACGACGCCGGTCGAAACCTGGATGAGCGTGTTTCACGTCAACCTGCTCGCGCCGATCCTGTTCGCGCAGGGCCTGGTCGACGAGCTGAAACGGGCTGCAGGCTCGATCGTCAACGTCACCTCGATCGTCGGTTCCCGGGTGCATCCGTTTGCCGGCACCGCCTACGCGACGTCGAAGGCGGCGCTTACGTGCCTGACCCGCGAGATGGCGCACGACTACGCGCCGTTCGGAATTCGCGTCAACGCGATTGCCCCCGGCGAGATCAAGACGGACATTCTGTCGCCGGAAACCGAGGCGCAGTTGGCACCGATTATACCGTTGCATCGCGTGGGAACGCCGGACGAGGTCGCGAAGGTGATCTTCTTCCTGTGCTCGGAGGCGGCCAGCTACGTCACGGGCGCGGAAGTGCCGATCAACGGAGGACAGCACGTCTGATCATGCACATGGGACCAGCCGCCAAAGAAATTTTGTCGATTTGCGCTGGATCAATGCGGAGATCTCATTCTTGAGCATGTCGCGTATCCCAATGGTAAATTTCGTGAATCGGATGACAAAGCGTGCAGGTACGACGGAATCTTTTTGCAGCGATGCCGACAAGTTGAGCGCGACTCCTGACACGACATGAACGAGAATACGACAAATTCCAAAGAACTCGCCGGGGAGGATGTAACGGGCAACGGAGATTCCGTCATGCTGAATGCTGCTCCCTTGGTTGAACGGCACAGTGCCGGACAGACGGCGCCGATCGTGCCGCTGAATGAGATCGCGCTGACCGGTATCTTCGAGATTTCCAAGATATTGACGGCACCAACGCGACTGGAGACGACGCTCGCCAATGTCGTGAATCTCCTGCAATCGTTCCTCCAGATGCGTCATGGCGTCGTGGCGCTGCTCTCCGATGACGGAGTTCCCGATCTAGCGGTTGGTGCCGGCTGGAGCGAAGGCAGTGACGAGCGCTATCGTGGGCGATTGCCGCAAAAGGCCGTCGACCAGATCGTTGCGACGGCGATGCCGCTGGTCGCGGAGAACATCGCGACCCATCCCGCCTTCAGCCCGGCGGACGTCGAGACCCTCGGGGCCTCGGAGACGACGCGCGTGTCGTTCATCGGCGTGCCGATCCGCAGCGATGCCAAGGTGGTCGGCACGCTGACGATCGACCGGGTCTGGGACGAGCGGCCGCTGTACCGGCTCGATTCCGACGTGCGTCTGCTGACCATGATCGCCAATCTGGTCGGCCAGACGGTGAAGCTGCACCGCGTCGTCGCGCAGGACCGCGAACGGCTGATGCATGAGAGCTATCGCCTTCAGAAGGAGCTGTCCGAGCTCAAGCCGGCGCGCGACCGCCGCAGGGTTCACGTCGAAGGCATCATCGGCGACAGTCAGGCACTGCGGGGGCTGCTGGAGAAAATCGCGGTCGTGGCGAAGTCGAACTCGACGGTCTTGCTGCGGGGCGAATCCGGTACCGGCAAGGAGTTGATCGCGAAGGCCATTCACGAGCTCTCGCCACGGGCCAAGCGTCCGTTCATCAAGATCAATTGCGCGGCTCTGCCGGAATCGGTGCTGGAGTCCGAGCTGTTCGGCCACGAGAAGGGCGCCTTCACGGGTGCGCTCAATGCGCGGAAGGGAAGGTTCGAGCTCGCCGACAAGGGCACCTTGTTCCTGGATGAGATCGGCGAGATCTCGGCCTCCTTCCAGGCCAAGCTTCTGCGGGTGCTCCAGGAGCAGGAGTTCGAGCGGGTGGGCGGCAACCAGACCATCAAGGTCGACGTTCGTGTCATCGCGGCGACCAACCGCAACCTGGAAGAAGCCGTCGCCCGCAACGAATTCCGCGCCGATCTCTATTATCGCATCAGCGTGGTGCCGATGATGCTGCCGCCGCTGCGCGAGCGGCGCAGCGACATTCCGCTACTGGCCAACGAATTCCTGAAGAACTTCAACACCGAAAACGGTCGTACGCTGAGCTTCGATCGGCACGCGATCGACGTCTTGATGAGCTGCGGTTTCCCCGGCAACGTGCGGGAGCTCGAGAACTGCGTGCAGCGCACGGCGACGCTGGCGCCCGGACCGGAAATCGTCAGGAACGATTTCGCGTGCTGTCATAGCCAGTGCCTGTCCGCCATGTTGTGGAAGGGTGGATCCGAGAACGCGCCGCAGCGCTCGTTGCCGATCGTGCCGCTCTCTGTCCTTCCAGCCGCTGCTCGGCGCGAGACGGCCGTGAGTGCACCGCAGCCAGCCGTCGAGCCGGGCGCGTCCGCGTCGAGCTCCGCCAACGCCTCTCTCGATGGAAGCGTGACCGACCGCGATAGCGTCATTGCCGCCATGGAGAAGTCCGGTTGGGTCCAGGCCAAGGCTGCGCGCCTGCTCGGCCTGACGCCGCGGCAGATCGGCTACGCGCTGAAGAAGCACGGCATCGAGGTCAAGCGGCTCTGACGGTGACTGTCGCAGATGCGACATGCTGTCGGGGCCACGACAACCGGATCCACAAAAATAGTCGTTGAATTTCCGACTGTTGACGGTTGGCACGACGCTTGAAAGGGAGATGTCCGACGGCATCGTCTGCTCAGGGAGTCGGAACACATGTCCTACAAGATTGTCGCCTCGCAATGCACGGTCTGCGGCGCGTGTGAGTTCGAGTGCCCGAACGCCGCGATCAGCCTCAAGCGCGACATGTACGTGATCGATCCGAAGAAGTGCACCGAGTGTGAGGGCCATTTCGATACGGCACAATGCGCGGTCGTCTGTCCGGTGCCCGACACCTGCATTCCCGCTTGAGGGCACCTCGATGGCGCAGTCGGGACTGGTGGGTTGGAAATCTCCCTTGCGGACGGAGCGATAGATGGCGGCGGTTCAGGAAACCATCGAACGGGTCCGCGATATCGACGTCGATCAGTATCGTTATGGGTTTGAGACCCTGATCGAGTCCGACAAGGCCCCCAAGGGGCTGTCGGAAGAGACCGTCAAGTTCATCTCCGAGAAGAAGAACGAACCCGCCTGGATGCTCCAGTGGCGGCTCGAGGCCTATCGGCGCTGGCTGACCATGACCGAGCCGACCTGGGCCCGCGTCGACTATCCCAAGATCGACTTCCAGGACCTCTATTACTATTCGGCGCCGAAGCCGAAGAAGACGGTCACCTCGCTCGACGAGATCGATCCGGAAATCCTCAAGACCTACGAGAAGCTCGGCATTCCCTTGCGGGAAGTCGCCATGCTCGAAGGCGTCGAGCCCAAGGTGGGCGAGGAAGACCCGGCCCGCCGCAAGATCGCGGTCGACGCGGTGTTCGACTCGGTCTCCGTCGCCACCACCTTCAAGGCGGAGCTGAAGAAGGCCGGCGTGATCTTCATGCCGATCTCGGAGGCGATCCGCGAGCATCCCGAGCTGGTGCAGAAGTATCTCGGCTCGGTGGTCCCGACCTCGGACAATTTCTACGCGACGCTGAACTCGGCGGTGTTCTCCGACGGCTCGTTCGTCTACGTGCCGCCGGGCGTGCGCTGCCCGATGGAGCTGTCGACCTATTTCCGCATCAACGAGCGCAACACCGGCCAGTTCGAGCGCACGCTGATCATCGCCGACAAGGGCTCCTACGTCTCCTATCTCGAAGGCTGCACCGCGCCGCAGCGCGACGAGAACCAGCTGCACGCCGCCGTGGTCGAGCTCGTCGCGCATGACGACGCCGAGATCAAATATTCGACGGTGCAGAACTGGTACCCGGGCAACTCGGAAGGCAAGGGCGGCATCTACAATTTCGTCACCAAGCGTGGCGACTGCCGCGGCAACCGCTCCAAGATCTCCTGGACCCAGGTCGAGACCGGCTCCGCCATCACCTGGAAGTATCCGAGCTGCATCCTGCGCGGCGATAACTCGAGCGGCGAATTCTATTCGATCGCGATCTCGAACGGCTTCCAGCAGGTCGATTCGGGCACCAAGATGATCCACCTCGGCAAGAACACGTCGAGCCGGATCATCTCCAAGGGCATCGCGGCCGGCAAGTCGCAGAACACCTATCGCGGGCTCGTGACCGCGCATCGCAAGGCGACCGGCGCGCGCAACTTCACCGCCTGCGACTCCCTGCTGATCGGCGACAAATGCGGCGCGCACACCGTGCCGTACATCGAAGCCAAGAACTCCTCGGCGACGTTCGAGCACGAGGCGACGACCTCGAAGATCTCCGAGGACGTGCTGTTCTACTGCATCCAGCGCGGTCTTTCGCAGGAAGAGGCTGTCGGCCTCGTCGTCAACGGCTTCGTCAAGGACGTGCTCCAGCAGCTCCCGATGGAGTTCGCGGTGGAAGCGCAGAAGCTGATCTCGATCTCGCTTGAAGGGAGTGTCGGATGACCATCTTTGAACCCAACAGGCAAGGAGAAGTGCGATGACGGTGCTCCTGGACATTCGCGGGCTCAAGGCCGAGATCGACGGCCGCCGGATTTTGAACGGGCTCGACCTCACCGTGAACAAGGGCGAGATCCACGCCGTCATGGGCCCGAACGGCGCCGGCAAGTCGACGCTCTCCTACGTGCTGTCGGGCAAGCCGGGCTACGAGATCACCGCTGGCGAGGTGTGGTTCAACGGCGAAGACCTGCTCGCCATGGAGCCCGATGAGCGGGCCGCCAAGGGCCTGTTCCTGGCCTTTCAATACCCCCTCGAAATCCCCGGCGTTGCCACGCTGACGTTCCTGCGGACGGCGCTGAATGCCCAGCGCAAGAAGCGCGGCGAGGAGGAGCTGTCTTCGCCCGATGTGCTGAAGCGGGTGCGCGAGCTTGCCAAGCAGCTCAGTATCGACCCTGACATGCTGAAGCGGCCGCTCAATGTCGGTTTCTCCGGCGGCGAGAAGAAGCGCAACGAGACGCTTCAGATGGCGCTCCTGGAGCCGAAACTCTGTGTACTGGACGAGACCGATTCCGGCCTCGACATCGACGCGTTGCGCATCGTCGCCGACGGCGTCAATCGTCTGCGTGCGGCCGACCGCGGCATGATCGTGATTACCCACTATCAGCGGCTGCTCGACTATATCGTGCCTGATGTCGTGCACGTGCTGTCCGCCGGGCGCATCGTCAAGACCGGCGGCAAGGAACTAGCGCTCGAGCTGGAGGCCACGGGCTACGCGCAGTATCAGAGCGAGGCGGCGTGATCCCATGAATGCCGAGATCCGTCCCGTGAAGACCTCCGCCGAGATCGGGCTGGCCGATCTGTTCGCGGCTGCATGCCACAGCCTGCCCGGCGGCGGCGAGGTTGAGGCTCTCCGGCGTGACGCCTTCGACCGCTTCGTGGCGCAGGGACTGCCGCACTCCCGCGTCGAGGCCTGGAAGTACACCGATCTCCGGCGTCTGGTTCGTGATGCCAAGCCGCTGGCGCCGCGGCCCGATGCGGTTGCCAAGGCCACCGCGGGAAAGGCCGGGGCGGTCTTCGCGGGCCTCGACTTTCGACGGCTCTTGATCGTCGATGGGGTTTTCGTCCCGGAGTTGTCGGATCTTGCCGATCTTGAGCCCGGCGTCAGCGTCCGGGCAACCGCCAAGGCGTTCGACGCGGGCCAGATGCCAGTTTCGCTCGACGCCGGCACCGCTGGGGACGACGCGGCCACATCGCTCAATATCGCGTTCGCCGCCGATGGCGTGATCATCGCGGTCGATCCCGATGTCGTCGTGGCGCGGCCGATTCATCTGGCCTTCGTCGCCACGGCCGGCACGCCTTCCGCGATGTTCACGCGGTCGTCGCTGGAACTCGGCACAGGCGCTGCC
Source organism: Bradyrhizobium sp. cf659 (assembly GCF_900113725.1). Lineage (NCBI taxonomy): Bacteria > Pseudomonadati > Pseudomonadota > Alphaproteobacteria > Hyphomicrobiales > Nitrobacteraceae > Bradyrhizobium > Bradyrhizobium sp. cf659. The sequence goes on from NZ_FOQJ01000002.1 coordinate 56,425, forward strand.
GTCACGCTGGTCGAGACGCATGAGGGGCCGGATCAATCCGACTACCTGGTCAACGCCGCGCTCCGAATGATCGTGGGAGATCGTGCCCGGCTCGACCATATCAAGGTCACCTCCGAAGGATCGGCCGCGATGCATATTGCGACGCTGCTGGCCGAGATCGGCGCGGATGCGACTTACCGCGAATTCGGCTTCACGATCGGCGGCGCCGTGGTGCGCAACCAGCTCTTCCTGAAGCTTGCGGGCGAGGGGACCATTGCCAATGTGCACCAGGCAAGCCTTCTGGCCGGCCGCCAGCATGCGGATACCACGCTCACCGTCGATCATGCCGCCGCGGGCTCGCAGAGCCGGGAAGTCTTCAAGGCCGTGGTCGACGACGAAGCCCGTGCGGTGTTCCAGGGCAGGATCACAGTGCAGCCGGGCGCGCAGCAGACCGACGCCAGGATGATGGCGCGCGCGCTGCTCCTGTCCGACGAAGCCGTCGCCAACTGCAAGCCGGAGCTCGAGATCTTCGCCGATGACGTGCAGTGCGGGCATGGCACGACCACAGGCGCGCTGGATGATCAACTGAAGTTCTACCTGATGGCCCGCGGCATTCCGGAAAAGGAAGCCGAGGCGTTGCTGATCCAGGCCTTCGTCGGCGAGGTGATCGATGCCATCGCGCGCGATGATCTCCGCGACGCGCTGTCGCAGTCGATGCTCGCCTGGCTCAAGGGGCGGGAATGATGCCATGCATCCAGCGGTAAGCAATGGAAGTTACGACGTCGACCGCGTTCGCCGGGATTTCCCGATCCTGTCGATGCAGGTGCACGGCAAGCCGCTGGTCTATCTGGACAATGCGGCCTCGGCGCAAAAGCCGAAGGCTGTGCTCGACCGGCTGACGGAGGCCTATACCAGCGAATACGCCAACGTGCATCGCGGTCTGCATTATCTCGCCAATGCCGCCACGGAGGCCTACGAGGGTGCGCGCGACAAGGTCGCGAAGTTTCTCAATGCGGAGCGGCGTGAGGAGATCGTCTTCACCCGAGGGGCCACGGAGGCGATCAATCTCGTGGCCCAGACCTTCGGCCGTGAAAGGATCGCCGAGGGTGACGAGATCGTGCTCTCGATCATGGAGCACCACGCCAACATCGTGCCCTGGCACTTCCTGCGCGAACGGCAGGGCGCCGTGATCAGATGGGCGCCGGTCGACGATGATGGCAATTTCCTGATCGATGAGTTCGAGAAGCTGCTGAACGAGCGGACCAGGCTTGTCGCAATCACCCAGATGTCGAACGTGCTGGGCAGCGTCGTCCCCGTCAAGGAGGTCGTTCGCCTGGCGCATGCGCGCGGGATCCCTGTCCTGGTCGACGGGTCGCAAGCCGCCGTCCACATGGATGTCGACGTCCGCGACATCGGCTGTGACTTCTACGTCATCACCGGGCACAAGCTGTATGGGCCGACCGGTATCGGCGCACTCTATGGAAAGTACGGGCATCTGGCCGCCATGCCCCCGTTCAACGGCGGCGGCGAGATGATCCGGGAGGTCTCACGCGATACCGTCACCTACGGCGAGCCGCCGCACCGCTTCGAAGCTGGAACCCCGCCGATCGTGCAGGCTATTGGCCTCGGGGCCGCCATCGACTATGTCGAATCGATCGGCCGGGCGCGGATCCGCAGGCACGAGAGCAGCCTTCTCGCCTATGCCCAGGAACGGCTGCGCGGGATCAATTCGCTGCGGATCATCGGGACAGCCACCGACAAGGGCGCGCTCGTATCGTTCGAGATGAAGAACGCCCACGCCCATGACTTTGCAACCGTGATCGACCGCTCCGGTGTCGCAGTGCGCGCCGGAACCCATTGCGCAATGCCGCTGCTCGACCGCTTCGGCGTGACCGCAACCTGCCGCGCCTCGTTCGCGCTCTACAACACCATGGAAGAGGTCGACGCACTGGCCGAGGCTTTGACCAGGGCCCAGGAGCTGTTCTCATGAGTGAGCACACCACTGCCAAGCCGCTTCCCGTCAAACTGCGGCCCGTTGCCCGCATCGTCTACGATGCCCATCGACGCCGGGAGGTGCGGAACATGGAGCGCCGCTTCACCGGCAAGTTTTCGGCCGGCGAGCCGGTCCGCGCCGCCGCCCTCATCAGGAACGACGGTACGTATCCGCATAAGGACATTGGCGAGCCGCTCGTCTATCCCGGCGATACCGGCGTCGTGCGGGAGAGCTGGCGCTTTCTCGGCGAGCTCTACTACACCGTCGAGTTCGCGGCCCGGTCGGTGTTCGTCATCATGCGGGAAGGCGAGATGGTGCGGATGGGAACCGCGTTCGACGTCGCCTGACGTTCCGCGGCAATCAGATGGCGTCCGCCAGCGCGGCCGTCGCATCCGCACGCATCCGCGCCACCATCGACCGAAAACCGTTCGAGCGTTGCGGCGTCAGGTGCTGGCCGAGGCCGAGCCGCTCGAACAAGGCGAGGGGGCTTTCCTCCGCGATCTCCGAGGCCGTCCGTCCCGACAACAGGGCGATCAGGATCGCGACTAGGCCGCGGACGATATGGGCATCGCTGTCGCCGGCAAAGGTGAGGAGCGGCCGCCCGTCTCGGTGCTCGATGGTGGTCGCAAGCCAGACCTGGCTGACGCAGCCCTGCACCTTGTTGGCGTCGGTGCGCTGCGCCTCGGGAAACGGCGTCAGCTTGCGGCCGAGTTCGATCACGTAGCGATAGCGATCGTCCCACTCTTCGAGGAGGGAGAAGTTCTCGATGATGCCGTCGATTGGCGTTGGCTGGGATCTCGTTTCGAACTGCATGAGCGCCTCGATGCGTTGGTGAGACGCATCAAGCAAGCTCCGTACCGCAGTGCAGATCGATGCCTCCGTGCAGGAAAATGCATGTCCGGCGCCGTTTGTTTTGTTTCGAACAGCCGTCGGTGCGGCGCATGTCGACATGGCGCGATGTCGGGTTTGCAACAATTGGCAGCCGTGAAGCTATCTAACTCCAATCGTTTCGTTTTTCGCGTTCGGCGCGTGCTGGCACACTCGTTGCAAAAGTCCTTGTGGAAGACGACCTCGCGCAAAGAGATCGCGAGAGCGGCGCGCCGATTGAGGGCAATCGGCCGAAGGAGAGCAGAGTGACTGTACCGGGACAGGTCGCGTTGTGAGGTCTGTCGATCGTCCATCAGGCGCTTCGGAGGAGGCGTCCGATCGTTCACACAGGGATAACCGAGGGATATTCGTATGAGCCTAGCAACCACCGAGAGCGTCGCCGAGATCAAGGCGCGCAACAAGCAACTGATCGACGAGGTCTTGAAGGTCTATCCCGAGAAGACCGCCAAGCGTCGCGCCAAGCATCTCAACGTGCACGAGGCCGGAAAGTCCGACTGCGGCGTCAAGTCGAACCTGAAGTCCATCCCCGGCGTGATGACCATCCGCGGCTGCGCCTATGCCGGCTCCAAGGGCGTGGTGTGGGGCCCGATCAAGGACATGATCCACATCAGCCACGGTCCGGTCGGCTGCGGTCAGTATTCCTGGGCCGCGCGGCGCAACTACTACATCGGGACGACCGGCATCGACACCTTCGTCACCATGCAGTTCACCTCCGACTTCCAGGAGAAGGACATCGTGTTCGGCGGCGACAAGAAGCTCGCCAAGATCATCGACGAGATCCAGGATCTGTTCCCGCTCAACCACGGCATCACCATCCAGTCGGAGTGCCCGATCGGCCTGATCGGTGACGACATCGAGGCGGTGTCGAAAGTCAAGTCCAAGGAGTACGACGGCAAGACCATCGTGCCGGTCCGCTGCGAAGGCTTCCGCGGCGTCTCGCAGTCGCTCGGTCACCACATCGCCAACGACGCCGTGCGGGACTGGATCTTCGACAAGGTCTCCCCGGACGCGAAGCCGGCGTTCGAGTCCACGCCCTATGACGTCGCGATCATCGGCGACTACAACATCGGCGGCGATGCATGGTCCTCGCGCATCCTGCTCGAGGAGATGGGCCTGCGCGTGATCGCGCAATGGTCCGGCGACGGCAGCCTCGCCGAGCTGGAAGCAACGCCCAAGGCGAAGCTCAACGTCCTGCACTGCTATCGCTCGATGAACTACATCTCCCGCCACATGGAAGAGAAGTTCGGCATCCCCTGGTGCGAATACAACTTCTTCGGCCCCTCCAAGATCGCGGAATCTCTGCGCAAGATCGCGAGCTTCTTCGACGACAAGATCAAGGAAGGTGCCGAGCGCGTCATCGCGAAATACCAGCCGCTGATGGACGCGGTGATCGCGAAGTATCGCCCGCGCCTGGAGGGCAAGACGGTGATGCTGTTCGTCGGGGGCCTGCGTCCTCGCCATGTGATCGGCGCCTATGAGGACCTCGGCATGGAAGTCGTCGGCACCGGTTACGAGTTCGGCCACAACGACGACTACCAGCGCACCGCCCAGCACTATGTCAAGGACGGCACGCTGATCTATGACGACGTCACCGGCTACGAGTTCGAGCGCTTCGTCGAGAAGATCCAGCCCGACCTCGTCGGCTCCGGCATCAAGGAGAAGTACGTCTTCCAGAAAATGGGCGTGCCGTTCCGTCAGATGCATTCCTGGGACTATTCGGGTCCGTATCACGGCTATGACGGGTTCGCGATCTTCGCGCGCGACATGGACATGGCGATCAATTCCCCGATCTGGAAGAAGACCAAGGCACCCTGGAAGGATGCCCCGCGGCCGAGCCTGATGGCGGCGGAATGAAAGCAGGATCCGGCCCCTCCCATTCAGGGAGGAGCCGGGGCAGGCGATCGAACACGAAATCCAACGAAGGTGCCACGATGACACAGAATGCCGAACACGTGCTCGATCACTTCGAGCTGTTCCGGGGTCCGGAATACCAGCAGATGCTGGCCAACAAGAAAGCGCTCTTCGAGAATCCGCACGATCCCGCGGAGGTCGAGCGCATCCGCGAATGGGCCAAGACGCCCGAATACCGGGAGAAGAACTTTGCCCGCGAAGCGCTGACCGTCAACCCCGCCAAGGCCTGCCAGCCACTCGGCGCGGTGTTCGTCGCGGTCGGCTTCGAGGGCACGCTGCCCTTCGTGCACGGCTCGCAGGGTTGCGTCGCCTATTACCGCAGCCATCTGTCGCGGCACTTCAAGGAGCCGAGCTCCTGCGTCTCCTCCTCGATGACGGAAGACGCGGCCGTGTTCGGCGGCCTGAACAACATGATCGACGGGCTTGCCAACACCTACAACATGTACAAGCCGAAGATGATCGCGGTCTCCACCACCTGCATGGCGGAAGTGATCGGCGACGACCTGAACGCCTTCATCAAGACGTCGAAGGAGAAGGGCTCGGTCCCGGCCGAGTTCGACGTTCCCTTCGCCCACACGCCTGCCTTCGTCGGCAGCCACGTCACCGGCTATGACAACGCGCTGAAGGGCATCCTGGAGCACTTCTGGGACGGCAAGGCCGGCACCGCGCCGAAGCTCGAGCGCAAGCCGAACGGCAAGATCAACTTCATCGGCGGCTTCGACGGCTACACCGTCGGCAATATCCGCGAGATGAAGCGCATCTTCGAGCTGATGGGCATCGAATACACGATCCTCGCCGACAACAGCGACGTGTTCGATACCCCGACCGACGGCGAGTTCCGCATGTATGACGGCGGCACTACGCTGGAGGACGCGGCGAACGCGATCCATGCCGATGCAACCATCTCCATGCAGCAATATTGCACGGAGAAGACGCTGCCCTTCATCGGCGGTCACGGCCAGGAGGTCGTTGCCTTCAACCACCCGGTCGGCGTCAGCGCCACCGACGACCTCCTGATGGCGCTGTCACGGATCACCGGCAAGGCGATCCCGAAGGCCCTGGAGCAGGAGCGCGGCCGCCTGGTGGATGCCATGGCCGACTCCAGCGCGCATATTCACGGCAAGAAGTTCGCGATCTACGGCGATCCGGACCTCTGCTACGGCCTTGCGGCCTTCCTGCTCGAGCTCGGGGCCGAGCCGACCCATGTGCTCTCGACCAACGGCAACAAGGCCTGGGCCGAGAAGATGGAGGGGCTGTTCGCGAGCTCGCCGTTCGGCAAGAACTGCCACGCCTATGCCGGCAAGGATCTCTGGCACATGCGCTCGCTGCTGTTCACCGAGCCGGTCGATTTCCTGATCGGCAATACCTACGGCAAGTACCTGGAGCGCGACACCGGCACGCCGCTGATCCGCATCGGCTTCCCGGTGTTCGACCGCCACCATCACCATCGCTATCCGGTGTGGGGCTATCAGGGCGGCATGAACGTGCTGGTGAAGATTCTCGACAAGATCTTCGACGAGATCGACAAGAACACCAACGTGCCGGCCAAGACCGACTACAGCTTCGACATCATCCGCTGACGTCGAGAATATCTGCCGCCGCCCCGCAAGCCGGCGGCGGCAGACGACAAGTCTAGCCAAAGTGATCGAGACTGCGGGGCAACGACGCTCGCGCAGCGGGTCTGTGGATAGGAGAAATGAATGACTTCGCTGTCGGCGACCATCCAGGATGTCTTCAACGAGCCGGGCTGCGGCAAGAACGCCAACAAGTCCGAGGCGGAGCGCAAGAAGGGCTGCACCAAGCAGTTGCAGCCGGGCGGAGCCGCCGGCGGCTGCGCCTTCGACGGCGCCAAGATCGCGCTCCAGCCGTTCACCGATGTCGCCCATCTCGTTCACGGCCCGATCGCCTGCGAAGGCAATTCCTGGGACAATCGCGGTAGCGCTTCCTCCGGCTCCGACCTCTGGCGCCGCAGCTTCACGACGGACATGAACGAGACCGACATCGTGTTCGGCGGCGAGAAGCGGCTCTACAAGGCGATCAGGGAGGTCATCGAGAAATACGATCCGCCGGCGATCTTCGTCTACCAGACCTGCGTTCCCGCCATGATCGGCGACGACATCAACGCGGTCTGCAAGGCGGCCGCGACCAAGTTCGGCAAGCCCGTCATTCCCGTCAATTCGCCGGGCTTCGTCGGCCCGAAGAACCTCGGCAACAAGCTCGCCGGCGAGGCGCTGCTGGAGCACGTGATCGGAACCGAGGAGCCGGACTACACCACGCCCTACGACATCAACATCATCGGCGAATACAACCTGTCCGGCGAATTCTGGCAGGTCAAGCCGCTGCTCGACGAGCTCGGCATCCGCATCCTCTCCTGCATCTCCGGGGACGGCAAGTACCGCGAGCTCGCCTATTCGCACCGGGCGAAGGCCGCGATGATGGTGTGTTCCAAGGCGATGATCAACGTCGCGCGCAAGATGGAGGAGCGCTACGGCATCCCCTTCTTCGAGGGTTCCTTCTACGGCATCCAGGATTCCAGCGATTCGCTGCGCGAGATCGCGCGCATGCTGATCGAGCGCGGCGCGCCGGCGGAGCTGATGGACCGCACCGAGGCGGTGATCGCACGCGAGGAGGCCAAAGCCTGGGCCGCGATCGAGCGCTTCAAGCCGCGCTTCAAGGACAAGAAGGTGCTGCTGATCACCGGCGGCGTGAAGTCGTGGTCCGTGGTCGCGGCGCTTCAGGAAGCGGGTCTCGAGATCGTCGGCACCTCCGTGAAGAAGTCCACCAAGGAGGACAAGGAGCGCATCAAGGAATTGATGGGCCAGGACGCCCACATGATCGACGATATGACGCCGCGCGAGATGTACAAGATGCTGAAGGACGCGCGTGCCGACATCATGCTGTCCGGCGGCAAGTCGCAGTTCGTCGCGCTGAAGGCGGCGATGCCCTGGCTCGACATCAACCAGGAGCGCTGCCACGGCTATATGGGCTATATCGGCATGGTCCGGCTCATGGAGGAGATCGAGAAGGCGCTCTACAATCCGATGTGGGCGCAGCTCCGCCGTCCCGCGCCGTGGGACGATGCAGGCGTGAACTGGCAGGCGAAGGCGATCGCGCAGATGGACGCGCAGGCTGCCGAGATCGCCGCCGATCCCGTGCTCGCCGAGGCCACCCGGAGGGCGAAGAAGATCTGCTTCTGCAAGACCGTCGACCTCGGCACCATCGAGGACGCGATCGCCGCGCATGGCGTGACCACGGTCGACGGCGTCAAGGAGCGTACCAACGCGTCGGGCGGCTGCGGCGCCTGCAAGGGGCGGATCGAGGACATTCTGGCCGCGCAGCCTGCGCCCGTGCTCCAGGCGGCGGAGTAGGTCCGATGGCGATCGTCACCACCTCGAAGAAGGCCTGCTCGGTCAATCCGCTCAAGATGAGCCAGCCGATCGGCGGCTCGTTCGCCTTCATGGGGCTGCGCGGGGCGATGCCGCTGCTTCATGGCTCGCAAGGCTGTACCTCGTTCGGCCTGACGCTGTTCGTGCGGCATTTCAAGGAAGCCGTGCCGATGCAGACCACCGCAATGAGCGAGGTCGCGACCGTGCTCGGCGGCTATGAGAATGTCGAGCAGGCGATCCTCAACATCTACAATCGGACCAAGCCGGAAATCATCGGCATCAACTCGACCGGCGTCACGGAGACCAAGGGCGACGACGTCGAGGGCTTCATTCGCCTGATCCGGCAAAGACATCCGCAGTTCGAAAAATTCCCGCTGGTCTACGTCTCGACGCCCGACTTCAAGGACGCCTTCCAGGACGGCTGGGAGAAGACGGTCGCGCGCATGGTCGAGGTGCTGGTCGACCCGGTCGAGGCCGGAGCTGTGCGCGATCCCGCGCGTGTCAACGTCCTGCCGGGCTGCCATCTTACGCCCGGCGATCTCGACGAGCTGCGCACGATCCTGGAGGATTTCGGCCTCAAGCCGTCGTTCCTGCCGGACCTTGCCGGCTCGCTCGACGGCCATATCCCGGACGAGTTCACGCCGACCACGATCGGCGGCATCGGGGTCGACGAGATCGCCACCATGGGGCAGGCGGCCTGGACGATCGCGATCGGCGCCCAGATGAAGCGGGCGGCGGAAGCCATGCAGCAGAAGGCCGGCGTGCCGTTCCGCCTGTTCGAGCGGCTCTGCGGCCTCGTCCCCAACGACGAATTCATCGCCTTCCTGAGCGAGATCAGCGGCCGGCCGGTCCCGACGAAATACCGCCGGCAACGCGGCCAGCTCGCGGACGCGATGCTGGACACACATTTCCACATCGGCGGCCGCAGGCTCGCGATCGGCGCCGAGCCGGACCTGCTGTTCGATCTCTCCAGCATGCTGCACGAGATGGGCGCCGAGGTCGCGGCCGCGGTGACCACGACGGTCTCGCCCGTGCTCGAACGCATCAAGACCCAGGAGGTCCTGATCGGCGATCTTGAGGATCTCGAGGAGCGCGCCAAGGCGCGCGACTGCGATCTCCTCATCACCCATTCGCACGGCCGCCAGGCCGCCTCGCGCCTGAAGATCCCGTTCTATCGCGCGGGCTTTCCGATGTTCGACCGGCTCGGCGCCGGTCACCAGCTATCGGTTGGCTACCGCGGCACGCGCGATCTGGTCTTCGATCTGGCCAATCTGGTCATCGCCGACCGCGAGGCCAACCATCAGCCGACCCCCGACACCTGGCGGACCACGGACAGCGGCCTTCAGGTCGTCCCGCCACAACTGCACTGACGGAAGAAGAGGGACCAGATCGATGAAAGTCGCCTTTGCCACCCAGGACCTGAAGCGCGTGGATGCGCATTTCGGCTGGGCCAAGAACATCGCCATCTACGACGTCAATCCGGACGGCCATCGCTTTGTCGAGGCGATCCAGTTCGACGGAGACCTCAAGGAGGATGGCAACGAGGACAAGCTCGCGCCGAAGATCGAGGCGATCAAGGATTGCACGATCCTCTATGTCGCGGCGATCGGCGGCTCCGGCGCGGCGCGGGTGGTTGCCAACAACATCCATCCGATGAAGGTGACGCAGCCGGAGGCGATCACCGACCTGTGCAGCAAGCTCGAGGATGTGCTGAAGGGCACGCCGCCGCCCTGGCTGCGCAAGGTCCTCGCCAAGGACCAGGAACGCACGCTTGATTTCGAAGATTGAGGGAAACGAACATGGTCGATGCGGCTGAACTGATCCAACCCGATTCCGCGGCAGATGCTCCGTTCGTCAAGGAGCTCATCAATATCTGGCGGGCCCAGGACACTCACGGCGCCTGGGAGGGCAAGAAGGATCTCGATCTGCTCGAGCCCTACATCCTCGACAAGGAGAAGCGCCGGGCGCTGCCGATCGTCGGCGATCCCGATCCGGATACGATCTGGCGGCTGGAGCTGTTCTTCAATGCGGTTGCGCTCTCGATCGAGAAGGCGACCGGCGTGATGATCTCGCCGATGCTGAAGATGCACCACGAAGGCTTCGGCCGCATGGTCCTGATCGGTGGCCGTCTCATCGTCGTCAACAAGCAGCTCCGCGACGTGCACCGCTTCGGATTCGACAATCTCGGCAAGCTCGCGGCGGAAGGCGACAAATATGTCGCGGGCGGGGTCGAGATGATCCGCAAGTTTCCCGATGTTGCAAACTACTGAGGTTCGAGCATGAGCGATCTTGAAACGCTGAAGGCCGAGATCAAGAAGCTGTCGGCCAAAGCCACGCAGGCCAAGATGGACCTCCACGATCTCTCGGAGGAGCTTCCGATCAACTGGACCTCGATCCTGAGCGTGGCCCAGAAGGCCCACGACGCCTTCGCCGAGCTCGAGCGCAAGCGTGAGGATCTCAAGTCGCTGGAAAAGGCATAACCGGATCTCGACCATGTCCTACGCAACCCGCGACGGCCGCGATTGGAAGCCGGACTATCTGGTGTCGATCGATGCCCAGAAGTGCATCGGCTGCGGCCGCTGCTACAAGGTCTGCGGCCGCGAGGTCATGACGCTGAAGGGCATCAACGAGGACGGCGAGATGATCGAGCTCGATGATGATGATGACGAGGTCGAGAAGAAGGTCATGGTGATGAACGACGACGGCGCCTGCATCGGCTGCGGCGCCTGTGCGCGGGTCTGTCCGACCAACTGCCAGACCCACGCCCCCGCGGCCGCCTGAGCGCCGTACCGGATCAGCAATGAGCAAGACCCAGTTCGCCAGATACAATATCGGCCAGGTGATCCGCCACCGCCTCTATGCGATGCGTGGTGTCATCTTCGACGTCGATACGTCGTTCGGCGGTATGGATACCGAGCCCGCGGCCAACGGCAGGACACCGAGCCTGGTCTATCGGCTGTTCGCCGAAGACGACGAGGTTCCTTTTGTGGCCTGCATCGCCGAGCATGATCTGGAGCCCGACGATTCCGGCGAGCCGGTCAGTCACCCCGGCATCGGCAGCCTGTTCGACGTGGGCGAGGCGGGCAGCTATCGCCGCCGCAGCCAATCGATGAATTGACGCGGGCGACCGCGCGGCGCCTCACTCGATCCCCTGCTCACGGGCCTTCATCATCGCGGCAATACGGAACCGTTCGTGAATGGCGACGGGATTGGCGAGCATGTCGGCTTCGGCGTTCCTGAACGCGGCGAGCACGATTTCGGCTTCCTCCGGCGTCAGGGGCACGCGGCCTGCCATGTGGGTCGCATCCGGCACGGCGGCCCGGATCGCGCGGCGATAGGGATGATCCTTCACCTCGATCAGCTCGCTCGCTTCGAGCTTGCCGCCCAGCGTGATTGCGAGCCCGACAACCTCGAGCTTGCGGCCGTCCTGTGTGGTCTTGACCAATATCGCCATCGTCACTCGGCCTCCTGCGCCGCGAACCACATGTAACCACCGTCATCCCAGAGCTGCGCCAGTGCCTGGTCGGGCTTCCAGGCCAGATGTTGCCGCCGCACCGCGCGATAATCGGCGCCGAAGCGCAGGGCATCCTCGCCCAGGAGATGGGCGACGAAGAAGTCGGCCTTTGTCCGCAGCTCGTAGGCCGATCGATCGGCGCTTGCCCGCAGCTCGAACCTGTCTCCGTCGGACAGGACGTGGATCGGCCTCGCGCCCCCGTCGGCTGCGGCGGGCATCACGGCACCATCGGCATGGCAAAGCCGGGGCGCGGATGGGCATCGTAATAGTCGGGCCGCTCCGGCCAGCCGCCTTCGGCGATGAACTTGAACGCGGTGATCTTCACGGGCGCTCCTTGCGAGCAGGAGACCTCGGCGAACTTGACCTCGCGCGTACCGGGCCCGGCGGAAAAGTCCGCCACCACGGTTCCGTCGGCCTTGCAGGCGCGGGCAAAGCCGGGCGTGCCGACGCTGCTCGCGGGTACGGGATTGACCGCCAGGTTCGCGCCGGCGACATCGGCGCCGAAGGCGGGGTTCGCGAACCTGAATGTCGCCAGCACCTCACTGCGATCGACCGGGCGATCCGCGGTGATCGGGCGCGCGACCGAATAGACGGTCAGCGTGCCGCCATCGAGCAGCGCCTTGATCTCGTCTTCGGAGCAGGCGGCGAATTCGGACGCGACGTTCATGTCATTCTCCATGCCAACGGGCCTGACTGAACAACATCAAATTCCATGCCACGTTGCGTGCGCGCCGAGATGGAGCCGCGTCGCCGGATATGAGGAAATCTGCTCGCAAACCGCGCCCGCATGCCGAACCGGACCGGGACGTCGCGACAACGAGGAGGGGCGTGTCGGATTCCGTACAGAACAAAGGGAGCGCATCGTGCCGCATCGCTAGCGCGGTTCTTGCAATGCCTTCGAGGCATCCGACCGCAACGAGGACAGCATGGACCAGAATACCGCCTATGCGATCTGCGCCTTCAACGACATTCCGAGCCAGCGGGCGATCGGCTTTCATCTCGTGATCGTCGGCGAGGACGGCGCGCCCCGGCCCTGGCCGATCGTGATCGTGCGCTGGGGCAAGCAGGTGTTCGGCTATCTCAACCGATGCCCGCATGACGGTGTGAACCTCGACTGGGAGCGCAACCAGTTCCTGAATGGCAACGGCACCCGGCTGATGTGCGGCAAGCACGGTGCGACCTTCGAGCTCGGCACCGGAAATTGCGTGGACGGTCCATGCAAAGGCCAGAGCCTGACGCCGATCGCGCTCGCCGTGCTCGACGGCGACATCTGCGTCACCGGGGTCAGGCTGGTTGAGGAGGAAGAGACGGCCTGCGAGGAAGAGGCCTGAGGCGACTGCGTCAGACCGGACGGTTCTCGTTGCGGTTCTTCACCGGCTCCATCCTGGCGACGCCGTCCTCGTAGGAGATCTCGGCAAAGGAACCGTCGAGATCCCTGGCGGCGTCGAGCAGGTAGTCGAGCTTGCCGGCGGTATCGAGCTTCTTGATGTCGTTCTTGTCGACGCCGGCAAGGTCCATCATCTCCTTCCACACCGTCGATTCGTCGCAGGGCAGCACGCGGAACTCGATGTCGCCGATCCTGGTGCGGTATTTCGCCAGGAGGTCGATGTTGTTGCAGAACATGAAGTAGCTGCCCTTCGGGCTCAGCGCGCCGTCCAGCACCTTGGCGACGTCGGCGAGATAGGCGAAGGAATGCAGATAGCCGGCGAGCACCGGGATGGTCTCTTCGCCCTCCTGTGCCACCGTCAGCACCTGCTCGATCGAGTAATCCGGCGGCCGCTTTTCGTCGGCGACCTGGGCCTGGAATTTCAGCGCGATGTCGCCGCGAAAGCCAAAGCGGCCCGGCTTGGTGGTGTCGCCCTTCAGCACGGCGTTCAGCAGCCGGCCCTCCTTGTCCAGGCGGCCAAGGGCGGTGTTGTCGATCGACGTCATGAATGCCTCCTCGTCTCATTGCCGCACACGGACGTGCGCAAAAGTTTCGGCCGGTCCTATGCAAGGAGTTTGCCGACCGCGCGTGTATGCGCCGAAAGTTTGAATGCAGCAGGAATCCGGGCCGGTTTGCGCAGCCGATGCGCAACGCCCGGTATCGCGTTGCCGTCTCGTTTGTCCCGGCGTCGCCAGGGCCGCGTGTCGTGAACCCGACAAGCGTCGCAAAGGCAACAGGCCGGCCACGTGAAAACGCAGTGGTTTCAGACGTATGCGCTCTGGCACGGGACTTGCGATCCCTCATTGCAACGGACCCAGACAGCGAGGGCGAGCGATGATCAACCTGACGGACAGCGCGGTGAATGCGGTGAAGACCGCGATCTCCTCGGCGGCGCAGCCGGCGAGCGGCTTGCGCATCATGGTCGAAACCGGCGGCTGCGCCGGCTTCAAGTACATGATGGGCCTCGCCGAGGAAGCCAAGCCCGACGACACCGTCATCGAGCGCGGCGGCGTGAAGGTGTTCGTCGACAACAAGAGCCACGAGCACTTGAACGGCACGACGATCGACTTCGTCGTCGCGCTGGAGGGCTCCGGGTTCACTTTCGACAATCCCAACGCGAAGTCGAGCTGCTCCTGCGGCAAGTCGTTCAGCTGAGCCGTGTCCTTCGATCCCCGCAAGAAAGAGAACATGAAATGCTCGTCGAATCCGAACATCTCAAGCAGTTGCCGGCCGCCGAACCCGGCGATCGTGAACGCATCGTTCGCGCCGTGCTCGACGAGATCCGGCCCAATCTCAAGCGCGACGGCGGTGATTGCGAGCTGCTCGAGATCGACGGCAACAAGATCATGGTCAGGCTCACCGGGGCCTGCGTGTTCTGCAAGCTCGCCAGCGCGACGCTGGAGGGCATCCAGGCCCGCCTGATCGAACGGCTCGGCGAGTTCGTCCGCCTGATCCCCGTTGCCGGGGCGGCCAAGCCCCGTCACTGAACAAGGCTCGCCACTGAAAGAGGGCTTCCGTGCGGCCAATCTACCTCGACAACAACGCGACGACCCGCACGGATCCTTCCGTCGTCGCGGCGATGCTGCCGTTCTTCTCCGAACAGTTCGGCAACGCATCCTCGGCGCATGCCTTCGGCAGCGACGTCGCCGGAGCGGTGCGGGAGGCGCGGCGCCGCGTGCAGGGCCTGATCGGTGCTGCGTTCGATCACGAGATCGTCTTCACCTCGGGCGGCACCGAATCCGACAATGCGGCGATCCTGTCTGCGCTCGCGGTGCAGGAGGGACGCGACGAGATCGTCACCACCGCCGTGGAGCATCCCGCCGTGCTGTCGCTGGTCGAGGATCTCGGTCGCCGCGGCGTCAAGAGCCATCTCATCCCGGTGGATGCGCGTGGTCGTCTGGACATCGAGGCCTACCGGCGCGCGCTCGGCCCGCGCACCGCGATCGCCTCCGTGATGTGGGCCAACAACGAGACCGGCACGGTCTTCCCGATTGAATTCCTGGCGAAGATGGCTCGCTCGGCCGGTGCGCTGTTTCACACCGACGCGGTGCAGGCCGTCGGACGGATTCCGATCGACCTGAATGCCACCGAGATCGACATGCTCTCGCTCTCCGGCCACAAGCTGCACGGCCCCAAGGGGATCGGCGCGCTCTATGTACGCAAGGGGACGAAATTCCAGCCGCTGATCCTGGGAGGTCCGCAGGAGCGCCGCCGCCGTGCGGGCACCGAAAACGTGCCCGGCATCATCGGGCTCGGCAAGGCAGCCGAGCTTGCAACGGCGCAATTTGAACAGGAGCGGACGCAAATCGCCGCGCTACGCGACCGGTTGGAGCAGGGGATCTTGCGGCTCGGCCACTGCATGGTGCTGGGCGACCTCAAGAGCCGGCTGCCGAATACGGCGAACATCGCCTTCGAGCATGTCGAGGGCGAGGCGATCATCCATCATCTGAACCGCGCCGGCATTGCCGCCTCGCTGGGATCGGCCTGCGCCTCCGGCTCGATGGAGCCCTCGCACGTGCTGCGCGCGATGAGCGTGCCGCCGCGGGCGCTACGCGGCGCGATTCGCTTTTCCCTGTCCCGCGAAACAACGGCCGAGGAAATCGACCGCGTCCTGCACGTGCTGCCGGACATCCTATCGAAACTGAGAGCATTGTCTCCTTCGTGGCAAGAGCGCGCGAGCGGCACCTCTCTTACCGAGGAGCTCAGCCTATGAAAGTCATGATTCGCCGCTCGCCTGAGACCGGCCTGTCGATCTACGTGCCGAAGAAGGATCTCGAGGAGCCGATCGTGGAATGCGAGCATGCGACGCTGTGGGGCGGCTGGATCAGGATCGCCAATGGCTGGGTGCTCGACCTGCCGCAGATGGCCGCCGATACCAATTTGCCGATCACGGTCAACGCCAGGAAGCGCGGCGGAGAGGGAGACGAGTGATGAACGCACCGGTCCCGCAGATCGACTTCGCCGCTCCGGCCGATGCCGAAGCCATCTTCAGCGGCATCGTCGCGCGGCTGCGCGGCGGCGACGTCATCCCCTATCTCGGACCAGGCGTCGCCGAGCTCGCCGGGCCGGCCGTGCCGATGAATCCGGAAGCGCTGGCGGCCTTTTTCGGCACCAGGGTCGCGCTGCCGCGACGCGCCAGGGGCAATGCCTGGGCCTCGGCGCAGCACATCGAGAGCACCAGGCATCGCGCCACAGTGACAGCGCTGATGGCGGACGCCTTTGCCACCCCGGTGGCGCCGACCGCGCTGCATCGCCATCTCGCCACCCTGCCACTGCCGCTGATCGTCGACAGCTGGTACGATGGCGCGATGCGGAGCGCGCTTGCCGCGCGCAGTGACTGGGGCGAGATCCAGGGCATAACTCGTGCCGGCATCGGCGAGGACCGCTGGTACCGGTTCTACGATGCCGCCGGCCAGGAGGTCGATCGCGCACAGGCCAAGGACTGGACCACGATCCTCTACAAGCCCCACGGCAGTGTCGCGCCGGCGAAGAATTTTCTGATCTCCGACGCCGACTATGTCGAGGTGCTGACCGAGATCGACATCCAGACGCCGATTCCGGACGAGGTGAAGGCGCGCCGTACCGGCCGCAGCTTCCTGTTCCTCGGCTGCCGCTTCAACGACCAGCTCCTGCGAACCTACGCGCGGCAGTTGTCGAAGCGTTCCGCGGACATCCATTATGCCGTCGTGGAGCCCGACGCGCTGTCGAAGAACGAGCTGCGCTTCCTGGTGAGCCAGGGTCTGATGCCGCTCGCCATCCCGCTCCCGCGCGCGATCGAGCTCGTGCTGGCGGGCTGACCTCCATCGCGTTGTCGACCTGATATCTCCGCGCGAATTGGTTTTCGCGCGGAGATCCGCTGCGCATCGATGCATGTCGCCGATGATGTCGCGTCTGTCACCTTTCCAACACGCGTTGGCAACCCGACATTCCCGAACACGCGCGCTAACTCATTGAAGCAAGCCGAGAAAGTTGCGGACGCGACGGTGGCATGCGGGTTGCTAATACCTTTCCAGAACGACTCTTAGAACGCTTCTCGAAATCAGAGCCCCGCGAAATCCGTTCGGCCTGCAAGGAGAACTGAGAAAATGGACGTTTCAGCGCAACACGACGCGAGCAGCAACGGTCCCGTCGCCGAAGTCGGCGAGATCATGCAGGCCATCGCCGAGCACAAGGGGTGCGGCACCACCGGCGGCAGCGGCAAGGCAAGCTGCGGATCGCAGGCGGGGCAGGGCGATCTGCCGACCGAGATCTGGGAGAAGGTGAAGAACCATCCCTGCTACAGCGAGGAAGCACACCATCATTATGCGCGCATGCACGTCGCGGTCGCGCCGGCCTGCAACATCCAGTGCAACTACTGCAATCGCAAATACGATTGTGCCAATGAATCGCGCCCCGGCGTGGTCAGCGAGAAGCTGACGCCCGAGCAGGCCGCCAAGAAGGTGCTGGCGGTTGCTTCCACCATTCCGCAGATGACCGTGCTCGGCATCGCCGGCCCCGGCGATCCCCTGGCCAACCCCGAAAAGACATTCAAGACCTTCGAGCTGATCAGCAAGACCGCGCCTGACATCAAGCTCTGCCTGTCGACCAACGGGCTCACGTTGCCCGACCACGTCGACGCCATCGCGCGGTTCAACGTCGATCACGTCACCATCACCATCAACATGGTCGATCCCGAGATCGGCGCAAAGATCTATCCCTGGATCTTCTACAAGCACAAGCGCTACACCGGCTTTGAGGCCGCCAAGATCCTGACCGATCGGCAGCTCCAGGGCCTCGAGATGCTGACCGAGCGCGGCATTCTCTGCAAGATCAACTCGGTGATGATCCCCGGCATCAACGACCAGCACCTGGTCGAGGTCAACAAGGCCGTGAAGTCGCGCGGTGCCTTCCTGCACAACATCATGCCGCTGATCTCCTCGCCCGAGCATGGCACCGTGTTCGGCCTGAACGGGCAGCGCGGCCCCAGCGCGCAAGAGCTCAAGGCGCTCCAGGATTCCTGCGAAGGCGAGATGAACATGATGCGGCACTGCCGGCAGTGCCGCGCCGACGCGGTCGGCCTGCTCGGCGAGGACCGCAGCGCCGAGTTCACCACCGAGAAGATCATGGCGATGGAGGTGAAGTACGACGCCGACACCCGCAAGGCCTATCAGGCCAAGGTCGAGGAGGAACGCGTCGCCAAGGTCGCGGCCAAGCAGGAGGAGCTGGCCGAGCTCGCCGGTAGCTCCAGCGACATCAAGGTGCTGGCCGCGGTCGCGACCAAGGGCTCCGGCCTGATCAACGAGCACTTTGGTCACGCCAAGGAGTTCCAGGTCTACGAGCTCTCGACCACGGGCGCCAAATTCGTCGGTCATCGCCGCGTCGATCTCTACTGCCAGGGCGGCTACGGCGAGGAGGACAGCCTCGAAACCATCATTCGCGCGATCAACGATTGCCATGCCGTGTTCGTCGCCAAGATCGGCGGCTGCCCGAAGGGCGATCTGATCAAGGCCGGCATCGAGCCGGTCGATCAATACGCCCACGAGTTCATCGAGAAGTCGGCGATCGCCTGGTTCAAGGCCTATCTCGACAAGGTCAACAGCGGCGAGATCGAGCACGTGGAGCGCGGCGATGCCGCGATCCGCCAGGGCGCGCTGATCTCGGCGGCTTGAGGAGGGATCGATGCCGTTCAAGATCATCGCCTCGCAGTGCACGAGCTGCTCGGCCTGCGAGCCGGAATGCCCGAACGTTGCGATCCGCGAGAAGGGTGGGACGTTCGTGATCGATCCCAAGAAATGCACCGAATGCCTCGGTCATTTCGACGAGCCGCAATGCGTGGCGGTCTGCCCGGTCGACAACACCTGCGTCGTCGATACGTCACTGCCGCGCTACCAAGCGCCTGCCTGAAGGAGGAAAGGGATGAACTTCACCATTACACCGGCGGCGCAGAAGTTCATGCGCATGATGCTCCGCGTCGACGGCGGCGCGGGCAGCGGCTTTCGTCTCGCGGTCAGTCCGGGCGGCTGCTCGGGCCTCGCCGCCGACGTCAGCGTGCGCGCCGAGCCGCAGGCCGGCGATGCGGTGGTCGAGCGCGACGGCGTCAAGCTGTTCCTGCCGGCCGAAAGCCGGCTGCTGCTCGACGGCGTGACCATCGATTTCGCGGATACGCCGACCCAGACGGGGCTCGTGTTCCACGATCCGAAGCAAGTCTCCTGCGGGCATCACTGAACAGGCGCGAATGATGTCCGACACGTTTGTCAGTCCGCAAGTCGAGATCAACGAGGCGCTGGTGACCAGTGCCTTGCTCGGGCGCGGGCTGCCGAGCGAGGCGGAACATCATTTGTGGGAGGCAGGGCTCTCCTATCACCTGGACGACATTGCCGAACGTCATCTGCGTGAAGCCGAGGCGCTCGCCCCTGGTCACGCCGCCGTGCTGATCGGTCTCTATCGCTTCTATTTCTACAAGGGACGTCTTGCCGAGGCGCTCGATGTCGCCCGGCGCTGCCTCTTGAAGGCGGCTCAGGAGAACAATCTTCCGGCCGATTGGCGCCACGTGCGAGCGAGCGATGCGGAGTTCGGTCGCTATGAAAACATCCTGCCGCGTTTCTTCCTGTTCTCGCTGAAGGGCTACGCCTATTTGCGGATGCGCCTCGGTCAGGCGGATGAGGGGCGGCTCGCGGTCGAGAAGCTGCTCGAGCTCGATCCCACCGACAAGATCGGCGCCAAGGTGCTGCTGGGCGTGCTCGACCGGATGGGGCAGGACGATGAGTGACGACATCGACGAGGCGCTCGACTGGCAGGGCCGACAGGTCGATTGCGGAACTTGCGCGCATCTGGCGCTCAGCGGCACCGGTGGGTGCCGGATCAGGCATGCCTGCGTCAACGATCGCTATGCGCGCCGCATCGATCGCTTCTTCACCTGGAATTCCAGGCTTGCCGACAGCTATCTCGGCCATCCGCACTTCGAGGTGCGCGCGATCGCGGCAAAGTTCGCCAATCTGTTCCTGCTTCCGCCGTTGCTCGGCGACGCCGACGAGACCGTGCGCTGGAACGCGGTCCGCCGCCTGCCCAGGCGCTATGCGCTGGAATTGCGCAAGGATCCTCATCGCGAGGTCAGGATGCGGGTTGCCACTCTGATCGACGGCGACGAGCTGCTGCCGATGGCGTCCGATGCGGATTACTATGTCCGCCTCGTCGTCGCGCGCAGGCTGGCACCGCTGCTGCTCGGCCGGATGATTGACGACGAGGAAGCTGAAGTGCGCCGCGTCGTGGCCCGGCGGATACCGGACGAATGGCTGCTCGGCATGATCAACGATCGCGACGCCGCGGTGCGGCTCGAGGTCGCGCAGCGCCTGTCGCCGGAATCCCTGGTGCTCATGCGTCGCGATCAGGATTGGCGCATCCGCCACGAGGTCGCGAGCCGTGCGGCGGTCGGCGAGCTCACCGGGCTCGTCGAGGACAAGGACGCCCTGGTGCGCGAGGTCGCACTGTCTCGGGTCGCCCTGCGGCTGGAACGAGGAACCGGAGCGTCCCCATGAGCAACATCGTACGCGACAGCGACGTCGTCGAGCTGACGGCCCCGCCGTTCTTCTCTTTCGGCGAGAAGGTGCGGGCCAAGCGCACCATCCGCAACGACGGCACCTATGCCGGCAAGGAGATCGGCGACATCCTCGCCAGGAAGGGCGAGGTTGGCTACGTGGTCTCGATCGGCACCTTTCTCCAGCAATTCTACATCTATGGCGTCGAATTCCTCGAAAGCGGCAACCGCGTCGGGATGAAGCGCAAGGAACTTGATCCCGTCACCCCGCGCGACGCGGTCGAGGATATTCCGCTGCCGGAGGCTGCATCATGATGATCGAACCCAAATTGCCGAAGTATCAATGGGGCCAGCGCGTGAAGGCCGCGGTGGACCTGCACAATGACGGCTCGTTTCCCGATGCGCCGGCCGAGGGGCTCCTGGTCGGCGTCGGCGGCACCGGCGAGATCGTCCAGGTCGGCCGGCATACCGATGCGAATTTGCCGATCTATCTCGTCGAGTTCGGTGAGCGGCTGGTGGTCGGCTGCCTCGAAGAAGAAATCAGTCCGCTGTAGGGATGCCATGATGAATGCAGCGGTCCTCAGACAGCCGGACGTGCATCTGCCCGCGCATCCCAACGAGCTCGATCGCAGGCGGATCGAGCGCGCCCTCGGATCGCGCAAGCGCTATCGCTACGTCTCGCCGGTGGTCACGGGCGTGACCGGCGGCTATCTCGTCGAGAGCCCGTGCTGCTCGCGGAACATCGACGCGGAGGGCGGTGTCATCGACGTCGCGCTGCTGCATCACGATGCGGCGAGCGCGAGCTGGAAACTGTTTCGCAAGGATCACGAGACGGGCGCCTGGGAGCTGCATGGCGTGCATCAGCGGCTGGCATCGGTGACCGATGCCCTGAACGCCGATCCCGAGCGCGTGTTCTGGCAATAGCGGAGTGGGGGAATGGCAGTGGCGGCAATCGAACTGGCTGAAATCGAGCAGATGCTGGCATCGCCAAACGCGGCGCCGCGGGCCTATCTCGAACTGCGGCAGAAATTCCCCCATCTTGTCTGGATCCGCTGCGATGCGTCCGACGTGACGGAGACGCCGTACCGAAGCTTTGCGGAGTTCGATCTGCATCTGCTCGACAGTGCCGATCATTGCGCTGAGATCACCGACGATCCGGCACGCGCGACCGGCATCGTGCTGGCAAGGCGGGCGGTCCGGTCATGACGGAGCCTGCTCTCGTCTATGACGATGTGGAAACCGGCGAGGTCCCGGTCGAGACCGGTTTCATTCCGCTCTCCGATCCCGACGTCACGCTGGCGGAGATCGGGGCGGTCGATGCCGTCCTGCGCTCGCCGCGGCTCTCCAGCGGTCTGCTCGCGGAGGAGTTCGAGGCTGCGTTTGCCGCCTATGTCGGCCGAGCCTATGCGGTTGCGGTGCCGAGCGGCACCATCGGCCTCGTGCTCGCGCTGAAGGCGTATGGCATCGGCGCCGGCGACGAGGTCGTCGCCTCGTCCTATTCGTTCCGCGAAACCGCGCATGCGATCAGCCTCGCCGGCGCGCGGCCCGTGTTCGCCGATATCGACTATTGGTCCGGAACGCTGGCGCCCCTGAAGGTGGAGGAACGCATCACGCCCCGGACGCGCGCCATCCTCGCGGCCAACACCAACGGCCATCCGGCACCCTGGTCGGAGCTGCGCGACATCGCGGCCCGGCACGGCGTGCTCCTGCTGGAGGACTCCACCGAGGCGATCGGCTCGCGCTACAAGGACAGGCTGGTCGGCGGCTTCGGCGACGTCGCCGTGTTCGATTTCGCACAGCCCTCGCTGCTGACCTGCGGCGAGGGCGGCATGGTCGTCACCGACGATATCGACCTTGCCGTGACGCTGCGGCGCCACCGCTCGCACCGGCTGAATGAGCGCTCCTCGGTCGTGGTCAGCTCGGCGGCGTCCTATCAGGCGGGGATCAGCGATCTCGCGGCCGCGCTCGGGCTGGCGCAGCTCAGGCGCATCGACGAGATCATCGAACGCCGACGGCTGGTCGAGCAGCTCTATGCAACGCATGTGCAGTCCTTCGAGGGCATCAAGCCGCCCTATATCGCGCCCGATGTGACCGAGGTGAACTGGTTCCTCTATCTCGTCCATCTGGGCACGCGCTTTACCCGCTCCAGCCGCGACGCCATTGCCGAGGATCTCCGGGTCGAGCAGGTCGAGGCGGCGGCCTACAGCCATCCGCTGCATTTGCAGCGACATTATTTCGATCTCGGCTATCGGCGCGGCGACCTGCTGGTCACCGAGAAGATCGCCGACCGCGCCGTCGCGCTGCCGTTCCATACCCATCTCACCGACGGCCAGATCGAATTCATCGTCGAGACCATGAAGGACGCCTCGATCAATGTGGGCGCGGGAGCGGCGATCTACTGAACCACGGATACGCATAACAGAGAGGATGAAGACCATGACCACACTGACCGTCATGCCCGAAGGCAAGACCATCGAGGTTGCGGAGGGCACGACGCTGCTCGCCGCGCTGCTCGGAGCCGAAATCGCGATCCCGCACAAATGCGAAGGCCAGGCCAAATGCGGCTCCTGCCACATCTTCGTGCAGGAGGGGCGCAAGGGCCTGTCGAAGATTGCTCGGCTCGAGAACGAGAAGCTCGATTCGATCGTCGGCGTCGGCTCGAAGTCGCGCCTTGCCTGCCAGGCCACCGTGCTCGGCACCGAGGACGTCAAGATCGAGCTGCTCGGCTTCTCGTCGGGCTTTTGAACGCGGGAGCGGGACGATGGACAAACAGAACGTCATTCTTCACGCGCGCTTTGCGCCGAACGGTACCGTGGTCGAGATCAGCGAGCGGCCCGAGGGCCTCGCGCCGCAGGCCTGGTTCGACTTCCTCAGCGACAAGGCCGGCGACGTCTACCAGACGCTCGCGGGCGGGCGGGGCGTGTTCCGGTTGACGCGGGACGAGCTCACGGCGCTGAAGCAGGCGGCCGCGCCGGCGGCGGCCTGACCGGCGGGAGGAATGCCATGGGTTCGGAAGAGATCGACGTCTTCGTGATCTGCGCGAGCGACGCGATCGAGCGCGGCGGCGCCAGGGCCTTCAGCCTGTCGCGCATCGACGTATCAGGCGAAAGCCGGCCGTTCCCGATCGTCGTGATCCGGACCCATGACAACGCCTATGTCGGTTACGTCAACGCCTGCCCGCATGACGGGGTCTGGCTCAATATCGGCAGCGGCGACTTCTTCACGCAGGATCGCGCGTTCCTGAAATGCGGCCGTCACGGCGCCACGTTCGAGATCGACAGCGGGCTCTGCATCGACGGTCCCTGCAACGGCAAGAATCTCCAGCCCATCGCGCTGGCGGTGGTCGATGGTGAGGTCTGCCTGTGCGGCGAGCGGCTGGTCGAGGACGATCGCCCGTTCGACGCCTTCGACGACCATGACGAGACCATGGACATCATGATCCATCCGGATTAGCGGAGCACCGGGCATAACCGTCGCTCAACTACTCGACCGGTTGAAGGGGCTGCCGGAGGACGCCGTGGTGCTGATGGACAGCGGCGATGGACTTTCGCGCGTGTCCACGCTGGAGTTTGTCGCCGATCAAGGCCCCGGGGCGCCGGCCGAGGTTATCCTGTCGCCCAGCATGGACGAGTAGGCGCGTGCAGCAGAGAAGGCATCGGCATGAGCGATACGGTGGTCACTGTTTCAATGTTCGAGCGGATCGGAGGCCCGGTCGTCATCGACCGGCTGGTGGAAAGTTTCTATCGCCGGATGGACGAACTTCCCGGAGCCGCCGGCATTCGTGCCATGCATGCGGACGACCTCACATCGACGAAGCAGGTGCTGAAGCGCTACCTCACCGAGTGGACCGGCGGGCCAAAACTCTATTCGCCGGAGAAGGGCCATCCGCGGTTGCGGCAGCGTCACATGGGCTTTCCGATCGGCAGCGCCGAGCGCGATGCGTGGCTGCTCTGCATGCGCGGCGCGCTGGAGGAGACGGTTGCCGATGAGGCGGCGCGAGGTGAGCTCGATGCCGCACTCACCAGGCTCGCCGACTGGATGCGTAACCAGGCGGGAAATCCGCACGATGCGCGTGGCGGGCACGCCTCAACGGGAGCGGCGTCAATCCGATAGCGGCAGTCCGAAGAACTCGTCCTCGGCACCGCCCCAGGCCTTGTGCAGGGCAAGGCCGCTCTGCCACTTGCCCATCTCGGTTTGGTTCGCCGCCCGGTGCGTGATCTTGCCTTCGGGCCGCCCGGCGAGCAAGAATCCCTTGCCGTTGCGGATGAAGCGATTGAGATCCTTGGTGTCGGTCGGCCGCACGACGCAGCGCGGCGCGTCGTCGATGAGGATGGTCGTCGGCAGCATCTCGCGGGACTCCCTCAATCCATCGGTGGTCCGAGATCGTCGTCGCCCTTCTTCTTTTTCTTCTTCTCGGTTTTCGCCTGGGCATAGGCGCCCGCATTCTTCAGCAGGATCGGCTGCTGCCCTTCGACATATTGCGAGATCCAGAACAGGGTCCGTTCCAGCGCCTTCGCTGCGGTATCCTGCCGATTGCTGCCGCGCTCGCCGCAACCGAAGCCCTGGACGGACTGGGGATAGGTGAAGGCGCTGACGTCGGGGCGCCAGGCGCGAAACTGCGTGACTGCCTCCGTCGGCAGCTCCGGATCGCCCTCGCAGAAATGCAGGAGCGTCGGCACCTTGCGCTTCTCGCGATAGTCGGCGACGGTCTCGATGCCGTCATAACCGATCACGCAGGCGATGCCGTTGACCTTGTTGGCCGCGGTGTAGGCGAGGTCGCCGCCCCAGCAAAAGCCGACCACCGCGACCTTGCCGGCGTCCTTCACCGCATCGACGGTCGCCTGGATGTCCGAGATCGCCTGCTCCTTGCGGATCTGCGCGCAGATTGCGGCACCCTCGGCCTTGCCGCTCTCGTCGTGATCGAGGTCGACGCCCGGCTTCACCCGGTCGAACAGCGATGGCGCGATCGCAACGTAACCCTTGGCCGCGAAGGCATCGGCGACCTTCCGGATTTCGGACGTGACGCCGAAAACGTCCTGGAGCACGACGACGGCGCCTTTGGGCGTATCGGCAGGCTCGGCACGATAGGCGGAGAAGCTCGCTCCGTCGCTGGCGGTCAGTTCGATCATCTGCATCCTCTCCTCTTCGGTGGGACCAGGCTCT
Source organism: Bradyrhizobium sp. cf659 (assembly GCF_900113725.1). Taxonomy (NCBI): domain Bacteria; kingdom Pseudomonadati; phylum Pseudomonadota; class Alphaproteobacteria; order Hyphomicrobiales; family Nitrobacteraceae; genus Bradyrhizobium; species Bradyrhizobium sp. cf659. The sequence goes on from NZ_FOQJ01000002.1 coordinate 82,198, forward strand.
TTTGTTAGAGCAGGCCGAGCTCGAGCTTGACGTCGTCGGTCATTCGCGAGGTGTCCCAGGGCGGATCGAACACCAGCCGCACCACGACGTTCCCGACGCCGACGACCTCGACCACCGCCTTCTCCACCCAGGACAGCATCTCGCCGGCAACCGGACAGCCCGGCGCGGTCAGCGTCATGTCGATCTCGACCAGGCCGTCTTCTTTCGGTTCGATCCGGTAGATCAGGCCGAGGTCGTAGATGTTCACGGGGATTTCGGGGTCGTGCACGGTCCGCAGCGCGGCGATGATGCCGGCGATCAGCGTATCGTTGTCGGCGAGCTCTGTGGTCGTCATCGCCACCTCACTGGAGCCCTTCGGCGAGCGCCGCAACGACCGGCCAGCCGACCGCGCCCGTGGGGTCGAGCCGGCGCAGGGCAGCGAGCAGCTCATGGGCCTGCTTTTGTTCGTCCTTGCGCAGATGGATGAAGGCGAGCGCCTTCAGCGTGTAGAGCGCGAAGCGGCCGGCGCCATCCGGCGGCTCGGGCAGCGGTTGCCAGCCTCGCCAGTCGGAACTCCAACCGGCCTGGTGCGCGGCCTCCCGCAGTCCGCGCTCGGCGATGCTCTGGGCCTCGTCGAGACGGCCGCGATAGGTGTGGGTCTTGTAGAGGCAGAAATAGACGGCAAGCTCGGTCGGTGCCGCGTCCAGAGCCTGGCGGAAGATGCGATCGGCTTCGAGAGGGTCACGTCGATAGCTGACCACGCCCTGCTGGAGCAGCGAGTCGATCTCGGGCGCGAGCTCTCCGAAATTGATGCCGTCGGAATCGACGAGAACAGCCGTCATTCGCCACCCGCCATCGTCGGGATGCGGCATCGAACGCCAAATCCACTGGAGTCCGGGTGAGACATTTGAGCTCCTCGTCTAGCGTATCGGAATACGGGTGCTGTCCCCACGAAGCAAAAGCCGGGCCGCGCGCAAAACGATGTGAAACCGCATCGATTCGAGGCGCCGCGAGGCATCAGCGCGGTGTCCGGAGCAGGGCGGCCTGCGTTCGTCAGGTCATCGACACGCACGAGCGCGGTGTTGTCGGAAGTTGGACATGGTGCCGGCGCAAAGAGCGCAAGTGCCTTTGAAAGCACGTGTTCCGAAGTTGGTTTGGCGCTTGCATGGAGCGGGCGACAGAGTAGGAGTGTGCGACATGGCGATGGCGGGGCCGGACATCGAACAATTGATCAGGGAAGCGTTTCCGGACGCCGATGTGATCGTGACCGATCTTGCCGGCGACGGCGATCACTACGGCGCACGTGTCGTCTCGCATGCCTTTGCCGGCAAGAGCCGGGTTCAGCAGCATCAGATGGTCTACGCCGCTTTGAAGGGGAGAATGGGCGAGGCGCTGCATGCGCTCGCACTCGAAACGGCGGTGCCGAAATGAATATGAAAGGATAGAAGCATGAGCGATCCGACCGAACAACGTATCAAGGACATCATCGCTGGCAGCGATGTCGTGCTGTTCATGAAGGGCGTTCCGGCCGCGCCGCAATGCGGCTTCTCCGGCGCTGTCGTGCAGATCCTGAACGGCCTCGGTGTGCCCTTCACCGGCGTCAACGTACTGGCGGATCCCGACATCCGCGAGGGCATCAAGGTGTTCTCGAGCTGGCCGACCATCCCCCAGCTCTACGTCAAGGGCGAGTTTCTCGGCGGCTGCGACATCGTGCGCGAGATGTTCAAGCTGGGTGAGCTGACCGCGGTGCTGAACGACAAGGGCGTTGCGGTGGCGGCGTCATGAGCGACGGAATGACCGAAGAGTTCGAGCTCCCGCAGCTCTACCGCCATCACGTCTTCGCCTGCCACACCCAGCGTCCGCCTGGCCATCCACGTGGGAGCTGCGGAGCGGCCGGCGGCGGGCCGCTCTGGGAACGGCTCGGCAAGGCGATCGAGGCAAAGGGGCTCACCGATGTCGGTTTCACCGCATCAGGATGTCTCGGTTTCTGCGGCGCCGGTCCTCTGATGGTGGTCTATCCCGATGGCGTCTGGTATCGGCCGACCACGCTGGAGGACATCGACCAGATCGTTGATGAGCATCTCGCGCAGGGTCGGCGCGTCGATCGCCTGGTGATGGTGCTCGCGCGGAGCTGAGCGTCACTGCTCCGCGCAGCGCGGCATCGCTTCCGGGCGCGTGCAGCCCTGGAGGTCGCTTCGCTCGGCGCCCAGCAACGACGGCACCGGCTCGCGGTCGAAGCCGGCGCATCTTGCTCCACCGGCTTCGATCAGCGGACGTCGGATCAGCAAGGGATCGTCGAGCATCAGGGCGATCGCGCCCGCCGCGTCGATCTCCGCCGGCTTCACCTCGCCTGATTTCACGCGCGGCGCGGCCGGGTTGAACCAGGTCGTAACGGGCGTCTCGCCGAAGAAGGCGCGCAGGTCCTGAGCGGTCCAGCGTTCGGCCAACAGGCTCTTCGCGATCACCTGATGACCGGCTGCTTCCAGCGCGCGGATCTGCCGGGCGTTGGTTCCGCAGCCGGGCTTTTGGTAGAACAGGACGATCGCCACATCCAGGCTCCTATTTCATCGCGCTGAGCTGGATCAGCGGGGCGGCGCCGCCGCGGCCTAGGATCGTGTCGACCTTCTTGCGGACGCCTTCCAGCGTCAGCGGCTTCACCACGGCGCCGTGAGCGCCCGCCTTCATTCCTTCGACCGCGGTGGTCTCGTCGGACTTATCGGTGACGATGAGAACGCGGACGCCGGGAAATCTCGCGCCGAGCTCGCCGATCAGGCTCGGTCCGCGGGCCTTCAGGAAGGAGACCCCGAGCAGCACCACGTCGGGCTTCAGCCAGTCCACGCCCTTTGCGTAGGCCTCTTCCGGCGTGGCGAGCTCGTGGGTCTCGATCTCGTCATGCAGCATGAACTGGAGTGCCGCGCGCGTGATCTCGTCTTCATCGACCACGAACACGCGCCGCTGGTCGACGGCCTTGGCTGTCTCGACACCGATCTGCATCTGTCGTTCTCCTCAAATCGCCTTGCAACGAGGATTAGCAATTTCCGTTCCGCATCTGCGCTCCGGCGATCGCGGTGCATTTGCACCGCCATCGCTTCGATTCTTGTCCGGTTCCTGACAGAGGCCCTACCTCTGTAGGGTTCGACACAGCTTCTGTCGGCTGCGGGCAGCGAAATATTTTACGAGTGCGATCAGCGTCTTAGTGCGTGCGCAGCGAATGGCACGCCAGTTGCTATTTGGATGCAGCAACAACGAGTGAGGGCTGAGAACACGCCGACGCTGCTGGCGAGCGATGTTCTCCTTCCCGAACCCCGCGGGCCCACGCTTCTGAGAGAGAAGCAATCTCGCGCGAGCAGCGCGGAGTCATTGGCAATCGGTTGATGGAGAGCAACATGTCTTCACTGAGACAAATCGCGTTTTACGGCAAGGGTGGTATCGGCAAATCGACGACGTCGCAGAACACGCTCGCGGCGCTTGCCGAGATGGGTCACAGGATCCTGATCGTCGGCTGCGATCCCAAGGCGGACTCGACCCGCCTGATCCTGCACGCCAAGGCGCAGGACACAATTCTGAGCCTTGCCGCCAACGCGGGCAGCGTCGAGGACCTCGAGATCGAGGACGTCATGAAGGTCGGCTATCGGGACATCCGCTGCGTCGAGTCCGGCGGCCCGGAGCCGGGCGTCGGCTGTGCCGGCCGCGGCGTCATCACCTCGATCAACTTCCTGGAAGAGAACGGCGCCTATGAGGACATCGACTACGTGTCCTACGACGTGCTCGGCGACGTCGTCTGCGGCGGCTTCGCGATGCCGATCCGCGAGAACAAGGCGCAGGAGATCTACATCGTGATGTCCGGCGAGATGATGGCGATGTATGCCGCCAACAACATCTCCAAGGGCATTTTGAAGTACGCCAATTCCGGCGGCGTGCGCCTCGGTGGCCTCGTCTGCAACGAACGGCAGACCGACAAGGAGCTGGAGTTGGCGGAAGCCATGGCCAAGAAGCTCGGCACCCAGCTGATCTACTTCGTGCCACGCGACAACATCGTGCAGCACGCGGAGCTGCGCCGCATGACGGTTCTGGAATATGCACCGGAGTCCCAGCAGGCCGAGCACTATCGCAAGCTTGCGCACAAGATCCACAACAATGCCGGCAAGGGCATCATCCCGACCCCGATCACGATGGACGAGCTCGAGGATATGTTGATGGAGCACGGCATCATGAAACCGGTCGACGAGACCGTTGTCGGCAAGACCGCTGCCGAACTTGCAGCAATGTCGGCGTAACACGCATGTGCCGGCCTTCCCGATCGGGAGGCCGGCACGTTTCGGCATAGCCGGCGGAGCTTCTCATGATTGTAGCGCAGCTAAGCACGATCGAATCGGCGTCATCTCCGCCGGCTGGCTGCAGTACCGGCGAGGCGCATACCGGAATAGAGTTCTACCGCCTGCTGACCGGCCACGATCCGGCGGGGGCCGACATCAGCGACGACGAGGACTTCGATCGTCATGTATTGGCCTCGATCCTGGCCGCGGCCGTGATGGACGGCGGCGCCATCGCAGAACGCGCCGGTCTTTCGGAGCAGCAGCTCAACGATGTGCTTGCCCGCTATTTCCCGTCCGCGATGGTTCGCGCGTTCGCGTGGATGCCGAAATCGGCTTCGGAAATCGACGATGAGACGATCATGGTGCGCGATCTCCTGCTTGCGCAACGATCGACCGAAGGCGAGACCGGCCGCTGGCTCGCGGCAATGGTGGCGCGGCGCGCCATGGAGCCGAACCATCTCTGGGAAGACCTTGGATTGCGCGAGCGGCCGGAATTGTCGCGCCTCCTGACGCGTCATTTTGCGCCGCTAGCCGCCCGCAACACCGGGAATATGCGCTGGAAGCGCTTCTTCTATCGCATGCTGTGCGAGGACGATGGTTTCGTGATGTGCACGTCGCCGGTCTGCACGCAATGCAACGATTTCGATCTCTGCTTCGGTGAGGAAAGCGGCGAGAGCCGGATGGCGGAGCGCCGGCGGGAATTTTTGCGCGGTGGCGGCGATCAGTCCGTTTCCGGCGGCGGTGGCTGGACCTGAGACCCATGGACATGGATGTCATCGCGGAAAGATCGGTCGCGGATTCGCTGGAGCAGGGGCCGCCTGCGTGGCCTGCGCCGTGCGACAATGACTGCACCGCGGTGCGGCGGTTGCGCAAAGCGGGCCTGCGTCCGACGCGCCAACGCTTGAGCTTGGCCGAATTGCTGTTCGGCAAAGGCGATCGTCACGTCACGGCCGAGATGCTTCACAGCGAGGCTCTCGAAGCCGACGTCTACCTGTCGCTTGCGACCGTCTACAACACCCTGAACCAGTTCACTCAGGCCGGCTTGTTGCGGCGGATCGGTCCCGACGGATCGCGGTCCTTCTTCGACACCAACACCAGCGTGCATCCGCATTTTTATCTCGTCGGCGAGGACGTCTTGATCGATGTTCCGGAAAGGCTCGTGCTCGAGCACGTGCCGGATGCCTTGCCGGGGCACGAGATCGCCAGGCTCGACATCATCATTCATATCCGCCGTAAGCCCAGCGACACGTGACGTCGCCTTTCCGACCCTGTCGGATTTGCGACAAAGTTCGTCGAAGCCGGGAAATCAAACGATTTCAAATGCCTGGCGACGCTGCCGGCGATGGCACGGCGGTTGCTGAGGTGTCGGCGGAAGACGAACTACGGAGCCTCCCGATGGCCTTCGCCGGCAAATTGTCCCTGTCCGACAACAAGCAGTCGAGATCGATTGTCCTCAACGACACGACATTGCGCGATGGCGAGCAAGCGCCCGGCGTGGCCTTCACGACCGCCGAAAAGGTGTCCATTGCCAGCGCGCTGGCGCGGGCCGGCATCATGGAGATCGAAGCTGGAACGCCGGCGATGGGCCATGAGGAGATCGGCGCAATCCGTGCGATCGTCGAAGCCGGCCTGCCGGCGACGATCATCGGCTGGTGCAGGATGAAGCGGTCGGACGTCGATGCGGCCATCGAGACCGGCGTCTCCATGGTGAATGTCTCGATCCCCGCCTCCGACGTGCAAATCGCCGCCAAGCTCGGCGGCAGCCGGCAAGCGGCGCTCGACCAGGTGCGACGCGTGGTCGGCTATGCCCGCGACAAGGGCCTGGACGTTGCGGTCGGCGGCGAGGATTCCTCGCGTGCCAATATCGAGTTCCTCGTCGATCTGATCGCGGCAGCGAAAGCTGCCGGCGCGCGGCGCTTCCGCATCGCCGACACGTTGAGCGTGCTCGATCCCGACGCCGCCTTCGCGTTGATCGGAGCGCTTCGCGCCACCACCGATATCGAGCTCGAATTTCATGGCCATGACGACCTGGGGCTTGCGACCGCCAATACGCTGGCTGCGATCAAGGCCGGTGCGACGCATGCCTCCGTCACCGTGATAGGTCTCGGCGAGCGGGCCGGCAACGCTCCGCTGGAGGAGGTCGCCGTCGCGCTCAAGCAGCTCTATGGCTGCGATACCGGTGTGGTGCTGTCCGAACTGGAGAACGTCGCATCCGTCGTGGCTGCCGCCGCGGCGCGCGCCATTCCGCTCAACAAGGCGATCGTCGGCGAGCACGTCTTCACCCACGAATCCGGCATTCACGTCGACGGGCTGTTGAAGGACCAGCGGACCTACCAGGCGCTCGATCCGCGGCTGCTCGGGCGCTCCAATCGCATCGTGATCGGCAAGCATTCGGGGCTCGCCGCGATCACCGCGCTGCTCGCCGAGCTGCAGCTTTCGTTCAGCGTCGAAGAAGCCAGGACCGTTCTTGCCCGCGTCCGCCAGCACGCAGTCGCGCACAAGGGGGCGGTTGCGCGCGAGACGGTGACGGCGATCTGGCGCGAGGTGCGCGAGCGCTCGCTTCTCAATTGCGCGTGAGGTTGCCATGGCCTGTGTCGTCGATATTCCACTCGCCGAACCGTCCCCTCCCGGGCCGGTAAAGCCGTCGCTGCTGAAGCTGATCCGCGAGGACATTGGCTGCGTGCGCCTGCGCGATCCGGCCGCGCGTGGCCAGTTCGAGACGCTCCTGACCTATCCCGGCATCCATGCCGTGATCTGGTACCGGATTGCCAACCGGCTGTGGGCCGGCGGCTGGCGCTTTCCGGCCAGGCTTCTATCGTGGTTCGGGCGCTTCGCGAGCAACGTCGACATTCATCCCGGCGCGCGTATCGGCCGGCGCTTCTTCATCGATCACGGCGCCTGCGTCGTCATCGGCGAGACCGCGGAGATCGGCGACGACGTCACGCTCTATCACGGCGTCACGCTCGGCGGCACGTCGTGGTTTCCCGGCAAGCGCCATCCGACGCTGGAAGATCGCGTCGTGGTCGGGGCGGGCGCCAAGATTCTCGGGCCGATCACGGTCGGCGCCGGCTCGCGCGTCGGTGCCAATTCGGTGGTGATCGACAGCACGCCGCCGGACGTTACCGTGGTCGGCATTCCCGCGCGCGTCGTGCGTCCCCAACTCGGTCATCGCCGCGTTGTCGGCCGGATCGATCTCGACCATCATCTGATGCCCGATCCCGTCGGCGACGCCATCGCGGTGCTGCTCGACCGCGTCGAGTTCCTGGAGGCGCGGCTGACCCACATGCAGAAGCGCGCGAGAGACGCGGGCGCTCCCGCGACGTCGAACACGATTTGTGCGGCGCCGCCGAGCCCGATGGAGGTCGACAATGGCTGACGGAATCCTGGCACAACTCCACAAGGCATCGGCGGCCGAGGAGTTCTTCACACTGCTCGGCGTCGACTATGATCCCAGGATCGTCAATGTGGCGCGGCTGCATATCCTGCGGCGCATGGGTCAGTACCTCGCCGGAGAGGATTTTGCCGGTGCGACCGACCAGGCCGTGGCAGAGCGGTGCAAGACGGTGCTGGAGCGTGCCTACGCGGACTTCGTCGCGTCGTCCCCGATCGATCAGCGCGTCTTCAAGGTCCTGAAGGATGCCGTCGCGCCGCAGCCGAAGCAGGCGCCGACATTGGTGCAGATCGGCACGCTGAAGTGAGCAGTGCTCTGTCGCATTTGCGACGCGTGTCGCAGCAGCGTTGTCGGCTCCGCTGCCCGAAGGGGATGCAGCCGATACCGTCACTTTTGTAAGTTGCTGTAGCGACATCTGATTTTCGTCGCGTCGGCAGTTGGTACGACACTTGCTGTTCTTCTTGCGAACCAAGTCCCGTAGACGAGTCCTGGAGAAGCGCATGCACATCGTCGTTTGCATCAAGCAGGTTCCCGACTCCGCGCAGATTCGCGTGCATCCGGTGACCAACACCATCATGCGCCAGGGGGTGCCGACCATCATCAACCCCTACGACCTCTTTGCGCTGGAAGCGGCGCTCGAGCTGCGCGACCAGTTCGGCGGTGAGGTCACGGTGCTGACCATGGGGCCGCCCTCGGCCGAGGATTCCTTGCGCAAGGCGCTGACCTTCGGCGCCGACCGCGCCGTGCTGCTGACCGATCGCTTCTTTGCCGGCGCCGATACGCTCGCCACCACCTACGCGCTCGCCACCGCGATCCGCAAGATCTCGACCGAGTTCGGCGCGCCCGACCTCGTCTTCACGGGCAAGCAGACCATCGACGGCGATACCGCGCAGGTCGGTCCCGGCATCGCCAAGCGGCTCGGCCTGTTGCAGCTCACCTATGTGGCCAAGATCAGCGCGCTCGACCTCACGGCCCGCACCATCGACGCCGAGCGGCGCTCCGAGGGAGGCGTGCAGCTCCTACGTACCAGGCTGCCGTGCCTCGTCACCATGCTGGAGGCGACCAACCAGATCCGCCGCGGTGCGATGGCCGACGCCTTGCGCGCCGCGCGCGCGCCGATCGTGAAATGGAGCGCGCAGGATGCCGGCGTCGAGGACATCTCGAAATGCGGCCTGCGCGGCTCGCCCACCATCGTCAAGCGGGTGTTCGCGCCTGCGGCGCGCAGCGAGAAGGCGATGCTGATCGAAGCCGGCGAGCAGCCGGCGGAGGCGCTGATCGACGCCATCTTCAAACGCCAGCCGGCGCTCGAGACCGAGCTCGCGGCGCTGGCGCGCGGCTATTGAGGCGAGGGGAGCAAGCACGATGAGCACAGCACCGAAAACCGCCGCACCTGCTTCCGGGCGCGCCGCGACCAAGAAGGAGCTGCCGGAGCACTTCAAGGCCTACAAGCATGTCTGGGTCTTCATCGAGCAGGAGCGCGGTCAGGTTCACCCGGTGTCCTGGGAGCTGATGGGCGCCGGCCGCAAGCTCGCCGACAAGCTCAAGGTTGATCTCGCCGCGGTCGTGATCGGCCCCGAGGGCGAAGCAACACAGGCCGCCGCCGCGGAGTCTTTCTGCTACGGCGCCGACCTCGTCTACATGGTGGCAGACAACCTGCTCGCCGACTACCGCAACGAATCCTACACCAAGGCGCTGACCGACGTCGTCAACAGCTACAAGCCCGAGATCCTTCTGCTTGGCGCCACCACGCTCGGTCGCGATCTCGCGGGCTCGGTGGCGACGACCCTGCTCACCGGCCTCACCGCGGACTGTACCGAGCTCGACGTCGATGCCGACGGCTCGCTTGCCGCGACGCGCCCGACCTTCGGCGGCTCGCTGCTCTGCACGATCTACACGTTGAACTACCGGCCGCAGATGGCGACGGTACGCCCGCGCGTGATGCCGATGCCGGAGCGCGCGGCGCGTCCTGTCGGCCGCATCGTCAGCCATCCGCTCGGTCTCGTCGAGGATGACATCGTGACCAAGGTGCTGTCGTTCCTGCCCGACCGCGACTCCGCAAAATCCAATCTCGCCTATGCGGACGTCGTCGTCGCGGGCGGGCTGGGGCTTGGCTCGCCCGAGAATTTCCAGCTGGTGCGCCAGCTCGCCACGGTGCTCGGGGCCGAGTATGGCTGCTCGCGACCGCTGGTGCAGAAGGGCTGGGTCACCTCCGACCGCCAGATCGGCCAGACCGGCAAGACCATCCGGCCGAAGCTCTACATTGCCGCTGGCATTTCCGGCGCGATCCAGCACCGCGTCGGCGTCGAGGGCGCCGACCTGATCGTTGCCATCAACACCGACCGGAACGCGCCGATCTTCGATTTCGCTCACGTGGGCATCGTCACGGACGCGATCCGGCTGCTTCCGGCCCTGACCGCGGCGTTCCGTGCCCGGTTGTCACCGCATTCGCGCGACCGGATCGCGAGCTAGAAGGGGAGAGGCGTCATGATCGAGGAGAAGTTCGATGCCATCGTCGTCGGTGCCGGCATGGCCGGCAACGCCGCGGCGCTCACGCTCGCCCAGCGCGGCTTGAAGGTACTCCAGCTCGAGCGCGGCGAATATTCCGGCTCGAAGAACGTGCAAGGCGCGATCCTCTATGCCGACATGCTGGAGAAGCTGATCCCCGATTTCCGCGAGGACGCGCCGCTGGAGCGGCATCTGGTCGAGCAACGCTTCTGGATGATGGACGACCGTTCGCACACCGGCCTGCACTATCGTTCCGACGATTTCAACGAGGAGAAGCCGAACCGCTACACCATCATCCGCGCGCAGTTCGACAAATGGTTCTCGCAGAAAGTCCGCGAGGCCGGCGCCATCGTGCTGTGCGAGACGACGGTGACCGAGCTCGCGCAGGATGCCTATGGCAAGGTGATCGGCGTGCGCACCGACCGCGCGGACGGCGAGATTCATGCCGACGTCGTGGTGCTGGCGGAAGGCGTCAACGGCCTGCTCGGCACCCGCGCGGGCCTGCGCGAGCGGCCCAAGCCCGACAAGGTCGCGCTCGCCGTGAAGGAGATGCATTTCCTGCCGCGCGAGACCATCGAGGCCCGCTTCAACCTTCGCGGCGACGAAGGCATGGTGATCGAGGCCGCCGGCACCATCTCGCGCGGCATGACCGGCATGGGCTTCATCTACGCCAACAAGGAATGCATCTCGCTCGGCATCGGCTGCCTCGTCGCCGACTTCCAGCGCACCGGCGAGACGCCGTATGGCCTGCTCGACCGCTTCAAGCGGCATCCGTCGGTCGCTCCGCTGATCGAAGGCTCCGAGGTGAAGGAATATGCCGCGCACCTCATTCCCGAAGGCGGCTTCAAGGCCATCCCTCAGCTCTACGGCGACGGCTGGGTCGTGGTCGGCGACGCCGCCCAGCTCAACAACGCCATCCATCGCGAGGGGTCGAACCTCGCGATGACCTCGGGCCGCATCGCGGCAGAGGCGATCTTCCAGGTCAAGTCGCGCAAGGATCCGATGACGGCTGACAATTTGTCGCTCTACAAGACGATGCTGGACCAGTCCTTCGTCATCAAGGACCTGAAGAAGTACAAGGACATGCCCGCGCTGATGCACACCCAGTCGCAGAACTTCTTCCTGACCTATCCGGAACTCGTCTCCAGGGCGATGCAGAACTTCTTGCGCGTCGACGGCACGCCGAAGGTCGAGAAGGAGAAGACGACGTTCAAATCGTTCATCAAGGCGCGGTCGTGGAGCGGGCTGTTCGGCGACGCTTTCCGCCTCGCGCGCGCCTGGCGGTGATTTTAAGGAAACGCAACACCAGCGACGGAGACCCAAGCCATGTCGATCGAGCCATCCGTGCGTGTCGAGGACAAGCTGTTCTACAACCGCTATCTGGTCGATGCCGGCCGGGCCCACATCAAGGTGCGACCGCACGCGACGCCGTCGCCCGAGCTCCTCAGCATGCTGAAGGCCTGCCCGGCACGCTGCTACGAGCTCAACGACAAGGGCCAGGTCGAGATTACCGTCGACGGCTGCATCGAGTGCGGGACCTGCCGGGTGATCTGCGAGGAGAGCGGCGACATCGAGTGGAGCTATCCGCGCGGTGGTTACGGCGTGCTGTTCAAGTTCGGCTGACCCATGAAGCTCAGTGCTCGCAACATTCTCCCCGGACGGGTTATCGCCGTCACCAAGGGCACGACGACGGCCCATGTGAAGATCGAACTCGCCCCGGGGCTGGTCGTGTTTTCCGCGATCACGAACGAGGCTGTGGACGATCTTGCCCTGAAGGTGGGCGACGCCGTCTCCGCCGTGATCAAGTCATCCGACGTGATGATCGGCAAGTAGCGCCGCGGGCGCATCGGACGGCAGGCGCGGCTCGCGCGCCCGCTTCATGCGCGAGGACAAGTCCCGCCACCAGCCCTCGATCACGTCCCGCTCGCACAGCAGGCTGGTGCCGATACCGCCGGTAAAATTGGTCCAGGCGTCCAGGCATTTTTCCGGCACCGCCGTAAGCACGGGGATACCAGCGGCGATGGCGCCGGCCAGCTCGTCGCGCAGGCCTTTGCCGGCCGCCTCCTGCTTGGAGAACTTGTTGAACACGACGAGGTCGACATCCGCCGTGATCGCACGCCCGACGGCGACGGCCGCCTCGGCAAGCCCCGCGGCGTCGAGCTTGCAGGCCATCGCGCCGCGTCCGAGCGGCTGGCAGATCGAGATTTCCGCGCCGGTCATGAGGTCGATCGCCTGCATGCCGACCTGGCAGCCGCCGCCGTCCTTGACGTTGCGCTGGACGACCCCGCCGATCCGCTCGCCCGAGCGCACGAGATCCTGGGCGAAGTCGGCCAGCAGGCTGTCGACGTCGTCCTGCGGACGGTAGAGGATCGCGGCGACGCGGTTCGGGTCGATGTCGTGGAAGTCGATCGGCATGGAAGTCATCCTCGTCGGGTTTCCTACGCTGTTCCGTCGGTCCGGGCAATCTCCATGCCGATCGCTGCGCAACGCGTGCAGCGGACCGGCGCCGATCACCCGGCCATGCTCCATCAACACCAGATGATCGGCAAAGCGCTCGATCTCTGCCATGTCGTGGCTGATATGGAGAACCGGGAGCGCCAGCTTTTCGTGCAGCCGCTCGAGGAACGGCAAGATCTCGTTCTTGGTGGTGCGGTCGAGCGCGGCCAGCGGCTCGTCCATCAGCAGGAGCTTTGGCTGCGACAGCAATGCGCGGCCGATTGCGACGCGTTGCCGTTCGCCGCCGGAGAGGCGATGCGGCGAACGGTCGAGCAGCGCGGCAAGGCCGAGCAGCTCCACGACCTCGTCGAAGGCGATCTGCGCGCCCGCGGCCTTCGGCGCACCGAACAGGAGGTTGCCGCGCACCGTAAGATGCGGAAACAGGCTGGCTTCCTGGAACACGTAGCCGATTGGTCGCCGGTGCACGGGCCGAAACGACCTGCGATCCTGCCAGATTTCACCATCCACCGCGCAAAAACCGTCGGCCATGCGTTGCAGGCCGGCGATACAGCGCGCGACCGAGGTCTTGCCGCAGCCGGACGGACCGAAGATCGCGGTGACGCCGGTGGCGGGCAGGCTGAGCTCGGCATGAAGCGTGAAATTGCCGAGCCTGCCGCGGAAGGCCGCGTTGATGCGGCCGGGTTCGGCCGTTCTCATGCCGCAGCCCTCCCGGCACGCTTGTCGACCAGCGTCATGGTCAGGATCACCGCGAAGGCGAAGATCACCATGCCGCCGGCGAGGATGCTCGCCTCGCGCCAGCGCGAGGTCTCGACGTAGTCGAACAGCGCGACCGACAGCACCTTGGTGCGGCCGGGAATGTTGCCGCCGATCATCAGCACGAGGCCAAACTCGCCGACGGTGTGCGCGAATCCGAGCACGGCCCCGGTCAAGAAGCCAGGCCGCGCCAGCGGCACCGCGACGGTCCAGAAGGTACGCAAGGGTGAGGCGCGCAGGGTGGCGGCGACCTCGAGCGGCCGATCGCCCATTGCGGCGAAGGCGTTCCGGATCGGCTGCACCACGAAAGGCATCGAATATATCACCGAGCCGATGATCAGGCCTTCGAAGGTGAAGGCGAGCGTGCGCCCGCCCCAGAGGCGTGCGATCCATCCGCCGGGCCCGTCCGGGCCGAGCAGGACCAGGAGATAAAAGCCGAGCACGGTCGGCGGCAGCACCAGCGGCAGCGCGACGATGCTCGCGATGATCTCGGTCCACCAGCCCTTGGCGTGCGCCAGCCACCAGGCCAGCGGCGTGGCCAGCACCAGCAGGATCGCGGTCGAGATCGCGGCGAGCTCGACCGTCAATAAGACCGACTGGCGGATTTCTGCCGACCAGATCTCCATGCGCTTCAGCTCTGCCCGTCCAGCACGTAGCCGTATTTCTCGATGACGGCGCGCGCCTCGGGGCCCCTGAGGAAGGCGATGAACGCGCGGGCGGCATCGTTTCCGGCGCCTAGCTTCAGCAGCACCGCGTCCTGGCGGATCGGATCATAGAGCGCCTGCGGCACCACCCAGCGCGACCCGGCATCGCTGCCGGTCAGTTGCGACAGCGCTACGAAACCGACCTCGGCGTTTCCGGTCTCGACGAATTGATAGGCCTGGGTGATGGTCGCGCCCTCGACCAGCTTCGGCTTCAGTGTCTCGTACAGGTTCAGCGACTTGATGGTTTGCACGGCGGCGAGCCCGTACGGCGCCGCGGCCGGATTGCAGATCGAGAGTTTTGCGAAGGAGGCGGCCTTCAGTGTCTCCTCGCCCGTCACGACGCCGGGCGACTTGCTCCACAGCACGAGCTTGCCGATCGCGTAGGTGAAGCGGCTGTCCGCGAGCGCAAGCCCGTCCTCGACGAGTTTCTTCGGCCGTGATTCGTCGGCTGACAGGAAGACCTGGAACGGTGCGCCCTGCGAGATCTGGGTATAGAATTGTCCGCTTGCCCCGAAGCTCAGCACCGCTTCGTGTCCTGTCTTCCGTTTGAAGATGGCGGCGATCTCCCTGGCGGCATCGGTGAAGTTGGCGGCCACGGCAACGTTGGTTTGCGCCGCTTGGGCCGGCGCGCACGCGAGCAGCCAGCTCATGACGAGGGCGATCGAGCGAAGCGGTTTCATGATGAACTCCAGCGGACGGCAGTCGCTTCAGCACAGCTTGATTGCTGCGAGGCTGCGGCCGCAATGGTCTCAGCAATCGGCGTGCCGGATGCACCGGCGAAATCTGGTGCGTGCCTTGCAAGAATAGCCTCGAATCAAGGGTGTTCCTGCGCCTCGCGGCGACAGGATCGATTTTCCTTGTCGGGTTTCCGACATTGCCTGTCGGCAAGCCGACGCCGGCGGAGGGAAGCACGACATGGCAACCGTTGCATCGCGCGCCGAGCTCGAATGCCTGCTGGAGGACGACGTCCCCTACGGTGATCTCACCACCGAGGCGCTGGAGATCGGCAGGGTCGATGGCGTCATGCATTTTGCCGCGCGGGCGCCGATGGTGCTGGCGCTCGCCGAGGATGCAGCCGGGATCATCGAGCTCTCTGGCTGCGAGGTGGAGCTGTTCGCCGCATCCGGCTCGACGCTGGAGCAGGGCGCGCCGATCCTTCAGGCGCGCGGTCCGGCTGCGGCGCTGCTGCGGAGCTGGAAGGTTGCCCAGACCTTGATCGAGATCTGGTCGGGTGTCGCCAGCGAGACCCGCGCCATTGTTGACGCGGCGAGAGCGGTCGCCCCGCACATCCCGGTCGCCTGCACGCGCAAGAACGTGCCGGGCACGAAGCGCTTTGCGGTGGCGGCGGTGAAGGCGGGCGGTGCCGTGATGCACCGGCTCGGCCTCTCGGAGACGGTGCTGGTGTTTCCCGAGCACCGCGCCTTCCTCGGTGAGCTGCCGTTGTTCGAGGCGGTCGGGCGATTGCGCCGGGCGGCACCGGAGAAGAAACTCGTGATCGAGGTGCAGACGATCGATGCCGCACTTGCCGCAGCGGTTGCCGGTTTCGACGTGATACAGGCCGAGAAGTTTTCACCGGCCGGGATCGCCGCATTGGTCAAGCGCGTGACTTCGATGGCCTATGCGCGCGCCCGTCCGACGATTGCTGCCGCCGGCGGAATCAATGCGGCGAATGCCGCGGCCTATGCAGCCGCCGGTGCCGATGTCCTGGTCACGTCATCGCCCTATCTGGCGAAGCCGAAGGACGTGCAGGTGCGGATCGCTGCAGCCGGACACGGGCTTCACGCCCTCAGCGCGCCACGAGAGGCACATAGTGTTCGAGTTCGGGATCCGGGAAATGGATGGTCCGGCCAAGTTCCGCCGAGCGATAGAGTCCCATGAGCATTTCCATGACGCCGACCCCGTCATCGAAGGTTTCCGCGGGGCTCATGCCTCGCCTGAATGCCTCCACCATATGGCGGTTCTCATCGGTGTAGCCGTAGATCCCGGCTTCGTCCTCGACAACCGGCATCAGACCCTGCTCGGAATTCTGCTTCTCGACGAGGTCCTCGCCCTCTGATCCGCGGATCGCGCGGGAGAGAAAGACCTTGAGGCCGGTCGAGAGCGAGGAGAACTCCATCGAATATTCGGGACCCAGCAATTCAAGCTGGATGCGCAAGCCGGCGCCGACATACGCCCATGAGGTTGTCGCCTCGATCATCAATTGATGCCCGTCGGCATCTTCCAACGTGAGCATCCCGCGCGCGAAATCTTCGACCGGACGTTTGGTGAAATCGACCCCCATTCGCGTCTTGAGGTCGGCGGCGTATTGGGGGCGCGTCCATTTGAGATTGGCCGTCGTGGCGCTGGCGCTGAGCAGCCGCAAGGAGTCGCGCTTTGCCCCGGGCGCGGTCAGCATGAAGCGTGCGACCTCGACTGAATGGCACATCATGTCGGAGAGCACGCCCCCTCCTTGTTTGTCGCCTTGCCAGAACCATGGCTCGTGCGGTCCTGAATGCTCCTCGGCGGCACGCGCGAGATAGGGGCGCCCGCTTCCGGGTACGGCTCGCCGCCAGATGATATCCTTGCCGCGCATCACCGCGGTCGAGAAAAGCTGGTTCTCCAGATAACCGTGAAGCAAGCTTGCATCTTCGACGAGCCTGCGCATTTCCCGTGCTTCGGCAAGCGTGCGGGCGAGTGGCTTTTCGCAGGCAATGGCGCGCAGGGGAGCCCCGGCCTTGGTCACGCGGTGGATCTCGCGCATGATGTCGAGACGGCTGTCGTTCGGCGTCAGCAGCCAAAGCGCATCGACCTCGCCGGACATGGACATCGCCTCGATACTGTCAAACACACGCGCCGGCCCGAGGCCGAGACTGCGCGCCTTGTCCGCGATGCGCGTGCGCCGCTCGGCAGAACGGCTGTAGACGCCGCCGACGCTGACGTTGCGCACGCCGAGCATGGATTGCAGATGGAACGCGGCGATGAAGCCGCTGCCGACGAGACCGACGCGCAGCTGTGGAAGTTCCGTGAGCTTCTGCATGTCAGAGACCTCCTTCAATGAAAATGCGGCGGTTCAGAGCGACGTTGGCGTTCTGCGTTGCCTGCCCGGGATCGCGGCCAGCAGGGCCTGTGTATAGGGATGCTCCGGTCGTTTCAGCAGATCTGCGGTTGGCCTGATCTCGACGATCTCGCCGAGGCGCATCACTGCGATCCGATCGCAGACCTGGGCTGCGACGTTGAGATCGTGGGTGATGAACAGCACCGCCAGCCGCAGCCGCACCTTCAATGTCTCGAGCAAGGCGAGCACCTGCGCCTGGACCGAGACGTCGAGCGCTGACACGGGTTCGTCGGCCACCAGCACCTCCGGGTCGAGCGCCAGCGCGCGCGCGATTCCGATCCGCTGGCGTTGCCCTCCCGAGAATTCATGCGGAAAGCGTCGTGCGGCACTTGGGTCGAGACCCACGAGCACGAGCAGTTCCTCGGCACGCGCGTAGGCCTGCGCCTTCGGGACGCCATGCGCGATCGGTCCGTCGGCGATAATCCGCCCGACGCGGCGACGTGGATTGAGCGAGGCGAAGGGATCCTGGAACACCATCTGGACGTGCTTGCGGGCATCCCGCAGGCGGGCCCCACGGGCCTCGGAGAAATCCAGATCGCCGATGCGGACCACGCCCGCGTCGGCGTCGGTAAGACGCATCACCAGCCGGCCGATCGTGCTCTTGCCTGAGCCGGACTCTCCAACCAGGCCAAGCGTCTCGCCGCGCCTGATTTCGAAGTGCACGTTCTTCACGGCTGCGACCTCGGTCTGCGAGCTGAACCAGTCGTTGCCACGATAGGTCTTCGCAAGTCCGGTCGCCGCGCAGGCGATCGGTTCGTTCTCGATCTCGGCCCGGACCGGCGGGGTCCCGCCGGGCACCGCGGCGAGCAGCCGACGCGTATAGGGATGCCGTGGGCGCTCGAGCACGTCCTCCATTGGCCCCTGTTCGACGACGCGGCCCTTCTCCATCACCGCGACGCGGTCCGCGATGTCGGCGACGACGCCGAAATCATGAGTGATGAACAGCACTGCCATGCCGCGCCGCTGCTGAATGTCCCGGATCAACCGAAGGATCTGCGCCTGTGTCGTGACGTCGAGTGCCGTGGTTGGTTCGTCCGCGACCAGGATCGATGGTTCGAGCGCGAGTGCCATTGCGATCATGGCGCGCTGACGCTGGCCGCCCGACAGTTGATGCGGGTAGCTGCGGATGATCCGCTCGAGATCGCGCATGCCGACCTCTTCGAGCAGGGCGCGCAAGTGGGCGTGCCGCTCGGTCGGGGTGAGCTGGCCGTGCGCCTCGAACGCTTCCATGATCTGGTCGCCGATCCTGATCACGGGATTGAGCGCCGTCATCGGTTCCTGAAAGATCATCGCGATGCGCCGCCCGCGCAGCGCCCGCCATTCGGCTGCCGGGAGGTTCAGCAGATCGCGTCCCTCAAAGTGAATGGCCCCTGCAACCGGGCGAATGGCCTGGGGCAGCAGGCCCATCACGGCAGAGGCGCAGACCGATTTACCGGAGCCGGATTCACCGACGACGCAGAGGATCTGCCGCGGATACAGGGCAAGTGAAACGTCCTCGACGGCAAAGGCACGATCCGCGCCGGCGGGCAGCGCCAGCGTCAGCCGCTCGATCGTCAGGATCGCCTCTGCCATCTCGCTCATGCTGTCCGATCCTACATCACGGTCTTTCTCATCCCGGTCACGCCGCCAGTGCGATGCCGTCCTTGCGATGGTCCGACGCGCCGAAGGCGACGCCCCTGGAAAGATCGACGTGCACGGCTTGACAACCTCCAAGCGGTTCGTCCGCCCAGACCACGCGATGACCGCGCGCAATCAGTTCGTCGGCAACAGCCCCGGGAATCGTGGGTTCGAGCGTCAGGGCGCCATCGAACGCAAAGCTGCGCGGCACGTCTGAGGACTGCTGAATGTCGAGCCCACGATCGAGCACGCCGCTCAGGATCTGCATATGTCCCGCCGCCTGGTATTGTCCACCCATCACGCCAAAGGCCATGATCGGCTTGCCACGCTGCGCCAGCAGACCCGGAATGATGGTGTGAAAGGGACGCTTTCGCGGCGCAATGGCATTGGGATGTCCTTCGACGAGGGAGAATCCCGAACCCCGGTTGTGCAGCAGCACGCCCGAGCGAGGGGCGTAGATGCCGCTGCCGAAGGCGAAGAACAGCGAATTGATGAAAGACACCATGTTGCCGTCGCGATCGGCGACGGCAACGTAAGCCGTGTCACGATGAACAGGCATGTCGAAATCCGCTGCTGCGCTGGCGCGCTTCCGGTCGATGGAGGAGCGCATTGCCGTGACTGACGCCTCCGAGAGCAGCGCGTCGACATCGAGCGGACGGAATGCCGGATCGGCTACCAGCGCGTCACGCTGCCGGTAGGCCGTCTTGGTCGCCTCGGCAAGGAAGTGTATGCGATCCGCCTCGCCGAGCGCCGGGTTGGCCATGTCAAAGCCGGCAAGGATGCGGGCGATCAGCAGCGCCGCGACGCCCTGTCCGTTGGGCGGGCATTGCAGGATTTGATGATCGCGGTAGTCGGCGCTGATCGGCTCAACGTATTCCGATCGGGCACTTGCCAGATCTTCAAGCTGCATCACCCCGCCCAGCGCCTTGAGCGTTGCGACGATGTCTTCGGCGACGGCACCTTCGTAAAATGCGGCGCGTCCCTCGCGTGCAATCCGGCGCAGCGTCGCGCCGAGTGCGGGATGACCGAGCCTGCTGCCGACGGCGGGCGCAGTGCCACCGGGCAGATAGACCGGTACGCCAGTCTGATGTCGTTCGATGCGATCGCCGTAGCGGGCCCAATCCAGTGCGGCGCGGGGCGTGACCACAAAGCCGGTCTCGGCCGCGCGGATCGCGGGCGCCAGAACCTCGTCAAGGCCCTTTGAACCATAGTCGGCAGAGAGGCGGCACCAGGCATCGACCGCCCCCGGAACCGTGACTGCATGGGGTGAATCGTCCGGGATCGACGCTAGCCCCCGTTGCCGAAACCAGTCGAGTTCGGCCTTCGCCGGTGCGCGACCCGAGCCGTTGACGGCGACAGGTTTGCCGGAGGCGGGAGCATAGATCGCAAAACAGTCGCCGCCGATGCCGGTCATATGCGGATCGATGACGCCCTGGAGGGCGATCGCGGCAATGGCGGCATCGACTGCATTGCCGCCGCCGCGCAGGATCTCGACCGCGGCGAGCGTGACGGCCGGATGAGAAGTCGCGGCCATGCCCCGGTCGCCCACCGCCAGCGAGCGTCCCGGCACCATGAAATCGCGCTGTCCCCAGCTCATGCCCTTCTCCGATTGTTGTTGTGGGGCCGCGTGGTGAGGGCTGCGGCGGCCGGTTCATCGCAAAGGATGTCGACGTTGCCGTGCAGGCGAAGCGCCGAGGCAGGACAAGCTGCCGTGATCGGACCCTCGATCGCGGCTGCGATTGCGGCTGCTTTCTCCGGTCCTCTGGCGACAAGGAGGATGCGCCGAGCCTCCAGGATTGTCGCGATGCCCATCGTGATCGCACGTTCGGGAACCGACGCCGGATCGGGAAAATTGATGGCATTCGCGATGCGGGTTGCTTCGTCGAGTCTGACCTCGCGGGTACGTGAGGCGAAATCCGAACCCGGCTCATTGAAGCCGATATGGCCGTTGGCGCCGATGCCGAGGAGCAGCAGGTCGATGCCACCGGCCGCCGCAATCTGCGCCTCATAGCGCGCGGCCTCGGCGGCGACGTCGTCGGCCGTACCATCGGGGATCCTTGCCCGACCGGCTTCCATATCCACATGCCCGAACAGATGCTGCTGCATATAGGCATGGAAGCTTCCGGGCGATTGGGGTGCGACGCCCACATATTCGTCGAGGTTGAAGCTTGACACCGTTCGGAACGAGATGAGGCCGGCGCGGGTCGCGGCGACAAGGCGGGCATAGAGCGGCGTCATCGTCGCTCCGGTCGCAAGACCGAGGGTAATCGGCTGCCGATCGTGCAGCCGGGCGATGAGATGTGCGGCTGCGCGTTCGGCGACGGCACTCACATTGCCGACAACCTCAATTCTCGGCGCGTGTTCTTTCATGCCGCGACATCTGCCGCCGCGGCGGGAAGCGCCAACGGGCCGGCATCCCTGCCGATGCCAAACTGCGAGCGATGCACGAGGTCGATCGCGCTGCCGATCGCGCCGATCAGTGTGGCACGATTGCCGAGCGCGCTCAGCTCGATACGAACAGGCTCGCGCATGCAGCGTCCCAGATGTTCGTCGATCCGGAGCTTCAATTCGGGTCGTGCGCCGATGCTGCCTCCCAGGATGATGATCTCCGAATCGAGGATGCTGTGCACGGCCAGGATCGCGGTCGTGAGAATCCGGCTGACCTCGTCGATCGTGATCCGTGCCGCCTCCTCGATTTCGAGCCGATCGAAGACATCGCGCACCGTGCTGCCGGGGCTGCCGCCGAGCCCGAGATAGCGTTCGACGATGCCGGCACTGCCGATGGCGGTTTCCAGGGTACCGAAGCGAAGGCCGCGCGCATCGTAGGGATCGCCCCCAAGCGGCAGGTAGGCGATCTCGCCGGCCGCCCCGCGTGCACCGCGCACGAGATAGCCGTCCGAAAAGATGCCCATGCCGATGCCGGTGCCGACTGCGATGAAGGCGAAACTGCGCGCCCTGCGGCTGTTGCCGCGCCAATGCTCCCCGATTGCCGCGAGATTGACGTCATTCTCGATGGTGACGTCGATCCCGAGCCGTTCGCGCAGCGCGGCCCTCACGTCCAGGCTATCCAGTCCGGGGATGTTGGGCGCGATGACGATGCTGCCCGACGCCGGGTCGACCATCCCCGGGCTTCCCATCACGCCGCCGCGCAAACGTTGCGCCGATACGGACGCATGCTGAAGCAGGGCATCCTTCATGCGCTCGATCTGTGCGACCACGGCAGCGCCGCCGTCGCTGGATGTCGGTTCGATGCTCTCGGCGACGATCTCACCGCGCAGATCGGCGAGTGCGATGTGCAGTTTCGTGCCGCCAAGGTCGATGCCCAGCACGAAGGCGGCGTCCGGCCGGAGCGCATAGGTGACGGCGCTTCTCCCGACGCTGCCCTGAATTTGGCCGTCCTCATGGACCCAGCCGTCGCGTTCGAGATCACGCATCACTTCGGAGATGGTCTGCTTGGACAGGCCCGTGCTGCGGGCGATTTCGGCGCGCGATACCGAGCGATCACGCAGCAGGCGCTCAACCACGAGGCGAACGGATTGCTGTCGCGCAACGGGCGATGAGGGGGCGTCTTGCATGAGCCTCGATCCAATTAGTCAATATGTCGAACTAATACATCGCTGAGCTTGCAGTCAAGGGGCGTAATTTGCGGATTTTGCCTGTCAATGAGCTGATATATTGTAACTTAATTGCATGCCCTAGGGCAATTTGTTCGGGATATTTACAAATTGGATTGGGCGTGCTTGTCTTGTCCTTCCACAGCAGAGCCTTGGACGAAGCCTTGGACGAAGCCTTGGGACGAAAGGAATTCCGTATGAAGCGGATGGGCACGGCGTTGGCGGCCATTCTGATGATCGCATCGGGCGTTGTCTCGGCGAGCGCCGCGACATTGCGGGTCGGCGTTCAGGACGATCCCGATGCGCTCGACCCGGCGCTCAGCGGCACGTACGCAGGCCGCTTCGTGTTTGCGGCGCTGTGCGACAAGCTCGTCGATATCTCCGCCGACCTCAAGATCGTGCCGCAGCTGGCAGAGGCATGGGAGTGGGCCGCGGACGGCAAGTCGATCACCTTTACGCTGCGCAAGAACGTCACGTTCCACGATGGCACCGCGTTCGATGCGGCGGCAGTCAAGTTCAATATCGAGCGCATGAAGACGATGCCGGATTCCAAGCGCAAGGCCGAGCTGGCGCCGATCGCGAACGTCGAAGCGCTTGCCGCGGACAAGGTGAAGTTCAACCTGTCGGAGCCGTTCGTTCCGCTGCTGGCCAATCTCAGCGATCGTGCCGGCATGATGGTCTCGCCCAAGGCTGCCACGGAGAAAGCCGGGGAATTTGCCGCCGCGCCGGTCTGTGCCGGTCCGTATCAATTTGTCGAGCGCAAGTCGCGCGACCTCATTCGCGTCAAGAAATATCCCGGCTACTGGAACGCTGCACAGGTCGGCTATGGCGAGGTCGTCTACTACTACGTTCCCGACTCGACCGTGCGGTTGTCGCGTGTGCGGGCGGGCGATCTCGATCTCGCAGAGCGCATCGCGCCGACCGATCTCAAGACCGTGCGCGACGATCCCAACCTTGCCCTGCATTCCGGCCAGGGACTTGCCGTCTCGCATTTGATGTTCAATGTCGGCGCGGGCGCGAAGGCCGATACGCCGCTCGGCAAGAACGCGACGCTGCGTCAGGCCTTTGAGCTGGCGATCGATCGCAATGTCATCAATCGCGTTGCCTTCAACGGCGAGTTCCTGCCGGATAACCAGATGATCCCGCCGTCATCTCCGTTCTACAATGGCGCGCGCAAGGCGCCGGCTCGCGACGTTGCCAAGGCCAAGGCAATGATTGCCGCCGCCGGGATGACTCGCGTGCCGGTCGAGATCCAGTACGAGAATACGGCCGGCGATTCCCGGGTCGCACAGATCATACAGTCGATGGCGGGCGAGGCCGGTTTCGACGTCAAGCTGCTGCCCATGGAAACGGCCACTGCCATCGAGCGCTACATGAACGGCAACTTCGAAGCCTATATCGGCAACTGGAGCGGCCGCGCCGACCCGGACCCGACGCTGGTCGCCTTCTTCAGCTGCACGGGCTCCCAGAACGTCAACAAATATTGCAACAAGGATCTCGATGCGATCCTGAACCAGGCCCGGGGCGAGGCTGACGAAGCCAAGCGCAAGGCGCTCTACGCCAAAGCGACGGACATTTACCTGACGGCGCTCTCGTCGATTCCCCTTCATCACCCGAACTGGTTCTTTGCGGCCCGCAAATCGGTCGGCGGCATCGTCATGGTGCCGGACGGTCTCTTGCGTTTGGTCGGCGTCAGGCCGGTGAATTGATGCGCAACGCCTCGCGCCCGCCGACGCGCTTGCCCTGGTGAGGACCAGTCTGCCCCGATGAAGACCCTGCTTCTGCGCCGGCTTGCCGTCCTGCTGCCGACCCTGTTGCTGGTGTCGATGATGGTGTTCGGTCTGCAGAAACTGCTACCCGGCGATCCTGCGCTGGCGCTCGCCGGAGAAGAGCGTAATCCCGAAGTCGTCGAGTATCTTCGGCAGAAGTATCGCTTCAATGACCCGATCCCGGTGCAATACGCCGTCTGGCTGAAAGCCCTGGTGCATGGCGACTTCGGCACGTCGGTACGCACCCGATTGCCGATCGGCACCATGCTGGCGGAAAAATTGCCGGTGACCATCGAGCTCGCGATCCTGTCGATGCTGGTCGCGCTGCTCGTCGGGTTGCCGATCGGGATCTTCGCGGCGCTGGGGCGCGGGACGCCCTTCGACTACGGTGCCAGTCTGTTCGGGCTTGCCGGACTGTCGATCCCGCATTTCTGGCTGGGGATCATGCTGATCCTTCTGTTCTCGGTGAATCTCGGCTGGCTTCCGGCCGGAGGTTTTGTTCCGCCGTCCGAAAGCGTGGGAGGCAACCTGCTTTCGATGCTGATGCCCGCTCTGGTGCTCGGCACGGGCACCGCTGCGATCATGATGCGCCATGTCCGCAGCGCGATGATCGAGGCGATGAAGCAGGACTACGTGCGCACCGCCCGCGCGAAGGGCGTCCGCGAAAGCACCATCGTGCTGCGTCATGCGTTGCCGAACGCGCTGACCCCTGTGGTCACGCTGGGCACGCTGCAATTTGGCGAATTGCTGGCCGGCGCGGTGTTGACGGAGCAGGTCTTCTCCATCCCGGGTTTCGGCAAGATGGTCGTCGACGGCGTGTTCAGCCGCGATTATGCCGTGGTTCAGGCGGTCGTGCTCTGCACGGCGGCCTTATTCCTCCTGATGAGCCTGATTGCCGACGTCGCCTATGTGCTGCTCAATCCGAGGCTCAGGCCATGAGCTCGATTGAGACGGCACCGGTCGCAAGCCAGGCGCGCGCCGCCGCTCCTTCGGAAGTCCGTCGCCTGTTGCGCGAGCCATCCGCCGTCATCGGGGCCACGATCATTCTGTTCTTCGTCGTGCTGGCGATGTTTGCCTCCTGGATTGCGCCGTACGATCCGAACGCGCCGGACTGGATGGCGATTCGCGCGGCACCCGGTGCGGCGCACTGGTTCGGCACCGACGATCTCGGCCGGGACGTGCTGTCGCGCGTGATCTTCGGCACGCAGGCCTCGCTTGCCGCCGGTATGATATCTGTGACGGTCGCGGTGCTGATCGGCCTCCCGTTTGGTCTCATCGCCGGCTATTTCGGCGGCCCCACCGACATGGTGATCTCGCGCCTCGCCGATGCGCTGCTCGCTTGCCCCTTTCTGGTGCTGGCGATTGCGCTCGCCGCGTTCCTGGGCCCCAGCCTGCAAAACGCGATGATTGCCATCGGCATTTCCGCCGTGCCGGTCTTCGTTCGTGTCGCGCGTGCCGAGACGCTGGTTGTCTGCACCGAGGATTACATCGCGGCGGCCCGGTCCCAAGGCCTCGGCCATATCGCCATCCTGACCGGACAGGTTCTGCCGAACGTGCTCGCGCCGACGATCGTGCAGGCGACGCTGACCATGGCGATTGCAGTTCTCGCCGAGGCGAGCCTGGCCTTTCTGGGACTTGGCCAGCTTCCTCCGGCCCCGTCATGGGGCGCCATGCTTGACGTTGCCAGGCAATTTCTCGGCGAGGCGCCGTGGATGGCATTCTGGCCCGGGCTCGCGATCATTGCGCTCGTCATCGGCTTCAACCTGATGGGTGACGGCCTGAATGATGCGCTCAATCCCAGGCAGTAGATCGAAGGCGCTGCGATCTTCGATCTGCCGGCCTTGAATTGCTGGAGAGCCGTTGATGACCGCCGTGCCCAGGCCCCGGCGGCGATCCCGTCCCACAATGTCCGGATCCGTCATTGCGAGCGGAGCGACTTGTCCGCTGAAGCTTTAGCGAAGGCGGAAGCAATCCAGACTGCCGTCGCGGAAAGACTCTGGATTGCTTCGCTGCGCTCGCAATGACGATGTGGGAAGAGCGTGCGCCACTCCATCACCGTCACCCCTGCGCAACGGCGAAGCCGTTGTCGCTGGAGGTGCGAGCATGGGACGCGTTGCGTCCCATGCTCGCACCTTAGGATGGATTTAAGAGCGTTGCGAACTCGCAAAGACGACGGTGAGAAAGTGTTCCGCCCTCAGCTCCGATACCAGCTCCCCAGATTCCACGTCGTGACGTCCCAGCCCGAGATGTCGGTCATGAGGCTGTTGACGGCGCCGCCGACGATGTTGCGCGAGAGCAGCGGCACGAGCACGTTGGCTTCGCAGAAGATCTCGTTGACCTTGATCAGCAGTGCGGCGCGCTTGACCGGATCGAGCTCGTTTTGCGCGGCCTTGTAGGCCTTGTCGGCTTCGGGATCGGACCAGCGCGAGACATTGCGGCCCAGCCACTTGTTCTCCTTGGTCGATATCTCCCAGGAGACGCACTGGTTCAAAAACCGCTCCGGATCGGGCTGCGGCTGCGTCGTGTTGTACATCTCCATGTCGCAATAGAGCTTCGAGTAGGTGTCGGGGTTGCCGACGTCGGACGAGAAGAACACCGACGCGGTGACCGATTTGATCTCGATGTCGATGCCGGCCTTCTGGCAGGCCTGCTTGATGATGGCCTGCGTCTTCTGCCGCGGGGCGTTGATCGAGGTCTGGAAGACGTATTTGAGCTTCTTGCCGTCCTTCTCGCGGATGCCGTCCGCGCCCATCTTCCAGCCGGCCTCCTCGAGGATCTTGTTCGCCTTGTCGATGCTGAACTCGTATTTCAGCTTGCTCGACTTGAACTGGCTGGGCTGATTGACGAAGCTTGCCGTCGCGACGGCGGCGCGGCCGTAAATGAATTTCTGGATGGCCTCGCGGTCGATCAGCAGGTTGAACGCCCGGCGCACGGCCGGATCGGACAGCGTCGGATGCTTGGTCTTGGCGTTCGAGCGCTCGCCGTCGACCTCGGTCCACGGGTCCGTGGTGTTGAGGATGATGAACTCGACGCCGCCTGAGAGCGTGAACTCCACCTTGCCTTTCCCGCTGGCCTCCATGCGCTTGAGGACCTCGTCCTCTACCAGCAGGTTCCAGGCATAGTCGTATTCACCGGTCTGGAGCACGGCGCGCGCCGCGGAGACCGCATCGCCGCCACCCTTGATCTCGATCGTGTCGAAATGCGGCTGGTTCTTGACGTGATAGTCGGGGTTGCGTTCGGCCGAGAGCAAGTCGCCCGGCTTGAACTCGACGAATTTGTACGGGCCGGTGCCGACCGGCTTCAGATTGCCCGGCGCATCGCGCGACTTTGCGCCGGCATAGTCGCCGAAATGATGCTTCGGCAGAATCTGGCCGACGGAGCCGACAAAGGGGTCGGCCCAGAACGGGGTCGGGGCCTTGAAGATCACCTTGACGGTGTGGTCGTCGATCTTCTCGACCTTGATATTCTGGTAGGATCCCGTGGTGTAGGCGGCGGTCGCCAGATCCGCGGCGTATTGCCAGGTGAAGACGACGTCGTCGGCGGTGAAGGGCTTGCCGTCATGCCACCTCACGCCCTGCTTCAGCTTCCAGGTCACGCTGGTGCCATCCGGCGAGAGGCCGCCGTTCGCCTTGGTCGGAACCTCAGCGGCGAGGCAGGGGATGAGGTTGCCCTCCTTGTCCCAGCCGGCAAGCGGCTCGAAGAAGATGCGCGAGGCGACCTGGTCCTTGGTCCCGATTGCGAAATGCGGATTGAGCAGGGTGGGGGCCTGCCAGATCAGGATCTTGAGCGGGCCGCCGCCGCCGGCCTTGGTCGGCTTGTATGGCAAGGTGGCATCCGCCATCGCGACGTCGTTCCAGAGCAGGATCTGGCTCGCAACGGGCGCCGCGATCCCGACCGCGGCCAGTGTCCGGATGAACGAGCGCCGCGACAGCGTGCCGTCCTTCACCTCCGCGATGGCCTTGCGGATTTCGTTCTCGTTCATCGGATGAGCTCCACCTTCGCAAAGAAAAGTCGTCCCCGGCAACCCATCATGTTTCATCATGGACGAGGCGGCAATGCCGACAAGGCGGGGAACGCCTGCGGCGAAATGACGAACGCGCATCTGTCAAAGCCGTGGTCTCGGCCGTCGCGTCGCCGATCGGGGATCGTCGATCTCCACGAGATGCGCGTTCGCGGACGATCGGCTGCGTCCCCCGAACATGGCCCGGCTCTTGCCCGCGAGTATGATGGATTGGTACAAACATCATACTCGGAGGGGCGGCGTGGTTCAGTCAGGTGGTGTCGCGAGGCGGGCGTTCGGGCCCGGTGTGCTGTTCGGCGGGCTGATCGCCGCCAACATCGCCGCATGGGCCTTCGCCTTCGCCGTGTTCGGCGACCGGCCCGCGGTGATGGCGACCGCGCTGCTCGCCTGGGTCTTCGGCCTGCGCCACGCCGTCGATGCCGACCACATCGCCGCGATCGACAACGTCGTGCGCAAGCTGATGCAGGCGGGCGATACGCCGCGAAGCGTCGGCCTGTATTTCGCGCTCGGCCATTCCACGGTCGTCTTGGCCGCCACCACGCTGCTCGCGCTCGGCGTCGTCAGCCTCGGCGGCGACGGCCTGCTGAAGGAGATCGGCTCCCTGATCGGCACCTCGGTGTCGGCGCTGTTCCTGCTCGTGATCGCGGCGATCAATCTCGCCATCTTCGCCGGCCTGTGGCGAACCTTGCGCGAAGTGCGCGAGCAGGGCATCCATGACGCCGCGCAGCTCGATGCGCTGCTCGCTCATCGCGGATTGCTGACGCGCTTGCTCGGTCCGATGTTCCGCCTGGTCGCAAAGCCCTGGCACATGTACCCGCTCGGGCTCTTGTTCGGGCTCGGCTTCGACACCGCGACCGAGATCGGCCTGCTCGGCATCTCCGCCACCGAAGCCGCGCACGGCGCCTCGCTCGCGCATGTGTTGGTGTTCCCCGCCCTGTTCGCCGCCGGCATGGCGCTGGTCGACACCGCCGATTCCGCGCTGATGGTGAGCGCCTATCGCTGGGCCTTCGTCGATCCCTATCGCAAGCTCTGGTACAACCTCACGATCACCGGCGCCTCGGTCCTGGTCGCGCTGTTCATCGGCGGCATCGAGGCGCTGGGGCTCATCAGCGACCGGCTCGACCTGTCCGGGGGCGTGTGGGCGCTGGTCGAGGCCGTCAACGACTCGTTCGCCAATTTCGGCTTCGCCGTGATGGCGCTGTTCGCGCTCGCCTGGCTGGTCTCGGTCGTGACCTATCGCCGCATGTCCGCCGGCGACCGGCGACGCACGCCGGATGTGCTCCGGAGCGTCGATGCGACCGAGGTGGTCTAGACGCACGACGCTGCGCTCGCCGAATTTGCGGCATCCTATCCGTCGTAATGGTCCGGTCCCATCGCCCAGGACGTTTGATCATGGTCGAAGGCGTAATTCCGGTTGGTGACGGCAGGATTGCGATTGACCATCGGCCGCATGAACATCGGATGGGTCGCGCTGCGCACCTCGTGCTCGACTGTGAACAGCTTCTTGCCGCTGTCGAGATCGACGATGTCGCAGAACCGGTACTGGTATTGATTGTCCTCGCGGGAGATCAGGTCGCGTGCGAGCAGCTTGCGGTACGGGCCGGAGAAGTCGGTGATGTACATCTGCACATGGTGCCCGTCATAGTCGGGTTGCTGCCGGTCGCTCTCGCGAAACAGCAGGTGCTGGTCGCGGCCGGTCTTCACCGCCGCAACCGTGCCGTCGCCATTTCGCAAAGCCGCGGGCATGCCCATGATGTCAGGATAGAAGGCGCAAATCGCCGGCGCCGTTCCGACCGGCACCTCGAATTCGACATAGGGGATGCCGAGCGTGATGCGCCCGAAGCGCGTAGCGTCCGGTTCATGGACGCGTATGCGGTTGCCCCACGGACAGACGACCTCGACATGGACGTTGTGCTCGGCGAATGTGAATGCCGTCCCCTCGAGCTTCTTCGCGACCGATGCCAATCGCGCCAGCAGCGCCTCGCGTCCCTCGATGACGAGGCCGGTATGGCCGCGCAGCACCTGTGGCCTGCCGCTCGGCAGATGAAACTGGCTCCGCCCGGCGTTGATCCACATGTTGCTGTCGGACACCATCAAATAGGGATCGCGGGTGAGCCCGAGTCCCGTGACGTAGAATAACGTCGCCAGGCGCTGATCCGGGACCTGGATGTTGACGTGCTCGAAATGGATCGCGTTGCCGAGATCTTCAGCGGATCGATCGAATTGTTGCGGCATGGCTGCGGCTCTGGGTGTGGGACGGACGGGCCATAGTAGAGCAGAACGTCGGCCAGTCGAACCATCGGGCGATCACATCTGCTGAAAGAGGCATGCTGTCAGCCACCTTGCCCCGGCAACCAGTCCCTGTAATCTGGCGGGAAGACATCAAGGAAAGGGTCGATGGGGGGAGTTCTGGAAGGCGTGCGCGTCCTCGATTTCGGACGCTATATCGCAGGGCCCTATTGCGCGACCTTGCTGGCCGAATTCGGCGCCGAGGTCATTCGCGTTGAAAAGCGCGACGGCAGCGAGGATCGCTTCGTGGCGCCGGTCGGCGAGGGCGGCGAAGGCGCGCTATTCCTCCAGGTCAACCGCAACAAGAAGTGCATTACGCTCGATCCGATGAAGCCGGAGGGGCAGGAGGTGATGCGCCGCCTGGTTGCGACCGCGGACGTGGTCGTCGCCAACCTGCCGCCGCAGACCCTGCGCGCGATGAAGCTCGATTACGACTCGCTCAGGACGATCAAGCCCGACATCATCCTGACGACGGCAACGGCATTCGGCGGGCCGGGGCCCTGGTCCGACCGCGTCGGCTTCGACGGTGTCGGGCAGGTCATGTCGGGTTCGGTGTACATGACCGGCGCCGGCGATCCGCCCTACCGCGCCGCGGTCAACTGGGTCGATTTCGGAACCGCGCTGCACTGCGCGTTCGGAACGCTCGCCGCGCTGATGGAACGTGCGAAATCCGGGCGCGGGCAGATCGTCGAGGGCGCGTTGCTGGCCACCGCTCTGTCCTTCACCAATGCCACGCTGATCGAACAGGCCGTCATCAACGTCAACCGCGTTCCATCAGGCAATCTCGGCCAGACCGCAGCGCCGGCCGACATCT
Organism: Bradyrhizobium sp. cf659; assembly: GCF_900113725.1. Taxonomy (NCBI): domain Bacteria; kingdom Pseudomonadati; phylum Pseudomonadota; class Alphaproteobacteria; order Hyphomicrobiales; family Nitrobacteraceae; genus Bradyrhizobium; species Bradyrhizobium sp. cf659. The sequence goes on from NZ_FOQJ01000002.1 coordinate 113,521, forward strand.
ACCGCACCAGGGACGGCTGGGTGCTGTGCCAGGTCACCGGTCATCCGCTGTTCAAGCGCTGGGCGAAGCTGATGGGCGAGGAGGACCAGTGGCTGAACGATCCGCGCTTTGCCGACGATATCAGCCGCGGCAACAACGGCCCCGTCATCAGCGAGCGGATGGCGCGCTGGTGCGCCGAGCGCACCACGCAGGAGGCCGTCGACACGCTGGGCAAGGCCATGATTCCGACCGGGCCCGTGCTCAGCCCGCAACAGGCGCTGGATCATCCGCACATTCGCGCCGCAGGCTTCATGCAGGACGTCGATTACCCCGGCTTGCCGAAACCCGCGCCGGTGGCGCGAGCCGCCGTGCGGCTGTCGGAAACGCCGGGTGACGAGCCGCCCGCCGACACTCGGCGAGCATACCGATCGTGTCCTCGCGGAGCTCGGCTATGACGCAGCCGCGATCGATGCACTTCGGCAAGGTGGCATCATCTAGCTGATGTCGGGCGGCGGCAGTACTGGACCGCCGCCTGAAACATCCAGGCGACGATCCAGTGCGAGCTAAACGAACTTGGGGAAGTTGTAAGGCCGCAAGCAACGCTAACCCGGCCGGGGCAAACGCTTCAAGTTTCGTAGTGTTGCTCCGGCAAGAGATTCATTGCGGCGGCCGACAAATGGCCACAGTTGGAACGCCGAAGATCTCGAATGCGTCACCGCCCATTCGCAAGTGCCAGCGCGGCCTTCACCGCGTTCTCCAGAATCTCCTCCGACAACTGTCTGTCGCTCACGGCGCGCGACAATTGCAGCGCGCCGACCATGGTCGCGTAGACTGAAATCGCGCGTCGCCGACGCTCCGCAGCTGAGCCATCCGGAATCTGCGCCGCCATCAGCGCGATGATGTCGGACATCTTTCCGGTAAAGGCATCGCGCGTCGTCCTCGGATGCCGCGCGATCTCGGAAACCAGCGCCGCGGTCGGGCAGCCCGTCGCCGCGCGGTCGCGATGGCGCGGGGAGAGGTAGTCGCGGATCGTGGTCTCCACCGCGATGCTGTTTTCGAGATTGTCCTTGTGCCGCTGCTCGCGCCGCTGCAGCGCATCCAGCAGCACCGCGCGCACCAGATCCTCCTTGGATTCGAAGTGCGTGTAGAAGGCACCGTTGGTCAGGCCGGCCTCGGACATGATGCCGGCGAGACCAACGGCGGCGATGCCGCTCTCGCGGAACTGCGCCGAGGCGACGTCGATGATGTGCCGCCGCGTCGCGTCCCGGTGCCCCTTGTCGTACCGCGCCAATCGCGCCTCCTTGGGAGCCGATGCCCACCCCGGCCAACGAAATCGTGAGGAGGGGGCTATTGAATTATGATCATAATAATACATTATGATCGTAATGCAATGGGCGGCCGATCGGCGGCGGTCCGGCAGGCACGCGAGGATGATATTCATGTCAGTCGAGGATGCCGCCGCCCCGGCCTTGTCCGCCGCGCAAGTCGTGGCCCATGCCGCGGCTCCGCTTCGCCAGGCGGCTGCGCCAGGCGCGGTCGTTACTCCACGCGCGGCGGAGCAGAGGCGAGCGGCACTGCTGACCGCGCCGATCCTGCCCACGCTGCTCAGGCTGGCCGCGCCGACCGTGACCGTGCTGGTGGCGCAGACCACGGTGAACATCGCGGAGGCCTACTATGTCGGGTTCCTCGGCACCGACGCGCTGGCGGGTGCCGCGCTGGTGTTCCCGATCTTCATGCTGATGACGATGATGTCGAACGGCGGGTTCGGCAGCGGCGTTGCGTCCTCGGTGGCGCGCGCGGTCGGCGCCGGGCGCCGTGATGACGCCGAGGCGGCGCTGTTTCATGCCGTCGTGCTCGCCATCCTCGCCGGCGGCGTGTTCACGCTCGGCGTGATCCTGGGCGGCCCGTGGCTCTACCGTACCCTCGGCGGCCAGGGCGATGCGCTCGCTGCGGCCACCACCTATTCCAACTATCTGTTCGCCGGCGCCATTCCGGTGTGGATCGTCAACCTCCAGGCAGCGGCCCTGCGTGGTTCGGGCAATGTCAAGGTACCCGCGCTGGTGACGCTGGTCGGCGCGATCGTGACCATCCCGGTCTCGCCGGCGCTGATCTTCGGCCTCGGGCCGATCCCGCGGCTCGGCATCGGCGGCGCCGGCGTCGCCTTCGGCCTCTATTATGGCGCGGCCATGCTGTTCCTGCTGCGTTACATGGCCTCGGGTGCGACCGGCCTGACGCTGCACATCGTGCCGCTGCGCCCAAGAATCTTCGGCGACATGCTGAAGGTCGGCATCCCCACCGCCTTCAATGCGGTGCTGACCAACCTCACCGTCATCCTCGTCACCGGTGCGGTCGGCCTGTTCGGCACCTCGGCGCTCGCCGGCTACGGCATCGCCTCGCGGCTCGACTACATCATGATCCCGCTGCTGTTCGGCATCAGCACGGCGACCCTGACCATGGTCGGCGTCAACATGGGCGCGGGCCAGACCGCGCGGGCGCGCCGGATCGGCTGGATCAGCGGCATCGTCGGCATGGTCATGACCGGGACGATCGGCCTGCTGGTCGCGATCTTCCCGACCGCCTGGCTCAATCTCTTCAGCCACGATGCCGAGGTGGTGAGCGAAGGCATGACCTATTTGCGCATCGTGGCGCCGGCCTATGCCGCGCTCGGCTTCGGCTTCGTCGCGTCCTTCGCGGCCCAAGGCACCGGGCGCGCCATGGGACCGCTCGCGTCCTCGATCGCGCGGATCCTGATCGCCGCCGGCGGCGGCTGGATCGCGGTGGCAAGCTTTGGCGCGGGCATGGCGGGGCTCGCCACCATGGTCGCGGTGTCGCTCGCCGCTTATGCCGCGATCTGTGCCCTAGTCATGCTGTCGCCGTCGACCTGGCGGTCCGAATAGACCTGCCTCGCCTGATGCTGGCAACGCCAACGGCCAGCACCCACAGCAGTAGCGCGTTGATCAGCAACTGTAGCGCCGTCGGGCGCCGTGAATTCGTTTCCTGTTTGGTGCCGAATGGAGAAAGGCTCGCCCGCCCAGGCGGCCAATATGGATTTCCATTTCATTGATTTCGTCCTACGGAGAAGCGAATACGGTTCCAATCATTGTCGCAGACCTACGGAGACCAAGATGTCGTTTCGCCTCCCCCTGATCCTCTCGACCGTGCTCGCCGCCTGGTCGGCCGCAGCTAGCGCCGAGACCATCAAGATCGGCGTGACGCCGGGGCCGCATGCGCAGATCCTCGAGGCGGTGAAGCCGATCGCCGCCAAGCAGGGGCTCGATATCCAGCTGCTCGAGTTCTCCGACTATGTCGTGCCGAACGCTGCGCTCGATGCCGGCGAGATCCAGGCCAATTCGTTCCAGAACCAGCCGTATCTGGACAACCAGAAAGCCGACCGCGGCTACAAGATCGAGGCCGTCGGACTGACCGTGAACTTCCCGATCGGCGTCTATTCGAAGAAGCACAAGGCCTTCGCCGATATTCCGGAGGGCGGCAAGGTCTCGATCCCGAACGATCCGACCAATGGCGGCCGCGTGCTGCTGCTCCTGCGCGACAAGGGCGTGATCAAGCTGAAGGACGGCACGGGCTTCAAGCCCACGGTGCTCGACATCACCGAGAATCCCAAGAAGCTGAAGTTCATCGAGGTTGACGCCGCGCAGGCGCCGCGCGCGCTCGACGACGTCGACGCAGCCGCGATCAACACCAACTATGCAACCCAGGCGGGCCTCGATCCGGTCAAGGATCCGATCCTGCGCGAGGACCCGAAGGGACCCTATGTCAACCTGATCGCGGTTCGCACCGCCGACAAGGACAAGCCCTGGGTCAAGGTGCTGGTGGACAGCTATCACACGCCTGAGGTGAAGGAGTTCGTCCTGACCAAGTTCAAGGGGGCGGTGCTGCCCAGCTGGTAGGCAGCAGGCGTCGTATCTTCGGCAGGAATGGATGGCTCCGGGGTGGCAGCCCTGCGCGGCGGCTGCTTGCCTCGCGCTGCGGCAGCGGACATCATGCGGGCTGTTGCAATGTTGGGCGCGGTTGGCATGAAACGGTTCGCAAATCTGAAAAGACTGGGCTTCTTCACGCGGCTTCTCGACGAGGCGCCGCCGGCGGACCGCTATCGCTTCGCGGCTGAGCAGATCGTGCGCGCCGAGAAGGCCGGGCTCGATTCCGCGTGGATCGCGCAGCACCATTTTCACGAGCGCGAGGGCGGCCTGCCGTCGCCCTTCACCTTCCTGGGTTACGTCGCCGCGCAGACGTCGCGCATCCGCCTCGGCACCGGCATCGTCACCCTGCCGCTTGAGAACGCGGTGAGGGTGGCGGAGGACGCCGCGGTGCTTGACCTTCTCTGCGACGGCCGCTTCGAGCTCGGCGTCGGCACCGGCGGCAATCCGTCGGCCTTCGCCGCCTTCGGTCTCGACGGCGCCCAGCGCAACGAGATCTTTGCGCGCAATCTCGAGGTCGTCCGCACCGCGCTCGCCGGCAAGCCGCTCACCGGCGGCGATACGCTCTATCCGCAGCGGCCGCAATTGGACGGCCGGATCTGGCAGGCGACATTCTCGGTCGCCGGCGGTGCCCGCGCCGGCAAGGCGGGTGACGGCCTCCTGCTCTCGCGCACGCAGCCGCGGGCCAAGGAGGCGCCGCGCGCAACGCTGGCCGAGATCCAGAACCCGATCATCGACGCCTATCTCGAAGCACTGCCGCCGGGACGCGAGCCGCGCATCATGGCCTCGCGCAGCGTCTTCGTCGCCGACGACCATCGTGAGGCGATGCGCCTTGCCGACATCGGATTGCGGCGCGCGCTGCCGCAATTCATGAAGGGCGGCCACCTTCCCCCGGGCGAGACGCTGGCGGAGATGATCACCGCGTTCGACACGCATGTCGGCGCAGCCGATGAGGTCATCGCCTCGCTGCGGACAGACGCGACGCTGGAGCGGGTGACCGATCTGGTCTTCCAGGTGCATTCGATCGATGCCCCGCACCCCTACATCCTGCGCTCGATCGAGCTGGTCGCGGACAAGGTCGCGCCGGCGCTGGGCTGGGCCCGGACGGCGGCGCAAGACGTGGCGCTGGCGGGCTGATTGAAATGAATGGCGTTGTACGAGGCTGAATGATGGCTACGAAGGATATCATCGACATGCTGGCCGGGATCGAACCAGGGTCGACCCTGGACGGCATCCGCGGCAAGCGCGTGCAGGCGCGCGAGAACGCGCAGAAGAGCTATCTCTCGCTGTTCGAGCCGATCGACGCCGGCGATTGTTCGCTCGTCGAGCGCGCCGCGGTCGCGCTGTTCGTGATCGGTCTTCACCGCGAACCCACTGTTGCCGCCTTCTATCGGGCGAAGCTCGCCGCGACCGCCGAAGGCGCGCGCCTGATTGAGGCGATCGAGGTCGAAATCGCGCGGGGCGAGACCTCGGGCCCGTACGGCGCCTTTCCGGCCGGACCGTTGTCGGTGGAGAACAAGGCCGGTCTGATCTACCGCGTCAGCGCGGAACGCAAACCGCAGCTTGGCGCCCGGCTCGTTGCGGCGCTCGAGCATGCGCATCTGCTGGTGTTCCGGCCGCGCGATGCCGCGTCCGCCGACATGAAGGCGCTGCTCGCCGCCGGCTGGTCGACGACTGGCATCGTCACCTTCTCCCAGCTCGTTGCGTTCCTGTCGTTCCAGATGCGCGTCGTCACTGGCCTGCGCGTACTCGGCGCCTCGCTTGGGCGCACAGCAAACGCCGCGGCTGGCGCGTAAGGAGATCGCAATCATGAGCGCTGCAAACAACGTCAATCCGCCCGTCGTCTTCACCCAGGACGAGCTCGGCTGGGTGTCGTGGATCGACCCGCTGCCCGAGGCGGAGTTGACCGAGCGGCACTTCGCCGGCCTCGTCGATCGCGCCCGCGCCAAGTCGGAATATTTCCGCCTGCTGGTGCGCGATCCCGAGGTGCTGGAAGCCCGCACCAAGACCGACAAGGACATCTTCTACAACGTCGCCGACGGCCTGCCGCGCGCCGAGCGCGAGCTCGCAGCCGCCGCGACCTCGCGCTACAACGGCTGCATCTATTGTGCTTCCGTGCATGCGCGATTTGCCAGCACCTATTCCAAGCGCCGCGACGACGTGCAGCGGCTGCTCGACGAAGGCGTCAAGGCCGATCTCGGCGAGCGCTGGAATGCCGTGGTCAAGGCGTCGGTGGCGCTGGCCACAACGCCGATCGCGTTCGGGCCCGACAATGTCGAGGAGCTGCGCCGCGCCGGTCTCGATGACGCGGAGATCGTCGACGTCATCAACGGCGCCTCGTTCTTCAACTGGGCGAACCGGCTGATGCTGTCGCTCGGCGAGCCCTCGAAATAGGCAGCTTCACTGGCACGAGAATTGCCACTTGTTTTCAACACCTGAGTGGATGGAGCCGTAGATGAGCAACATCGATCGCCGTACCCTGGTCAAGGGCTCGCTCGCCGCCATGATGGCGGGAGCCGCCTTCTCGCGCAGCGCGTTTGCGCAGTCGTCCGAGCCGATCCTGCTCGGCGTCAGCGGCCCCCTGACCGGGCCGAATGCGCAATATGGCACGCAGTGGAAGCAGGGCTTCGATCTCGCGCTTGACGAGATCCAGGCGGCCGGCGGCGTCAACGGACGCAAGCTCGCCTATCAATTCGAGGACAGCCAGAGCGATCCGCGCCAGTCGGTGGCGATTGCCCAGAAGTTCGTCTCAGATCCCCGGATTGTCATGGAGCTCGGCGATTTCTCGAGTCCCGCCTCGATGGCGGCATCCCCGATCTATCAGCGCGGCGGCCTCGTGCAGTTCGGCTTCACCAATTCGCATCCCGATTTCACCAAGGGCGGTGACTTCATGTGGAGCACGTCGGTGAGCCAGGCCGACGAGCAGCCGCTGCTGGCGGCCTATGCCGTCAAGCGCCTCGGTCTCAAGAAGCTTGCGATACTCCACCTCAACACCGATTGGGGCCGCACCAGCCGCGACTATTTCGTCAAGGCGGCGAAGGAATACGGCGCCGAAGTCGCGGTCACCGAGGGCTACATCGCGGAGGAGCGCGACTTCCGCTCCACGCTGGTGCGCGTGCGCGATGCCAATCCGGACGGGCTGATCCTGATTTCCTATTATTCCGACGGTGCGTTGATCGCGCGCCAGGCGCGTCAGGTTGGCCTCAAGCAGACGATCTGCGCGGCAAGCTCGGTCTACTCGCCGAAATTCCTGGAGCTCGGCGGCGAGGCGGTCGAGGACGTCCATCTCGGCACGCGCTATTTCCCCCAGGACCCGCGGCCGGAGGTGAAGAAGTTCATCACAGGCTTCAAGGCCAAGTACAACGGGCAGGAGCCCGACGCCTTCAACGCCTATTCCTATGACGCGATGCACATGGCAGCCGCCGTCGTGAAGATCGGCGGCACCGATCGCCGCGCCATCCGCGACGCCTTCGCGAAAGTGAAGGATGTCTCGAGCGTGATCTTCGGGACCGCGACGTTCGACGTCGAGAGCCGCCGCGTCAAGGGCGCCATGAATGCGGAGCTGGTCGTGCGCAAGGGGCAGTTCGCGCTTTGGGACGGCAAGCCGACCTGACATGATGGCCGGACACATGATCCGGAAAAGTGCGAAGCGGTTTTCCGAAGAGATCATGCGCAAAAACAAACTAAATCGCAATGATCTCATTGCGCTTGGTCGCTCCGGCCCCTCTCCATTCATTAGGAACGCTGCGTGTCTTCCTGGCTCGACTACACGATCAACGGGCTGATCGTCGGTAATGTCTACGCCCTCGTTGCGGTCGGGCTCGCGCTGATCTTCGGCGTCAGCCGGTTGATCAACTTCGCGCAAGGCTCGATCTATCTGGTCGGCGCCTATATCGGCTGGGTCGCCGTGGTGCAGCTGCATACGCCGCTGCCGCTCACCATCATCGTGGTCGCGGTGGCCGCCGCGCTGGTCGGGCTGATCATCGAGCGGTTCGGCCTGCGTCCGCTCCAGAACTCGGTGCGCATAGCGCCGCTGCTCGCGACCATCGGCATCAGCTTCGTGCTCGATCAGCTGGTGATGCTGACCTTCTCGCCGAATCCGCGCGCGCTGCCGAGCCAGTTGCCGGACGTCCGCTTCCAGATCGGTGGCGGCACGATCGGGCCGCTTGATCTGCTCATCGCCGGCGTCGGCATCACCAGCGCGCTGCTGCTGTTCGTGTTCCTGCGCTACAGCAAGCTCGGCTGGGCGGTGCGCGCCACCGCGCAGGACCGCGACGCCGCGATGCAGATGGGCGTCGACGTCAACCGCGTCAATCAGGCGGTGTTCGGCATTGCCGCTGCGCTCGGCGGCGTCTCCGGCATGCTGGTCGGCATGTACTACAACCAGATCGACACCGCGATGAGCCTTCAAGCGACGCTCAAGGGCGTCGTCGCCGAAGTCGTCGGCGGCGCCGGCAACGTGCCGGGCGCGGTGATCGGCAGCCTGCTGCTGGGACTGGTGGAGAGCTACGGCGTCGCCGTGTTCGGCACCAGCTATCGCAACCTGTTCGCGTTCCTGCTGCTGGTCGTCGTGCTGGTGTTGCGGCCGAACGGCCTGTTCGCCAGCGCGCGGCAGGCACCGCCCGAGCCGCTCACAGGCACCTTCATCGCGCCGAGCCGGCCGGTGCGCATTCCACGCTGGGCGCTGCTGGTCGCGGCCGCTGCCTTTGCGATCCTGCCGCTGTTCCCGGTGTCCTTCTATGTGCTCCAGACCCTGATCAACGCGTGGTTGCTCGGCATGCTCGCGCTCAGCCTCACGCTCGTTGCAGGCACGATCGGCCAGGTCTCGCTCGGACACGCGGCGCTGCTGGCGATCGGCGCCTATACGTCGGCACTGCTGTCGCTGAGCTTCGCCGTTCCGGTCGGCCTCGCCATCATCGGCGGCGGCCTGATGAGCGCCGCGCTCGGCACCGCATTGATCTCGCCGTCGTTCCGCCTGCGCGGGCACTATGTGTCGATCGCAACGCTCGCCATCGGCGAGATCGTGTCGCTGGTGATCCTGAACTGGGAGAGCGTCACGCGCGGTCCGGTCGGCATCTCCGGCATCCCGCCGCTGTCGCTGTTCGGCTACGACCTGATCAGTCCAAATTCGATCTACTGGTTCAGCCTCGCGGTCATGATCGTGCTGGCGCTGCTCCAGGCGCGCCTGCTCGGCTCGCATCTCGGCCGCAGCTTTCGCGCCATTCGCGATGACGACATCGCCGCGCGCGCCTATGGCCTCAGCCTGAACCGCTACAAGTCGCTGGCCTTCATCTTCGGCGGGTTTGCCGCCGGCGTTAGCGGCGGCATCGCCGCGCATCTCTATTCCTACATCAACCATGAGACCTTCAACACGCAGCAATCCATCCTGGCGCTGACCGTCGTCATCCTCGGTGGCTTGGGGAATGTCGTCGGCGCCATCGTCGGATCGGTGGCGCTGGTCGGCCTGCCCGAACTGTTCCGGATCGCGGCGGAGTACCGCATTTTGATCTACGGGATCGTGCTCCTGCTGCTGGTGCGGTTCAGGCCGCAGGGCCTGTTGGGGACGATGTGATGGCAGAGCAGCACACGTCCATGCTGTCGCTGCGCGGGCTGACGCGGCGCTTCGGCGGCCTCACCGCGGTCGATGCCATCGATCTAGACCTCGCCAGGGGCGCGCTCGTCAGCATCATCGGCCCGAACGGCGCCGGCAAGACGACGCTGTTCAATCTCGTGACCGGGCTCGACCGGCCCGATGCCGGCACGGTTCGCTTCGAAGGTCAGGACATCACCGGTCTCTCGCCGGAGCGGCTCGCGGCCGAAGGCATTGCCCGCACCTTCCAGCTCGGCCGCGTCTTCGGCAATCTCAGCGTCATGGACAACGTCCTGATCGGCGCGCACACGCGGCTGCGCGCGGTGAAGCCGGCCGTTCCTGTGATCGGTCCGCTGCTGGAATTGGGGCTGGCGCTGCTGCGTCCCGCCAGCGTCAAGGCCGAGGAAGAGCGGCTGCGCGAGGACGTGAAAGCCATCCTCGCCCGCTTCGGCGAACGGCTGCTGCCGCGGATCGACCAGCCGGCCTACAGTCTCTCCTACGCCAACCGCCGCCGCGTCGAGATCGCGCGTGCGCTCGCCTTGAAGCCGCGCCTGCTGCTGCTCGACGAGCCGACCGCCGGCATGAACCCGACCGAGACCGCGGAGATGCAGGCCCTCGTCGCCGAGCTCAAGGCGGAAGGGCTGACGATCCTGTTGATCGAGCACAAGCTGGAGATGGTGATGCGCCTCTCCGACCGTGTCATCGTCATGGACGAGGGCAAGAAGATCGCGGAAGGGCCGGGCGAAGAGGTGCGCAAGGATCCCAAGGTGATCGAGGCCTATCTCGGTCACGGCCTGTCGGGGACGGCGGAGCAGGAGAGCGCGGCATGACGATCAACGTACCCGAACCGCTGCTCGCATTGACCGACGTCAACACCTTCTACGGCCAGGCCCAGGTGCATTTCGACCTGTCGATCACGGTTGCGCGCGGCCACATCGTCTGCCTGCTCGGCGGCAATGCCAGCGGCAAGTCCACGACGATGAAGATCATCCTCGGCCTCGTCAAACCGCGGTCCGGTGACGTGACGTTCGACGGCGCCTCGCTGATCGGGCTGACCACGCCGCAGATCGTCCGCCGCGGCATCGCCTCGGTGCCGGAGGCGCGGCGGTTGTTCGCGGACATGACCGTCCGCGAGAACATCCTGATGGGCGCCTTCGTGCGCAACGACCGCGATGCGGTGGCGCAGGATCTCGACAAGATGCTGACGCTGTTTCCGAAGCTCGGCCAGCGGCTGTCGCAGCGCGCAGGCTCGCTGTCCGGCGGCGAGCAGCAGATGGTGGCGATGGCGCGTGCGCTGATGAGCCGTCCCAGGATGATCGTGATGGACGAGCCGACCATGGGCCTGTCGCCGCTCTATGTCGATCGCGTGCTGGAGCTGATCCGGACCATCAACCAGGAGGGCGTGTCGGTGTTCATGGTCGAGCAGAACGCCAGCCTCGCGCTCGAGATCGCGCACGAGGCCTATGTGCTCCAGACCGGCAAGATCGTGCTCTCCGGCCCCGCGCGGGCGCTGAAGGACGATCCGCGGGTGCGCGACGCCTATCTCGGCGGTGCCGAGGCGGCCTAGCGATCAGGCCGAAGCCGCGCTCTGCGCCGGCTCCGCTGGCAGATCGTCGCCGCTGGGATCGCCGGGCGCGGTCGCCCAGGCCAGCTCCACCAGCGTCACGATCCTGCGTCCGCCGCCGTCGAGCTGGCAGACGATGAGACCCTGCTCCTCCATGTAGCTGAGCAGGCGCTGCGCGCGGCGCAGCGAATGCGAGCCATAGGCGCGGGCGATCGCGGCGTCGCCCGGGCAGGGCCAGCCTTCCTTGGCCGCGCGGGCGATCATCATGAACACGCCCTGCATGTCGTCGGGCAGGATCGAGGCGCGCAGCGAGACGTCCTGCCAGGCGTCGTCCTCGGCATGCTCGGCGCCAAGCCCGGCGCGCGCGCGCGTCAGCATGCGGCGGAATTCGTTGAGGTCGGGCACGGCCGCGCCGAGGCCCTCGATGCGGCAGCGGACCACGAACTCCTGATAGAGCACGCCGACGGCGCGGAAGCCCGCATCGGGCTCGGCCAGCACGGCGCGAAGGGTCCGATCGACGCGTTCGCGCCGCTCCGCGAGCTCCTCGGCGCTGACCTGAACCTCGACCACTTCAGGCCGGATCTCCGGCGTGGCGGCCGCTTTCGCGGCGCGGAGCTGCTCGAGCAGATCCGGCGCGGGCCGGCGCTGCGGCCGGCTGGCATCGGGCGGCGGCGCGGCCAGGATCACGGCGCGCATATCCTCGAGTGCGGAGTCCGGCATCGGCATCAGTCGTGGCGTGGAGTTGCGCGCGTGGGTATCGGTCGGGCCGATGTTCAGGCGTAGCGGACGCCGCGACAGTGCAGGTCCCAGCGCCATGAACTGTCCACGCTCGAGATCGCGAAAGGCTTCCGCCTGCCGCCGCTCCATGCCGAGCAGGTCGGCGGCGCGCGCCATGTCGATGTCGAGGAAGGTCCGGCCCATCAGGAAGTTGGAAGCTTCCGCCGCGACGTTCTTGGCGAGCTTCGCCAGCCGCTGGGTCGCGATGATGCCGGCGAGCCCGCGCTTGCGGCCGCGGCACATCAGATTAGTCATGGCGCCCAGCGACAGTTTTCGCGCCTCGTCCGACACCTCGCCCGCGACCGCCGGTGCAAACAGCTGCGCCTCGTCCACCACCACCAGCATCGGATACCAATGGTCGCGATCGACGTCGAACAGGCCGCCGAGGAACGCGGCGGCGCGGCGCATCTGGTTCTCGGCGTCGAGGCCCTCGAGATTGAGCACGGTGGAAACGCGATGCAGCCGTGCGCGCTCACCGGCGACCTGAAGGCCGCGCTCGGTGTGATCCTCGGCCTCGATCACGAGATGGCCGAAGCGCTCGGCCAGCGTGACGAAATCGCCCTCGGGGTCGATGATGGCCTGCTGCACCCAGGGCGCGCTCTGCTCCAGCAGCCGCCGCAGCAGATGTGACTTGCCGGAGCCCGAATTGCCCTGCACCAGGAGGCGGGTCGCCAGCAGTTCCTCGAGGTCCATGGCCGCCGCGGCGCCCGCCGTGGTCTGCCCCATCTCGATCGCAACCGTCATGTCCCGACTCAAGTCCCCATCATTCGCGGACAGGGGCTTATCAACCCGGCCGCGGCGCGTCGAGCGCCGCAGCGCGAATCATGCTCTGTTGCCCACGGCGGAGTTCAGGCGTGACCGGGAACCGTTCCGCCCGCGGTCATCCCATCGCCGGGATTGCGATGCGTCGTTGCTGCCGCATGACCTGGACATGCGCCGTTGCCATGCGACCAAGGCAGCGTTCGCCGCGGTCAGAACTCAGGCGATCCCGCGCGCCCGCGTGGAATGACACAGATCAAGGTCCATGAACCCGAGACCTGTTAGCTGGGTGCATGAACTTCCTGACCTTCTTCACGGCGACCTGTTTCCTCCTCGCCATGCCGGGACCGACCAACACCTTGCTCGCGACGTCGGGAGCGGGGATCGGGATCTCGCGGTCGCTCCATCTGCTCGCAGCCGAGCTGTTCGGCTATCTCGCGGCGATCGCGCTGCTGCGGCTGGCGCTCGGTCCCGTCGTGAGCGGTATTCCGCTTGCGGCCGTCGTGCTTCGCGTGGCGGTCAGTGTCTACATCCTGGGCCTTGCCGTCATGCTCTGGCGTGTCAACGCGCGCGAGCTGCGCGGCGGCGCCGTGGTGACGTTCCGCCAGGTACTGATCACCACTCTGCTGAATCCGAAGGCGATGGTGTTCGCCTTCCTGCTCCTGCAGCTCCAGGCCGGGCTGTTCGAGCTCCTGCCCTGGCTCGGAATGATCGCGCTTCAGATCGTCACCGCGGGAGCTGCGTGGATTGCGTTCGGCGCAACGCTCGGCGGCGGCGCCCGCCGTCTCGGCCACCCCGAGATCATCACGCGCGCCGGCGCGGTCACGCTCGTCGCGGTGACCGGCCTGATCTGGCTTCAATCATTCCTGAGCGCGTGAGCGCCCACGCAGCGCGGCGATCAGAAGCCGCGCGCCGCTACTGCGCGCCCGATCCGCCCTGCACGATCTTCTCGTTCAGCTTCTGGTCCACGGTCTCGACCGTGCGGTCGATCTCGGGGTTGGGCACGCCGAGCTGATGCGAGATCAGCTTCACCAGCAGGTCGACGCGCTCGATGAAGGGCGCGCCGCTGGCCACCGCGCGCGCGGCCGACGACGGCTTGAGCAGGCTTTCGGCCGCCCTGGCGTATTTCGCGAACGGCACCTGGTCCTGCGGATCGGCGCCGAGGCGGCGGGCGATCGCGTCGACATGATCGTAGATCGTCTGCGATCGCTTGAGATCGCCGTGCACGGCGTCGCGGATCGACTGCGGCTCGTGCGGCGTGATGCAGCGATAGTTGCCGGTCAGCAGCATCGACCATTTCGCCAGCGGCACGAACAGGGAATCGAACACTTTCAGCTTCACCGGCACGTCGAGGCCGTCGAGCGTCACCGCGTCGATGTCGGCTTCGAGCTCGCGCAGCACCTTGTTGTGCTTGTCGTCGGCGAAGACCGATGCCTTGAAGTTGGTGGGCAGGCCGACATGAAGCACGTTCGCGGCTTCCTCCGGCGGGCGGAAGGCCTGCGGGTCGGGCGAGCACAGCGTCACCAGCCCCGGCTCGAACCGCTCCCACACCTGCGCATTGGTGTAGGCCTCCTCGAGATCCATGCCTGCGAGCGCCGGAATCCGCTTCAGATAGGGTAGCGGCGGCATGTTCATGATCGACAGGCACGGCAGCTTCGCCGCGGCGATCTTGACCATGAGCACGCGCACCGTGTGGTTGGTGTATTGCGGCTCCTGCATCGCAAGGCCGACCATGTCGTAACGCGAGACGTCGACATCGGCCGGCGTCACCGCGTCGAGCTTGCCGGGCAGGTCGCGCGAGAAGATTGCCCGGTGCACCGCCTCGTCGCGCAACTTGATGCGCACCTCGGTACCGTCACGGTTGATCAGCTCGGCGGTCTTGGCGCGGCAGACCAGGGTGACATTGTGCCCCGCCATCAGCAGCTTCGTGCCCAGCAGGGAGCCGTAGGAAGCCCCAAGAATCAGAATGTTACGCGCCATGCTTCGTCCCTTTGACAATTTTTGCGGATTTTTGAGCCTCGGCCGTCATCCGAGGGCGAGTTGGCGGCATCTAAAGCGAAGTGCCCGGCGATGGCAACTGGGATAATGCATACAAGAGGACCACAGATTCCCCCCAATGATCCGGAACGACGCGTCCTGTGAGGGTTTTTGCTCCGGATGCCGAGCCCTCAAAGCCCGACGGGCAAAACACCCGCACGGCCTGTCAATCCGTCCGCGCAGAAATATTCCACTTTACCGAAATTCGGATTTGTCGTATGTGTCGCCTATCCCGGCTTGACCTTGAGGGGCGATCTTGTGTCGTCATTTTCGCGAGCCGGGTTGCGGTGGACGCGGCAGCGTCGGCACGACATGGTGCGGGCAGGGCGGTTAGTCCCTGTGAGCCCGAAACCGCGTGCAGATGAGCGGCGCTGAAAGTTCGTCTCGCCAGCATTTTTCCGGCTAGGTCGACAAGGCCGGAGAACCCTGCGGCGGTCAGCGAACGCGCGTACGGCAAAACCGTGTGGTCCTGACCGTCGTTGCTACGGTCAAGCCTTTCGCGGAGGTGCACGCGAGCCCAACCGGGCGGACGGCATCGTCAATTCGCGGGGTGAGGGAGGCCAGAAGGAACTCGGCTCCCGGGAGAGCACGGCATAAGCCGTCCAACCACTGCGCAGGGAAGGCCGAGTGTTTTGGCTGCACCTGTATGCCGCTGTGCATCTTTTCATGCGCTACACGCGCACAGCGGACCGTGGGTGCCAGCCGGCACCCGGCCTTCCCTGCGCCCTCTTGGCTTGGAGAGGGTGGAGTGATGAAGCAAAGCTCGGGCGAAATCCGCCGCGAGGCTGCGAAGGCGTGTCTGCGACCACACATTCGCTGTCATCGCCCGCCTTGTGCGCACTTGCGCACTGGGGCGGGCGATCCAGTACTCCGAGGCGGTCGTAGTTCAATCGATAGGCCGCGGCGTACTGGATTCCCCGCCTGCCGCCTACGCTAAAGCTTCGGCGCCCCTCGACCTCAACCCCGGCGAAGCCTTGGCGTAGCCGGGTCGCGGGGAATGACAGTGGCGCTTGGAGACGAAGTCGATGCCTCTTGCTCCGTCATCGCGAGCGCCGCGAAATCTTCCACGAGCTTCGGCCGCGCCATCAGTGCGGATGTTGCGTTCAGGCTGCGGGCCTTCGCCTCATCCCTGGCTCGCCACGCGCGCGCGGTCGAGATGCTCCTCGATCTTCGGGCGGTCGCGGGTGCGCTCGAAACTGGTGCAGAGCAGCTCGGTCTCCTCGAGCGTGACGGGGGCGCGATACAGCCGGCACATGAATTCGGCGGTTGCGCGTCCCTTCCCGGCGGCCGGACCGATGCCAGGGCTGCGTTCGGCGAGAAACATGCAGTCCCGGCAGATGCTGGCGTCGAGCCGTTGGTGAGCTGCGTCGAGGTGATTGAGGATCTCCCGCAGCGAGTCGCGCAACCTGATGCACTCGTCGGTTCCGAGCGCCGTGACCGCATTCAACACGTGGTTGATCGGGTCGTGCTGGCTCAGGCACTTCTCGCCCTGCGCGGTGACTTGGAGCACCACGGAACGCTTGTCCTCGTGCGAGGGCTTTCGCACCAGGAAGGACTTGCTCTCCAGCGTCTTCACGATCTGCGATGCGGTCGCCCGGGTGGCGCCGATGAAGCCGGCGAGCGCGGACGGTGTGCGCGAAAACCTGTTGGCGCGGTCGAGAAAGCGCAGCGCCATCCATTCCCGATCGCGCAATCCATGCTGATCGCCTTCGAAATACCAAGCCCTCGCCGCCTGGACCAGCAGCTCGACGGCTTCTCGTGCCAATGGCATGGATTACCTCGTCCCCGGAACTTCGTTTGCGGCGTCCCGAAGCCGCCTTGCGCCGTGGTTCGCGAATGCTTCGGAAGACGTCAGACCTCCGGAGATGTCCGATGAGCACGTCGTGGTCGATTCCTGCTCGAAGGCACGGAGCGCAACGCGCCCGACCTGGACCGGCGTGCGTCGCGTCGTCCGGACCGGGAGGCCGCGTCGCCGATGGCATGCCAATCGCGTCGTCGTCGCACGGGAGCCCGAGTTGCCGTCACGAACGGACGCTGGACCGGAATTGTTCAACCGAAGCCCCTGAGTACAAGTCACAAGAAGACGTTTCTTGATATTCCACCGAAACGATGAATGAGCTTCTCAACAAAATCAAGTAGAGACACTCTCGGAGACTGGATGTCGTTGCTGGCGAATGTAACGTTCAAGACAATCTCGCTCTTAGGGACACATGATAGTGAACGCAATACGTTGTCCTAAGTGCAGCTTGCCCGCAACTATACGACGGTTTGATTGCAGGGCATGTTGTTGTCCGTCGTTGATGCAAGTTGATCGAAGCTTGTGCATGACACGGGTGATGTGCGTTGATGAGTCATCCACAACTTGTGCAATGAGTCCTGAGAATCGTCGAGGGAACTTGCAGGGATTACACGCGGCGGTTGTTGCGGTCGCGGTCGTGGAGTCATCCCTCAGGCGCGTCCGTTGCGGCCGCCCGATGATCCATCCGAACGGTTGATGCGCTCACGACGGATCGCGGTGGCGGCGATGGGTGTGCATGCGCCGGCAGCGTGACTGCAAGCGCGACCGACTGTTGAAATAGTGAGCAGGGCGAGATCGCGGGCGCGTAGTACGCCGTCTCATCTGCTAGTCGCCCTTGAGCATGTCCCTCAGCTCGCGGAACGGATCGGCGCTCGGCTGAGCCGATGCGTCTTGCCGCATGGCGCTGTAGATCCTCGGAACCAGGTCGATCGCCTGGTCGAGGCCCGAATCACGCCCCGACTGGTATCCGCCCATCAGGCGAAGATCGCGCGTGTCCTCGTATTTGGCGATCATGGTGCGCAGCTTGCTCACCAATTCGCGCTCTTCGGGGTCCCAGACGTTGTGGGCGAGGCGGGAGACCGAGGCCAGAACGTCCACGGCCGGATAGCGCGCCTGGTCGGCGATGTGCCTGGAGAGCACGATATGCCCGTCGAGCGTGCTGCGGATGGTGTCGGCGATCGGCTCGTTGTGATCGTCGCCGTCGACCAGCACGGAGAAGATCCCGGTGATGGTGCCGGATCCCTCCTCGCCGGGGCCGGCGCGCTCCAGAAGGCGCGGCAGGTCGGTGAAGACCGTCGGCGCGTAGCCGCGCGCGACCGCGGGCTCGCCGGCGGCGAGTGCGACCTCGCGGGCGGCGTGGGCGAAACGGGTGATCGAATCGACCATCAGCAGGACCGATTCGCCCCGATCGCGGAAATATTCGGCGACCGCCATAGCCGTCTTCGGCGCCAGGCGCCGCATCATCGGGCTTTCGTCGCCCGTCGATACGATGGTGACTGCACGATTGCGGTTGGCGCCCAGCACGTCCTCGATGAATTCGCGCACCTCGCGGCCGCGTTCGCCGACGAGCGCCAGCACGACGGTGTCGAAGCCCTGGCTGCGGGCGAGCATCGCCAGCAACGTCGATTTGCCGACGCCGGAGCCGGCAAAGATGCCGACGCGCTGGCCGGCACAGATCGGGGCGAACAGGTCGATGACGCGCACGCCGGTGCGCAGCGGCTTGTGGACGCGTGCGCGCTTCATGGCCGAGGGCGCCTCGGCCTCCGCCGAGACGGGGCGCGATCCCGGCGTCAGCGGACCCCGTCCGTCCAGCGGGGCGCCGAGCGCGTTGATGACGCGGCCCTTCCAGCTCGGATCGGGCGCGAAAGACAGTGGCGGCATCCGGTAGGCGACGGAGCCGAGGCCGCCGGCAAACTGCCGGTCGAACGGCTTGGCAATGATGCCCTCGCTGTCGATCCGCACCACCTCGCCGATCTGCGGCTTGCCGCCGGAGTTGACGCCGATGAGTTCACCGAGCCTGACGAAGCGCGACAGGCCGGAGACACGGAAATGCGTCGGCGCGATCTCGGAGATCGCGCCGCTGACGCTTGCCAGGGGAGTGCTCTGCTGAAGCTCCAGCAGCGCCCACTCGAGTTGCCGAAGAGCGTTCAAGGAAACCGTCCACCCTCATTGCGCGCGAGGCGCACTCTACTTGCCGGGCTCGCCCAGCGTCCGGATTGCGTTCTGGAGCGAGCTCTCGGTGCCCTCGATCAATGAATTGGTGCCGTCGAAGGCGCGCGAAGCCGCCATCAGCTTGGTCAATTCCATCATCGGATTGGCGCCGGAGCCCTCGACATAGCCCTGCTTGAAGCCGTCGCGGGCGAAATCGGCGATGGCGGTCGCGGGCCGGTCGGGCGTGACGCCCGAATTGCCGTAGCGCTCGAGATTGGCGTCAGCGGGAATGTTGAACAGGCCGATGGTGCCGATCTCGTTGTTGTCCTGGGTGATCGCGCCGCTGCGGGCGATCGAGACCGGCCCGCCGTTCGGATCGAGCGTGATCTGCGCGCCGCCGGCATCGATGACCGGGAAGCCGGCCACCGTCTGAAGGTCGCCGTTGGCGGCGATCTGGAGGCGGCCGTCACGGGTATAGACGGTGCCGTTCGGGCCGGCGAACGCGAGCCAGCCCTGTCCGACCACGGCGACGTCGAGCGGATTGCCGCTCTCGGTGATGCTGCCGGTCTCGCGCGAGATGATGTTGTCGCCGGGCGAGGAGAACGCGACCGGGTTCGCGCCGGCCTTGGACAGCACGGTCTCGAACTTCACGACGTCGGTGCGGAATGCCGCCGTGTTGACGTTGGCGACGTTGTTGGCGATCGTCTGGAGGCGCTTTTCGAGGGCGACCTGCGCCGACAATCCCACATAGAGAGCCGATTGCATGATTTACCTGTTGAACCGGATGTTCTGAAGCGTCGCGAGCATGTCGGTATCCAAGCCGGCCGACGTCGCCGCGCCGCCGATCAGGACCAGCGCGGGATTGGTCGAGCTGTCGCTCTGGGCCTGGGTCGCATCCCACATTGCCGCGAAGCGCTGCACGAATTTGGTGACCTTGGTCGGGTCCTGGAAATCGGTGAGGTCGATCTTGTCCGTGATCATCTTGGCCTGGGCATCGATGTCGGACGAGCTGATCGTCGACGACCAGCCCATTGCGGTCTGGACCACCTGCGTCAGCGCCTTGTCGGCGAGGATCTGGTAGGCATTCGTGATCGTGGACGCCTTGCGGGTGAAATAGAGCGCCAGCCGCAGGCCCTCGTTCTGGTCGCCGGCCTTCTGCTCCATCGTCTGCGTGACGTATTGGGTGGCCGTGCCGGTCGTGGCTGCGGTGGTCGAGGTCGCGTTGGCGCCGAGGGCGGCGAAATTGAAGGCGGTGGCGAATTCCCGGTAGCGGGTGTCGGTGAGCTTGTTGGCGAAGGCGTCCTTGTCGGTGACCCCCTCGGTCAGCACCTTGCGCATGAACGCCTTGGCGTAGGCCATGTCGCTGAGGCCATAGGCCTTCATCGCATAGCTGTAGAGGCGATAGTCCTTCAGGAAGTCGTCGATCGTCTTCACGTTGCCGATATGGCTGAGGAAGTAATCGGTCTCGCGGCTGACATCCGGCTGCTTCGCGACCTGCGTCATCGACTTGCCCAGGTCCTGGGTCAATCTGGTGTAGTCCGCGATGGTGGATAGCATGACCCGCGCCCCTTTGGCCGCAATTGCGACATCGTCCCAAGCTGCCGCCAGTTGCTTGCGCGGGGCTGGCGATGCGGGAAGCCAGCCTCGCGCAAGCGTCGCCGACTAGATATTCCCGGTGGGATCGGCGATGGAGTTGCGCGTTGCTCAGTTTCGTGGGGATTTTCATCACGGTGGCGGCGCTGCTCGGCGGATTTGCCGCCATGGGCGGGCATTTGGCCGTGCTCATGCAGCCGTGGGAGTTCGTGATCATCATGGGCACCGCGGTCGGCACCTTCATCGTGGCCAATCCGTGGAAGACGGTCGTGGATACCGGGGTCGCCTGCATGCAGGCCATCACCGGCGCGGTGCCGGGGCAGCGCTACTATCTCGACCTGCTCGGGGCGCTGCATGCCCTGATGCGCGAGCTGCGGGGCAAGGGCCGCAACGAGGTCGAGGCGCATATCGACGATCCCGCGTCCTCCGAGATCTTCAAGGCGTTCCCGAGCGTGCTCGGTGACCCGTCGCTGCTCCAGTTCATCTGCGACTATGTCCGTCTCATCATCATGGGCAATGCGCGCACGCACGAGATCGAGGCGCTGATGGACGAGGAGATCCACACCATCGTGAAGGGCAAGCTGGCGCCCTACCATTCGCTGGTGACGGTCTCCGAGGCGCTGCCGGCGCTCGGCATCGTCGCCGCGGTGCTCGGCGTCATCAAGGCAATGGGCGCGCTCGACCAGTCGCCGAAGCTGCTGGGCGGCTTCATCGGCGCCGCCCTGGTCGGCACCTTCGCCGGCATCTTCCTGTCCTACGGCATCATTTCGCCCTTCGCGATCAAGATCAAGATGACGCGCGAGAAGAAGTGCCGGCCCTACATCATCGTCAAGCAGACACTGCTGGCATTCATGAACGGCGCCATGCCGCAGATCGCGGTCGAGCACGGCCGCAAGATGATCTCGAGCAGCGAGCGTCCCTCGATCGACGTCGTCGAGAACGAGACGATCGCGGGTCCGAAGGCCGTCGTGGCCGACGCTGAACCGAAGGCGGCGCGCGCATGACGATGGAAGACGTCGAAATCGATCAGAGGAAGCAGCTGCCGAACTACCTGCTGGACGCTGCCGGTATATCGATTGAACGCATGCCGATGCTCAATGTGATCTTCGATCGCATGGCGGCATCCTGCACCGACAGCCTCCAGCCGATGGCGGGAACGCCCTGCTATTTCTCGGTCAACGGCATCACCAATGATCGGGTCGGCGACATCATCAAGGACTACGAGGCGAATGCAGTCGCCGCCGTGCTCTATGCCGAGCAGTGGGACTCCCGCATCATCATCATGCTCGACCGCGACTTCGTGTTCACGATGGTCGAGGCGATGTTCGGCTCCGATGGCGCCGAACCGCCGCTCGACGTCGAGCGTTCGTTCTCGAACATCGAGATCCGCCTGGTCCAGGCCCTGTTCGATCGCTTCGCCAAGGCGCTGCAATCCGCCTTCGCCGGCACCTCCAACGTCACCTTCCGTGTCGAGCGGGTCGAAACCGCGATGGCCTCGCTGGCGATCGGGCGGAGCGGCAACATGTCGATTTGCGCGAACATCATGTTGCAGGCGCTCTATCGCGGCGGCCAGATGTTCCTCATCATTCCGCACTCCGCGCTCAACCCGCTGCGCCAGAAGCTCGCCCATGTCGTCGTCAGCGACGGCCGTGCGTCCGATCCGCGCTGGCGCGAGCAGATGGAGAGCGAGGTCCACCGCACCGAAGTGACGTTGAGCGCGGTGCTCGACGAGAAGATGGTGACCCTCGGCGACGTCGTGAAGTTCCAGGTCGGGCAGGTGCTCGAGCTCGAAGCCACGCCGCGTACGCTGGCCCGCCTCGAAAGCAACAACCAGGTGCTGTTCTGGTGTCAGATCGGCCAGCTCGATGGCTATTACGCCATGCAGGTGGCAGATCCCGTGGATCAGAAACGGGAGTTCGTCGATGATATCCTATCTCGTTGATGCGGTGCTGCTGATTGCGCTTGCCTTCACCAGCATGCGGGTGACGCGGATGCACCGCGAGCTGGCGCGGTTGCGCAGCTACCAGGGCGAATTCTCGACCATCGTCCACGAGACGGCGGGCGCCTTCGACACGGTCATCACCGCTGCGCACGATTCGACCGCAAATCTCGGACGGCTCGCCAACGTGCTGAGCGCGAAGATCGACCAGGCCAATGAGGCGATCGCGGCACTCGACGCCAGGAGTGGACTTGCGTCCGCAGCGACCGCAGGCGGCGCCGACGTGAACAAGCATTGAAGCCGGGGCCGGCGAACCAGATACGACCGGAACGCCGCGGCGCTCCGGGAGCGGAAATACCAAGAGGCGATACCAAATGGCGCAATCCTTCGACTATGAGTCTGCATCTGCATCGGGAGAGACCGAGACGTCTCCGCTGGAGCGGCTGGCCGAGATCGCCGCGCGCACGGCGGAGGAGAGCGGCAAGTTCGCCAATGTCGATGCCATCCTGCGCATTCCCGTCACCATGCAGGTGGTGCTGGGTTCGGCGACCATCCCGGTGGCGAACCTGATGAAGCTCGGGCGCGGCGCGGTGGTTCCGCTCGATCACCGGGTCGGCGAGCCCGTCGACGTCGTCGTCAACGGCCGTATCGTCGCCCGCGGCGAAGTGGTCGTCGTCGAAGAGGACAATTCCCGCTTCGGTGTCTCGCTCACGGAGATCGTTGGTCCGCTGGGGCAGGGTGATACCTGACCATGGCGGCACAGGTCGGCATCGCTCCCATCAAGCAGCGAGGCGTTGCCACGCTGGGCGGAACGGAAAAGGTCGCGGCGCTCCTGCTGGCCATGGGTCGGCAGGCGGCCGCGAGCGTGCTCGCGCAGTTCGAGCCGCAGGATATCCGCATCGTCACCAAGGCCGCGGCCGAACTGCGGCCGATCACCGCGCAGGAGCTGGAGGCAATCGTCGAGGAGTTCGCCCAGCAGTTCTCGATGGGCGCCAACATTCTCGGTACGCTCGGCGGCCTCGAGGCCGTGCTTGGCGACGTGCTTCCCGCCGACCAGGTCTCGCAGATCATGTCGGACCTGCTTGGCAATTCGAGCCGGTCGGTGTGGGACCGCGTCTCTTCGGTGTCGGAAAACTCGCTCGCGAGCTACCTCTCCAAGGAGCATCCGCAGACCGCGGCCCTCATCCTGTCCAAGGTCAAGCCGGCCTGCGCCGCCAAGGTCATGAGCCAGTTGCCATCGAGCCTGCGCAACGAGCTGATGCGGCGCGTGCTCAGCCTCAAGCCGATCGCCGACGATGCCATGAGGGTCCTCGAGAAGACGCTGCACGAGGATCTGACGCTGAACTTCGCCCGCAACCTCGGTGCGGACACCTATGCCCGCGTCGCCGACATCATCAACAAGATGGAGCGCGGCCACATCGAGGACATGCTGAAGAGCCTGTCGGAGAAGCGGCCGAAGTCGGCCGAAGTGCTGAAGGAGCTGCTGTTCACCTTCGACGACGTGATCCACCTGACGCCGAAGGCGCGCACCATGATCTTCGATCAGGTGCCGACCGATCGCATCGTCGTCGCACTGAAGGGGACCGACAAGAACTTCCGCGAGCTGATCCTGTCCTCGGTCGCATCGCGCGTCCGCCGCGTCGTCGAGCACGAGCTCGCCATCGGCGAGCCGTCGAACCAGCGCGACGTGCTGGAGGCGCGGCGCGTGATTACCGATCTCGCGCTCGACCTCGCGGAGAAGGGCGAAATCGAGCTCAACCCCGAGCAGGAGGATGAGCTGGTCTTCCGCTGACCGCTGAACGGGCATGGCAGAAACATTCGATCAGGAGAGCAAGACAGAAGAGCCGACCGAGAAGAAAGTCCGTGATGCGCTCGAAGAGGGCAAAATTCCGGTCTCTCGGGAGGCGTCCATCTTCGCGTCGATGGCGGCGCTGATGGTGATCCAGATGTTCCTGATCAGTCAGGGCGTGCAGCAATTGACGCCGACCCTGAAGAACCTCCTCGACGATCCCGAGGGCTTCCCGCTCAGCACCGGGGCGGACGCGCAGAACCTCCTCACCGTGGTGGGCCTCGAGGCGCTGCGATTCCTGGTGCCGCTGGTGGTCGTCCTGCTCGTGTTCGGGCTGGCATCGTCGCTGCTGCAAAACGCGCCCAGCCTGGTGCTCCAGCGCATCATGCCGGACCTGTCGCGAATCTCCCCGATCAGCGGCTGGAACCGGCTGTTCGGAACGCAGGGGCTCGTCGAGTTCGCCAAGTCGCTGTTCAAGCTCGCCTCGGTGACCGCCGTCGTTGCCTTCGTGCTGCGCTCGTCCGAAGCAAGGGCGTTCGAGGCGATGTACACCGATCCGGTCGCGCTGCCGGAGATGATTCTCAGCATCGCGATGCGGATCGTCTCGGCGATCTGCATCGCGACCATTGTCCTGGTCGCGATCGATCTCGCCTGGGCGCGCTTCCACTGGCGGCGCCAGCTGCGCATGACCCGGCAGGAAATCAAGGACGAGCACAAGCAGGCCGAAGGCGACCCGCTGATCAAGGCGCGCCTGCGCTCGCTGGCGCGCGACCGCTCGCGTCAGCGGATGATCGCCTCCGCATCGCGAGCGACGCTGGTGATCGCGAACCCGACGCACTTTGCGATCGCGCTGCGTTACAACCGCGAGGAAAACCCGGCGCCGCTCGTGGTGGCCAAGGGCATGGACGTGATCGCGCTGAAGATCCGCGAAGTCGCCGAGCAGAACAGAATCCCCGTGATCGAGAACAAGGCGCTGGCGCGCGCGCTCTACGAGGCCGTTCAGGTCGATCAGGTGATTCCGGCCGAGTTCTTCCGGCCCGTCGCGGAGATCATCTACTTCCTCCAGTCGAAGCAAACGACGCGGCCCGAGAAGGTCCAGTAGATTTCCGAGGATGGTGCTTCGCGCAACAGCTTGACGAAAGCTTAACGCCCTAGGGTTCTCCTCGAATGGACCAGAATGGGACTGCCGTGGGACCGCTTTATCTCTTCGAACTCGCATCATCGCAGGCGCGCTGGCTCGAGCTTCGTCAGTCGACCATCGCCACCAATGTCGCCAATGCCAACACGCCGGGCTTCAAGGCGCGCGACGTCGAGCCGTTCAACAAGGTGCTCGACGGAATGCCGGTCCGGCTCGCGACGACGTCGCCGACGCACATGCAGCTTTCCCCGGCCGAGACCGACACGCGCGCGACCGCCAAGAAGGACAGCTGGGAAGTGGTCCACTCCGGCAATTCCGTCAGCCTCGAGCAGGAAATGATCAAGGGTAGCGACGTCAACCGCGACTACTCGATGAACTCGGCGGTCGTGCGGTCGTTCCACCGCATGCTGCTGTCGAGCACGAAGACCTGAGGTGAATTGACATGCTGGACTCACTGAGCGCCTCCCTGACGGTCGCGAGTTCAGGGCTCGAAGCGCAGTCGACGCGCATGCGCATCGTCTCGGAAAACCTCGCCAACGCGACGTCGACGGGACGGACCGCCGGCGCCGATCCGTATCAGCGCAAGACGATCACCTTCGACGCCGCGCTGGACCGCGCCTCGGGCGCGCAGCTCGCGAAAGTCAAGGAGGTCGGCGTCGACACCACGCCGTACCGCGTCGAGTACGATCCGGGGCATCCCGCCGCCGACAAGTCCGGCTACGTCAAGCTGCCGAACGTCAACATGATGATCGAGATGGCCGACATGCGGGAAGTCAACCGGTCCTATGAAGCCAATCTCCAGGTCGTGAAACAGGTGCGGTCGATGCTGGGCATGACCATCGACCTTCTGAGGAGCTGACAATGCTTGAGGCAATTTCGTCCACGGCGATCTCCGCAGGCCAGGCGGCGAGCCGCGTAACCGAGACGCAGGCGATCTCGCCCGCGGCGCCGACCGCGATCCAGTCCGGCGGCGACGTCGGCTTCGATTCGGTGATGAAGCAGGTGACATCGGACGCGATCGGCACGCTGAAGGCGGGCGAGGCGGCGTCGATCTCGGCGATGCAGGGCAAGGAATCGACGCGGCGCGTCGTCGAGGCGCTGATGTCGGCCGAGCAGGCCTTGCAGACCGCGGTCGCGGTTCGCGACAAGGTCGTGCAGGCCTACCAAGAAGTCGTTCGTATGTCGATTTGATCTGAAGGAGTCACATTGTGAAATCGCTTGCCATTGCGGCCACGGGCATGAATGCCCAGCAGACCAATATCGAAGTCATCGCCAACAACATCGCCAACATCAACTCGACGTCGTACAAGCGGGCGCGCGCGGAGTTCACCGATCTGTTCTACCAGATGGACCGCATGCAGGGCGTCGCGAACGTCAACGGCTCGTCGCCGATCCCGGAAGGCGCCAATCTCGGCCTCGGCGTCAAGTCCGCGGCGATCCGCAAGCTGCACATCCAGGGCGCGCTCACCCAGACCGGCAATCCCTACGACCTCGCGATCAACGGCCGCGGCTGGTTCCAGGTGCTGGGTCCGAACAACGAGGTGCAATACACCCGCGCGGGTTCGTTCAACACCAACGCCAACAGTCAACTCGTCACCACCGACGGCTACCTGCTGGATCCCGCAATCACGGTCCCGCAGGGGACGGTCGAGGTCACGGTCAACCAGACCGGACAGGTGTTCGCCAAGCTGGACACGGAAGTGAACGCGCGGCAGATCGGCCAGCTCAACCTCGCCAACTTCGCCAACGAGGCGGGCCTCGAGCCGCTGGGCAGCAATCTCTATCGCGAGACCACGGCGTCCGGCACGCCGGTCGTCGGATTGCCGGGCGATGCCGGCTACGGCAAGATCAACCAGCGCTATCTCGAAGCCTCGAACGTCGATCCCGTCAAGGAAATCACCGAGCTGATATCGGCGCAGCGCGCCTACGAAATGAACGCCAAGGTCATTCAGGCCTCGGATGAAATGGCCTCGACCGTATCGAAGGGCCTTCGCTAGTTCCGGTGTGTCCATGTTGAACAGGGTGGGCCTGATCGTGCGCGGGTTGGCCGCCGTGCTGCTGGTTCTCGTCTCGGCGCGCGTCGCTGTGGCCGAGGAGAAGCGGCTTCCCGTGCCGGCCGTGTCGATCCGCGCCGGCGAGCTGATCCGGGACGACATGATCACGGAGCGCGCCTTCGCGCCGAACCTGCTCGGCGTCGCCATGTTCATCGAAGGACGACAGGTCCTGGTCGGCCGCATGGCCCGGCGCGCGCTGCTGCCGGGCCAGCCCATCCCGACCAACTCTGTGGAAGATCCCTGGACCGTCGCCCGCGGCGCCATGGTCAAGGTCGTCGTCGAAGACAGCGGCCTGTCGATCGTCACCTACGGCTCGGCGATGCAGTCGGGCGCCGCCGGCGCGCTGATTCCAGTACGAAACACCGACACCGGCGTGATCATCAGGGGCGTCGTCCAGCCGGACGGCACCGTCAAAGTCGTGGACGGATCATGACCAGGCTCCTGCTTGCGCTCGTCCTTATCGTTTCCGCCGCCAGCGCCCAGGCCGCCGTCCGCATCAAGGACATCGCGGACATCAAGGGATTGCGCGAAAACCAGATCGTCGGCTATGGCCTCGTCATCGGTCTGAACGGCACCGGCGACACGCTTCGCAATGCTCCGTTCACGGAGCAGTCCCTGCAATCGATGCTCGAGAACATGGGCATCAATGTCAGGAACGAGACCACGAGCACCACCAACCCCGCGCGTCCGACCACCCTGCGCACGCGCAACGTCGCGGCCGTGATGGTGACCGCGGACCTGCAACCTTCGATCGGGGCGGGCGAGCGGATGGACGTGACGGTGTCGTCGCTCGGCGATGCGACCTCGCTGCTCGGCGGCACGCTGGTGATGACGTCGCTGCGCGCGGCGGACGGCGCGGTCTATGCGGTGGCACAAGGCGCGGTCACGGTCGCCGGCTACAGCGTGGGGGGGCAGGCGCAGAACGTCAGCCAGGGCACCCCCACCGCGGGCCGCATTCCGAACGGCGCGCTGGTCGAGCGTGAGGTGCAGGGAAGCCTCCATGAGATGGAATTCTTGGTGCTGGAGCTCAAGAACCCGGACTTCGTCACCGCAACGCGCATCCTCGACGCGATCAACCGCTTCGCCGGCGGCCGCTATCGCGCGCAGATCGCCTTCGAGCGCGACTACCGCACCATCGTCTTGTCGAAGCCGCGCCATATCGGTCCGGTCCGCTTCCTCGCCGAAATCGGCGAGCTGACGGTCGAGCCGGACACGCCGGCGCGGGTGGTGATCAACGAGCGCACCGGCACGGTGGTGATCGGACGGGACGTGCGGATATCGACGGTTGCGGTGACGCACGGCAATCTGACGGTCCGCGTCACGGAGATGCCCGTGGTGTCGCAGCCGGCGCCGTTCTCGCGCGGGCAGACCGTGGTCGTTCCGCAGACCGTGGTCGAGGCCAACGAGGCCGGATCGCAGGTGGCGATCCTGAGCGGCGTCGATCTCCAGCGCCTGGTGCGCGGGCTGAACCAGATCGGCCTCAAGCCATCAGGCATCATCGCGATCCTCCAGGCGATCAAGACGGCCGGCGCGCTCCAGGCCGATGTCATCGTCCAATGACGCATAAGCGTCGTGCAAGCTTGGTCGCTCAATGCTGAGGTCTCGACCGAGAATCGCACGCGGCCCGATGCTGAAGCTGGATCACAAAGCCAAACTCCTCCTCCTGGTCGCGGCCGCGGCGCTCGCGGGCGCCTCGCCCGTGCTGGCGCTGGACGAGGACAAGTCGTCGAAGCCGCTCAACCTGCTCTCCTTCGCGCGCGCGCGGGCGCCCGGACCGCAGAAGCCGCGTACGCCGATCCCGGGCGACAACGCGTCCATGCGGGCGACGGCGTGGGCGGCCGAAGATACCGGACCGGCGACCACCGGCGCGGTGCCGGCTTCCGAGACGGCTGCACCGGCAGCGGCGCCGGCGCCTACACCCGCGCCCGTACGTCCGGCCAAGCCCGGCAGTGTCACGGCGCCGCCAAAGCCTGCACCGCCGCAGGCCGCCGCGAACGCGGACAACGAGATCGCCCTGTTCTGCAGCAACGTGGCTGATCCCGCCGTCGATGCGAGATTGGCCTGGCAGCTCAAGGAGCTGGAGAAGGCCGAGAACCAGCTCCGCGAGCGCATCGCCGAGGTCGAGGCCAAACGCGCCGAATACGAGAAGTGGATGGCGCTGCGCGACGACTTCCTGAAGAAGGCCGAGGCGCAGGTCGTCGAGATCTATTCGCGCATGAAGCCGGATGCCGCCGCCACCCAGATCGCCGGCATGGCGGACGAGACCGCCGCCGCCGTGCTCGCCAAGCTCAGCCCGAGGAGCTCGAGCGCGATCTTCAACGAGATGGATACGGCGCGCGCCGCGCACCTCGCCGACCTGCTCGGCGGAATGCGCCGCGTGGATGACGGAAAGACCAAATAGATGAAGAATCTGATCCTCATCCTGCCGCTCTTGATGCTTGCCGGATGCGTCGGTGATCCGGCGGAAGTCCTGACCGGTCCGCGTTTGTCGCCGGTCGGGAGCGGCCTGAGGACGCAGGCCGACCCGATCCCGGTGACGCCGCGCATGCGCACGCCGGTCAGCTATCGCTCGACCTGGGACGACGGCACTGATCTCTACCGCGATCCCCGTGCCAGGCGCACCGGCGACGTCGTGACGGTGATCATCTCGATGCAGGACAAGGCCAAGCTCGACAACAAGACCGACCGCTCGCGCGATTCGCAGATCAAGTTCGGGCTCGACTGGCTGATGGACGTCGCAGGATGGGCCGACAAGGGCCAGGCCACCGCCAACCTCAGCACCAACACCCAGATCAAGGGCAACGGCCAGATCGACCGCACCGAGGACATCAAGCTGTCCATCGCCGCGATCGTCACCGACGTGTTGCCGAACGGCAATATGATGATCAGCGGCTCGCAGGAATTCCGCGTCAACACCGAGATGCGCGTGCTCAATGTCGGCGGCATCGTGCGTCCGCGCGATATCTCGCGAACCAACACGATCTCCTACGAGAAGATCGCGGAGGCGCGCGTATCCTACGGTGGTCGCGGAAATCTGTCGGACGTGCAGCAGCCTGGATGGGGACATCGGATCTATGACGCCGTGGCACCGTTCTGAGGTTCGCGCCGGCCGGGCCGCGTCGCAAGGGCAGGGGACGTCATGCGCCTGATTGCCGCCATTGTGGCGCTGACCCTGGTTGCGATCGGTGCCGGTGCCCTTGCCGGCCTGCATCTGTTTGCGGCCGCCGAACGCGTCGCCGACGCGAAGAAGAGCGCCACGCCGCCGCCGCTTGCGTCGAGCTACACCGGCAGCGCGCGGCTTCGAAAACTATCCCCGATCGTGACCAATCTCGGCGCGCCGGCCAACAACTGGGCCCGTGTCGAGGCCTCCATGGTGACCGAGAGCATGAGCGACGAGGACGCCGGCATCCTGGCCGCCCATATCAGCGAGGACATCGTCACCTATCTGCGATCGGCCTCGGTCGCGCAGTTCGAGGGATCGCGCGGGCTCCAGCATTTGCGCGATGACCTCGCCGAACGCGCCAATGTCCGCTCTTCGGGCAAGGTGCGCGAATTGATCATTGAGACGTTGGTGATCCAGTGAAATTGAGAGTCCTGCTGCTCGCGTTGATTCTGGCCGTGCTGCCCGAGATGGCGTTCGCCCAGATTCCGGACCTCACCTCGCTGCTGCCGCCCGGAAACGGCTCGACCAGCGGCCGCATCATCCAGCTGATGGCGCTGATCACGGTGCTGTCGGTGGCGCCGGGACTGCTCATCATGGTGACGAGCTTCACGCGGTTTGCGGTGGCGCTGTCGTTCCTGCGCTCCGGCCTCGGCCTCCAGACCACGCCGGCCAATCTGGTGCTGGTCAGCCTCGCGCTGTTCATGACGTTCTACGTGATGGCGCCGACCTTCGACCGCGCCTGGGAGACCGGCGTCCAGCCTCTCATGAAGAACGAGATCTCGGAGGAAGAGGCTTATCTGAAGATCACCGATCCGTTCCGCGAGTTCATGCTGGCTCACGTCCGCGACAAGGACCTCCAGACCTTCGAGGCGCTCGCCGCGGAGAGCTTCCGCAAGAAGTTCGACGACAAGCGCATCGATTTGCGCGTCATCATTCCGGCCTTCATGATCTCCGAGCTCAGGCGCTCGTTCGAGATCGGATTCCTCATCATGCTGCCGTTCCTCGTCATCGACATGATCGTGGCGACGCTGACCATGTCGATGGGCATGATGATGATGCCGCCGACGATCCTCGCGCTGCCGTTCAAGATGCTGTTCTTCGTGCTGATCGACGGCTGGAATCTGCTGGCCTCCGGACTGGTGCGGTCGTTCTCGTAAGAGCCGCGATCGTCGGCTGGCCGGTTATGGTTAGCGGAGGGTAATATTAACCATATGATATTGCAGCGGAATTCAAGCGGATCTTAATCCGCGGGCAAGATTCGACGTGCTAGCAATGCGTCACGGCGGGTTGGACCCCACCCACATCAGTCCAAAGGCATGATGCCGCCCCTCCGTACCGGTGCAAGTCCGGTATGTCCCCTCGTGAAAATGTAACGCGTACATAAAGGGACATTCGCAATGTCAAGCCTGCTTACGAACTCGACCGCCATGACCGCGCTCCAGACCCTGCGGTCTGTCAGCTCGCAACTTTCCAGCACGCAGACCCGCATCTCCACCGGTCAGCGCGTGTCGACTGCTTCGGACAACGCTGCCTACTGGTCGATCGCAACCTCGATGCGCTCCGACAACGCCGCGCTCTCCGCCGTCTCCGACTCGCTCGGTCTGTCGGCCGCGACCGTCGACACCGAATATACCGCTCTGAACACGGTCATCGGCGACAAGGACTCCGGCCTGACCAAGCTCCAGGCGCTGCTGGTCGAAGCCAAGACCGCCGGTATCGACCGCTCCAAGATCCAGGCCGACGTCACCCAGATCCAGCAGCAGATGAAGTCGACGGCCAACGCGGCGACCTTCAACGGGATCAACTGGCTGAGCATCGACACCACGGCCTCGTCGTCCACCGCTACGCCGACGAGCTTCAGCCTCGTGTCGTCGTACTCGCGTGTCGGCGGTACGCCCACCATCGGCTCCATCACTGTGACGACCGCCAATTACGCGCTCTACACCACCGGCGGCTCGACCGCCACCGGCATCCTGGATACGGTGGTCGGCGGCTCGACCGGCGCGTCGATCGACACGATCAGCATCGGCTCGCTGACCGACTCGGCGGCTGACCAGACCAAGCTCGATGGCTACATCGCGCAGGTCACCACTGCGATCAACTCGGTGGCCTCGGCCGCCGCCAATCTCGGTGCCGTCAAGAACCGCATCTCGACCAACACGGAATTCGTCAAGACCCTGATGGACTCCGTGGACCGCGGTGTCGGCCAGCTCGTCGACGCCGACATGAACCAGGAGTCCACCCGCCTGGCGGCCCTTCAGGTCCAGCAGCAGCTCGGCGTGCAGGCGCTTTCGATCGCCAACAACAGCAGCCAGAGCATCCTGTCGCTGTTCCGCTAAACCTCAACTCATCTGGGGGAGGGCCGCGCTTCTCGCGAAGCGCGGCCCTTTTTTGTCTGGCGTGACGCCGCGCCATGATCCTGCCCCGCTGTTGCGGCCGGGTCACAGAGCCACAAGCCTCGCACAAGCTTCGGCGGGTAACCTCTCTGCTACGACAGATTGGGCTCCTCATCCGCATTTCCGCGGCCCAAAGGCATGACGCCGCCCTGTCGTACCGGTGCAAGCCCGGTATGTCCCCAAAACTCAATTCAATCTTCAAAGGGACATCAAAATGGGTTCAAGTCTGCTTACCAACTCGTCTGCAATGACCGCGCTGCAGACCCTCCGCAACGTCAGCACGCAGCTCGCGACCACGCAGAACCGGATCTCGACCGGCCAGCGCGTCTCGACCGCTTCGGACAACGCTGCCTACTGGTCGATCGCAACCTCGATGCGCTCCGACAACGCCGCGCTTTCCGCGGTCTCCGACTCGCTCGGTCTGTCGGCCGCGACCGTCGACACCGAATATACCGCCCTGACCTCGGTCATCGGCGACAGCAGCTCCGGCCTGACCAAGCTCCAGGCGCTGCTGGTCGAAGCCAAGACCGCGGGTATCGACCGCACCAAGATCCAGGCTGACATCACCCAGATCCAGCAGGACATGAAGCTCAAGGCCAACTCGGCGACGTTCAACGGAATCAACTGGCTGAGCATCGACACCTCGACCTCGTCCACGGCCACGCCGACGAGCTTCAACCTCGTGTCGTCGTACTCGCGCGTCGGCGGTACGCCCACCATCGGCTCCATCACGGTGACGACCGCCAATTACGCGCTCTACACCACCGGCGGCGCAACCAAGACCGGCCTCCTGGATACGGTGGTCGGCGGCTCAACCGGCGCGTCGATCGACACGATCAGCATCGGTGCGCTGACCGACTCGGCGACTGACCAGACCAAGCTCGATAGCTATATCACGCAGGTCACCACCGCGATCAACTCGGTGGCCTCGGCCGCCGCCAATCTCGGTGCCGTCAAGAACCGCATCGCGACCAACACGGAATTCGTCAAGACCTTGATGGACTCCGTGGACCGCGGTGTCGGCCAGCTCGTCGACGCCGACATGAATGCGGAATCGACGCGCCTGCAAGCCCTCCAGACCCAGCAGCAGCTCGGTGTGCAGGCGCTCTCGATCGCCAACCAGAACAGCCAGAGCATCCTGACGCTGTTCCGCTAAGTCGCGGCTTCAAAAACGACCGTGCTCCCTCGGGAGCACGGTCTCCGCCATGAACGGCGGATATGGCGGCACAAGATGTGCCCGCAATCGATCTCCCGACGCCAGATTTTTAAGCAACACGCCGTAGCCGATCGCGCTGCGATGCGTCCGGCCGTGCGCCTGTTGCCGATACCCGTGATTGCGTCACTGTAAAATTGCAACGCCTCGCCTGCGAACTGACACATTCGCGTTCTCGCGCAACCTTCAGACAAGGTTGGCAGCGGAGTGTCCCATATGTTCGCATTGGTACGAGGTCATATGCTCAGTCGTGCGCAGATACAGCAACTGCTCAACAATCTGCTGGAGCTTGGGCCGCGACGCCTGATGGCCTTGGGACTGATCGGCTTTGCCGTTCTCGTTACCGTCGTCGGCGGCGCCTATTATCTGAGCCGGCCTGAATTCGAGACGCTCTATACCGGCCTCTCCCGCGAAGACGTGACGCGCATGGGCGCGGCGCTGCGCGAACAGAATATTGCCTTCGACGTCAATACGGCCGGAGACGCGGTCTCGGTGCGCCCGAGCCAGACCATGCAGGCGCGGATGCTGCTCGCCGAGAAGGGGCTGCCGACCAGCGCCAATTCCGGTTACGAGCTGTTCGACAAGATCGGCTCGCTCGGCCTGACCTCGTTCATGCAGGAAGTCACGAAGCTGCGCGCGCTCGAAGGCGAGATCGCGCGCACGGTGCAGTTGATGAAGGGCGTGAAGGCGGCGCGGGTGCATATCGTGATGCCGGTGCGCGGCTCGTTCCGCGCGACGCAACAGCCGCCTTCGGCGTCGGTCGTGCTGCGCACCGACGGCGCGATCGAGGCGCGCACGGCGCAGTCGATCCGTCATCTCGTCGCGGCCGCCATCCCCGGCATGAGCCGTGACAAGGTGACGGTGCTGGATGCCGACGGTTCGATGCTGCTGGCCGAGGAGGACGAAGCCACCGCTGCGCCGACCAAGATGGCGAGCCTCCAGAAGACGGTCGGCGGGATGGTGCAGGAGAACATCCGCAAGGCGCTGACGCCGTATCTGGGTCTCGACAATTTCGAGGTCAGCGTCGCGCCGCAGCTCTCCACCGACAAGCGGCAGGTCAACGAGACCGTCTACGATCCGGAGAGCCGCGCCGAGCGTTCCGTCCGTAACGTGCGCGAGAAGGAGTCGTCGCAGAACGCGGACCGTTCGACGCCGACCACGGTGCAGCAGAACCTTCCCGATCAGCAGGTCAACGGCGGCGGTACCAAGAATTCCAGCGAAGACAAGACCCGCCGCGAGGACGTCACCAACTTCGAGGTGTCGTCCAAGACCACGACGACGGTGAGCGACGGCTATTCGGTCAAGAAGCTCTTCATCGCGGTGCTGGTCAACCGCGCGCGCCTCGTCGCCGATCTCGGCGACAAGAGCAACCAGGCCATCGTCGATAGCAAGCTCGCTGAGATCAGCCAGCTCGCGGCAACCGCCGGCGGACTGGACAAGCAGCGCGGCGACCAGATTCAGGTCACGGCCGTCGACTTCATCGAAGGCTCGCGCGAGCTCGCGCCGGTGCCGCCGATCAGCTTCGTCGAGATGATCAACAAGCAGCTCGGCAGCGTCATCAACGCGGTGACGATCCTGGCCGTGGCTTCGATGCTGGTCTGGTTCGGCCTTCGCCCCGCGGTCAACGGCATCCTGACCCACCGCGCGGCGCAGGAGCAGACCGAGGCGGCGGAGGCCGCCGAGCTTGAAGCAGCCACGGCGCTTGCATTGGCCGAGAGTCAGGACCCCGAGCTCAACCTCGTCGAGGACCTCGAAGGCAAGATGCAGCGCACGCCGCAGAAGCGGCTGGAGCAGATCGTCCGGCTCGATCAGATGCAGGCAGCAGCGATCCTTAAAGACTGGATGCGACGTGAGGAGGCGGCATGAACGCGGCAATCGGAAAACTCCTGACGCAGTTCGACGCGAGCGGCCGGGTCAAGTCGCCGCCGCCGCCTCCGCCGCCCAAGATCCAGGACGTGCTGACCAGGCCGAAGGAGGCCCGGCGCGAGCCGCAACCTCAACCGCAGCCTCAGGCCCATTCGCAGCCGCAGCTTCAGTCGCCGCCTCCGGCGCCCGCGACGGAAGCCCCGCCGGTCAATCTCCTTGATGATGCGTATCGGCGCGGCCATGCCGCCGGCGTTGCGGAAGGCGATGCCAGGGTCGCCGAGGAACGGGTGCGCAGCGCGATCCGGCTCGGCGAGGAGCGGGCCAAATGGTCCGACCAGCAGGCGGTCGCGATCGTGAGTGGCTTCGAGGCGGCTTGCCGCGAGATCGAGACCAACATTGCGAGCTCCGTTGCCCGAATATTGCTGCCGTTCCTCGCCGATGCGGTCCGCGACAAGGCGATCGGGTCGCTGGTCGAGCAAATCGCGGCGCTGACCGGCAATTCGCCGGTGCCGGTGTTCAAGATCACCGGCCCGAGCGAATTGCTTGACCTGGTGAAGACGCAGCTCGAGACGGCCCGGCGAACGGGCATCGAGTACGAGGCGGCCGAGACTCTCGAGGTCCGCGTCGTCGCCGACCAGACCGTGATCGAGACGAAGATCGCGGCCTGGAGCGAGCGCCTGAACGAGGCACGCCGGTAGTCCGCCATGGTGGAAGAGGTCAAGCAAGAGCTCGTGATCGTCCGCCGGCGCAGCGCCTTCGCCGAGGAGGCGCATCACGGTGGGGTGTGGAAGATCGCCTATGCGGACTTCATGACCGCGATGATGGCGTTCTTTCTGGTCATGTGGCTGCTCAACGCGCTCAACCAGGACCAGAAGCAGGTGGTCGCGAGCTATTTCAACCCGATCAAGCTCGCGGAGAACGCACCCGCCCCGAAGGGTCTCAAGGATCTCTCCAAGAAGGAGCCGACTTCGTTCGAAGGCCAGGACGGCAGGCGTCAGCCGGCTGGGCCGAGCGAGGAGCGGCGCGGTGACTCCCCGACCGCCGAGAAACCGCCCTTCTACGAAGAGAAGGTGCTGTTCCGCGATCCCTATGCGACGCTTGCCGAGATCGCCAATAGCGCGAACCAGGCCTCGGGCCAGCGCCGCGCCGGCGCGCTGACGTCCGCGGAAGAGGACGGCCTCAAGGGCGGCGACGCCTACCGCGATCCCTTTGATCCCGGCTATTGGAAGCTGGCGCCGCAGGCGTCCAAGGATTCGGATCGCTTCATCGAGAGCGAGCCCAAGCCGAATGCGTCCGCGCGCGACAACGCGACCGGGACGGGCCAGGGCGAGCCGCAGCCGCGCCGTGCCAAGGCGGATGATGCCGGCGGAAGCGTGGCACCGAACGCCGATGCGTCGTCGGCAACCCTGTCGCCGCTGCTGCCGCCGGGGCCCGCGCCGTCGCAGACCTCGCGCGACGGCAGCGCGCAGGCGAATGCCCAGCCGGGTGCTCAGGCCGGTGCCACTGCGCAAGGGCGTCCCGGCGATACGCCGAAGGATTCCGAACCGCGCGACGCCGCGCAAACGCAGCAGCCGACCGTCAAGCAGCTTCAGTCCGCGATCGCGGATGCGCTGTCCGACATCAAGGCGGGCGCGGGACCGGTGGCCGAGGTGCGTCAGGTCGAGGAAGGTCTGCTGGTCAGCCTGACCGACGATGCGAGCTTCGGCATGTTCGCGGTCGGCTCGGCCGAACCGCGGCCCGAGCTCATCCGCGTGATCGACAAGATCGGGCCGCTGCTGATGAAACGCCAGGGCATGATCATCGTCCGCGGCCACACCGACAATCGGCCGTACAAGTCGGAAACTTACGACAACTGGCGGCTGTCGACCGCGCGTGCGCAGATGGCCTATTACATGCTGGTCCGCTCCGGCGTCGATGCGCAGCGGATCGAGCACGTCGAAGGCTACGCCGACCGGCGGCCGAAACTTCCGAACGACCCGGCGGCCGCGCAGAATCGCCGGATCGAGATCCTGATCCGGGAGAAGCGCCCTTGATCAGGCCGCTCCTCCGTGCCGCCCTGCTGGTGCTGCTGCCGTTCGCGGCGGCGCGCGCGCTGGCCGATCCGGCGCCGGCTCCGGCGTCGACATCGGGTGAACCCTATGAGCTCGTGCGCGCGTTGCAGGCCGTGCAGGACGGCATCGCCAACGGCGACACCGCGGCGCATGGCGGCCACATCGCGCTGATCCGGCAGATCGGCGAGAAATTTCTCGCCGCCGATGCGAGCGTGTGGAGCAATCCGCAGAACAGCCAGGCCGTCGTCATCTACCTGCTCAGCGGCGGCGCCCCGCAACTGGTCCGCAAGCTGCCGCGCGACAAGATGAACGTCGACGGACGGCTGTTCGACGGCGCGCTCGCCTATGTCGAGGGCCGACAGGACGAAGCGCGCGAGCTGCTCAAGGACGTCAAGCCCAGGACGATTCCGTCGGGTCTGGGCGGACAGGTCGCGCTGGTCCAGGGCGCGCTGTTCGCACGCACCGAGGCCTCGCTCGCGATCGAGCGTCTGGACGACGCGCGCCTGCTCCTGCCTGGCACGCTGGTGGAGGAGGCGGCGCTGCGGCGCGAGATCCTGCTGGTCGGGCAGGCCGAGGATTTCGACAAGTTCGAGTTCCTGACGCTGGCCTATATCCGCCATTACCGCAACTCGATCTATGCCGGCGATTTCTGGCAGCGCTTCTCCACCGGCCTGACGCAATCGAGCCTCGCTCTCGACGAGCGCCGCTTTGCGCGGATCGTCACCATGCTGGAGCAGATCGATCGCAGTAGCCGCCTCAAGCTTTATCTCGTCATCGCGCGCAGTGCCATGGTGCGTGGACGGATGGCCGTGACCCGGCTCGCCGGCGAGCGGGCGCTGGCGCTCAGCGCCGATGCCTCGGCGGAGCGCGAGCGTGCGCATTTCTTCCGTGGCGCCTCGCGGGTGCTCACCGACGAATATGACGGCGGCCTCGCCGAGCTGAAGGCGTTTGACCGGTCGAAGCTGCCCGAGCGCGACCTTCCCCTGCTGAATGCAACGCTCCAGCTCGCGCTCGACGTCCGCAAACCGTTCGCGGGCGGATCTGCCGCCACCGCCGACAAGCCTCCGGCCACGCCGGCGCGTCTCGATCTCGCCTCATCGACGGCGACTCTCGCGCGTGCGCGGAAGGAGCTCGGCGAACTCGAACATCTCACCAGGGATCGCCGCCCATGACCAAGCTCAGCGGAACCGCCGGACAGGTTTTTTCGGGGCTCGCCGAGAGCCTCAATATGCGCGGGACGTCGCGCTCGGCGAAGGGCGCCGGGACGAAATCGCAGGCGGATTCATCGTTCAACGATCTGCTCCACACCGTCTCGAACCTGGCCAAGCGGGCGCTCAAAGACGAGGGCGGCGATACGACCGTGAAGGCCGGAACGTTGCGCACGCACCTGGTGCATTCGGCCGAGAAGGACGATGCGGTGCACGAACGCACCGAGGCGGCCGACGAGACCAAGTCCAGTCACAAGTCGTCCGACCAGAACACCGACCAGTCGTCGGAGACGCAAAGTCCGGCCGACCAGGCCGCGAAGGCGGACGTTTCGAGCCGGCCGAGCATTCCCGCGATCGTCGGACAGGAGCTCGCCGCCGTGCCGGCCGTGAAGCTGCAGGTGCAGTCGCCGGCGGGGGACAGGAAGGACGCGTCGGCGCGCGACGAGCGCTCCTCCACGGCGAAGGGCGAGGTTCAGGCTGCGGGCATGGCGAAGGTTGCCGCCGCCGAGTCCGCGCCGCCCTCTGCCGGTCCGACAGGCACGCGCTCACAGGCCGCGGCTTCGCAGGCGGCGGCCGCCGCGCCGCAGGGCAACGAGAGTTCGTCAAAGGCAATGCCCGCGACGCCGGGCTTCGAGGCCGTCACGGCCAATGTCGAACGCGCGGTCAAGGCCTCGGCCCGGGAGGCATTGCCCGAGGCGACCAAGGTCACCGTGGTCCAGCAGGAGACCCATCTGCCCCCGGCGCAGTTCAACGCGCCGCAACAGGTCGCCAATGCGGTGGTCGCCGAGCTGAAGGAATCCTCGGCACCGGCGGCGTCCGCAGCCGCCGATCTCGCCGGAGCCCAGACCAATGCACCGGACCAGCCGCTCAAGATCCTGACCGTCAACCTCGAGCCGCCGGCGCTCGGCAATGTCACCGTGCGTCTCCGCCTCGTCGGCTCGGAGGTCTCCATCCATCTCGCGGCCGAGCGCAAGGACACGAGCCAGATGCTGGATCAGCAGCGCGACTCGATCCGCGAACTGATGCAGTCGGCCGGCTACGTCGCCGACGTCGCCCCCGTCCAGCACGGCTCGCTGGACGGATTCCAGAGCGGCTCCGGCCAGTCGCAGCCGCAGCTCTCGGGCCAGCAACAGCCCTCGTCACAGTCGCAAGGCTCGTTCGACGGCGCCGGCACGTCGTCGGGACAATCGGACGGCGATGCGAGACAGGCCCGGCAGGAGCGCCAGTCCAACCAGGAGACGCGTCATGACCAGGACGTGGCGCCGCAGATTCGTCGCGGCCCTGTTTATCTGTAACGCGGGCGCCGCCGAGGCGGCCGCCGACAGCGCGCGCCCCTGCGAGCGCGAGATGGCGCGTGCGGCCCAGCAGCACGGCATTCCGCTCGGCATTCTCTATGCGGTCGGCCTCACCGAGACCGGACGGCGCGGCGCGCTCCATCCTTACGCGCTCGGCGCCGACGGCCAGACCGTGTTCGCCAAGGACATGAACGACGCGATCGCGAATTTCGAGGCGATGCGAAGCAAGGGCATCAAGCTGATCGACCTCGGCTGCATGCAGATCAACCACTATTATCACGGCGACAAATTCGCCTCGGTGCGGGCGATGTTCGATCCTGTCCGGAACGTCGACTACGCCGCGCGCTTCCTGAAAGAACTGAAGCAGCGCGAGGGAAGCTGGACCATGGCGGTCGCCCGCTACAACGCAGGCCCGAACAACCAGCCGGCGCAGAAGCGCTATGTCTGTCACATCGTCGCCCATCTCGTCTCGAGCGGCTTCGGCGCGTGGACCGACAAGGCGCGCTCCTTCTGTCAGCCGAAGACAACCTGACAACATGAAGTTGTGCATGGTTCCCGACCATCAGCCCCGCGCAAGCAAGAACCCTCATTGTAACTGCACCCTACCAAAGGAGCCCAATCCATGAGCCTGTATGGTGTTATGCGCACCGGCGTTTCCGGCATGTCTGCGCAGTCCAACAAGCTGTCGACCGTCTCGGACAACATCGCAAACGTCAACACGACCGGTTACAAGCGGGCTTCCACCGAATTCTCCTCGCTGATCCTGAAGAGCGGTTCGGGCAATTACGATTCCGGCGCCGTCGAGACGACCGTTCGCTACGCCATCAGCGACCAGGGACATACGCAGTTCACCACGTCGACCACGGATCTCGCCGTCCAGGGCAACGGCTTCTTCGTGGTGTCGAACGCCAACAATACGCAGCAGTATCTGACGCGAGCCGGCTCGTTCGTACCGGACGCCCAGGGTAATCTGGTCAACGCGGCCGGCTTCTACCTTCTGGGACAGCCCGGCCTCGTGACCAATTTCTCGCAGAACAGCCTCGCGGGAATGCAGATCGTGAACGTCGCGCAGGTCTCGCAGGTGCCCGTGCCGTCGACGGCGGGAACGCTCACGACCGGCAATCTGGATCCGACAGCGGCTGTCATTGCCGGCCCGCCGGGTCCGGCGTCATATTCATCGAAAAGCTCGATCGTGGCCTACAACAATATCGGCCAGGCCGTTACGCTTGACGTTTATATGTCCCACACCGCGACGGCGGCCGGCTCGGACACCTGGCAGGTTCAGGTCTATGACTCCGCGACGGCTACCTCGCTCGCTGCCGCCACCACTTTCACCTTCGATACCACGGCAGCCGGAAAAGGTGCGCTGGCCGCCGCGAGCCCGACGGGTCTCACCGTAACCGTCCCCGGCGGCGCAGCGCTGACCATGGACCTGTCGAACATGACGCAGGTCGGCACCGACTTCAGCTTCAAGGCCACCGTCAATGGCAGCGTTCCCGCGGCCATCGACAAGGTCAATGTCGACGAGGCGGGTCACGTGACAGCCACCCTCAAGAACGGGCAGCAACTGACGCTCTACACGATCATGCTCGCCGACGTCGCGAGCCCGGATAATCTGACGCCTGAGCCGGGCAACGTCTTTTCGACCAACATGAATTCCGGCAATGCGCAGGCCGCGAACGCCGGCACCGGCGGGCTCGGTACGATCCAGTCCAGTGCCCTGGAAGATTCCAACGTCGATCTCGCGGACGAACTCACCGGGATGATCGAGGCGCAGCGCGGCTTTACGGCGAACTCGAAAACGTTCCAGACCGGCTCCGACCTTCTGGACGTCGTCGTCAACCTGAAGCGCTGAATCCTCAAGCGCTCATCCCGGGCCAGAGCAAATCATGTCCCTTACCGCCGCTCTCGACTCCGCCCGCGCTTCGCTCATGGCGTCGGGTATCCAGTCGTCGACCATCTCGCGCAACATTGCCGGTGCCAGCGCAGCCGGCTATTCGCGCAAGATCGCCGTGCTGGACAACCTCCCCGGGGCCGGCGTCTATGTGGCGGCGATCCAGCGCGCCGCCAGCTCGGGTCTCTACAACAACGTCCTGGTCGCGACCTCGTCGTCGGCCAAGCAGAGCGCGATCTATGACGGTCTCCAGAAGATCGCATCTGCCACGGTGGACGATACGGAGCTCGACCAGTCGCCGACGGCGCAGCTCAATGCGCTGAAGAAGGCGCTGCAGCAATATGCCAACGCCCCGGACAACGCCACGCTGGCGCAGGCGGCGGTCACGTCCGCCAAGGACATGGCAACCGCGCTCAATCAGGCGACCCAGACCGTGCAGTCGGTTCGTGAGGGCGCCGATGCCGACATGAAAACGTCGGTTCAAAACATCAATCAGCTGCTCTCCCAGTTCCAGACCGTGAACACCGAGATCGTGAAGGGCACGATCTCCGGCGACGACATCACCGACTATCTCGATCAGCGCGACAACATTGTCTCGCAGCTGTCGCAGGAGCTCGGCGTCACCATGTCGCTCCGACCTAACGGCGACGCGGCGCTCTACACCGATAGCGGCGTCGTGCTGTTCGACAAGACGGCGCGAACGGTCAGCTTCACGGCGACCAACATCTATGCGCCCGGCACCACGGGCAATGCGGTCTATATCGACGGCGTGCCGGTGACCGGCGCCAATTCCGTGATGCCGCTGAAGTCGGGCAAGCTTGCAGGCCTTGCTCAGCTGCGTGACCAGGACGCGGTCACCTATCAGAGTCAGCTCGACGAAATCGCGCGCGGCCTGATCAATACATTCAGGGAGA
The DNA here is from genome assembly GCF_900113725.1 of Bradyrhizobium sp. cf659. Classification (NCBI taxonomy): domain Bacteria; kingdom Pseudomonadati; phylum Pseudomonadota; class Alphaproteobacteria; order Hyphomicrobiales; family Nitrobacteraceae; genus Bradyrhizobium; species Bradyrhizobium sp. cf659. Next base: position 156,624 of record NZ_FOQJ01000002.1, read on the forward strand.
GTGATCAGACCGCAGCGGCGCTCCCCGACGTTCCGGGTCTCTTCACTTATCCCGGCGCGCCGGCGATGCCGGCGAGCGCCACGGTCTCGGTCGGCCTGGCCGGCCTGATCAGTGTTGCGGCATCGGTCGATCCGGCGCAGGGCGGCAACCCCAATCTGCTGCGCGACGGCGCGATCAGCGGTAACGTTGCATACCAATACAACACCGCCGGCAACGGCGGCTACTCGATCCGGTTGCAGCAGCTCATCGGCGGCATGGATGCGTCGCAGCCGTTCGATGCAACCACGCAAGGCAAGCCGAGTGGCAGCTTGATCGACTTCGCGTCGTCGTCGACGAGCTGGATCGAAAACCAGCGCAAGACCGCGGACTCCAACGTCACCTACCAGAAAACGCTGCTCGACCGCAGCACCGCGGCGCTGTCCAACGTCAGCGGCGTCAACATGGACGACGAGATGTCCCTGATGCTTCAGGTCGAGCGCACCTATTCGGCCTCGTCGAAGATCATCTCGACCGTCGACGAAATGTTGCAGAGCCTGCTGGCCGCCGTGGGGAATTAAGCCATGATGAGCGCGAACTACATCTCGACCTTGATGCTGTCTTCGTCGTTGAGGTCCTCGGTCACGAACAACCAGGCTGCGTTGAGCAAGGCGTCGAAGGAGGCGACCACCGGCCGTTTCGCCGATGTCGGCCTCGAGCTTGGTGCCACGACGGGAGGCGACCTCACCCTGCGGGCGGACCTCAGTTTCGCCGATCAGCTCGTCGATACCAACGGGCTCGTCTCGGGACGCCTCGACACGACGCAAAACCGGATCACCCAGCTCACCACGACCGCCACGGACTTCCTCAAGGACCTGATCGCGGCCCGCAGTACCGACGGCGGCGGGCGGATCATTCTGCCGCCTGCGTCCTCCAACCTCCAGGATCTGATCGGCGCGCTGAACGTCTCCTACAACGGCTCGTATCTTTTCTCGGGCATCAACACGCAGAACACGCCGATCACGGCCTACACCGCGGGCTCGGCCAGCAAGAACCAGGTCGACGCCGATTTCCTTGCGACCTTCGGCTTCTCGCAATCTTCAGCGAACGTGAGCAGCATTACCTCGGCCCAAATGCAGACCTTCCTCGACACCACCTTCGATGCCGAGTTCGCGAGCCCGGCCTGGAACACCAACTGGTCATCGGCCACCGACCAGGTCATGCAAAGCCGTATTTCCACGACCGAGATCGCCGATACGTCCGTTAGCGCCAACCAGACCGGCTTCCGCAAGCTCGCCGAGGCCTACACCATGATGGCGGATCTCGGGAACGCGAAACTGAGCCAAGAGACGTTCCAGGTCGTCGTTGACAAGGCCATCGGCCTCGTTGGTAACGCCATCTCTGACCTTGCTACACTCGGCGGCAGCGTCGGCACGGTCCAGCAGCGCATCACCTCCGCAACCGACAAGCTCAAGGCGCAGCAGGACATTCTCAACAATCAGATCGTCGGTATGGAGAAGGTCGATCCGGCGGAAGCCGCGGTCCGGGTCAACACCTTGCAGACCCAGATCCAGACGGCGCTGGCGCTGACCTCGCAGCTCCAGAAGATCAGCCTCATCAACTATCTCTGAGCCAAGCTCATTTGCGAGGTTCGCACCCTTTGTCTTGTTATTCAGTTTCCTGCGCAGAGTGGTCCTGATGACGTTTGAAGCCTATGAAGCGGTCGTTGACGAGAGCGGCTATGAGGCCAGAGGCCGCGAGCGACAGGCGCTCAGCCTCGGCATCGACCGGCTCGAGCGGATCCAGAAGGGGCGCTTCAGTTTCGAGGATCTGGTCGAGAGCCTGCTCTATGTGCGCCGGCTGTGGACGATCTTCATCGAGGATCTCGCGCACCCGGAAAACGGACTCCCGGACAAGCTGCGCGCCGACATCATCTCGATCGGCTTGTGGGTCGTCAAGGAGGCGGATCGCCTTCGCGAAGAGAAGTCGAGCGACGTGATGCAGCTCATCGAAATCAACCGCCTGATCCGAGACGCTCTTTAATGAAGATCTCCTTGCGGGCGGGCGAACGGATCTACATCAACGGGGCGGTGCTGCGCGTGGACCGCAAGGTCTCCGTCGAGCTCGTCAACGACGTGATGTTTCTGCTCGAAGGGCAGATCATGCAGGCCTCCGACGCCACCACGGCGATGCGGCAGCTCTATTTCATCGTCCAGCTCATGCTGATGAACCCGACCGATGTCCGCGATGCCGCGGCGCTCTACAGTCAGCACCACGCGGCCCTGGTCGCGGTATGCGAAAGCCGCGAGATGCTGGAAGGGCTTGTCGCGATCGACGAGCTGGTCGGGGCAACCCGTTACTTCGAAGCGCTCAAGCGGATCAGGGCGCTGTTCCCGGTGGAGCAGGCCATCCTGGCCGGCGTCGCCACCGACATCCCATTCGAGGCTGCCTGACAGCGGAGAGGCTACATGAACGTTACCAGCGCGACCGACAGCACCAGCAAGTCGTCCAGTTCGACCAGCTCCACGACGTCCACGTCGAGCAACAGCGTCGACTACAATACCTTTCTTCAGCTTCTCGTCGCCGAGATGAAGAATCAGGATCCGACCAATCCGATGGATACCTCGCAATATATGAGCCAGTTCGCCCAGCTCTCGACGGTCGAGCAGGCCATGCAGACCAACACCAAGCTGGATGCGCTGCTGTCTTCGCAATCGTTGTCGCAGGCCGACGGGCTGATCGGAAAGACCGTCAGCTTCACCGACTCGACCGGTGCGACCTTCTCCGGCAAGGTCCAGTCGATCTCCATCAACAGCGACGGCTCCGTCGCGACCCTCGAGAACGGCACGAAAGTCGCGGTCGGGCCCGGGCTCACGATCAGCCAGTCATGAACGAGCGGGACGCTCTTGACATCGTCCAGGCGGCGATCTGGACCATCATCGTCGCCTCCGGGCCTGCCGTCGGGGCGGCGATGCTGGTCGGCACCATCATTGCACTGATCCAGGCCTTGACCCAGATCCAGGAGGTGACGCTGACCTTCGTTCCGAAGATCATCGTCATTCTCGTGGTCGTCGCCATCTCCGGCTCCTTCATCGGTGCGCATCTCTCCACCTTCACCGAGATGGTCTATTCGCATATCGAGCGCGGCTTCTGAGCCGCGAGGCCCTGGCCACCACCCTCGCGTAAGCTTTGCGCGGCAGATTACCGGGCGGACCCTCTGCCGGTGACCCATGGCCGATACGTTAGCTGCTAGCCTGCCAACCCCGCGACGACTCGGGGCGGATGCCTTTTTTGCGGGCGGCATCGTGGCCATGCTCACGATCCTGTTCCTGCCGATACCGCCGATCCTGATCGATCTCGGCCTCGCCTTCTCGATCGCGCTGTCGGCGCTGATCCTGATGGTCGCGCTGTGGATCCAGCGGCCGCTCGACTTCTCCGCCTTCCCGACCGTGCTGCTGATCGCGACGATCCTGCGGCTGGCGCTCAACGTCGCGACCACCCGCCTGATCCTGTCGCGGGGCGGGGAGGGCGAGCAGGCCGCGGGCCACGTCGTCGCCGGCTTCTCGAAATTCGTCATGGGCGGCGACTTCGTCATCGGCCTGATCATCTTCGCGATCCTGGTCACGGTGAATTTCGTCGTGATCACCAAGGGTGCGACGCGTATCGCGGAAGTCGGCGCCCGCTTCACCCTGGACGCCATCCCCGGCAAGCAGATGGCGATCGACGCGGACCTGTCGGCGGGCCTCATCGACGACAAGGAAGCCCAGCGCCGGCGCCGCGAGCTCGAAGAGGAGAGCGCATTCTTCGGCGCCATGGACGGTGCCTCGAAATTCGTCCGCGGCGATGCCATCGCCGGCCTGATCATCACCGCGATCAACATCTTCGGCGGCATCATCATCGGCGTCACCCATCACGGGCTGACGCTGTCGCGCGCCGCCGACGTCTATACGAAGCTCTCCGTCGGCGACGGTCTGGTGTCGCAGATGCCGGCGCTGATCGTGTCGCTGTCGGCGGGCCTCCTGGTCTCCAAGGGCGGCACCAGGGGTTCGGCGGAGCAGGCCGTGCTGCGGCAGCTCAGCGGCTATCCGCGCGCCGTGTCGGCCGCCGCATTGATGATGTTCGTGCTCGCCCTCATGCCGGGGCTGCCGTTGGCGCCGTTCGTGGTGCTCGGCGGCGTCATGGCCTTCGTCGGTTACACGCTGCCCAGGCGGCAGGCGGCGCGGGAGCGGAAAGAGGATGCGCGCAAGGCCGACGAACGCACCCAGGCCGAGGCCAAGGAATCCGTCAAGGAATCGCTCAAGACCGCGGAGATCGAGCTGGCGCTCGGCGGCCACCTTTCGGTCCATCTGTTGGGCTCGCGCACCGAGCTTGCCCATCGCGTGGCCAAGATCCGCAAGAAGTTCGCCAAGCAATACGGCTTCGTCGTTCCCGAGATCAAGCTCACCGACAATCTGTCGATCAATCCCAAGGGATACCAGATCCGGATCCACGACACCCGCGTCGCGCATGGCGAGCTCAGGCTCGGCGAGGTGCTGGTGCTGGTCGACAAGGACGGCAAGCCCGACGTGCCCGGCGAGGAGGTGATCGAACCCGCCTTCGGCATGAAGGCGCTGTGGGTGACGGAAGCCTTCACCGACGAAGTCAGGCGGCAGGGCTGCAAGCCGGTCGACAATCTGTCGGTGCTGCTCACGCATCTGAGCGAGGTGATCAGGGCGAACCTCGCCCAGCTCCTGTCCTACAAGGACATGCGCGCGCTGCTCGACCGGCTCGATCCCGAATACAAGCGCCTGATCGAGGATCTCTGTCCGTCACAGATCTCCTATTCGGGTTTGCTGGCGATCCTGAAGATCCTGCTGGCCGAGCGCGTGTCGATCCGCAACCTCCATCTGATCCTCGAGGCGATCGCCGAGATCGCGCCCCATGTGCGGCGCTCCGAACAGGTCGCAGAACATGTCCGCACGCGTCTTGCCCAGCAGATCTGCGGCGACCTCTCCGACAACGGCGTGCTCAACGTGGTCCGCCTCGGCAATCGCTGGGATCTCGCCTTCCACCAGAGCTTGAAGCGCGACCCCAAGGGCGACGTCGTCGAATTCGACGCCGATCCGCGCCTGATCGAGCAGTTCGCGACGGAAGCCAGCGCCGCGATCCGCAAGTTCACCGAGAACGGCACCAGCGTGGTGCTGGCGGTGACCCCGGAAGCCCGTCCCTATGTCCGGATGATCCTGGAACGGGTGTTCCCGACTCTGCCGGTCCTGTCGCATGTGGAAGTCGCGCGCAGCGCCGAGATCAGGGCGCTCGGAGCCATATCGTGATCAGCAGCCTCGCCGACAGCGTTCTGGTGACGTTCATCGTGTTTTGCCGCATCGGTGCCTGCCTGATGTTCGTGCCCGGCTATTCCAGCGTCAACGTTCCGGCCCAGGTCCGCCTGTTCATCGCGCTCGTCACGACGTTTGCATTGACGCCGATCCTGATCGCGGTCCTGAAACCCCTGACGGACAACGCGGCGCCGCTGACGCTGGCACTCCTGATCGGCTCCGAGATCCTGGTCGGAAGCGTCATCGGCCTCGGCGGCCGCGTGTTCTTCCTCGCGCTTCAGACCATGGCGACCGTGATGGCCAGTGCGATCGGGCTGAGCAACATCCCGGGCACGCCGATCGGCGACACCGATCCGGCGCCGGCCCTGGTGCCGCTGATCATGGCGTCCGTCACCACGCTGTTCTTCATGACCGATCAGCACTGGCAGGTGCTGCGCGGGCTGATGAACTCCTACGACGTCTGGCATCCCGGCGACAGGCTCGGCGGCAGCATGGCGCTCGACCAGCTCGTCGGCCGCCTGTCGGAAGCGTTCGTGCTGACGCTGCGGATCACCAGCCCGTTCATCGTCTATTCGGTCATCGTCAATTTGGCGGTCGGCCTGATCAACAAGCTGACGCCGGCGATTCCCGTCTACTTCATCTCCGTGCCTTTCGTGCTGTTCGGCGGCTTCCTGCTGCTCTATCTCACCAGCGACGAGCTCCTGACGCAATTCATGCTCGGCGTCTCGTCCTGGCTGGCGGAATGACCGTCATGAGGTCGCGCGCGGACAAGCTCGGTCGGATGGTCTCGCTCGTGAAGCTCCAGCTCCGGCTGTCCGAATGGCAGCTCGCGCACTTGCGGCAGCAGGAGCGCAGCTTGCAGGACGAGCAGGAATGGCTGGTCGGGGCGCTGAACGAGGGGAAGCCGCCGGTGGGGTCGTCGAGCGAGTCGATCGCGCGGCGCCTCAACAGGACGAGCGTCGGTGCGCGCGCCGTGAAGGAGCAGGCTTCGCGGCAGCTCGACCAGGTTCGTTCGGAGAGCCGGCGTGTGAAACAGCTCGAGGAAGTCGCCAAGGCGGCGCTCGCGGACAAGCTTCGCGAGGCGGAAAAGCGCTCGCTCGAGGAGATGACGGGAACAAGCCTCACCGTGCGCGAGTGGACGCCACGGCCAGCCAGCCGGAACAAGACATGATCGTGACTGCGACGCCCGACCTCGTCCTCGACGTTCTCGAGGCCGCCGACCCCGTGACGCAACGCGCGGCGACCGCGAAGCTCGATGCGCTGAAATCGTCGGACGCCGATTTCGCCGCCTCGATGGACGCGGAGGCCGGCAAGGCCGCGGCGGCTAATGCCGATCAATCCGCGGCGCAGGTTTCCGAAGCGCAGTCGGGTGCGGTGAACGGGGCGCCGGTGCAGGTGATCAAGGCGCCGGCGTCCGGCGACGTCTATCGGAAGTTCGAGGCGTTCATCCTCCAGACCTTCGTCGAGACGATGCTGCCGAAGGAATCCGAGGAAGTCTTCGGCAAGGGGACCGCCGGCAGCGTCTGGAAGTCGATGCTGGCGGAACAGCTCGGCAACCAGCTCGCCAAGGGCAAGGGCATCGGCATTGCGAGACAGCTTGCCGGCGCGCATCCGGCGGGACCGGACGTGACCGGGAAGGCCGGATGATGATCCGGGAATGGGCGACAGAAGTTGAGGGGTGAATTTTCAATGCAGGCACAAGAAGGCGCGGCGGCCCTGGTGATGGAGCAGCCGGTCGTGGATACCGGGGCGATGACGGTCGAAGCAGCATCGGGCGATGCGCTGTTGCCCGTGCTGCTGCCGAATGTCGGCGGCGAGGCGGTGGTCGACGGCGCCGAGGCGGCGAGAGCGGACGAGGTGCGCGGCCTTCTGGCGGCGATCCGCCGGCTCGAGGGGATCGTCGAGGAGGAGACGGTTGCGCTCGCTACGGGCAAGAAGATCGATTTCGACGACTTCAGCGCCCGCAAGAGCCGGAGCATGCTCGAGTTCGTCCGCCTGATGCGGGCGCGGATGCATCTCGGCAGCGAGGTCGAGATCACCGAGGAGATCCAGCGGTTGCGCGAGAAGCTCGAGCGGAACCGTTCCATCCTCGAAATGCACTACGACGCGGTGCGCGAGGTCGCGACCATCATCGTCAAGGCGATCAGGGAGGCCGATTCGGACGGCACCTACACCGGTCGCTCAGCGCAGGACGGAAAATGATCAGACTCGTGCTTGCCGGGCTCTGGGTCTGCATCCTCACGGCAGGCACGAGCTACGCCGTGGCCTATTGGAAGGAAAACGGCAGCCTGCTGCCGGCAAAGGACGCATATCTCGACGGGCTCCAATACCAGAAGACGCGGGCGCTGAGCGTGCCCATGGTCGAGAACGGCAGTGTACAGGGCTACATCGTCGCGCGCTTCGTCTACACCGTAGAGGCGCGGACCATGCACCAGCTCAACGTTCCGCCGGAGCCGTTCGTCGTCGACGAAGCCTTCCGCAGGATCTATGCCGACGACCGCCTCGATTTCAGGAAGCTCGCCCGTTACGACCTCTCCATCCTCACGACGGGCATCAAGCAGCGCGTCAACGAGCGGATGCAGGCCGACGTCGTCCAGGACGTCCTGGTCGAGGACTTCAACTACGTCTCGAAGGAAGAATTCCAGCAGAAGCCCTAGAGCACGATCCGGACAAGCGCGAAGCGGCTTTCCGGAAGGATCATGCTCGACCAGGAATCCAGGGCGCGCGCCTGATCGCGTAGCGCTTTGGTATGGCGGCGCCTCGCGCCGCGAGGCCTGCGTTCTGCCGTCTCCACCGCTGAAAGTACAACGGCCTCTGCGAAGGTGCTCCGCAGAGGCCGTTGTCGTTTTTCGCGGCAGCGCTCTGCCGCGTCAGTTTCCGGCTGGATAGGCCGCCGGGGCGGCATGCGCCCTGTTGAGGAGGATACCGACCTCGTCGAGATCCTGCATCGGTACGTCGACGGTCTCGCCGGCGGGAATGTTGAGGCGGTATCCGACGTAGCGCCGTGCCACGATCGCGTCGAAGCCGAGGCGGTCGCGGAGCTTCTTGCGCAGTTTGCTGACGTGGCTCTCGATCACGCTCTCGTCGAAGGTCGACTCGAAGATGCCGTAGACAGCGTTGAAGATCTGCGTCTTGGTGATCCACTTGCCGTGGTTGCTGACCATATATTCGAGAATGCGCAATTCGCGGCGGGGCAGGGTGAGGGCGTGGCCCGCGATCTCGGGGTCGCGTCCGTTGAAGAAGACCTGGATCCTGGTCTCGCAGGGTCTCGGTAGCTCGCCCACCCGGCGGCGCGCGATCGCGGCCGTTCGGGCGAGTATCTCGCGCAGGTGAATCGGCACGTACACGACGTCGTCAACGCCCGATTCGAACAGCTCCAGCGTGTTCTTGAGCATCTTCTGGCCGCTCATGGCGATGATGGGAGCCGAGGAGCGCTTGCGCATCGCCCGCGGCAGGCTTCCGCGGGCGTCGCAATCCCCGAGGAGGAAGGCGTCGACCGCTGCCAGGTCCGATTCACTCGCAGATTGCAGCCAGTCCCAGAATTCTCCGGAGGAGAAGCCGATCGACGATACGCCTTCGCGAACGAGCCCTCCGACATAGCTGTTCGTGACGCTCTCGCGATCATCAACGATAATATACATCAGTCTTTCGCCCCTGTTTCGCACTTGTCGCGGCCGGTGGGTTGTTGTGATGCCCGGCTTGGCGACCATGCTGTTTGACGATATTTCCATCCCGCGAACCGTTGTTATGGTTTCGATATTCGCGGGCAGCCCTACGCATTCAGTGCCTGCGTTTTCCGCTGGCCTGTTACTTCGACTCGATACTGAACGCTTACTGCGTGAGGCCCGGCGGGTGTCTTGCGGATCACCTCGCGGAGCGGATTGAGACAGCGACCTAGAACAGTTGCGCCAGGTTGCTTATCGCGTCCGAACGCTACCGAACTTTGCCGATCTCCTCGCCAACTGGCGAATCACTTGAGTAGGACCGTAACAATTGCCGATTTCCGATCAAGCGCGCGCCACAAAGCGATTGCTAAGTGTGTTTGATGCTGTTGATTTGTTTCGAGTTGTTTCTTGGTATATTCAATCGCATCAGTTGATTTGGATTTCGAACTAGTTTTGCACCGTGACGGTTCTATAGTTCCGCATCCCCGTATAATCACAGCTATTTTGGGTAGTGTTGGGGGTAGGCGCATGGAGGGGTTTTCAACCCCGGATTGACTCTCTCCACCGTTTTTCCACATGCGACAATTCGACTCATGTACGGCGACGCGACTCCAGCTTGGCGAAATCTTGGCGAGGGTGTGTCTTTCGAGTCGCACTCTCGCCACGTGCGTGACGCTTTCGACTCATGCGACGTCGCGTCGGGCGCGATGAAAAGTTTTCGATGCGCACGTCTCGGGCAAGCTTCGACAAATAAATTCGTCGTTCGATAGATCGAACCGAACGGAGCATTCTTGCATGTCGTCCGATGGAAAAGCTCGTCCCAACGAGACTGCTGACGTTTCCGCGGCGGCGAAGCCGGCCAATACAAAGGACAACGCGACGCAAACGGCCAAGCCTGCCGCGAGCGCAAAGCGTGCGTCGGCTGCGGCGAGCGACGAAGCGTTGGCGAAAGAGGCGCTCGAGGGGCTGAAGCGCATTCGCGCCAAGGCGCGCCTCGACAAGATGGCGATACCCAAGCCTGCGCCGGTCGTGATCAAGCCGGCCATGATCGTGGCCAAGCCGCCGCCGCCCCGTCCGACCTGGGTCGCGCCGCTCGCGACATTGGCGGTCGCCGCCGTCCTGGTGGTCTGCGCCTGCACCGGCGTGATCGCCTATCTCACCACGCAGCCCGCCCAGAACAATGTCGCGGCCAATACGGAGATCAGGAATCTGCGTGAGACGGTCGCCCAGCTGCGCAAGCAGGTGTCGGGCGTGTCCGAAAATCTCGACGGCCTGCGCACCGCGGTCGATCAATCGAGCAAGGCGACCAATGATCGCTTCGGCAGGTTTGCCGAGAATCTGGACCGCATCGAGCGGGTGAGCTCGTCCTCGACGGTAAAGCTCGACAAGCTCGCCCAGGCGCAAGCCCAGGCCCCGGCGCCGACTTTGGCGCAATCGCAGCCGTCGCCGCAGGCCGCGCCGATGATGGCTTCGCTCGCCGCGCCCGAGGTCACGGGCTCGGTGTCTCCCTCCGAGCGCGCGTCAGTGCCGCGGAAGGTGGTCAAGGGCTGGTCGGTGCGCCAGGCCTATGAGGGGATTGCGATCCTGCAAAGCCCGAACGGCGTCATCGAGGCCGTGCTGGGGCAGCAGGTGCCCGGCCTTGGCCGCATCGAAGAGATCCGGAACGAGAACGGGCGCCTGGTGGTCGAATCCAGCGGGGGCGTGATCTATTCGTCGCGCAAGGCAACGCCCTGATCGACGGCGCCTTCTATTGGCGGTGATGCTCGAAGCTGGTGCATAGCAGATCGACCTCCGGCTCCGCGATCGGCGCGCGAAACAGGCGGCAGCTGAACTCGACCGTCGTCTTGCCGTCCGCCGTGGTGCGATCTTCCCGGAGGAAGATGCAGCGCTTGCAGACGTCGGTATGGTGCCGCTGCTCGGCCGCGTCCGACTGGTCCAGCACGTGGCGGAGCGCGTCGCGGAAGCGGATCTTGGCCTCGTCGTCGAGGACGGCAATCGCCTCGACGAGGACGCTGATGGGGTCGCGCGCCAGGAACTTCTTGCCCTGCTGCGTGACGCTCAGCATCACCGACCGCTTGTCCTTGGCCGAGCGCTTTCGCTCGAGATAGCCGAGCCGCTCGAGCTCACCGATGATGAACGAGGCGGTGCCGCGCGTGGTGCCGACGTAGCTCGCGAGCGCCGAGGGCGTGCGGGAGAACCGGTTGGCGCGGGAGAGGAAGCGCAGCGCCATCCACTCGCGGTCGCGCAAGCCGTGCTTGGTGCCTTCGAACCAGAGGATTCGTGCGACCTGCTCCAACAGTTCAATCGATTCGCGAGCCAAATTCATTTCACTTCCAGGTCGGATAAAGCTTTATTCAATTGAGCCTTCGGGTAGCGCAATCTGGGTGGACGAGGATGAAACTCTCGGGCGATCCTTGGCCGGACGGCGGAGCGCACTTGGAAGACGTCTCTCCGTTCCCGGAGATGGAACTTCCGGCCGTGGAACTAGAGCGTCACAAAGAAAGTTCGAGTAAACCGCGCGGCTCAACTCTTCTGAAAATTTCAGTCAAATGACGGCGGCTCGCGTGCGGGATTCCGATAGCGCGCAACATCCCGGCAACATGATGCGTCGTTGCGGCCACCATGGAGCCCATTTGTTGCGGCGAAGCGTCTCGAAGTGGCGAGGGGGCGGAGCGTTTGCAACTTCTGACCGCGTGAGGTGCGGTGGAAGAACCCCTATTTTCGGTTAATGGATGTTGCGCCGCAGCGCAGCCACGCGGTTAAATCGGGCACACGATCAAATCCGGAAAGCTTGCGCGTGGCCTTGCGCGCGGACGATCGCGGGCCCGCGGCATCATCTCGATCCAGCTCATGCGGGGCGCGGGGGAGCAGCGTCAGGGACAAGCCTGAAGACCGCATGCTCGCAGGCTGGTGATTTGCGTTTCCCTGGCAACTATTGGCGAATGCGTCGCCCTCGGGGATACCACCACGGGCAGCAGGAAGGGACAGATCGATGAGCTTCGAAACCACCATGACATCCGACGTCGTCGGGCTGACGAAAGTTGCCCCGGTCTCGCGCCGCGGATTCATGAGCGCTACCGCGGCCGTCGCCGCCGGCTACACGCTTGCGGCAGGCCCGGTCCGTGCCGAGGTGATCGCGACGGACACCAGCGGCCTCCAGGCCGGCGACGCCAGGATCAAGGTCGGCTCCGAGGAGATGCCTGCCTATTTCGCCCGCCCTGCCGGCAACACCAAGGCCCCGGTGATCATCGTGGCGATGGAGATTTTCGGCCTGCACGAATACATCAAGGACGTGACGCGGCGCCTGGCCAAGCTCGGCGCATTCGCAATCGCGCCCGACTATTACTTCCGCAAGGGCGTCGACCTGACCAAGGTGACCGACATCAAGGACCTGCTGGCGGTCGTGAATGCCAAGCCGGACGCCGAGCTGTCGTCCGATCTCGATGCGACGGCGGCGTGGGCGGGATCACAGGGCGGCGACACTGCGAAGCTCGGCATCATCGGCTTCTGCCGCGGCGGGCGCACCGTCTGGGAATATGCCGCTCACAGCGGTACTCTCAAGGCGGGTGTCGCCTTCTATGGGACGGTGGTCGACCCCGCCAATCCGCTGTGGCCGAAGAGCCCGCTCCAGCTCGCACCCGAGATGAAGGCGCCGGTGCTCGGCCTCTATGGCGGCGCCGATACCGGCATTCCCGTTGCGCAGGTCGAGCAGCTCAAGGCGGCGCTCGAGCAGAACAAGAGGACGGCTGAATTCAAGATCTACCCCGAAGCGCCGCACGGCTTCCATGCCGACTACCGCGGCAGTTACCGCAAGGACGCCGCGGAAGATGCCTGGAAGCAGGCCGAGGCCTGGTTCAAAAAATATGGCGTCCTGAGCTGACGCTGGATTCTAAAGGGCGGCCGATCGGCCGCCCTTTCTCTATCAAGGTGCGCTGACGTTACTTCGCCATCGCGCCATAGACGATGTCCTGGACCTGCTCGCGATAGTATTTCCGGAGCTCCCCGGGCGCCGCCGTTCCCACTACCACGACGAGTCGCTCCCTGGGATCGCAGAAGAACTGCGTCCCGAACGCGCCGTTCCAGGTGAACTCGCCGGGATTGCCGGGGACCGACGACAGCCCTTCGCTGGTGCGGACCGCAACCGCGAGGCCAAAGCCGAAGCCGGCGCGATGCGGCTCGACGTTCGCCACGTTGTTCTTGATCTCCGGGCCGAGATGGTTGGTCGTCATGTGATGCACGGTCTTCGGGCCGAGGATGCGCTGGCCGTCGAGCTCGCCACCGTTGAGCAGCATCTGCCCGAAGCGGATGTAGTCGCCGACCGTCGCGAACGAGCAGGCGCCGCCGCAGTCGAACCTGGTCGGCGTGTCCAGCAGCTTGATGGCTTGCGGCTTCCCCGTCAGCGGATCGTTGGCGAACGGGCGGGCGAGGCGAGGGCGCTGCGCGTCGGTCGGGTGGAAGGTCGCGTCTTTCATGCCGAGCGGCTGCCACACATTGGCGGCGAGATAGTCGCCGAGCCGCTGCTCGCTCACCTTCTCGACGACGGCGCCGAGCACGTCGATCGAAAAGCCGTATTCGAACTCGGTCGAGGGCTGATGCGCCAGCGGCAGCTTTGTGATGCGCTCGATGAAGGCCTGGGTCTCGCCTTCGATCGCCGGCGCGACGCCGTCAGGGTATTGCCGCGCCACCGGGCTCGATGAGTCCGGGCGGCCGCCATACATCAATCCGGACGTATGCCGGTAGAGATCGTGGATGAAGATCGGCGAGGCCTGTGGCTCGAGCTTGAGCGAGCCGTCGGCCTGGGGTACGCCGACCTTCATGTCGGCAAAGCCGGGATAGTAATCGGACAGCCTGGCCTGGAGCGGCAGCCGGCCCTGCTCCATCAGCGTCAGGCCGGCGACCGCGGCCATCGGCTTGGTCATCGAGGCCAGCGCGAAGATCGCGTCAACAGGCATCGGCGTGCCCTTGTCCGGATCGAGCATGCCGTAGGCCTTGTAGTGCACGAGCTTGCCGTCCCGCGCCACCGCGACGACTGCACCCGGCACACGCTTTGTGGCAATCTCGCGCGCGAAGAAACTGTCGAGCCGCGCAAGGCCCTGTTTCGAGAAACCGGCGTCATCAGGGTTGGCTTCGGGCAGCGGTGCGGCGCGCGCTGCACCGAAACTGATGACGGCAGCCGCCGCCGCGATCATGGCGATCGTCTTCTTCATTGTATCCTCCCAAGGACGAGCTCGTTATGCAGTGGCCCGCTGAACGCGTAGATCACGACCGCACCGGAGCGAAGTCAAGCGCGGGCAGGGCATGTCTGGGACGCGCCGGAGATGGCCGAACCTATCGTCCTTCGCCGGCGCGCCACAGCGCATCCAGGCCGTGCCGGTAGGTCGGATGGGCCAGCGTGACGCCGAGCTCGCGCTTTAATTTCGCGTTGGAGACACGGGTGCTGCTGGCATAGAAGCTGCGCGCCATCGCGGACATCTCGGCGGTCTCGAACGCCTCTTCGGGCGGCGGCGCAACGCCCATGAGCTGCGCAGCATAGGCGATCACGTCCTGCGGCGGTGCGGGCTCGTCGTCGCAGACGTTCCAGGTGCCGCTGCCCTGGTGATGAACCGTGGCCATGATCGCACTTGCGATGTCGTCGGCGTGGATGCGGTTGAAGATCTGTCCGGGCTTGATGATGCGCCGGGCCGTTCCGGTGCGCAGCGTCACCAGCGCGTTGCGGCCGGGACCGTAGATGCCTGCAAGCCGCAGGATCGCGACATCGCCGCGCCCCATATCCGTCCAGGCCTGCTCCGCTGCGAGCCGCATGCGTGTGCGGTCGAGGGCGGCCTGCGGCGGCGTGCTTTCGTCCACCCATGCGCCGGCGTGATCGCCATATACGCCGATCGTAGACAGGTAGATGATCTTGCGCTGACGGCCCGCGGCCAGCACGTCCGCGAAGGCCGCGATTGCGGGATCGCCGCCGCTGCCGGGCGGGACCGATACCAGAAGGACATCGGCGTCGCAGATGCGTTCAGCCGTCTCGCGGGCCGGACGGCTCCCGGAAAACGGATGCACCTCGATGCCTGCAAGGTCGTCCCGTTTCGCGGGATCGCGCACCGTGCCGGCGATGTGCGAGAAGGCGCCGCCGAATCTGCGGACGAAATGCTTGGCGCTGTAGCCGAAGCCTAGAATGAAGAGCCGCATGCCTCTCCCGTGCAAGGTCGGAGTTCCCGTTCGCGCCCCAGCGCGCCTCCGCTCATAAGGGATTTTTGGGTCCGGCAAAAGATATTGCAATTTTACGCGCCTGCCAGTGCAGGCGATGATCGCTCGTCACGGAGACGTCATTCGGGAAGTGTCGATCATGCAGGCGGAAGCGGCCACCATTGAGCCAACTGAGGCCAGCGAACTGATCCGGCGCGCGGCCGCGCTGATCTTCGATGTCGATGGCACCTTGGCCGAGACGGAGGAACTGCATCGGCAGGCCTTCAACCACGCCTTTGTCTGCCACGGTCTCGACTGGCATTGGGACCGCGCCGTCTACAAGGACCTGCTGCGGGTGACAGGCGGCAAGGAGCGCATTCGCGCTTACCATGGAAGGCAAGAGATCGCGTCGCCATTATCAGATGCCGACATCGCCGAACTCCACCGCGTCAAGACCGCGCATTACGCTGAACTGATCGAGACGGGCTGTTGCCCGCTGCGGCCGGGCGTGACGGACCTTCTCACCGCGGCGAAGGCACGCGGCCAGCGGCTTGCGATCGCGACCACCACCTCACACGGCAACATCGATGCGCTGCTGTCGCAAGCGTTGGGGATGCGCTGGACCGCGCATTTCGATGCGATCGTTGCCGGTGACGACGTCCGCTCCAAGAAGCCTGCGCCGGATGTCTATCTCGAGGTCCTGGCGCGGCTGAAGCTGGCGGCTTCCGACTGCGTCGCGATCGAGGATTCCGCCAACGGGCTGATCGCGGCGTCGCAGGCAAGCATCCCGGTTCTGATCACCCGCAGCATGTTCTTCCGGGACGATGATTTCAGTGCGGCGCGGGTCGTGCTGGACGATCTGTCGGGGTTGGGATGAGGCCGCCAACAAAAAACTGAAAAACAACCCCATGCACAGTAGAACGGGCCGGCGCGCCTGCCGCCTTCAGTGGACGCGGTGACTCGTTCTATCGTCTTCATCCTGCTCGACAATCTGCGCAATCGGGCTCGACTGATGGTGAACCAGGCGCCAGTCGTCGCCGACGCGGCGAAAATGGTTGGCAGCGGCCAAGGCGGTGCCGTCGACGATCTCGATGCAGAGCACGCGCGCGCTGTCGCCGTCGACGATGGCCTGCGGTTCGGCGCAGACGATCTGCGGCCGCTCGGGATTTTGCAGGATGTCGCGCCAGCTTCCGATCACCGTGGCCCGCCCGATGATCGCCGGCCAGCCGGGGTGGATGCAGGAAATGGCGTCGTCATCCGCCCACATCCGTTCCATGCCGGCGAAATCGCCCGACGAAAAGGCGGCGTAGAAGGCCGCGTTCGCGGCGATGACCTTGCTGTCCTTTGCCATGGCTCTCGGGTGGGCCAAGGACAGGCAAAAATCAAGCGAGACTTCCGTCGATTTTGACCGCAGTGCAGCATCGACGTTCGGGATTGCCGTCACGCGGAAACGTGCGTCTCCACCGCCCGGCGCGCACCATCCGTATAGAGACGGCCGAGCGCCGCGGTCACGGCCTCGAGCAGGCGCGGCTCGGCACCCAGCGGCCCGAACACCTTCTCGACCCCGAGCAGCGCGGGCGCGAGCCGTTCGGCGACAGGGCCCGCCTCGCGCGCCAAGCCTGCGAACTCGCTGGCCAGCGGATCGCGCACGTCGATGGCGCGGCCCTGCTCGTCGCGCGCGGTGACGTAGCGCATCCAGCCGGCGACCGCCAGCGCATGGGTCGCGACCGGCAGGTTCTTGAGCAGGCGATCCCGCATCGCGCCGAGCAGGCGCTGCGGCAGCTTTTGCGAGCCGTCCATCGCGATCTGCCAGGTGCGATGATGCAGCGCCGGATTGGCAAAGCGCTTGAGCAGCGAGGCGCGATAGGCGGCAAGGTCGGTGCTCGCCGGCATCGTCAGCGTCACCGCGGCCTCTTCCATCACCTGCGCGGCGAGACGCGCGAAATGCGGGTCCTGCATGGTGTCGGCAATGGTCTCGTAGCCGGCGAGATAGCCGAGATAGGCGAGCGCGGAATGGCTGGCGTTGAGCAGCCGCAGCTTCATCAGCTCGAACGGCTTGACATCGGTGACGAGCTCGACGCCCGCGGCGGCGAGATCGGGGCGGCCCGCCGTGAAGCGGTCCTCGACCACCCATTGCGTGAACGGCTCGGTCATCACGGGCCAGGCGTCGCGAAAGCCGAGCGCCGATGACACCGCATCGCGGTCGGCATCCGTCGTCTCCGGCACGATGCGGTCGACCATGGTCGAGGGAAAGGCTGCAGTATCCGCGATCCACTTGCCGAGATCCTTCGAGCGCAGCGCCGCGAACTGCGTCACGATCCGCTGCACGGTGTGGCCGTTGGCGGCAAGGTTGTCGCAGCACATCACGGTGAAGGGCGCGAGCCCCTGCGCCCGGCGGCGCGCCAGTGCAGCCACGATGAAGCCGGGCGCCGAGCGCGGCGCGTCAAAATTGTTCAGATCGTGCACGACATCAGGGTGCCGCTCGTCGAGATCGCCGGTCTGCGGCGTGTGGCAATAGCCTTTCTCGGTGACGGTGAGCGAGACGATGCGAATGGCGGGATCGGTCATCCGCTCGATCAGCCGCGCCGGGTTCTCGCGCGCGACGACGCTGTCGAGCAGTGCGCCGATGACGCGGTGCTCGGTGCCTTCGGCTGCCCGTACGGCGACAGTATAGAGATGATCCTGCGGGGCGAGGGCGTCGCGCGTATCAGGACTGCGCAGGCTCGCGCCGACGATGCCCCAGGATGCGGCCCCGGTGGCAAGGCAATCGTCGATGACGACGGCCTGATGTGCGCGATGGAAGGCCCCGAGGCCCAGATGCACGATGCCGGGCGTGACGCGCGAACGGTCATAGGCCGGGCGGCGGATGCCAGGTGGCAGCCGGTCGAGATTGGCGCGGCCAAGGCGCGTCGAATTAAGGCGCATGGACGTCTCCCCTTTGCTTTGCCGCTGCTTGACATGGCGCCCGTCCTCGGTCAATGCTCCGGTCAATTGGTAAGACCAATTTTCCAAAAATTGGCGGGCCGCCGGGGGCGATGCTTCCCTGCGAGACCCTTTCGGGGAGGCCAGCGTGCCGCTGGAAGCTGTGGAGGCGAGACGGCTCTATCGCCAGGTCGCCGATCAATTGCGAAGCCTGATCGACAGCGGCGAGTACGCGGTCGGCAGCCGCTTGCCGACCGAGCGCGAGCTCGCCGAGCAGCTCAGGGTGTCGCGGCCGACGGTGCGCGAAGCCCTGATCGCGCTCGAGGTCGAAGGCCGCCTCCGCATCCGCGTCGGGTCCGGCATCTATGTGATCGAGCCCGCCGCCGTTGCGGCGCCCGCAACCGCCTCCGTCATCGAGGGTCCGTTCGAGCTCTTGCGCGCCCGCGAATTCCTGGAAAGCGCGATCGCCGAGCAGGCCGCGCGCGTCGCGACCAAGGACGATCTCGCCCGCATCGACGCGTCCCTTCTCGCGATGGAGAATGTCGAGCATCCCGGCGAAGCCTCGATGGTCCACGACCGCGCGTTCCATGTCGCGATCGCCGGAAGTCTTGGCAATGCCGTTCTGGTGCGTGTGGTCGGCGAGCTGTTCGACCAGCGCCTCAATCCCTATTTCGCTCAGCTTGCGCATTATTTCGAGAACCCGGGCACGTGGCGCACCGCGCTCGACGAGCATCGCGCCGTGCGCGACGCGATCGCCGCGCATGATCCGGACGCCGCGCGCGAGGCGATGCGCAATCATTTGGCGCGCTCGCAGGCGCGCTTTGCGCAGAATTTTGGCGCCGAGACCGCGGCGGGATCGTCCCCGGCACGCGGCCGGACGGCACGATCTCCGGCAACGCCGGCAAAACCGGAACGGGCGCCGAAGAAGCAGGCCAAAAAACAAGCCAAGAAGCAGGCCAAGAGCGGCAGCGCGCGGCGGCGATGAGATTGGGCGGCCCGCATCCCTCTTGGAGGCGGGCAAACAAGAAGCAGACTTGAACGATGGAGGAAAAGTCAGTGTTGAAGAAGATGACGATGATGCTCGCGGTCTCGGCCGCGGCGATGTTTGCGACGACCCATGCCGGCATGGCGCAGACCAAGCTCAAATGGGCCCATGTCTACGAGACCTCGGAGCCGTTCCACACCGCTTCGGTCTGGGCCGCGCAGGAGATCGGCAAGCGCACCAACGGGCGTTATGCGGTCGACGTCTACCCGGCGTCGCAGCTCGGCAAGGAGGCCGACATCAACCAGGGCCTCTCGCTCGGTTCGGTCGACATCATCATCTCCGGCTCGAGCTTCGCGGCCAAGAGCTTCCCGCCGATCGGCGTGACCTACTATCCCTACACCTTCCGCGATGCCGATCATCTCCTGGCCTACACCAAGAGCGACATCTTCAAGGAGCTCGCCAAGGGCTATGAGGACAAGAGCGGCCACCACATCGTCGCCGTGACCTATTACGGCGTGCGCCAGACCTCGTCGAACAAGCCGATCAAGAGCTGCGCCGATCTCAAGGGCCTGAAGATGCGCGTGCCCGACGTTCCGGCCTATCTCGCGATGCCGCGCGCCTGCGGCGCCAACACCGCGCCGATTGCGTTCGCCGAAGTCTATCTCGCGCTGCAGAACGGCACCGTCGAGGCGCAGGAGAATCCGCTGACCACGATCGAGGCCAAGAAGTTCTACGAGGTGCAGAAGCACATCGTGCTGACCGGCCACATCGTCGACCACCTCAACACGGTGGTGGCGGGCGCGCTCTGGAAGAAGCTCTCCGACGAGGACAAGAAGATCTTCACCGACGTGGCGCAGGAGGCCGCCGCCAAGGCGACCGCGGAGATCAAGCAGAACGAAGCCAAGCTGGTCGCCTTCTTCAAGGAGAAGGGCCTGACCGTGACCGAGGTCGACAAGAACGAGTTCCGCGACACCGTGCTGAAGAACGTCGCGTTCGAGACGTTTGGCTATCGCAAGGCGGATTGGGAACGGATTCAGGCGGTGAAATAACAACGACTGTCATCCCGGGGCGGTCCGTAGGACCGAATCCGGGATCTTGAGGTTCCGGGTTCGACGCCGACGCGTCGCCCCGGAACGACGATTTGGAGAGAGGTAACCCCATGTCGACCGCCGAAATACACCGGCAGATCACCGCGGACGAGATCGCCCACACCTTCGAGGAGGTGGCGACGCCGAAGGTCGATCTCGGCATCTACGCTTTCGAGGATTGGGTGGCGCTGGCGATCTTCTGGGTGATGGCGCTTGCCGTCTTCCTCCAGTTCTTCACCCGCTACGTCCTCAACGACAGCTATGCCTGGACCGAGGAGATCGCGACCTACTGCCTGATCGGCGTGGTCTTCATCGGCGCCTCGATGTGCGTGCGGCTGTCGCGGCACATCCAGGTCGATCTCATCTACCGCTATCTGCCGCATCTCGTCGCGCGCACGCTGTCGACGGTCATCGACCTGATCCGGATCGCTTTCTTCGGCTACGCCATCAAGCTGGTCTGGGTCTACATCCAGATCATCGGCGACGAGTCCATGACCACCATCAATCTTCCCAAGGACTACGTCTATTACGCGGTGCTGGCCGGCTTCGTGTTGATGTTCGTGCGCTCGGTACAGGTGGCGCTGCAACATTTGCGACAGGGCTATTCGATCCTCGAACGTCCCGGCGCCTACGACGGTTTTGAAGGGTAAGGTCATGCTGCTGTTGCTTGGTGGTTTTCTCATCCTGATGCTGCTCGGTGTGCCCGTGGCGATTGCCATGGCTGCGTCGTCGCTGCTCTACATCCTGGTCAGCGGCGTGACGCCTGACGTCACGCTGGCGCAGCGCATGATCGCCGGCGTCGAGAGCTTTCCGCTGCTCGCCGTGCCGTTCTTCATCCTGGCCGGCAATCTGATGAACATCGCCGGCGTCACCGGCCGCATCTACAAGTTCGCCGTTGCCCTGGTCGGCTGGATGCGCGGCGGCCTCGGCCACGTCAACATCATCGGCTCGGTGATCTTCTCCGGCATGTCCGGCACCGCGATCGCGGACGCCGCCGGTCTCGGCACCATCGAGATCAAGGCGATGAAGGACCACGGCTACTCCACCGAGTTCTCCGTCGGCGTCACCGCAGCCTCCGCAACGCTCGGCCCGATCATTCCGCCGTCGCTGCCCTTCGTGATCTACGGCATGATGGCAAACGTCTCGATCGGCGCGCTGTTTCTGGGCGGCGTCATTCCCGGCATCGTCATGACGCTTCTGATGATGGCCACCGTCACCTACTTCGCGCACAAGAACAAATGGGGCAGCGACACGCCGTTCTCCTGGCCGCAGCTCGGTTCGGCCGGGCTCGAGATCGCCATCGTGCTCGCTTTCCCGCTCGCGATCTGGCTGATGGTGGTTGCCGGCATGTCGACCAACATGGCTGTGGTCATCGGGCTCGGCGCGCTGCTCGCGATCGACTGGTACTTCGACTTCTCCGCGGTGATGGCGCTGATGGCGCCGGTGATCCTGATCGGCGGCATGACGCTCGGCTGGTTCACGCCGACCGAGGCCGCGGTCGCCGCCGTGATCTGGTCGCTGTTCCTCGGGCTCGTGCGCTACCGCACCATGACGCTGAAGACGGTGGCGAAGGCGACTTTCGACACCATCGAGACCACTGCCTCGGTGCTGTTCATCGTCACCGCAGCCTCGATCTTCGCCTGGCTGCTGACGGTGTCGCAGGCAGCCCAGATGCTCTCGGACTGGATGCTCAGCATCACCCACAACAAATGGGTGTTCCTGGCGCTTGCCAACGTCCTCATCCTGTTCGTCGGCTGCTTCATCGACACCACGGCGGCGATCACCATTCTGGTGCCGATCCTGCTGCCGATCGTGCTCAAGCTCGGCATCGATCCCATTCATTTCGGTCTGATCATGACGCTGAACCTGATGATCGGCCTGCTGCATCCGCCGCTCGGGATGGTGCTGTTCGTGCTCGCCCGCGTGGCCAAGCTCTCGGTCGAGCGCACGACGGTCGCGATCCTGCCCTGGCTGGTGCCGCTGATGCTCGCGCTGATCGCGATCACCTACATCCCCGAACTGACCCTCTGGCTGCCTAAATACATGGGACTCTCCAAATGACCTCCACTGCTCTCGCCGCAACCCTGTTCGGCCCCGAAGATCTGCGCATGATCGAGCATCCGCTCGACAAGCTCGCATCAGGCATGGTGCGCATCCGCTTCGGCGCCGGCGGCATCTGCGGCTCGGACATGCATTACTTCCGCCACGCGCGGACCGGCGATTTCGTGGTGAAGTCGCCGCTGGTGCTGGGACATGAGATCTCCGGCGAGGTCGTGGAGATCTCGGGTTCCGCAGCCAATCTGAAGGTCGGCGACCGCGTCGCCGTCAATCCGTCGCGCTGGTGCGGCCATTGCGTCGCCTGCCGCGAGGGCCGGCCGAACCTCTGCGAAAATATCTATTTCATGGGCTCGGCGTCGAAGACGCCGCACATGCAGGGCGGCTTTGCCAATTACTTCGACGCGATCCCCGCGCAATGCGTGAAGATCCCCGACCATGTGTCCTATCAGGCGGCAGCGCTCGCCGAACCGCTCGCGGTCTGCCTGCACGCGGTCGCGCGCGCCGGCAACATCGAGGGCAAGCGCGGCATCATCTTCGGCGCCGGCCCGATCGGGCTTCTGACCATGCTCGCCGCGCACCGTGCCGGCATGGCCGACGTCACGGTGGCCGACATCGCGCCGGCCCCGCTCGCCTTTGCGAGCCGTCTCGGCGCCTCGCACGTCGAGAACGTCGCGGGTGGAGAAGAGGGCCTGAAGGCGCAGGCCGCGTCGCGCCCCTACGACGTCGCGTTCGAAGTCTCGGGTACGGCCGCCGGGCTTGCCAGCGCCATCGGCATCGTCAGGCGCGGCGGTGTTGTGGTGCAGATCGGCAATCTGCCGGGCGGCCAGATCCCGACGCCGTCGAACGCCGTGATGGCGAAGGAGATCGACCTGCGCGGCTCGTTCCGCTTCGGCTTCGAGTTCTTGACGGCGGTGGAACTGATCGGCGCCGGCAGCGTCGACGTGCTGTCGCTGGTCACCGCCGAGCGGCCGCTCTCCACCGCGCCCGATGCGTTGCGGCTGGCGCTGGACCGCTCGCAGAGCGTCAAGGTCGTGCTGACCGCGAACTGATCCTGGGAGAACGCGGATGATGCTAGAGGGATGGCGCTGGTATGGACCGGACGATCCGGTCTCGCTCGATGACGTCAGGCAGGCCGGGGCGACGGATATCGTCTCGGCGCTGCATCAGGTGCCGATCGGGGAGGCCTGGACGCGCAAGGCGGTCGAGGAGCGCAAGAACTTCATCGAGCACGGCCAGCCCGGCCGCTCAAAGCTAACATGGTCGGTGGTGGAATCGATTCCGATCCCCGACGACGTCAAGCGTCTTGGAGCCAAAGCGACGCGTTCGATCGAGGCGTGGATCGCGAGCCTGGAGGCGGTCGCCGCCGCCGGCATCAAGATCATCTGCTACAATTTCATGCCTGTGGTCGACTGGTGCCGCACCGATCTGGAATGGGAATTGCCGAACGGCGCCCGTGCCATGCGGTTCGACCAGGACCGCTTTGCTGCGTTCGAGCTGCACATCCTCAAGCGTCCCGCCGCTGTGCAGGAATATTCGCCGGAGCAGCAGGCGCGCGCCAAAAAGCTGTTCGACCAGATGAGCCAGGCCGACATCGACTACCTCGTCATGGTGATCGCCAGCGCGCTGCCCGGCTCGACCACCGAGCCGATGACCATCCCGCAATTCCGCGACCGGCTAGAGCAGTATCGCGACATCACGCCAACGATCCTGCGGCAGCATCTCGCCGAATTCCTGGGCCGGGTCGCACCCGTTGCCGAGCAGCTCGGCGTGTCGCTGACCCTGCATCCGGACGATCCGCCGCGTCCGTTGTTCGGCCTGCCGCGCGTCGCCTCCACCGCCGACGACTATCAGGCGCTGTTCGACGCGGTGCCGTCAAAGGCCAACGGCATCTGCCTGTGCACGGGCTCGCTCGGCGTGCGGCCTGAGAACAACCTCCCTGCAATGGCCGAGCGCTTCAGCCCGCGCATTGCGTTTGCGCATCTGCGCGCGACCAAGCGCGAGGCCGATGGCCTGTCGTTCTACGAATCCGACCATCTCGACGGCGACGTCGACATGGTCGCGGTGCTGAAGGCGCTGCTGAAGGAGAACGCGCGGCGCGCATCCGACAAACAGATCGTCTTCCGTCCCGATCACGGCCACCGCATGCTCGACGATCTCGCCGCCACCAAGCGCACCAATCCCGGCTATACCGCGATCGGCCGTCTGCGCGGCCTCGCCGAGCTCCGCGGCGCGATCAGGGCCATCGAGCATCATTGAAAGTAGCTACGCCTCTCCCCGCGCTGGTCCGCCGAAGCTTTAGCGAAGGCGGATGCGGGGAGAGGCCGGAATCTACCCACATCGTCATTGCGAGCGCAGCGAAGCAATCCAGAATTCCTCCGCGGAAAGACTCTGGATTGCTTCGCTGCGCTCGCAATGACGTGGAGGGAGAGGTCGCCGAAGCTTCACAGCGTCATGGCCGGGCCTAGCCGTCCGAAGGACGGCGTCGCTTCCGCTCGCCTATGTCCCGGCCATCCACGCCTTGGCCCGCGGCCCGAAGAACGTGGATGCCCGGGACAAGCCCGGGCATGACGACCTATTGCGAATGTTCAAGCGCGATTGTCGGTTCACCCCTCAGTAGCACGCCTCTATTGCGCCGAGTTTCGGATAGAGCTTGTCGATCGCGGTGATCTCGCTTTTCATCTGCGCGATGATCCAGTCGCGGATTTCAGTGGCGATCGGGCGCATCGGCCGGTTGCGCGGCGGCAGGAATTCGCAGATGCGGCGCGTGGTGGTGAGCGTGTCGGAGGCCGGCACCAGCGCGCCGGTCAAGAGCCAGTGCGAGGCCACCGTCAGCCAGCCGAGCGCGATCCCCTGGCCGAGCAGCGCGGCCTGCACCACGACGGCATAGTCGGTGAAGCTCAGCGCCTTGGCCGCGCCGCGGCGCCCGGTGAGAAGCGATGCGTAATCCGCGGCCCAGTCGCCGGGCGTCTCGGCGAGGCGGATGATGGTGTTGCCCTCGGCGGGATCGGTCGCGCCGAGATAGGCAGGGCTGCACATCGGCAGCATCGCTTCCTTCATCACCAGCGTGCCGCCGGATGACGGCTCGTCGCGGTCGCGGAAGCGCATGCCGAGATCGACATTCTCCACCGGCCCGCGCAGCGCACCGGAGATCAGCTGGAAGCGCAGGTCGACCTGGGGAAATTGCTTCTGCAGCTTGTCGATGCGCGGCATCAGCCAGTGTGTGGTGAAGGCGGAGGAGACCGACAGCGTCACCGTCTCGGTACCTTTGCGCCGCCGCTCGATCTCGACGAGGCCGCTCTCGATGCTGCGAAAGCCTTCGAGCACGCGGCGATACAGGAGCTCGCCTTCCTCGGTGAGCACCGCGCGGCCAGCTGTGCGATCGAACAGGCGGACGCCGAGATGCTCCTCGAACTGTCCGAGCATCCGGCTCACCGCCGGCTGCGTGACGTTCAATTCGGCGGCGGCAGCCGTGAAGCTGCCATTGCGCGCCGCCGCGTCGAAGACGAACAGGGCGTTACTGGAGGGCAGCATTCGGCGCAGCTCGGGCATAACGCCATGTTATGAGCTGGGTGAGAATTTGGCAATTGCCGAGTTTTGCCAAGTCTGTTGTCATTGGCATGACAGCCTAAAGACAGGGCTTGCGAGAGAAGAGATGGTGCATTGCACGCTTCGATCGTGAGTGCTCAAGAATTCTGTCTATAAAGCAGGCTTATGGCGTGCAGTGAGGCACGCCAGCTAGGGACATGGCGAGGTCGATCGTTGGACAAGCGAGCGGAAAGCGTCGAGATCAGGTCTGCCAGCAAGGCCTACGGCGTGGTTCGCGCCCTCGACGGCGTGTCCCTCAATGTCGGCGCCGGTGAGTTCGTCTCGCTGCTCGGCCCGTCCGGTTCCGGCAAGACCACGCTGCTCGGCATCTTGGGCGGCTTCATCCTGCCGTCGTCAGGCACCATCCTGTTCGGCGGCCGCGACGTCACCTACATGCCGCCGCACAAGCGCGACATCGGCGTCGTGTTCCAGAACTACGCGCTGTTCCCGCATATGAGCGTCGGCGAGAACGTCGCCTTTCCCTTGCGCGCGCGGCGCCTGCCGAAGGCGAGCTGGCCCGACAAGGTGCGCGCCGCGCTGGCGATGGTCGGCCTCGCCGGCTACGAGGAACGCGGCATCGCGCAGCTCTCCGGCGGCCAGCGCCAGCGCGTGGCGCTCGCACGCGCCATGATCTTCGAGCCGCGGCTGATCCTGATGGACGAGCCGCTCTCCGCGCTCGACAAGCAGCTCCGCGAATCCATGCAGATCGAGCTGCGCACACTGCACCGGCGCATCGGTGCCACCATCATCTACGTCACCCACGACCAGCGCGAGGCGCTGACCATGAGCGACCGCGTCGCCGTGATGAAGGACGGCCGGCTGATCCAGATCGACGAGCCGGCGCGCCTGCACGATCATCCCGCCGATTCCTTCGTCGCAAGCTTCATCGGCGAGGCGACGATGTTGCCGGTCCGCCGCGTCGATGCCTCCAGCGTCGCGCTCGGTAACGCCCTGTTGCGCAGTGCCCGCGCCATTCCCGGCGGCGATGCCCTGATGCTGGCCGTGCACAGCGAGAAGCTGCTGATCGACGACGGCGCGCAGGATGCCACCTGCAACCGGCTCAGCGGCACTGTCACCGACATCGTCTACCAGGGCGAAAGCCTGCGCATTTTCCTGGCGCTCGAAGGCGGCATCGTGCTCAGCCTGCGCCAGCCGAGCTACCACCAGGCCTACAGCCGCATCCCGCCGCTCGGCGGCAGCCTCACCGTCACCCTCCACCCCGAGGACACCATCGTCGTGCCCAGGGCGGGGGACTGAATCCAGCCTAGTCCAACCCGAGAGAAGAGACCAAAATGTCGTCCCAAGCCGCGTTCAGCAATTTCAAGGTTCTCACCTTCGACGTCGTCGGCACCTTGATCGATTTCGAGACCGGCGTGCTCGCCGCGGTGCGCAGGATCTCGGGCAAGTCGCCGGCCGAGCTCACCGACGAGCAGATCTTCGAGCCCTACAAGCGCGGCCGCGACAAGCACTATGAGCGCTCCAGCGAGGCGATGTTCCACGTCTATCGCCATCTCGCCAAGGAGCTCGGATTGCCTTCGGACGATGCGTCCTGCGACGTCTTCCAGCTCTCGGTGCTGCGCTGGGGGCCGTTCGCGGATTCGGTCGAGGCCCTGAAGCGCCTGCGCACGAAATTCCGCCTGGTGGCGATGACCAATGCGGACCGCGTTGCACTGTCCTGTTACGCGCACGCGCTCGGCAATCCCTTCGACGACACCGTCTGCGCCGACGACACCGGCGTTGCCAAGCCGAACCCGGAATTCTTCGCCTACAACAAGGGCCGCCAATCGGCCTTCGGCTACAAGCAGTCCGACATCCTCCACGTCGCGCAGAGCCAGTACCACGACATCGGGATCGCGCGGAAGCTCGGCTACAAGGTGTGCTGGATCGAGCGCCGCCAGGGCATCGCCGGCTTCGGCGGCACGCCGGCGGTGGAGACGCTGACCAAGCCGGACTTCCATTTCCCGACGCTGAAGGCGCTAGCCGACGCCGCGATCGGCCCAGCGGCGTAAGTTCGTGAGTGCGGGCATGACACGGGACTGGAGCGCGCTGCCATCGGCCAATTCGCTGTGGGAAGCCACGGCGGAATCGGCGCGCCAGTTTCCGGTCCTGTCGGGCGAGCAACAGGCGGACGTGGTGATCATCGGTGCGGGCTATACCGGCCTGTCCGCGGCGCACCACATCGCCAAGAGCGGGCTCGCCCCCGTCGTGCTCGAGGCCAACCGCCCCGGCTGGGGCGCGAGCGGGCGCAATGGCGGGGTGATCACGGCGAAATTCCGCCTCTCGTTTCGCGAGATCGACGCCGTGCACGGCCGCGCCATGGCGCGGCGCATGTACGAGATCGCGCATGAATCCACTGACATCGTCGAGGAGCTGGTGTCCGAGTTCGGCATCACCAGCGCCGCGTTGACGCGCGCAGGCCAGGTCAAGGCCGCGCACAACGAGACGACCTTGAAGGCCGCGATCGACGAAGCCAATTGGATGACGCGCGAGATGGGCGATGCGGAAGTCCGCATCCTCGACAAGCGCGGGGTGCGCGAGGAGATCGGCTCGGACATCTTCGTCGGCGGCGTGCTCAATCCCGGCTCGGGCGGTATTCATCCGCTGAACTATCTGCGCGGCCTCGCCGACGGCGTGGCGCGCCGCGGTGTCTCGATTTTCCAGGAATCGCCGGTGCTCAAGCTGAGGCGAGAGCAGGGCGGCATTGTCGCGGAGACGCCGAATGGCGCCGTGCGCGCGAAGCAGGTCATCATCGCCACCAACAGCTATTCGGATCTCACCGGTGCGACCGCGCACCTGCAGCGCACGCTGATCCCGTTCCGCAGCGCCATGGTCGCAACGGAAAAACTGCCGCGCAATCTCGCCGGAAAATTGATGCCGACGGGGCGCACCTATACCGAGACCAAGCGTATGATGCGCTGGTTCCGCATGGTCGACAACCGCGTCATCTTTGGTGGCCGCGGCGCCTTCGGCAGAGAGGACTCCGAAGCCGCGTTCGACGCCCTGCGCAAGGCGATGGTCGGCATCTTCCCTGATCTCGCCGACCTGCCGCTCGCCTACAAATGGTCGGGCCTCGTCGCCATGACGCTGGACTCGGTGCCGCATATCGGCCGGCTCGACGAGCGCACGCTGTTCTCGATGGGTTACAACGGCGCCGGCGTTGCGATGTCGAGCCTGATGGGGCGCTATCTCGCCGCCTTCGTGCGCGGCGAGGCGCCCGACGTCGGCCTGCTCGATGCGCGGCGCATGAGGGCGATTCCATTCTATCCGCTGCGCGAGCCCGCCGTGCGCATGGTCGCCGGCTGGTACCAGTTTCTCGACGCGATCGGTCAGTGAGATTTCTTTGGCGATGGAGGAGGCGAGGATGACGACGAAACGGAATTCTGGATTGGGCTACGCCCTGTTGGGCGCGATCGCGTTTAGCGGCACGGCGGCCAGCGCGGCCGAGCAGATCACCTTCGTCTCGCAAGGCGGCGCCTATCAGCAGGCGCAGACGGTGGCGATCCTCGATCCCTCCGCCAAGAAGCTCGGCATCACCATCAACCAGGATTCCATTCCCGATGCCTGGCCCGCGATCAAGACCCAGGTCGGCAGCGGCAAGCCGATCTGGGATGTCGTCGACACGCCGACGGGCTATTGCCTGCGCGGCGGCGAGCAGGGGCTGATCGAGAAGCTCGACTTCTCGAAAATTCCGAACGCCGCGGCGATGCCGGAGGCCTATCGCAGTCCCTATTCGGTGTCCTACGAGTTCTATTCCAGCGTGCTGGCCTACAGCCAGAAGACGTTCCCGAAGGACGCGCCGAACAGCTGGGTCGATTTCTGGGACGTCAAGAAATTCCCCGGCCGCCGCGCGCTGCGCAATCACCCCATCGCCACGCTGGAAGCGGCGCTGATGGCCGACGGCGTCGCGCCCGACAATCTCTACCCGCTCGACGTCGACCGTGCCTTCAAGAAGCTTGAGGAGATCAAGCCGCACATCACGGTGTGGTGGACGTCAGGCGCGCAGTCGGCGCAGCTTCTCAATGACGGCGAAGTCGACATGGAGATGGCCTGGAACGGCCGTGTCAGCGCAGTGGCCAAGGAAGGCGCAAAGGTGTCCTTCACCTACAACCAGGGCATCCTTCAGAGCACCTCGCTCTGCATCCTCAAGGGTGCGCCGAATCTCGAGACGGCGGTGAAGTTCCTCAACGAGGCCGTCGATCCCGTGCACCAGGCCAATCTGCCGCTGCATATCGACTACGGTCCGGGCAATCCCAGGGCGTTCGAGACCAACGTGATCAAGCCCGAGCGCGCGGCGCAATTGCCGAGCGAGCCCGCCAACGCGGCCAAGCAGGCGCTGATGTCCTACGCCTGGTGGTCGTCGCCGGCCGGCGAGGCGGCCGAGAAGCGCTGGGCATCGTTCATGCAGAAGTAGACGTAGAAGCAAGCGAAGCGAGGCAGCGTTGACGATAACAGTGCCAGATCCCTCCCAAAAGCATCAGCGCCGCGAGCACGGCCTGATGCTGGCATTGGTGTCGCCAGCGCTGCTGGTGATCCTGGCTCTGATCGTGCTGCCGGTCGGCTGGCTGGCCTGGCAGTCGATCTACCATGACGGCTTCACGCTGGAGAACTATCGCCGCGTCTTCACCGAAGACATCTACTGGCGCAGCTTTGCGCTGACCTTCGAGATCAGCCTCGCGGTCACATTGATCGCGCTGCTGCTCGGCTATCCCGTGGCGTACCTCGCCAACGCCGTGCCGAAAGGCTGGAGCATCCTCATCCTGTCGCTGGTCGTGCTGCCGTTCTGGACCAGCGTGCTGGTTCGCGCCTATGCGTGGCTTGCGCTGCTCCAGCGCACCGGCGTGATCAACCAGCTTTTGCGTTACCTCGATGTGATCTCCGAGCCGCTCGCACTGGTGCACAACACGTTCGGCACGGTGGTGGCGACCGTGCACATCCTGCTGCCGTTCATGGTGCTGCCGCTCTACGCCACCATGCAGAAGATTCCCGGCGACCTGATGCAGGCCGGCGCCAGCCTGGGGGCCAGCCCGTCGCTGACCTTCGTCCGCGTCTTCCTGCCGCTGTCGCTGCCGGGCGTGCTCGCGGGCTGCACCATGGTGTTCGTGCTCTGCCTCGGCTTCTACATCACGCCGGAATTGCTCGGCGGCGGCCGCACGGTGATGGTGTCGATGCTGGTGAGCCGCAATGTCGAGCTCTACAACCAGTTCGGAGCGGCCAGTGCGGTCGCGGTGGTGCTGCTCGTCAGCGTGCTCCTGATCTTCCTCGTCGTCAGCCGTTTCATCTCGCTCGATCGCGTGTTGGGGCAGAAATGACGCGATTGTCCCCCGCCCGGATCGTCCTCTACGTGATCAGCGCGCTGGTGCTGGTCTATCTGATCCTGCCGGTGCTGATCATCGCGCCGATCTCCTTCTCCAGCGCGCGCTTCCTGACCTTCCCGCCGCCGTCCTTCTCGTTGCGCTGGTACCAGCAATATTTCGCCAACCCGGCCTGGATGCAGGCGACGCGGGTGACGCTGACGGTCGCGTTTTTCACCGTGGTCATCGCAACGCCGCTCGGGGTTGCCGCCGCCTACGCCATCAGCCAGTCGAAGCTCCGCATCATGCGGATCATCCACATGGCGCTGCTGCTGCCGCTGGTGGTGCCGATCATCATCACCGCCGTCGGCATCTTCTTCGTCTATGCCAAGGTCGGCCTGGTCGCGACCCTGCCGGGCCTCGTGCTGGCGAACGTGATGCTGGGCCTGCCATATGTCGTCATTTCCGTGCTCGCGGGGCTCCAGAGCTTCGATCCGGCGCAGGAGATGGTGGCGCGCAGCCTCGGCATGAACCGCCTGCGCAGCTTCTTCGCGGTGACGCTGCCGCAGATCAAGTCCAGCGTGGTCGCCGGCGGCATCTTCGCCTTCATCTCGGCGATGGACGAGACCATCGTCGCGCTGTTCATCTCCGGCGGCCAGTACCAGCCGCTGACCAAGCGCATGTTCACCGCGCTCCGCGACGAGATCGACCCGACGATTGCCGCGATCTCGACGCTGATGACCGCGGCCTCCTTCATGCTGGTGCTGCTGGCGAGCACGCGGCAGAAGAGCAGTGGGTGATTCTTGTTCGTCGTCCTGGCGAACGCCAGGACCCATTACCCCAGGGAGATGTTGCCGCGCGAGCTGGTAACCCCGAGTCTTCGCCAAACTGCGTTCGGTGGTTATGGGTCCTGGCCTTCGCCAGGACGACACCGACTGTTTGGCGCTATCCTCGCATCCTCACCCCTTCGCCCCCAGCCACGCCAAAATCATCTCCACGATCTGCGTGCGGCTCTTTGCCAGCACCCTGGGCTCGCTGAGGTCGCGGTCGAACAGGGCGCCGAAGGTGTGGCGGTTGGCGACGCGGAAGAAGCAGTAGGAGCTGATGGCCAGGTGCAGGTCGATGGCGTCGACGTCGTCGCGGAAGGTACCTTCGGCGCGGCCGCGCCTGAGGATGCCGTCGAGTGTCGCGATCACGCTGGCGTTGAGTTGGCGCAGTTGCAGGTTCTGCTTCAGGTGCTTGCCGTGGTGGATGTTCTCGATCGAGACGAGGCGGATGAAGTTCGGATTGCGCTCGTCATGGTCGAAGGTCGCCTCGATCAGCCGGCGCAAGCCCTCACGCGCATCGCAGCTTTCGATGTCGAGCTGGTCCTCGAGCGCGCGGATGCTGCGATAGGCTTCCTCCAGCACCGCGAGGTAGAGCTGCTCCTTGCCGCCGAAATAGTAATAGATCATGCGCTTCGACGTGCGCGTCCGCGCCGCGATCGCATCGACGCGGGCGCCGGAATAGCCCTCCGAGGCGAATTCGGCCATCGCCACTTCGAGGATGTCGCGCTTGGTGCGCTCGGGGTCGTTGGTGCGCTTCGATGGGGGCGGCATGCGCTCGAGCATCACTGTTTCTCCCGCCAGTTTCCACGGATCACCTTGAAGGTGAAGGCAAATTTCACCCGTCGGGGCCTTGATCCAACGCGTATTGCATAAACGTACTAGTTCGTACATTATGGCCTCAAACCAAGGTTGCGGCAATCAGAACCAGAAAATGCGCGCGGGCGGACTGCCTGACGCGAGCCGCACCGGCCACATGGGGAGGACTTGCAATGACGTTGACGTCAACCGCATCGCTGCACGCGCCAACAGCAGCGGAAGCCACGCCGGGCAAGCTGCCGAAGCGCGCCGCGCTCGTCAGCTTCGTCGGCAGCATGCTCGAATACTACGATTTCTTCATCTACGGCACGGCGGCCGCGCTGATCTTTCCAAAAGTGTTCTTCGCCAACGTCGATCCTTCGACCGGAACGCTGCTCGCGCTCCTCAGCTTCGGCATCGGCTATATTGCGCGGCCGGTCGGCGCCGTCATCCTCGGCCATTTCGGCGACCGTATCGGGCGCAAGACGGTGCTGCTGTTCACGCTGGTCTTGATGGGCGGCTCGACGCTTGCGATCGGCCTGTTGCCGGATGCCAAGGCAATCGGAAACGCCGCGCCTGTCATCCTGACGCTGCTTCGCCTGTTGCAGGGCCTCTCGGCCGCCGGCGAGCAGAGCGGGGCGAACTCGCTGACGCTGGAGCATTCGGCCAATTCCAACCGCGCCTTCTTCACGAGCTGGACCCTCAGCGGCACCCAGGCCGGCGCGATCCTGGCGACGTTGGTGTTCATCCCGGTGTCGAGCATGCCCGAGGATCAATTGCTGAGCTGGGGCTGGCGCATTCCGTTCCTGCTCTCGTTCGTCGTGCTGGTCGTCGCCTATCTGGTGCGGCGGACCATGCCGGAAACGCCTGTGTTCGAAGACATCAAGGACAAGGCGCAGGTTGCGCGCTTCCCCGTCGTCGCGCTGCTGCGCGACTACTGGCCGGACGTGCTGCGCGTCATCGTCTGCGCACTGATCGCGACCGTGAGCACCATGACCGCCGTGTTCGCGCTCGGCTATGCCACCAGCAAGTTCGGCGTTGCGCGCCCCACCATGCTGTGGGCCGGCGTGCTCGGCAACGTCACGGCGCTGATCACCCAGCCGCTCTGGGCCTTGCTCGCCGACAAGATCGGCCGCAAGCCGGTGTTCATCGGCGGCGTGCTCGGCTGCGCGGTGTTGCTGTTCCCGTACTTCATGCTGGTGACGTCAGGCAACACGATCGCGATCTTCGCCGCCGCGATGATCCTGTCCGGCATCGTCTACGCCGCGCCGAACGCAATCTGGCCGTCGTTCTACGCCGAGATGTTCGAGGCGCGCGTGCGCTATTCCGGCACCGCGATCGGCACGCAGCTCGGCTTCCTTGCCGCCGGCTTCACGCCGCTGGTGAGCGCGAGCCTGGTCGGCGAGGGGCCGAACGGTTGGGTTCCCGTTGCGATCTTCGTCGCCAGTTGCTGCGTGATCTCGGCAGCCGCGGCGGCGACGGCGCGCGAAACCCACACCGTCGACATCGCCGATCTCGGCAAGCGGCGCGCTTGAGTGAAGACGAGGCCCACATGCTGACCAGCACAGTTCAGACCACGAGTGGCCCCGTCGTCGGCACGACGCAGGCCGGTATGCGTGCCTTCAAGGGCGTGCCGTTCGCAACCGCGCCGCGCTTTGCCAAGGCAACGCCGCCGAAAGCGTGGACGGAGCCGCGCCGCTGCACGGACTACGGTGCTTATGCGCCGCAGCCGGGCCATCTCGATCATGCGGACGAGACAGCCTGTCTCAGCCTGAACATCTGGACACCGGCAGAGGCCGATCGGCCGCTGCCGGTGCTGGTCTTCATCCATGGCGGCGCCTTCGTCACCGGCGGCGGCGCCGACTATGACGGCGCATTTCTCGCCGCGCACGGTCCGGCGGTGATCGTCACCATCAACTACCGGCTCGGCCCGCTCGGCTTCCTGCAACTGCATCGCCATGGGCTCGGCGAGGCGAACAACCTCGCGACGTCGGACGCGCTCGCCGCGCTCGACTGGGTGCGCGCCAACATCGCGAATTTCGGCGGCGATCCGGACGCGATCACGCTGTCCGGCCAGTCGGCCGGCGCCTCCATGGTGATCGCGCTCGCAACCTTGCCGCAGGCCAGAGGCAAGTTCATCCGCGCGCTCGCGCTCAGCGCGCCCGGGCGGACCATCATAGGCACCGATCATGCCGACGACGTCGCACGCCGCGTGCTCGACGAGCTCGAATTGGCGCACGATCCAGCCGCGATTGCCTCCTTGCCACTGCCAAAGCTCTTCGCGGCGGTGGAGCGCGTCAGTCGCAGGCTCGCGAACGAGACCGAACAAGGCACCGTGTTCGGCCCGGTGCTTGACGGCGTCGTGATCCCGCGCGAGCCGCGGGACGTCTTCGCCGACGGGACCTTGCGCGACATTCCGCTCTGGCTCGGCTCCTGCCGCGACGAGATGGTGATGTTCCTGAAGAGCACGCCGCCGGCGGCGATGATCCGCACCACCGAACGGCAAATGCGCTCCGCATTCGGCGATGCCGGTTGGCAACGTCTGCTGGCTTGTTACCGCGCCACAGCGCGCGTCGACGAGGATCCGTACGAGGCGATGCTGTCGGATGCGTTCTGGCATCGCCCCATGGCCGATCTTGCACGGCTTCATGCCGCGGCCGGCGGCGCGGTGTGGCTGAGCCGGTTCGACCATCGCCCGGCACTGGAACCGTTCCTGTCGCAGGGGCCGACCCATGGCGCCGACAATGCCTGCCTCTGGGCGCATCTGCCTGACTTCATCGATCGTCCGATCCTGAAGCGCAAGGGCGGGCCGATGACGCCTGGTGACATCGATGTGGCGGCGCGGCTGCAAGCCGGCGTGCTGCGTTTTGTCACGACCGGTATGCCTGATGTTGCGGAAGCCTGGCCAAGGTTCGAGCTGGCTAAGGAGCCGCTCGCGATCTTCGGCCAACCGTTCCATATTGTGCCGCTCAACGAAGGCGTGCGCTGCCGCGTTTGGACGGAGCTCGGCGCGGGTACCAACGACAAGAAGAAAATCAGGGAGGCCGGATGAGAAGAATGCCGGGCACGCTCGGCGGAACTCGGCGCTTCTAGTGCACGACCAACACCGGTAGGCTTCCGTCCGCCAAGACCTCCGATGTTTGACTCCCCAAGAATAACTTCTTGAGACCGCGGCGCCCATGAGAGCCCATGACGATCAAGTCGCAGCCTCCTGACTTTGCTGTTTCGATAATCGCGGTGGCCGGGTGCGCATTCGGAACGTGCAAGACTTCTACGGATATCCCGGCTTGCTCTGCCATGGCTCGCGCTTCGTCGAGGACTTTGCCCGCTCGTTCCTTGCAGGCCGCGTCGAAGCTATCAATTTCCTGCTGCGACGGTATCCATCCCGAGGCGTGTCCGCTCCCGTAGTCGATTGGCAGTGATTCCGTCACGGCGATGACGGTCACCTTGGCCTTCAAGGCCTTTGCCAAAGCAATCCCGTGCCTGATGCCGTTTCTTGCGACGTCCGATCCGTCGGTGCTCAAGAGAATCCGGGTGTACATCTGGAGGCTCCCCTTCTGGACGACCCTGTCGCCGTCTTCCGGAGCGATGGTTTGACTTCAACAGGGTCCCACATTCATGGACAGACCAGGACGGGGGTCTTTGCGTGCGTCAGCACCTTGTTCGTCACGCTCCCGATGAGAAGCGCGGCGAGCCCGCTGCGCCCATGCGACGACATGACGATGAGATCGCAGCCCTTGTCCGCGGCTGCTGTGATGATGGCCTGATGGGGTTGCCCGTTCTCCGCTTGAATCGTCTCGCAGGAAACACCGGCCGTCCTGGCCGCATTTGCCGCGCCGTCTAATACGCTCGCGGCCTGTTCCTTGCGCAGCTCGGCATATGTTGCGATTGCTTCAAGGAACCGGCCTGACACTTCGGAGAATGGTTCCACAACGAAGATGAAGGATACGGTGGCTCCAAGGGATTTCGCCAGCGCCAATCCGTGCGCCACCCCACGCTCCGCTAGCTTGGACCCATCTGTCGGAATGAGAATGTGCCGGTACATGCTTTACCTCCCGATTGTCCGGACGTATCGCTGCCTTGCGAAAATAGGCTAACTCGCGTTCCGAATGCAGTCTTGAGATAAATCAACCTGTCGGATCATCGTGCCGCGATCCGGATGTCCGTAATTGGCACAACCTCGACGTCTGTCGAGGCGAACTCGGCGACGCCCTGGTCGCAATGGGCTGGGGGCCGCAAAAGAAAGTATGTCGAGTTCGGCGACGATAGCGGGTGCGCGAGGAAAAATCGCGCGCGCCTCGAATTCCACACGCCGGCGAACGTCACGCCGTCAACGCCGCGGGTGTCGCGGGATTGAACGTGGCGCGGCGCCGTCCCGACAAGTTCAGCGCAGGAACGGTACGGGATGGGCTGCGCGGTAGAAGAAATTGATCAGGGTGTTGATGTCGAACACCGGAAGGCCCGACACCTCGGCCACGTCCTTCGAGAACGGGCACATGTTGGTGCACTCGAACAGGATCGCGCCGGGGTTCTTGCAGGACGCCATGAAGGCTTGCGTCATCTCGATCATCTCGGCGCGCAGCACGTCGGTGTCCAGCTCCTCGCGGCCGAGAATGTAGGTTGCGGGAAACTGCGCATCGGGCTTCATGCCCTGGATCTGAACCGCGATTTCGTCCGGCGACCAGCCGACGCCACGGAAGTGCCCTTCGTTCATGTGGTGGCCGCGTTCGGTGAAGATGCCGATGACCTTGCCGGGCGGCAGCATGGCGTGGATCAGCGGCGCCTGGATCAGGCTCGAGGTGAAGACCGGGATGTTCACGGCAGCCGCGAGCTGCTTCTGGAACGGCGCGAGGAAGCCGCAGCTCGTCGTGATCGCTTTGACGCCGTCGGCTTCCAATTCGCGGGCCGCGGCGATGAACGGCTCGAGCAGGGTCGGATCGGGCTGGTCGCCCATGATCCGGGTCGCGTGCGCCCCGCGCACGATCTTGTAGCGCACCGGGAAGTCGTAGGAGAGCGCGTTGCCGATGTCGCCGCGCGGGCGCGGGAAGCGGGTATCGAGCATCAGGATGCCGATTGTCTCGCCGTAATTCGTGAAGCCGCCGCGAAGTTTCATAAGTCTCCCCACCGATTCGGGTTGGTCGTGACTGGCAGTCTAATGCGTTTCGTGAAACCGGCTCAGGAACGCCTTCAGCCGCTCGCTGCGCGGCTGGCGGATGGTCTCTTCGGGCGTGCCGATCTCGGCCATGACGCCGTCGTTCATGAAGCCGACGCGCGTCGATACGTCGGCGGCGAATGCCATCTCGTGCGTGACCAGCACCATGGTCATGCCTTCGGCGGCGAGGCTGCGGATGACGGAGAGCACTTCGCCGACGAGCTCCGGATCGAGCGCCGAGGTCGGCTCGTCGAACAGCATCACGTCGGGCTTCATCGCGAGCGCGCGCGCGATCGCGACGCGCTGCTTCTGGCCGCCGGAGAGGCGGCTCGGAAAGGCGTCGGCCTTGTCGGCGAGGCCGACCTTGGCGAGCAGGTCGCGGCCGAGCGCGTTGGCTTCGCTCCGCACCATGCCCTTCACCTGCACCGGACCCTCGGTGATGTTGCCGAGTACCGACATGTGCGGGAACAGGTTGAAATGCTGGAACACCATGCCGACGCTACGGCGAAGCAGCGCCAGCTGCGCATCGCCCGCGGCGCGCACGCCCTTGCCGAAGGCGAATTTGTGCGGGCCGATCGCGAGCTCGCCCTGCTGCGGCATTTCCAAGAGGTTCAGACAGCGCAGGAAGGTGGACTTGCCCGAGCCGGAGGCGCCGATAAGGGTGACAACCTCGCCGCGCGCGACCGAGAGCGAGACGCCCTTGAGCACCTCGTGATCGCCGAATGCCTTGTGGATGTTATCAGCGACCAGCGTCGCGCCGTTCGCGTTCATCGATGCGCTCCCATCTTCAGCTCGACGCGGTCCGCGACCAGCGTCAGCGGGAACAGCACGACGAAATAGAGCACGGCGATCGTGGTGTAGACCTCGAGCGGCTTGTAGCTCGTCGCCGTGATCACCGAGCCCTGATAAAGGAGGTCGCCGACCGCGACCACCGACACCAGCGAGGTGTTCTTGAGCTGCATGATGGTCTGGTTGATGAAGGAGGGAATCATCACCTGGGTTGCCTGCGGCAGCACGATGCGGCGGAAGATCTTGCCGCGGCGCATGCCGATGGCGCGCCCGGCCTCCCACTGGCCGGTGTCGACGGCCTCGATGCCGCCGCGAAAGATTTCGGCGTAGAACGAGCCGGCATAGAGCGACAGCGCGATGAAGCAGGCCATCGCCGGCGACATGTCGACGCCGATCAGAACGGGCAGGGCGTAGTACATCCAGACCAGCTGCACCAGGAGCGGCGTGCAGCGGAACACCTCGATGTAGAGACGCAGCGGCACCGAGACCCAGCGCGGTGCCGTCGTGCGCAGAATGCCGACGATCAGTCCGATCACGAGGCCCGCGGCCACCGTGATCGCCGTGTAGAACAATGTGACCAGGAGCCCTTGCCAGATCAGGCCCCAATACGGCTTGAGCGCCGCGAACTCCCAGACATACATCGTCGAACGGCCGTCAGAACTGCACTTCGCCCGGAAGGTCGTCCGCGGTGAGGCCGACCGCCTCGAAGCCCTTGAGCATCCATTCGCGGGTCTGGCCCATCGAACGATTGTAGTCGGCCCAGGCGCTGAGGAAGTCCTTGTAGCGGCGGTCGCTTTCGGCGCGGATGCCCATGTTGGTCGGCAGCGTCAGGAGCGGGCGCGGGATCGCGAGATCGCCGAGGTTCGGATTCTTCTTCAGGGTCGAGACCGAGAGCACCGCCAGCGAGACGTTGCAGTCGGCGCGCCCGGTCGCAACCGCAAGGATCGCCTCGTCGCGGTTCTTGAAGCCGAGGATGGTCGCCTTCGGGCAGTAGCGGCGCGCGATCGTCTCGTGCGTCGAGCCGATGTCGACGGCGATCTTGACCTCGGGCTTGTTGAGCTCGGCCCAGGTCTGCGGCTTGGCAAAGCCCTTCTTGGTGATGACGGTGAAGGAGTGCACCAGGATCGGCGTCGAGAAGTCGATGACGAGCGCGCGCTCCGGCGTCGGGTTCACGGCGAAGGCGAGGTCGACCTTGTCGGCCTGCAGGTCCAGGATCTGGTTGCCCCAGGTCGATTCCAGCGTCTCGACCTTGGCGCCGAGCTTGCCCGCGATGTCCTTGGCCATCTCGATGCAGGCGCCGGACCACTCGTTGGTGGCGAGATCCTTATGGAAGTAGGGCTCCTGGCCGACGATGACGGCGACCCGCAGCACGCCATTCTTCTTGATGCGGTCGAGAGTCGAGGTCGGCGCGGTGTCGGCCTTGGCCGAGCTGCTCGCGGCGGCAATCGCGGCGCCTGCCAGCGCGACTTTGGTGAGAGCGTCCCTGCGATTCATGGTCTCTGTCTCCCTGGAATTTGGGTCGGATCGTCTCCGGCCACTGGACTATTTCTGTATTCAGGATAAAATGCAATACGGTATTTCATGTTGCTGACCATTTGTGCGGCAAGGCAAAGATGAGCCCAATATCTTGGCAGGATTGCGCAAAATTCGGCGGCGGTAGGGGTTGTCAACGGCATGCAAGTCTGAATACAAGACTGAACGCAACTATTTCATGATCTGAAGGAGAGGCCTGTGTGCGCTCTATTTGTCGATGCGAACGAGACCCTGGCGGCGGTGACCGACAAGCTGCTGCGCATCGACAATCTGCCTGTTGGCATCAACCGCAATCCCTCGATCAAGCCCGACGATCTGCCCGGTCTGCTCGGCGATTCCGAGATCATGATCGTCGATCACACGGCGGTGCCGACCGCGATTGCCGCGAAGTGCGCCAAGCTGAAGCACGTCGTCTTCCTCGGCACCGGCGCGCGCAGCTACATGAATCCGGAAGAGATGGCTGAGCGCGGTATCGCCGTGCACACCATCAAGGGTTATGGCGACACGGCCGTCGCCGAATGCGCGATCGCGCTGATGTGGGCCTCCGCGCGGAATTTTGGCGAGATGGACCGCGGCATGCGCGAGGGCAACTGGCTGCGCCGTGACGCACTCCAGCTTACCGGCAAGACCCTCGGCCTGATCGGCTTCGGCGGCATCGCCGCGGAAGCCGCCCGCATGGCGGCAGGTTGCGGCATGAAGGTGATCGCCTGGAACAGGACGCCGAAGACCCATCCCGGCGTCGAGTTCGTTTCGCTGGAAAAGCTGCTTGCCGAGAGCCACGTCGTCTCGCTGCATCTGCTCCTCAACGACGAGACCAAAGGCTTCCTGTCGCGTGAGCGCATCGCGCAGATGCGGCCGGGCAGCATTTTGATCAACACCGCGCGCGGAGCCGTCGTCGACGAGGACGCGATGCTCGATGCGCTCCGCTCCGGCCACATTGCGCACGCAGGCCTCGACGTCTTCACCGTCGAGCCGCTGCCGGCTGGCCATGCCCTCACAAAACTGCCGAACGTGACGCTGTCGGCGCATTCGGCGTTCCGCACGCCGGAGGCGAGCGACAACCTCATCGGCGCGGCGCTCGACCACTGCCGCCGCATCATCGCCACCGGCAAGTAAAGTATAAGGACATCCCATGTCGGATATCACTCGCATCGACCAGAACGCCCGCCGCAGCCGCGCTTCCGTGTTCGGCGATCTCGTCTTCCTCGCGGGACAGGTGGCGGACACCAAGATCGCCGACATCACCCAGCAGACCCGCGAGGCGTTGGCCAAGGTCGACGACATGCTGGCGCGCGCCGGCACCGACAAGTCGCGCCTGCTCAGCGTGCAGGTCTGGCTCAAGACCATGGACGATTTCGACGCGATGAACGCCGTCTATGATGCGTGGGTCGTGCCAGGCAACGCGCCGACGCGCGCTTGCGGCAAGGTCGAGCTTGCCGATCCCGCCTTCCGCATCGAAGTGATCGCGATCGCCGCGCGCAAGTAAGGGCTCGGCCGTGACCGTCCAGGCTCCCGCATCCGGCTTCCGCCCCGCACAGCGCATCAGCGCGATCGGCGTCTCCGAGATCCTCAAGATCGGCGCGGTCGCGCAGCGGCTGAAGCGCGAGGGACGGCCGGTGATCGTGCTGGGCGCCGGCGAGCCTGATTTCGACACGCCTGACCATGCCAAGGACGCCGCCGAGCGCGCCATCCGCGCCGGCCAGACCAAATACACCATCCTGGACGGCACGCCGGAATTGAAGGCGGCGGTCGCCGAGAAATTCCGCCGCGAGAACGATCTCGTCTATGCCGCGGACGAGATCACCGCCGGCGCCGGCGCCAAGCAGGTGATCCACAACGCCTTCATGGCGACCTTGAGCCCCGGCGACGAGGTCATCCTCGCCGCGCCCTACTGGACCAGCTATGCCGACATGGTGCGCATCGCCGACGGAACGCCGGTCGACGTGCTCTGCCGCGAGGAGAACGGTTTTCGTCTCGATGCCGCCGATCTCGAGCGCGCGATCACGCCGAAGACGCGCTGGCTGCTTTTGAATTCACCGTCCAATCCGACTGGCGCGGCCTATTCGGCGGCGCAGCTTCGCCCGATCCTGGACGTGCTCACGCGCCATCCGCATGTCTGGCTGATCGCCGACGACATCTACGAGCACCTCATCTACGACGGCATGCCGTTCGTGACCGCGGCCGCCCTCGAGCCGAGCCTGAAATCGCGCACGCTGACCGTTAACGGCGTCTCCAAGGCCTATGCCATGACCGGCTGGCGCGTCGGCTATGGCGGCGGCCCGCGTGAGCTGATCGCGGCGATGGCCGTTGTCCAGAGCCAGAGCACGACCAATCCGTCCTCGGTGAGCCAGGCCGCCGCGATCGCCGCGCTGACCGGCCCGCAAGGCATTCTGATCGAGCGCCGCGCCGCGTTCCAGCGGCGCCGGGACATCGTGGTCGACGCGCTCAATGCCATCGACGGCGTCACCTGCCGCCGGCCGGAAGGCGCGTTCTATACCTATGCGAGCTGCGCCGGCCTGATCGGACGCCGTACGCCGGATGGTGCCGCCATCGACAGCGATGCCGCGTTCTGCCGCTTTCTGCTGGAGAGGCATGACGTGGCCGTGGTGCCGGGCAGCTGTTTCGGCCTTGCACCTTATTTCCGCCTGTCCTACGCCACCTCGGAACAAAACTTGCGCGAGGCCGTGATGCGCATCGCCAAAGCCTGCAGGGAGCTGTCATGACCATTCGCAACACCCGCACCGGGGGCCAGATCCTGATCGATCAGCTCGTCGCCCAGGGCGTCGAGCGCGTCACCTGTGTGCCGGGCGAGAGCTATCTCGCCGCGCTCGACGCGCTGCATGACAGCCCGATCGACGTCATGATCTGCCGCGCCGAGGGCGGCGCCGCGATGATGGCGGAAGCCTATGGCAAGCTCACGGGCCGGCCGGGCGTCTGCTTCGTCACCCGCGGACCGGGCGCGACCAATGCCAGCCATGGCGTCCACATCGCGATGCAGGATTCGACGCCGATGATCCTGTTCGTCGGCCAGGTCGACACCGGCATGCGCGAGCGCGAGGCGTTCCAGGAGCTCGACTACAAGGCGGTGTTCGGCACCATGGCGAAATGGGCGGTCGAGATCGATCGCCCCGACCGCATTCCGGAGCTGGTCGCGCGCGCCTTCCGCGTCGCCATGCAGGGCCGTCCGGGTCCTGTGGTGATCTCGCTGCCGGAGAACATGCTGACCGAGACCGCCGCGGTCGCCGATGCCATGCGCATCGAGCCGGCGGTCAGCTGGCCCGCGCCATCCGATATCGAGCGCGTCGGCGCCATGCTCGCGAGCGCCAGGGCGCCGCTCGTCATTCTCGGCGGCTCGCGCTGGACCGATGAGGCCACCAAGAGCATCGCGCGCTTTGCCGAGAGGTTCGACTTGCCGGTGGCGACCTCGTTCCGCCGGGCCTCGCTGATCGACGCCGACCATTCGCATTATGCCGGCGATCTCGGCATCGGGCCGAGCCCGGGCCTGAAGGCGCGCATCGACGGCGCCGATGTTATTCTGCTCATCGGCGGCCGCATGTCGGAGATGCCGTCCTCGTCCTACACGCTGCTCGACATTCCCACCCCGCAGCAGAAGCTGATCCATGTGCATCCGGGCTCGGAAGAGCTCGGCCGGGTCTATCAGCCGGCGCTGGCGATCCAGGCGACGCCCGCGGCGTTCGCCGCCGCTGTGGAGACGCTGAAGCCCTCCGGCGCGGTTGCCTGGAAGGGCGAGGCCGCCAAGGCGCATGCCGATTACCTCGCCTGGACCGGGAAGGCGCGCGAACTGCCGGGCACGTTCCAGTACGGCCAGGTCATGACCTGGCTGCGCGACCGGCTGCCGAAGGACGCGATCGTCTGCAATGGCGCCGGCAATTATGCCGGCTGGATTCATCGCCATCACCGCTTCCACAGTTTTGCGTCCCAGCTCGCGCCGACCTCGGGCTCGATGGGGTACGGCGTGCCGGCGGCTGTGCTCGCGAAACGCCAATATCCGGATCGCACCGTCGTTGCCTTTGCCGGCGACGGCTGCTTCCTGATGAACGGGCAGGAATTCGCGACCGCCGTGCAGTACGACGCGCCGCTGGTCGTCATCGTCGTCGACAATTCGCAATACGGCACCATCCGCATGCACCAGGAGCGCGACTATCCCGGCCGCGTCGTCGGCACCCAGCTCAAGAACCCGGACTTTGCGATGTACGCCAAGGCGTTCGGCGGCCATGGCGAACGTGTCGAGCGCACCGAGGAGTTTGCACCGGCATTCGAGCGCGCACTCGCGTCGGGAAAACCGTCGATCCTCCATTGCATCATCGATCCGCGCGCGATCTCGGTCGGCAAGGATTTTGTGCCGTCGGTAAAGGCGTAAGCGATGCCCGAAGGCCGCCACGTCGCCATCATCGGAGCCGGCGCGGTCGGCGTGATCAGCGCGA
The DNA here is from genome assembly GCF_900113725.1 of Bradyrhizobium sp. cf659. Taxonomy (NCBI): domain Bacteria; kingdom Pseudomonadati; phylum Pseudomonadota; class Alphaproteobacteria; order Hyphomicrobiales; family Nitrobacteraceae; genus Bradyrhizobium; species Bradyrhizobium sp. cf659. The sequence goes on from NZ_FOQJ01000002.1 coordinate 201,227, forward strand.
TCGAGGCGCTGCGCGAGGGTCATCGCGTCACGCTGATCGATCCGGGCGAGCCCGGTGGCGAACAGGCGGCGAGCTATGGCAATGCCGGCTGGCTGTCGTCGCATTCGGTGATCCCACCGGCCGAGCCGGGCATCTGGAAGAAGGTGCCGGGCTATCTGATGGACCCGCTCGGCCCGCTCGCGATCCGCTGGTCGTATTTGCCGAAGGCGTTGCCCTGGCTGATCAAGTACCTGCTCTCGGGCTGGACCGAGGCGCGCGTCGAGAAGACCGCCTTCGCGCTCCGCGATCTCCTCAAGGATGCGCCGCTGCTGCACAGGAAGCTCGCGGAGGAGGCCGGCGTTCCTGAATTGATCGAGCGCAACGGGGTGATGCATGTGTTCCCGTCGCGCGGCAATTTTGACGGCGATCTCGGCTGGCGGCTGCGCAAGCGCGTCGGCGTCGAATGGCTCGAGCTTTCCGCCGACGAAATGCGGCAGCGCGAGCCGGATTTGCATCCCCGCTACACGTTTGGCGTGGTGGTGGAGGAAGCCGGACGCTGCCGCGATCCCGGCGCCTACGTTGCGGCCCTTGCCAATCATGCGCTGGCGAGCGGCGTGAAGCTGGTGTGTGCCAAGGCGACCGGCCTCAAGCTCAACGGCAACAAGCTGGTGGCTGTTCTCACTGAAACCGGCGAGATACCTTGCGATGCTGCCGTCGTCGCGGCAGGCGCGCATTCGAAACGGCTCACCGCGTCGGTCGGCGATCCGCTGCCGCTCGAGACGGAGCGCGGCTATCACGTCATGATCGAGAACCCTGAATCCGGTCCGCGCAGCTCGATGATGGCATCGGATGCAAAGATGGTGGTGAACTGGACCGACAAGGGCCTGCGCGCCGCCGGCACGGTCGAGATCGCCGGCCTCGAGGCCGCGCCGAACTGGAAGCGCGCTGAGATCTTGCGCGGCCATCTCTTCAGCATGTTCCCAAAACTGCCAAAGGACATTCCGGCCTCACGCATCAAGACCTGGTTCGGTCATCGGCCCAGCATGCCGGACGGACGTCCCTGCATCGGTTACGCGCGCGTCTCGCGCGACATCGTCTATGCTTTCGGCCACGGCCATGTCGGCCTGGTCGGCTCGGCCCGTACCGGCCGTCTCGTCGCCCAGCTTCTGAGCGGCAAGGCGCCGGAAATTCCGCTCGCACCGTTTGCGCCCGATCGTTTCCTCTGAGATCGCACCATGACCTATCCTGCCAACTCGTCCTCCCGTGTCGCCCGTGGCGGCAAGGCCATCTATGGCGCGCCGCTCGGCATCCTAATGCTGGAGGCGCGCTTTCCCCGCATTCCCGGCGACATGGGCAACGGTACGACCTGGCCGTTCCCGGTACTCTATCGCGTGGTGAGCGGCGCCTCGCCGGAGAAGGTGGTGCTGAAGGGCGCGGCCGGCCTGCTGCCTGACTTCATCGATGCGGCGAAGGATCTGGTGCGGCTTGGCGCGGAAGCCATCACCACCAATTGCGGCTTCCTCTCGCTGTTTCAGAGGGAGATCGCGGCGGCCGTCGGCGTGCCGGTTGCGACCTCTTCGCTGATGCAGGTGCCGTGGGTGCAGGCGACCTTGCCGCCCGGCAAGCGCGTTGGCTTGGTCACGGTGTCGGGCTCGACCCTGACGCCGGCCCATCTCGAAGGCGCCGGCGTGCCGCTCGATACGCCGCTGGTCGGCACCGAGCATGGCAAGGAATTCTTCCGTGTCCTGATCAAGGCCGAGAAGGACGACATGGACGTCGGCTTGGCCGAGCGCGACGTGGTCGAGGCGGGCAAGCTGCTCGTCGCAAAGAACCCCGACGTCGGCGCCATCGTGCTCGAATGCACCAACATGCCGCCCTATGCGGCAGCCTTGCAGGCCGAGGTCGGGCTGCCGGTCTATGATATCTATTCCATGATCACCTGGTTTCATGCTGGACTGCGCCCGCGCGTCTTTGCCTGATTCCAGGTGTCGCAAAGCTCTGAACAAGCTCTGCCAAGCCGTCCTTTGCATTGCAATCGTCTTCACAGCCCCGGTATATTGGGCTGTGTTTGGGCATGAATGCAGCTTATGAAGAGCAGCGTGGAACCGGCTTCCGATAGCATCGTCGATCGCGTCTATGAACAGCTCAAGGCGATGGCCGTGAGCTACGAGTTCAAACCTGGCGAACGACTCAACGAAGGCGAGCTGGCAAAACGTCTCGGCGTCAGCCGTACGCCGCTGCGCGAGGCGCTCAACCGTCTCAACACCGAAGGCTTCCTGCGCTTCACGCCGGGCAAGGGCTTCTTCTGCCGCGAGCTCGACGCGCACGAGATCTTCGATCTCTACGAGCTGCGCAAGTCGATCGAGGTCGCCTCGGTCCGTCTCGCTGTCAAGCGTGCCAAAGATGAAGACATCGACGCGCTCTTGAAATTCCTCGAAGCGACCGGTCCCGATCCCGGCGAGCGCTCCTCGGTCGAGCTGGTCGAGCTCGACGAGACCTTTCACGAACGGCTGATGGCAATGTCGAACAACGCCGAGATGCTGCGCGTGCTGCGCAACGTCAACGCCCGCATCCGCTTCGTGCGCTGGATCGACATGGACCGCGTCAACCGCTCCAACACGCAGGCCGAGCACCGCGCCGTCGTCGAAGGGTTGAAGGCGCGCAATGAAGAGGCTTGCGTCTCCGTGCTGGAAAAGCACATCGACCGCCGCCTCGACCGCATCACCTCCGCGATCAAGGAAGGCTACGCGCAGATCTATATGCCGGCTGCGAGGTCGGCGGCGAATTGAGTTCTTTCTTCCTTCTCCCCTTGTGGGAGAAGGTGGCGCGAAGCGCCGGATGAGGGGTATCTTTCGACAAATATAGCTGCGCATGCGTGCGCGGAGACAAACCCCTCACCCGAGTCAGCTCGCGTCAACCTGCGGTGATGCCCTCTCCCACAAGGGGAGAGGGCGCAGCAATGCGCATCGCGCTTGTATTAGATTCACCCGAAAGAACATCAGCTATACAATCCCTCGATATCTGATCGTGCCAGACGGTCAGAGCCTTCGCGCGCGAACATCGCTAGCGTCCTTTCGACTCTCACGGAGACCTCGCGGTGCACAGCCCTCAACCCGATCTTGAAACGCGCTCGAGCGACGACTGGCCGAGCGAGCTCTATCGCGTCCTGAAGGCCGCTGACGTCAGGCAGATGTCCTATGTGCCGGATGCCGGCCACAGCCAGCTCATTCGCCTGTTCTCGGCCGACCGCGACGTCACCACCAACGTGCTGACGACCGAAGAGGAGGGCATCGCCATTGCCGCGGGCGCCTGGCTCGGCGGCCAGCGCAGCGTGCTGCTGATGCAGTCGAGCGGGGTCGGCAATTGCATCAACATGCTCTCGCTCTCGGCGATCGGCCGCTTTCCGCTCTTGATGCTGGTGACGATGCGCGGCGAATGGGCCGAGTTCAATCCCTGGCAGGTGCCGATGAGCCGGGCGACGCAGCCCTCGCTGGAGGCGATCGGCCTGAAGGTGATGCGCGCGGAGACGGCGGAGGATCTGGTCGAGACGGTCGAATCCGCGGCGTCGCTCGCTTACGAGTCCGATCAGCAGATCGCAGTGCTGATCGGGCAGCGCCTGATCGGCAAGAAGAAGTGGTGATGTCGATGTCCGATATGTCTCAGCTCGATCGCCGTGCCGCCGTCGCCGCGCTTCTCAAGAACCGCAAGGACACGCTGGTCGTCGCCGGCCTTGGCTCCCCGACCTATGATCTTCATTCCGTCGGCGACCACGACGGCAATTTCTACCTTTGGGGCGCCATGGGCGGCGCCGCGCTGATCGGGCTTGGACTGGCGCAGGCGCAGCCCGGCAAGCGCGTCCTCGCCTTGACCGGGGACGGCGAGCAATTGATGGGCCTCGGCGGTCTTGCCACCATCGGCGTCGCGCGCCCGCGCAATCTCGACATCGTGGTGATCGACAATCAGCATTTCGGCGAGACCGGGATGCAGGCGAGCCATACCGGGCGCGGCGTCGATCTCACCGCGATTGCCGCGGCCTGCGGCTTTGCCGCGACCGGAATCGCGCGGACGATCGCCGAGGTGGAACGTCTCGCAGCGCAGATCGCCGCCCCGGGCGAGGGGCCGCGACTCTTCGTCATCAAGGTTCTGGCGGAAAATCCGCCGCGCTCGCTGCCCTCGCGCGATGCCGTCTTTATCAAGAACCGGTTCCGTGCTCACCTCGGATTTGCGGCGGCCTGAGCCGGGTATCTCACCCGGCGATAGCCCGCCGTCCAAGCAGCTATTCTGGAGTGAGACCATGAAACTATCCGGCAAGGTCGCCGCCATCACCGGCGCGGCGCGCGGCATCGGCAAGGCCTGCGCGAAGAGATTCCTGGACGACGGCGTCAAGGTCGTCATCTCGGACGTCGATGCCGAGGGCCTCGCCGCGACGGCTGCCGAGCTTGGGCGGCCGGATGCCTTGCGCACCGTCCCCGGCAACGTCGCCAAGCGTGCCGACGTCGACCAGCTCGTTGCGACCGCCGTGAAAGAATTCGGCCGGCTCGACATCATGGTCAACAATGCCGGCGTCGCTCGCAACCAGAACATTCTTGATATCTCCGAGCAGGATTTTGACGAAATCATCGCCATCAACCTGAAAGGCGCGTTCTTCGGCGTGCAAGCGGCGGCGAAGCAGATGATCGCGCAAGGCAGCGCCGGCGGGGTCATCATCAACATGTCCTCGGTCAATGCACTGCTGGCGATCCCGACGCTTGCGACCTATGCCATCTCCAAGGGCGGCATGAAGCAGCTCACCTCGGTTGCTGCCGTCGCGCTGGCCCCGCACAACATCCGCGTCGTGGCGGTCGGGCCGGGCACGATCCTGACCGACATGGTGGCGTCTTCCATCTACACCTCGGAGGATGCCCGCAAGACTGTGATGTCACGCACGCCAGCCGGCCGCGGTGGTGAGCCGAGCGAGGTTGCCTCCGTTGTTGCGTTCCTCGCCAGCGACGATGCGTCCTACATCACGGGGCAGACGATCTATCCCGACGGCGGCCGGTTGATCCTGAACTACACGGTGCCGGTGAAGGAGTGGTAGCGGGCGTACCAATCGGCCATGTCTTCGATGTCGTCCTGGCGAAAGCCAGGACCCATTACCCCAGAAAGATATTTGGCGAAGACTCGACGTTCGGTACGACGACCAACCGCGCTCGATAGATCACGCGGTATGGGTCCTGGCTTTCGCCAGGACGACTCGGAGAACTATCGCTCACTCCGCCGCAACCGTGATCCCGTGGCCGAGCCGCTTCGAGATGGCGCCGGCGCAGTCGCGCAAGGCATGCGCGATCGGGCTGTCCCAGCGCGCATCGAACGTGCCTTCCGGTCCCATCGCGGTGATGACCAGCGCGACATGGCCGGCGTGATCGAACACCGGTGCCGAGAACGCATTGACACCGGGCAGGGGATCGCCGAGCGCGCGGGCGAGGCCGTGCTTGCGGACTTCGGTCAGCATCTCTGTGACCTTCGCGCCCTTCACCGCCCGCTTCGGATTGTAACCGACGCCGTGACGGTCGAGGCCGCTTTCGAGCGCGGCATTGATGGTCTTCTCCGGCAGGAAGGCCGCAAAGGCGCGGCCGGTCGCGGTCTCCAGCAGCGCCATCACCGAGCCGGCCCGCATTACGATGTGTACCGGCTGGCCCGGCTCTTCGAGCTGCACCACGGTCGGACCATGCGTGCCCCAGACCGCCAGCGAGACCGCGTGGCCGATCTGGCTCGCAAGCGCCGCGATCTTCGGTCCGGCGATGCGCACGCCGGAGAGGCGGCGCAGGCTGATGAGGCCGAGCTCCAGCGCCAGCGCGCCGATCTCGTAGCGGCCGGTGGTCTCGTCCTGCTCGATCAGCCCGATGCGCGAGAAACTGGCGAGATAGGGATGCGCCTTGGCCGGCGTCATGCCGGCCTCGCGCGCGAGGTCACGCAGCATCATCGGCTCGCCGCTGCGGGCGAGGGCGCGGAGCAGTTCTCCGCCGACCTCGATCGACTGGATGCCGCGGCTTTCTCTCTTCATGCGCCTCCTGGCGTATGCTTACGCCGCGTTGCGCTTGGCGGCGCTGTCGGCAAGATGACGGCCGGCAATGTAGCCGAAGGTCAGCGCCGGCCCAAGGGTGATGCCGGCGCCGGGATAATTGCCGCCCATGATGCTCGCCATGTCGTTGCCGGCGGCGTACAGCCCGGGGATGACCCGGCCTTCGGCGTCGAGCGCCCGCGCGTTCTCATCGGTGACGATGCCGGCATAGGTGCCGAGATCGCCAATGACCATCTTGATGGCGTAGAACGGGCCGTTCTCGATCGGTGCAACGCAAGGATTGGGGCCGTGCAGCGCATCACCCTGGTAGCGGTTGTAGGCCTTCGATCCCTTGCCGAAGGCGGCATCGTGTCCCAGCGGCGCGGTCGCATTGAACTGCTTGACGGTCCCGGCGAAGGCCGTGGCGTCGATGCCGGCTTTCGCCGCGAGCGCCTCTAACGTGTCGCCGCGCATGAGGTAGCCGGTCTTGAGGTGATGGCCTGTCGGCATCGGGAAGGGCGGCACGCAGCCGAGGCCGTACTTCCGCAGCGTCTTGTGATCGCAGACGAGGAAGGCGGCGATCTCCTCGCCGGGTTTCGCCGCCTTGACCATGGCCTGGACAAAGTCGTGGTAGGAATTGCCTTCATTGGCAAACCGCCTGCCGTCGCGCATCACCGCGATCACGCCGGGCTTGGCGCGGTCGATGAAATGCGGCATCACGCCCTTTGAGCCGTCCTTGCGCGTGGTGAGCGACACCGGCACCCAGGCTGCGGCATTCGGCAGACGGTCCTCGACATGTCCGCCGGCGCTTTCCGCAAGGCGCAAGCCGTCGCCGGTGTTGCCGGTCGGGCCCGGCGAATAGTGCTCGTTGCCGGTCGGCGCATGCGGAAACATTTTTCTGCGGCGTTCGACGTCATGCGGAAAGCCGCCGCAGGCGAGCACCACACCTTGCCTTGCGCGAATGCGTATATCTCGCCCGTCGCGGGTGACGACGGCGCCGGTGACAGTGCCACTCTCGACCGTCAGCTCGCGCACGGGAGAGGACAGCCACATCGGAATCTTGAGATCGAGCGCTGATTTCGCCAGCCGCCCCGCCAGCGCGTTGCCATTGGTCAGCGTCATGCCACGGCCGTAGCGCAGCACGTCCATCAGATGCCGCGACAGGCGCTTTGCGACATAGACCGCGGAGGTCAGCGATTTCGTCACCCGCATGAAATGGATGATCTCCTTGCCGGAGCCCAACATCATGCCAAACACAGTCAGCTCCGGCAGCGGCATGCCGAGTGTCTTGATCTGCTCGCCGAGCGCGCGGCCGTCGAACGGGCGCGTCACCATGGAGCGGCCGCCCTGCGCGCCGCCGGGCGCTTCGGCGTGATAGTCCGGGAACACCAGTGGCATGTCGAAGCGAAGGGCGGTCTTGGTGGTGAAGAAATCCACCGCCTCGGGACCGGCGCTCAGGAACGCATCGACGCGCGCGGCGTCGAAATTATTGCCGGCCTCGTGCCGCAGATATGTGCGGGCCTGCTCCGGCGTCTCCTCGATGCCGTAGGCTTTCGCCAGCGATGTGCCGGGGATCCAGAGCCAGCCGCCGGAACGGGCGGTGGTGCCACCGAAACGCGGCTCCTTCTCGACGATCAGCACGTCGAGGCCGCGATAGCGCGCCGTGATCGCCGCCGACATGCCGGAGGCGCCCGATCCGGCGACGAGCACATCGCACTCGTAAGTCTCAATTGCGTTGCGCTCGTTGCCGGTCATGCGGGCCTCACTTCTTCAGCAGCGGACATTTGGACTCGGAGACCGGACGGAAGGCGTCCTCGCCCTTCACCGTCTTGATGATCTCCAGGTAGTCCCAGGGTTCCTTGCCGACGAGCTTCTGGCCGCCCTGGACCAGGCCGAACTCGCCGGACTGCTTGATGGCGTTGTCGGTATCCTGGCCGGCGTTGGCGAAGGCGACGACGTCGGATTTCGAGCTCTGTGCCTGGAGAGCGAAGGACGAGAAGTCCGCGGTATTGGTCGGGTGCTTCACGCCACCGAGCACCTTGCCGCCCATCTCGTTGATGAAGCGCGTGGCGTCCTTCTCGAGCTGCTGGCCGAAGGCGTAGTCGGCGGTGATGAAGTACCAGGATTTTCCGCCCTCCTTGATCACCGCGGAGGCGGTCACCTTCGACAGGGCGTAGGTGTCGTAGGTGAAATGCACGGTGTTCGGGCTGCACAGCTCGTCCGTCAGCGAGCTCGCGCCGGGACCGGAGAGCAGGGCGATCTTGCCCCGCTCGCGCACCATGTTGTGGACGGCGATCGCGATGCCGGAATTGGGGATGTCGACGACGGCGTCGACCTTGCCGTTGTCGAACCAGCCGCGCACGATCTGCACGCCGACGTCGGTCTTCATCTGGTGGTCGGCGCTGATGATCTCGATCGGCTTGCCGAGTACGGTCGGTCCGAATTCCTCGACCGCCATTTTCGCGGCTTCGACCGACCCCGGCCCGCTGTTGTCACGGCCCCAGCTCGACAGATCCGTCAGCACGCCGATCCGCACCGCATCGTCGGAGACCTGCGCGGTCGCGGTTGACGTCATGGCAGCCGAAGTCATGGCCGCGAGCATGGCGCAGGCCAAAAACCCTCTCATCGTCGTTCCCTCTTTTTTATGGGCCGCTTGGCGCGGCGGGTCATAAGTTGGCGGTAAGTTAGATATTAGCGAACGAATTTGTCAATGGCGAATACAAGTCGGCCGGGTTCCCGACCTGTGCCGGGACGACGATGGGGAGGCAGGGGGGCAACTACCTCAACAGCGTCATTGCGAGCGTAGCGAAGCAATCCAGTATCCTTCCGCGGAGACAGTCTGGATTGCTTCGTCGCACGAGCTCCTCGCAATGACGCTGTTGAAACAGTTGTGCGCCACCATTCCCGCTGTGGTCATCGCCGGCAGCAACACCCCCGCAGGTTGCAACCGCCATCGCGATTGGCCATGATGCCGCCGAGGAATCTTTGGGGCATGGCATGACGGCAGCAACGGGGGTCTCCGGCGCGACGGAGAGATCGACGACGGCGCATGTGGTGTGGGCGAGCGCGCTCGGCACCGCGATCGAGTGGTACGACTTCCTGATCTACGGCACGGCGGCGGCGCTGGTGCTGAACAAGCTGTTCTTTCCGAGCTTCGATCCCTTCGTCGGCACTCTCGCGGCGTTCTCGACCTATGCGGTCGGATTCGTGGCGCGGCCGATCGGCGGCGCGATCATCGGGCATTATGGCGACCGGCTCGGCCGCAAGACAATGCTGGTCGCGACCATGATCGCGATGGGGCTAGGCACCTTCCTGATCGGCTGCCTGCCGACCTACAGCCAGATCGGCGTGTGGGCGCCGATCCTGCTCATCGTCCTGCGCTTCGTCCAGGGCATCGGGCTCGGCGGCGAATGGAGCGGCGCGGTCGTCATGGTGATCGAACATGCCGGCGATCGCCGCGGCTTCTACGGCAGTCTGGTGCAGATCGGCTTTCCTGTCGGGGTTGCCGCGTCCACCGGCATCTTCGCCCTGATGACGAAGCTGCCTGAGGCCGACTTCCTGAGCTGGGGCTGGCGCGTGCCGTTCCTGATCAGCATTGTGCTCGTCGGCGTCGGCTTCATCGTGCGGCTCAAGCTTGCGGAGACGCCGCACTTCAAGGAGGTGGTCGAGCGCAAGGAGGTGCTGGCGCAGCCGGTGTGGGAAGTGCTTCGCCGCGACTGGCGCAGCTTCCTGCTGGCGGTCGGCATCACGGTTTCGGAGGTCGGGCTCGCCTACCTCCTCACCGTCTTCACCGTGGTCTACGCCACGACAAAGCTCGGCCTGCCGCGCCAGGTGATCCTGGATGCGCTGGTCTATGCTGCGATCGTCGAATTCGCCACATTGCCGCTTGCAGGCTGGCTGTCCGATATCTTTGGACGCAAGGCGCTGTATCTCGCCGGCGGCGTGTTCTCGGTGGCGCTGGCGTTTCCGCTGTTCTGGTTCCTCGACACCAGGGACCCGGCGCTGATCACGCTCGCGCTCGTCGTCACGATGACGCTGACGCATGCGCTGCTGTTCGGGCCGAAGGCCGCGTTCATGCCGGAGCTGTTCCGCACCCAGGTGCGCTACAGCGGCGCATCGCTTGGTGCCAACGTCGCGGCCGCGCTCAGCGGCGGCTTCTCGCCGTTGATCGCAACCGCGCTGCTCGCATGGGCCGGCTCGTATTGGGCGGTGTCGGTCTACATCATCGCGCTGTCGATCATCACGATCGTCGCGACGCTGATGGCGCCGGAGACGGCGCGCGACGCGCTGAAATCCTGAGAGCGGCTAACTACAGGTACGATTCGCGGCCGCTGGGAACACCAGGAAGGTGATGGTCGCCGGCGCAAGCCGGATCGCTCCCGCAGGCGTTGCGCGCGGCTCAAGTCGGGGCAGTTCGTCATCAGCACTCAGCGCGAGTGTCTTGCCGTTCAGCTGCACGGTCGCGTCTTGCAGCCGCGTCGCATGCAACGTGTAACGCTCGACGGGGTGTGACAGCGTCAGGGTGGATGGTGCTTGCCGCGACGCGTTGATCGCAAGCACGGACACGGCGCCCCGCATGCCCGGATGGCAATGCGCGTAGAGATGGAGATCTGGCGCGGCGAGTGCGTTCGCGTCGAGCACGATCGTTCCCATCAGCCGGTGCCAGAGCAGCGCAGCCCAGTAGTTCGGCCGCGGGCGGAACGTCTTCTCGTCCAGCAATCCGTAATCGCTCGCGGCCAGCGTGTTGTGCATCACCACTTGAACGCCAGCCTTGGCCAGGCGTCCGAGCTGGTCGAGATAGCGGAACGTATCGAGGAAAGTCTTGTCCCAGCGATTGCCGCCGCAGGCAGCGTCCGCGGTTTCCGTCAGCCAGATCGGCTTGTCCGGCGCGAATTCGTCGCGCAGCGATTTGTAAGTCGCTAGCGCGGCATCGGTGCGGGCGAGCCACGCTTCGGACAGCGCGCCTGCCGGCTCATCGCGGCCGCCGCAGCGCGGCGAGATCGTGTTGTAGTGATGATAGGAGAAGCGATCGACAGCGGAGCCTGAGCCGGCGAGCAGATCGCGCGTGCGGAGGCCGGACGCGCCGGCGGAAGCAGTGTCACCGACCGAGCCCGGTCCGACGATCAGCGTTCCCGGCGCGGCGCGCAGCATCCACTCGTGAAAGATCCCGACATCGCGGACATAGGCCTTCGCATCGTATCCGGGCGGCGCACCGTTCGTCGCCGCGAGCGTCGGCTCGTTCATGAATTCGGCGGCGGCGACGTGGCCGCTCAGCGAACGCGTATAGTCGATCAGGCGTTGCGCCTGATCCGGCCTCCAAAGACCATCCGCATCGCGGCTGCCCGGGCTGATGGCAAAGGAGGTGACGATCTGCGCATCGACTGCGCGCGCAAAGTCGACGACGCCGCGCCACTGCGCGCGGCTTAGCACCGCGTTGAATCCCGATGGCGGCGCGGCCGGCGCGCTCTCGGTGTCGGCGAAGAACGTCGCGTTGGCCCAGGTGCCGCTCACGCGCAGATACGCCGGCGACAACGCCATCGCGAGCTTGCGCAGACGCGTGTTTCCGAGATCGATCGGAGGTCTGTAACTGTAGCGATCCTTGTCGGCCGGCGCGCGCATCGTTTGCGGATAAGGCTTCCAGAACCGCCCGCCGGTCACCTCCACCATCTCGATGTTGTAGGACTGAAAGCGGGGATCGATGGTACCGATCGCTTGCAGCCCCGCAGGCGCGACCGACACGGCGCCGGCGTGCGCCGCGCACGATGTTCCGGCCGCGAGCAGCGCAAGCCTTGTCACACGTGCTGCGTGAAAAAGTCCGCCGCGTTGAATTCGCCGTCTTGTATGCACGTCCTGACGCCTTCTTATGCGCGCTGCCAAAAGCAAATGCAGCCGTCCGAACCATTAGCCCCCCTTATATCGCGAATTTTTACTTCCAATTTTACTTCGCAAAATCCCGCCCATAGCCTCACGCGCAACTGATCACATCCGCAGCCGGTCAATGGCGACCGGTGCGAGCGTTCATTGTAGCCAACGAGGGTTGCCATGCTTGACAGGGACAAGGGAACATCCGCGGCCGATCCGTCGGAGACCAGGGACGTACGGCAGAAAAAGCTGAGCCGCCGCACGCTGTTGAAGGGGGCGGCGGTGGTCGCCGGTGCCGCCGCAGGATCGGACGCGATCCGCGGCTTCCCGACGATCTGGGCGCAGGAGATCAAGGACATCGAACTGCGCCATGTCGGCGTCTCCTACTCGGTGGTGAAGGCGATCGGTGACCAGGCGGCCAAGGATCTCGGCTTCAAGGTGACGATGCAGAACCTCGACACCTCCGCCGCCATCAATCGCTTCATAAGCCAGCCTAATACGGTCGATATTGCCGATCTCGAGGGCTGGCAGGCCAAGCTCGCCGCCAAGCGTGCCGTGATCCAGGGCATCGAGGTCAAGAAGATCAAGGAATTCGACAACATCCTGCCGATCTTCACCAAGGGCGAGATCGACGGCCACAAGATCCCGCGCCAGGGCATCTCGCCCTATGAGGCCATGTACATCTCCAAGCCGGACTCGACCGATCTGCATGACGGCGTCACCGACTGGGCGACCTTCCTGCCCCAGGTCTACAACGCCGACTCCATCGGCTATCGCCCCGATCTCGTCGGCCATGAAGTCACCGAGTGGAAGGACCTGATCGACCCGAAGTTCAAGGGCAAGGCCGCGATCCTCGATGTGCCCGCGATCGGCATCATGGACGCCGCGCTCTGCTTCGAAAGCGCGGGCCTGATCAAGTACGGCAACAAGGGCAACATGACCAAGGAGGAGATCGACTTCACCTGCAACAAGCTGATCGAGCTGAAGAAGCAGGGCCAGTTCCGCGCGACCTGGACCACCTTCGACCAGTCGGTGCAGCTCATGGCGGCGGGCGAAGTGGTCATCCAGTCGATGTGGTCGCCGGCGGTGGCTGCGGTCCGCGTGAAGGAGATTCCATGCGTCTATGCGCCGGTCAACGTCAAGAACGGCAAGGAAGGCTATCGCGGCTGGTGCAACGGCATGGGCCTGATGAGGCATCTCTCCGGCAAGAAGCTCGACGCGGCCTACGAATATCTCAACTGGTATTTGTCCGGCTGGCAGGGCGGCTTCGTCGCGCGCTACGGCTATTACAGCCCGGTGCCGTCGACCGCGAAGAAATTCCTCACCCCTGCCGAATGGGCGTTCTGGTACGAGGGCCAGCCCGCGCCTGAGGTGGTCAACGATCCCTATGGCGTGCCCATGGAGAAGGCCGGCACCAAGCGCGACGGCGGCTCGTTCCTCGACCGCGTCAAGAACATCTCGTGCTGGAATACGCTGATGGACGAAGCCGCCTACATGAACAAGCGCTGGAACGACTTCAAGGTGGCCTGAAACCTGCTTCCCTGACGTAACAAGCGCGCCGGCGCGTGAACCGCGCCGGTGCGAGAAGACCGACTTCGAGGCCGACATGCAGCCAAGTTCGAGTCCAGCTCAAACTCCGCCACGCGCAAATCTCGCCGGCTGGCTCTATGTCTCGCCGCTGGTCCTGGTGCTCGTGCCGTTCTTCGTGGCGCCGATCCTGGTGGTGCTGGCCGCGAGCTTCTTCGCGACCGACGGCTTCGGCGGGCTGACGCCGGGCTTCACACTCGCGAGCTATGTCGAGGTGCTGCATTCGGCACTGACGCTGAAACTGTATCTGGCGACAATCAAGTTCACGGTGCTGACCTGGGTCTTTACCCTGATCATCGGCTTCTTCGTCGCCTACTTCCTGGTGTTTCACGTCCGCAACCAGTTGCTGGCGATCGGCCTGTTCCTGCTGTGCACGGTGCCGTTCTGGACCTCGAACATCATCCGGATGATTTCCTGGATTCCACTGCTCGGCAAGGAAGGCCTGATCAATCAGGCGCTGCTGGCGCTGGGCGTGATTCGCCAGCCGCTGGAAGTGTTGCTGTTCTCCGACCTAGCGGTGGTCATCGCCTATGTCCACCAGCTCACGATCTTCATGATCGTGCCGATCTTCAATTCGATGGCGCGGATCGACAAGAAGCTGATCGAGGCCGCGATCGACGCCGGCGCCAGCCGTTTCGACATCATGCGCCTCATCGTGGTGCCGATGTCCAAGAGCGGCATCGCCCTCGGTACCATCTTCGTGGTGTCGATCGTGATGGGCGACTTCTTCGTGGTCAAGGTGATGTCCGGCGGCGGCTCGGCCTCGGTGGTCAGCGCGTTCTACGAGGACGTCGGCGTGCTGCAATACCCGACCGCCGCGGCGAGCGCCGTGTTGCTGACGCTGGTGCTGGTCGCCATCGTCTCGCTGATCCTGCGCACCGTGGACATCCGGCAGGAGATCACGCGATGAGCGCGGTTCTCGCCGACATGCCCGAGACGGTCGCGCCCGCGACCACCAAGGCGATCGCGCCGAGCCGCGGGCAGCGGCCCTGGACGTTTTATGTGCTTGCGACGCTGTTCGCGTTTTACGTGCTCGCGCTCTACGGTCCGATGTTCTGCATCTATGTCCTGTCGTTCCAGGATATCCGGGGCGGACTTGTGTTTCCGATGAAGGGCCACTCGCTGCACTGGTTCGTCGATCTCTTCACCCAGGTGCGCACCGGCGACGTCAAAGGCTCGTTCGACCGTTCGATCAAGCTGGCGGTCATCGTCACCGTCATCACGGTGGTGGTCTCGTTCCTGGCCGGCCTCGGCTTCCGCAAGCGTTTTCGCGGCGACACCGTCGTCTTCTACATGATGATCGGCAGCCTGGTTGCGCCCGGCCTCGTGCTCGGCCTCGGCACCGGGCTCCTGTTCCAGGCGCTCGGGCTGAACGCGAGCTGGTACACCTCGGCGCTCGGCGCGCAGCTGTCCTGGACGCTGCCGTTCGGCGTGCTCGTGATGTTCGCCGTGATGTCGCGCTTCAACCATGTCTGGGAGGAGGCGGCTTACGACTTAGGGGCCAGCCGCTGGCAGTCGATCCGGCTGGTGATGATTCCGGTGCTCGCGCCCGGCCTCGTCGCGGTCGCGCTGTTCGGTTTCACGCTGTCTTACGACGAGTTCGCACGCACCCTGCAAACGGCGGGTTCGTTGAACACGCTGCCGCTGGAAATCTGGAGCATGACGCTGAACGTCACTTCGCCCTCGCTTTACGCGCTCGGCACGGTGACGACCGTCGTCTCCTTCGTCGTGATCGGTGCGAGCCTCGGCAGCATCGTGTTGATCCAGAAGAAGCGCAGCAGCAGCGCAAAGGGTTGAGTTTGGAATGAAGAGCGATCGCGGCGATATCGAATTGGCAGGTGTCTGCAAGAGCTTTGATGGCGTCACCAACGTGGTCGACGGCGTCAACCTCAAGATTGCCGACGGCGCCTATTGCTGCTTCATCGGTCCCTCCGGCTGCGGCAAGACCACGATCCTGCGGATGATCGCCGGGCATGAAGACCCGACCGCGGGCGAGATCGTGATCGGTGGACAGAATGTCGTCGGCTTCGCACCGGTGCAGCGGCGCACCGCGATGATGTTCCAATCCTACGCGCTGTTCCCGCACCTCACGGTACGCGAGAACATCGCCTTTGCGCTGCGTGTGCGCGGCATGTCCAAGGCCGACCGGCTGCGTGCGGCGGATGCCATGATCGAGAAGGTGCGGCTGACGCAGTTCGCCGGCCGCCTTCCGGCGCAGCTCTCCGGCGGCCAGCAGCAGCGTGTGGCGCTGGCGCGCGCGGCGATCACCGAGCCGCGGGTGTTGCTGCTCGATGAGCCGCTCTCGGCGCTCGACGAGCAGCTTCGCGTGCAGATGCGCCAGGAGCTCAGACGGATGCAGCAGGAACTCGGCATCACCTTCATCCACGTCACCCATACCCAGCTCGAGGCGATCGCGCTCGCCGATCTTGTGGTGGTGATGGAGCAGGGCAAGATCAAGCAGGCAGGCGCCGCCCGCGACGTCTACGCTCACCCCCATGATCGCTATGTCGCCGAATTCATGGGCGGACAGAACGTGCTGTCGGGTCGGGTCGAAAAGGTCAATGGCGCGAGCTTCACGCTGGCGCAGGCCGCGCCTGATGGCATCGAGGTGCCGCTTCAGGCACGACCCACCGTCAGTGTTGGTGACAAGGTCGATATCGCCGTGCGCCGTGACGACGTCGCGCTGGTTCGGCCCGGCAGGGACTTGCCGCCGGGCTGCACCACGTCGCTGCCGAGCCGGGTGCTCGCGATCGAATACCAGGGCTACTTCGTCAAGGTCATGCTCGACACCGTGCCGGACGACGAGTTCGTGGCCTACGTGCCGGAAAAGACCTTCTTCGCGGATCCCTTCACCGTCGGCGATGTCGTGATGGCCACATGGGCCACCGGCAGCGCCCTTCCACTCGCCTAGAGACCCGTCGCGCACAGGAGTATGACCGTGCAGATATCCTTCACACTCAACGGCCGGCCCACCGTCGTGGACGTCGAACCGGCGACGCTCGTCGCCGAGCTCCTGCGCGAGCAGCTCAACCTCACCGGCACCCATATCGGCTGCGATACCAGTCAGTGCGGCGCCTGCGTGGTGCACCTCAACGGTCTTCCCGTGAAGAGCTGCACGCTGCTGGCGCCTGCTCTTGACGGCGCGACGCTGCTCACCATTGAGGGTCTGCAAGGCGCCCCCGGTTCGAACCGGATGCATCCGATGCAGGAGGCGTTTCGCGAGCATCACGGCCTGCAATGCGGCTTCTGCACCCCCGGCATGCTGATGACCGCGGTGGCACTGGCCACCGAGAAGCCGGACCTGACGGAGGCTGACGTCCGCCACGGCCTCGAAGGCAATATCTGCCGCTGCACCGGTTACCAGAACATCGTCGTCTCGGTGATATCAGGCGCTGCCGCCATGAACGCCGCCAAGGGAGAGTGACCATGGGCAATGTGATCGGGATCGGCGCGTCACCAAAGCGGAAAGAAGACCAGCGCTTCCTTACCGGCCGCGGCAACTACGTCTCAGACATCAAGCGCCCGGGCATGACCGCCGGTGTATTCGTGCGCTCGCCGCATGGCCACGCGGTCCTGCGCGGCATCGACAAGACCGCGGCGCTCGCCTCGTCGGGTGTCATTGCGGTCCTGACCGGGGATGACGTCGCCGACGATGGACTTGGCTCGCTGCCCTGCGGTTGGGGCATCACGGACGCCAAGGGCGTCCCGATGAAAGAGCCGCCATTTCCGATGCTCGCGCAGGACAAGGTGCGTTTCGTCGGCGACATGGTCGCCTTCGTCATAGCCGAGACGCCAGAACAGGCCAATGCGGCGGCGGAGCTTTTGAAGATCGATTACGAGGTGCTGCCTTCGGTCGTCGGCGTGCTTGAAGCGGTGCGGCCCGGTGCGCCGCAATTGTTCGACGACGTGCCGAACAATATCTGCTGCGATTGGGAGCTCGGCGACAAGACCGCGGTCGAAACCGCGTTCCGGAAAGCGGCGCATGTCGCAAAGCTCAGCCTCGTCAACAACCGCCTGATCGGCAATCCGATGGAGCCGCGGGCGGCGATCGCCGAATACGAGCCGGGCACCGATCGATTCACGCTGTGGACCACCAGTCAGTTTCCGCACGTCGTACGCTTCCTGATGGGCGCGCTTGTGCTGAACATTCCGCAGCACAAGCTGCGCGTGGTGGCGCCGGATGTCGGCGGCGGCTTTGGCGTCAAGCAGTTCCACTACGGCGAAGAGGCGGTGATCACCTGGGCCGCCAAGCGCGTGATGCGGCCGATCAAATGGGTGGCGAGCCGCTCCGAGGGCTACGTCTCCGACCGCCATGGCCGCGATCACGTCACCGAGGCCGAGCTCGCACTGGACGAAACCGGAAAATTTCTCGCCTTTCGCGTCAACACGCTGGCCAATATGGGCGGCTATCTCTCGACCTTCGGGCCGAACATCCCGACCAATCTCTACGGCCCCTTGCTCGGCGGCGTCTACACCACGCCAGCGATCTACTGCAACGTGAAGGTGGTCTTCACCAACACCGTGCCTGTTGACGCCTATCGCGGTGCAGGCCGGCCCGAGGCGACCTTCGTGCTGGAGCGCATCGTCGATGTCGCTGCCAGCGAGATGGGGATCGATCGCGTCGAGATCCGCCGCCGCAACATGATCCCGAAGGAGGCCTATCCGTATCAGACGCCGGTCCTGGTGCAGTACGATTCCGGCGATCCGATGGGCTGCCTCGACGGTGCGCTGGTCGCAGCCGACGCCAAGAACTTTGGCATCCGCAAGTCGGAATCGGCGCGCAAGGGCAAATTCCGCGGGCTCGGCTACTCGACCTATGTCGAGGCCTGCGGCCTTGCGCCCTCGCGTTTCGCGGGACGGCTGGGTGCGCGCGGTGGTCTCTATGAGAGCGCCACGGTGCGCGTGCATCCGACCGGCCAGGTGACGGTCATGATCGGGACACATAATCACGGCCAGGGCCACGAGACGACGTTCGCGCAGATCGTCTCGGACAAGCTCGGCGTCGCCTTCGAGAATGTCGACATCGTGTTCGGCGACACCGATCGCGTGCAGTTCGGCATGGGCACTTACGGCTCGCGCTCCCTGGTGGTCGGGGGCGCCGCGCTGTCCAAGGCGACGGACAAGGTGATCGCCAAGGGCAAGAAGATCGCTTCCCATCTGCTCGAGGCCGCCGAGGCGGATATCCAGTTCGAGGCCGGAAAATTCTCGGTCGCCGGCACGGACCGTGCCAAGACGTTCGAGGAGATCGCGGGCGCGGCCTATGTGCCGCACAATTATCCGCTCGAAGTGCTGGAGCCGGGACTGGAGGAGCAGGCCTATTACGATCCCGTCAACTTCACCTATCCCGGCGGCTGCCACATCGCCGAGGTCGAGGTCGATCCGGAGACGGGGACGGTGACCCTCGTGAACTACACGGCGGTGGACGACGTCGGCACGGTCATCAACCCGATGATCGTGGAAGGCCAGTTGCACGGCGGCATCGTGCAGGGTGTCGGCCAGGCGCTGTTCGAGAACGCGGTCTACGACGAAGGCTCGGGCCAGCTCCTGTCGGGCTCGCTGATGGACTACTGCATGCCGCGCGCCGATCATTTGCCGATGATGAAGGTCGCGACCCACTCTACGCTCTGCACGCACACGCCGATGGGCGTGAAGGGCTGCGGCGAGGTCGGCACCATCGGGTCGCCGGCTGCCGTCATCAATGCGGTGGTCGATGCGCTGTCGCATCTCGGCGTCACCCATGTCGACATGCCGGCGACGCCGAACCGGATCTGGCGCCTGCTTCAGAACGCATCGCTGCCGGTCGCCGCGGAATAGGGAGGACAACAATGAAACCGTTTGCCTATCATCAGCCTGCCCAGATCCCCGAGGCGGCAAAACTGTTGACCTCGATCGAGGACAGCAAGCTCGTCGCCGGCGGCATGACGCTGATCCCGACGCTGAAGCAGCGGCTGGCCTGTCCGGTCGCGCTCGTCGATCTGTCGAAGCTCGGAAGCCTCAAGGGTATCACCGACGATGGTGCGACCATCACCATCGGCGCGATGACGCCGCATGCGGTCGTGGCTGCCTCGAAGCTGGTGCAGACAAGAATTCCCGGGCTCGCGGCGCTGGCTTCGATGATCGGCGATCCCGCCGTGCGCAGCCGCGGCACGATCGGCGGATCGGTCGCCAACAACGATCCGGCGGCCGACTATCCGGCCGGCGTTCTTGGCCTCGGTGCCACCATTGTCACCAGCACGCGCGAGATCGCAGCAGACAAATTCTTCCTTGGTCTGTTCGAGACGGCGCTTGAACCCGGCGAGATCATCACAGCGATCCGCTTCCCGGTGCCGCTCAAGGCGGGCTACGAGAAATTCAAGGCACCGGCGTCGCGCTATGCGCTGGTCGGCGTCTTCGTTGCGAAATTCGCCGATGGTGTCCGCGTCGCCGTCACCGGCGCTGGGCCAGGCGTGTTTCGGGTGCCGCCGATGGAGGCGGCGCTATCGGAGAATTTTGATCCATCCGCAATCGCGGCGATCAAGATCGACACCGACGGTCTCACCTCCGACATCCATGCCGAAGCCGATTACCGGGCGCATCTCGTCACGGTCATGGCCAAGCGCGCCGTCGACGCGGCGCTCAGCTAGCTCCTTAGGGTTGATGATGACTGATGGTTCCGGCCGAACGGCCTTCCCGCCGGCGCCGACTGGCCTTGGCGCGCTTTCTGCAACCGAGATCATGGCCGGCTACCGGCGCAAGGCGTTCACCCCGCGCGATGTCGTCGATGACACCATCGCCGCGCTTCAAGCGACGAGCGAGGCCTGCAACGCGGTGGTGACGCCGATGTACGAGCAGGCGAGGGCGGATGCCGACCGTCTCACCAGGGAGATGCGTGCGGGCGAGGTCAAGGGGGCGCTCGCTGGTGTACCGGTCACGATCAAGGATCTCGTCTTCGTCGCAGGCGTGCCGGCCTATGCCGGCTCGCCGATGAACAAGACGTTCGTGCCCGAGGTCGATGCCGCAGTCGTCTCGGCGCTGAAGGCATCCGGTGCGATCATCACCTGCAAGACCACGACCTGCGAGTCCGGCTACAAGCTCACAGCGGATAGTCCCGTTACCGGCACCACGCGTAATCCCTGGAATCCTGGCCGCACCAGCGGCGGATCGAGTGGCGGCGCGGCGGCGGGCGTTGCCGCCGGCTGCGGACCGATCGCGATCGGTACCGACGGCGTCGGTTCGATCCGCGTGCCGTCGTCGTTCTGCGGCGTGTTCGGGCTGAAGCCGACCTTCGGCCTGGTGCCGCGTTCGCCCGGCTTCTCGCCGCCGTCCTGGGCTTCGCTCGCCCATACCGGGCCGATCACGCGCACGGTTGCGGATGCCGCGCTGACGCTGGAGATCATCGCTGCCTACGATCTGCGCGATCCCGCGAGCCTGCCGGTGTCGCCGCGGCGCTTCGACACCAACGCCGCGCCGTTGAACGGCATTCGCATCGGCGCCAGTGTCGATCTCGGCTATGCCGCGGTCAGCCCCGACGTGCGCGCAGCGTTCAACAAGGCGCTCGCCATTCTCGACTCCTGCGGCGCGCAGGTCACCATGGATGGTCCTGGCCTCGATCCCGGCATCTTGGAACACACGCTGAAGCCGATCGCGTTTACCGAGCAGGCGGCGGCGGTTGCGACCAAGACCGCCGCCGATCTCGCGAGCTCCGAAGCCGATTATCGCGACGTTGTCAGCGCCGGCCGGCATTACAGCGGCACGGACTATATCGAGGCTGGCTACCGTCGTGGCCAGGCGCGTGGCGCTTTCGTCAAGCTGTTCGAGCGCATCGATGCGCTGGTGACGCCGACGGTCGCTGTGACCGCGTTCGAGGCCGGCCAGATCGGCGTCGGAACGATCGACGGCAGCGAGGTCGATCCGCATCTCGGCTGGTCGCCCTTCACCTGGCCGATCAATCTCGCCGGCCTGCCGGCGGCGACGCTCCCCTGCGGCTTCGACCGCGATGGCCTGCCGATCGGCCTTCAGATCGTGGCGCCGTGGCTCGACGAGCCCACGATCTTCAAGATCGCGGCGGCGTTCGAGCAGGCGCAGCCCTGGTCAAAATTCTGGCCCTCGCTGGCGCTGAGCGAGCAGAGCCTGGCGCACGTCAAGGCGTGAGTGGCCATGCGAGCATCTACGCGGCAGATTCTATATTCACCAAAACTTCTCCGGCGATGATTTCGGGATCCCCGAGATCAAGGTCGTGCAAGCTTGCTTGAACGAACTCCATCACCTTATCGTTCGCCGCATTGGCGCTTTCGCGGTCCTCAAATATCATCACGGCGACACCAACGCCCCCGCCCCCATCCAGCACATAATAAGATTTGAAGCCGCGCGAATCCCTCAGGATCTGACCGACGCCGCTTTTGGCGCGGCGGGCAGCATCCGCGACCGAACGAACCTTGGTGTACTTTCGAATGACTATGAACATCAGGCCATCCTTGCGTCTCGGTTCCCGCCCCACGCATCAAAGCATATCGAGCCGCTGCTGGACTAGGGCCTACTCATGAAATGGGTCAAAAACGGAGATCACCGCAGGCGCTGAGCATGTCCGTCCTGCCGCATGATGGGTTGGGTGCGCTTCAGGTCGGCTTTGGGGCAGTTTTGCCCGGCTCGGCAATACGCTTCAGGACAGCTCGATCGGCGCGCCGCGGCCGCTGAGCTCTTCGTCGAGACGCAGATAGTGCGCGAGATAGTCGTGCAGCGCGGTGGCCGCCTTCGAGGTCGCGCCGCTGGATTTGTAGAGTAGCAGCTCGATCTTCGGTAGCGGTGGCAGGCCCTCGTTGGGGCCGATCTCGCGCATCGCAGGCACCAGCGCGCTGCGGCCGAGCACGGTGACGGCCATGCCGGCGAAGGCTGCGGCTTGCAGGCCGCCGACGCTTTCGCTGACACAGGCGATGCGCCAGCGCAGGCTTGCCCGTTCAAGCGTGTCGATCGCGTAGTCGCGGTAGATGTTGCCGGGCGGCAATAGCGCCAGCGGGATCGGGCGTTCCTGGTGCGCGGCGGATTGCTCGCCGGTCATCCAGACCAGCTGCTCGCGCCGCACCACCTGGCCGCCGGTGAAATCGTTCATGCGGGTGACCAGCGCAATGTCGACATCGCCGCGCTTGACGAGGCCGACCAGCGGCGTCGACAGCGCGCAATTGAGCTCGACCTGCACACGCGGGAAGGACTTTCGGAACACGCTGAGGATCGACGGCAGCATGAACGCCGCATAGAGGTCGGGCGTGCCGAGCACCACCTGGCCTTCGATCTCCTGCGACGCCAGCTGCGAAATCAATTCGTCATGCAACCTCAGGATGGATTTGGCGTAGGTGAGAACCGTTGTGCCGTCGTCGGTCAGTGTCAGCCGGCGGCCGGCATGCTCGAACAGCTGCTTGCCGGTCAATTCCTCCAGCCGCTGCAATTGCAGGGTGATCGCCGGCTGGGTGCGGCCCAGCCGTCGCGCGGTCTCGGTGATGCTGCCGGTCTCGACCACGGAGATCAGCGACCGGAGCATGCGGATATCGAGACTGATGAGGTTCATGCGGCGTCCATGTCGCCCAGAATTTATGCAAGTTCCATGCTAGGGAGCCGTGAGCCGGCTGCCGATCAACGCTGCACGGCCGCCTGGTCCCGTCATAAGAGGCTGCCGCGTCGTGTCCGTCCAGCGTTGCTGGCATACGGAATATCGTTTACCAGCGGGACCTGCGCACTTGAAGCGCCCAAGGAAGTCGAAAGGGAGCAAATAACATGGAGAAGACCTCACCAACGCGGCGCGAGGTGCTCGCAACCGCTGCTGCGGCAGCCGCCGCTTCCATCGCGGACGTGGCGCCGGCCGCAGCGCAGGCCGGACCGAAGCCGATCTTCCCGGTGCCGATGGTCGCGATCCCGATCGTCGGCGAGACTCAGGTGTTCCAGGTTCGCCGCATCTATTGCATCGGGCGCAACTACGCGGCGCATGCGATCGAGCGCGGCTCGGATCCGAACCGCGAACCGCCGTTCTTCTTCCAGAAACCGACGGACGCGATCCAGAACGTCGCGGTCGGCGAGGTCGCCGACCATCCCTATCCGTCGCTGACCAAGAATTATCATCACGAGGTCGAGCTGGTTGCTGCGCTGAAATCCGGCGGCACCAATATCCCGGCCGAGAAAGCGCTTGACCACGTTTACGGCTACGCGCTCGGCCTCGACATGACCCGGCGCGATCTCCAGAACGGCATGGCCGCGGAGAAGAAGCCCTGGGAGATCGGAAAGAGTTTTGACCACGCCGCGGTGATCGGCCCGATCCATCCCGCCAGCAAGACCGGCCATTTCGACAAGGGCGCGATCTCGCTCGCAATCAACGGCACCGTGAAGCAGAGCTCGGATCTCAGCAAGATGATCTGGAGCGTCGCCGAGCAGATCGCAAAGCTCTCGGAAGCGTTCGAGCTGAAGGCCGGCGACATCATCTATTCCGGCACGCCGGAGAATGTCGGTCCGGTGGTGAAGGGCGACGTGCTGCTGTGCAAGCTCGAAGGCTTGCCGGACGTGTCGATCAAGATCGTCTGATTGTCCTCGCCTCTCCCCGCTCGCGGGGAGAGGCCGGAAATCGAGCGCAGCTTGATTTCCGGGTGAGGGGGAGTCTCCGCGAATCCGACTGTCACCGTCCCCGCGGAGATTCCCCCTCACCCCAACCCTCTCCCCGCAAGCGGGGCGAGGGAGCGCACTGCCGGCGTTGCTAACGGTTCGTCCAACCTTGGAGGCGGAGATGCTGCGGCATAGCTTGATTGCTGCGTTGGGCTTTGTCTTCCTTACGATCCCTGCCTTTGATGCGAAGGCCGAGGGGGCACTCGACGTTGCCCCCACGGGCACGCTGCGCGTGGCGGTAGCCGTCGGTCCCGCCGCGTCCGCCTTCTGGACCACGCGCGATCCGGCGACGGGCAAGCCGCGCGGCGTCACCGTCGAGCTCGCCAAGGCCGCCGCTGACAAGCTGCATGTGCCTCTGCAGCTGGTCGAATATCAGAGCTCCGACGAGATCGCAGCCGCCAGCAGCAAGGACCTCTGGGATCTCTCCTTCATGCCGGCGGACGTCAAGCGCGAGCAGTTCGTGGACCAGGGCCCCGCTTACGTCGCCTATATGAGCGGCTATCTCGTGCGCGCCGGCTCGGACATCCGCGTCGTTGCGGATGTCGATCGCGCCGGCATGCGGGTCGGTTGCATCGAGGGGACGTCGACGTCACGTACGGTCGAGAGGTCGCTGAAGCAGGCCAAGCTCACAAAGTTCATGAAGCCGGAAGAGGCGGCCGAATTGATCGGCAAGGGGCAGCTCGATGCTCTGGCGATGGGCATGGGGGCTCTGGAAGACCTTTCGCGCAAGCTGCCTGGAACGAAGGTACTGGACGAAGTCATCCAATCGACCGGGGTGGTCGTGGTCGTTCCCAAGGGCAAGGTGGCGGCAAAGGCCTGGGCCGCGCATTTCCTCGACGAGGCCAAGGCGGACGGCACGGTGCGTCGCGCGCTCGACGGTAACGGTTTTACCAGCGACAAGGTCGCGCCGTAGTTGTGCCGAGCGACCTCCGCTGGGCCACGATTTGAAGGCGGCGGCCTTTGAATTGCCGGAGTTCCGTCGGCGATTGCCCCGTGTTTGGCAACGAACAAACGTTCTGCAGCCATATTTCAGTAAGAGTGATCTCCCGTGAGGGAGACGCTCCGATGAACAAAGCTTTGATCACTGCCGTCGTTCTGCTGGCTGGCGTGCCTGCAAGCGCCGCCGCGCAAGAGCGTGCCGGTGCTGCGGCGCTGGGAGCGGTCTCAGGCGCGGTCGTGCTGGGGCCGATCGGTGCTGTCGCGGGCGCGGCGATCGGTTATACCGCCGGACCTGCAATCGCCCGGTCCTGGGGCGTGAGGGATTCACGCTCGGCGAGGCATCGGCAGCCGCCGCGCCGCGAGGCGTATCGCGCAGCCGCCACCGGCGCTCCGCCGCGCGCACGTGAGGCGATGAATGCCAACGGCCAAATGAGAGCTGCCGGCAATCCGCCGGCTCAAGCCACGCCTGCGGTGCAGCCCGTTGAAGCTGCACCGGCTGCGCCGGCGCAGACTTCGGCGCCGCCCATTCAGGGATTCGAATGAAGCTTCGGCTTTAGGCCGCGGTGGTCTTCGGCCGCAGCCGGTCGACCGTCCGCGCGATCAGCGCCGCCACCTCGGCCACCTTCGGCCCGATCCGGAACTCCGGCCCTGCGACGACGACGGAGAGCCTGCGGTCGCCGATCGGCAGTGGAATCGCAGCGCCGGCGAGATCGCGGCTGTAGTCGCCAAAACTCTGGCAGTAGCCGCGTTGAATCGAATTGCGCAGCTCCGCCTCGACGGCTTCGATGCTGATCGGCGTCGACGGGCCGTACTGCTTGAACTCGATCTTGCGATAGACGGAGTCGCGCTCCTCCTGCGAATATTGCAGCAGCAGGGCGCGCCCGCTCGCGGTCGCGTGAATCGGCACGCGATGGCCGATGGTGGCGAAATAGCGGATCGCGGCCTGGGACTCGACGACGTCGATGAACACGGCCATCACGCCCGCAGGCGCCACGATAGACGCAGTCTCGCCGGTCTCGGCCGAGAGATCGGCAATCAGCGTATGCGTCCATGGCGGCAGCGGCTCGACCTCCGAGATCATCCGCGCCATCGCCAGCCAGCGCGGGGTCGGATAGAAGCCGGCGCGCGGCCGCGGCTCATAGAGGTAGCCCTTCTCCGAAAGCGTCGCGAGCAGGTTGAAGGTCGACGAGCGCGGCCAGCCGAAATGATCGGCGATCTCCGCAAGCGTCGCCGGCTTCCTCGTCTGGGCGAAGAATTCCATGATCTCCAGGACGTTTGCGGCTTGGCGAACGATCATGATCCGGTCCCGTCTGTCGCGACGTGTTGCCCTTGATCTACGGCTGGCCGAGGATCTTCTTCGCCGCGCGAAGATGCGGCTTGTCGATCATCTGGCCGTCGAGCCGCAGCGTGCCGGAATCGGGATTGCTCGCGAACGCCGCGATCACCTTCTCCGCCCAGATACGCTCGGCTTCCGTCGGCTCGAACGCCGCGTTGACGACATCGACATGCTTGGGGTGAATCAGCGCCTTCGCCGAAAACCCGTCGCGCCGTGCCGCACGCGTCTCCTGCTCGAGGCCGGCCAAATTGTCGATGTCGGTGTAGACGGTGTCGATCGGCGCGACCTCGGCCGCGGCGGCTGCCATCAGGCAGAGATCGCGCGCGAGGCGATAGGGACTGTGGAACACGCCGCCCGAGGACTTCTCTGTGGCGCCCAAAGAGGCGGAAAGATCCTCCGCGCCCCACATCAGGCCGGCGAGGCGAGGGGAGCAGCCCTTGTAGCTGCCGAGCCCGAAGATCGAGCCGGCGGTCTCCGTCGCGACGCAGACGATGCGGGTTGCGCTGGCCGTGATGCCGGCCGCCGCCTCAAGTGCTTCGAGCCAGGTCGCGACCTGCCGCACGTCGTCGCCGCCCTGCGATTTCGGCAGCACGATGCCGTCGGGCCTGCCCGGCATCACCGCGGCGAGATCGGCGAGCGTCATGCCGGTGTCGAGCGCGTTGACGCGGACATAGAGCTGATGCGGCTTGCTGCGCGCCTTCAGCATCGCGAGCGTCAACCCGCGCGCCTCCGCCTTCTTCTCGGTGACGACGGAATCCTCGAGATCGATGATCAGCGCGTCGGCCTTGCCTTCGCTCGCCTTCTCGAATTTGCGCGGGGAATCCCCCGGCACGAACAGCATCGAACGCATCAGACCGGCCTCTTGTGCATCATCGCCATGCGGCGGCATTTACCGACGATCTCGTCGTTCTGGTTCAGGGCGTGGTGCTCGAACTCGACGATGCCCGCCTTGGGGCGCGATTTGGATTCCCGCAACGAAAGCACCTTCGTCGTCGCCCGCAAGGTGTCGCCATGGAAGACCGGCTTCGGAAAGGTGACGTCGGTCATGCCGAGATTGGCGACGGTGGTGCCCATGGTCGTATCATAGACCGTCATGCCGATCATGATGCCGAGGGTGTAAAGGCTGTTGAAAATGCGCTGGCCGAACTCGGTCTTTTCGGCGAAATGCGCGTCGATGTGCAGCGGCTGCGGGTTGAGCGTCAGCAGGCTGAACATGGTGTTGTCCATTTCCGTGACGGTCCGGGTCAGCGGATGCCTGAACTCCTGGTCCACGGAAAAGTCCTCGAAATAAAGTCCGGCCATCGCGATTTCCTCCCTGTCGTTGCGATTTTGGCCCGCACCGCTCTCAAGGCGGCGCTGCCAGGTGAACTGCCTTCTGCTCTGCGAGCCGTTCGATCTCCTCGGTCGAGAAGCCGGCTTCGCACAAGATGTCGCGGCCATGCTGGCCGAGCGTCGGCGCCGGTCCGGCCGGCTCCGGCTGGGTTACACTCCAGGTCGAAGGCACCCGCATCTGGCGGATGCGGCCTTCCACGGGGTGATCGACGGTCCTGAAGAAGTCGATCGCGTTGAGATGCGGATCGTCCAGAATCGTCTCCAGGGTGTGCATCGGCATCACCGGGATGTCCGCGCGCTCCAGCAGCTCGCGCCACTGCGCGGTGGTGCGGGTGAGGAAGATATGGCCGATCTCCTCATAGATCTCGTCGATATGTTTCGTGCGTGACGCGTGGTTGGCAAAGCGCGGCTGCTGCAGGAATTCCGGCCGGCCGATCGCCTCGAAGAAGCTGCGCCAGTGCTTGTCGTTGTAGATGAGGACGCAGAGATATCCGTCGCTGGTCTTGTAGGGTTTTCGATAGCGCGAGAGCAGGCGGACATAGCCGCCATGGTCGAGCGGTGGATCGTAGGTGAGGCCGCCGAGATGATCGACTAGCACGAACTCGGCCATGGATTCGAACATCGGCACGTCGATGCGCTGGCCAATACCGGTACGCTGCTGGTGCATCAGCCCGCCCATGATGGCGTTGACCATCATCAGCCCGACGATGCGGTCGGCGATGGTCACAGGGACGTAGCGCGGCGTGCCGTCGCCGGCGGCCGCGAGCAGCGTCGGGATGGTCGCGGCGCCCTGGATCAGATCGTCGTAGGCGGGCTTTGCGGCGTAGGGGCCGGACTGGCCGTAGCCGAAGGCGCCGACATAGACGAGGGCGGGATTGACCGCGGCCAGTGTCTCATAGTCGAGGCCGAGCCGCGCCATCGCCTGCGGGCGCACATTATAGACGAGCGCGTTGGCGCGCCTGGCCAGCCGCAGCAGCGTGTCGCGGCCTTCCTTCTTCTTGAGGTCGAGGACGATGCTGCGCTTGCCGCGATTGGCGTTGAGAAACATCCCGCCCATGCCGGGCGTGCGGCCGGGACCGATCTGGCGGACGATGTCACCCTCAGGGCTTTCGACCTTGATGATTTCGGCGCCCATGTCCGCCAGCACCTGGGTGCCGTACGGGCCCATCAGGACGGAGGTCAGGTCGAGAATGGTGAAGCCGGCGAGCGGTCCCATGGGGCCTCGTTGGATAAATTCATATTCGTGGAGTTAGAATTCATAAAGTTGGGGTGTCAATTCGGCCAGCTCGATCCGCGGTGCATAGGCCCATGCATAGTTCATATACTTGACATATAAATTCACATATATGTACATTTTCCTCAAGCAAGAAGTGGAGTGAGGGCCGGACGGGGGGCAGCGGCAGGCTGCCGCCTCCGGCTTGGGGATGCGTCAGGGAGAAGCAGATGAAGAAGAACAAGGTCTGGGCTGCCGCGGCGTTCGCACTTTCGCTGCCGGTCTCGACGCTATCGGCGCAGGCGCTGGAGCTGAAGGTCGCCGACTCCTTCCCCGCCGGCCACTATCTCGTCCGCCTGATGCTCAAGCCCTGGATGGACGACGTCACCAAGCGCACCAATGGCGCGGTAACCTTCACCTATTATCCGAACCAGCAGATCGGCAAGGCAGCCGACATGTTGCGGTTGACCCAGTCCGGCGTCGTCGACATCGGCTACATCGGGCCGTCCTACGTCTCCGACAAGATGCCGCTGTCGGAAGTCGCGCAGTTGCCGGGGGCTTTTGAGACGAGCTGCCAGGGCACGATCGCCTATTGGAAGACCGCGCGCGAAGGCATTTTGGCCAAGCAGGAATATGCGCCGAACAAGATCAGGCTGCTGATGGCCGTGGTGCTGCCGCCCTACCAGGTGTGGACCGCAAAGACGAAGGTCGAGACGCCGAAGGACATGCAAGGCCTGAAGCTGCGGACCACGGGCGGTGCGCAGGATCTGACGCTGCGCGCGCTCAATGCCGTGCCGGTGCGCATGGCCGCGCCGGACGCCTATGAATCGCTGTCGCGCGGCACCATGGACGGCCTGCTGTTCCCGATGGAAAGCGTCGTGGCCTATGGCCTGGACAAGCTGGTCAAGCACGCGACCGAAGGCGTCAGCTTCGGCAGTTTCATCGTCGCCTATTCCATCAATCAGTCGGTCTGGGACAAGCTGCCTGATGACGTGAAGAGGGCGATGAACGAAGCCTCCGACGCGATCGAGCCGACCGCCTGTGCCCAGGTCGACAAGGAGACGGAGGCCACCAGGAAGCATCTCCAGGATGAGGGCGTAAGCTTCGATCCGTTGCCGGAGGCCACGCGTACCGAGATGAAGGACAAGCTCAAGGGCGTCGGTCAGGAATGGGCGGCGGGTCTCGATAGCCGCGGCAAGCAGGCCTCTGCCGCGCTGAAGGAATTCGAAGGTCTGCTCGGCGCCGGTGGCGCGAAGTAATCCGACATCAAAGAGGGAGGCGCTGGAGGTGATCAAGCGGGCGGGAGATGTGCTCGGCGCGCTGGAGCGCGCGCTGACGGTGATCGCAGTGGTGTTCCTCTTCGCGATCATGCTGCTGGTGGTGACCGACGTGTTCATGCGCTACGCGCTGAACCGTCCGTTTGCCTTCACCTATGATCTGATCGGGCTCTATTTTCTGGCGGGCGTGTTCTTCTTCACCCTGTCGGACGGCTTGCGCGAGCACGCGCATGTCGGCGTCGATATCCTCCTGTCGCGCTTCTCGCCGGCGGGACGGCGTTTGTCCGAGATCATCACCGCGCTCGCCGGCCTGTTCGTGTTCGTCCTGATCTGCAAGGTCGGGTTCGAGCGTGCGCTCGAGAATTACGAGCAGCACGACGTGCTGGCCGGTGCGATCGCCTGGCCGACCTGGATATCGGCGGCGCTGGTGCCGTTCGGCTGCGGCGTGCTGGTGCTGCGGCTGGCGCTCCAGCTCGTCGGCAATGTGCTGAGCCTCGTCAGTGGGCGCGACCTCTATCCGCTGCCGCCGGTGACCGGCGTCGGCGAAACGCGAAGCTTCGAGTAACGGGCGATATCCATGACACCCTTCATCGTTCTCGCCCTGCTGTTCGGCCTGCTGGCACTCGGCACGCCCGTCGGTTTCGCCATGGCCTTCTCCGGTTCGGTCGGCCTCGTGATGGTCGGCGGATGGGGCACATTGTTCGGCATCCTGCAAACCGCGCCGCTGTCGACTGTCTCGTCCTACGAGCTGATCACCATCCCGATGTTCCTGCTGATGGCGGACCTCGTGCTGCTGTCGGGCGTCGCGGACGATCTGTTCAAGACGGCGTCGGCCTGGGTCGGGCGCATTCCCGGCGGGCTCGGCATGGCGACGGCACTTGCCGGCGCAGGTTTTGGCGCGATCTGCGGCACCTCGACGGCCTCCGCCGCGACGCTGTCCTCGACCAGCCTTCCCGCGATGATCCGCCAGGGCTATGAGCCCAAGATGGCCGCCGGCGTGGTCGCGATATCAGGCACGCTGTCGATGCTGCTGCCGACCAGCGTCGCGCTCGTCATCTTCGGCCTGCTCGCCGAGGTGAACATCGGCAAGCTCCTGATTAGCGGCATCATCCCGGCGATCCTCGTCACCATCACCATCATGGCCACGATCTACTTCCTGGTCTGGCAGGATCCTTCGCGCGCGCCGGCTGCGAAATCGGTGCCGTGGCGCGAAAAATTCGCGCTGTTGTGGCAAGTCTCGCCGATGGTGGTGCTGTTCTCGATCGTGACGGGCACGATCTATCTCGGCGTCGCCACGCCGACGGAGGCTTCCGCCTTCGGCGCGTTCGGCGCCTTCCTGCTCGCGATCGTCAAGGGCAAGATCACGCCGTCATCGCTCTACCGGACGCTGCTGCGCGCCTGCCACGGCACCTGCATGATCATCATGATCCTCGTCGGCGCCTCGATCTTCGGCTATTTCTTCACGCTCACCCACGTCACGCAGGACCTCGTCGCCTGGATCGGCAGTTTGCCGACCTCGCGCTGGGTGATCATCACGCTGATCCTGTGCGGCTACATCGTGCTCGGCTCGTTCATGGACCAGATCGCGATCCTGGTGCTGACCGTGCCGATCGTGCTGCCCCTGATCAAGACGCTCGGCTTCGATCCGATCTGGTTCGGCGTGATCAAGATCGTCACCGCCGAGGTCGGCATGATCACGCCGCCGGTCGGGCTGAACTGCTTCATCGTCGCCCGCTATGCCAAGCGGCCGGTGGCAGAGGTGTTCCACGGCACTTTCCCGCACTTCATCGCGCACCTGATCGCGATCGCCATCCTGGTGGCGTTTCCGAGCATCATTCTCTGGCTGCCCTCGCAGATGGGGCGCTAGGATCGGAGCCTTTGCTGCTCCCAATAAGGAGATCAAGAACATGGATTTCGCGCTCACCGATCAGCAGGAAGCCATTCGCGACGCCATCGCCAAGATCTGTGAAGACTTTCCCGATGCCTACTGGCTGAAGAAGGACCACGACGGCGGCTTCCCGCACGACTTCCACAAGGCGCTGGCCGACGCCGGCTGGCTCGGCATCTGCGTGCCGGAGGCCTATGGCGGCTCGGGGCTCGGCATCACCGAAGCCGCGATCATGATGCGCACCATCGCCGAATCCGGCGCTGGCATGTCGGGCGCCTCCGCGGTGCACATCAACGTGTTCGGGCTCAATCCCGTCGTTGTGTTCGGCACCGAGGAGCAGCGCAAGCGCATGCTGCCGCCGATGGTCGAGGGCCGCGAGAAGGCGTGCTTCGCCGTCACCGAGCCCAATACCGGCCTCAACACCACCCAGCTCAAGACCCGCGCAGTGGCGAAGAACGACCGCTACATCGTCAATGGCCAGAAAGTGTGGATTTCGACCGCACAGGTCGCGCACAAGATATTGCTGCTGGCGCGCACCACGCCGCTCGAGGAGGTGCGCTCGCCGACGCATGGGCTGAGCCTGTTCTACACCGATTTCGACCGCAAGAAGATCAAGGTCCACGAGATCGAGAAGATGGGCCGCAAGGTCGTCGATTCCAACGAGTTGTTCTTCGAGGATTTCGAGATCCCGATGGAGGACCGCATCGGCGAGGAGGGCAAGGGCTTCCAGTACATCCTCGAGGGCATGAATCCCGAGCGCATCCTGATCGCGGCGGAAGCCGTCGGCCTCGGCAAGCTCGCGCTGGCGCGCGCGACCGAATACGCCAAGACCCGCGTCGTCTTCAACCGCCCGATCGGCAAGAACCAGGGCATCCAGCATCCGCTCGCGGTGAACTGGGTCGAGCTCGAGGCGGCCTGGTTGATGGTGATGTCGGCAGCCTGGCAATACGACAAGGGCATGCCCTGCGGCGCCGCGGCCAATGCCGCGAAATATCTGGCGGGCGAGGCCGGCTTCTCGGCCTGCGAGCAGGCGGTGATGACCCATGGTGGTTTCGGCTATGCCAAGGAGTTCCACGTCGAGCGTTATCTGCGCGAAGTCCTGATCCCGCGCATCGCCCCGGTCAGCCCGCAGCTCGCCCTCAGCTTCATCGCGGAAAAGGTGCTTGGACTGGCGAAGTCGTACTAGTCTTCGCGCGCGGACCATTTGGCAGGATCGCCATGAACCTTGCTCATCATCTGCTGCGTGCCGCCAAAGCCGACGCATCCGCGCCGGCGTTGTTCAAGGGATTGACGCCGGTCGCCGATTACGGCCGGCTCGCCGCGACGGTGGCCTCGCTGGCCGCGTCGCTGCAACAGCGCTTTGGCCTCGCCAGGGGCGACCGCGTCGCGTTGTTGATGAAGAACGTGCCCGATTATGTCGCCTGCCTCTATGCCTGCTGGCATGCCGGACTGGTTGCGGTTCCCATCAACGCAAAACTGCATCCGCGCGAGGTCGCGTTCATCCTCGACAATTCGGGCGCCGCGGTGGTGATCGTGACCGAGGACATGGCAAGCGTAGTCTCGGAAGCCCTGGCGCTCGGTGCCGCCAAGCCGCGCATCATCGAGGTCGGCTCGGCCGAGCATCGCGGCCTGGAGCGGGCGGAAGGCATCGCCATCGCCGACGTCGCGATCACCGATCCTGCCTGGATCTTCTACACCAGCGGCACCACCGGTCGGCCCAAGGGCGCCGTGCTGAGCCATCGCAACCTGCTCGCCATGGCGCTGAACTATCTGGCCGAAATCAATCCGATCGTGCCGGGCGAGGCGCTGCTGCACGCCGCACCGATGTCGCACGGCTCCGGCCTCTACATGGTGCCGCATGTGCTCGGCATGGGCGCGCAGATCATTCCGGAGAGCGGCCGCTTCGAGCCCGACGAGATTCTGGAGCTGACCGCCAAACGTGACGGAATCTCGTTCTTCGCCGCGCCGACCATGGTGCGGCGCCTGACGGTCGCGGCGGAGGCCTCCGGCGCGACCGCACCGGGGCTGAAGACCATCATCTATGGCGGCGGCCCGATGTATGTCGCCGATTGCAAGGCGGCGCTTGCCGTGTTCGGGCCAAAGCTCGCGCAGATCTACGGTCAGGGTGAGACGCCGATGACCATCACTTACCTGCCTAAATCCATGCATGCCGACGCCGACCATCCGCGCCACGGGGAACGCCTCGCCTCGGTCGGCATCGCGCAGGGCGTGGTGCAGGTCCGCACCGTGGACGAGACGGGGCGGGACGTTGCGGCCGACGAGATCGGCGAGATCATCGTGCGCGGCGATACCGTGATGTCTGGTTACTGGCAGAACCCGGAGGCCACCGCCAATACGCTGCGCGACGGCTGGCTCTACACCGGCGACATGGGCGCGTTCGATGCGGATGGCTTTCTCAGGTTGAAGGACCGGTCCAAGGACGTCGTCATCTCCGGCGGCACCAATATCTATCCGCGCGAGGTCGAGGAGGTGCTGCTGCGGCACGAGGCCGTCGCCGAGGTCTCGGTGATCGGCCGGCCGCATCCGGAATGGGGCGAGGAGGTCGTGGCCGTCGTCGTGCCCATCGCGGGCAAGGCGGTCACGCGCGACGAGCTCGACCAGATGTGCAACGCCTGGATCGCCCGCTTCAAGCGGCCGAAGCACTATTACGTCACCGCCGAGCTGCCCAAGAACAGCTATGGCAAGATCGTGAAGACGGAGCTGCGGACGCTCCTCGCCGAGTCCTCCACGCGTCTCACGCCGATGGACTGAGGCAGCGATGTCCGAGGACACGCCGACGATCGACTTTTCGGACCTGATCCGGAACGGCGATCTCGTCGTATGCGGACAGGCGACGGCGGAGCCTGTTACCCTGACCGAAGCGTTGATGGCGCAGGCGGCACATCTTCCGCCGTTCCGCATGATGATCGGGCCAGTGTTCTCGGAGACGTTTTCGGCATCGTGCGCGGGACATGTGTCGTTCCAGAGCTATGGCGTGATCGGCAATGCGCGGCGGCTTGCGAAAGCGGGGCGGCTCGACGTGATCCCAAGCAATTACAGCGCCTTCTGTGCCGACTTCGCCGCGCGCCGCTATCAAGCCGAGGTCGTTCTGGTGCAGCTTGCGGAGCTGGAAGGGCGGCTCAGCGCCAGCCTCTCCAACGACTACGTCATCGATGCCGCGCGCGGCGCGCGCCTCGTCATCGCCGAGATCAATCCGGATGCGCCTTTCACGTTCGGCGCGGAATGGCCGGAGGACGTACCGATCCATGTTCGGGTGGCGGCCCGAAAGCCACCGGTCGAATTGGCCTCGACGCCGCCTGATGACATTTCACGGCGCATTGCCGCACATGCGGCAGGTCTGATCATCGACGGCAGCACGCTCCAGTTCGGCGTCGGCCGTATTCCGGATGCGATCCTGTCCTCGCTGCCGCATGCGCGCAATCTCGGCATCCATTCCGGCCTGATCAACGATGCCGTCGTCGACCTGATCGAGTGCGGCGCGGTGACGAATGCGGAGAAGGGCATCGACGCCGGCATCACCGTCACCAACCAGGTGATCGGGACCCAGCGGCTCTATCGCTTCGTACATCAGAACAGGGCGGTGGCGGTGCGGCCGGCGTCCTACACGCACGGCCAGAACGTGCTGGCGCGGATCAATCGGCTGGTCGCGATCAATTCGGCGCTTCAGGTCGGGCTTGACGGCAGCGTCAATTCCGAGACGCTGAATGGCGTCGCGATCGGCGCCATCGGCGGGCAGCTCGATTTCGTGCGCGGCGCCAACGCCTCTTTCGGCGGAAGGGCGATCATCGCGCTACCGGCGACGGCCTCCGACGGGACCAGCCGGATCGTCGCTGATGTCGAGACCGTGACGACACCTCGCGCCGATGTCGATGCCATCGTCACCGAATGGGGCGTTGCGGAGCTGCGTGGTTGCGGTCTTGCCGAGCGCGCGCGCCGCATGATCGCGATCGCGGCGCCTGAGCACCGCGACGCGCTTTCGGCGCAGCTTCGCGGGCTCGCGCGCTAGCTCAGTTCATCATCGCGAGTGTCGGGCGCTGGCTTTCGCCGGATCCGATGATCCCGGGCAGGTCCGCCGCCTCGCCGGCGATCATGCCCGACATCTGCCAGAACAGGTGCGCGAGGCGGGAGAACACCAGCCGCTCGCGCTCGGCAGGAACGGTGCCGTCCGGGATCGTCACGGTTTCGAGGCCGACCACCTTCTTGAAGTCGGGCCAGATCGTCATCGACTGCGCGATCACGGAGTAGCAGCGCGGATCGTCGTCGCTCTCGTCGGGCGCCGGTGGCAGACCCGGATATTGCGTCGGCGAGGCATAGAACTTGTAGGCACCATAGCCGAGCCGGAGCAGGAATTTCTCGGGGACGGCGACGTCGGCGGCAAAGGACACCAGCCGTGCTTCGCTCAGCACGTCTGGCTCGATCGCGCTGAGGTCCGATGCGCGCAGCGCCGAGCAGAAGGCGAGCTCGCGACTGTGCTCGCGGAGCAGATTGGCGAGCGGCTGCTGCTGTTGCACGGTGTCGGTGAGCAGGATGATGGTCTTGAGCATGATGTATCGTCCGTCAGGGGAAGAGGTGGCGCGCGGTCATGACCGCATCGTCGGAGGCGTGGGCGGCGAAAAAATCATTGGCGATGCGCTGTCCTGGCGCGATCTCCAGGATCCGATAGCGGGCCTGCGCTGCGGCCTCCCGCGCGGCGCCGACGTCGTCCTGCCAGGCGCAGAGCGACAGCTCGAGCCGGCCGTAGCCGCCGCAATCGGCGGCATAGGCGCCGGTCACGGCTTCCACCGTGGCGGCAACCGCGCCCGCGTCACTGGCCGAGATGTCGCGCAGGATCACGGCAATGCCGTTGCCGGTCTCGGCTTTCGAGGTCATCACCATGAAGGCGTCGCGAGCGCCGGTGCGGCCGGCGCGACGGGCGGTGCGCACGACGCCGGCGAAGCCGGGATCGGGACCGAGCTCCAGCGTCGTGGTCTGCTGGTCGTGCAGGATCGTGGCGCGTATCGCGCCGAGGTCGCCCTTCAGCGCGTGATAGGAGCGCGGCAGCCATACGGTGTCGAGCGGCACCTGTGACGAGGTCAGGCTCCAGGCCTGGTCGAGCAGATAGCCTTCCCAGATCGCGGGATAGGACGCGGCGAGTTGCTGCCAGGCGCGCAGGAGCATCTCCGCTCCCTTGGTGCGGCCGAGATAGAGCGTGCGCGCCGACATCTCCCAGCGATTCCACTTGTGCAGGGCGACGTCGCAGCCGAGGAACGACGGCAGCAGCGGTGCCTCGCGCAGCACGGCGTCAGCCTCGACGAACAGCAGCGGCTCGCGATACTTGTTCCACATCCGCATCATGAACTCCGCCTTCTCGAAGCAGAGGATGCCGTCGCCGAGCTGGGTCTCGATCGGTTCGATATGGCAATCGAGCCGCAAGCGTTCGAGCGACTGACGGAGGCGGAGGGATGCGGCCTCGTCGCCGCCGCGCGGATAGCAGGAGACGATCCGCGGCCGGAGGGGGGAAGCATCGGTCGCGGTGAGGAACTTCGACCAGCCGATGCCGCCCCACCACATCTCGTGCGGACCGTCCGCGCCGCAGGGGCCGACGGTGCCGAACTCGGTCAGCTTGGACTTGAGGAAATCGAAGCCGGGATTTTCGCTGAAGGGAATGACGACGGCGCAGCCGGGATTGAGCGCGCGGTAGAACAGCTCGGCCACCGCCCCGCTCGGCGGCTCCCTGAGGATGATGACACCGTTCCGCCGGCTTTCGCTGACATCGTCGAGCGTCGGCGCACCATACTGGTTGACCAGCCAGCCCAGGCGGTCGCGCTGGGCGCGGCCGAGCCTCACGCCGCCGGATTGCAGCAGCCGATCAAGGTTTTCGTGCGTCTCGTCCGTCAATTCCGTGCCCCTCACGTCGCCAGCCCCTGGACTTCAACGTCCCGAGCGGCGCGATCAGGCGCACTATTTGCGGCCGGAGCCGAGCGGCGTGATTGCGACGGAGTAGACCGCGATCTCCTGCGTGATGGGAGCGACCGGAATCAGCAGGCAGCCGTCCTCGCTCTCGGCGCGATAGTGATCGCCGCTCTGCTGTATCCCCGCATAGACCAGGCTTTTGGCCGCGATCCCGACGACGTCCTGGCTCTCGGCGGCATCGCGTACGTCGTCCCCCTGCTGCACGGTGACGCCGTGAAGCAGGCCCTCGGGCGCGAATTTCGCCAGCGGCAGCGCGATCATGGCGATAGCCATGGTGCGCGACAGGGGAATGCGCAGGCGCAGCTCGCCGAGCCCGGTGCGATGGACGGTCACGCTCTCCAGCGCCGCATCGCCACCCGCGCGGAACAGGCCGACCTGAACCGGGCCGCAGGGCCGTTCCTCAAAGACGTCGGCAGGCAGGCGGTTGGCGCCGAACAGCACATAGAGATAGCCGTAGGAGGGTGACAGGCCGGCAAAGCTGCCGGCGAGCCACATCGGCGGTGCGGCCGCGGTGCAGGCGGCAGAGAGGCCGCGGGCGGTGATCTGGTCGCGCACGAACCGTTCGTCGCGCAGCGGCGCGAGCGCGTGGGTACCGAGATTGACGTCGTGCTTCAACGTGCCGAGCAGTGCCAGCTCGTCATCGTCGGGCAGCAGCAGCAGCCGCGCCAGCGTCGCGGCACACCAGCGCGCCGCGACGTCGGGCGCAGCATAGGGATCGAGGCCATGGTCGCGCGCGACGTCGCCCGCGCTCTGCGCGAAGGCAAGCGCGCCGGCCTGGATCTCCGCGGCGAGCGCCATTTGCTCCGCGGGGCGTGGATTGACCTCGCGCAGCACCGCGCGGCCGTCGTAATCGCGAACCGAGCCATCGGCGGAGCAGCAGGCCTGCTCCAGCAATGCCACGTTGCGGATCAGCATGCGCTTGACGTGCGGCGTGACGACGAGGTCGGAGACAAAACCGTTGGCGCTGTCCTGCTCGGCGAGATCGTCGAAGGCGTCGTCGAGCGACATCAGATAGGCGCCATGGAGGCGGATATCGATGCCTTCCAGGTCGAAGATTCGGCGCAACGCCTTCTGCACGCTGCCGGAATAGCCGAGATCGGCGAGCACGAGGTCGGTACAGTCGTCGAAGCCGGGGATGGCGTGGCGGAGATAGACGAGCAGCCGGGCCCGCAGGCCTGCGGCGAGCGCGACGATTTCAGCCGGATCCATCAGTCCGGGAAGCGCTTCTGCGAGCTCTTCACCGGAGGCGATACCGCCGCGACAGCCGGCAAAGAACGCCGCGACCTTCGGCGGCATGATCTTCACCATGTCGCGGAAGGTCGGTGCGTCGATCTTGAAGACCTTGCTGAGGAGATCGACGAGCGGCTGGATCGTGTCGGCCGAGGCGATCAGGCTGACGCGGCGGTTGATCTCGACATAGGCCGCCGACATGCCGTGCAGGTCCTGCCAGATCCGGTGCGACAGGAAGCCGTCGCGGCCGAGGAAGCCGAGAGCAACCTTCCTGCCGGGACCTGCGACCTCTTCGCACCGCCTTGCGACGAAGGCGTCGAATGCCGACAGCACCGGCCCGAGCACCGTGACACCCAGGTGGAAGGCCGGTGACCTCTCGGCGCTGCGCGCGGCGACCACGCGCCGCAAGGTGCGCGCGCCGTGGTCGAGCCGCGACGGCGCGCCGTGGCACAGCAGCTCGAACAGCGCGGTCTCGCGCTGAAACTTCGATGCGAGCTGGGCCGTGGCCTGCGGATAGTAACGTGGGCGAATGCCGTGGCGCTTGGCACCCTTGATGTCGGCCCTGTCGTTGTCGCCGACGTGAAAGGAGGCGCTGGGATCGATGCCCTCGTTAGCGAGGTATTTTGCGAACAGCGCCTCGCTCTTGCCGCTGCCGTGGTCGCAGGAGGCGTAGAGAAAGTCCCAGGTCAGTCCGGGGCGGCAGGCCCGCAGCAGTCGTGCCAGCCGGTCGGAATCCCAATAGGTGTCGGAGATGAATCCGACGCGGTGGCCGGCGCGGTTCATGTCCAGATATTGCCGAAACATGTCTGGATTGGCGCGGCAGAGCTCGATCTCCGCGGCGAACTCTGATTCGACCAGGAGGCTCAGATCGCGGCGCGTGAGACCGAACAGGTTGAACGGAAAATAGGAATAGACCTCGTCGATGTGAACTTCGCTCGTGCCGCGCTTGTCCTTCGCGGTCCTGCGCGCTCGCGCTTCGGCCTGAATGCGATGCTGAACGAAACTCGCAGAAACATTCGGACAAGTTCTTGAAATGCCAGATAGCTCGTAAGTCCTTTCAAATACACCATCTGGCGTCGTGCAGGCCCGAAGCAGAAATGTATCGAAAACATCGAACGACCAAGCAGAAACAATTTTCGCGCGGCGCTCTGCGCCGGCCGTTGCGATCGTCATGCCAAGATTCCCCGCCAATCAGAACGATTAACGTGCGCACGCGCGAGGTCAGGCGCCCCAACGACGAAAAAAGTTCATGCGCGATTCAAAATCGCACTCGTTGCGACTGACAGATTCAAAAAAATCGCTAGGTTCGAAAAAGGTGATTCGGAAAAAATTGCCGAGTGCGGAAGCCGTCTCGCGTTCGTTCACACTCTGAAACAATCGCTTCGTGATGCGCTGCGCGCGTGTCGCGTTTGATCACCTAGTGCCGCGTAATGTCAGCGTTTTCTCTCAACGACATCTGTTCGGGATGGATGATCCGTCATGGCGCGAGACGATGTGATGATTGCAGGCTGGACGTGCGCGGGTTGCGCGCAGTCGGCAATTATTGCCCGACACTCGGCAAAAGATACCGGCTAACATCTTGAAAAATAACAAAAATTCTCCGCCTGGATTGTTTTCGCCCCGCGTTCAACGCCTGGAAGCCGTGTGGCATGTGCGCCGCCGGCATTGCGGGTTGGAGGTTGCGGGATGAGTTATGCTGCTGATGTCTGGGCTCCCGCCGAGGCCGAGATCACGACGACGGCGCCGGTCGATGCGATCGTGCCGGTGATGCCGTCGGTGCCGCTCGCGCCGGACAGCACCCCTGATACCGTCGATGTCGTCTTCGACGAGGACAGCGAGCTCCTGGACAGGCTCGCGACCGGCGACGAAGTCGCGTTCCGCATGCTGGTCGAGCGTCACATCGATCGCGCCTACGCGATCGCGCTGCGCATCGTCGGCAACGCCGCGGACGCCGAGGACGTGGTGCAGGACACCATGCTCAAGATCTGGAGCCATCGCGGGCGCTGGCAGCACGGCCGCGCCAAATTCTCGACCTGGCTCTATCGCGTCATCTCCAACCGCTGCATCGACCTGCGCCGCAAGCCGCGCAACGAGAATGTCGAGACGGTGCCGGAAGTCGCCGACGGTCAGCCCGGCGCCGTCGAAATCATCGAGCGCAACGAGCTGAACGGCATGCTGGAGCTCGCGATGCAGCGCCTGCCCGAGCAGCAGCGCATCGCGGTGATCCTCTCGTACCACGAGAACATGAGCAACGGCGAGATCGCCCAGGTGATGGACACCACGGTGGCCGCGGTGGAATCGCTGCTCAAGCGCGGCCGCCAGCAGCTTCGCCAGCTCCTGCGCAAGCACGAGCGCGACATCCGCACCGCGTTTACCGACTGCTAACCATAAAAATCGCCTCACGAAAATTTTCGCGCCTGATCTGCCTGCGCTCCGCCGTTTGAGCGAACGGACGGGGCTGCGGTCCGCGTCGTCGTAAGTCGATTTCCACGATGCGGCACGCTTGCCCATCAGCACAGGAGCTTCCAATGCCTGCAATCAATACCAATAGCGCCGCCAACGCCGCGGTCCGCTATCTCAACATCAACTCCGCGCAGGAGAGCAGCTCGCTCTCGAAGCTGTCGAGCGGCTCGCGCATCACCTCGGCATCCGACGACGCCGCGGGTCTTGCGATCTCGACGCGCATCTCCTCGGACGTCACCACGCTCCAGCAGGCCGCGACCAACGCCTCGCAGGCCACCGCGATCCTCCAGACCGCCGACGGCGGCGCCTCGAACATCTCCGACATTCTCGCGCGCATGAAGTCGCTGGCCTCCGAATCCGCTTCGGGCACCACGACCGACTCCAGCCGCGCCTATATCCAGTCGGAATTCTCGCAGCTCAACTCCGAAATCGACTCGATCGCGACCGGCACCCGCTACTCCAGCCAGAGCCTGCTCGACGGATCCAGCGTGTTCTCGTCCGGCGTGTCCGTGCTGGTCGGCTCGGACGGCTCCGACACGATCACCATCACGCTGACCAGCCTGACGGCGTCCTCGCTCGCCGTCACCTCGCTCGACGTCAGCACCCAGTCCGGTGCGACATCGGCGCTCGACGCCCTCGATACCGCGATCGACACGGTCTCCGCCGCGCGCGCCTCGATCGGCGCCCAGGAATCGCGGTTCAACTTCTCGTCGGATTCGATCTCGACCCAGACGCAGAATCTCCAGTCGGCAAACTCCGCGATCAAGGACGTGGATATCGCGGCCGAGCAGTCCAAGCTGTCTTCGGCCGAGGTGAAGACCCAGGCCGCCGTGTCGGCGCTGGCCGCCGCCAACCAGATGCCGCAGTACCTGCTCAAGCTCCTGGGCTGATGATCAACCGACCGGGCCGGCATGATGCCGGCCCGGCCCTCTCTGTCAGGGACGGCCGAGCAAAGTGACCAGCGTCAGTTCGAGCACCAGCAGCACAAGCACGACGAGCTCCTCGGGCGTGTCGGTCACGACGAGTGGAACCACCAATTCGAGCAGCATCGACTGGACGGCGCTGATCCAATCGGCCGTCGACGCGAAGACCGCGCAGGCGGACACGATCTCGACCACGATTACGAACAATGAGGCCAAGATCTCGGCGTATCAAACGCTGCAGAGCGATCTGAAGACGCTGTATTCGGGGCTGGCGTCGCTTTCGACCGCGGTGGTCAACTCGCTGTCCACCAGCGCATTTGCGACGCGTGCGGCGAGCATCAGTTCCACCGGCGACGTGAGCGCCTCGTCGGCGCTCTCCATGACGCTCAAGAGCGGGGCCGCGACCGGTGATCACACGCTGACGATCAGTCAGCTGGCCGCCGCGCAAAAGGTTTCCGGCACCTCGCAATCGAGCCAGACCGACGAACTCGGATATTCCGGCACGTTCTCGATCGGTCTGGAGGGCGGCACCACGTCCGATATCACCATCACCAGCACGATGTCGCTTCAGGACGTCGTCGATGCCATCAATGCCCAGACCTCGACGACCAACGTCCAGGCCTCGATCGTGCAGGTCTCCAGCACTTCGTTCCAGATGGTGCTGACGGGCACGGAGGATGCCGCCGACATCACTTATTCGAGCACGTCCGGCGACGATATCCTGAACGAGCTCGGTGTGACCGACAGTTCGGGGAGTTTCACCGACGTGCTCCAGGAGGCGCAGGCCGCCGAGTTCACGCTCGACGGCATCGCGATGACCCGCGATACCAACGACATCTCGGACGTCCTGAGCGGGGTCACCTTCAGCCTGCTCCAGGAGACGCCGGACGGAGCGACGCTGAACATCAGCATCGAGACCGACACCAGCCAGATCGAATCGACGCTGGAGACGTTCGTCACCAACTACAACGCTTTCCGCGACGAGGTGATCGCCCAGCAGGCGACCACGACCGACGGCACCGCGGACTCGAGCGCGGTGCTGTTCGGCGACGGGACCATGCGCAATATCATGGATGCGCTTCAGAATGCCCTGAACACGACCGAGGGCGACATGACCATGGCCGATCTCGGCCTGTCCTTCAACGAAAGCAATGAACTCGAGCTGGATACCAGCACGCTGTCGGATATCCTGAGCACGAATCTGAGCGGCGTCACCAAGCTGTTGTCGGCGCAGACCACGACGTCGTCGAGCCAGCTCAGCGTCGTCAATACCGGAACGTCGCCGCAATCCTTCACCCTGGATCTGGCGGTCGATTCCGACGGCAACCTCACCTCGGCGTCGGTCGGCGGCGACTCGTCGCTGTTCACGATCAGCGGCACCACGATCATCGGCGCTTCCGGCTCGATCTATGCCGGCATGGCCTTCACCTATAGCGGCTCGACCTCGCAGTCGATCACGGTGACGTCGACCACGGGCATTGCAACGCAGCTCTATCAGATCGCGAAGGACTATTCGTCGTCGACCGGCGCGCTGCAAACGCAGATTACCAGTCTGACGACCCGCGACGACGAGCTCCAGCAGAAGGTCGACGACATCAACAGCGCGGCGTCGACGCTGCAGTCGCAGCTCGAGACGCAATACGCGAAATACCAGGCGGCGATCGAGAGCGCCAACAGCACGCTCGACTATCTCAAGGCCCTGCTCAATTCCAGCTCGAGTGATTGATGATGAACAATCCGATGGCGTACATGGCCAACCAGGCCTATCGGGGAACGGCAACGCGTGTGCCGCCGCTCAAGGCGGTCGCGATGCTGCTTGGCGGCACGATCACCTTCCTCCAGAAGTCGCTGAACGCCCAGGAGGGACGGCGCTTCGAGGAGGGGCACGAGCACCTGATGAAGGCGACCGCGATTCTGCGCGGGCTGAGCCACAATCTCGATTTCGCC
Source organism: Bradyrhizobium sp. cf659 (assembly GCF_900113725.1). Taxonomy (NCBI): domain Bacteria; kingdom Pseudomonadati; phylum Pseudomonadota; class Alphaproteobacteria; order Hyphomicrobiales; family Nitrobacteraceae; genus Bradyrhizobium; species Bradyrhizobium sp. cf659. Next base: position 245,836 of record NZ_FOQJ01000002.1, read on the forward strand.
AAGGGCGGGGCGGTGGCGGAACAGATGTTCCAGACCTACAACGCTTTGATCCTGGCGAGCCTCAAGGCTTACGGCCGGCCGCATGCCCGCGAGAGTTTTCGGCGGATCATCGCCGGGCTGACCGAACTGCGGGAGGCCTGGGAGTCCGTCGATGCCACGTTGCGGAGCGGCAAGGCCGGGCCGGCCGATTCGGCCCGCACGGGCTGAAGCGGCCTGTTCCTTCGCATTGCGGGGAGGGGCGTTGCGGGGTCGTTGTCTTGGCCGATTTCCGTAGCGCTGCGGGCGCTTTTGGCGCCCGAAGCCGCTGAAATCCGGTTTCCGCCTCGCTCGCAATGCTTTATGACGGCCTGACCGAGGCAGGACCGGCGGGCGATGGACGTCACCGAGTTTGAGGAACTGATCGACCGGCTGGGCGAGGATCTCTCCCTCTGGCCCGACGATCGGCGCGTGCCCGCCGAAGAGCTGCTGGCGCACTCGTCGGCTGCGCAAGCCCTGCTGGAAGAGGCGCGCGCCTTGCGCCAGGCGCTCGCCGCGCCCCCGGTCCGCGCCCCCAAAGGCCTCGCCGACCGCATCGCCGCCGCTGCTGCGAAAATGAAAGGCGACCCCGCCGAGCCGCGCACGGAAGGCGAGACGGCGGAGAGCTGAAGGGCTCTTCATCTGGCATCGTCGCTCTCTTCACCTCGCCCCGCTTGCGGGGAGAGGTCGGATTGCGTCGAAGATGCAATCCGGGTGAGGGGGACTCTCCGCGCGTCCGACTGTCGCTGTCCTCGCGGAGACTCCCCCTCTCCCCAACCCTCTCCCCGCAAGCGGGGAGAGGGAGCGCGCCGCCACCGCCGCTACAAATCAGCTTGAGCTAACCGCCCGTCTGACACGCGTACACGGCAGATTTTGCCGTGTCGAAAGCCGTTTTCGCACGCGTGAATCGCCGCCTGAATCCGCGCGCCCACCCGTTTCATCAGCACACAGATTTCAAGCGCCGCCGACCGACATCGCGTCGCCGGCGGCGCGGGAAAGCCGGAGTTTCTGATGACCGTTTCCGCAACGAGTTCCGCGTCGACCGCGACCACGACGACATCGTCGTCGTCGAGCACGTCGTCCAATTCGACGCTGACATCCAGCGACTTCCTGAGCCTGCTCGTCAGCGAGCTCCAGAACCAGAATCCGCTGGATGCGACCTCGACCACCGACCTCGTCAATCAGCTCACCTCCTACGCGAATTTCACCTCCCAGCAGTCGATCAACTCCAATCTCAATTCGCTTGCGAGCTCGTTCTCCAGCCTCGTGACGCTGAACTCCGTGAACTACATCGGCCACACCGTCGAGGCGAAGACGGACACCTCGACACTGAGCAACGGCTCGGCGACCTTCGGCTACTCGCTGTCCTCGGCCGCCTCCGACGTCTCGATCAGCATTCAGGACTCCTCGGGCAACACGGTGTGGACCGGCACCGGGACCGGCAATGCCGGATCGAACAGCTTCACCTGGGACGGCAAGGACTCCAGCGGAAACCAGCTCTCCGACGGCGGCCAGTACACGATCTCGGTGACCGCGACGAATTCCACCGGCAATTCGGTCCTCAACTACACGACCGTCACCGGCACGGTGACCGGCATCGACACCTCGACCTCGACACCCTCGCTTACCGTGAACGGCATTTCCGTCAGCGCCGCCAACATCATCGGCGTCACATCCTGATTTCTTCCGGAGTTTCATCATGAGTCTCAGCGGTGCATTATCCTCGGCGATCTCGGCGCTCAGTGCGCAGAGCCAGTCCCTGTCGATGATCAGCGACAACATCGCCAATTCCGACACGACCGCCTACAAGACGACGTCCGGGATGTTCGACGCGCTGGTGACGGCGTCGAGCAACACGACCTCTTACGCCTCGGGCGGCGTCACCATCTCGGGCCGCGCCAACATCACCCAGCAGGGCCTGCTGGCTGCGACCTCCAACGCCACCGACGTCGCGATCCAGGGCTCAGGCTTCTTCGTTGTGACCGACGCCAAGTCGGGCGGCACCACCGCCTACACCCGCAACGGGGCCTTCACCACCGACAATGCCGGCTATCTCCAGAACAACGGCTATTATCTCGAGGGCTGGCGCACCGACGCGGACGGCAATGTCGTCGGCAACGAATCGGCGAGCAATCTCGAGCCCATCAACACCCAGGTCGCCTCGACCAGCGGCAGCGCCACCACCAAGACCACGATCGCGGCCAATCTGCCGTCGGACGCCGCGACCGGCGACACCTATACCAGCTCGATGACGGTCTACGATTCGCTTGGCGCCGCGAATTCGATGCAGATCACCTGGTCCAAGACCGGCACCAACACCTGGAGCGCGAGCTTCGCCAACCCGACCTCGGCCTCGGACACGACGACCGCGACCGGTACGGCTTCAGGCACGATCGACATCACCTTCAACAGCGACGGCTCGCTGGCCAGCACCAGTCCTGACCCGGCGACCGTCTCGATCACCGGCTGGACCGACGGCGCAGCCGACAGCACCATCACCATGGATCTCGGCACCGCCGGCAAGACCGACGGCCTGACGCAATACGCGTCCGGCGAGACCACGCCGTCGGTCAACGTCACCAGCATCGACTCGGATGGTTTGTCCTACGGCAAGCTGTCCAGCATCTCGATCGGCGACGACGGCGTGGTCGATGCGACCTATTCCAACGGTCAGACCATCGCGATCTACAAGATCGCGGTGGCGACCTTCGCCGATCCCAACGGGCTCGCCGCCTCCAGCGACGGGATCTATTCGGCGACCGTGACGTCGGGCAACGCCGCGCTGCAGGCCTCCGGCGAGAACGGCGCGGGCACGATCTACGGCAGCGAGCTGGAATCTTCGACCACCGACACTTCCAGCCAGTTCTCGAGCATGATCTCGGCGCAACAGGCCTATTCGGCGGCGTCCCAGGTCATCTCGACCGTCAACAAGATGTACGACACCCTGATCTCGGCGATGAGGTGAGTGGTGCGCGGTGAGGGGTCCGAGGCTGTCGGAGAGGCGCTGCTGCGTCGGCTGCGACGGCTGGTGGCGCGGGCCGCGACCGTCAAGGGCCGCGACCGCAAGCAATTGCTCGCACTGATCGACGACGTCGAGACGGCCCGCCTCGGCCTGTTGCGGGAATGCGCGGAGGTCGAGGGCGAAATGAGGCAGGCAACCGTCAGGACGACTGCGATCGCCACTTACCTGCGCAACGCGCAGGCGAGCCGCGGCAAACGGAATAACTAGAAGAAGGCGATGACCATGACTGTAGCCATAGCCACGAGGACGAGCGCCGCAAATGGCGACACGCGGATCAAGTCGCTGATCGCGCTGATCGACACGCTGACCGCGCTGGTCGCCGAGGAGAATGCGGAACTCGCCAAGGGCCTGCCGGCCTCGCGCCTGAAGCAGGTCGACGAGAAGAACCGCCTGGCGGAGATGTTCGAACGGACCGTTGCCGAGTGCGCGGCGGGCACGACCAGCCTGAACGTACCGGACCGGATCCTGCGCGAGCAGCTCATGGAGCGGATCCTGAAGCTGCGCGCGGCGATGGACGAGAATCTGGTGCGCCTGCGCGCGGCGATCGAAGCCAGCAATCGCCGGATCGAGGCCGTCATGCAGGCGATCCGCGAGCAGATCGCGGCGGTGTCGCCCTATGGCGCCTCCGGCCGGGTCGCCGCGCGCTCCGTCTCCAGCGGCACCAGCCGCAGCGCCTGACGATTCGAGGGTCCCGCCGTGTCACTCAATATCGCACGATCGATCGCCTTCAGCGGGTTGTCGGCCACGTCGGTGCAGATCAGCGTGACGTCGTCGAACATCTCGAACGCCGACACGACGGGCTATACCGCGAAGACCGCGAACCAGTCGAGCAGCGTCACCAACGGTGTCGGCACCGGCGTCACCGTGACCGGCATCACCTCGACGGTCGACAAGCTGCTGTTGAAGTCGCTGGTCGGGGCGACCTCCGACCTCGGATCGGCCGATACGACCAACACCTATCTGACCTCGCTTGAAAAGCTCTACGGCACGACCAGCAGCAGCGATGGCAGCTCCACGGGAACCTCGCTCGCGAACAGCATTGCCTCGCTGGAATCGGCGCTTTCGTCGCTGGCGAGCACGCAGAGCAGCGCCTCGCTGCAATCCAACGTCGTCAGCGCGCTCGACGACGTCGCGAGCCAGTTGCGGGAGACATCGAGCGGAATCCAGAAGCTCCGCAGCGACGCCGACCAGGACATCTCGTCCTCGATCGACGACGTGAATGCGGATCTGGAGCAGATCGCGGATCTCAACGCTGCGATCAAGCAGACGGCGGCGGCCGGCCAATCGACCGCGGATCTGGAGGACCAGCGCAACACCGCGCTCCAGGACGTCGCCTCCAAGATGAACATCAGCTATTTCACGGCGTCGAACGGCGATCTCCAGATCTATACCACGTCCGGCCAGGCGCTGGTCGACAGTTCCGCGCACACGATCAGCTATACCGCCGCGGCCAACGTGACGGCGTCGACGACCTACACCGCCGGCTCGTTGTCGAGCGGCTTCAGCGCGATCACGGTGAACGGCGTCGATATCACCTCCCAGATTACCGGCGGCGACATCGGCGCGCTCGTCACGCTTCGCGACAAGACCCTGCCGGCGGCGCAGTCCCAGCTCGACCAGCTCGCACAGCAGCTCGCCTCGGCGATGAACAGCGTCTCCAACAGCGCCTCTTCGGTGCCGGCGCCGACGAGCCTGACCGGCACGACTGGCGTCACCAGCAGCACGGCGCTCTCCGCCACCGGCACGGTGCGCATCGCCGCCACCGACCAGAGTGGCAATCTGGTCTCCTACGGTGATCTCGACCTCTCGTCCTATTCCACGGTGGGCGATCTCGTCACCGCGATCAACGGCATCTCCGGACTCTCCGCGTCGGTCGATTCGGACGGCCATCTCTCGATCACGGCGACCGGCTCCGGCAACGGCGTCGCCATCAACGAGATGACGAGCTCGGTGGGAAGCTCCGGGGAAGGGTTTTCGGAGTATTTCGGTCTCAACGATCTGGTGACGGGGACGAGCGCGTCGGATATCGCGGTCAACAGCAAGATATTGTCCGGAACCAATGAGCTTCAGCTCGCGACACTCGACTCCTCGTCGAGCCTGACGGTCGGCAGCACGGTGTTGTCGTCGGGGTCCGCCACCGTCGTCAATGCTTTCTACGATGCCTTGACGGAGTCCCGGACATTTTCCTCCACCGGCGGGCTCGCCGCCACCACCGGCTCCTTCGCCGATTACGCCTCGGCCATCGTGTCCGATGTCGCGAGCAAGTCGTCGCAGGCCTCCACCAACTACACCGCCAAGGAGACCGCGCAGTCGACCTATGCGAACTCGCTGTCGTCGCAGTCTGGCGTCAACCTGGACGAGGAATCGGCGAAGCTCAGCACGCTCCAGAACAAATATTCGGCAGCTTCCGCGCTGATCCAGGCCATCAACTCGATGTATTCGGCGCTGCTCTCCGCCGTGCAGTCGACCTAGGAGGGCAATAGGGCATGGTGGCGATGCGGGTCGCGACCTTCGCGCAGTCGAGCAAGATGATCTCCGACGCGCTGCGCGTGCAGGCGGTCATGGCCGAGAAACAGGTCCAGGAATCGTCGGGCATCATCTCGAGCGACCTCGGCGGCTACGGCTCGGACGCCCAGCACGTCGTCAACCTCCAGGTCTCGGTGACGCGGGCGCAATCCTATATCGATGCCGCAACGCTCGCCGACAGCAAGGTGCAGGTGATGTATTCGGCGGTCGGTTCGATGACCGACATCATCACTCAACTTCGTTCCCAGCTCAGCGCCGCCTCGACCGGAAGCTCGACCGAGACGAACTCGGTGATCACCTCCGCCCAGCAGATGCTGGAGGAGATGGGGTCGATCATGAACACGCAGTATGACGGCCAATATGTCTTTGCCGGCGGCAAGACGGACACGGCGCCGGTCGATCTCACGAGCTTTTCGTCGGGGACGGGGTCCCTCACCACGGCGGACACCAGCTACTACGGGGGCGATGACGAGATCGCCTCGGTCCGCGTCGGCGCCGGTGAAACCGTCTCCTATGGTGTCACCGCCGACAATTCGGCGTTCGAGGAGGTGATGCGTGTGCTGAAATTCGTGGCCAACAGCACCTCGCTGTCGTCCGCGGACATCTCCAGCGCGCTCGATCTTGCCAGCACGGCGCTCGACGACACGGCGGCCGTGCAGGCGAAGCTTTCCAGCGCAGCGTCCTCGATCGAGACGGCGAGCGCCCGCCAGAGCGACTACAAGAGCTATGCCGAGACACTGTCGAGCGACCTCACCAGCGTCGACGTCGCCGCCATTACGGCGGAGCTCTCGACCTACGAGTCGCAACTTACCGCGTCCTATTCGGCGCTCGGCAAGATCCTCAGCATGAATCTTGCGAGCTATCTGAAATAGGGTCGGCTCATTCGGCCGCGATGCGTTCCATTGCGATGGCACGAAGCCGGGCGCGCTGGATCTTGACCCCGTTGGCGCTGTCGGTGACGGGGAAGGCCTCCACGACATAGATCCGCGCCGGGACCTTGTAGCCGGCAAGCCGCTCGCGCAGGCGCGCGATCAGCGCTTCCTGCTGCGGCGGCTCTCCTGCCGGGATCACGAAGGCGACGCAGCGGGCGTTTCCCTTCAGATCGACCGCGACGACCTGGGCATCGGCAACACCTGTGCACGACTTGAGCTCGTCCTCGATCTCGCCGGGCGCGACAAGGAAGCCGCCGAGCCGCATGGCGTCGCCCGCGCGGGTCTCGTAGACGAAGGAGCCGTCGCCGCGCAGCCGGCCGATATCGCCGGTGCGGAAAAAGCCGTCCGCGGTGATCGCATCGCGCGTCGCGTCGGGATTGTTGAAGTAGCCGAGGAAGCGTGACGGCGCACTGATCTCGATCTCGCCGGAGATGCCGGGGGCCGCGAGTTCGCCGGTCTCGGTGTCGCGCACGCGGACCTTGGCTGCCGGCGACATCGGCCAGCCGCCGCCCTCGATCCGGTCGGTGAAGGCGTCACTGGCGCGGGCGATCGAGAACAGGGCCTGCACCTCGCTCGAACCGTAGAGGCCGTGCAGCGGCATGCCGCGCGCTTCGGCCTCCGCGGCAAGCTCGCGCCAGCCGGGCTGGAACGCGGCGAAGCCGAACACCTCGGCACGGGGGAAGGGACGGGCCAGGTCGGTGAGGGCGAGGATGCGGCGGAACATCTCGTCGGAGCCGAAGGCGTGCGTGATGTCATGGCCGCCGAGGATATTCAGCGCCGGCGCGGCTTCGAAAGCGTCGAGCACATGGATGGTCGCGCCCGCTGCGATGAAGCCGAGCAGGCTCGACATGCCGAAGGTGCCGCAGAACGGCAGCATGGCCAGCAGCGCATGACGTTGCGGCGAGAGCTTGAGCGCCGTGGCGACGGAGGCGGCGTGCGCGGCCAGCGTTCGCTGCGAGTGCGCGACCAGCTTTGGCCCTTTGGTCGTGCCTGACGTGGTGTAGAGCAGCACGGGCAGATCGAAATCATCCTGGGCGGGCGGGGCCGGCGGATAGGACTTGTCGAACGCATCGAACCGCACACAGGGCCAGTGCGCCGGGATCGCGTCCGCGCCGACCACCGCAAGCTGTCGCAGCGCGGGCACCTCGTCCTTGGCGATATCGGCGAGGATGGCGCTAAAGTCGATCGAGCGGAACGCGGCCTCGACCACCATCAGCCTGGCGCCGGACACGCGGAGCAGATGGGCGACCTCCGCGCTGCGGTAGCGCGTATTGACGGCGGCGACGATCGCGCCGAGGCGGGCGGCGGCAAACAGCAGCACGACCCATTCGATCCGGTTGACCAGCCAGACCGCGACGACATCGCCCTTGCTTATACCCTGGGCCGCAAGCCAGGCTGCGGTCTGCTCGATCTTCTCCGAGAATTCCGCGCGCGAGACCGGCGTGCCGTCGAATACGAAGGCGGGATCGGCGAAGGTCTCGATCCGGGTCAGCGATTGCAGGGAAAATTCGTTGGGGCTCATGCGCCCCGGAGTAACCCGATCGCGCAAAACTGTCTACTTGGTGCCGAACATTCGGTCACCGGCATCGCCCAGGCCCGGCACGATGTAGCCGTGGTCGTTGAGGCGCTCGTCGATTGCAGCGGTCCAGATCGGTACGTCGGGATGTTCGCTCTGGAACTGCGCGATGCCCTCGGGCGCGGCCAGGAGGCAGACGAAGCGAATGTCGCGGGCGCCGCGGTTCTTGAGCAGGGACGCGCCGGCGCAGGCCGAGTTGCCGGTCGCCAGCATCGGGTCCATCAGGATCACGGTGCGGTCGGACAGGTCCTGCGGCGCCTTGAAGTAATATTCCACGGCCTGCAATGTTTCGGGGTCGCGGTAGAGCCCGATATGGGCGATGCGCGCCGAGGGCATCAGCGCCAGCATGCCGTCGAGGAAGCCGACGCCGGCGCGCAGGATCGGCGCCAGCGTGAGCTTCTTGCCGGCGATCTTCGGCGCCCGCATCGATGCGATCGGCGTCTCGATCTCGACCAGCTCCAGCGGCAGGTCGCGCGTCACCTCATAGCCGAGCAGCATCCCGATCTCGTTCAGGATCTCGCGAAAGCTCTTGGTCGAGCGGTCCTTCTCCCGCATCAGGGAGAGCTTGTGCTGGACCAGAGGGTGGGCGACGACGTTGACGCTGCTTGTGCTCATGAAACCGCTCTACACGGTTCCGTGAAATTGCGCCAGATCGGCCGGATATTTTCCGCAGGATACGCGGCCTCAAGCCGGCACCGCGACCTCCTGGCGGGCACGGCTGCTTGCCTGGTAGGCAGCCATGGTCAATTCGCGCTCGATCGCCGTCCGCATGGCGTCGATGGCCTCAGGCGCAACCACGAGGTCACGGCGGTGGAACTGGCACGCTTGATCGAGGCGGAAGCGGCGAGGTGAGGGCTAAACGCCGAGCCCGCGCGCGACGAGCGTGATCACGATCGTCAGGATCGCGCCCCACACCAGGCTCAGCGTCATGGTCAGGATCGTCGTGGTGACCGCGTGCTCGAGATTTCCCTTGAGGAGCTGCACGCTACTTGTCCGGGGCGGGCGCGGCGCCGATGCGCATGCCGAGCAGCAATGCATCCATCAACGCAACCAGGATCGCGATCTTGAGCTCGATCATGTCCGCCGCCTCGTGGCCACGCGCGCAAGAAGCTGCCTCGCTCCCCCCGCCAGCACGATCAGGGGATTGCCGCGGTTCTCGATGTCGAGCTCGAAGGTCTCGGCAGGAAACACCAGCGCGCACCGCGCCGGCGCGCTCTGACGGGCGGCGAAATCCACCGCCGAGCTCTTGAACAGGAACACGCCGCCGACGCGTCCGCGTGCCTCGCGCGCGACCCAGAGCCCGGCCTTGTTGCGACCGATGAAGAAAGCCGGAATCGAGGCGCTGACGACGTCCGGATCGAGCGGCCTGAGCGCCGTGGCAGAATCGTTTCCGGCCGCCGATGTCGGTCGGCGATGGACGGCTTGAAGGGCGATTGCGGCCATGGCGGCCTCCTCACACATCTGCAAAGTCATGATGCCCGCTCCGCCGGTCAGGCGTGGAGATGCCAGACATGGATTGCCGTCCTCAGTGCGATGAGCGCAGTGAGCACGCTGCCCATCGAGAGCACGGCCAGTGCACGGAGCGCCATGCGCTTGAGCTGGGTCTTGCGCGCCTTCGCGATCCGCAGTCGTTCGGCTCCATCAAAGGGCCGGTCAAAGCTATGTGTCAGCATCGACATCCTGGAAGTCCTTGTCTGTGGTGCGGCGCTGCGGCCGCTCCAATCTGGCTTCCATGATGGCCGCCGCTGGGTAGGATTTCGAGATGAGCGTCGAGGCCGTCGCATAGGAATGTCATAAAGACGCCGGTCGTGCCGGCAGTCCTCTGAAGAGGCCAAGGCTGCGTTTCGGTTGAGGTTTGGACCGGGCAGGCTTCGAACGCGCGAGCCCGACGGCAGCCGCAAAAGCGAGCCGCAGCCGCGGTTGGTCGATCTGCTTGCGGAAGCAGTTCAAAGTCGCCTCGGCGTCTTGTTGCTGGCCGCAGATGGCCGCGCAGAGCCTGGAGGTGGTTCGCCGGAAGAAGTGCAGCGAGTCCTCGCCGCTGCGACGGCCGCCGAGACGATCGAGCTCGGTTGCGGGAGCCGCGACATTGAGCCTGTCGGAATCACTCAGTGTCACCGCAAAGCGCAGGACTGCGAGCTGCCAGGCGTAGAGCAGCCTGTGATGGTCGCCGGCTGATGGTGGCATGCGATATCCGCAACGCTGCGCGAGGCGTTAGGCGCCGACGCCGTCGATCAGCTCCTCGTCGGCGATCGCGGCGAAGGCTCGCACCATCTCCCGCTGCGCCGCGGCATCCAGCGGCACGACCGGCAATCTTGTGGCCGACGACATCAGACCCAGCACGCTCAGGGCATTCTTGAGCGCCGCCGGGCTGTCCTTGGACAGACAGGTGATGAGCGGGATCAGGCGCTTGTGCAGGTAGCGTGCGGATTGCAGGCGGCCTTGCCTGACCTGAGAGAAGATCGTGCGGCAGAGATCCGGAGCGATGTTGGCGATCTCGGAGATCGCGCCGTCGCCGCCGCTCGCGATGTAGCCGAAGGCGGTGACGTCGTCGCCGGAGAGCAGGCGAAAGCCGGCCGGGAGCAGCCGGCTCAGGCGCATCGGGCGGGTGATGTCGCAGCTTCCATCGCGCAGGCCGACGAATTGGCGGGATTCGACGAGACGCACCAGCGTCTCATCGGCAAGCGGACGCAGCGTGCGGGAGGGAATATCGTGCAGGATCACGGGCAGGCCCATCCCGCCGGCGATCGCACGGAAATGCGCGAGCATCCCCTCCTGCATCGGCTTGTTGTAGGCCGGCACCACCGCCATGACGGCATCGGCGCCGGCCGCTTCTGCACGCCGCGCAAGTTCGATGACCTGGCTGGTGGAATTCGACAGCGCGCCGGCGATGATCCGGACGCGGCCGCGGGCGACATCGACCGCGGCGCGGATGACGAGCTCCTGCTCGGCCGGCGAGAGCGTCGGAGCCTCACCCGCCGTCTCGCAGACAACGATCGCCGGGACACCCGCCGCGATCTGGCGCTCGCAGAGCGCGGCGAACGCCTTGAGATCGATGGCGTCAGCCGCGTCGAACGGTGTCGGCAGGTCCGGAATGAAGCCGGTGAACCAGGCTGAGGGAGGTATGAACATGGTGCTTCGCCTGATGGCGCCGGCTCAGGCGGCGCGCTGCGCGATGTTGGCCTTGGGGCTCTTGCCCATGTCGAGCTCGATCTCGCGCGGCAGCTCGACGATGGTCTCCGGATGCTGTCCGTTCTCGAACAGCGCATATTTGACGGCCTGGGCACGGCTGACGAACAGGCCGCCATAGAGGCCGTTCTGCTCCTGCACGACCCATTGTCCCCGGTGGTTGCGGCCGATGAGGACGATGGTTGAGGTGGAGCTGCACGAGGGAGGTTCGACGAGTCTCACGGGTGTATTCCTTCTGAACGACGCCGGCGCGGGATGCATGTCCCTGCCTGCGGGCTCAATATCCTGTCTCGCGAATATGATTTCGAGGGCGGGGGCGCGGCGATCTCATAGGAAGGTCATAAAGCCGACCGCTCAGGCCACATCATTGGCAATGTGGACCAGCGCGAACAGCACACCGAAGGCAACAGCTTCGTCCCAATGATTGAGGGCAGGGCCGAACAGCGCTTCGCGCCTGACGAGGCCGGCGAGCGCGCACAGGATGATCGACATCCCGAGGAGGGCGGCAAGGCTTCGGCCGAAACCGACGCTGCCGAATGCGGCAAAGGCGGCGAGCAGCACGACGCGGACGGCGAAGCGTGCAATCACGCGCGCCGGGCTCAGGATATGCGGCATGTCCGGAGCTTGCGACAAGGTTGAACCCGTCAGGCTGCTCTAGCCGAAATTCTCGCAGGCGACCGGCTCGTAAAGCGGGTCCTGCACGGGACGAACCGAGGGAACGCTCGGCCGCGACACGTCCGTGGCCAAGGCCCGGACCTCGACGAAGGCCGACAGCAAGGCGAGCGCAAGGTCGGCGTGGCGTGCCTCGACCGCAGCGTCCAGCCAGTCCGGCAGCTCGCGCTCGCGCGAGAGCGCACAATGCCACTCGCCCTCGTCATAGGCGATGCGGCGGACCTGCCATAGCGGCAGCTCGAGCTCGATCAGCGCCAGCGCCGCATCGGCCCAGGCCTCGGCGTCGATCAGGCGCGTGACGCGTGCGGTGCGTTCGTTCTGGCCGAGGGAGGGGATGCGCCGGCAGGCGTGATCGATGACGTCGCGCATCAGCGGCCGTGTCATCGCCGGTGCCGCGCGAAGCCGCTGGCTGAGGGAAGGTGGGTCGAGGCGACGGAGAGCGGCGGTCATGTCAGGCCTCCTGGAGTTGGCGTCGGTCAGTCGGCCGGCGTCTCCAAGATGGCCAAAGCGGCATTTGAAAACGAGATGAGGATGGGGCGGGAGATATAAGGATTTCATAAGTGTGCGGGGAGGGCGAGGACGCAATGCGTGACGCACCCTCCGCCGTCGTCCCGGCGAAGGCCGGGACCCATAACCACAGGGAGAGGTTTGGCGAAGATCCGTGGTCACTTGCCCGCGCGACAGCTCCTCCCTGTGGTTATGTGTCCCGGATCTGCGCGCGCTTTGGGCGCGCTTGTCCGGGACGACGGCGAAAATCGCTTGGCGCGCGTCGCGTCATCGGAATCTCCTCGCCCTTTATGAGATTCCTATAACGTCGCCATAGCCCTCATCTCGAAAACCTATGCCCGTGCTGGCACTTCAGCACGGTCAAAAGTTCCGGCTGGTGCCGCGGAAATCCGTTGTGTTTCCCCGCCCGCGCCCGCCGGAGGTCCGAGAAGCGGTTGCGCCGGACACAAGGGCGCAACGAGGAGAATTCCCATGATGGACATTCTGATGCTGGCGTTGGGCTTCGGCTTCTTCGCGCTTGCGATCGGCTACACCTACGCCTGCGAACGGCTGTGACGGAGCACACCATGATCTTCGATTATGCGCTTGCCGGTGCCGTCTCGTTCGGCCTGCTGATGTATCTCACCTACGCGCTGCTGCGGCCCGAGCGGTTCTGACCCGTGCTGCTGCTTGTCGAATTGCTGCTGGCCGACGCCGCGCTCGTCGCGGGCCTGCTTGCGCTGCTCCTGCCGCTCTTGCGCCGGACACAAAGCCTGAAGGGTTAATGCCATGACTGTGATCGGTTGCCTCCAGATCATTCTTTTCTGCGTGATCATCGTCGCGCTGACCAAGCCGCTCGGCTGGTACATGACGCGCGTGTTCAACGGCGAACGGACGTTTCTGTCGCCGGTGCTGCGTCCCATCGAGGCCGGCATCTACTGGTTCTCCGGCGTCGACGAGAAACGCGAGCAGCACTGGCTGACCTACACGGTCGCCATGCTGCTGTTCCATGTCGGCGGCTTCCTGATCATCTACGGCGTGATGCGGCTCCAGGCCGTGCTGCCGTTCAATCCGGCCGGGCAGGCGGCGGTCGCCGAGGATCTCTCCTTCAACACGGCGATCTCCTTCATCACCAATACCAACTGGCAGAACTACGGCGGCGAGAGCACGCTGTCCTATCTCGTGCAGATGCTCGGCCTGACGCACCAGAACTTCCTGTCGGCGGCCACCGGCATCGCGCTCGCGGTGGCGCTGATCCGCGGCTTCTCGCGCGCCTCGACGCGCACGGTCGGCAATTTCTGGGTCGACGTGACGCGCTGTACGCTCTACGTGCTGCTGCCGATCTGCATCGTCTACACGTTGTTCCTGGTCTGGCAGGGCATTCCGCAGACGCTCGGCGACTACGTCGAGGCCACCACGCTCGAGGGCGCCAGGCAGACCATCGCGGTCGGCCCGGTCGCCTCGCAGGTCGCGATCAAGATGCTCGGCACCAATGGCGGCGGCTTCTTCAATGCCAACGCCGCGCATCCGTTCGAGAACCCGACCGCGCTGTCGAACTTCGTGCAGATGCTGTCGATCTTCGCGCTCGGTGCCGCGCTGACCAACGTGTTCGGCCGCATGGTCGGCAACCAGCGCCAGGGCTGGGCGATCCTGGCCGTGATGGGCGTGCTGTTCGTCGCCGGTGTCGCGGTCACCTACTGGGCGGAGGCCAGCGGCACCTCGATCATGCATGCGCTGGGCCTGACCGGCGGCAACATGGAGGGCAAGGAGGTTCGCTTCGGCATCGTCGCGTCCTCGCTGTTCGCGGTGATCACGACGGCCGCCTCTTGCGGCGCGGTCAATGCCATGCATGACAGTTTCACCGCGCTTGGCGGCATGATCCCGCTGATCAACATGCAGCTCGGCGAGATCATCGTCGGCGGCGTCGGTGCCGGCCTCTACGGCATGCTGCTGTTCGTCGTGCTCGCGATCTTCGTGGCGGGCCTGATGGTCGGCCGCACGCCCGAATATGTCGGCAAGAAGATCGAGGCGCGCGAGGTCAAGATGGCGATGCTCGCGATCCTGGTGCTGCCGCTGATGTATCTCGGCTGGACCGCGGTCGGCGTGGTCTATCCGGCGGCGGTCGCCTCGATGGCGAATGCCGGGCCGCACGGCTTCACCGAGGTGCTCTACGCCTTCACCTCGGCGACCGGCAACAACGGGTCCGCTTTCGCGGGTCTGACCGGCAATACCTTCTTCTACAACTTGACGCTCGCAAGCGCGATGTTCGTCGGCCGCTTCTTCATGATCGTTCCGGCGATGGCGATCGCGGGCTCGCTCGCCGCCAAGAAATCGATCCCGCCGTCGGCGGGCACGTTCCCGACCACGGGCGGGCTGTTCGTCGGCCTCGTCGTCGGTGTGATCCTGATCATCGGCGGCCTGACCTTCTTCCCGGCGCTCGCGCTCGGTCCGATCGTCGAGCATCTCGCGATGAACGCCGGCCAAGTCTTCTGATCGACAATCTTCTGATTGGTTTGGAGTGACCTCCATGGATACGATGAAACTGCAAAAACGTGCCTCGATGTCGGCAATGCTCGATCCCAGAATCGTGATACCGGCGATCCGCGCCTCCTTCACCAAGCTCGACCCGCGGCTGATGGTGAAGAACCCCGTGATGTTCGTGGTCGAGATCGTGGCCGCGCTCACCACCGTGATCTTCCTGCGCGACCTTGTCACGGGTGGCGCGAATCTCGGCTTCACCTTCCAGATCATCCTCTGGCTCTGGTTCACCGTGCTGTTTGCGAACTTCGCCGAAGCCGTCGCCGAAGGCCGCGGCAAGGCGCAGGCCGAGTCGCTGCGCAAAACCCGCACCGAGAGCCAGGCCAAGCTCCTGACCGACGCCGGCCAGGCCTTCAAGCTGGTCCCGGGCACCAGCCTCAAGGTCGGCGACATCGTGCTGGTCGAAGCCGGGGACACCATCCCCTCCGACGGCGAGGTGATCGAGGGCGTCGCCTCCGTCAACGAGGCCGCCATCACCGGCGAGTCCGCGCCGGTGATCCGTGAGTCCGGCGGCGACCGCTCGGCGGTCACCGGCGGCACGCAGGTGCTGTCCGACTGGATCCGCGTGCGCATCACCGCGGCGCAAGGCTCGACCTTCATCGATCGCATGATCAAGCTGGTCGAGGGCGCCGAGCGGCAGAAGACGCCGAACGAGATCGCGCTCAACATCCTGCTCGCCGGCCTCACCATCATCTTCGTGTTCGCCACCGTCACCATTCCGAGCTACGCGGCCTATGCCGGCGGCTCGATCTCGGTGATCGTGCTGGTCGCGCTGTTCGTGACGCTGATCCCGACCACCATCGGCGCGCTCTTGTCGGCGATCGGTATCGCCGGCATGGACCGCCTGGTGCGCTTCAACGTGCTGGCGATGTCGGGCCGCGCGGTCGAAGCCGCCGGCGACGTCGACACGTTGCTGCTCGACAAGACCGGCACGATCACGCTCGGCAACCGGCAGGCGACCGCGTTCCGTCCCGTTCGCGGTGTCACCGAGCAGGAGCTGGCGGACGCCGCCCAGCTCGCCTCGCTCGCCGACGAGACCCCGGAAGGCCGTTCCATCGTCGTGCTGGCGAAGGAGAAATACGGCATTCGCGGCCGCGACATGGCCGAGCTCGGCGCGACCTTCATCCCGTTCACGGCGCAGACCCGCATGAGCGGCGTCGATGCCGGCGGCTCGTCGGTGCGCAAGGGTGCGGTCGATGCCATGCTCAACTATGTCGGCGGCGGTGCGCCGCTGGTGGTTGCTTCCGGCAATACCGCCCGGGCCATCCAGCCGGCGGCGCTGTCGGATCTCGGACGCGAGGTCCAGGCCATTGCGGATGACATTGCCAAGGCGGGCGGTACGCCGCTTGCGGTTGCCAGGGACGGCAAGCTGCTCGGCGTCATCCAGCTCAAGGACATCGTCAAGGGCGGCATCCGCGAACGCTTTGCCGAGCTGCGCCGCATGGGCATCCGCACCATCATGATCACCGGCGACAATCCGATGACGGCGGCGGCGATCGCGGCGGAGGCCGGCGTCGACGACTTCCTGGCGCAGGCAACCCCCGAGGACAAGCTCAAGCTGATCCGTGACGAGCAGGCCAAGGGCAAGCTGGTCGCCATGTGCGGCGACGGCACCAATGACGCGCCGGCGCTTGCGCAGGCCGACGTCGGCGTCGCCATGAACACCGGCACCCAGGCGGCCCGCGAGGCCGGCAACATGGTCGACCTCGACTCCAACCCGACCAAGCTGATCGAGGTGGTCGAGATCGGCAAGCAGCTCCTGATGACGCGCGGCGCGTTGACGACCTTCTCGATCGCCAACGACGTCGCAAAATACTTCGCGATCATCCCGGCGATGTTCCTGGCGTTCTACCCGCAGCTCAACGTGCTCAACGTCATGAACCTGTCGAGCCCGCAGAGCGCCATCCTGTCTGCGATCATCTTCAACGCGCTTATTATCATCGCGCTGATCCCGCTCGCGCTGAAGGGCGTCGCCTATCGCGCGGTCGGGGCCGGCGCACTGCTCCGCCGCAACCTCTTGATCTACGGTCTTGGCGGCATCGTCATTCCCTTCATCGGCATCAAGGCGATCGACCTCGTCGTCGTCGCCTTGCACCTGGCCTAACCATTTCATTGCGAGGAGCGAAGCGACGAAGCAATCCAGAAGGTCAGTCTCCGTCATTCCGGGGCGCCTCGTAGAGGCGAACCCGGAATCTCGAGGTTCCGGGTTCGATGCCTTGCATCGACCCGGAATGACGGAGGCAGTTGGGTGACTTCGCTTCGCTCGCAATGACGGAGAAATAGGAGAAAACACATGCTCAGAGAAATCCGCCCCGCCATCGTCCTCTTGCTGGTGCTCACCGCCATCACGGGCCTGGCCTATCCGCTCGCCATGACCGCCATTGCCGGCGCGATCTTCCCCGCGCAGGCGCAGGGCAGCCTGATCGAGAAGGACGGCAAGGTGGTCGGCTCCGCCCTGATCGGGCAGGAGTTCAAGGACGACAAGTATTTCCACGGCCGCCCCTCGGCGACGCTGGCGCCGGACCCGAATGATTCGACCAAGACGGTGTCTGCGCCCTACAACGCCGCCAACTCGGGCGGCTCCAACCTCGGCCCGACCAGCAAGGCGCTGGCCGACCGGCTCAAGGAGGACGCGGACAAGCTCAGGGGCGAGAATCCGAACGCGGCCGTGCCGGTTGACCTCGTCACCACCTCGGCCAGCGGCCTCGACCCGGATATCTCGCCGGAGGCCGCGCAATTCCAGGTGCCGCGCGTTGCCAAGGCCCGGAATATGCCGGAAGACGCGGTGAAGCAGCTTGTGGCTTCCAGCGTCCAGGGCCGTCTGCTCGGCCTGCTTGGCGAACCGCGCATTAACGTATCGGCGTTGAACCTCGCGCTCGACCGTTCTGCCGCGAAGTAGCGGTCTAGGCTCGCGGCATCAGGATGATTATAGTTGTTGCGAAGCCTTCTTCTCCCTCTCCCCGCAAGCGGGGAGAGGGAAGTGACTGGCGGAGAATGCAACGGATGAGCAAGCCGCCCTGATGGTCCGAGAGCGCCGCGATCCCGAACAACGTCCGTCCCCCGAGGCGCTGCTGGAAACAGCGCGCCGGGAGGAAAGCGCGAGCGGCAAGCTGAAGATTTTCGTCGGCGCCGCTCCCGGCGTCGGCAAGACCTACGAGATGCTGCAGAGTGCCCAAGCCAAGCGCAAGGCCGGCATCGACGTCGTGGTCGGCTTCGTCGAGACCCATGGCCGGGCCGAGACCGAGGCGCTGGTGCGGGGGCTCGAAGTGGTCCCGCGCAAGAGGCTCGACTACCGCGGCCAGACGATCGAGGAGATGGACCTCGACGCCGTGATCGCACGCCGGCCGCAAATCGCGCTGGTCGACGAGCTCGCCCACACCAACGCCGCCGGCAGCCGCCATCCCAAGCGCTATCTCGACGTCGAAGAGCTACTCTCCCACGGCATCGACGTCTACACCGCCGTCAACATCCAGCACATCGAGAGCCTGAACGACGTCGTCGCCCAGATCACCCATGTCCGGGTGCGCGAGACGGTGCCGGATTCGATCTTCGACCGCGCCGATGCGATCGAGCTGATCGACCTCACGCCCGATGATCTGATCCAGCGGCTGAGGGAGGGCAAGGTCTACGTCCCGAAGCAGGCCGAGCGGGCGCTGGAACATTACTTTTCGCCGGGCAATCTCACCGCGCTGCGCGAACTGGCGCTGCGCCGCACGGCCGAGCGGGTTGACGAGCAGCTCCTCACCCACATGCAGGCCAACGCCATCGCCGGCCCCTGGGCCGCGGGCGAGCGCATCCTCGTCTGCGTCAGCGAGGACCCGCGCGCCGCTGGCCTCGTGCGCTACACCAAGCGGTTGGCCGACCGGCTGCACGCGCCGTTCACCGCGATCTCGATCGAGACCCGGCGCTCCCTCCAGCTTTCCGACGAGGAGCGCGACCGGCTCGCCGATACGCTGCGGCTCGCCGAGGCGCTGGGCGGTGAAGCCTTGACCATTCCCGCCGTCGGCCGCCGCATCGCTGACGACGTCGTCAATTTCGCACAAGGCAACAACGTCACCCAGATCGTGATCGGCAAGTCGACGCGCTCGCGCTGGTTCGAGATCACGCGCGGCTCCGTCGTGCATGACCTGGTGCGCCGTGCCGGCAATATCACGGTTCATGTCATCGCCGGCGACGATGTGCCGGGCGAGGCGGCGCCCAAGACCGCGGTGCAGACCGCGGCGCGGACGGAGCCGTTCAATCCGCTGCCGTATCTGAAGGCGCTCGGCATCGTGCTGATCGGTCTCGGCGCCGCCGAGCTGATCCAGCCCCGGTTCGGCATCGAGAACGTGGACCTCGTGCTGCTCACGGCGGTGGTTGCGGTCGCGGTCCGCTACGGCCTGTGGCCGTCGCTGCTTGCCACCGTCGCAGCGTCGCTGTCCTATAATTTCTTCTTCCTGCCGCCGATCTACACCTTCACGATCACCGATCCGACCAACGTCGCCGCCTTCGTGCTGTTCTTGGTGGTGGCGATGATCGTCTCCAATGTCGCCGCGCGCGTGCGCACGCAGGCCGACACCGCGATCGGCCGCATCAGGACCACCGAGCAGCTTTATGCGTTCAGCCGCAAGCTCGCCGGCACCGCCACGCTCGACGACGTCTTGTGGGCGACCGCCTATCAGACCGCGCTGATGCTGAAGGTTCGCGTGGTGCTGCTGCTGCCGGAGGACGGGCTGCTCACGGTGAAGTCCGGCTATCCGCCGGAGGACCAGCTCGATCAGGCCGACCTTGCCGCCGCCAACTGGGCCTGGAGCAATGATCGCCCGGCCGGCCGCGGCTCCGATACGCTGCCGGGTGCAAAACGGCTGTTCCTGCCGATGCGCACCGGACGCGGCCCGATCGGGGTGATCGGCATCGACAACGACCGCACCGGGCCGCTGCTGACGCCGGACCAGCGCCGGCTGCTGGATGCGCTGGTCGACCAGGGCGCGCTCGCGATCGAGCGCGTGCTGCTGGTCGAGGACATGGACCGCGTCAAGCGCACCGTCGAGTCCGAGCGGCTGCGCTCGGCGCTGCTGACGTCGATCTCGCATGATCTGAAGACGCCGCTCGCCTCCGTGTTGGGGGCGGCCTCCACCATGCGCGATCTGGCCGGCGCGCTGTCCGACACCGAGAAGCGCGACCTGCTGGCCACCGTGATCGACGAATCCGAGCGGCTCAACCGTTTCATCGCCAATCTGCTCGACATGACGAAACTCGAATCCGGCGCCATCGTGCCCAACACGGCGCTGCACGATCTCGGCGAGATCGTCGGCAGCGCGCTCCGGCGGGCGGCCAAGATCCTGACCGCGCACAAGGTGGAGCTGGTGCTGGCCGCCGATCTGCCGATGCTCCAGCTCGATGCCGTGCTGTTCGAGCAGGTGCTGTTCAACCTCCTCGACAACGCCGCGAAGTATTCGCCGGCAGAGACGACTATCTCCATCAAGAGCCAGCGCGAGCGAGATCAAGTGGTGCTCCAAATCGCCGACGAGGGCAGCGGTATTCCGCCGGACGAGGTCGAGAGCGTGTTCGACAAGTTCTATCGCGTGCAGAAGGGCGATCACGTCCGTCCCGGCACCGGGCTCGGGCTCGCCATTTCCCGTGGCTTCGTCGAGGCAATGCATGGCACGATCTCGGCCGCCAACCGCAGCGACCGGAGTGGCGCGGTCCTCACCATCCGTTTGCCCGTTCCGGCACAGACCCACGCATTGGATACCGCCGCATGAGTGCCGCCCCGATCAAGGTTCTGGTCATCGACGACGAACCCCCGATCCGAAAATTGCTGCGGATGGGGCTGACGACGCAGGGCTATGAAATCCTGGAAGCGTCAAACGGCAAGATTGCGCTGGAAAAGCTCGCTGAAGAGCCTGCACTGATCATCCTCGATCTCGGCCTGCCCGACATCCAGGGGCACGAGCTGCTCCGCACCATCCGGGCTCGCAATGAAGCCGTGCCGATCGTGGTGCTGTCGAGCCGGGGCGACGAGGCCGGCAAGGTGCAGGCGCTCGATCTCGGCGCCGACGACTATCTGACCAAGCCGTTCGGCATGGACGAGCTGCTGGCGCGCCTGCGCGCCGCGCTGCGGCACCAGCTCCAGGTGCAGGGCGAGCGCCCGGTGTTTCGTACCGGCGACCTCTCCGTCGATCTCGTCCGCCGCATCGTCAAGGTCGGCGAGCGCGAGGTCAAGCTGTCGCCGAAGGAGTACGATCTCCTGCGCGTGCTGGTGCAGCACGCCGGCAAGGTGCTGACCCACCGCTTCCTGCTCAAGGAGCTCTGGGACGAGCTGACCGATGCGCAATATCTGCGCGTCTATGTCCGCCAGCTTCGCCAGAAGATCGAAGCCGATCCGGAACGTCCGCAATATGTGCTGACGGAGACCGGGATCGGGTACCGGCTGAAGGCGGGGGATTAGCGCGCGTCGAGCAGCGGTGCGCAGGGCTTGCTTGGGGCAAACTCGTCATGGCCGGGCTTGACCCGGCCATCCACGCCTTGACGCTGGGCACGAAGAACGTGGATGCCCGGGACAAGCCCGGGCATGACGACTGAGGTTGTGGCGCGAGCCTGTTTCCGCATCGTCATTGCGAGCGTAGCGAAGCAATCCAGATTATCTCCGCGGAATGATTCTGAATTGCTTCGCTGCGCTCCTCCGGCTCCGGCAGCTCGATTGTCTTGCCGCTCGCCTTCCGCTTCACCAGCGCCTTCAGCGCGGTCTCGTACTCGTCCTTGAACTTGCTCGGATCGAAATGCGCAGCCTTGGTGTGCAGGATGTGACCGGCGAGCTCGACCATGTCCTTGGTGATCTTCGGGCTCTTGATGTCGTCGAAGAACTGGTCCTCGTCGCGGAGCTCATAAGGGTAGCGCAGCGTGGTGCCGAGCAGGCTCTTGCCGGGCGGCTCGATCGCGATGATGTGCTCGCGGTTGGTGAGCACGATTTTTGCGAGCGCCACGCGTTCCCTGTCCTTCATCGCATCGCGGATCACGGCGAAGGCGTCGAGCGCGGCCTTGCCGTCAGGGGCGACGTAGTAGGGGTGATTGAGGTAGCGCCTGTCGATCTCGTCCCGGGGGACGAAGCTCTCGATATCGATGGTGTGGTTGCTCTCGATCTGGACCGCCTCGAGCTCCTCCTTCTCCACCTCGACATATTTGCCCTTGCGCAGCTCGTAGCCGCGGGCCTTCTCGCCATCCTCGACGACGTCGCCGGTTTCCGAATCGACCATTTGCTGCTTGAGGCGATTGCCGGTCTCGCGGTTGATCATGTGAAACCGGGTCTTCTCGGCGGCGGTCGTTGCGGGATAGAGCACGCCGGGCAGCTGACCAGCGACAGCTTCAACGTTCCCTTCCAATAGGCGCGGGGGGCCATTCCATTCTCCAGCGTTTTCAAGGCGTTTTGGAACTCCAACCGGCGCGTCGGGTTTTGGTTCCGGATGGGACTTTTGCCGTGATAGGCTTGAAGCCGAAAGAGATGCGGGACCGGTCGTGCTGCGAAAACTCTCCACCTATCGACAGAAGCGGGACTTCGAGAAGACGCCTGAACCCTCCGGCGAGGCCCCGGTAGCCTCCTCGAAACAGCGCCGCTTCGTGATCCAGAAGCATGACGCCACCCGGCTGCATTACGATTTCCGGCTCGAGTTCGATGGTGTCTTCAAGTCCTGGGCGGTGACAAAGGGCCCCTCGCTCGATCCGCACGACAAGCGGCTGGCGGTCGAGGTCGAGGACCATCCGCTCGACTATGGCGATTTCGAAGGAACGATTCCGGAAGGGCAATATGGCGGCGGCACGGTCATGTTGTGGGACCGCGGCACCTGGGAGGCCGAGGACCCCGAGCGTGGCTTCAAGAAAGGCGACCTGAAGTTCACGCTGCACGGCGAGAAGCTGCACGGAAGCTGGGTGCTGGTCCGCATGCGCAATGATCGCACGGGCGGCAAGCGCACCAACTGGCTGCTGATCAAGCATCGCGACGAATATGCAAGCGAGGGCGAGGACATCCTTGCCGAGGACAAGTCGGTCGCCTCCGGCCGCGCAATGGCGCAGATCGCCGAAGGCAAGGGCCGCGCGCCAAGGCCGTTCATGCTGGCGAAGGGTGCCAAGAGCAAGGCCGATGCGGTGTGGCAGTCCAACCGCGTCGAGGAGACGAAGGGGCGCACCGTCGCGCCGGCGCCACGCGCGGCGTTGAAGGCCGGCAAGGCCCCAAGGACGAGAGCCACGACCGCTACAAATGCCAAAACGGTCTCGGAGATGCCGGATTTCGTTGCGCCGCAGCTCTGCACGCCGGTCGAGCGTCCGCCGGCCGGCGACGGCTGGTGCCACGAGATCAAGTTCGACGGCTACCGCGTGCAGCTCCGCATCGAGGACGGCAAGGCGACGCTGAAGACTCGCAAGGGTCTCGACTGGACCGACAAGTTCGCCTCCATTGCGAAGGAGGCGAGCTCGCTGCCGGAGGCCATGATCGACGGCGAGATCGTCGCGCTCGACCACAACGGCGCGCCGAACTTTTCCTCGCTCCAGGCCGCGCTGTCGGATGGCAAGACCGAGGACCTCATCTTCTTTGCCTTCGATCTCCTGTTCGCCGAAGGCCGCGACTATCGTCGCCTTCCGCTCGGGGAGCGCAAGGCGCGGCTCGGGGAACTGCTGGAGCAGCGCAAGCGGAAATCGAACCAGATCCGCTATGTCGAGCATTTCGTGAGCGGCGGCGACGCCGTGCTGCAATCGGCCTGCAAGCTCGAGCTTGAAGGCGTGGTGTCGAAGAAGCTGGACGCGCCGTACCGATCGGGGCGGACGGAGAGCTGGACCAAGGCAAAATGCCGGGCCGGCCATGAGGTCGTGATCGGCGGCTGGAAGACGACGGCGGGAAAATTCCGCTCGCTGATGGCCGGCGTCTATCGCGGCGATCATCTCGCCTATGTCGGCATCGTCGGTACCGGCTTCGGCGCCGACAAGGTCAAGCGCATCATGCCGCTCCTGAAGGAGGCGGCGTCGAACGACAGCCCGTTCGGCGGCAAGAACGCGCCGAAGAAGACGCGGGACGTGCACTGGCTGAAGCCTGAACTCGTCGCCGAGATCGAGTTCGCCGGCTTCACCGCCGACGGCAACATTCGTCAGGCCGCTTTCAAGGGGCTGCGGCAGGACAAGCCGGCTGAGGAGGTCGAGGCGGAAACGCCCGCCGATACCGAGCTCGCCAGGCCTTCTGCCGGAAAGCGCGCTCCGGTGAAGCCCGCAAGGAAGAAAGATGCCGGCGCCGCCGAGGTCATGGGCGTTGTGATCTCGAAGCCGGACAAGGAGCTGTGGCCGGATGGCGGCGACGGCGAGGGCGTTACGAAGCTTGATCTGGCGCGCTATTTCGAGGCGGTCGGCGGCTGGATGATCGCGCACCTGAAAGGCCGCCCCTGCTCGATCCTGCGCGCTCCCGACGGCATCGGCGGCGAGACATTCTTCCAGCGCCATGCCATGCAGGGCACCTCGAACCTGCTCGAGCTCGCCAAGGTTTCCGGC
Source organism: Bradyrhizobium sp. cf659 (assembly GCF_900113725.1). Lineage (NCBI taxonomy): Bacteria > Pseudomonadati > Pseudomonadota > Alphaproteobacteria > Hyphomicrobiales > Nitrobacteraceae > Bradyrhizobium > Bradyrhizobium sp. cf659. The sequence goes on from NZ_FOQJ01000002.1 coordinate 270,296, forward strand.
GATCGCAAGCCGTATTTGCAGATCGATCGCGTCGAGGGACTTGCCGCAGTCGCGCAGATCGGTGGCCTCGAGCTGCATCCCTGGAATTGCGCGCCTGATGCCTATGACACGCCGGGACGGCTGGTATTCGATCTCGACCCCGCGCCGGACGTCGATTTTGCGGATGTCGTCGAGGCGGCGAAGGAGATGCGGCAGCGCCTCACTGACGTCGGCATGGAGAGCTTCTGCAAGACCACCGGCGGCAAGGGCATTCACGTGGTGGTGCCGCTGCTCCACGGCGCGCGCGACAAGGTCAGCTGGAAGGAGGCCAAGGCGTTCGCGCAAGGTGTCTGCCAGTGGATGGCGGATGACGATCCCGAGCGCTATCTGCTCAACATGTCCAAGAAGCTGCGCAACGGAAAGATCTTTCTGGACTATCTGCGCAATGACCGCCTGTCGACGGCGGTGGCGCCGCTATCGCCCCGCGCCCGCGACGGCGCGACCGTGTCGATGCCGGTGACCTGGGCGCAGGTGAAGGGCGATCTCGATCCGAAGCGGTATACGGTGCGGACGGTGCCGGGCCTGCTGGCGCGTTCGAAAGCGTGGGAGGGCTATGACGATGCGGCCGCGTCGATCAAGGCCGCGATGAAGAAGCTCGCGGGGAAGATGAAGTAGGGTGGGCAAAGCGAAGCGTGCCCACCATCTCTTTGCATCGCGACGAAGAGGTGGGCACGGCGCATTGCGCCTTTGCCCACCCTACGACGTCAGTGGCTAGATCCGTCCCAGCAGCAGCAGGATCAGCAGAATGACGATGACGAGTCCGAGGCCGCCGCCGCCGTAATAGCCGGTGCCGTAGAACGGTCCGCCGCCGATGCCGCTGAAGCCGCCGAGCAGGGCGATGACCAAAATGATCAGAATGATCGTACCGATAGACATGCTAGTCTCCTCCCGCCCTTTGTTGAAAGGGTCGTTTGCACCTGTCCTCGTGCGGGAGCAACTTGCCGCAGGTTTTAAAGTTCCGGTTGTGAAACGGGGCGACAGGTGCAAGTTGCATGGAACCTTTGCCGCTTGAGCCGGCATGATGAAGAGAGATTCAATCAGCGCAGGACAAGGCCATGTCAGCACCGCTTGTCGTTTCAATTCCGCATCGTCTCGGCCGCGAGGAAGCGGTGCGCCGGCTCAAGGCCGGGCTTGGCCGCGCGGCGGCGAGCATTCCTGTGATGCAGGTCGAGGAGGAGCGCTGGAGCGGCGACAGCATGAGTTTTCGCATCCGTGCGCTCGGGCAGATTGCCACCGGCCAGGTCGACGTCGCCGACGACCACGTCAAGGTGCAAGTCGTGCTGCCCTGGCTGTTGCAGCGCTTTGCCGAGATGGCGCAGGCGACCATCCGCAAACGCGGGCAGTTGCTGCTGACCAAGGACGGGGGAAAGTGAGTTTCAGGCGCGCACGCGCTGCCGCGCAGGCCTGATGGCGCCCGCTGTGCGGGCCTCGATGACGGCCGCAGGAAAATCACGGAAAGCCTGCACGACCGGCAGTTCGTTGCCCGCAAGTCCCGGCGCGGTGTAGCCGGTGATGTCGATGGTGGCATCAAAACCTTCGAGTGCGGGCCATTCCCGGCCGCCTTGCGTGAATGGCGCGAACAGCCGCCCGACCACGACGATCGCCGCAGTGCGGTCGCGGCGACGGACGAAAGCGATGACATGATCGGCGTGCGCGCCACGCACCTCCAGCGACTGGTAGTCGCCCTGCGCAAAAACGCCGGCGAGCTCGTTGCGCAGCTTGAGAAGGTGCCGCGTCCAGGCCAGCTTGAGCTGGCCATCCGGCCAGGTCTTGATCAGGCTGCTCAAGTCGGGATCGGACAGCGAACCCAGCGCCGTATCCCGCCCGGAAAAATCCACCGGACGGCGGTTGTCGGGATCGACCAGCGACAGATCCCAGAATTCGGTGCCCTGGTAGAAGTCCGGGACGCCCGGCAGCGTTGCCTTGAGGGTGAGCTGGCTCAGCGAGTTCAACGCGCCGAGCAGCGCGAGGCGGCGCGCCAGGGTTTGCAGCGCTCCCAGGAATTCGCCCGATTGCGCAGGATCGAGGATCTTCGCGACGAAGTCTCGTAGTCCGGTCTCGTAGATCTCGTGGGGATTGAGCCAGCTCGTCTCTTCCTTGCCCTCGCGCGCGGCCTTCAGCGCGTAGGCCTGGATGCGCTCGACGAAACCAGCATCCGCCGGGCTCTGAAGCGGCCAGGCGCCGAGCAGGGTCTGGTAGAGCATGTATTCGAACGTCGCCGACGGCGCACGCAGATGGCCGTGGAGCGCGAGGTGCGGCGCGTTCAGCACTTTCCAGCGCGACACCGCGCTGGTCCATTCGCCGGGGATTTCGCTGAGTGCTGCGATCCTGGCGCGGGCGTCCTCGCCGCGCTTGGTGTCGTGGGTGGCGGTTGCCGTCATCCCCTGCGGCCACTCCCTGGCGCGCGCTCGCATGGCCTCGTGGAAGGCGGGAATGGCAAGGCCGGTGCTCGCGGGATCGCCGCCGACCTCGTTCAGCGCAAGCAGCCGGTGGAATTGGTAGAACGCGGTGTCCTCCAGCGATTTCGCCATCACCGGCCCGGTGAACTGCTGCACCTTCAGCGCGAAGCGGCGCACGCGTGGGGCGCTGTGCGGGGGCCGGCCGGGCTTGAGCAGGTCCATGGTCAGGGCGTCGCGCAGGAAGTCGAAAATGCCCTCGTCGGCGGCGAACCACTCTGCACGGGCACGTGCGATGGTGTCGTCGATCAGCTTGCGATCGTGCGCGGCTGGCGCGCTTGTCGTGAGATAGGTGCGATAGACCGGGAAATGCAGCACGTAGAGCTCGAGCGCCTGCCGCAGGCTGTCGGCCGAGAAGTCGCGGGTCGAATAATGCCCGTTGGCGATGCGCGCGAGCAGGCGCGTCAGCACGATGAATTCGCTGGTGAGCAGCGTCTCCAGCACCCGCCGCTTGGCCTCCTTGACGTAAGGGGCAAGCCGCGGTGAGCGATTGCTGACCTGCCGCCAGGTCTCGTCCAGCGCTTCCAGCCCCTTGGCGTCGACCAGCACTTGCGTGATGACGTTCATCCATTCATAGCCGGTGGTGCCCTGGACGCCGGCGAAATGCGGCAGGCGCTCGTGCTCGCACAGGATCTTTTCGATCACGGTGTAGAACGGCTTGGTGTTGCCTTGCGCGTCGCGCACCAGCCGGCGCAGCCGCTGGCAGTACTGGGCGGGATCGCGCAGGCCGTCGATGTGATCGAGACGGATGCCGTGCAGCTTGCCGTCGGCAATGAGCTGCTTCACCAGGCGGTGCGTGGCGGCGAATGTGCCGGGGTCCTCGACGCGCAGGCCGGCGAGGCCGTTGACGTCGAAGAAGCGGCGGTAGTTGATGTCGCTGGAGGCGAGCCGCCAGTGGCCGAGCTTGTAGTGCTGGCGTTCCAGCAGATGATGCAGCGCCAGCGTCTGCGCCGGACGATCCTTGGCCGCACGATAGGCGGAGAGGCCGCGCGCGATGATGTCGGCCGCGCCCGCGATCTCCTTCAGCTCCGCCTTGAAGCCTGGGGCTTCCTTGCGGTTGGGGCGGCGCAGGCCGGTGTAGCGCGCCGCGAGCGAAAGCAGGCGCTTGCCGGCCTCCGTCTCGGCGGCATCGGCTTCCTTCACGAACATCCGCAGCATTTCGCCATAGCGCTCCGGGGCAATCGGCAGGCGATGCTCGAAATACCAGGCAGAAAGGCTGCCTTCGCCGGCATCGTAGCGCAGCTCGATGTCGCCGCGCTCCAGCGCCTCGCCATAGGACGACCCGAGGATCGGCAGCAGCACGCCGCCGCGGGCGCGGTGGGGCAGCAGATCCCAGTCGATATCGAAGGCGACCGCGTGCGGCGAAGTCGGTCCCCATTCCAGCACGTCCAGCCACCAGGGATTGTCGGCAAAATGCACGCCGACATGGTTCGGCACGAAGTCGATGATGAGGCCGAGGTCGTTCTGCCTGAGAGCCTCGCTCAGCCGCGCAAAGCCGGCCTCGCCGCCGAGCTCCGGATTGAACTGGCTGTGATCGACGGTGTCGTAGCCGTGCGTCGAGCCCTTGCGCGCCTTCATCACCGGCGAGGCATAGAGATGCGTGATTCCGAGCGATTTGAGATAAGGCACCACCGCGGCAGCCTTGTCGAAGTCGAAATCGGCGGTGAGCTGAAGCCGGTAGGTCGCCAGAGGAATGGCCGGAGGCATGTCAACCTCCGAGGCGCCAGACCACCGACCAGGGCGGAAGCCGATCGCCGGCCGCGCCGCCCCAGATCGGCGTGCCCGCGCTGTCAGTGGACATGATCTCGTGATCCGAGAGATTGGCGAGGAGGCGCAACGTCGTGCCGTCGCCCATGCGCCAATGCGCGCGGAGCAGGCCGTTATCGCCCGCCTCGGCGTCGCCGAAGCTCGCGCCTTTCAGCCGCGGCATGATCTCCTTGCGGCGGAGCGCGAGCAGGTCACGCACCAGCCCAAGCCGCGCATCCTGCTCCGGCGTTCGGCCGCTCCAATCGAGCACTGCTGACAATGGTGTTGCCGGATCCAGCGGGTCGGGCACTTCGTCGCCGTATTTCTCGTAAGCCCAGGCATATTCCTGCCTGCGTCCCTTGCGCACGGCGTCGGCCAGCCCACCCTGGAAGTCGCAAAAGAACGGGAAGGGGACCTTCGAGCCCCATTCCTCGCCCTGGAACAGCATCGGCACCATCGGCGCCAGCAGCGTGACCGCGAGCGCGGCTTCGATCTGCCGCGGTGATGCCAGGCTTTCGAGCCGGTCGCCGAGCGGACGGTTGCCGATCTGGTCGTGGTTTTGCAGGAAGTTGACGAAGGTCGCCGGCGGCAGCTCGCGGCTCGGCTCGCCACGCGGCTTCTTGCCCCAGAACTCCGAGATCTCGCCCTGGTAGACGAAGCCCGAGGCGAGCGCGCGTGCGAGATCCATCCGCGGCGTCTGGTAGTCGGCATAATAGCCGGCGAGCTCGCCGGTCAGCATCACATGCCAGACGTGGTGATAGTCGTCGTTCCACTGCGCGCGATATCTGCCGTTCGGCGGCTCCTGCGCGGCGTCGAGCAGGCTCGCGCGGTTGTCGCCGTTCTCCAGCACGAGATGGATGTGCCGTCCCGTGGCCTTGGCAAGCTCGCCGGCGGCGACGCTGAGGTCTTGCAGCATCGACTGCTCGCCGGGCATTGCCATGATGTGGTTGGCGGCATCCAGCCGCAGGCCGTCGAAACGATAGTCGCTGAGCCAGGACAGCGCATTCTCGACCGCAAAGGCGCGCGCCTGCGACACGCGATAGTCGATGGCGCTGCCCCAGGGTGTGTGCGCGTCGGTGAAGAAGCTCGGCGCATAGCGGCCGAGGTAATTCCCTTCGGGGCCGAAATGATTGTAGACGACGTCGAGGAACACCATCAACCCGCGCAGATGCGCCTCGTCGATCAGCGTCTTCAGGTCTTCGGGACGGCCATAGGCGCTGTCGGGCGCATACCACAACACGCCGTCATAGCCCCAGCCACGGCGGCCGGCGAAATCGGCCAGCGGCATCAGTTCAAGCGCCGTGATGCCGGTCGCCGTGAGATGATCGAGCCTGTCGATCATGGCGCGGTAGGTACCCTCCCGCGTGAAGGTGCCGACATGGCTCTCGATCAGCACCGTCTCTTCCCAAGGACGGCCACGCCAGTCGCGCGCGCGCCAGGCGAAGGCGTCATGATCGATCACCTCGCTCGGGCCGAACACGTCCTCGGGCTGGAAGGCGGAGGCCGGATCGGGCACGTCGATCTCGTCGTCGATCCTGAACTTGTAGGGACTGCCGGCGGTCAGGCCGGCGATCTCGGCAACATACCAGCCGTCCTGCCGGCGCTGCATCGCGTGCTTTCGGTCGAGCAGGAGATCGACGCGTCGTGCGCCGGGCGCCCACAGGCGGAACGACACGCCGTCCTTCGTCGGCCTCGCGCCGAAGGATGGCCTCATAGCGCCCCCGCGAAGGCGAGCACGGAGCGCGGCGGCGCCTTGCTGTCGCTCCCTGGCGGGAAGTCGATCGTGTTCAGCTTGGCATCGGTCGTATTGAGGATCTGCTGCCAGCTCTTGTATTCGGTCATCTTGGGCAATTTGAATGCGATTTCTTCGGGGGCGGCGTTCAGTACGATAAAGATCGCGGCCCCACCCGGTTCCATCGGCCCCATCACATAGGAGAGGAACCGCCCTTCCGGGAATTTCCAGTCGTTCTCCGTCATTTCTTCCCCGGCAGGCGTCAGCCACAATGCGCCGTAGGACAGGCCGTCCTTGGGGCGGCCGTCGAGCCAGCGATGGCTGCGAAGCTGCGAGAAGCGGCGGCGGATGTCGGCGAGATCGGCGACGAAATCGACCATGTCGTCGCCGTCCTTGCCGAGATTGCCCCAGCCGACCCAGCCGACCTCGTTGTCCTGGCAATAGGCGTTGTTGTTGCCGGACTGCGAATTGCCGACCTCGTCGCCGGCGAGAAGCAGGGGAACGCCCTGCGCCAGAATCAGGCAGGCCAGCACGTTCTTGCGAAGCTGGCGGCGCAAGCCGAGAATCCCGGGATCGTCGGTCGGCCCTTCGACACCGCAATTGTTGCTGTGGTTGTCGTTGGAGCCGTCGCGATTGTCCTCGCCATTGGCTTCGTTGTGTTTCTCGTTGTAGCTGAAGAGGTCGGCCAGCGTGAAACCGTCATGCACGGTGATGTGGTTGATGCTGGCGCGCGGCCGCCGGCCGTCGTGGTTGAACAGGTCGGATGATGCCGTCATGCGGCTGGAGATGTCGCCGATCAGGCTGCCTTCGCCGCTCCAGTAGCGACGCATGGCGCTGCGATAGCGGTCGTTCCACTCCGACCATTGCGAGGGGAACGCGCCGACCTGGTAGCCGCCGAGGCCGAGGTCCCAGGGCTCGGCGACGAGCTTGACGGCTGCCAGCACCGGATCCTGCCGGATCGCGGTCAGGAACGAGATGCCGCGGTCAAAACCGTTCGGCCCGCGCGCCAGCGTGGTGGCGAGGTCGAAGCGGAAGCCGTCGACATGACAGACCTCGACCCAGTAGCGCAAGGAATCCATCACCATCTGCAGCACGCGCGGATGGGTGAGGTTCACCGACGAGCCGCAGCCGGTGAAATCGTCGTAATAGCGCGGGTTCTCGCGGTTCAGCCAGTAATAGGAGGCGTTGTCGATGCCGCGATAGCACAGCGTCGGGCCGAGATGGTTGCCCTCGGCGGTGTGGTTGTAGACGACGTCGAGCATCACCTCGATGCCGGCATCGTGCAGGCGCGCGACCGTGGTGCGGAAGGAATCGAGCGCGTTGTCCTGGGCGTAGCGCGCCTCGGGTGCGAAGAAGGACAGCGTGTTGTAGCCCCAGTAGTTGGCGAGCTTCTTCTCGACCAATATGCGGTCGTCGACGAAGCTGTGGATCGGCAGCAGCTCGATCGTGGTGACGCCGAGCCTCTTCAGATGCTCGATCATCGCCGGCGAGGACAGGCCGCCATAGGTGCCGCGCAAATTCGGCGGAACGTCGTCGCGCTTCTGGGTCAGGCCCTTGACGTGGGCCTCGTAGATGATCGTGTCTTCCCAGGCGATGTTGGGGCGGATCTCGCGCCGGCCCCAGTTGAAGGTCTCGTCGACCACGACGGCCTTAGGCATGCCGCGCGCATTGTCGCGCCGGTCGAAGGACAGGTCCTCGCGCGGGCTGCCGGTGCGGTAGGCGAAATGCGCATCGCTCCAGACCAGCCGTCCGGCGAGCCGCTTGGCATAGGGATCGAGCAGCAGCTTGTTGGCGTTGAAGCGGTGGCCGTGCTCGGGCTCGTAGGGGCCGTGCACGCGATAGCCGTAGAGCTGGCCCGGCGAGACGTCGTTGAGATAGCCGTGCCAGACGTCCTCGGTCCTTTCCGGCAATTCGATGCGCTCGAGCTCGCGGCGGCCCTGCGTGTCGAACAGGCAGAGCTCGACCTTCTGTGCGTTGGCCGAGAACAGCGCGAAGTTGGTGCCGCGTCCGTCCCAGCTTGCGCCGAGGCGTGCGGGCGATCCAGCAGTCAGGCGCATCGGTCAGCTTTCCGGAACGAGGAAGATCGCGGCGAGCGGCGGAATGGTGAGGCGGAGCTCGGGCGTCTTGCCGTCAACGGCCAGAACCTCGCCGATGTTCCCGACATTGCTGCCGCCATAATGGGCGGAGTCCGAGTTGAACACCTCTTTCCACTTGCCGGCCAAGGGCACGCGAACGCGATAGTTGCGATAGACGTTGGGGGAGAAGTTGACGATCACCAGACAGCGCGCGTGCGCGTCGATCCCCTTTCGCAGCCAGGCGAACACGTTGCGGTTGGCGTCATCGGTGATCAGCCATTCGAAGCCGGCCTGGTCGCAGTCCATCTGGTGCAGCGCCGGCACTGCGCGATAGAGCCGGTTGAGATCGCGGATCAGCGCCTGGATGCCGGAATGATACTTGTATTCGAGCAGGTGCCAGTCGAGCGACTGGTCGTGATTCCATTCGCGGCTTTGCGCGATCTCGGCGCCCATGAACAGCAGCTTCTTGCCGGGATGGCCGAACATGAAGCTGTAATAGGCGCGCAGATTCGCAAAGCGCTGCCATTCGTCGCCGGGCATGCGGCCGAGGATCGAGCGCTTGCCGTGCACGACCTCGTCATGCGACAGCGGCAGGATGAAGTTTTCCGAGAAGGCGTAGTGCAGGCCGAACAGGATCTCGCCGTGATGATGCTTGCGGTGAATTGGATCCTTGCTGATGTAGTTCAGCGTGTCGTGCATCCAGCCCATGTTCCACTTGTAGCCGAAGCCGAGCCCGCCGAATTCGACCGGGCGCGAGACCTGCGGCCACGCGGTGGATTCTTCTGCCGCCGTGGTTGCCTGCGGAAAGCGGGCGAACAGTTCGGTGTTGAAGCGGCGCAGGAACGCGATCGCCTCGATGTTCTCCCGTCCGCCGTACTGGTTCGGAATCCAGGCGCCGGGCGGACGGCTGTAGTCGAGATAGAGCATGGACGCGACGGCATCGACACGCAGGCCGTCGATCGCGTAGCGCTCCAGCCAGAACAGCGCGTTCGACACCAGGAAGTTCGTCACTTCGGTGCGGCCGTAATTGTAGATCAGCGTGCCCCAGTCGAGGTGCCGGCCCTGGAGCGGGTTGGCGTGCTCGTAGAGCGAGGTGCCGTCGAAGCTGCCGAGCCCGTGCGGATCGTCCGGGAAGTGACCGGGCACCCAGTCGAGCAGCACGGCGATGCCCTCGCGATGGCAGGCGTCGACCAGCGCGGCAAAATCCTCCGGCGTGCCGAAGCGGCTGGTCGGTGCATAGAGGCCGGTCGGCTGATAGCCCCAGGAGCCGTCGAACGGGTGCTCGCTGACGGGGAGGAATTCGAGATGGGTAAACCCCATGTCGCGGGCATAGGCCGGCAGCTGCTCGGCCAGCTCACGGTAGGTGAGCCATTCATTGTCGCCTTTGCGCCGCCACGAGCCGAGATGGACCTCGTAGATCGACATCGGCGCCGACAGCGCATTGATGCCGTCAGGCGCCGGGCGCGGACGCGGCAGGTGCGCCTCGTCGAACACGATGGAGGCCGTCTTCGGCCGCACCTCGCTCGCAAAGGCCAGCGGATCGGATTTCAGCGGCAGCAGATGGCCATGCGGGCCGATGACCTCGAACTTGTAGTGATCGCCGTTCTTCGCATGCGGAATGAACAATTCCCAATAGCCGGCACCGCGCACCCGCATGGGATGGCGCCGACCGTCCCAGAAATTGAAGTCGCCGACCACCGACACGCGACGCGCATTCGGCGCCAGCACGACGAAGCCGATGCCGTCGATGCCTTCGAGCCGCATCGGATGCGCGCCAAGCTTGTCGTAGAGGCGCTGATGGGTGCCTTCGCCGAGCAGATAGAGGTCGAAATCGGTCAGGATCGGCGGAAAGCGGTAGGCATCCTCGAACTCGACGACGCTGTCGCCGAATTTGGCGCGCAGCTGGTAGCGCTTCGAGCCGTTCGGCAAGGCGCCGACGAACAGGCCTGCGTCGTGGATGCGGTCGAGGCGGGCGACCTCGCCGTGCTCGCCGACCGCCTCGACATTGGAGGCCTCGGGCAGAAACGCGCGCACCACGCTCTTGCCGCCCTCGGGATGCAGCCCGAGATAGTGGAAGGGGTCGGAGTGGCGGCCCTCGATGATCGCGTAGGCCTCGGCTGGTAGTTTAGGCATCGGCTTCGCTCTCGGCATTGGACAGAATGCGAAGCAGTCCGGTCAGCGGCGCATGGAGCCCCTCAGGCCGGTGGGACAGCTCGCACTCTACTTCGTCGAACGCTTGATCAAGCAGGAAAAACCTTAACAGGCCTTCCGCGGACTGCGGAGCTTCCGGCCACAATCGCCGATCGGTCATGGCCTCGCGATAGGCGGACAGGAAGGTCGTGGTGGCGCGCGCGCGCCATTCGCCGAGCGCGGCGACAAGCCGGCTCTGTTCGTCGGTACCCCCTGAAAGGGCTCGGCCAAGCGCCGCGTTAACCGAAAGATCAATCGAGCGGATCAGGCCGGCGACGTCGCGGGCGGCCGGCGCCTTGCGTCGCTTGTCGGCCAGCGGCAGACGCCGAGCGCCGTCGAAGTCGATGATGAAAATATCGTCCTTCACGATCAGAATTTGCCCGAGCCGGAAGTCGCCATGATGACGGATGTTCAACCCGTCGATGTCGGATGGCAAGAGCGCATTCAGGCGGCCGGGCAGGCTCGAGCGCACTGCCGTGAGCTGGTCGATCAGCGGCCGGTCCGCTTCCCGCAGGCCGTCGCGGCTGTCGGCCAGTCGCTCGAAAACCCGCTCGGCGCGTGCCTTGAGGTCCGAGACCCAGTGCTTGACGTGGGCGGAGCCGATCGGCTCCGGAGCGAGTTCATCGGGCGTTGCCGCGGCCAGCGCGACATGCAGCTCGGCGAGGCGCCGGCCGATCTGCGCGATGAAGTGCAGGTAGGGCGCCTGCTCCTGGGTCTCGCGCGGCGCTTCGCCCGCCGGCAAGACGCGCTGCTCGTCGCTATAGCGGTCGAGATAGCCCGTGGTCACCGTCCAGCCGTCGCCCTGGTTCTCGACATAGGCGTGCAGCACGCCGAGTGCGCTGCGCTGATCGCCCTCGACCAGCTCGACGCTGCCGAGCAACGCCGGCGTATTGGCAAAGCGGGCGATCTCGGTGAGGTAGCGGCCGATCTCGATCTCCGGATTGGTGCCTCTTTCGAGCTGGCGATAGATCTTGGCGACGTATTGGTTGTCGACCAGCGCGGTGCTGTTCGACTGCTCGATCGCGCGGATGCGTTCGGGCTCCTTGATGGTGTAATCGGCGAACCGGCTGGTCGCCTTGAACTCGAGCCGCAGACTGTTCTCTTCCACCACCAGGTTCTGCGACAGGTTGCGCAGGAACAGGCCGATGAAGATCTGGTCGGTCGCGACGTCGAGCAGCGTGCCCTCGCGCGCACCCTGGCGCACGGCGGCGAGCGCCCTCGGATTGAAGCGCTCGCGGTCGAAGCGCACCCACTCGATCTGTAACGGCATCACGTAGCGTGCCGCCACGTCCTCCTGCTTGGTCTCGAAGAACGCGATCCAGGGCCGGTTGTCACCGATGTCGCAGAACGGCACCGCCGAGGTCAGCGCGGTCTTGATTTGCTTGGGATTGTGCTCGGGATACCACCGCGTCCGTGACAAAAATCCCGGCAGCACGTCGCGTTCGAAAACACCGCGCTCGCGGGCGAGAGAAACCCAGTTCGAATTCACCGGTACGACCAGCGTCTCGAACTCCGGCACCGCGCGCGACGTCACCGGCTCGGACTTGTCGCGCTCCATGAGCTGGAACCAGTAGAAGCCGTACGGCCCCAGCGTGATCATGTAGGGCAGCTCGCCGATCGCAGGGAAGCGGGTGCGGCCGAGCATCTCCTGCGGGATGCGGTCCTTCCATGGCGACAGATCGAGCTCGGTCGCCTGCGCCGCCCGCGAGAGGTTGGCAACGCAGAGGATCACCTCGTCGCGATATTGCCGGACATAGGCCAGCACGGCGCGGTTGGCGGGGCGGATGAAGGTCATGGTGCCGCGCCCGAAGGCGAGCGTCGACTTGCGCACCGAGATCAGCCGCTTGGTGGCGCTGAGCAGCGAGGACAGGCTGCGCGACTGCGCCTCCACGTTCACCGACTCATAGCCGTAGACCGGATCCATGATCAGCGGCGCATAGAGACGGGCCGGGTCGCAGCGCGAGAAGCCGCCGTTGCGGTCCGGGCTCCACTGCATCGGCGTACGCACGCCGTTGCGGTCGCCGAGATAGATGTTGTCGCCCATGCCGATCTCGTCGCCGTAATAGATGATCGGCGTGCCGGGGAACGACAGCAGAAGCGAGTTCATCAGCTCGATCTTGCGGCGGTCGTTGTCCATCAGCGGCGCGAGGCGCCGGCGGATGCCGACATTGATGCGGGCGCGGGGGTCGTTGGCGTAGGTGGTCCAGAGATAGTCGCGCTCGACGTCGGTGACCATTTCCAGCGTCAGCTCGTCGTGGTTGCGCAGGAACAGCGCCCATTGGCAGCTTGCCGGAATGTCCGGCGTCTGGCGCAGGATGTCGGTGATCGGGAAGCGGTCCTCCTGCGCGATCGCCATGTAGATGCGCGGCATCAACGGGAAGTGGTAGGCCATGTGGCACTCGTCGCCGCGGCCGAAATATTCCTGCACGTCCTCCGGCCATTGATTGGCCTCGGCCAGCAGCAGCTTGCCCTTGGAGTAGGAATCCAGCTCCTGGCGCAGACGCTTGATGATCGCATGCGTCTCCGGGAGGTTCTCGTTCGAGGTGCCCTCGCGCTCGCACAGATAGGGAATGGCATCCAGCCGGAAGCCGTCGACGCCGGCATCCAGCCAGCGCTTCATCACCTGGATGAGGGCGCTGACCACGCGCGGATTGTCGAAATTGAGGTCCGGCTGGTGCGAGAAGAAGCGGTGCCAGTAGAAGGCGCCGGCCTCGTGATCCCAGGTCCAGTTCGACTTCTCCGTGTCGGTGAAGATGATGCGCGTGCCCTGGTATTTCTGGTCGGTGTCGCTCCAGACATACCAGTTGCGGGCGCTCGAGCCCGGATGGCTGCGGCGCGCGCGCTTGAACCATTTGTGCTGGTCCGAGGTGTGGTTGACGACGAGCTCGGTGATGACGCGCAAGCCGCGCTTCTGCGCCTCCTGGATGAAGCGCTTGAAATCCTTCATCGTCCCGAAATCGGGATTGACCGAGCCGTAGTCCGCGATGTCGTAGCCGTCGTCGCGCCCGGGCGAAGGATAGAACGGCAGCAGCCACAGCGCGGTGACGCCGAGCTCCTGGAGATAGGGCAGCTTCTCGGTCAGGCCGGCGAAGTCGCCGATGCCGTCATGGTTGCTGTCGGCAAACGCCTTGACGTGGAGCTGGTAGATGATGGCGTCCTTGTACCAGAGCTCATCCACGATCTCGGCAGCCTCAACCTTCTTGGTGTCGACGGAAGACAGAACATTCATGGCGTTGAGCCTTTACGCCAGGCAGCGGAACAGCAATGCCGGATCGCGGTCGGGATCGATACGCAACCTGATCCCGCCCCATTCGATGCGGGACTGTTCGCCGGTGAGGAGGTTTTCGAGGGCGGTGACGTGGCGGCGCTCGCCGCCGACGTCGATGGTGAGGTCGCCGAGCGGCAACCAGAATTCGCGCACATGGCGCGAGAGTGCGATGGCGGCGACGACGGTGTTGGCCTGGTCGGTCGCTTCCTTGACGAAGGCGATTGTCTCGCCGTCCTCGATGCCGAGAAACCGCAAGTTCGCCGTCTGCTGGAGCGCCGCATTGTCGTTGCGGATGCTGTTGAGCCAGGTGATGCAAGGCTTGATGTTGCCTTGCTTGTCCCAGTCGCGCTGCTTGATCTGGTATTTCTCGGAATCGAGATGTTCCTCGCGGCCGGGGACGGCTTCGTGCTCGAGCAATTCGAAGCCGCTATAGATTCCGTAATTGCCCGACAGCGTCGCGGCGAGCGCGAGCCGCGACTTGAAGGCCCAGGCTTCGCCGCTCTGGAGATGATAGGGCAGCAGGTCGGGCGTGTTCACGAACAGGTTCGGGCGATAGAAGTCGCGCTCGGGATAACGCGTCAGCTCGCCGAGATATTGCTCCAGCTCCCACCTCGAGGTGCGCCAGGGGAAATAGGTGAAGGACTGCGCGAAGCCGAGCTTGGCGAGGCCCTTCATCAGCTTCGGCCGTGCAAATGTCTTGGAGAACAGGATCACCTCGGGATGCCGGCGGCGGATGTCGCGGATCAGCCACTCCCAGAACGGAAGTGGCGCGGTATCGTGATTGTCGATGGCGAACATGGTGACACCATGGTCGATCCAGAACAGCATGGCGTCGCGGAACGCATTCCACAGCCCGGCCCGGTCGACGGAGGCGAAATCGGGGATGACGATGTCCGAATAGGGGCCATCCGCCGTCCGCACCGAACGGTCGGGCCGCCACTTGAACCATTCCGGATGCTGCGTCAGCCAGGGATGGTCCGGCGAGCATTGCACGGCGAAATCGAGCGCGAGCTCGAGGCCGTATTCGAGGCAGGTCGCGACCAGCGCGCGGAAATCCTCGATGGTGCCGAGCTCGGGATGCAGCGCGTCGTGTCCGCCCTCGGCGGCGCCGATCGCATAGGGCGAGCCGGGTTCGCCCTCGGTGGCGACCGGTGAATTGTTGCGGCCCTTGCGCCTGTTGTGCCCGATCGGGTGGACCGGCGTGAAGTAAAGCACGTCGAAGCCCATCGCGGCGATATCGGGCACGCGCGCGATGCAGTCGCGCAGCGTGCCGTGCCGGCCGGGGATCCGGCTCTGGCTGCGCGGCATCATCTGATACCAGGCGCCAAAGCGTGCCTTGCCGCGGTCCGCGATCAGCGGGAAGGGCGGCGAGCGGGTGAGGTCGGGCCGCGACTGGCTCTCGGCCATGGCGTTGCCGAGCTCGGTTGAAAGCAGCGGGGTGACATCGCCGGTCTGAAGATAGTCCTCGCATCGTCTGACGATCACCGCCGCGGCGTCTTGCCGCGCGCCATGCGCCTTGGTCAGGAGCCCGGCGCCCTCGATGGCGTCGAGGCTGACATCGGCGCCGGACAGCTGCTTGCGCGCGACCGCGTGAGACCAGGTCGCGAACTCGTCGGTCCAGGTCTCGATCGCGTAGACATATTGGCCGGGCTCGACGGGCGTGAACGCGCCGGACCAACGGTCATTGCCGTGATGGATCATCGGCTCGCTCCGCCATTCCCGGTCCTGCTCGCGACGCCAGATCAGTGCGGCGCCGATCACGGCCTCGCCGTCGCGGTAGATGTCGGCCCACACCTCGACGCGCTCGCCCGCGATCCGCTTCACGGCGAAACGGCCGCCGTCGATCAAGGGATAGACGTCTTCGATGAGGAAAGCGCTGCCGGCTGCGGCACTTTCGACAGTTTGAATTGTCTTGTTCACGGTGATGCCATTGACAAGAAAGCAGGGCCCGTTTCCCTTGTCGGGAACCTACGCTTGATACCTATATAGAAAGCCGCTTGTGTGTCATTAGTTCCCCCTGGGAACGGCAGGCCCGGTTTGTGAGTTACCCCTGACTAACGTCTTCCGCCACCTCGCTAAAATCAATGCCCCCGGCCAAACAATGGCCTGCAAGCTGCGTGCCGAATGGATCTTTTAGCTCAAGCCCAGATCAAGGGTGTTCAGTCCGAATTCGTGGACGCCCTCGGAAAGCTGCGGGTCACCGATCCCGTGGCCCTCAAGTCCATCCTCGACGCCCTCCCAGAGAAGCGGGTTTATCGCTTCGTCAGCGGGCCGGTGGTGGTTCGCGCCCTGGGACATCCGCGGACGGAATTGGCGGCCACCGGCGCGCCGCCGCTGCAATGGAAAATCGCCGGCAACGGCAATGTGATCGCGCGAGGCGAGACGCGCGAGCCTGTCATCGCCTGGCCCGCCGGCCTGCCGCTCGGCTATCACCGCTTGACGCTGACCGATGCCGAAGGCGTGACCGAAGAGGTGCCGATGATCGTGGCGCCCGAGCGCGCCTTCGGCGGCGATTTCGACCGCGGCTGGCTGCTCGCCGTGCAGCTCTACAGCGTCCGGTCGGACCGCAACTGGGGCATCGGCGATTTCACCGACCTCGCCGACCTCGTGCGGCTCGCAAAGCAGCTGGGGGCCGATGGCGTCGGCCTCAATCCGCTGCACGTGTTGTTCGACGACCACCCGGCCGATTGCAGCCCCTATTCGCCGAACAGCCGGCTGTTTCTCAATCCGCTCTACATCGACGTCGAGGCGATCCCGGAATTTGCCGCGGACCTCGTCCCCGACGCGGCTGCGACCGCCGCACGGCTGCGCGAAGGCGACCGTGTGCCATATGCGGATATGGCGGCGCTGAAATGGCTGGCCTTGCGCGCTGCCTTCAACAGCTTCGTGACAAGCGCGAGCGGTGTCCGCCGCAATCAGTTCGACGCCTTCCGCGCGGATCGCGGGCCGCTGTTGTCCCGTTTTGCCTGCTTCGAGGTGCTGCGGCATCGTTTCGCCGGGCCGTGGTGGGAATGGCCGCCGGAGTGGCGGCAGCCGGACGCGACAAAATGCGCCCAGCTGCGTAGCGGGCCTGACAAGCGCGAGGTCGAGTTCGTCGAATTCGTGCAATGGACCGCCGATAGCCAGTTGCATGCGGCCAAGGAGCTGGCCGGCCAGCTCGGCATGCGGGTCGGTCTCTATCTCGACGTGGCCGTCGGTGTGCAGTCCAACGGCTTCGATGCCTGGAACGAGCAGACGGCGATTTCGCGCCATCTCGCCGTCGGCGCGCCGCCCGACGTGCTCAACACGGTCGGCCAGGATTGGGGCCTTGCCGGCTTCAACGCCGGCGGCTTGGAGGCGCAATCCTTCGTGCCGTTCGCCGACATGCTGGCCGCCTCGATGCGCCATGCCGGCGCCATCCGGATCGATCACGTGCTCGGGCTGAAGCGGCTTTATCTCGTGCCGCGCGGCTTCAAGCCCGACAACGGCGCCTATGTGCAGATGCCGTTCGAGGCGCTGCTGGGCGCGGTCGCGCGCGAGAGCGCGGCCCATAAATGCATCGTGATCGGCGAGGACCTCGGCACGGTGCCGGAAGGTTTCCGCGAGACCATGCAGGATTTCGGCATCTGGTCCTATCTCGTCATGATGTTCGAGCGCGACGATGCCGGCCATTTCCGCAACATCGACTATTACCGGCCGAACGCGCTGGTGACGCTGAACACGCACGACCTCTGTACCTATGCGGGTTGGCGCTCCTTCAGCGATCTCAAGATGAAGCTGTCGCTCGGGCTCGATCCCGGCGAGGACGACAAGGCCCGCTGGCATGCGCTCGGCATGCTCGATGAGATCCTGCGCCAGAACGGCATCAACGCCAATGATCTCTATTCGGTGCTCGCCTTCCTGTCGCGCACGCCCTCGCGACTGCTCGCGGTGTCGCTGGAGGACCTGCTCGGCGTGATCGACCAGCCCAACATTCCCGGCACGATCGACGAGCATCCGAACTGGCGTCAGCGGCTGCCTGTCACGCTCGACAAGATCGCCTCGAAGGTCGATCTCGCGGCCTTGAAGGCCGCGACGCGGGAACGTTCGTTGCTCGGCGGGAGTTGAGGAGCCGGGATTTTTCAAGGCTCGCACGACATTGTCTCAGAGGATCGAGGACTATGCGCTGATCGGCGACTGCGAGACGGCGGCGCTGGTCGGGCGCAACGGCTCGATCGACTGGCTGTGCTGGCCCGCTTTCGATTCCGATGCCTGTTTTGCCGCGATCCTCGGCACGCGCAGGAACGGCCGCTGGCTGATCGCGCCGGCCGAGGATGTCGCTGCGACGTCACGCCGCTATCTCGGCCATACCCTCATCCTCGAAACGCGTTTTGAGACCAGGAGCGGCATTGTCGAATTGATCGACTTCATGCCGCCGCGCGGCAAGGCGTCCGACATCGTGCGGCTGGCGCGCGGCGTCAGCGGCACGGTGAAGCTGCGGATGGAGCTCGTGATCCGCTTCGGCTTCGGCGTCGATATTCCCTGGGTGCGCCGCTGCAAGGACGGCTCGCTGCTGGCGGTCGCCGGCCAGGACATGACCGTGCTGCGCACGCCGGTCGAGACCCGCGGCGAGGACCTGACGACGGTTGCCGAATTCGAGGTGACGGCCGGCCAGACCGTGCCGTTCGTGCTGACCTACGGCCCCTCGCATCTCGATCCGCCCGAGCCGATCGACCCGGAGATCGCGCTCCGGGAGACCGAAAAATTCTGGCAGGACTGGTGCAGCCGCTGCACGCGGGACGGCGAGTATCACGATCTCATCATGCGCTCGCTGATCACGCTCAAGGCGCTGACCTTCGGCCCGACCGGCGGCATCGTCGCGGCGCCCACGACCTCGCTGCCCGAGAAGCTCGGCGGCAGCAGGAACTGGGACTACCGCTTCTGCTGGCTGCGCGATGCCACCTTCACGCTGCTGGCGCTGATGAACTCGGGCTACACCGAGGAAGCCTTGGCCTGGCACAATTGGCTCTTGCGTGCCGCCGCCGGCTCGCCGGCGAACATGCAGATCATGTACGGCATCTGGGGCCAGCGCCGGCTCCTGGAATGGGAGGCGGGCTGGCTCGACGGCTATGAGGGCGCCCAGCCGGTCCGGGTCGGCAATGCCGCGCATGCTCAGCTCCAGCTCGACGTCTACGGCGAGCTGATCGACGCATTCCACCAGTCGCGCATGGCCCGGCTCAAGCTCGATGACGATGCGACCTGGGCGCTGGAATGCGCGGTGCTCAGCCATCTCGCCGAGGTCTGGGACCGGCCCGACCACGGCATCTGGGAGCGGCGCGGCGAGCCGAAGCACTACGTCTTCTCCAAGGTCATGACCTGGGTCGCCTTCGACCGCGGCATCAAGAGCGCCGAGACCTTCGGCTTCAAGGCGCCGCTGCTGCATTGGCGCGCGCTGCGCGAGGCCATTCATCGCGACGTCTGCAACAATGGTTTCGACGCGGAGGAAAACGCCTTCGTCGAGTCCTACGGCTCAAAGCTGCTCGACGCCAGCGTGCTGCTGCTGTCGGCGGTCGGCTTCCTGCCGGCGGAGGACCCGCGCATCCGCGGCACCATCGCGGCCGTGGAAAAGCACCTGATGCGCGACGGCTTCGTGCTGCGGCACGATCCGCGCGAAGTGTCCGAAGAAAAGCAGCCGATCGAGGGCGCGTTCCTGGCCTGCAGCCTGTGGCTGGCCGATGCCCATGTGCTGTCAGGCAATCTCGGCGCGGCGCAGGCGCTGTTCGACCGCGTGGCCGCGCTAGCCAATGACGTCGGCCTGTTGGCCGAGGAATACGACTCCGTGGCGGGTCGCCAGACCGGCAATTTCCCGCAGGCGCTGACCCACATCGCGCTGGTCAACACCGCGCACAATTTGTCGGCGGCAAGGCAGGAGAGCGAGAAGCCGGCGATGCAGCGGTCGAAGTAGATCGGCGCGGCAGGTTCTTCACCTCTCCCGTAGGGAGAGGTCGGATCGCATCGAAGATGCGATCCGGGTGAGGGGTTACAGTCTCACCGACCGCCTGTGGCCCCTCACCCGGATTGCTTCGCAATCCGACCTCTCCCCGTCGGGGAGAGGTGAGCCGCGAGCGGCAGCTCATACTTCCAGCTAACCCACCCCATTCCGCTTCAAAATCATCTCCATCGCCTCCGCAAAACCGTCCTGCTCGTTGGTAGCGGTGACGTGGGTGGCCTGATCCTTGACGTTGTCGGTGGCGTTGCCCATGGCGATCGAGACGCCGCTGACGCGGAACATCGCGAGGTCGTTCTGCATGTCGCCGATGGTGGCGACCGCGTCGGTCGTAATACCGAGGTGCTTGGCCATCGCCTCGACGAAGGTGCCCTTGTCGAAGCCGGGCGGGGTGATGTCGAGATAATAGGTCTGCGAGCGTACCGCCATCGCCTCGCTGCCGAGCGCCTCCTGCATCGCCTTCTCGCAACGCTCGAGCCCGGCGGCGTCGGCGCTGGCGCCGACGATCTTGCAGGCGCTCGCAAGGTACGGCGAAAAATCCGTCACGATGGTCGGGTCGGAGCGGATCGTATGCCGCTCATGGGCGACATATTTGCCGTCGGGGTTGTCGATCAGCCATTTGTCGGTGGTGAACAGCCAGATGTCGGCGCCGAACTCCCGGAGGATCTGCAAGGACCGTTCGACGGCGGCTGCGGGGATGAGGTGCTGCTCGACCGGCCTCATCTCGGGATCGACGATCGAGGAGCCGTTGAACGGGCCAACCGGGAGCCACAGCGCCAGCGGCTCGATCAGGAAGCGCATGCCGATGGCGGGACGGCTGGAGGTGATGGTGAAGCCGATGCCGGCCTGGTGCAGCCGCTGCACCGCGAACCTCGCGCGGTCGGTCAGCGTCTTGTCCTTGGTCAGCAGCGTGCCGTCGACGTCGGACACCACGAGAGAGATTTGCGTCATGGCAGGACCTTGGGTTTCACGGCCTTAGGTGTTCATGACCTTGGGTATTGCGCCGCCCAGTTTCAATTGCCGCACAACGCCGTCCACGATCGCCTCGACGGTTTCGTCGATCGAGACGGTGATGACGTGCTCGCTCGCCTCCGGGGCTTCCAGCGTGTTGAACTGGCTGGTCAGCAGCTCGGGCGGCATGAAATGGCCCTTGCGGTGCGCGAGCCGTTCGGCGATCAGCTCCTTCGTGCCCTTCAGGAAGACGAAGCGGACGTCGTCGCGCCCCCGCAGCAGCACGTCACGATAGGTGTGCTTCAGCGCCGAGCAGGCGATGATGACGTGCTCGCCCTTTTCGCAGACCCGCGCGATCTCGTCGGCGATGGCATTGAGCCAGGGCCAGCGGTCCTGGTCGGTGAGCGGGTGGCCGGCCCGCATCTTCTCGACATTGCTGGCGGGATGAAAGCTGTCGCCGTCCTCGAAGCGCCAGCCGAGCCGCTCGCCGAGCGCCTCCGCAACCGTGCTCTTGCCCGAGCCCGACACGCCCATCACGATCAACGCACAAGGTGCTTCAACGCCCGCCACGAATTTCCTCCGGAAGCGCGGCCTGGTCGACCAGCCAGACGGTCTCACCATTCGAGCGCGCGCGTACAGCCGGCAGAGTCTCGCCATTGAGGAGGCGCGTCAAGATCGGCTGCTTGTCATGTCCCGCAATCTCGAACAGCATTTCGCGGCAGGATGCAAGGACGGGCAGGGTGAGCGACACCCGCGGCACGAAGGGGGCCACATTGGCCTTGGGCACCCCGACGACCCAACGCTGCATTTCCTCGATTTCGGGATAGCCGGGAAACAGCGAGGCGGTGTGGCCGTCCGGGCCGGCGCCCATCAGAACCAGGTCGAACAGCGGCCGGGCCGGATCGAGGCTTTCCGAACCGTAGAACGCCTGCAGCTCGCGCGCATAGGCGGCGGCGCTTTGGTCCGGGTTTTCGGCCGCGGTCGGGATCGGGTGGACGTGGCCGGACGCCGCATTGCGGTCGAGAAAGGTCGCGCGCGCCACCGCCATGTTGTTGAGGGGATCGCTCTCAGGCACGAAGCGCTCGTCGCCGATGAACCAGTGCACGCGATCCCACGGGATTTTTCCGCGCCAGGCATCGCCGCCGAGCAGCTGATAGAGCTTCTTCGGGCTGGAGCCGCCGGTGAGGCAGATCGCGATCCGCCCCGCGTTGGCCGCAATCCGCGCCATCACCCGTTCGGCCGCGGCTTGCGCAAGGGCCTCGGCGTTGGCTGCGACGATCAGCTTCGGCTGGCCGGCCGCCGCCATCACGAAAACTTCCGCCAGCTTCGTCCGTCGCGCCGGAGCAGTTCATCGGCGCAGGCGGGGCCGTCGCTGCCGGCTTCATAGGTCTCGATGCCGTTGGTGCCCTCGCCCTTCCAGGCGTCCAGGAACGGCTGCACCGCCTGCCATCCGGCCTCGATGCCGTCGGCGCGCTGGAACAGGATGTTGTCGCCGATCATGCAGTCGTAGATCAGCGTCTCGTAGCCGGTCGAGGGATCGACGCGGAAATAGTCGCCGTAGCGGAACTTCATCTCGACGCCGTCGATGGTGATGCTCGGCCCCGGGATCTTGGCGTTGAACTGGAGCTCGATGGTCTCGGCCGGTGCAATGCCGATGGTGAGGAAATTCTGCGACAGGCGGTCGACGTCCGTGCCCGAAAACATCGACAGTGGCGCCTGCTTGAACTTGATGGCGACTTCGGTGCGCTTGTGGCCCAGCGCCTTGCCGGTGCGCAAGTAAAAGGGGACGCCGGCCCAGCGCCAATTGTCGATCATCAGCTTCAGCGCGACAAAGGTCTCGGTGGTGCTGCCGGGCTTGACGTCCGCGGTCTTGCGATAGTCCGTGATCTCGTCGTCGCCAATGCGGCCTGCCAGATATTGCGCCCGGACCGAATTCTTCAGCGCCTCTTCCCGGCTTGGCTGCTGGACCGACGTCAGCACGTCGGCCTTCTCGGAGCGTACGGAATGTGCGTCGAACCGGGCCGGCGGCTCCATCGCGACCAGCGACATCAGCTGGAACAGGTGGTTCGGGACCATGTCGCGCAGCGCGCCGGTGGCGTCGTAGAAGCCGCCGCGATGGCCGACGCCGAGCTTCTCCTCCACCGTGATCTGGATGTGGTCGATATGGTTGCGATTCCAGATCGGCTCGAACATGCCGTTGGCAAAGCGCAGCACCAGGATGTTCTGCACCGTCTCCTTGCCGAGATAGTGATCGATCCGGTAGATCTGGTGCTCGTCCATGATCTTCAGCAGCTCGGCATTCAGCGCGCGTGCCGAAGCGAGGTCTGTGCCGAACGGCTTTTCGATCACGAGGCGCCGCCAGGCGCCGTTCTCCTTCATCATACCGGTGCGGCCGAGCTCGCGCGCGGTCGGCGCGAACGCGGCCGGCGGGGTCGCGAGATAGAACAGCCGGTTGCCGCCGGTGTCCTGCGCGCATTCCAGCGAATCCAGATGCTCGCGCAAGCGGTCGAAGGACGGCGGGTCCTTCGGGTCGGCTTCGACGAAGGTTAGGCATTGCAGCAGCTTCTGGGCGACATCGTCGTCCACGGGCCGCGTCGCGAACTGGCGCAGGCCCTTCATCAGGCTGTCGCGCAGCTCGTCATCCGATTGGCCCTTGCGGGCCACGCCGACGACACAGAACTTCTCCGGTAACAGGTGCTCGGCCGCCAGATTGTAGAGCGAGGGCATCACAAGGCGATGAGTAAGGTCTCCGGTCACGCCAAAGATGACGAAGGCGCAATTTTCCGGCTTGCGCTTTGCTTGCGGGTCTTTTGTCACGAATGATCGGCCTTCGCTCTGTTACTTGGTACTTCGCCTTTTATTTCGGCTTCGAAGCGCCCGGCTGCTTCGGCTCCTTGTGGCCGCCGAAACCCGCGCGCATCGCGGAGAGAATTTTTTCGGCGAAGGTGTGTTCCTTGCGGGAACGGAAACGCGTGTAGAGCGCCGCGGTCAGGACTTCGGCCGGCACCGCCTCGTCGATCGCCGCATTCACGGTCCAGCGGCCCTCGCCGGAATCCTCGACGAAGCCGGAATATTCCGCCAACGCAGGGCTGTCGGCGAGCGCGGTCGAGGTGAGATCGAGCAGCCAGGAGGGGATCACGCTGCCGCGCCGCCACACCTCGGCGATGTCGGCGAGGTCGAAATCGTAGCGATGATCCGCCGGCAAGGCATCGATGTTGGCGTTCTTGAGGATGTCGAACCCTTCGGCATAGGCCTGCATCAGGCCGTATTCGATGCCGTTGTGGATCATCTTGACGAAGTGGCCGGCGCCGACGGGGCCGGCGTGGATGTAGCCCTGCTCGATGCGGGGATCGCGCCCCTCACGTCCTTCCGTGCGCGGAATGTCGCCGGCACCGGGTGCGAGCGCGGCGAAGATCGGATCGAGCCGGTCGACCACCTGCTTCTCGCCGCCGATCATCATGCAATAGCCGCGGTCGAGACCCCAGACGCCGCCGGAGGTGCCGACGTCGACATAGTGGATGCCGCGCGCCTTCAGCGCCTTGCCGCGGCGGACGTCGTCCTGCCAGAAGGTGTTGCCGCCGTCGATGATGACGTCGCCTTCCTGCATCACGCCCGCGATCGTGTCGATCGTCGCCTCGGTGATGCGCCCCGCCGGCAGCATCACCCAGGCCGTGCGCGGCCGTTCGAGCTTTGCGATGAACTCCTCCAGCGTCGCCGAGCCCACCGCGCCGTCTGCGGCAAGGCCGGCGACGGCCTTGGCGTCCTTGTCATAGACCACGGTCGAATGGCCGTGGCGCATCAGCCGGCGAACGATGTTGCCGCCCATCCGGCCGAGGCCGATCATGCCGAGTTGCATCTGAGAGATTCCCTTAGTTCAGCGCGTCGTTAAGCGCCGCATTGAGCGCCGCGAGACCTTTCTTGAGCCCGCCCTTCAGGTGGACGCGCAATGCGCGCCGCCCGCGCTCGGTGAGCACGTCGAAATCGCCGCGCGCCTGCGCCGCCTTGATCACGCCGAAGCTGGCCTTCTGGCCCGGCACCGGAAGATCCTTGGCGTCGTCGGCCGTGATCTGGAGGAACACGCCGCTGTCCGGCCCGCCCTTGTAGGCTTGGCCGGTCGAGTGCAGGAAGCGCGGCCCGAACTCGGCGCAGGTCGCGACATGGCGTTTTTCGCGCACTTCGAGCCGCATCGCCTGAAGTGCGTCGATGGTGGCTTTGTCGCGCGCGATGTAGCCGAGCAGGGCGACATAATCGCCATGATTGGAGCGGGACAGATGCGCCTTCAGCCAGGAGGTGAGGTCGCCGTTGGCGCCGGCGGCGCGCAGCGCCGTGGCGTTGGCCTCGTCGGTGTAGAGATCGGCCTCGTCGGTGCTGACCACCGGCTGCTCCGCCGGCAGCGCGCCGGTCTTCTCGAACGATGCGGTGAGCTCGCGGGTCTTGATCTTGGCCGCTTCCACGTCCGGCTGGTCGAACGGGTTGATGCCGAGGATGCTGCCTGCCACCGCCGTTGCCATCTCGAAGCGGAAGAACTCCTGGCCGAGATGGTCGATCGACTTCATGACGATGCGCACCACGGGATGGCCGGCCGCTTCGATCGCGGCAAGCTTCTCGTCATGGGCGGCGTCCGCCTCGCCCTCGGTGCGGATGTCGATGAAGAAGCGGTCGTTGCCGTAAGCCGCGGAGTCGCCCAGCGGCTCGCCATCGACCGGGATCAGGCCCTTGCCTTCCTTGCCAGTCGATTCCGCGATCAGCTGCTCGGCCCAGGCACCGAAATCGGCGATCTTCTTCGACGACAGGATCGTCACCTTGTCGCGGCCTTCGAGGCCGGCGAGGCCCATGGCAAGGCCGAGCTGCACGCCGGGATTCTCGCTTGGCGGCACGTCCGGCCCGCAGGAGCGGGCCATCGCACGCGCATGCTTGATGAAGGTCTTGACGTCGATGCCCGCGGTCGCCGCCGGCACCAGGCCGAACGGCGAGAGCACCGAATAGCGGCCGCCGATCGAGGGCTCGCCATGGAAGATGCGGGCGTAGTTCAGGCTCTTGGCCGACTTCTCCAGCGACGAGCCGGGATCGGTCACCGCGATGAAGCGGTGGCCGGTCTTCACCTTCGGCCCGACGGCTTGCGCGACACGCTCGTGGAAATAGTCCTTCATCGCGTTCGGCTCGGTGGTGCCGCCGGACTTGCTGGACACGATGAACACCGTGTTGGCGATGTCGATCTTCGCTTCCATCGCCCGCACCTGCGCCGGATCGGTGGAATCGAGCACATGCAGCTTCGGGAAGCCTGACTTTCGCGCAAAGGTCTCGGCCAGCACCTCGGGCCCGAGGCTCGATCCGCCCATGCCGAGCACGACGGCATCGGAGAATTTCTGGCCCTTCACGCGGCTCGCATAGTCCTCGTAGTCGGCGACGTCCGCCTTGGCGGCGCTGTCGAGCCAGCCGAGCCATTTGTCCTCGTCGGCCCCGGTCCAGACCGAGTTGTCGCGCTGCCACAGCCTGCGGATCTTGGCCGACGCGCGCCATTCCTCGGTGCTCTTCGCCACCGCCTTGCCGAGCCCGTCGCCGAGCGAGAGCTGCTGGCGGTCGATCGCCGGCCCGAGCACGGTGGCGCGCTTGTGCGCGACGGCGCCGTAGAGCTTGTCGGCGGCGTCGGCGAACTGCTTGACGCCGTCCTTGACCAGCTCTTCGGTGATCGCGTCGAGCGAGACGCCGGAGCGCTCCAGCTCTTCCAGCACGCGCCTTGCGTCGTCGACATTCTCCTCCAGGCTGTCGCGCGGCTTGCCGTGGTCGCGGAACGCGTCCAGCGTCGCCGGCGGCACGGTGTTGATGGTGTCGGGGCCGATCAGCTCCTCGACATAGAGGACGTCGCTGTAGTCCTTGTTCTTGGTTCCGGTTGAGGCCCACAGCATGCGCTGCGGCTTGGCGCCCCTGGCGGCCAGCTTCTCCCAGCGGGAACCGGAGAACAGGCGCTTGTAGTCCTGGTAGGCGACCTTGGCGTTGGCGATGGCGACCTTGCCCTTCAGTGCGGCGAGCCGTTCCTTCTCGCTGGGGTCGTTGGCGCGCGCGATCTTCTCGTCGAGCTGCTTGTCGACCACCGAATCGATGCGGCTGACGAAAAAGCTCGCGACGCTCGCGACATGCGACGGGTCGCCGCCGCCTGCGACGTATTTCTCGAGACCGGCGAGATAGGCCTCCGCGACCTGGAGGTAGACCGCCTTCGAGAACAGCAGCGTGATGTTGATGCTGATGCCCTCGCCGATGAGCGTCTCGATCGCCGGCAGGCCTTCCGGCGTCGCCGGCACCTTCACCATCAGGTTCTTGCGGTTGACGTCCTTCCAGAGCCGCCGCGCCTCGGCGACCGTGCCGGCGGTGTCCATCGCGAGATAAGGCGAGACCTCCAGGCTGACATAGCCATCGCCCCCCTTGAGGCGGTCATAGACCGGGCGGAGCACGTCGGCGGCGTTCTGGATGTCCTCGACCGCGACGGTTTCGAACAGGTCGGCCACGCTCCGGTCGCCGCGCTTCAGCGCCTTGCCGATCGGAGCGTCGTACTCGTCCGAACTGCCGATCGCCTTCTCGAAGATCGACGGATTGGAGGTGACGCCCTTGACGCCGTCGGTGTCGATCAGCCGCTTGAGGTCGCCCTTGGCGATGAAGCCACGGGCCAGGAAGTCCAGCCAGACGGCTTGTCCGTGCTTTTCCAGTTCTTTGACGGGATTCATGATGCTTATTTATCTCCAAGCCTGCGGGCGAGGGGTTTCCGCGCCGGTCCTGACGCGCTATCCTCTAGCTAACATGCTCCCGGGAGGGAACCAATCAAGGGTATAGGCGTCATACCCTCAGTGTAACTCCGTCGCGATCATGGCGATCCAGGCGGTTGTGGCTTTGTTGCGTGAAAAGTCGTTGGCCGGGGAGGTTCGGCCGACTCTCGTTGCGTAACGTCTGCCGGCCGCTGCACAGAGCGGATTCCGATCCGCCTGATGCTTCGTCGCCCCGTCGCGAATGGCTGTGCTGGGGGAAAGCATGCACGCACATCCCGACGGCCCACCGCTCGCCGTTACTGGCGGTCCGCAATCGGTCGCGCCGGCCGTAAGCATCGACGCGGCCCACCATCTCGAAATCAACCCATGCGCGACGTATCTGCGGCTGCTGGTCGCGGCGGGCTTTGCGGTGACCCTGCTCAGCGCCAGCCTTGCCTTCGATTGGTGGGACGGCCTCGGCGACGACGACACGACGGTCGGCTATGCCGGCGTCGCGCTGTTCGGCCTGGTCACCAGCCGGCTGATCTGGATGCTCCCCGCCGAACGCGGGCGGGTGGCGATCGTCACCCCCTCTGGCGTCCGCGATCGCCGCATCGGCAATGAATTTCTGCTGCGGGAGTCGATTGCGAAGGTTTCGACCGAGCAGCGGCGCGGCCACAGGACGATCTTGCCGGCGCCGGCGCCGGCTTTGCAGCGGCAGCTCGCCCGTATCCGCGCCAGGATCCGATCGACGTCGCGCGGCGCGCAAGACGATCGCATCGTCCTCTGCCGCGACGGACTGGCGACCGATTTTGACACATTGCTGCGCACCTGCCGTGACTGTCATGTTGCCAGCTACTCACGCACCGCATTGCGGCGAGACCGCGATCAAGGTGCGCCAGACTCAGGTCCGGTCTCACAAGGCTTGGCCGTACAAGCGTCATAAAGCTGCCGCCGGCTGACGGCTATGCTGCACCGCCGGATAGGCTGATCCCCGGTAATGCCCGGATGTTGCGGCCGAGTGACATTTGCTGGAAATGAGCGAAGATATACATAGATTCGCATAAATAACAGGCAGGTGCCTGTTCGTAACTCACCCGGTTGCCTACGTTGTGCGTTGCGTGGAGTCGGCCCCCGGGTGTCCAATGATCGTCATGTGCTCACGCTGATTCGAAACGGCCTGAGGAACGGTCCGGTAACTGCTTTCGTTTCAGCTTGTAGCGGAACTCACGCGGAGAGGGATCATGTACAACGATTCTCTATTCAACGCTTTCGCTCGGTCGTTCGAGGCGAGAAGCCAGCACGACATGTCGATGGCGGAATACCTGGAATCGTGTCGAAGCGATCCCATGAAATACGCGAATGCAGCCGAACGACTGCTAGCGGCGATCGGCGAACCCCAGACGATTGACACGGCCAAGGATTCCCGCCTTGGCCGTATTTTTTTGAACCGCACCATCCGCACCTATCCGGCCTTCGCCGGCTTCTACGGCATGGAAGAAACCATCGAGCGCATCGTTGGTTTCTTCCGTCACGCCGCGCAAGGCCTCGAAGAGCGCAAGCAGATCCTCTATCTGCTTGGCCCGGTCGGTGGCGGCAAATCCTCGCTGGCCGAGCGGCTGAAGTCGCTGATGGAAGTGCAGCCGATCTACGTGCTCAAGGCCGGCGACGAACTCTCGCCCGTGTTCGAAAGCCCGCTCAGCCTGTTCGATCCCGATCAGCTCGGGCCGATGCTGGAGGAGAAATACGGCATTCCGCGCCGGCGTCTCACCGGGTTGATGAGCCCGTGGTGCTACAAGCGGCTCGAAGCCTTCGGTGGCGACATCTCGCAATTCCGCGTCGCCAAGATCCAGCCGTCGCGGCTGCGCCAGATCGCGATTGCCAAGACCGAGCCCGGTGACGAGAACAACCAGGACATCTCCTCGCTGGTCGGCAAGGTCGATATCCGCAAGCTCGAGACCTACGCGCAGAACGATCCCGACGCCTACAGCTATTCGGGCGGTCTCAACCGCGCCAACCAGGGCATCCTCGAGTTCGTCGAGATGTTCAAGGCCCCGATCAAGATGCTGCACCCGCTGCTGACCGCGACGCAGGAAGGAAACTACATCGGCACCGAGAATATCGGCGCCATTCCCTTCACCGGCATCATCCTCGCGCACTCCAACGAGGCGGAGTGGTCGAGCTTCAAGGCCAACAAGAACAACGAGGCCTTCATCGACCGCATCTGCGTGATCAAGGTGCCCTATGTCCTGCGGGTCACGGAAGAGCAGAAGATCTACGAGAAGCTGATCCAGGGCTCCGAGCTGGCGTCGGCGCCGTGTGCGCCGTCGACGCTGGAGACGATGGCGCGTTTCTCGGTGATGTCGCGCCTGCGCAAGCACGAGAATTCCACCGTGTTTGGCAAGATGCGGGTCTACGACGGCGAGAGCCTGAAGGAATCCGATCCGAAGGCGCGCAGCGTCCAGGAATATCGCGATGCCGCCGGCGTCGACGAGGGCATGGACGGCGTCTCCACGCGCTTTGCCTTCAAGATCCTGGCTGCGACCTTCAACCACGATCCGCAGGAAGTCGCCGCCGACGCCGTCCATCTGATGTACGCGCTGGAGCAGTCGATCAAGCGCGAGCAGCTCCCCGAGGAGGTCGAGAAGCGGTATCTCGAATTCATCAAGGCGGACCTTGCGCCGCGCTATGCCGAGTTCATCGGAAACGAGATCCAGAAGGCCTATCTCGAATCCTACTCGGATTATGGCCAGAACCTGTTCGATCGCTACGTCGACTATGCCGATGCCTGGATCGAGGATCAGGACTTCAAGGATCCCGATACGGGGCAGCTCCTGGATCGCGAATTGTTGAACCAGGAACTGACCAAGATCGAGAAGCCGGCGGGCATCGCCAATCCCAAGGACTTCCGCAACGAGGTGGTCAAATTCTCGTTACGGTCCCGGGCCCAGAATGGCGGCAAGAATCCGACCTGGACCTCCTACGAGAAGATTCGCGATGTGATCGAAAAGCGGATATTCTCTCAGGTCGAGGACCTGCTTCCGGTCATCTCCTTCGGGTCGAAGAAGGACGGCGAGACGGAGAAGAAGCACGGCGAGTTCGTCGCACGCATGGTGGAGCGCGGCTACACCGAGCGTCAGGTTCGCCGGCTCGTCGAATGGTACATGCGTGTGAAGCAGGCCGGTTGAGGCGGATGGAAAAGTGCCCATTCACATTATTGACAGGCGCCTGAATCCAGGCGGTAAGAGTCTTGAGAACCGCCAGCGGTTCTTGCGTCGGGCCAAATCCCTGGTGCAGGGCGCCGTCAAGAAGACCTCGCAGGAACGCGACATCAAGGACGTCCTGGAGGGTGGTGAGGTCACGATTCCGCTCGACGGGATGCACGAGCCGCGTTTCCGCCGCGAAGGCGGAACGCGCGACATGGTGTTGCCCGGGAACAAGAAGTTCGTCGAAGGCGACTATCTCCAGCGTTCCGGCCAGGGCAGCGCCAAGGATTCCGGTCCCGGCGAAGGCGACAGCGAGGACGCCTTCCGCTTCGTGCTGAGCCGCGACGAATTCGTCGATCTCTTCCTCGACGACCTCGAGCTGCCGGATCTTGCCAAGCGCAAGATCGCGCAGACCGAGAGCGAGGGCATCCAGCGCGCCGGCTACACCACGTCGGGCTCGCCCGCCAACATCTCCGTGAGCCGGACGGTCAAGCTCGCGCTCGCCCGCCGCATTGCGCTCAAGCGTCCCCGCAAGGAGGAGATCGAAGAGCTCGAAGCCGCAATCGCCGCATGCACCGACGAGGACGAGCGTCTGGTGCTTCTCGCCGAGCTGGAAAAGCTGAAGGCGAAGACGAAACGGATTCCGTTCATCGACCCGCTCGACATCCGCTACCGCCGCTTCGAGACGGTTCCAAAGCCCGTCGCGCAGGCGGTGATGTTCTGCCTGATGGACGTCTCCGGCTCGATGTCCGAGCACATGAAGGATCTCGCCAAGCGCTTTTACATGCTGCTCTACGTGTTCCTGAAGCGCCGCTACAAGCATGTCGAGATCATCTTCATCCGTCACACCGACCGCGCCGAGGAGGTGGACGAGCAGACCTTCTTCTACGGCCCGGCCTCCGGCGGCACGCTGGTCTCCAGCGCGCTCCAGGCGATGCACGAGATCGTGCGCGAGCGCTTCAATCCGTCGGACTGGAACATCTACGCGGCGCAGGCCTCCGACGGCGACAATTCCTATTCCGACGGCGAGCTCACCGGGCTCCTGCTGACCGACAAGATCCTGCCGGTCTGCCAGTTCTTTGCCTATCTCGAGGTCGGCGAGTCCGGCGGCAGCGCCTTCGATCTCTCCGACTCCTCGCTCTGGACCCTCTACGAGCGCCTGCGTAACAGCGGCGCACCGCTCTCAATGCGCAAGGTCAGCGAGCGCAGCGAGATCTTCCCGGTGTTCCACGACCTGTTCCAGCGCCGCGAAACCTCTCAGGAGAAAGCCGCTCCATGACGGAAAGATTGTTCGAAGGCGCGGATTGGGACTTCCACACCTTGCAGCGCATCACGGATGCCTGTGAGGAGGTGGCGAAGAACGATCTCGGGCTCGACGTCTATCCGAACCAGATCGAGGTCATCACCGCCGAGCAGATGCTGGATGCCTACTCGTCGGTCGGCATGCCCCTGTTCTACAAGCACTGGTCCTTCGGCAAGCATTTCGCCTACCACGAGGCGTCCTACCGCAAGGGCCTGATGGGCCTCGCCTATGAGATCGTGATCAACTCCTCGCCCTGCATCTCCTACCTGATGGAGGAGAACACGGCGACGATGCAGACGCTGGTGATCGCGCACGCCGCCTTCGGCCACAATCACTTCTTCAAGAACAACTATCTGTTCAAGCAGTGGACCGACGCCGACGGCATCCTGGACTATCTCGATTTCGCCAAGAACTACGTCATGCAATGCGAGGAGCGCTACGGCCGCGCCGAGGTCGAGCGTACGCTCGATGCCGCGCACGCGCTGATGTCGCACGGCATCGACCGCTACCCCGGCAAGAAGAAGCTCGACCTGCGCGCCGAGGAGAAGCGGGCAGGGCGCCGCCGCCAGCACGAGGAGGAGGTCTTCAACGACCTCTGGCGCACGGTGCCGGCGGGGAAGAGCAAGAGCCGTTCCGTGCTCAGCGTCGAGCGGCGCCGCAAGCTGCTCGGCCTGCCGCAGGAAAACCTGCTCTACTTCCTGGAAAAGAGCGCGCCGCGGCTGGCACCCTGGCAGCGCGAATTGCTGCGCATCGTCCGCCACATCGCGCAATATTTCTATCCGCAGAGCCAGACCAAGGTGATGAACGAGGGGACGGCGACCTACGTCCACTATCGCATCATGACCAAGCTGCACCAGCAGGGCCGCATCACCGACGGCAACTTCCTCGAATTCCTGGGATCGCACACCAATGTAGTGTTCCAGCCCGAATTCGACGATCCGCGCTTCTCCGGCTTCAATCCCTATGCGCTCGGCTTCGCCATGATGCAGGACATCGAGCGCATCGTCACCAGCCCGTCGGACGAGGACCGCGAATGGTTCCCTGACATCGCCGGCAAGAACGACGTGATGGGCGTGCTGCGCGATGTCTGGGCCAATTACCGCGACGAGAGCTTCATCGGCCAGTTCCTGAGCCCGAAGCTGATGCGGCAGCTCCGCATGTTCCATCTGCACGACGACCCCGAGGAGCGTGCCGGCATCCGCGTCGATGCCATTCACGACGAGCGCGGCTTCCGCCGCGTCCGGCGCGAGCTGGCGCGGCAGCACGATGTCGGCTACATCGACGCCAATATCGAGGTGGTCGACGTCGATCTCTCCGGCGACCGCCGGCTGATCCTGCATCACCACGTCATCAAGGGCGCGCAGCTCAACGAGACCGACGCCAAGCGCGTGCTCCAGCATCTGGCGGACCTCTGGACCTACGACGTCGCGCTGATCGAGGTCGATGCCAACGACAAGGTCCTGCGCGAATATGTCGTGAGCCCGCGCCCGATCCCGGCGGCGGCCTGAGGGCGCTGTCTATGTGTAGCAATGCGGCGAGATGCGCGTTGGTGTGCCCTCGCCCCTTGTGGGAGAGGGCAGCGACGCCGGCAGACACAAGCTCACTGGGGTGAGGGGTATCTCTCCGCACTTTCCCGTGTCGATAGATACCCCCTCATCCGGCGCTTCGCGCCACCTTCTCCCACAAGGGGAGAAGGAAGAGGTCTGTGGCTGCCTGCTGTTCTATGCAGAACGCTTGGCCGGCTTCCTGGCCTTGGACGCGTTCAGGGCCACGGCCGCGCGGATGAGCGCCTTCAGCGCTTTCTCGTTGATGTTCTCGCCCTCGCGGATATCGATCGCGCGCCGCACGTTGCCGTCGAGGCTGGAATTGAACAGGCCGGCCGGGTCATCCAGCGCCGCCCCCTTGGCAAAGGTCAGCTTCACGACGGCCTTGTAGGTCTCGCCGGTGCAGATGATGCCGTCGTGCTCCCACACGGGAACCCCGCGCCACTTCCATTCCTCGACCACGTCGGGGTCGGCGTCCTTGATCAGGGCGCGAATCCGCCCGAGCATCTCGCCGCGCCAGTCGCCGAGCTCCTTGATCGTGCCGTCGATCAACTTGGACGCCGACGCTGCGCCCACGTCCTTCGCGCTGGTCTTCTTCACCGCGACCGCCTTCTTCATGACCTCGCCTCGCGTTGCATGCCGCTGCGCCGGTCAAGATAGGGCAGCGCAAACAAATACAGCCCGGTCGCGAGCAGCGGGATCAGCGGGACGAGCGCCAGGAAGCCGATCCACATGGCCTGGATCTGCATGGTCATCGCGACGATGTTCGCGATGACGGCGAGCGTGAAGGCGATGGACAGCCAGCAATGGATTTGTCGAATCCACATGTTCAAGAGACCTCCTCTGAAATGATCGGAATGGATGCGCGCCGCCGGCTCAATCCGGTCGCGCCAGCAGTTCGTCCAGCTTGGTGAGAAACTGCTTCCAGCCGGCATGCGCGCCGCCATAGGCCTGTTTCTGCGTCGGGCTGAAGCCCGCCTGCTCGACGCGCAGATGCGTGCCTGCACTCGTCGGTGTCAGCGTGAAGGTGACGACGCTTCGCAAGTCGAACGCCGCGTCCTCATGCGAGAAATTCCAGGTGTAGGCGAGCGTCTTCTGCGGCTCGATGGTGAGCACCTCGCAGTCCAGCACGCCGCCCCATTCGCCGCGAAGGTTGAAGCGATGGCCGACCGACGGCTTGAAGTCGTTCTTCATCAGCCATTCCTCGATCAGATGCGGCTGTGTCAGCGCGCGCCAGATCCGCTCGGCTGGAAAGGCAAATTCGCGCTCGATGACGACGGAGCGGGTCTCAGCCGCGGGTTCGTTCATTGGTCCATCCTCTTCAGGAGATCGTCGAGTGCGTCGAGCCGGTTCTGCCAGAACCCGGCCATCTGGCTGGTCCAGTCGACCAGCGGATTGAGCGCACCGGGCTGCGCGCTGTAATGGGTCTGGCGTCCCTCATGGCGGTCGCGTACGAGACCGGCCTGCTTCAGCGCGCCGAGATGTTTCGAGACCGCCGGCTGGGAAACGCCTGACCGTGCCGTCAGTGCCCCGACCGTCTGCTCGCCCTCGCGGCACAACCGCTCGAAGATCGCCCGCCGGGTCGGATCGGCGAGCGTCCTGAACAGGACATCGTGGGCGGCGGACATGCGGTTTCCATAACCATTCAGTTATGGATAAACTCATAACCGCAGAGTTATGGATAAGTCAAGCGGGTTGGGGGCTTAACCTCTCCCGCCTGCGGGAGAGGTCGGCGCGCAGCGCCGGGTGAGGGTTCTCTCCTCTTGGGGGGTTCTCGACTGCGGAGACACCCCCACCAAGCCTCCACCGCAAGCTGGAGAGGGGGGCGCAGCTTTTTCGCCGCAACCGCAGCGCTCTACGGCCGCAGATAGAGATAGCCCTGCGATTGCAGCTCGGCCAGGCGGACCACGCCGCCTTTCTCCGCGCTGACGAAGCCCGGCAGCAGATCCGTCAGCGTGACGTTCTGCGCCTTCATCGTGTTGCCGCAGGCGGCGAGCTCGACGCCGTCCTTGGAGAAGTCGCCGACCCGCTTGCTGACATCGGGGTTGGCCTGCGCCGCGTGAAACGCCTTCAGCGCCGGCCCGTGAATCACCAGCGCGATCGTGACGTGATCAGGACCGCCGACGCCGTCGATGTGGTTCTGGATGTTGCCGAGCACGAAATTGACCTTCTCGGCGTCGCTCAGGTGATAGACGACCTTGAGCTTGTTCGACGGCGTTGCTTCCGTCGCAGCCTTCGCGCTGGAGGCGCCAAACGCCGCGCCCAGGGCCGAGACGGCGCTCCACAGGATGTTCCGGCGGTTCATGGCGATCTCCCTCGGCTGCGCCCGAATTTGCCGGACACATATCACTTGTGACGGAGCGCGGCGAGTTCCTTGCGGTCGGTCACCAGCGAGGCGCACTCGCTGTTGTCGGTGCGGTCGAGGCGGAAAATCTTGTCGTCGGCGCCGGCGACCAGCGATTGCTCGGCCTCGTCATCCGGCTTGTTGTTTTGCCAGACCCTGACCTGTTCGAGCCGAATGATGGCGGACTTGTTGTCCTTGGACAGCGCCACTTCGATCCCGCCGCCTTCGCAGTCGACGCCGCAGCCGAGGCGCACCTCGTCGCCCTGACCGAGAAGCACCGCGTGGGTGCCGCACGACCCGCTGGAGTCGAAATCGCCGCTGCGATGGCGATAGCGGAAGCCCAGGCGGAAGGAATTGTGCAGCTGCTTGTCCTCCTTGTCGGTCTCCGCGGAGATCAGCAGCTTCATCGACGCGACCTTCTGCTTGGGATGCCGCGCCAGATGTTCGGCGTCGTAGCGGCGGACGAAGCAGGCATAGGCCTTGTCGCCCGGCGTCCCCGCATAGATTCGGGCCGTGAAGGCGTCGGCTTCGGCTTTTGTGGTTTCCCGGACTTTATCGGCCTCATCGGCGTGGGCGACGCCGGTGAATGCGGCAAGGACAAGCGGCAGGATGAGGGCAAGCTTCATGGTCGCACCGAACGCGTAAGCCGTTGACGGCCCGCGGCGGGACGATCAGGGCCGATTGGCCGTTAGTCGCGGGCGGAAAGCGTTGCGTTCAAGCGTTCCTGGCCGCACGCCTTGCGGGCAGCCTCGCGCAAGGTTCCCGCTTTAACAATTTGGAAGGAGGGGTGTCGGTAAACCCCTGGTTGTTGCAGATGACTGGTGGCGGTCAAAATGTCCATAAGTCAGAACTTGCCCAACCTTGCGATCGGCTATTCCCTTGCGCGGCTGTTCAAGTTGCTGGGAGCCGGCCTGTTGGCGACGCTGCTGTGCGGTGCGCTCGCATTCAGCTGGCACTATGGCAAGGACATCGCCACGATCCAGATCGCGCTCAGCTATTTCGGCATCGTGTTTTTTGGCCTGGCCACCTGCAAGACGCTCTGGACGTTGATCTCCGCCGGGGAGCCGGTCCTCTTCATCACCCGTGTCGGCATTCGCGACACCAGGATCGCCGATGACACCATCTCGTGGAGATCGGTGAGGGACATATCGATCTTTCGATATCGCAGCCAGAGGATCGTCGTTCTTCAGGTCGATCCTCTTCTTGCCGAGCGGTTCGAAGGCGGCTTTCTGAAGCGCGTCTTGTCGCTGCTGAACAAGCCCATTGGCGCGGACGGCGTGCTCGTCACGGGCGGCCTGACCATGGACGGCGAAACGCTGTTCGAGACCTGCAAGCAATACTGGACGGCCGGCCGGTTGGCATATTCGGGTCGCGCCGCAGCTGAGCCCGAGCCTGTCCATTAAAGCCCGATGTGTCTTGGCTGAACCAGTGGCGGACTCCGTCGCCCTGAGTGAGAAGCACCGCGTGGCTGCCGCACGACCCGCTGGAGTCGAAATCGTCGCTGCGATGGCGATAGCGGAAGCCCAGGCGGGCCGTTAGTCGCAGGGTAAGCGCGGCGCGTTCACGTTCGCTCCTCCCAGACATCGTCATCACTGGACCGACATGAGATGGATGTTCCGAGCGGTGCTTTAGTCGCTGGTTGGACCGGAAGGGTTCAAGGTCGTCGCTCCCTGGAACTCGATGTCGCGAGTCCTTCGACATTGTCCCAGTTTGTCAATGTGATAGCCTTCACAGACGATTGCTTCTCGAAATCGTAGGGTGGGGCGGCCTTTGTAAGTTTGTGGAGTCCCCGCGCAATGGGCGAAATTCGCAACTTCAGATCCGGGAATCAGAACGAGCCGCCTTCGCACGGCGCCATGCCTCGTCGTCTCGCAGCAATCATTGTCGGTGACATCGCTTCCTACAGCCGCTTGATGCAGGCCGACGAGGAAGGCACGCATGTCCGCGTCAAGCGGATCGAGCGGGACCTCATCGAGCCCAGTATCGTCGAGCACCATGGAAGCCTGGTGAAGACGACGGGCGACGGCTTCATCGCTATTTTCGATAGCCCTGTTGAGGCCGTTCGCTGCAGCATCGTCATCCAGCAGAATCTCATCGGCCGCAATGCCTCGCTTCCGAAGCACTCCCGGATCGAGTACCGGATTGGCGTCAATCTCGGCGATGTCATCATCGAGCCGGACGACGTTTACGGCGATGGCGTCAACATCGCCACGCGTATCGAGGGCATTGCCGAGCCCGGTCAGGTCTACATCTCGGGCGCGATCTACGAGCAGATCAAGCACAAGGTGGTGTGCGGCTACGAGGCCCTTGGCGACCGCAAGGTGAAGAACATCACCGACCCCGTACGCATCTATCGCGTCCTGCCCGACGCAGATGCCGTCGGCGGGACGCGAGGCCGGCGCGAGAATACCTTGATCTTTCTCCTCAGCTTGACGTTGCTGGTCAGCGCAGCCGGCGTGCTCTGGTATCTTCTGGCGCAGCCGCCCGGCAAGGGAAGCGAGCAGACCGCCACGCCGACTGCCTCTCCGGTCGCATCTCCTGTCCAGCAGCCTCCGGCGCGCGAATCGGCCGTGCCGACGCCGCAACCGTCGCCCTCGTTGGCTTCACCTGCGCCGCCGGCACCGACGCCGACGCCCAGCCAATCGCCGACGCCCGCCAGCGAGCCGGACATGACCGCCATTCGCGGCGGCAGCTTCACGATGGGAAGCAACGATGATCCGACCGAGCGCCCTGTTCACCAGGTCGCGATCAAGCCATTCTCGATCGGCAAATACCCCGTGACGGTGCGGGAGTGGAATGAATGCGCCGCTGCAAAGGCGTGTGGCTTTACAGCGATCGGGAAGGACGACGCCCCCGTCACGAATGTAAGCTGGACCGATGCACAGCAATATGCGGGCTGGCTCGCGCAGGCGACGAA
Organism: Bradyrhizobium sp. cf659; assembly: GCF_900113725.1. Taxonomy (NCBI): domain Bacteria; kingdom Pseudomonadati; phylum Pseudomonadota; class Alphaproteobacteria; order Hyphomicrobiales; family Nitrobacteraceae; genus Bradyrhizobium; species Bradyrhizobium sp. cf659. The sequence continues at coordinate 308,769 of NZ_FOQJ01000002.1, forward strand.
GAAGCCGTACCGGCTTCCGAGCGAAGCGGAATGGGAATATGCGGCGCGCGGCGGCACGCAGAGCAAATATTGGTGGGGCGACAAGCTCCAGCCGGGCATGGCCGGGTGCAAGGATTGCGGTGACGCAGCCGCCGAGCAGCCGGCGAAAGTCGGTAGCTTCAAACCCAATCCATTTGGACTCTACGACATGGGCGGCGGCGTCGATCAGTGGGTCGCCGATTGCTGGCACAGGACTTATCAAGGCGCGCCCAATGACGGTTCGACATGGAACGGTGGGGACTGCGGTTCGCACGTCCTGCGCTCGGGCTCCTGGAAGAACGATTCAAGATACGTGCGGCCGTCCAACCGCGACGGTTACGATACCAACGTTCGTTACCCGACGCATGGGTTCCGTGTCGCGCTCAGTCCTTGAGCGCAGGAGTAGATCCGATGCAAATCCTTCGCTGCGTCGCGCTGTCGGCGGTGCTCGCATTGCTCCCGGGCGTAGCCCTCTCGCAGGGTAAGGCTGCTCCAAAGGACGCCAAGGTTTATTTCATCACCCCGTATGACGGGCAAAGGGTGCGCGCCGGTTTCCTGGTCCGGTTCGGCTTGCGCAACATGGGCGTGACGCATGCCGGCGACGACTACCAGAACGCCGGCCATCATCATTTGCTGGTCGACGTCAGCGACCCCATCGATCCGAAGGAGCCGATCCCGCAGGACAAGTCGCATCTGCATTTCGGGGCAGGGCAGACCGAGACATTTCTCGAGCTTCCGCCCGGGACCCATACCCTTCAACTGGTGCTGGGCGACGCGAAGCACTATCCGTTCGAGCCGCCCGTCGTGTCGGACAAGATCACCGTGCGCGTCAGGACGCCGCCTCAGCGCGGCAAGTGATCACCGCAGGCTGGCGTTGAACTTGTCCAGCGCCGCCGAACCCGGACACAGCGTGTCCGCTTCCAGCGCGTTGAGCGGCGTCTCGACCGTGTTGAGATGCGCGTGCAGGTCGTCCGCATCAGGGTCGACATAGAGCAGGCCGGTGACGATCTGCCCCTTGGCGGCGTGCTTCTGGAGGAAGGTCTGGGCGCCGAGCCGGTCATGTGGATCGTAGTCGGCGTCGATCTTGCGCAGCGCGATCTTGCTGCCGTCGTGCTGCTCGACCAATTGCACCGTGCCCGGCGCGTAGTCGACGGCGATCGGGTCGCGGCCGACCAGCACGTCGAGCCGGTTCACCGCGTCGTTGTGCTCGCGGACATAGTCGAAGCTCTTGGTCGAGCCGGCATGGTTGTTGAAGGCGATGCAGGGGCTGATGACGTCGATGAAGGATGCGCCCTTGTGGCGGATCGCGGCCGCGATCAGCGGCACGAGCTGGGTCTTGTCGCCGGAGAACGAGCGCGCCACGAAGGTTGCGCCCAGTTGCAGCGCGATCGCGACGAGGTCGATGGCGTTGTCGGTGTTGGTCACGCCCTTCTTGGACTTCGAGCCGCGGTCGGCGGTCGCCGAGAACTGTCCCTTGGTCAGGCCGTAGACGCCGTTGTTCTCGACGATATAGGTCATGTTGACGGCGCGCCGGATCGAGTGCGCGAACTGGCCGAAGCCGATCGAGGCGGAATCGCCGTCGCCGGAGACGCCGAGATAGATCAGGTCGCGGTTGGCGAGGTTGGCCCCGGTCAGCACCGAGGGCATGCGGCCGTGCACGGAGTTGAAGCCGTGCGAATTGCCGAGGAAATAGTCCGGCGTCTTCGACGAGCAGCCGATGCCGGAGATCTTCGCCACCCGGTGCGGCTCGATCGAGAGCTCGTAGCAGGCCTCGATGATCGAGGCCGTGATCGAATCATGGCCGCAGCCGGCGCACAGCGTCGAGATCTTGCCCTCGTAGTCGCGATGCGTGTAGCCGAGCTCGTTCTTCTTGAGGCCCGGATGATGGAATTTCGGCTTGGCAATATAGGTCATGACAGCACCTGCGATCCCAAGCCCGTCATGGCCGGGCTTGACCCGGCCATCCACGTCTTGGCCAGGAAGAAGAAAGGCGTGGATGCCCGGGCATAGGCGAGCGGAAGCGACGCCGTCCTTCGGACGGCTATGCCCGGACATGACGACGGAGAGAGCGACGCGCAAATCATGACACGGCCTTGCGGAGCGGGGTCACCTTGAGGTGATCCTGGTGGTCGCCAATGGCTTTTGCGATGAAACGGGCGGTGATCGGCGAGCCGTCATAATGCACGATCGGCACGAGCCGCACCGGGTCGATGCCGTTCTCGTTGACGATGAGCTGTCGGAGCTGGCTGTCGCGGTTCTGCTCGACCACGTAGACGAAATCGTGCTCGGCGAGGAAGCTCGCCACGCTCGAATGGAACGGGAAGGCGCGGATGCGCAGGCGATCGAGCTGATGGCCGCGCGCTTCCAGGAGGCCGATCGCCTCGTCCATCGCCGGCGAGGTCGAGCCGAAATAGATCACGCCATATTTGGTCGGCCGTTCCGCATTGGCCTGGAGCGGGCGCGGCACGAGGTCCTGCGCCGTCTCGAACTTGCGGACCAGGCGCTGCATGTTGTCGGCATAGACCGGGCCTTCCTCGGAGTAGCGCGCATAGCGGTCGCGCGAGGTGCCGCGGGTGAAGTAGGAGCCCTTGGTCGGATGCGTGCCGGGATAGGTGCGATAGGGGATGCCGTCGCCGTCGACGTCGAGATAGCGGCCGAAGTCGCGGCCTTCCTCCAGCATCTCCGCGGTCATGATCTTGCCGCGGTCATATTGCCGCGCATCGTCCCACTTCAGCGGACGGCAGAGACGGTGGTTCATGCCGATGTCGAGATCGAGCATCAGGAAGATCGTGGTCTGGAGCCGCTCGGCGAGATCGAAGGCGGCGGCCGCGAACTCGAAGGCCTCCGCCGGATCCTCCGGGAACAGCAGCACATGCTTGGTGTCGCCATGCGAGGCATAGGCACAGGCGATGATGTCGCATTGCTGGGTGCGGGTCGGCATGCCCGTCGAGGGGCCGGCGCGCTGGATGTTCATGATCACGGCCGGGATCTCGGCAAAATATGAAAGGCCGATGAACTCCGTCATCAAGGAGATGCCGGGGCCGGAGGTCGCGGTGAAGGCGCGTGCGCCGTTCCAGGAGGCGCCAATGACGATGCCGATCGAGGCAAGCTCGTCCTCGCCCTGCACGATGGCGTATTTCGCCTTGCCCGTCTCAGGGTCGTGCCGGTACTTCTTGCAATGGGCGGTGAAGGCTTCCGCCACCGACGAGGACGGCGTGATCGGATACCAGGCGCACACGGTGGCGCCGCCATAGACGGCGCCGAGCGCGGCGGCGCTGTTGCCCTCGATGAAGATGCTGTCGCCGACCTTGTCGGACTTCTTCACCCGCAGCCCGATCGGGCATTTCAGGTTCTGAAGCGCCCAGTCGCGGCCGAGATGCAGCGCATGGACGTTGGAGGAGAGCAGCTTCTCCTTGCCCTTGTACTGCTCGCCGATCAGCTGCTCGATCAGCTTCGCGTCCATATCGAGCAGCGCCGAGAGCGCGCCGAGATAGATGATGTTCTTGAACAGCTGGCGCTGGCGCGGATCGGTGTAGGTCGAGTTGGTGATCGCGGTCAGCGGCACGCCGATCACGGTGATGTCGTCGCGGAATTTCGTCGACGGCATCGGCTTGGTGGAATCGTAGAACAGGTAGCCGCCCGGCTCGATGCCGGCGACGTCCTTGTCCCAGGTCTGCGGGTTCATCGCCACCATCATGTCGACGCCGCCGCGGGCGCCGAGATGGCCGTCCTCCGTCACCCGCACCTCGTACCAGGTCGGCAGGCCCTGGATGTTGGAGGGGAAGATGTTGCGCGGGGACACCGGCACGCCATGGCGCAGGATCGCGCGCGCGAACATCTCGTTGGCGCTGGCCGAGCCCGATCCGTTGACGTTGGCGAAACGGACGACGAAGTCGTTTACGCTGCTGATCGGCTTTTTGTCGGACATGCTGAACCTGCGTGAGTCATTTCGATCAAATACTTCTGCATGTCCCAGGCTCCAGTGGGACAACGCTCGGCGCACAGCCCGCAATGCAGGCAGACATCCTCGTCCTTCACCATCACGCGCCCGGTCTTGAGGTCGGAGGACACGTAAAGGTCCTGGTCGGGATGCGGCGACGGCGCCTTCAGGCGCTGGCGCAGATCGGCTTCCTCGCCATTCTCCGTGAAGGTGATGCAGTCCATCGGGCAGATGTCGACGCAGGCGTCGCACTCGATGCAGAGCGAGGTCGAGAACACCGTCTGCACATCGCAGTTCAGGCAGCGATGGGCTTCGCCGAGCGCGAGCTTGACGTCGTAGCCGAGCTCGACCTCGGTGCGGATGTCCTTCAGCGCGATCACCTTGTCGCGATGCGGAACCTTGAAGCGCTTGTCGACGGAGATGTCGTTGTCATAGCTCCATTCGTGGATGCCCATCTTCTGCGAGGAGACATGCACCTCCGGCAGCGGCCGCTCGGTGATGTCCTCGCCCGACAGCAGCTTGTGGATCGACAGCGCGGCGTCATGGCCCTGCGCGACCGCCCAGATGATGTTCTTCGGGCCGAAAGCGGCGTCGCCGCCGAAGAAGACCTTCGGGTTGGTCGAGACGAAGGTCTTCGGATCGACCTTGGGCATGTGCCATTTGTCGAACTCGATGCCGCAGTCCTGCTCGATCCAGGGGAAGGCGTTCTCCTGGCCGACCGCGACCAGCACGTCGTCGCAGGGAATGGTCTGATCGGGGTCGCCCGAAGGCACCAGATTGCGGCGCCCTTTGGCGTCGTATTCGGCTTTGACGTGCTGGAAGGTGACGCCGATGAGCTTGCCGGCGACATGCTTGAATGCCACCGGCACCATGTAGTTGAGGATCGGAATATCCTCGTGGATCGCGTCTTCCTTCTCCCACGGCGAGGCCTTCATCTCCTCGAAGCCGGAGCGCACGATCACCGTGACTTTCTCGCCGCCGAGGCGGCGCGCGGTTCGGCAGCAATCCATCGCGGTGTTGCCGCCGCCGAGCACGATCACGCGCTTGCCGATCTTGTCGGTGTGACCGAACGACACCGACGACAGCCAGTCGATGCCGATATGGATGTTGGCGGCCGCCTCTTTCCGGCCGGGAATGTCGAGCTCGCGGCCGCGCGGCGCGCCGGAGCCGACGAAGATCGCGTCGTATTTCTCCGCGAGCAGCGCCTTCATGCTCTCGATGCGGTGACCGCCCTTGAAGTCGACGCCGAGATTTAGGATGTAGCCGGTCTCCTCGTCGATCACCGAATTGGGCAGCCGGAACTTCGGGATCTGCGAGCGCATCATGCCGCCGGCTTCCGGATCGCCGTCGAACACGGTGCAGTGATAGCCGAGCGGCGCTAGATCGCGCGCCACCGTCAGCGAGGCCGGACCGCCGCCGACCAGCGCGACGCGCTTGCCGTTCCTCGGCGAGGGCTTCGGCAGGCGGTGCTTGATGTCGTCCTTGAAGTCGGCTGCGACGCGCTTGAGGCGGCAGATCGCGACCGGTGTTTCCTCGACGCGTCCGCGGCGGCACGCCGGCTCGCATGGACGATCGCAGGTGCGTCCCAGAATTCCGGGAAACACGTTCGATTTCCAATTGATCATGTAGGCGTCGCTGTAGCGGCCTTGTGCGATCAGTCGGATGTATTCGGGAACCGGGGTGTGCGCAGGACAGGCCCACTGGCAATCGACCACTTTGTGAAAGTAGTCGGGGGCCGCGATATCGGTCGGTTTCATTCCTACCCTGTCCGCGCGGGCCCAAAGACCCGGCGGCCTTTTCTTGAGCTTGGCGAACGCTAACGCGCGTCGATCTGGTTTCTGAATGACGTCATTGAGTTAGCTTATTAGAACCGGTCCGAAGTACAACGGCAAATTTGGGGGATCACCGGCTTTCATGGGAGCTGCGCGCGCACAGCATTAACGGCGGCGCGCGGTAATGCGGCGGTGCAACATGCTACGGGCATGTAGCCGCGTCAGCGCTGCGCGATGTCGCTCTTCGCGAGGTCCCACATCAGGCGGTAGGTGCCGACGGAGACGGGAAGCGGGAAGGGCGATGCGGCAGGGCCGGTGAAGCGTTCGGCAATGACAGCCGAGACCGCGCCGACATGCGTGCCGTCGATCAGCACGAACCAGTCGCGTGCACCTTCGTTGCGCACTGCCGGAATCTCAGGCGTTGCGCCCGACAATTCCGGCTCGCTCTCGAGCAGATGCATCGAGATGATGCCGTCGCGCTTTTCCGGTGCCAGCTTTTCTTGCAGCGCATCACGCCATGGCACGGCATTGTCGGGCGTCGGCCGCAGCCGCACCACGCCGAGCGCAGCTCCGCGTCCGGTGCCATTGCTGATGGTGATGCGCGCGACGACGCGGAGCATGTCCTTGAAACGCGCCATGGTCTGCCGCGACCAGTCGGTCGGGCTCGCGAGCCGCGCCTTGTAAGGGGGGCTGTCGAGCACGTCGAGCGTCGCGGTCGAATAGAGGCAGAGATATCTGGGATTGGCGGCGTGCGCGACATAGCGCCGCGCTTCCAGGAATCCCTCGATCGCGACACGCTCTTCCAGGTGCTCGCGGTCGTACCAGCGGTTGAAATCGGCCTCATCGGCCGCGTCGATATTCATCGACGTCAGCAGCATGCCTTTCCCGGCGAGCGGCATTTTTCTTGTCCTCTCATCGCGCGGCTTTCGAAGCGAGGTCGGCGATCGATTTCATGACCGCGTCCCTCACGCCGGCATCATAGAGCGAATGCCCGGATTCTTCCATGATGCGAATCTCGGAACCCGGCCAGACTTTCGCCAGCCGCTCGGATGTCTCAGGAGGACACAACAGATCGTAGCGGCCCTGCACGATGATGCCGGGAATGCCGGCGAGCCTCCCCGCATTCTGCAGCAGCTGGTTGTCCGTCATGAAGCTGTCGTTGACGAAGTAATGCGCTTCCATGAACGGCGTCGCCGGCAATGTGCGCCAGACGTTCAGCGAGGCGAGGTCGAGCCGCGTCCTTGCGGGCTTGTGCTCGGACAGGGCGCGCTCGGTATCATGCCAGGCCCGCGCCGCCGGTCCATGCACGCTCGGATCGGCATCGAGGATCCGGCGCCAATAGGCGTCCACCGGCCGCGCGCGCTCTTCGAGTGGCAGCACGCTCAGAAAATCCTCGTACAGTGCGGGATAGAATTGCGACAGGCGCGAGGTGAACGCCGTCTCGACTTCCGCCCGCGTGCCGAGGAACGTCGCGCGCAGCGCGATGCCGCAGACGCGTTCGGGATGCGCCTCTGCATACGCCAGCGCCAGCGTCGCGCCCCAGGAGCCGCCGACCACGATCCAGCGTTCGAAGCCGAATTTCTCGCGAATCTTCTCCATGTCCGCGATCAGATGCGCCGTGGTGTTGTGCTCGCGCGAGCCCTTCGGACGGCTGCGGCCGCAGCCGCGCTGGTCGAACAGCACGGCGCAGAAACGGTCAGGATCAAAAAGCCGGCGATGGTCGGGCTGGCAGCCGCTGCCGGGCCCGCCATGGAGGTAGATCGCGGCAATGCCGTCAGTGCGGCCGACGCTCTCGACATAGAGCTCGTGGCCGTCGCCGACGTCGAGCATCTCGGAGGTCAGCGGCGCAAAGGGATCGGCGCGTTTGACTGAACTGGCCGCGTCGGCGTCAGGCGCCATTCTCGGATTCCAGGGTGCCACCGGCAAAGTTGCGGTAGAGGAAGCGGTTGGTCTCGCCCTCGGCCTCGCGCTCGGCCTGCTTGAAGATGGTCTCGTGCAGCGGCGACAGCGCGCAAGCCGGGTCGGTGTTGGCGGCATCGCCGGTCAGCGCGAAGGCCTGGCAGCGGCAGCCGCCGAAATCGATCTCGCGGAATTCGCAGGACTTGCAGGGCTCCTTCATCCAGCCGGTGCCGCGATAGCGGTTGAAGGCGTCGGAGTTCTGCCAGATCCAGGCGATCGAATGGTTGGAGCGCACGGATTCGAAGTCGAGCCCGGTGATGCTCTCGGCGGCGTGGCAGGGCAGCACCTTGCCGGCCGGCGAGATGTTGAAGAACTGCCGGCCCCAGCCGCCCATGCACTTCTTCGGCCGCAGCGCGTAATAATCCGGCACGACGTAGTCGATCGAAAGCCGGCCCTTGAGCCGTTCCCGCGCGTCCTCGACGAGGCGGGTGCATTCGTCGAGCTGCGCCACCGTCGGCATCAAGGCGGCGCGGTTCTTCAGCGCCCAGCCGTAATATTGCACGTTGGCGACCTCGAGCCGGTCGGCGTCGAGATCGATCGACATCTGGATGATGTCAGGGAGCTGGTGCAGGTTCTGTCGGTGCATCACCGCATTCACGGTGAGCGGCAGATCGAGCTCGCGCGTCCATTTTGCCACTTCGAGCTTCTTGCGGTGGCCGCCTCTGTACCCGGCGACGCGATCGGCGGGGCCCTCCTCGACGCCCTGGAAGCTGATCTGCACGTGACAGAGCCCGGCATCCGCCAGCTCGCTCAGCCGCTCGCGCGTCAGTAGCACGGCCGAGGTGATGAGGTTGGTGTAGAGGCCGACGTCGCTGGCATGCTTCACCAACTCGACGAGATCCTTCCGCGCCGTCGGCTCGCCGCCGGAGAAATGCACCTGGAGCACGCCGATCTCGGCGAGCTCGCTCAGCACCTTCTTCCATTCCTCGGTGGTCAGCTCCTTAGCCGACCGGTCGAGCTCGACCGGGTTGGAGCAATAGGGACATTGCAGCGGACAGCGATGCGTGATCTCGAGCAGCACGGCGAGCGGAATGCCAAAGGTCTCCGCCGTCGAGCGCTGCTTCTCCAGCACCGCGAGGCTGTCGTTTGCCTCGGGCGGAACGGTGGGACTGCCGAGCACATCGCTCATGACGTCTTCTCCCGGGCCTCGGTGAGGAAGCCCTTGTCGGCGAGATCCTGGAGCATGGCGATGACGTCGGTCAGGATCGCCTCGCGCGGCGCGGCGTATTTCGCCGCCAGCCGGTCGGAGACGTCTCCGACGCTACGCTCGCCGTTGCAGAGCTGCAAGACCTCGACCGCGATTTCGTCCGGTGCCAGCACGCGCTCCGGCGCCAGGATCACCCAGACTTTGCGCGTCTCGTCGTATTTCAGCTTGGCATGCCGCGGCAGCACGGGGCGGCTTGCCTCGCTGACGCTGATATGACGCGGCCCGGCCATGACGGTTCCTCTTCAGCTCGCTTTGGGCACGAAAGCACCCGGCGGAATGTGGCCCTCGACATAGGCGTGTTGGAGCGCATCCAGCTGCACCCACAGCACGTTGGTCTTGAAGATCAGCGCATTGCACACGGAGGCGCGCTCCTCCGGCGTCCTCGCATGCGTCCTGACATAGTCGAGCGCGAAATTGGCATCGCGCGGCGCCTGCGTGAGCCGGCGCTTGAAGTAGCTCATGATATCAGGGTTGACGAAGTCGTAATGCTGCAACATGCCGGCGATGCGCTCTTCATGGATGCTCGGCGCGAACAGTTCCGTGAGCGAGGAGGCGATCGCCTCCAGCGGGCTCTTCTCGCGGCAGTAGTGCACATAGGCCTCGACCGCGAAGCGCGTGGCGGGGAGAATGCCTTCGGTGGATTCCACATAGGCGGTGTCGAGCCCGAGGCCTTCGGTCAGCTTCAGCCAGCGCTCGATGCCGCCTTCGGAGCCGACGTCGCCGTCATGGTCCTCGATGCGGTGGCGCCATTCCAGGCGCGTGGCGCGGTCGCGGAAGCGCGAGATCACCACCGCGTCCTTGATCGGGATCGTGCTCTGGTAATAGTAGCGGTTCAGCGCCCAGGCCTGCACCTGACCCTTGTTCAGCTTGCCGCCGTGCAGCAGCTTATGGAACGGATGCAGGCTGTGATAGCGGGTCGCGCCGATATGGCGCAGCGCCGCTTCCAGCTCCTCGGCCGAGTTGAGCTTGATGTCCTTGCCGATCGAGAGCGCGGTTATTCCAGTCAGTGATGCGGCATTCACAGCACGATCTCCGTTCCATCTGCGGGTATCTGCCAGCCCGCCTGCTCGGCCGCTTTCCGCTCGGGTGAGGCGGGCAGCAGCGCCGGATTCGAGTTATTGATATGCAGAAACAGCTTCCTGTCGATATCGAGATCGGCCAGCCGCGCGATCGCGCCATCGTCGCCGGACATTGCGACATGGCCCATGCTCTTGCCGGTCTTGTGGCCGAGCCCGCACTTGATCATCTCGTCGTCCTGCCAGACCGTGCCGTCGAAGAACACCAGCGCGGCGCCGTCGATCTCGGCCTTGAGCGCGTCGGTCACTTCGGCGCAGGCGGCGATGAAGTAGAAGCACTTGCCGGTCGTCTTGTCGGTGATCTTCAGGCCCAGCGTATCGCCGTCGCCGGTCTCGCCGCCCGGATGCGCCTTGCCTTCCAGATACCAGGCCGACTTGCCCGGCACCGCGAAGGGCAGCACCTCGATTCCGGACCGCGCACCGTCAGGCAGCCGCGGCTCGAACGGCTCGCTGATGGCGATCGGCTGGCGCCGCACGTTCTTCTCATTCAGCACGTTGAAGATGCTGTTGCTCGCTAGGATCGCCAGCACCTTCTCATGCGCATAGACCGTGAAGGGCGAGCCCTCGCGCATCGACAGCAGCCCCGCCACGGCATCCACCTCGCCATTGGTCAGGATCACGCCCGCGACCGGCGTATGACGCAGCGCGCCCGCCCTGGGGTGCAGTTGCGGCGTGGCATTCAATTGCTGGCGAAGATCGGGAGAGGCGTTGATCAGGAACCAATGCTCGCCGTCGCCGCTGAAGGCGACCGAGGCCTGGGTTCGTTGAAGCTCATCGCCGATGGCACGGGCCGCACGGCAACCTTCGCAGCCGCAATTCCATTGCGGCACTCCGCCGCCGGCCCCGGCGCCCAGGACGACGACGCGAAGCATGATCCGTCTCCTGGAGGCAACGTCGCGAGGTGGATCTCACGTCGACACAAAATCTATCTTCCGGAAACGCATCGTGACCGAAAGTGCTCGACCGAAAGAACCACCTGCGCAGAACGCAAACTCACCAACCGCTTACTTGCGGGTGGCGCTCACATACATGTTGATTTCCATGCCGCAGGGCACTTCGACGATCTTCGGGGCTTTCCAGGCCATTTGGCTCTCCATTTTTATGAATTCGGACGTATCCGCCCACTGGCTAAACTACTGCGGGGGGAAAAGTTCGCCAGTGAAATTTTCCCGACCTAAGTAGTAGGCTGCCGGAATTGTTGCACTGCGAAGAGAGCGTATTGTGGCCGTAAAAATGATGTCGGAACAATACTTCATGGTGGTGCTGCCTTGCGCCTGACGCATTCGGTCGCGACCGCTGTCCTGATAAAGGAGTTGTGAGTGCAGTGCAGCTTTCAATCCGGTCCAGGCGACCCAATTGGATCTCGGTGATGCCCAAATATTTCTTCAACACCCGCATCGGCGATGAATTGATCGTGGATCCCGAGGGCGAGGATCTGCGCAATCCCGACCACGCCTGGGAGGTCGCCCGCCAGATGATCCTGGAGGTCCTGAAATCGGAGGGAACCCAGCCGGCGCTGCTGGAGGCGGTCATCGAGGTCACCGACATCGACGGCGAGGTCGTGCTGGAGTTTCCCTTCACCGAGGCGCTGCTGGACATGCCGGTTCAGTCCGCGACCAGGCATTAGCCCCAGCTCTCTCCGCCGTCATTGCGAGGAGCCCTTGCGACGAAGCAATCCAGAGTCTCTCCGCGGAGGTAGTCTGGATTGCTTCGCTGCGCTCGCAATGACGGAAAATGAGGCGCCATCCGACACCAAACCTGCCCTTCGCCCCTGCGAAATCTGCATGGCTTTGCCGCGTTCCCGGCGCTAAAAGACGCCGGTCATACGGAGCAAGTCATGCAAGATCTCTGGCGCCTGTCGGCCGCCGACCTCGCCACCCTCGTCAAGGCCAAAAAGGTGTCCGCCAGGGAGGCGGCCAAGGCCGGCCTCGCCCGCCTGGACGCCGTCAATCCAAAGCTTAACGCCGTGATCGACCACCGGCCGGAGGACGTGCTCAAGCAGGCCGACGCCGTCGATGCCGCCATTGCCAGGGGCGAGGACCCCGGCGTGCTGGCCGGCGTCCCCGTCACCATCAAGGCCAATGTCGACCAGCAGGGCTTTGCCACCACCAACGGCTTGAAGCTCCAGCGCGACCTGATCGCGCGCGAGGACAACCCGGTGGTCGCCAACTTTCGGAAGGCGGGCGCCATCCTGCTCGGCCGCACCAATTGCCCGGCCTTCTCCTATCGCTGGTTCACCACCAACCTGGTCCATGGCGACACCAGGAACCCCCGCGATGCCGCGCTGACGCCGGGCGGCTCGTCCGGTGGCGCCGGCTCGGCGGTCGCGGCCGGCATCGGCCACATCGCCCATGGCACCGACATCGCCGGCTCGATCCGCTATCCCGCCTATGCCTGCGGCGTGCATGGCCTGCGCCCGACTCTCGGCCGCATCCCCGCCTTCAATCCGGCGCTGCCGGAGCGTCCGATCGGCCCGCAGATCATGGCGGTGTCGGGACCCCTTGCGCGCACCGTCAACGACATCAGGATTTCGCTCGCGGCCATGGCGGCCCGCGACGTGCGCGACCCCTGGTATGTGCCGGCGCCGCTGGAAGGCCCCGCGCGGCCGAAGCGCGCCGCGCTCTGCCTCAATCCGGACGGCCTTGCGACCACGCCGGAGGTGAAGGCCGCGGTGGTTGACGCCGGCAAGCGCCTCGAGCGTGCCGGGTGGACCGTCGATGTGATCGAGAACACTCCGCCGATGCGCGAAGCGGTCGAGTGGCAGATCAAGCTCTGGCTCGGCGACGGCTATGAGGCGCAGCTAGAGGCGGCCGAGCGCGAGGGCGATCCCGGTGCGCTGGCGTGCCTGCGCGGCAACCGCGGCAGGGTCACGCCAATGGACCAGGCGAATTACGCCAAGGCATTGACCCGCCGCGCCACGCTGACCCGCGACTGGATGCTGTTCTTCGAGAAATATGCGGTGCTGCTGACGCCGGTGTCCGGCGAGCTGCCGTTCCCCGACCATCTCGACCGCAAGGACGAGGAGTCCTTCAAGCGGGTCTGGGAAGCGCAATTGCCGCAGATCGCGATTCCCTTCATGGGGCTGCCGGGTCTCGTGGTCTCCACCGGCCTCGTCGGCAAGGCGCCGGTCGGCGTGCAGATCGTGTCCGGCCGTTACCGCGAGGATCTGTGTCTGCTCGCCGGCGAAGCGATCGAGGCGGGCGGCGTGCCGCCGTCGCCGATCGATCCCGTGGGTTAGCGATGTCTGCGATCTACGACTTCAAGGCCAACTCGCTTCTCGGCGAGGAAGTCGCCCTGCGCCGCTTCGAGGGGCAGGTGCTCCTGATCGTCAACACCGCGAGCAAATGCGGCTTCACGCCGCAATATCGCGGCCTGGAGGATCTCTATCGCGATCTCTCGCCGCGCGGCTTCTCGGTGCTGGGCTTTCCCTGCAACCAGTTCGGCGCGCAGGAGCCCGGGCAGGCGAGCGAGATCCAGGAATTCTGCTCGACCCATTACGACGTCACCTTTCCGCTGTTCGAGAAGATCGACGTCAACGGCGCCAATGCGCATCCCTTGTATGAGTACCTGAAACGCCAGCAATCCGGCCTGCTGGGTGCCTCCATCAAATGGAATTTTACCAAATTCCTGGTGGACCGTGCCGGCCGGGTGATCGCGCGCTACGCGCCGACCGCACGGCCCGAAGGATTGCGGCAGCAAATCGAGACCCTGTTATGAGCGAGACAATCATGAGCGACGAATTTCCGGACCGCCTGTCGGTCGATCCGAACAGCCCCTATTACAACGCGGACATCCTGGCGCGCGACGTGGGCATCCGCTTCAAGGGCATCGAGAAGACCAATGTCGAGGAGTACTGCATCAGCGAAGGCTGGGTCCGCGTCACCGCCGGCAACGCCAAGGACCGCCACGGCAACCCGCTGACCATCAAGGTGCATGGGCCGGTGGAGCCGTATTTCAGGGATAAGAAGTAAGCGCAGCGCGCACACTCTCTCCTCGTCATTGCGAGGAGCCCTTGCGACGAAGCAATCCAGAATCTTTCCGCGGTGGCAGTCTGGATTGCTTCGCTGCGCTCGCAATGACGAAGTTCCTCTCGACCACCGAAAGCTGAATACCATGTCCGTCCGCATCGTCGACGTCCGCGAAATTACAAAACCGATCTCCTCGCCGATCCGCAACGCCTATATCGATTTCACCAGGATGACGACGAGCCTCGTTGCCGTCGTCACCGACGTCGTGCGCGACGGCAAGCGGGTCGTCGGCTACGGCTTCAACTCCAACGGCCGTTACGGGCAGGGCGGCCTGATCCGCGAGCGCTTTGCCTCGCGCATCCTGGAGGCCGATCCGAAGTCGCTGCTGGATGCGGCCGGCGACAATCTCGACCCCGACAAGGTCTGGGCCGCGATGATGACCAACGAGAAGCCCGGCGGCCACGGCGAGCGCTCGGTCGCGGTCGGCACCATCGACATGGCGGTGTGGGACGCGGTGGCGAAGATCGCCGGCAAGCCGCTGTTCCGCCTGCTCGCCGAACGTCACGGCGTCAAAGCCAATCCGCGCGTGTTCGTCTACGCCGCCGGCGGCTACTACTATCCCGGCAAGGATCTCTCGATGCTGCGCGGCGAGATGCGCGGCTATCTCGATCGCGGCTACAACGTCGTGAAGATGAAGATCGGCGGCGCGCCGATTGACGAGGATCGCACCCGCATCGAGGCGGTGCTGAAGGAGATCGGCAAGGACGCGCAGCTCGCCGTCGACGCCAACGGCCGCTTCAACCTGGAAACCGGCATCGCCTACGCCAAGATGCTGCGGGATTATCCCTTGTTCTGGTACGAGGAGGTCGGCGATCCCCTCGACTACGCGCTGCAGGCCGCGCTCGCCGAATTCTATCCCGGCCCGATGGCGACAGGCGAAAACCTGTTCAGCCACCAGGACGCCCGCAACCTGATCCGCTACGGCGGCATGCGCCCGGACCGCGACTGGCTGCAATTCGACTGCGCGCTGTCCTATGGCCTGTGCGAATACCAGCGCACGCTGGAAGTGCTGAAGACCCATGGCTGGTCGCCGAGCCGCTGCATCCCGCATGGCGGCCACCAGATGTCGCTCAACATCGCCGCCGGCCTCGGCCTCGGCGGCAACGAGAGCTACCCCGACCTGTTCCAGCCCTATGGCGGCTTCCCCGACGGCGTCCGCGTCGAGAACGGCCACATCACCATGCCGGAGCTCTCAGGCATCGGCTTCGAAGGCAAGTCGGATCTCTACAAGGAGATGAAGGCGCTGGCGGAGTAGCCTCCACTGGTGCAACCCGCTCCGTCATTACGATCGCAGCGAAGCAATCCAGAATCTCTCGGCGGCGGCAGCCTGGATTGCTTCGTCGCAAGAGCTCCTCGCAATGACGGTGGCGAGAGTAGTGTCTTATGTCAGAGCCTTGATCCGTAGGCCGCGATGACCTCAGCTGTCGCAACGTTCTCCGTCATTGCGAGCGTAGCGAAGCAATCCAGGATCTTTCCGCGGAGACGGTCTGGATTGATTCGTCGCAAGGGCTCGTCGCAATGACGGCGGAGAGAACCGCGTTAATCGCGGGCCCCGAGCCGGCGGCGGGCGGTGGGTTGGGGTGCGTGAGGTGTCGCCGCATTCTCCGTCATTGCGAGCGAAGCGAAGCAATCCAGGATCTTTCCGCGGAGACGGCCTGGATTGCTTCGTCGCGAGGGCTCCTCGCAATGACGGCGGAGAGAACCGCGTTAATCGCGGGCCCCGAGCCGGCGGCGGGCGGTGGGTTGGGGCGCGTGAGGTGTCGCCGCATTCACCGTCATTACGATCGCAGCGAAGCAATCCAGAATCTCTCGGCGGCGGCGGCCTGGATTGCTTCGTCGCAAGAGATCCTCGCAATGACGGTGGCGAGAGATGGGTCGTCACCCCACCACCGCCACCTGTGTCGCCACCATCGGCTGCCGTACACCATACATCAGCGTGCGCCATAGCCATTCGATCGGGCCGTATCGGTAGTGGCGCAGCCACCATGCGCTGAACAGCACCTGTCCAGCGTAGACGGTGATGCCGATGGCGAGGGCCTGGGTGATGCCAAGCCGCCCGAACAGACCAAGGCCGTAGCCGTAAAAAATCCAGCCGAAGATGAGGGATTGTGCGACGTAGTTGGTGAAAGCCATCCGGCCCAACGGCGCGGCCCAGCCAAGCAGTCTCTTGCCGTGCTCGAAACTGGCGATGCCAAGAATGGCGGCGCCATAGCCCAGCGCCAGCAGGATGGTGCCAAGCGGCTCGGTGCCGATATGGATCAATGTGGCGCCAAAACCGATGCAGAGGGGCGCGATGACGAGCAGGCCACGGACATTTTGCAAAATTCCGCTGCGCCACGCGAGCGCTCCGACAAGAAACAGCCCGATCGTGCGCAAGAAGACGAACGCGTGCAGGGACGCGATGAGAGGAATTTCGCGGAGACGGAATGCCAATACGTCGAGGAGGCCGCCCGTCGCATAGATGCGATTTGCATCCATGACGTCCCGCCAGATCGCAGCCCTGCTGGGAAACAATCCAGCCGGCGGAAAGGCCTGCATTGCCAGGTACAGCGCCAGAAACGCCAGCGCGGAGAGCGTTAGTAGCCAGCGCGGACCAGACAGGAACGGCAGCACGATGAACCCCGCCAAAGCATATTCGGTGAGGATATCGCCGTTCCAGATCAGGCATAGGTGAATGACGCCGAACATCAGCAGCACAGCGAGCCGGCGCATGAGGAGCGAGATGCGGCGCTCGCTGTTTGTCAGCCGATCGAATTGAATGGCAAGGCCCGCGCCGAACAGCAGCGAAAACAGCGCAAACGCCTTGAGTTCGACGGCCTGTGTCAGGATCGTTTCGATGGCGCGATCGACCGGCAAGGCAAGCGTCTTGGGCCCAAGAAATTGCTCGAAGATCGAAATGCGAAATTCCATGACGACGTTGATGGCCATGACGCCGAACAGGGCGAGGCCGCGCAACACGTCGATAGCGTCAATTCGCTCCGTAGCATTTGTTGGCCGGGGAGATGCGGCGCCATCGGAAGTCATTGCGGTATGAATTCCAATTGCGTCTTGGCGTGTTTCGTCCTCTTACGACAACCGCATGTCCAGCAGCCGCCGGCCTTCGCCCTTGAGCAGCTTCTTTACCGCGCTCGAGGCCACCACCTCGCCGTCATTGGCGTAGGCCTCGTGGTTCTTCTCGATGTCCTCGAGGCGGTAGAGATAGTTGACCATCACGCCGGCCGATTCCCGCACGCCCTTCGGCGAGAGGTCGCCGAGCCAGTTGATGCGCTCGAGCCGTGCGCCGTTGCCGAGATGGAAGCGGGCGACCGAGTCGATCAGCCGGCCCTTCGGCGTGCGCGCCTTCAGGAAGAAGTGTGCCGCGAGCGGCTCGATCACGCCGCGCAGCAGCGCGGTCGTCTCGGGGTTCTCGAACCATTTCGGATCGTCGAGGCGCTTCAGCAGCTCGCGGTCCTCGTCCGACAGCGGCAGGTCCTTGTCCTGCTTCACCCACTGCATGAAGCCCGGAACCGGCGACAGCGTCACGAAGGTGTCGAGCTTCGGCAGCTCGCGGCGCAGCTCTTCGACCACCTGCTTGATCAGGAAGCTGCCGAAGGAGATGCCGCCGAGGCCCCGCTGGGTGTTGGAGATGGAATAGAACACGGCGGTGCGCGCGCGCTCGATCGGCAGATGCTGGCGGTCGACCGCGAGCAGCGGCGCGATCGCGCCGGGGATCGTCTCGGTCAGCGCCACCTCGACGAAGATCAGGGGCTCGTCCACCATCGCGGGATGGAAGAAGGCATAGCAGCGGCGGTCGACCGGATCGATGCGGCGGCGCAGATCGTCCCAGTCGCTGATCTCGTGCACGGCTTCATAGCGGATGATCTTTTCGAGGATGTTGGCCGGAGTTGACCAGTCGATCCTGCGCAGCACGAGAAACCCCCTGTTGAACCACGAAGAGAGCAGATGCGAGACGTCGCGATCGAGCGCGGCGAGATCGGTGTGCCCGTTCATCATGCCGAGCAAATCAGCACGCATGTTGACGAGGTCGCCGGTGCCGCCGGGCGCGCGGTTGAGACGGCGGATCAGCTCCTGCCGCCGCGGCTCCGATGCAAAATGCAGGGCGCTGCCATCCTCGTCGGCCGGCTGGGCGCGCCATTTTTCGATCGCCTTGGACAGGCGTTCCCGGTCGGGGCCGAAGTCACGCACCAGCGCCTCGAAGAAGGCGCGGCGTCCCGCCGCATCCAGGTCCTGGTAGAGATCGAGCACCTCGCGCGCCATGGCTGTGCCGGAGGCTTCGCCCCGGCCCGACAGCAGCGCACCGCAGAGCGCGATCAGCCCGCCGGCGTCCTGTTTGGTGTCCGCGGAATCGCGGCGAAGCAGCGTGCGGCCGCGCTCGGAGATGGTGGCAAGCAGGTCGGAGAAGAAGGCGTTAGCCATCTGGGCCTTTCGAAACCGGTTTGTGCGGTGCGGAAGCTTACACGGGATTTAGGCGGAAGCCGATCACAATCAAGCAGACGAATTTTGTATCTTTCGTGGTGCCATGCGTCCCAGGAACGTTGTCATGCCTCGCCAAGACCGTCACGCTCCACAACCGCTGTCATGCCCCGCCTAGTGCGCAATTGCGCACGGGGGCGGGGCATCCAGTACGCCGCGGCGTCTCGGTTCTAGCCGCGCCGTTTCGGAGTACTGGATCGCCCGGTCAAGCCGGGCGATGACACCGAGTGTGAGGCGATAGCTATCCCTTCCCCGCAAACTCCGTCGGCGTCCGTCCGGTCACCTGGCGGAACGCGGCCGAGAACGCCGGCACGCTGGCATAGCCGAGCTGGGTGGCGAGCTGCTTCACCGAGACGTTCGCATCCGTCGACAGCCGCTGGATCGCCGCGGCGATCCGGGCGCGCTGGCACCAGCTCTTGAAGCTCAGCTGCGTCTCCGTCGAGAACAGCCGTGACAGCGTGCGCGCGGAGGTTCCGACCTCCCGCGCCAGCGTGTCGATGTCGTGCAGGCCGGTGGGGTCGTCGAGCACGATCATCGCGGCGCGCCGGCAGCGCGGCTCGCGCGGCAGCGGCACGAAGGTCGCGGAATCCTCGGCCTGGTGCAATTCCAGCATCACGAGCCGAACCAGCAGCTCGGTGCGCTCTTCCGTGTTGCGCGCATCGAACAGCGCCAGGATCGCCTGATTGAGCAGCGGCGACACCCGCACCACGAATTCCCTGGTCAGGCCGTCATAGCGCTGCTCGCGCTTCAACCAGGACAGGTCGAAATACAGCGTGCGCATCTCGATATCGGCCAGCAGGTCGAGGGCGTGCTCGAGCCCGGCCGGCACCCAGACGGCCCGGTCCGGCGGCACCAGCCAGCGTCCCCCTGGTGTCGTCACCTGCATCGTGCCCTTCGCGGCATAGATCAGCTGCGCCTCGCGGTGCAGGTGCGGGTCGATCCGCATGCCCTTGGGATAATCGCGGGCGACCAGGTGCACGCCCGCGGGCGAGCGATGATTGCTCCGGACCTCCCGGAGGATTGGCGTTTCCAAGACAGTCATTGGCAGCATCTCGTCATGCCCAGGACATATAACTCATTTCGGAGCAGGAGAGGATTCGTATGAACAGCCCCAGCCGGGTCATCAGTTTCGTCAACGCAGGCCATTTCATCGACCATTACTCGATGCTGATCTTCGCCGCCGCCGTGATCATCATGGGGCCGGCGCTCGGCATGGCCTATTCGGAACTTCTGCCCTATGCGACGCCGGGCTTCGTCGCCTTCGGCGCAGGCTCGCTGCTGACCGGCTGGCTCGGGGACCGCTGGAGCCGCCGCCACATGATGCTGATCTTCTTCCTCGGCATCGGTGCCTCCATGATCGCGGTCGGCTTCGTGCAGACCCCGGCGCAGCTCGGCGCGGCGCTGCTGGCGATCGGAATCTTCGCCTCGATCTACCATCCCGTCGGCACCGCCATGATCGTGTCCTATGCCGACAGGCTCGGCCGCGAGATGGGGCTGAACGGCGTCTGGGGCAATCTCGGCGTTGCCTCATCCGCGCTGGTCACCGGCGTGATCGGCCAGTATCTCGGCTGGCGCTTTGCCTTCATCGTCCCCGGCGTCGTCACCATCCTGATCGGCATCGCATTTGCGATGATGGTCGTGCACGAGGACCGCAAGGGCTCGAAGCAGGCGGCGGCGCAGGCGCGCGTCGCCAGGCAGGACATGTGGCGCGTGATCCTGGCGCTGCTGATCGTCGTGATCGCGATCTCGACCACGTTCAATGCCGTCACCGTCGCGTTGCCGAAGCTGTTCGCGGAGCGGCTCGCCGATCTCACCAAGAGCCCGGCGCTGCTCGGCGTGATCGCGGCCTGTGTCTACGTGTTCGGCGCGATGACGCAGTACACGATCGGGCGGCTGCTCGACCGCTATTCGCTGAAGACGGTGGCGCTGCCGCTGTCCTTCATGCTGGCGCCGTTCCTGTATCTCGCCGCGAGCCTGTCCAATCTGCCGCTGATCCTGGTCTCGATCGGCATCGTCATGGGCGCGTTCGGGCAGGTCACGGTCAACGACGCCATGGTCGGCAAATACACCACGGAGGAGTGGCGCTCGCGCGCCTATGCCGTGCGCTATTTCGTCGGCTTCACCGCGGCGGGCGCTTCCGTCGGCCTGGTCGCCTGGCTCTACGAGCAGGGCGGCTTCGTCACCATGCTGCACGCCTTCGCCGCGCTCTGCCTGCTCGCGATCGCCGCCGCGCTGATCCTGCCGCGCGAGATCCGGACGCCGCAGGCGGCGTGAGAGCAGTGAGCGGCTCGCGCCGCATCGTCATTCCGGGGCGTCGCGCAGCGACGAGCCCGGAATCCATTTACCCGCAGCCTCTGCCGCCCGATGGATTCCGAGCTCGCGCCTGTCGGCGCGCCCCGGAATGACGGAAGAGATGCACGCAGCTGCTTCAACCTCGTCATTGCGAGCGCAGCGAAGCAATCCAGAATCTTTCCGCGGGGGGACTCTGGATTGCTTCGCTGCGCTCGCAATGACGGGGGATGAGGCGGCACGTCGCGCATGCCACTGATCATGCCATTCTGCCGGTGTCTTGCCCGACGAGTCAAACGTCGGAGCGGCTGAAAAAACTCAACGCCGTCAATGCCGTTCTACTGTGCATGGGGTTGTTTTCGCTTTTTTGCTTGGGCAGGCAGAAAAAAGCTACGGCTTCACCTCCGCGGCCGGCTGCGCCTTCGGCGCCTTCTTGGACGCCCGCCAGTTCTCGAGCCGCTGCACCACCACGAAGAAGGCGGGCACGAACAGCACCGCGAGGCAGGTCGAGGCCAGCATGCCGGAGAACACGGTGATGCCGATCGACTTGCGCGCGCTGGCGCCGGCGCCGGTCGCGATCACCAGCGGCACCACGCCGAGAATGAAGGCGAACGAGGTCATCAGGATCGGGCGGAAGCGGGCGCGGGCCGCTTCGATCGCCGACTCCAGGATCGGCTTGCCGTCGCGGCCATGCAGCTCGAGCCCGACCTCGACGATCAGGATGGCGTTCTTGGCCGACAGCGCGATCAGCAGGATGAGGCCGATCTGGCAGTAGAGGTTGTTGTCGATCTTCAGGCCGTTGAGGATCAGCATCGGCCCGATCAGCGATAGCGGCACGGCGAGGATCACCGAGATCGGCGCGTACCAGCTCTCGTACTGGCCGGCGAGCACGAGATAGACCAGCAGCATGGCAAGCCCGAACACCCAGTAGATCTGGTTCGAGACCGCCTTCTCCTGGTACGACATCGCGGTCCATTCGTAGCCGGTGCCCTGCGGCAGCGTCTTGTCCGCGATCTCTTCCATCAGCTTCAGCGACTGGCCGGACGAGTAGCCCTGCGCCGGCAGGCCGATGATGGTCGAGGATGGATAGAGGTTGTAGAGGCTGATCAGCGACGGGCCGGTGGCCGGCGTGATCGTGGCGACCGTGCCGATCGGGATCATGTCGCCGTTCGAGTTGCGCACCTGCATGTTGGCGATGTCGCGCTCGGTGACGCGGAAGGCCGGATCGGCTTGCGTATAGACCTGGAACACGCGGCCGAACTTGTTGAACTGGTTGACATAGGACGAGCCGAGATAGGTCGACAGCGCCGAGAACACCTGATCGGTGGTGACGTGCAAGGTCTGGGTCTTGACGCGGTCGATCTCGACGTTGAATTGCGGCACCGACGAGCGGAACGAGGACTGGACGCGCTGGAGCGCGCTCTGGCTCTGGCCATTGGAGACCATTGCACCGGTGATGGCCTGCAGCTTGGCGAAATCGCTGTTGCCGTCGCGCAGCTCGACCTGCATCGAGAAGCCGGCGGCGTTGCCGATGCTCTGGATCGGCGGCGGCGGCAGCACGATGGTGCGCGCCTCCATGATGACAGCGAGCTTGTCGTTCAGCCCGTAGACCAGCGAGCGCAGATCCTCGCCGGGGCCTTTGCGCGCCCCCCAGTCCTTCAGGATGATGTAGGCGACGCCGGCATTGGCAAGGCTCGCGCTGCTGTCGAGCGCGGAGATGCCGGCAATCGTGATGACCTGCTGGACGCCAGGCGTCTCCTTGATGATCTCGCTGGCCCGGTCGAGCACCTTCTGGGTTCGCTCCAGCGAAGCACCGTCGGGCAGCTGGATGGCGGCGATCAGATAGCCCTGGTCCTCGATCGGCAGGAAGCCGGTCGGCACCCGCGACAGGCCGTAGCCGCCGATACCGATCAGCACCAGTGCGACCGCGACCGACACCGTGGCGTGCCTGACCAGGAATGTGATCAGCCGCGTGTAGCCGCGCTCGACCCGGTTATAGACGTTGTTGAAGCCGCGATAGAAGAAGTTGCGCTGCTCCGGCGGCACCGCCGGCCGCAGCCACAGCGCGCATTGCGTCGGTTTCAAGGTCGCCGCGTTGATGGCGGAGAGCAGCGCGGTCGCCGCGATCACCAGCGCGAATTGCGAATAGATGCGGCCCGTCAGGCCCGCGAGGAACGAGGCCGGCAAGAACACCGAGATCAGCACCAGCGTGATGCCGACGATCGGCGCGAACAGCTGGTCCATCGCCTTGATCGCGGCGTCGTGGCCGTTCATGCCCTGCTCGATGTGGTGGGCGGCGCCTTCGACCACAACGATGGCGTCGTCGACGACGATGCCGATCGCCAGCACGATCGCGAACAGCGTCGACATGTTGATGGTGAAGCCGAGCGCCGCCATCGCGGCGAAGGCGCCGATGATGGTCACCGGCACGGTCGTTGCCGGCACCAGCATCGCGCGCCAGTCCTGCAAGAAAACAAGGATCACGACCAGCACCAGCAGGCCGGCCTCGATCAGCGTCATGTAGACCTCGTGCACCGAGGCCTCGACGAATTTGGTGGTGTCGAACGGCGTGTCGTATTTGATGCCTTCCGGGAAACGCTTGGCGAGCTCCGCCATCTTCTTCTCGACGGCCTGCTCGACCTGGAGCGCGTTGGCGCCGGGCGACTGGAATACGCCGATGCCGGTGGCGGGCTGCTTGTTGAGCGAGAAGATCTGGCTGTAGGTCTGTGCGCCGAGTTCGACCCAGCCGACGTCGCGCACCCGCGTAACGTCGCCGCTGGTGCCTGACTTGACGATGATGTTCTCGAACTGGCTGGTGTCGTCGAGCCGTCCATTGACGTTGAGCGTGTACTGGAACGCCTGGCCCGGCGGCGTCGGCGGCGCGCCGACCTGGCCGGCCGAGACCTGCTGGCTCTGCTGCTGGATTGCGTTGATGACGTCCTGCGGCACGAGGCCAAGGACTTGCAGCTTGTTGGGATCGAGCCACACCCGCATCGAATACTGGCCGGCGCCGAACACCGTGACGTTGCCGACGCCGGGCAGGCGCGAGAGCTCGTCGCGGATGTTGATGGTGGCGTAGTTGCTCAGATACAGGCTGTCATACCGGGAGTCCGGCGAGGTCAACGTCACGAACAGCAGGATCGAGGTCGACCGCTTCTGCACCGTGACGCCCTGGTTCTGCACCGACTGCGGCAATTGCGACAGCGCGCTGGAGACGCGGTTCTGCACCAGCACCTGCGCGAAGTTGAGGTCGGTGCCGATCTTGAAGGTCACGGTCAGCGTGTAGGTGCCGTCGGAGCCGCTGTAGGACTGCATATAGAGCATGTCCTCGACGCCGTTGACCTGTTGCTCGATCGGCAGCGCCACGGTGTCGATCACTGTCTTGGCGCTGGCGCCGGGATAGCGCGTAGTGACCTGCACGGTCGGCGGCACCACGTCGGGATATTGCGCGATCGCGAGGTTGAACAGCGCGACGCCGCCGATCAGGATCATCAGCAGTGCGATGACGTTCGAGAGGACCGGCCGCTCGATGAAGAATTTTGAGATCATGGCCGGCGCTCCTTACTTGGCAGACGCCTGCGGCTGTCCGATCTTCGTCACCTGCGGGTCGATCTTCTGGCCCGGGATCACCCTGAGCAGGCCCGCGATCACGACGCGGTCGTCCGGCTTCAACCCGCTTTCGATCACGCGCAGGCCGTTGTCGGTGGGGCCGATCTGCACCTTGCGCTGCTCGACGACGTTGTCGTTATTGACGACGAGGAGATAGCGGCCGCCCTGATCGCTGCCGAGCGCGGTGTCGGGGACGAGGAGGGCGCTCTTCTCCTGGTCGAAGGGCACGCGGACGCGGACGAAATAACCTGGCAGCAGCGCCCGCTTGTCGTTGGGCACGACGCCGCGCACCGCGAGCGTGCCCGTCGATGTATTGAGGGTCGGCGAGACGTAGTCGAGGTGGCCTTCATGCGGATATCCAGTCTCGGTCTGGAGGCCCACCTGGACCGGCAACTGTTTGAGGTCGGCGACGGTCAGCCCGCGGCGGGCCGCTTCGGCGCGAATGCGAAGGACGTCCTGCTCGTTGACCGTGAAGTTCACCCAGATCGGGTCCATGGCGACGATGGTCGCGAGCTGGGTCGGGGAGGAGACGCCGACGAGCTCGCCGACCGAAACCAGGTGCGCGCTGACGATACCGTCGAACGGGGCGGTCACCTTGGTGTAGCCGTAATTGACCTCGGCGAGTCTCGTATTGACCTGGGCCTGCTGGAGACTGGCCTGAGCGTTGTCGCGGGTCGATGTCGAGGTGTCGAGGGTGGACTGCGAGACCGCCTGGCGCTGCACGAGCTCGACCTGCCGCTTGAAATCGGCTTCGGCCTGCTTGACCGTGGCTTGCGCGCCGACCTCCGCGGCCTTCGCCTGCTCGACCTTGAGCTTGTAGGTCTCCGGCTCGATCGTGAAGAGCTGAGTCCCTTGTTTGACGAAAGTCCCGTCCTGATAATCGATCGATTGCAGAAAACCCTGCACGCGCGCAACCAGGTCGACGCTCTTGATCGGGGCGGTGTTGCCGGTGGCTTCGACATAGCGCGTCACCGGGCGCTGCACCGGTGTTGCGACGTCCACCTTGGGCGGCGGCGGCGCCACGAAGGCGTTCTTGTCCTCGCAACCGGCGAGTGCGGCCACGGCCGCGACGGCGGCCACAGCCCGCCCGACATGTCTCCACGCTCCAATGCGTCGTGCCGGAGATGCGGGATTCGCGCGCGTCATTCGGTGGCCCCCGATTGCTGTCTGTCGGTGCGGCAGGCTACCAACAAATACCCGGCCGTGGAACACCATAGCCATGGCATTCGCCGGCCTTGCACTGCAAACGGCGGTGTGGCCTTTGACAGGTTTGTCATGACAAACCGCTTTCCACCGCGCGCACGATCGATCAGAATTGTGTCAATGGCCGTGTCACTGAAGCGAAGCGGTCCGGACGAAGAGAAGAAGCCAAGAAGAAAAAGTGAGGAGAACATGACATGCCCACGTCGCTTCAATCGGCCCTTGCCGGCCTCCTCCTTGCAGCGGCGGTTGCCATGCCTGCGCTAGCCGATGGCCTGAAGGACGAGATCGCACCGACCGGCAAGCTGCGGGTCGCGATCGCAATCAGCCCGGCGGGCGGCGCGTTCTGGTCGACCAAGACGGAAGCCGGCTATGCCGGCGTGCCGGTCGACCTCGGCAAGGAGATGGCGGCCCGGCTCGGCGTTGGCGTCAAATATGTCGTGCACCAGAATTCCGGGCAGATCACCGACGCGGCCGGCAAAGGCACGTGGGATGTCACCTGGCTGCCAAAGGACCCCGAGCGCGAGAGCAAGATGATGTTCGGCCCGATCTACGAGGTCGCGGACGCCACCTACATCGTCAAGCCTGGTTCGAGCGTGACCAATTTCGCCTCGCTCGACCAGCCCGGCATCAAGGTCGCGGCCGTCAACGCCACGACCACCATGCGTGGCGCTGTCGCGCATCTCAAGAACGCAAAGGTCACCGGCTATCAGACCTATGACGAGATCTTCGGCCTCCTGAAGAGCGGCGAGATCGACGCCTTTGCGCTGTCGCGGGACCAGCTCAACAAGATGGCGCAGAAGATTCCCGGTACAAGGGTGCTGGACGAGACGTTCAAGAAGACGGTGACGGCCGTCGCCGTGCCGCTCGGCCACAGCCAGGCATTGGCGTTCGTCACCAAGTTCATGACGGAGGCGACGACGAACGGCACTCTGCGCAAGGCCTATGACAACAACGGCCTGAAGGACTCGCCGATCCGTACCGAATAGGGCAGGCGGCGCAGGGCAGGTTGCAACCGTCGCTCAGCGCGCCCTGATCTCCGCGTATTTCGCCATCGCGCGCTCGAACTTGCGGTTGAACAGCCACATCGCAGCGAGAATCTCGCGGAAGCTTGCCGAGCTGCGCGATCTGTCGGCTTGTCCAAAGGCGAAGATGCTGTTGTTGCGCAAGTGTCTCATGATCGTCGGGCTGGACACCCTGTAGTTCAGGAGATCGCCGGACTTGAGCGCGGACCGCGTCGGGGTGGGAACGATCTGGATCAACTCGAACAGCTTCATCTGGTCGATCGGGTCGGGCAGCGTTTTCACGATCGCGGGGATTTCCCGGAAGACATCCGCATGCGCGTTCATCAGGCCGTCGCGCACGTTGGTCCAGTGGTTGAAGCGGTGATCGGTGCCGCGGGCGCGCGCCGCTTCCCTGTCGTCGCGCGCGCTCAATTCGGGATCGGCCGCCGCGATCGCGTCCTTGATGGCCTCCCATTTCCTGCGGCCGTTGCGGTCTTCGGAGGGGCCGGTCTGGAAGCTGCCCATATAGGTGTTCGAGCGCCCGTTGCGGACGTTCTGCTTGCCGTTCGTCTCCGCAAAGAACAGCCCGAGGCTGATGCGGCCGGCAGCTTCGGCGTGTTCAGGTGCAAGCCTCTTCACGCGCGCAATCGCGACGGCGAGATCGACGACGTCCTTGAACGGCGTCGGCGAGTTCTGTGCGCCGGCGGGCGGTGCCTCCATGATCTCGAACAGCCCAGCGTATTCGTCGACCAGCGGCTCGATCGCGGCATCGAAATAGGCCGGCGGAATCTCGAACTTGTTGGGCTTGCCGATCCGCGACGGCATGGCGTCGGTGAGATCCTTGTAGCTGCTGATGACAGCGACGCGTGCCAGATAGAGCGCCTGTCCCGGCAGATTCGGCAGCGGCTCCTTCGCCTCGATCTGTCGGCGCCGCTCGGCAAGGATGGATTTGAAATCGCCGAGCGCGCGATCGTAGGCCGCAAGCGCCTCCAATTGCCTTGCCGTGAGCGTTTGTGCCTGGCTGACCGCAAACGTCGTGAGGATCAGCCCAAGCACCGCCATGGCTGCGGCGGCGTGACGTCGTAGTCCCATGGCGGGTTCCCATGTGCCGGAGATTCGTCGGTCATGGGGATCGTAAACATCAAACGCGCGGACTGGCGAGTTGCAAATCCCGCTCAGCCCGGGTTCTCCGACCTTACGCCGTGGCCCGGTACTCCGGCGCCGTCGCCAGGAACTTCGCATAGGCATCCGCATCCGGCGGCTGGAAGTGTCCGGCGAGCCCGCCGCGCTTCTGGTTCTTGGCGCCGATATCGGCCATGAGCTCGTCGAAATGGCGGTAGTGATAGGGCGCGACACACAAGCCGCCATAGACCCCGGCGGCCGGCCGCTCGACGCGCTTGAAGTGCAGCGTCATCTCGATGTTGTCGCGCATCTGTTGCGTCGTCGGCTGCCGCGCCAGTTGCCCGTCGGCATAGCGCACCAGCCAGTTCGCCGCGAGATCGGCACAGAGCACGGTGCAGAACGACGAGTTGAAGCCGACGAAGCCCATCTCCGGCAGATCAGGGTTGGCGATCAGGCGATAGAGCCGGTACTGGCCGTCCGCATCGACCAGTTTCTGCTGATAGGCTGCAGGCAGGAACGGCACGCCGAGCTTGTAGCCGATCGCGAGCACCGCGACGTCGGCACTGATGCGCTCGCCGCCGCTCATCACGATGCTGTCGCCTTCGTAATGATCGAACGTGCCGAACACCGCCTTGATGCGGCCGTCGGCGACCATCGGATAGAAGCCCGGCGTTGCGATCGGCACCGAGCAGTTGACGCCGTCCTCGATCCGCTCTTTCGGCACCATCTTGCACCGGCCAAGCTTGAGCTGGGCCTTCAACAGGCTCTCCAGCCCGCGCCAGTTCGCCCAGACCAGGGGTGCTGCGATGCGGTGTGCGAGCCGCGCCATCGCGCTCATGCCCCAGCCCGGAAACATGTCCTCCTGCGCGCGGATGTAGAGGATGCGCTTGAAGTTCACGAGGCCGCCGATGAAATAGGGGATGCGCCAGACCGGCTCGCGCATCACGATGGTGACCTCGCGTGCACCTGATTTCACCGCGTTCACCGCGATGTCGGTCGCCGATTTCGAGCCGCCGAGCACGACGACGCGGCGTCCTTTCGCCAGGCTGGAATCGCTGTATTTCGACGAATGCAGGATCTGGCCGCCCTGCGCCAGGAATCCGTCCTCGCCCGGGCAATGCAGCTCGCGCGGCTCGTTGAACTGCCCGGTGCAGACCGCGACGAAATCGAAATCCCCGTTCGTCGCCGTGCCGTCCTTGTTCGCCAGCGCGAGCGTCCAGCCCGGCTTCCCGTCGGCGCGCCGCGCCATGCCGGCGACCTCGGTGTTGAGGCGCAGCATGCGGTCGAGGCCGAAGCTCTTGGCGTAATCGGCGAGATAGGCGTGAACCTGCGGTCCGGTCGGCCATTCCGGATAAGCGTCCGGCATGGCGCGATCGGTGTAGCGGTAGAGATCCTTCGGGCTCTGGGTCTGCACCTCGGGATAGGAGCGCGCCGGCTCCCAGACGCCGCCGAGATCGGGGCTGCGCTCGAGAATGGTGACGCGGTGGCCGCGGGTGGAGAATGCCTTTGCGGCGGCAAGACCGGAGACTCCGGCGCCGATCACGCAAACATGCTTGGGACTGACCATGGGATTTCTCGCAATCAGGTTGTTTCGCGCGCAGGCGGCCACG
This sequence comes from Bradyrhizobium sp. cf659, assembly GCF_900113725.1. Lineage (NCBI taxonomy): Bacteria > Pseudomonadati > Pseudomonadota > Alphaproteobacteria > Hyphomicrobiales > Nitrobacteraceae > Bradyrhizobium > Bradyrhizobium sp. cf659. Next base: position 338,076 of record NZ_FOQJ01000002.1, read on the forward strand.
CTCGGCCGCGATGCGCGGCCGGCGGACCTGCAAGCAGGTGAAATCGGACGGTGAGGCGGCCGCCTAGTCGTTGGCCTCGGGCGGCAGGAAGTCGACCTCGTGCAGCGCCGAGATGCGCACGACTTCGGCAGGGTCGGTCAGATTGTGGAGCTGGTTGAACAGCGCCTCCAGCTTCTGCATCGGCGAGACCCAGAACAGCGCGCGGCACGGTTTGTCGGATTTGTTGAAATAGCCGTGCGGAATGCCGCGCGGCATGCGCACGAGATCACCGGCATGGGCCTTCACCCATTGGCCGTCGAGCTTGAGATCGAGCGTGCCTTCCTGCACCAGGATGAACTCGTCCTGGGTCGGATGGATGTGCACCGGCACGAACTGGCCGGGATCGCTGTTGGTTTCGAACGCGAAGGTGGAGTCGGTGACGGCCTTGGGGAAATAGACCTGGCCAAGGATGTTCCAGCTCTTGCCGCCATAGCCAGTGCCGACAGCGGTTATGCCCTTTTCGAGTGCAGTCATGGCTCGCTCCTCATGGATTCCGGCGAGGATGGAGCTTCGGCCAGCGACCGGCTGCCTGTCTATCCGCTAAACGAATCCGGACGGAGCTTTTGCCATGCAGCACGACGATTTTGCGACGCGGCCCTTTCCGCGCCCGGGGAACTATTATAGGCTTAAAGCAATTCCGTGACGCGAAGCGTGGTCGACGATGTCCGCAGCCGTGCTGGAAATGAACGCAAGTGCGTCCGCAGCAGAACGGCTTGCGGACTTCGCCCGCGTCGCCACCGACGATGTCGACGAGGCGGCCGAGCAGATCGGACGCATCTTCTGTCCGCACGATCTCAAGCCGGCGCAGGCGCGGGCGGCCGGCTTCTCCGCCCGGCACAATTGCGCGGCGTTCGACGGCTTTTCCGTCAACTACGTTGCCTATGGCGGATCGGTCAGCATCGATCCCGGCTGCCTCGAGCGCTTCTTCCTGGTGCAGGTCCCGCTCACGGGCGCCGCCCGGATTCGTGCCGGCGCCGGCGAATTCGATGCCGTGCCGGACCGGACGGCGTCGCTGCTGTCGCCGACGATCCCGACCCGGATGATGTGGAGCGACTGCGCCCAGGTGATCCTGTTGCTCGACCGCCGCATGGTCGAGCAGCGCGCCGCGGCTTTGTCGGGGAGGGTGGCGGGCACGGTCGAGTTCGATCCTGTGATCGACCTGGACGCGCCGTCCGGGCAGGCCTTGCGGACCAGCCTTGCCGGGCTGATGACGCTCGCCGAACGTCTTGGTCCCGCCGGCAGGCTTTCACCGGTCGCGACGGCCGACTGGCGGGAGGCGCTGCTCGACCACCTCCTCAATGGCCAGCGTCATGGCCTGTCGGATGCGATCAGGACGTTCTCGGGGCAAGCCGAGCGTCTGCCGCGTGCGCTCCGCGTGGCGCGCGACCGTCTTGCGGACAATGCCGGCGAGCCGCTCGACCTTGTGCAGCTCGCCTGCGCCGCCGGGATCGGCATCCGCGCGCTCCAGCTCGGCTTCCGCCGTCATTTCGGCGTGTCGATCTCGGAGATGCTGCTCGACATGCGCCTCGCTGGCCTGCACGCCCGGCTCGCGCAGGCCCCGCCCGATGCCTCCATCACCGCGATCGCCTTCGATCTCGGCTTCACGCATCTCGGCCGCATGGCCGGCGCCTACCGTGAAAAATTTGGCGAGACGCCGTCGGCAACGCTGCGGCGAAGGATGAGCTAGGATGCGGACTCATTAAGGCGCAGCCATAGCCCGATTGACGCGAGTTGAACGAAGGCAAGGTAGTTGGCAGCAAGCCTGTCATAGCGCGTCGCCACCCGACGACATTGTTTGATCCTGTTGAAGAACCGCTCGACCCGGCTGCGAGCGCGACAGAGATACGGACTGAAGCAGATCGGATCGCTGCGGTTGCTTTTCGGCGGGATGTTGGCCCACGCGCCCTTTTTCATGGCAAGCGCTCTTATCCAGTCGGCGTCATAGCCACGGTCGGCGAGCAGCATTGACCCGGACCTCAGGCGAGAAAGCAATTTTTCGGCAAGTCGAACGTCGTGCGCCTCGCCGGGGCTCAACGCAAGCCATACCGGTAAGCCATTGCTATCGACCACCGCGTGTATTTTGCTCGTCAGGCCACCGCGTGACCTTCCCATCGATTGGCGCTGGTTCCTTGTGATACAGGCCCCGTGCTGATGCACGCGAACAATCGAGGTGTCGATCATCTGGACCGCGGCATCATGGGCAGCGGCAAGTGCGTCTATGATGCGGCCCCAGACACCAGCCCGCCGCCAGCGGACGAACCGGTTGTAGCAAGTGGTGTATGGGCCAAACGCCGTCGGCAGATCACGCCAGGGTGCTCCTGATCGGAGGACCCAGAAGATGCCATTGAGGACACGTCGGTCGTTCACCCGAGGAACGCCACGCGGCTTGTTCGGCAGCATCGGCCTTATGGCAGTCCATTCATAGTCGGCGAGTTCGTAGCGCATGATTCGAGCCCCCAGTTTGGGACTTTGAATCACGGGAGTCCGGCCAAACGCAACGCTTCTGGCTCGGCCCCGGTTCGGCGCTTACGGGCAGAAGCGGACCTCAACCTGCCGACAATCCCTGATGAATCCGTCGAAAATGACCCAACTCGGACCTGCCGCGCTGCGACTGGTCAAAGCTCATGCCGGGATTACTTGACGTAACAGCAAGTTGGTAGAATTGTATCTAACCTAGGACGCCCGACCCTCCGGATGAAGATCTGAGCGGTCCCGCGCCTTCTGTTTGTGGCCCACGTTTGTTGGCAGGAATGGGAGGTAGCAATGGCAGTCGAACATAGCTCACCGTCATCTTTGCGCCCTTCTCGACGGCAGTTTTTCTGCGATGAGGTTGGGCGTCGGCAATTTGTCTGCGGCGGAGGCGCCGGCATCCTGAGTGTGATACTTGCCACGCTCCTTGCTGGCTCGAAACCGGCTAGAGCCGAGGCCGTCACCGGATCGGCGCCTGAGCTTGACCGCATCGCGGTTCGGATCGTGACCGATAGCTATCAGTTCGCTGTCGCTCCGAGCAGGAAGCTGCCCAATCTCGATATCCAGCATTTTGGCTGGGGTCTCAGCGACAAGCCGCCGGGCAGAACGTTGGTCAGCGAATTCGGCCTTGCGATGCAGGTCGAGTCACGACGCGGCAACGAGACGCGGAATATCCTGGTCGATTTCGGGTTCACGCCGGAAGCACTTCGCAACAATACCGGCCTGCTTGGCATTGATCCTGCAGCGATCGATGCACTTGTGCTCAGCCACGGGCACCAGGATCACTTTGGCGGTCTCGTCGGTTTCCTGCAGGCGCACAGCGGCAAGCTAAAGCGCAAACTGCCATTGTTTGTCGGCGGCGAAGGATGTTTTTGTGCGCGTCAGTGGACTGCGCCTCCGGTGCGCGGCAACTTCGGCGTAATTGATCGCAAAGCGCTCGAGGAGGCCGACGTGGTCGTAACCTCCACCGAGAGGCCTGCCCTCGTTGCCGATCACGGCTTGACTACGGGGCAAATCAGCCAGAGGAGCTTTGAGAAGGTGCTGTCACCGAGCGCAATGACCATTGGCTTCGACCGAGGCGTCGGCTGTTACCCCGAGCGCCTCAGCGAGGCGGAACGCAGTGCGGCTATTGTGCCAGATCAATTTCAGCACGAAATCGCCACCGCCTTCAATCTGAAGGGGCGCGGGCTCATCGTTCTGACGTCGTGTAGCCATCGCGGCGTGGTCAATGCGATCAAGCAAGTTCAAGCCGCCTCCGGCGTGGAGAAAATTCATGCGGTGATCGGGGGCTTTCATCTCGCGCCGTATCCAGAGGACTACGTTCGAGAAACGGTCAAGGCGCTCCAGGAAATCGATCCGACTTACGTGGTTCCGTTGCATTGTACGGGCGAACCCTTCTACGAAATCGCGCGTGCTGCGATGCCGGCGAAAGTCCTTCGCGCATATACCGGAACTCGCTTGGTTTTCGAGGCGTGAGCGGAGCCTCGCTGTGCGTGAATGTCCGCTTCTGGCCCATCGCGACATTTCCTGCGGTTGCACAAGGGCGGTCGGTGTCGGGGCGAACCGGACATCGACGAAGATTTACGAGTACGCGCCTAGCGCGAGAGACCTACTTTCGCGACCGCGTCGTGCCGTCGTCTTCAGCCGCCTGCCTGCGCAGAAAACCCTCGACATCGGCCTGCACCGAGTAGGGCGTCGGGATCGGGTCGCCCACGGCATCGACGGCGGTGTCGAGAGAGCGGCGCAGCATGCGCGCGAGCTCGGCCTTGCGATAGGGCTTTCTCAGAAGCGGCGCGCCCATCGTGGCGCGTCCCTGCGCATGCAGGGAATCGTAGGCGTAGCCGGAGGTGAACAGGACCCGCAAGGACGGCCGCGCGGCGACCATCTGCTCGGCGAGCTCTCGTCCGTTCATGCCGCCGGTCATCACGATGTCGGTGAAGAGCAGATCGAACGGGGTGCCTTCGGCCGAAATGGCGAGGGCTTCGGTCGCATTGGCGGCAGGGATGACCTTGTAGCCGAGGCTCTCGAGCTGGACCGTGACGTAGTGGCGGACGTCGTGGTCGTCCTCGACGCAAAGGATGGTTTCCCGCCCGCCCACGACCTTGCGATCGTCAAAGCCGGCCGGGCGAAGGGTGCTGGCCTCCGCCTTCGGCAGGTAGATCGTGAAGACCGTGCCGCTTCCTTCTTGGGATGCGACCTTGATGCCGCCGCCGGACTGCTTGGCGAAGCCGAATACCATGCTGAGCCCGAGCCCGGTGCCCTTGCCGACCTCCTTGGTCGAGAAGAAGGGATCGAAGATCCGCTCCAGGATGGCCTGCGGAATGCCCGTGCCGGTGTCGGCAATCTCGATCTCGACATAGTCGCCGGCATAGCCGGCGCCGACTGCCAGGGCCTCGCGCACGCCGAACACCACGTTGCGCGTCGTCAGCGTCAGCCTGCCGCCGTCCAGCATCGCGTCACGGGCGTTGATGGCAAGATTGAGCAGCGCCGAGCTCAACTGGCCGCGGTCGGCGAAGGCGAGCCAGACCTTGCCATCGAGCTTCGTCGTGATCTCGATCTTCTTGTCGAACGTCGCCAGCAGCAGTTTCGCGAGCTCTTCGAGCAGCTCGTTGACGTCGATCTCCGTCGGCTGCAGCGCCTGCTTCCTTGCAAAGGACAGCAGGCTCGAGGTCAGCGCGGCGCCGCGATCGGCGGCTTCGCTGATCAGCTTGGTGATGGTCGCAAGCGGCGGATTGTCCTTCACGGCGTCGGCAAGGATCTCGATCGTGCCGGTGATCACGGTGAGCATGTTGTTGAATTCGTGCGCGATGCCGCCGGTGAGCTGGCCGACCGCCTCCATCTTCTGGGCCTGGATCAGCTGCTCCTCGGCAGCGCGCTTCTGGGTGATGTCCTTGACGAAATTGTTGATGATGGTGCGCCCGCCGAGCAGGAGTGCCGTGCTCGACGCCTCGATCAGGATCGCATCGCCGTTCCTGTGCAGCAGGCTCACTTCGAAGCGAATGCCGATCGGCGTATCCGACAGTTCGGGCAACAGCCGCATCATGCGCTGCCTGAAGCCGGCGCGGAGCGGCTCGGCGACGAGGAGGTCGACGACGTCGGCGCCGATGGCCTCCTGCCGCGACCAGCCGGTCAGGGCTTCGGCCTGAAAGCTCCACTCCAGGACGATGCCGCGTTCATCGGTCTGAATGAAGGCGTCGAGCGCGGTCTTGATGACGGCTTGCGCCATCTGTGCGCCCTCGGCGATGGCCTTCGCCCGATCGGCCAGTTGCGCGGCGGCCCGCTTGGCCTGCGACGTCTCGATCGCGCGCGTGCAGAGATGCGCAAGCAGCACCGCAACGCCGCCGCTCGCCGTCAGGGCGATGAGCTGGGCCATGCCGAACCCCCGCGGGCCGGCGGTGCCGGTCACGGCATAGGAGGCGAGAAGGAGTGCGGCGGTCACGACGACCTGGGCGGCCATCGCAAATGTCACAAGCCCCCTGAGTTTCATGGTCTCACACCAAAGACGCCAGCCGCGGACCGTCCCGGCCCCGCCCTGTCGAGGGGGCCGGCTTCATGTGAGCTACAGACTCCGTGCGTTTCCGTCGAGGGGCAATTTCAGGTGGCGCCGGGCGGCCGGCGGTCCGCGGAAGCGGGGCCCGGCCTGCCTCGCGCGTCAACCCGAAGGCGAATCGGTCTGGCGCAGCGTCGTCACCCAGATCACGCGCGCCACCTGCTGGGTCGGGTTGTCGAACATGTGCGGCACGATGCTCGGGAAACGAAAACTGTCGCCGGCCTCGAGCACATGGGCCTGGTTGTCGAGCCACAGCCGCAGGCTGCCGGACAGGATGTAGCCGGCCTTCTCGCCGGTGTGCTGGAGGAAATCGGTGCCCGACGAGGCGCCGGGATTGAGCGTGAGCTCGTAGAGTTCGAGCTGGCCCTCGCCATCGGGGGTGAGGGCTTCCTTGACGACGCCGCTGGCGGTGAGGCGCAGCAGGCGACGGCTGGTCTTGCGCACGATGTAGCGCTGCACGTCGCCGGGATCGGTGGTCTCGAAGAAATAGGAGATCGGGACGTCGAGCGCGATGCTGAGCAGGCGCAGCGTGCGGATCGAGGGCATGGCGCGCGCGCGTTCGAGCTGGCTGATCATGCCGTTGGACAGGCCGGTCTTGTTGGCGACGTCCTGGATCGAGAGGCCGGCGCGCTGGCGCAGCAGCCGGACGGTTTCACCGAGGCGCTGGTCGACGGCATCGTCGGCCTCGATCGTTGGAGCGTCCTTCGGGCCGTTGGTATCGCCGCGACCATCCATGTCGCTCTCCCATGCATCATCTCAGCCTTGGACCGCATCGGTCCGAAGCTTCAGTCGGAGTGAAAAGGTCGCGCATCCTAGCAATGTCATTGACAGCTGTATTTAGTCATGATGAACTTTTGATCGAAAAATTTAGAAGCACTAAAGCCCACTCCTGTCCCTTTGCCGGGGTCTGGGGGCGCGGGAGACGGTGCCGTGTGCGACAACGGAGAGTGGGTCATGGCAAGCGACACCGGCAAGTTCGGCGTTGGGGCAGTGCATCTGGGCATCCCGAATCGCCGTCAATTCTTCCAGCTCGGGGCCGGCGCCGCGGCGGGATGGAGTCTTGCAGGCAACGCCTTCGCGCAGAGCGAGCGCCCGACCAATCCGCCGGACAAGCCGCGCGGGCAGGTGATCGCGGCGCTGTCGCAGGAGCCGACCGTCTTCCATCCGCTGATGCCAAACATCGAGGTCGATCAGGGCATCTGCTGGCAGGTGTTTTCGCCGCTCTGGTACATCGATCCCGACGGGAATTTCGTTCCCGACCTCGCCCGCGAAGTCCCGACCCTCGAGAATGGCGGCCTGTCGGCCGACGGGTTGACCTGGAAGATCAAGCTGCGCAGCGACGTGAAGTGGCACGACGGCACGCCGTTCACGGCGGAGGACGTCAAATTCTCCATCGAGCTGATCAACAATCCCGGTTTCCGCGCGCGCAGCCGGGTCGGCCATAGCCTCGTCAAGGACATCACCGTCGTGGCGCCCGACGAGATCCATTGGCGGATGGAAGCGCCCTATTCGCCCTATATGTCGATCCTGGCGTCGTTCACCTTCATCGTGCCCAAGCACATCCTGGAGAAGGTGTCCGATCCGAACGCCTCGCCGTTCCACAATGCGCCGGTCGGGACCGGCCCGTTCCGCTGGGGCGAGCGCGTGCCCGGCGATCATATCCAGTTGAATGCCCACACCGGCTATCACGGCAAGGGGCCGTACGTCGAACGCGTGGTCTTCAAATACATTCCCGACCTCACCGTGCTCTACACGCAGTTCCGCACCGGCCAGGTCGACTATACGGGCCTCGCGGGCATCCTGCCGAACTTCGTGCAGGAAGCGAAGACGCTGAAGGGCCGCAAGATCTTCGTCTCCTCGACCTCCTCGGTGGAGCATATCGCGCCCAACCTGGAATTCGGTCCCTTCGCCGACCGCGCCGTGCGCGAGGCGCTCTATCTCGGCATCAACAAGCAGGCGATCATCGATGCGCTCTATTACGGCCTGCCGACGCAGACCGAGAGCTTCGTGCCGCAGCAGGCCTGGTCGTTCCAGCAAGGGCTGCCGCAGCATAAATACGATCCCGCCAAGGCCAACGCGCTGCTCGACGCTGCGGGCTGGGTCCGCGGCTCCAGCGGCATTCGCGAGAAGGGCGGCGTCAAGCTCGAATTCACCAACTCGACGACGGCGGGCAGCGCCGTGCGCGAGCAGTGCCAGCAGCTCCTGATCCAGGACTGGCGGGCCATCGGTGCGTCGATGCGCGTCAACAACATGCCGGCGGCTGTGATCTGGGGCGACTTCTGGCAGCAATCGAAGTTCAATTCGGTGATCGTCGGCGTGAACTTCATGCTGGGCAGCGACCCCGACGTGACGCCGCGCTTCGGCTCCGGTGCAATTCCCGCCAAGGGCGGCCGCGGCTACAACACTTATCAATATCAGAACGCGGAGGCCGACCGGCTGCTTTCTCAAGGCGCCCAGCAATTCGATCTGGCGCAGCGCAAGGCGACCTATGGCGAGCTGCAAAAGCTCATCCGCAACGACCTCGCCATCCTGCCGCTGTTCCAGAGCTTCATCGCCGAGGGCGTGAAGGAGGGGCTGCAAGGCTTCCGTCCCAACATCAACATGTCGATCAACAGCTGGAACATGCGCGAATGGTACTGGGCCTGATGTATCCGGCTCGCTGGATCGCCTGAGATGGCCCGTTACGTCGCCAATCGCCTGGCGCAGGCGATCATGCTGCTTGTGATCGTCTCGGCGATCGGCTTCGCCGTCCTGCATCTGGCGCCGGGCGGTCCGCTCTCGCAGTTTGCCGCCTCCGCGCAGATGACGCAGGAGGATCTCGACCGCGTCACCAAGCAGCTCGGCCTCGATCGGCCGTTGCCGATCCAGTATCTCGACTGGTTCGGTCGCATGCTCAAGGGCGATTGGGGCCGCTCCTATCGCGACGGCGAGGCGGTGCTGTCCGTGATCTCGTCGCATCTCGGCGCCACCTTGGAGCTGATGGCGACGGCGACCATCATCGCGGTCCTGCTCGGCTGCTGGATCGGCGTGCTCGGCGCGCTGCGCCGCTACTCGCTGTTCGATACGCTGGCAACCGTCGGCGCCATGATCGCGCTGTCGATCCCGACCTTCTGGTTCGGCCTCGTCACCATCTACATCTTCTCGGTGAAGCTCGGCTGGCTGCCGGCCGGCAATCGCGAGACCGTCGGCGACGGCTCCTTCCTCGACCTGCTGCATCATCTGATCGCGCCGGCCCTGGTGCTGGCGCTGGTCGAGACCGCGATGTGGGGCCGCTTCATGCGCTCCTCGATGCTCGAGGTCATCAACCAGGATTACATCCGCACCGCGCGCGCCAAGGGCATGCCGGAATGGCGGATCCTCACCGTGCACGCGCTTCGTAATGCGCTGCTTCCGATGATCACGGTGGCCGGCCTCCAGTTTCCGACGCTGCTCGGCGGCGCGCTGGTCGCCGAGACCGTGTTCACCTGGCCCGGCATGGGGCGCCTGTTCCTCGATTCCATCGGCTATCGCGACTATCCCGTGGTGATGGGCATCCTGATGTTCTCGGCGACCATGGTGCTGATCGGCTCGCTGCTCGCCGACATCTTCTATGCCGTCGTCGATCCGCGCATCCGGGTGGGCTAGGCGATGACGAGCGCGGTTCTCTCCACCGACCAGCTCGCGCCCGGCCAGGCCGCCTGGCGGCGCTTTCGCCGGCACCGGCTCGCGCTTGCAGGCGCCGTGATCATTCTCGTCCTCGTCCTCGGTTCGGCACTGGGTCCATATCTCCTCCCGTTCGACGACACCTATATCGACATCATGAAGCGGTTCGCGCCGCCGTTCTCGGGCGCGCACATCCTCGGCACGGATGAGCTCGGCCGCGACGTGCTGGCGCGGCTGATGATGGGCGGACGGGTGTCGCTCTCGATCGGCATCGTCGCGATGGTGATCGCGATGGCGGTCGGCATCGCCGTCGGCGCCTTCGCCGGCTTCTATGGCGGGGTGGTCGGTGCGGTCCTGATGCGGCTCGTCGACGCCGTGCTGTGCTTTCCGACCATCTTCCTTCTGCTCGCACTGGCCGCGCTCACCGAGCCCGGCCTCGTCACCACCACCGTGCTGATCGCGGCGACGGCCTGGATGGCGGTCGCCCGTGTCGTCGAGGCCCAGGTGCGTTCGCTGCGCGAGCGCGAATTCGCGGTGGCGGCGCTGGCCTTCGGCTCGTCGAACCTGCGGATCATGTTCCGCGAGCTCGTGCCCAACGCGATCGCGCCGATCGTGGTCGCGGCGACGCTGAACGTCGCCAAGGCGATCCTGCTCGAATCCTATGTCAGCTATCTCGGCTACGGCATCCAGCCGCCGGCCGCGAGCTGGGGCAACATGCTCAACAACGCGCAGATCTATCTCACCAGCGCGCCGTGGCTCGCGATTGCACCGGGCCTTGCCATCACGCTCGCGGTGACGAGCTTCAACTTCCTCGGCGACGGCCTGCGCGACGCGCTCGATCCCAGGATGAACATCCCATGACGAGCCGACGAGCTTCGATCGAACTGAATACCAGGAGTGCCCCATGTCCCCGCCGCTCAACCGTATAAACAGCGACGAACGCCTGCCGGCGCAGGTGGATGTCGTCGTCATCGGCGGCGGCGTGATCGGTGTGTCCGCAGCCTATCATCTGGCGAAGAAGGGGCTTTCCGTCGCCCTCGTCGAGAAGGGGCATGTCGGTGGCGAGCAGTCGAGCCGCAATTGGGGCTGGTGCCGCCAGCAGGGCCGCGCGCGTGAGGAGATTCCACTGGCGCGTGAGGCGCTGCGGCTGTGGGAGGACATGCAGAGCGACGCCGGCGTCGATGCCGGCTTCCGCCGCACCGGCGTGCTGTTCCTGACCAAGAGCAAGGACGAGCTCGCCGGCTGGGAGCGCTGGGCCGCGATCGCGCGCGAGCAGCAGGTTCACTCCACCGTCCTGACGCCGGCCGAGGTCGCCGAGCGTCTGCCCGGCAATTCCGACAAATGGGTCGGCGGCCTGCACACGCCGAGCGACGGACGCGCCGAGCCGTCGATGGCGGTGCCTGCGCTCGCGACCGCCGCGCGAAAGCACGGCGTCACCATCCATCAGGGCTGCGCCGCGCGCGGGCTGGAGACGACCGGCGGGCGGGTCAGCGCCGTCGTCACCGAGAAGGGCACCATCCGCACGCAATCCGTGCTGCTGTCGGGCGGCGCCTGGTCGTCGCTGTTCTGCCGCCGTCACGGCATCGAGCTGCCGATCGGTCTCGTCAACGCCACTGCCTGCCGGACCACGCCGGGGCCGGAGATCACGTCGGGTGCGCTCGGCACCGACTTCTTCTGCATCCGCCGCCGCCTCGACGGCGGGTTCACGCTGGCGCTGCGCAATCGCGGCACGGTCGAGCTGTCGCCCGATCTGTTCCGCTATGCCCGCACCTTCTGGCCGACCTATCTGCATCGCCGCAACGGACTGAAAATGTCGTTCGGCAAGTCGTTCTTCGACCAGCTCATGCGCGGCACCAGCTGGAGCTTCGACAAGCCGTCGCCGTTCGAAACCGAGCGCGTGCGCGATCCCGCGCCCGACATGTCGCTGGTCAATGCGGCGCTTGCGTCGCTGATCAAGTCCAACCCCGAATTGAAGGACATCGAGATCGCGGAAGCCTGGGGCGGCACGATCGACTGCACGCCCGATACGATCCCGGTGATCTCGCCGGTCGATGCGCTGCCGGGCTTCTTCCTCGCCACCGGCTTCTCCGGCCACGGCTTTGGCATCGGCCCCGCGGCCGGCAAGCTCGCCGCCGACATCGTGACCGGCTCGACGCCGCTGGTCGATCCGGCGGCCTACAGCCACAAGCGCATGATCGACGGCCGCCGGCTCGCGCCGGTCAGTCCGTTCTGAGGGCCTTGGCCGCATGACGGTTCTCTACAAGGCCAACATGGTGCGCGGTGCGGAGTGGGCGCGCTTCTTCGCGGAGCGCGCGCCGCATCTGCCGTTCCGGCTCTGGCCCGACATCGGCGATCCCGCCGAGGTGCGCTATCTCGTGGCGTGGGTGCCGCCTGATGACATCGCGGCGACCTTTCCAAACCTCGAGCTGGTCTTCTCGGTCGGCGCCGGCGTCGATCAGTTCGACGCCACCAAACTTCCACCGCAGATCCCGCTGGTGCGCATGCTGGAGCCCGGTATTGCCGAGACCATGGTGGAATACGTCACCATGGCCGTGCTCGCCCTGCATCGCGATCTCCTGCACTTCATAAGCCAGCAGAAGCAACAGGTCTGGCGCGAGATCCGGATCACGCCAGCGAAGCGGCGGCGTGTCGGCGTGATGGGGCTCGGCCAGCTCGGCCAGGCCGTGCTCGAACGCCTCGAGGCGTTCGGCTTTCCGCGTCTCGGCTGGAACCGCTCGCCGCGCGAGATCGAGGGCGTCACCTGTTATGCGGGCATCGACACTTTGCCCGATTTCCTCGCGCAGACCGACATTCTCGTCTGCCTGCTGCCTCTGACCGAGGAGACCCGCGGCATTCTGAACGCGGACCTGCTCGCGCGCCTGCCGCGCGGCGCCTCCCTGGTCAATGTCGGGCGTGGCCCGCATCTCGTCGAGGCCGATGTCCTCGCGGCTCTCGACAGCGGCGTGCTCTCGGGCGCTGTCCTCGACGTCACCGATCCCGAGCCGCTGCCGGCGGGCCATCCATTCTGGAGCCATCCGCGCATCCTGCTGACGCCGCACAATGCCAGCATGACCACGCCTGATACGGCCGTCGACTATGTGCTCGACGTCATCGCACGTCACCGCCGCGGCGAGGATCTGCCGGGGCTCGTCGATCGTTCGCGCGGCTACTAGGACACTCGCATGAGCATCGGCGCAAGCAAACCTGACCAAGTGATCGCCGAGGCACAGGCGCCCGTGCTGTCGGTCGCGGGCCTCACCACGTCCTTCATGCGCGAGCGGCAATGGATCCCCGTGGTCCGCAACGTGTCGTTCGACGTCGCGCCGCGCGAAACCGTGGCGATCGTCGGCGAATCCGGTTCGGGCAAGAGCGTCACCGCGCTGTCGATCATGCGGCTCGTTCCGAAGGAGAGCGGCCGCATCGAGGGGCGTGTCACGCTCACCGGCCGCGATCTCCTCGCGCTGCCCGAAGCGAGCATGAAGGATATCCGCGGCAACGACGTTGCCATGATCTTCCAGGAGCCGATGACGAGCCTCAACCCGGTGCTCACCATCGGCTTCCAGATCGCGGAAGCGCTGATCCAGCATCGCGGCCTGTCGCGGGCGGCCGCCGAGGCCGAGACCGTGCGCCTGCTCGACCGCGTCCGCATCCCCGCCGCGAAGTCGCGCTTCCACGAACACCCGCATCGCTTCTCCGGCGGCATGCGCCAGCGCGTGATGATCGCGATGGCGCTCGCCTGCAAGCCGAAACTCCTGATCGCCGACGAGCCGACCACCGCGCTCGACGTCACCATCCAGGCCCAGATCCTGGAGCTGTTGAAAGAGCTCCAGCAGGAAGAGGGGATGTCGATCCTCTTCATCACCCACGACATGGGGGTGGTCGCCGAGATCGCGGACCGCACCGTGGTGATGTATGGCGGGCAGGCGGTGGAGCTTGATGCGACCTCGCGCATCTTCGCGGCGCCCGCGCATCCCTACACCCGTGCGCTGCTTGCGGCGGTGCCGCGCCTCGGCTCGATGGACGGACGCAAGCGGCCGATGCGCTTTCCGATCGTCGACAAGGTGACCGGCACCTCGGACGAGCCGACGGAGACCCCTGATACGGTCTCGATCGCCGAGCGTCCGCTGCTCGAAGTCGCCAATCTCACCACGCGCTTTCCGATCCGCTCCGGATTGTTCGGCAAGGTCTCCGGCCGCGTCCACGCGGTCGAGAACGTCTCCTTCACCTTGCACGCCGGCGAGACGCTGGCGCTGGTCGGCGAGTCCGGCTGCGGCAAGTCGACGACCGGTCGCTCCATCCTCAAGCTGGTCGAGCCGGACGGCGGGACGGTTCTGCTCGACGGCCGGGACGTGCTCGGCATGAACGGCCGCACCTTGCGCGACTGTCGCAAGCAGATGCAGATCGTGTTCCAGGATCCGTTCGCGAGCCTCAACCCGCGCATGTCGGTGGGGACGTCGATCGCAGCACCGCTGCTGGCCAACGGCCTCGCCTCGGCGTCGCAGGCGCGCGACAAGGTCGCCGACCTGCTCGTGCGCGTCGGCCTGACCGCCGACATGGCCGCGCGTTTTCCGCACGAGTTCTCAGGCGGCCAGCGCCAGCGCATCTGCATTGCGCGCGCGCTCACGCTCGGGCCGAAGCTGATCGTTGCCGACGAGGCCGTGTCCGCGCTCGATGTCTCGGTGAAAGCGCAGGTCGTCAATCTGATGCTCGACCTTCAGGCCAGCATGGGCCTTGCCTATCTCTTCATTTCCCACGACATCGCGGTGGTCGAGCGCATGAGCCATCGCGTCGCGGTGATGTATCTCGGCGAGATCGTCGAGATCGGCCCGCGCGCGGCATTGTTCGGCAATCCTCAGCATCCCTACACCAGGAAGCTGATGGCGGCCGTGCCGGTGCCCGACCCCGCGCGCCGCGGCACGAAGCGCGAGGTCGCAAACGACGAGATCAGAAGCCCGGTGCGCGCGCCAGACTACCAGCCGCCAGTGCGGCAATATCGCGAGGTCTCGCCCGGTCACGTCGTCCAGGTGTGGGATGAAGGAAGCTGGTCGTGAGAAAGAGATGCAAGGAGACGCGCAGCGATTTGCGTGTGTCCGAGACCTGGCTCAGGTCGCGCTCTCTGGATCGGTCAGCAGTTTGCTCAGCAGTCGGCCACTCGGTGGCAGCGGTCGATTGACGGCCGAGATCAACGAGAACTGGGTTATGTAGCGAAACGCCTCGGCGCCCGAGACTTCCTCCAGTTGATGGATCGGTCTCAGCATCTCCACATAATGTGTCGGTAGGAAGCCGACAAAGCCGCCGCCGACCAGCATCGTGGCGACCGCCTCCAGACCGAAGGCGATAGCGTGCTGCTTGATATGGAGCCGCCGGGCGAGATTTTGCGTGCGCCGATCGTTTGTTCGCGTCACCAGAACCACACCGTCACTGCGCAGGGACTCGAGCGCAAGCGGCCTGGCGGCCGCCGTGTAGAGCCTGAACTCCTCGGCGAACAGCGAGACGTATTCGAGCTTGCTGTTGACGGCAGGCTGGCCGCTGATGGCGAGATGCAGTCGTCGCTCCAGTACGTCCTCGACGAGCGTAGTCGGCAGGCCGATCGCAACGTTCAGGGTGACATTGGGCGCGGCCGCGCGAAACCGGGCCACCGTGTCCGCCAACCGGCAATGCGGGTTGGACAGGCAATTGTCGGCGATGCCGATCTTAAGTTCGCCCGAAAGGATGTTGCGGGCCAGATTGAGCTCGTGATGCACGATCTCAAGCGCATCACAGGCCGCGATGCTGGCCTGTAGAGCCTTGCGGCCGAAATCGGTCAGCTCGAACCCGGACGGACCGCGAAAGCAGAGCCGGCTGCCGAGGCGCGTTTCCAACGCGAGTAGATGCCGGCTGATGGTCGATCGCTCCATCCCGAGCTGGGCTTCTGCCGCGGTTAGGCCGCCGGCCTCGGCGACGGCGCGAAAGATACGCAGCAACCTGAGATCGCTCTCCGTGAGCTGCGGAACGGGTACTGGCGGGACGTGCTTCATGTTGCGGTTCCTACAAGCATGGTTTCGGGAAACGTCATTCCGGGGATGCCTGCTCCGCGTTACCGTTGCTGAACATCCGGACGATGCGCGGTCCAGTCGCGTGGCGGCCAGATGCCGAATTGTTCGGCAAGACCAACCTGCTGTGACCTGGAGGACCTATGGTTCTGCCCCTGACGGTGCCGCCTTCGCTCAAGCACCAGAGCCTACTCTGGTCGCCAATTTGCACCGATCTCGACGCTCTCGACGCGCACATTGCCATCCTCGGCATTCCGTTTGGCAGCGCCTATCATGCCGCCGCGATCACCAACGATCAGTCGAGGGCACCCGATGCTGTCCGTTCGGTCACCGATCGCATCTGTCGCGGCCTGGAGCGCTACGATTTCGACGTCGGTGGTCCGATCTACGGCGGGCGTGCCTTGAAAGTGGTCGATGTCGGCAACGTGCCTGCCGACATGACCGATCTCCGCAGTCATTCCGTCCGCGCTGAACAAGCGGTAAGCAAGATCCTTGCCGCAGGCGCCATGCCCATCACCATTGGCGGCGACCACGGCATTCCGATCCCGATCCTGCGCGCCTTCAAGGGCCATGGTCCGATCACGCTGATCCAGGTCGATGCCCATATCGACTGGCGCGACGAGGTGAACGGCGTTCGCGATGGCCTGTCGAGCCCGATCCGGCGAGCCTCCGAGATGCCTCACATCGGCGAGATCTTTCAGATCGGTATCCGCTCATCGGGCAGTGCACGGACCGAAGAGGTCGAGGCGGCGGCTGCCTACGGCTCCAACATCATTCCGGCCTTCGAGGTGCACGACAAGGGCATCGATTCGGTGCTCGATCGGATTCCGGAGGGCGGTCAGTACTACATCACG
Organism: Bradyrhizobium sp. cf659; assembly: GCF_900113725.1. Taxonomy (NCBI): domain Bacteria; kingdom Pseudomonadati; phylum Pseudomonadota; class Alphaproteobacteria; order Hyphomicrobiales; family Nitrobacteraceae; genus Bradyrhizobium; species Bradyrhizobium sp. cf659. Next base: position 354,662 of record NZ_FOQJ01000002.1, read on the forward strand.
ATCGATGCCGACGGCCTCGATCCGACCGTCATGCCTGCCGTCGAGGGCCCGGCGCCGGGCGGGCTCACCTTCCATCAGGTCCGCAAGCTCATCCACGGTCTGGTGCGCAAGGGGCGGGTGGTCGGCATGGACATCGTGGAGATCACGCCGGCCATCGACGTCAACATGATCACCTGCATCACGGCCGGCCGCCTGATCGTGAACCTGATCGGCGCGGCGGTGAGGGCGAACTATTTCGACGCGCCGCCTGCCTGAGGCAGCGGCAACCTTTGCGGACATCGACAACGAAGGGACCAGCCATGCGGAAGACCACTCGCACGATATTCGGCGTTCTGGCCGGCAGCGTCTGCCTCGCGCTCGTCGCGAGCCAGCAGGCCTGCGCCGAGACGACGCTGGACAAGATCAAGCGGACCGGCGAGCTGACAGTCGGCACCGAAGCGGCCTATCCTCCCTTCGAATTCGTCAAGGATGGCAAGATCGTCGGTTACGGCTCGGACATTCTGGCCGAAGTGGTCAAGGAGCTCGGCGTCAAGAAGCTGAACCAGCTCGACCTGCCCTGGCAGGGCATTTTGCCAGGCGTGCTGGCCGGCAAGTTTGATTTTGTCGCCACCACGGTCGGCATCAACGCGGAACGTGCCAAGCGCTACGCCTACACCATGCCGATCGCCGACGGCGTGCCCTATGCCATGAAGCGCAAGGGCGACAAGCTCACCAAGGTGGAGGATCTCAACGGCAAGGTGGTCGCAACCCAGCTTGCGTCGTCGACCGAACCGGTCGCGCGTGCGCTCGATGCCAAGCTGAAGGCCACGGGCGGAACGGGCTTCAAGGAGCTGAAGCTCTTCACCGCTTTTCCCGAGAGTTACGTGGCGCTCGCCAGCGGCGAGGTCGACGCCGTGATCCAGTCGCTGCCGAGCCTCGCCGCGCTGGTCAAGGACAAGCCGGACGTCTTCGAGCTGCTGGCGCCGACGCCCCAGGAAGGCGGCTTCCCCTATCTTGCCTGGGTGACGCGGCCCGACGACAAGGATCTGCGCGACGCCGTTTCGGCGGTGATCCGCAAGATGCGTGACGACGGCCGCCTCGCAGCCCTCCAGAAGAAATGGTTCGGTTTCGAAATGACGATCCCGGATCAAGGCTACCTGCCGCCCGGTGCAATGTAAGCCGCTCGACGTGGCGACCAAGGGGTAACGGCGAGACCAGGCATCTTCCGACATGAAAGGCCCGGGTCATGGGCTTCAAGCTCGACTACCTGCTGTCGATCCTGCCCCGTCTGATCGGTGCGGCGGCCGTGAACATCCGGCTGGCCGTCATCATCATGCTGCTCGCGCTTGCGCTCGGCACCGCGTTGACCATCGTCCGCTCGCTGAAGATCGCCGCCGTCAACGCCTGCATCGCCGTCGTCATCAGCTTCGTGCGCGGCACGCCGCTCCTGATCCAGATCTTCATCGCCTTTTACGTGCTTCCTGCGGTCGGTCTCGACCTCTCGCCGGAGGTCGCTGGCGTTTCGGCCATCGCCTTCAACAGCATGGTATTCGTCAGCGAGAGCATGCGCGGCGGTCTCGCCACCATCGATACTGGTCAAATCGAGGCTTCGACGGCGCTCGGGCTCCCGCCGCATGCCATCTGGCTCAAGGTAGTGCTGCCCCAACTGTTCCGGCGCATCGTGCCGGTGCTGATCAACGAGGCGACGATCGTGGTGAAAGGCACTGCGCTTCTGTCGGTCATCACCGTCGTCGACGTGCTGCGCACGGCGCAGCAGATCGCCAGCGCCAGCTATCGGCCGTTCGAGACCATGATCGGCTCGGCGCTCGTGTTCCTCGTCATCAATCTCGTCATCAGCCTATCCGGCAGGGTGGCGGAGAGTCGCTTCGCTGCGGCGCGGGCCTAGAGCGATGCATTTCGATCCCGCCGTCCTGGTCGACTACTGGCCGCTGCTCCTGCAAGGTGCCTGGCTGACGCTCCAGGTCTCGGTTGCGGCGCTCGTGATGGGCTATGCCGCGGGGATTGCGGTTGCCTTGATCGCGCTCGTGCCGGGTTGGCTGCCGGGACTCGTCGCCGGTTTCTATGTCGAAACCCTGCGCAACATTCCCTTCATCATCATTCTCTTCGTCGTCTACTACGGATTGCCGTTTTGGGGCATCCGGCTGCCCGCAACCTTGGTCGGGACCGCAGCACTCGCGCTGTTTGCCAGCGCCTATTATGCCGAGATCGTGCGTGCCGCGATTCTCGCATTGCCGCGTGGCCAGTTCGAAAGCGCGCGCGCCATCGGCATGTCGCCGATGAATGCGATGTGGCATGTGGTGGCGCCGCAGATCCTGCGCACCCTGGTTCCGCCGTCCACCAATATGACGCTGACCATGATGAAGGAGTCGGCCGTCCTTTCCTCCATCACGGTGCCGGAGCTCACCTACCAGAGCCTCGTGGTGCAGGGAAACACCTTCGCTCCCTTCGAGGTTTTCGCAGCAGTTGCGTCGATCTACTGGCTGATCGCGGTCGTCATCGCCGAAGCATCCAGGCGGCTGGAACGCAGGGTTGGAGCCGTGCAGGCCGAGGCCGTCAGCCGCAACCGGATCGCCGACCGTTATCTCTCGCTGGTTGCCGGGAGGACGCGATGAGTAGTGCGCCCGTCCTCCGCGTTTCGGCGCTGACCAAGCGCTTTCACGGCGTCACGGCGCTCGATCAGGTGTATCTTGATGTGCATGCCGGCCAGATCGTTGCGCTGATCGGTCCGAGCGGGTGCGGCAAGAGCACCCTGTTGCGCTGCCTGACCTGGCTCGAGCAGCCTGACGATGGCTTCATCGAGGTGGCGGGCAAGCCATTGGGGCGCGAATTGATGTCGGGCGGCGTGGTGCGCCGCCAGAGCCGCCGGCAGATCGACGCCCTGCGCCCGCAAGTCGGCATCGTCTTCCAGCAATTCCATCTCTGGCCGCACATGACGGCACTCGAAAACGTGGTGCGGCCGCAGACCGTGGTGCTCGGCCGCTCGCGGCCCGAGGCGACGCGGCGCGGTTCGGAGTTGCTGACGCGGCTCGGTCTTGCAGACCGGATGGACCGCCATCCGCACGCGCTCTCGGGAGGGCAGAAGCAGCGGGTCGCCATCGCCCGCGCCCTGGCCATGGATCCGGCCTTGATGTTGTTCGACGAGCCGACCTCGGCGCTCGATCCGGAGCTGGTGGGCGAGGTGCTCACGGTGCTGCGCTCGCTCGCCGACATCGGCATGACCATGCTGGTCGTCACGCACGAAATCGGCTTCGCGGCGAGCCTCGCCGACCGCATTGCGTTCATGGACCATGGCCGAATCCTGGAGGAGGGGCCGGCGCGTGACATCATGGCCGCGCCGAAAGAGCCGCGCCTGCGCAACTTTTTCGACCTGGTGCGGCCGGACCATCGCATGACCAGGACAGCAGCCAACCCCACGGAGTAATGCCATGTCTCGCATCAACCGACCCTATGTCGGGATCCCGTCCTTCCTGCGCTCGCGGATATGCGAGGATGTGTCCACGCTGGATGCGGCCATTGCCGTGCTCGGCGTGCCCTTCGATGAGGGCTCGCCGTTTCTGCCGGGCAGCCGCCTAGCGCCCCGCGCGCTGCGCGAGCACTCGCTGCGCTTCTACGGCAGCGGCAAGGGCTATTACGATCCGGAGACCCGGCGCGAATATCTGGTCGAGGAAATGTCGAAGGGCCTGATCGCCGACGTCGGCGATGTCGATATTCATCCGGCCAATGCGCCTCGCACCTTCGAGAACATCACTGCCATGGTGCGCGGGATTCTCGATCGCGGGGCGCTTCCCGTGGTACTCGGCGGCGATCATTCGATCACCTATCCTGTGTTTCGAGCCTTCGAGGAGAAGCTGCACGTCATCCATTTCGACGCGCATACCGATTACGCGCCGTTCGAGAACGATCTGACCATCACCAACAGCCATGCCTTTCGCCATATCGCCGGCATGGACAACATGCTCAGCCTGACGCAAGTGGGCATCCGCAGCCTGCGTCATTCGCCGGCGCAGGTCGAGGATGTCATCGCCGGTGGCAACCGGATCATCCCGATGGGCGAATTCAGGCGGATCGGCCCGGAGGGGATCGCCGCTCTGCTGCCGGCCAATTCCCGCGTCTATGTCAGCATCGACGTGGACGCCATGGACATGTCGCTGGTTCCGGGCTGCGTCTCCGCCGAGCCCAACGGAATGAGCTATGTCGAACTGCGCGACAGCCTGAAGGCGATCGCCGAGAGGCTCGACATCGCAGGCTTCGACTTCGTCGAGGTCAACCCGCCGCTCGATGTCGGCACCGGCGTCACTGCCTATCTCGGCGCGCTGACCGTCATCGAATTCCTCGGCCACATCTGCGCCCAGCCGCGCTGGGGCGCGCGCCGCAGTGCCCGCCGCGCCGCTTGAAGGAGGGCACCATGCATGGAACACTCGACGTCATTCCGGCCACGCGCGGCAAGGCCGTTCGGCTGCGCAGGGGGCAGGCCGTTCAGGTCATCAACACCCATGGCTCTCAGGTCGTGGACACCTGGGCGTTCTGCATTGAGGATCTCGGACACCACATGTCGATGGAGCATACAAGGGTCGAGAACGGCCGGTTGATGCCCGCCGCCGGCCAGACGCTCTTCACCAACAGGCGTGAGCCGCTCCTGGTGCTGGAGCAGGACACATCACCCGGCATCCACGACACCCTGATGGCGGCATGCGACCGCTGGCGCTATGAGCATCTGGGTTGCACGCACTACCATCGCAACTGCGCCGACAACATGGTCGAGGCCTTGGATGAAATCGGCCTGAAGACGAGCCATGTGCCGCAGCCGCTGAATCTGTTCATGAACATTCCGGTCAACGGCGACCTCAGCCTGACGCAGGGTGAGCCCGTCAGCAGGCCTGGGGACTATGTGGTGCTGCGAGCTGTCCGGGATTGTTACGTCGTCTTCTCGGCCTGCCCGCAGGATGTCACGCCGATCAATGGCGCCGGGCGCAAGCCGACAGAAGCGCATATCCGGCTGATGGCCGCTTAATATGACGCTGCGCCTCACGAATTGACGTGCATGAAACACGGCAAGAGTGGATAGATCGGATGTCGGCGAAACGCCCGGCAGCTTGCTGGCTGACCGCGCCTTTCGGCTCCCGCTCGCGCGCTCACTGGTATGCGACGATGCAGACCCGACCTCCGGAAATTGTGACCGGATCGAGCGACAGAGAACTGCGGAATGTGAACGATCTCATATTCCCTCACTCTCTTCTCGAGCTACCAATCCCGTAAGAAATTGCCGCACCCGGAGCTAACTGACAGACACGGGTGAGATGCAATACCTGCGCAGCCGCGTGCTCGCAGCTTTGGATTGGCTCTCGTCTTGCTCACGAGCAAGCCAGCCCCATCACTCAGCACAGATTTTTCAGAAATTGGAATCAAGGGAATCGCAAAGCGGGCCCACCAGGCAGCCTCTATTCGGGGGCGGCCGGTAGGCCGCTACTTACCTAAGGAGACCCCAATGAAGATAAGCAATGCAGTTTCCAGCGCATTTTCCCTAACAAGGGGCGCCGGCAATCTTCGGATCGCTCGTTCCAGTCTGATCAGGTCGGCCCATCTTCTTGAAAGAATTGGGCTCGCAGCCGTTGGGGCCTCTTGCGGCCTCTATGTGGGGGCGACCCTGTTGCGTGAGAAAGGCGGACTGTTTGAAAGCGGCTGGATCGTGCTGATAACGATGCTCTACGGAGCTCTCAGCTATTATGTCGGAATTGATCTGTCCAGCAGTGTCGCACGGAAGTCGATTTCGAGCATCTCGGAAGAGTGGAACGGTTTCGAGCCGGCTGAGATCATGAGTGCGGCCGGAACGTTCGGCGCCGCGATTGCCGCGGCCCTGTCCGTCAGCATCCTTGTCCTTGATCAAAACCCCGCCAATGGCCTGATCGCCTTTGTTGCCGGCTGTTGGGTGGTCGGTTCTTCGCTTCAGGTTGCGGCGGGCACGATGGCCCGCAACTACGAAGCGCGCATGGACAAGCAATGAAAGACCTGTGCTCACGGAAAAACGTCTGCCTGGCGTCGTGACGTGAGCACAGGCCGCAGCGTTGGATTCGGCGTCAGGTCTGGAGTAAGTCGTGACGGCTCATCGCAACCTCTGTCGTCCAACGCTGCGTGCAGACGATTTTTGGTAGCGCAGACGTTCGCATCGGGCCGCGACCTCGCCTGGAAGCCGTGTCGGTACTGAGCAACCTAAATTATCGCGCAACAAACAAGACGTGCCATCATGGCGATGTTGGGATATCGTCCCCGCGCCGTGGTCCAAAATTCTGCTAACCGCCAACCACACGATCGGTGGAGCCAATGCAGATTGCGGAGTGGCTCGAGAAATTGGGGCTTGGGCAATACGCAGAGCGTTTTGCCCAAAATGGGATCGACGTGGGCGTCCTTCCCGAGCTGATGGACGAGGACTTCGATAAGCTCGGAGTCCTGCTCGGCCATCGACGTAAAATGCTGCGTGCCATTGCCGACCTCGATCCCGCCGCGTTGATCGCATCGCCGGCGCCTCCTCACGACGCCGAGCGGCGCCACCTCACCGTCATGTTTTGCGATCTGGTCGGTTCCACCGCACTCTCGGCGCGTCTTGATCCCGAGGATATGTGGGAAGTGATCCGGGCCTATCGCGCCGCCTGCGCGAAGGTCGTCTCAGCCTATGACGGCAGCATAGCCAGGTTCGTCGGCGACGGAATACTCGTCTATTTCGGCTATCCGCGCGCCCACGAGGATGACGCGGAGCGCGCAGTGCGCGCGGGCCTCGACGCCATCTCTGCGATGAGACAGCTCAAAACGAGCGGCGACGAACGGGTTGAGCTGCGGATCGCAATCGCGACCGGGCTTGTGGTGGTCGGCGACCTCATCAGCGGAGATGCGTCAGAGGAGCACGCAACGGTCGGCGATACACCAAACCTCGCTGCCCGGCTCCAGAGCCTGGCGGAACCGGGAGCGGTCGTCGTTGCCTCGTCGACGCGCCGGCTGCTCGGTGATCTCTTCACTTTCCGCAACCTCGGCCGCCGCGAGGTCAAGGGGATATCCGAACCCATCGCGGTCTGGGCGGTCGAGGGAGCGTCCGCATCGGAGAGTCGCTTCGAGGCGGTCCACGCGGCGCGCTCGATCGGCTTTGTCGGCCGCAAGGAGGAGATCGAACTCGCGCTCTCGCGCCAGCGATTGGCATGGCAGGGACAGGGCCAGATGGTGTTGATTTCCGGCGAAGCGGGCATCGGCAAGTCGCGCATGGTCGCAACGCTGTCCGAAAGCCCGGCGTTGGGAGTGCACCGCCGGGTGCGATATCAGTGCTCGCCCTACCACACCAACAGTGCGCTTCACCCCTTTGTCGCGCAGCTCGAGCGCGCAGCCGGCATTTGCTCGCACGACACGCCCGGGCAAAAGCTCGACAAGCTCGAGGCAATGCTGGCGCTTGGAACGCAGCAGGTCGCCCGGGCGACAGCGCTCATTGCGGCACTGCTTTCGATCCCAACCGGCGACCGTTATCCGCCGCTCGGTCTGAGCCCGGCGCAGCAGCGGCGACAGACCTTTGCCACCCTTCTCGATCAGCTTGAGGGATTGGCGCGAGAGCAGCCTCTGCTGATTATCTGCGAGGATATGCATTGGGCCGATGCCACGACACTCGAATTGTTCGATCTCACGGTCGACCGGATCAGGCGACTGCCGATACTCGTGCTCATGACATCCCGGCCGGAGTTCGAGCCCTCCTGGTCGGGCCTTGCCAACGTCAGTCTGTTGCGGCTCGACCGGCTCGATCGGCAGGACACGCGGGCGCTGGTCGAGCAGGTGACTGTCGGTCGCCAGCTGCCACGCGAGATGATGAAGCAGATCATCGACAGGACGGATGGCGTCCCGCTATTCGTCGAGGAATTGACCAAGATGGTGCTGGAGTCCGGATGGCTCGTCGAAGGTGCCGGGCGCTATCGCCTCGAAAGTCCGCTCCCGCCGCTGGCCATTCCCGCGACGCTGCAGGATTCGCTGATGGCGCGGCTCGACCGGCTGGCTCCGGTCAAGGAGGTGGCGCAGATTGGCGCCGCCATCGGCCGCGACTTCTCGTACGCGCTGCTGAGATATGTGGCGGGACGCGATGATCTGACGCTGAGCGCTGCGCTGGGGCAACTCGAAGAGGCCGAACTGCTGGTGTGTCGCGGGGCTCCGCCCGAAGCAAACTATAGTTTCAAGCACGCTCTCGTTCAGGAGGCGGCCTACGAGAGCCTGCTCAAGAGCAAACGGCAGGTGCTTCACACGCGCATCGGTGATGTCCTGCGTGAAAAGTTTCCAGTCGTCGCCGAGACTGAGCCGGAAGTGCTGGCGCACCACTTCACAGAGGCTGGGCTGAACGAGGTCGCCCTCGAGTGGTGGCACAAGGCGGGCCAGCAGGCGCTGAAGCGCTCGGCCTATTCCGAGGCAATCGCACATCTCGGCAAGGCGATTGCCATTGCCGATGAGCTGCCTGATGAGCCCCGCCGGATGATGAGCAGGTTGCATCTTCAAATCGCATATGGCCGTGCGTTACGGGGCGGCCTCGGGCACAGCGCCCCCGAAACGGTAGCCGCATGGACGCGCGCCCGACAGTTCGCAGCCGACATCAATGATCCGGTTGAACTTGCGCCGATCCATTCCGGCCTCTTCAATGCCTGCCTGACACACGGCGAACTTGCTCCGATGAGGGAGCTGGCAGACGCCATTATGAGTGTCGCGGAGCGACGACCGGACGCACCGGTGGCCGCCGTCGTCGCGCATTGGACGGGCGGCGTCACCTGCTGGTTCGGGGGCGACTATTTGAACGCGAGAACGCATCTTGAGCAGGCACTGGCGATCTATGGTGCCGAGCCGGATCCCGCGACGTTCAGGTCCTCGGCGCTGGATCTCCCGTTCGTGATCATGAGGTTTCTCGCTCTGGTGCTTTGGCCGCTTGGCAGCATCGCTCGCGCGCGCCGGCTCGCCGCGGAAGCGGTGAGCGCTTCAGGAGAAAAACGGGCGCTTTCGCGGGCCAATGCGCTTGTTCATCGCGCTGTGTTCGACGGACTATGCGGGGGCATGTTGCAGCAAACGGATACCATCCTGGCGCTCGGTCTCGCGCGCGACCATACGATGCCGCTATATGTGGCCGCCGGTACCTACCTGAATGGCCTTGCCAAGTGGCGTGCCGGCGACCGAATGGACGGACTGACGGAAATGCGTCGCGGATGGACCATGCTGCGCGAGAATGACTGCTACCTCTGTGAACCGTTTTGGGGGATGCAGGTCGCGATGGCGGATGCAGAGGTGGGCCAACTCGAAACCGGGCTGGAAATCTTGGGCGAACTGATCGCATGGGCGGGACAATCCGGTCAGCATTGGCTTGATGCCGAGCTGCATCGCGTCCAGGGCGAGCTTTTGTCGCGTCATGACCCTCCGGACGGTCACGGGGCCGAAAATGCCTTCAACCGAGCGCTGGAAATCGCACGACACCAGCAGGCGAAGACTTTCGAGCTGCGCAGCGCCCTCGGACTTGCGCGCCTGCACAAGACAAATGGCCGAGCGGGCGCGGTTTTCGAACTGCTCGCTCCCGTCCTCGCTGAATTCGACGCGGAGCGAAATCTTCCCGAAGTCGAAGAAGCGAAAGAGCTGCTCAAGCACGAGCATTAGGCACGGGCCGTTTCCCTGGCTGGCCGTCTGGGGTCAACGGAGGCGCCTTGATATGCCCCCGGGCAATCTCCGATCGCCTCAATGCGCAACAGCGCAATGAGGTTCGCACGTGACGTACGGGTCAGGGGATGACGGGTTACGAATTGACGTGGACGAAATCGCGCAGCAGCGGATAGATCTCGTTGTTCCAGCGCTTGCCGGAGAACACGCCGTAATGGCCGACGCCGGCCTGCATGTGGTGCACCCGGCGATAGGCGCGCACGCTGGTGCAGAGGTCTTGCGCGGCGAGCGTCTGGCCGATCGAGCAGATGTCGTCCTTCTCGCCCTCGATCGTCATCAGCCCCATGCGGCTGACGGCCTTGGTGTTCACCGGCCGTCCCCGATGCATCAGCTTGCCCTGCGGCAGCAGATGCTCCTGGAACACGTCGCGCACGGTCTCGATGTAGAACTCGGCCGGCAGATCCATCACGGCGAAATACTCGTCGTAGAAGGTCTTGATGGTCGCCGCCTTGTCCTTCTCGCCCTTGGCGATGTGGTTGGCGAGATCCATGTGCTGCTTGATGTGCCGCTCGAGGTTCATCGAGACGAAGGCGGTGAGCTGCACGAAGCCCGGATACACTTTGCGCAGCGCGCCGCGGCACTGCACCGGCACGTAGTTGATCAGGTTCTGCTCGAACCAGTCGATCGGCCTGCTCTTGGCGAACTCGTTGACCCGGGTCGGCTGGATCCGTGTGTCGATCGGGCCTGCCATCAGCGTCAGCGTCGCCGGCCGCGAGGGATGGTTGCCCTCGCACATGACGGCGGCGGCCGCGAGCGCCGAGACCGACGGCTGGCAGATCGCCACCATATGCGGGCGCGGGCCGAGCTGGCCGAGGAAGTCGATGAGGTGATCGGTGTAGTCGTCGAGCCCGAAGCGGCCTTCGCTGCGGGGAATGTCGCGCGGATTGTGCCAGTCGGTGATGTAGACGTCGTGATCCTGGAGCAGCGTCTTCACGGTGCCGCGCAGCAGCGTCGCGAAATGGCCGGACATCGGCGCCACCAGCAGCATGCGTGGCTGCTCGGGCACGTCGTGCTTCTTGAAATGCAGCAGCGAGCCGAACGGGGTCGCGTAGGCGATCTCCTCGGTGACGGCGACCTCGCGATTGCCCACCATGACGCTGTCGATGCCATAGGCCGGACGGTGATAGGTGAGGGTGGAGCGCGAGATCAGCTCAAGCGCCGCCGAGAGCCGGCCGACCACCTGGTCCGATAGGCCCTGCGGCACCAGATTGAGGAATTTGAGCGCAGACGAGGCGCCCGCCCGCCACGGCGCCGTCAGGTCCATCTGGTTCTGAAAGGCTTGATAATACATCGACATCATACTGAAGTGCCCACCTGTCCCATGTTGCCATGCAATATCGAAGCCAGACTTGAGTCAAATCGCCCGGAAAACTGGCACATCGCTTGCTCTTCAAGCGGGGTGTACACATGGAAGCACAGGTAGTGGGCACGCCGGCGGGCCGGGCGGGGTGCCGGTCTCAGGCGTGAGGGAAGGGCCATATGGCGAAAGCGACACTGACCATCAGCAGCAAGAACTACTCGTCCTGGTCGCTGCGTGGCTGGCTGCTGACGAAATTTTCCGGGCTCGATTTCGAGGAGATCGTGACCGCGCCCGACGACGCCTCCGCGCGCGCCGAAATTCTCCTGCTGTCGTCGTCGATCCTGGTGCCGTGCCTGCGGCACGAGGGCGCCACCGTCTGGGACACGCTGGCGATCGCCGAATATCTCAACGAGGTGATGCCGGATGCCGGGCTGCTGCCGGATGACCGCGTCCAGCGCGCCCATTGCCGCTCGATCTGCGGCGAAATCCATTCCGGCTTCACCACGCTACGCGCCTCGCTGCCGGTCAATCTGAAGGGGCACTTCCCCGGCTTCAAGATCTGGTCGCGCGCGCAGGCCGACATCGACCGCGTCTGGTTCATCTGGCGCGACTGCCTGGAGAAATCGGGCGGCCCGTTCCTGTTCGGCGAGAGGCGCACCATGGCGGATGCGATGTACGCGCCCGTGGTGACACGCTTCGTGACCTATGACGTCAAGCTCGAGCCGAGGCTGAAGGCTTATGCCGATACCATCATGGCCATGCCCGAGATGAAGGAATGGATCGCGGCGGCAAAGGAAGAGCCGGCCGAGATCGAGGAGCTCGAGGTCGAATATTAGGCAGGCCCGGCTCGGCCCTGCCTGTTTCGGGGGCGGGGATCGCCTGGGGCCGTGGTGCGGGCCGCGCCTCGTCCGCCGTTAACCTTTGGCGCCGGCTCGATGCCCGAGCCCGCCCGCCGGTCTCGCAGATATTGTGCGCGAGAACAGACCTGCATCGACATCTAGCCGTGAACAGGTGTGGACAAGGCTCTACGACTGATTCGGACGCGATTCGTTCGAACCGCGTTCCGAAGGTTAAGGCGGAGCGCGGCCCCGTTGCATTTTGGAACAAAAGCCGCCGTCAGGCGACGCCGGAGTGCTTCACGCGTGGCAGGCGCCAGCCGATCACGGTCGCTTCGACCGCGATGCCGGCCTCGTGGTTCTGCCAGCGTCCCTCGACATAGCGGCAGGCGAACGGCAGTTGATACGTTCCGCTGTGATCCTCGCACAGCACTTCGACCGGCAAGCCAGGTGGCGGCTCTCCAGCGCCGTCGAATTCCGCCAGACGTCTATCGCGCGTTGCCATTCCAAAAATCTCCCCTAATCAAAGCCGCGGAAAGAGCGCCCATTTCTCCCGCGTGCGGTTCACTGCTCCCTGTCCCTAGGGAACAAGCCAAGCTCAACGCGAGAATGCGGTACGAGTGTGGTAGCGTCCGACGGCTGTGCGCAAAAAGCGCACATTGCCGTGATCGATTTGATGAGGAACCTGCATGCCGTTTCGAAGCGTCGGCGTTTGTGTCGTGATGTTGCTGCTCGCCACGCTGGCGATCGCGCCGCTCCGCGCACAGGACGTGCCCGGCATCGAGATCTGCACCGTCGAGAAGACCATGGAGCGGCGCACGAGCTGCCTCCAGAGCAACGTCGATTTCCTCCAGAAGACGATCACCAAGCTCAACCTCGATCACCAGCAGAAGCTGGATGCCGCCAATCGCCAGATCGACGCGTTGAAGACGAGCCTCGCCGGCTTGCAGAAGACGCTCGGCGATCTCCAGGCCGCGCAGACGAAGATCGCGGAGGATTTGAAGAAGAAGCAGGACACGCCGCCGGCCAAGGACGCGGCGAAATAGGCGCCGCGCTCACGCGACGCGATATCGCTCCATCACGCCGCGGTCGGGCTCATAGCCGAGCCCAGGTCCAGTCGGCACCCCGACATGGCCCGTGGCATCGACATCGGCGCGGCCGCCCCAGAGGCAGGCCTCGCGCTTCAGGTAAAACATCTCGACGAACCCGTCGTCGCGCACGGCCAACAGATGCAAGGTCGCCAGCAGGCCCGGGCCGAAATACGGGGAGTGCGGGACGATCTTGACGCCGAGCCCATCTGCGAGCGCCGCGACCTTCAGAAATTCCGTGATGCCGCCGACCTTGGTCACCGACGGCTGGGCATGGCTCACCGCGCCCGCATTCATCATCTGGCGGAATTGATATTCCGTGCAGGCGTTCTCGCCGGCGGCGATGCCGAGCCCGCCCTTGCGGCGGACCTCGGCGAGCGCAGTAAAATCCTCCGGCGGCCAGACCGGCTCCTCCAGGAACATCGGCTGCGCGTCCCGGCATGTCCCGGCGAACGCGATCGCCTGCTCACCCGACAGCGGGCAGTTCATGTCCACCATCAGCGGAATGCCCGGGCCGATCGCCTCGCGCGCGGCAAAGACCGCCGGCGCCGTGGTCTCGTGCAGCTTGATCGCGCCATAACCGAGCGCGAGCGCCTTCCTGCATTCGCTGGCGATGTTGTCGGGCGAGCCGATCCGCAACAGGCTCGCATAGGCCGGAATGGCCGGGCGCCTGGTCTCGCCGAGCAGGCGGTGCACCGGCACGCCCTTGATCTTGGCGGCGAGGTCCCACAGCGCGATGTCGAGCCCGGAGATTGCGAACATGGTGATGCCGTAGCGGCCGAACAGATGCAGATTGCGCTGGATCTGCTCCATCACCGCGGGAATGCCGGCGGCGTCGGGAACCTCCAGGCCACGGGCCTGCGGTGCGATCATCTCCTCGACGGCGCTGCGCGCGGTGCGGGGACAGACATAGGCGAAGGCATCGCCCCAGCCGGTCAGCCCGGCGTCGGTCGTGACCTCGACGATCACCATGTCCAGCGCGGTGATGGCGGAGGCGCCCTGGCGGAAGCTCGCGACACCGGCGTCATAGGGGATGCGGATATGGTGCGCCCGCACATCGGTGATCTTCATGACGCGGTTCCTCCTGCTTTCTTGTGAGCGTTTCAAGGACGTCCCGAGTGTAGCCATGAACGCCCGGGCGTTGCCAGTGGCTGTTCCGGCGTTATCCTCTTGCGGGACCGCAACGCCGATCAAGCGAAGCCCGCGGCGTTCCGTGCATCATGGTCGCGCTTCGAATGAGAGCCCGAACCACCATGAATCCAGCCCAGCGCGCGCTCTGGTATATCGAGAGCCATCTGGCCGAGCCGATGACGCTCGACGAGATCGCTGCGATATCGGGTGTGTCGCGGTTCCACATCGTGCGCGCGTTCGCCGCAGCCACCGGCCTGCCGGTGATGCGTTACGTGCGCGCGCGGCGGCTGACCGAGGCGGCGCGCAGTCTTGCGAACGGCGCGCCGGACATTCTGTCGCTGGCGCTGGAGGCGGATTACGGCTCGCACGAAGCATTCACCCGCGCGTTCCGCGACCAGTTCGGCACCACACCCGAAGCGGTGCGGGCCGCGACGTGCACCGGCCATCTCAAGCTTCAGGAGCCGATCCTCATGGACTCCACCCTGTCAGACACTCTAGCCCCGCCGCGTTTCGAGACCGCAAAGGCCTTCCTCGTCGCCGGCATCAGTGAACGCATCTCCTGCGACAACGGCGCCATCATCCCGGGGATGTGGCACCGCTTCCACCAGGAGGTCGCCGACATTCCGGCGCGTGTCGGCAACGTCGCCTATGGCGTCTGCTGCAACGGTGATGATGCCGGCAATTTCGACTACATCGCCGGTGTCGAGGTCAGCGATTATTCCGACCTGCCGCGCCGCTTCGGCCGCATCCGCATCCCCGAGCAGCGCTATGCGGTGTTCACCCACACCGACCACGTCGCCTCGATCCGGCGCACCGTCAACACGATCTGGAATCAGTGGCTGCCCGCCTCCGGCCTGAAGGCCGCGGACGCGCCGAGCTTCGAGCGCTACGACGAAAAGTTCGATCCTGCGACCGGCAATGGCGGTTTCGAGATATGGGTGCCGGTGCGGCAGTAGCATGATCCGGACCCGAAAGGCCGCGTTGGCGCAAAGTGCGAAGCGGTTTTCCGAAGAGATCATGCTCAACGACAACGCAAGGCGCGATGGCCCTTGTCGCGCCTTGCGGCGCAACGCTGGCATACCGTCCCGCTTGCTTGGCAAGCCCCGGTGACTTTGTCATAACCACGGGCAAATCTTGCGTGTGGGGGCCCGTGCCGGACATCCCGTGCAAGCCATAACAAGCAGCCGGGAGGGTCTCAAATGTCTGACGTCCGCGTTCTCGCCACCGACCTCGAATTTCCCGAAGGGCCGGTCGTGATGCCGGACGGCTCGGTGGTGCTGGTGGAGATCCGCGGCCAGCGCCTGACCCGCGTCCATCCCGACGGCCGCAAGGAGATCGTCGCCAAGGTGCCGGGCGGACCGAATGGCGCGGCCCTCGGCCCCGACGGCAAGATCTACATCTGCAACAATGGCGGCTTCTCCTGGATTCCGACCGGCAAGATGATCATGCCGGGCCCGCAGCCGGACGGCTATCTCGGCGGCTCGATCCAGCGCGTCGATCTGCAATCGGGCAAGGTCGAGACCGTCGTGACCAAATGCGGCGAGCACGATCTGCGCGGACCGAACGATCTGGTGTTCGACAGGCACGGCGGCCTCTGGTTCTCCGATCTCGGCAAGCGCCGCGCGCGCGAGATGGACGTCGGCGGCATGTACTACCTCAAGCCCGGCATGACCGAGATCGTGGAGGTCGTGCACGGCGTGCTGCCGGCCAACGGCATCGGGCTCTCGCCGGACGAAAACACGGTCTACATCGCGGAAACGCCGACGGGGCGGCTCTGGGCCTACGAGCTCTCCGCCCCCGGCACGCTCAAGCCGCGCGAGCCGATCTACCGCGGCGAACGGGGCAAGCCGATCTGCGGCCTCGGCGGCTACCAGATGTTCGACTCGCTCGCGGTGGAGGCGAACGGCAATGTCTGCGTCGCCACCCTCGTCTCCGGCTGCATCTCGGTGATCGCGCCGGATGGGACCCTCGTCGAGCAGGTCCCGACCGGCGACCGCGTCACCACCAACATCGCCTTCGGCGGCCCCGGGCTGAAGACCGCCTACATCACGCTGTCAGGCAAGGGCGAGCTGATCGCCATGGACTGGCCGCGCGGCGGTTTGCCGTTGAACTTTTTGAACAAGTGACAATCGCGTAAAACGCGATTGTCATCCCGGGGCTATGCGGAGCATAGAACCCGGGATCTCGAGATTCTCAGGTGCGCAATTGCGCACCATAGTTCGGTCCTGCGGACCGCCCCGGAATGACATTCATGAGGAACGATAGAATGCCCTGGCCTGATCCCATCACCCTGCGTGGACAGCACGCCCGTCTCGAGCCGCTGTCGCACCAGCATATCGAGGGGCTGGTGGAGGCCGTGAAGGACGGCGAGCTGTCGAAGCTCTGGTACACCGCGATTCCCCTGCCGGAGAACATGGGCAAGGAGATCGACCGCCGCCTGGCCTTGCAGGCCGCGGGCTCGATGCTGCCGTTCACCGTGTTCGATGCCGGCGGCAACATCGTCGGCATGACGACCTACATGAACATCGATGCCACCAACCGCCGCGTCGAGATCGGCTCGACCTGGTATGGCAAGAGCGCGCAGCGCGGCCCGCTCAACACGCAGTGCAAGCTGCTGCTGCTCCGGCACGCCTTCGAGGCGCTGAACTGCATCGCGGTCGAATTCCGCACGCACTTCTTCAACCACCAGAGCCGCCGCGCCATCGAGCGCCTGGGCGCCAAGCAGGACGGCATTCTGCGCAGCCATCAGATCGCGCCGAACGGCACGCTGCGCGACACCGTGGTCTACAGCATCACTGCCGCCGAATGGCCGACGGTGCAGGCGCATCTCGAATTTCAACTCAACGACAAGCCGCGCTGAGCGGCCGAGGCACCATGGACAGATTTGATTATGTGATCGTCGGCGCGGGCTCCGCCGGCTGCGTGCTTGCCAATCGGCTCAGCGAAGATCCGAATACGAGCGTATGCGTGCTGGAGGCGGGCCCGAGCGACTGGCACCCGTACATCCATCTGCCGGCGGGTTTCATCAAGACCTTCCACATGAAGAGCATCAACTGGGCCTACCAGCAGGAGCCGGGGCCTTACACCGGCGGGCGCAGCATCTACGCGCCGCGCGGCAAGACGCTCGGCGGCTCGTCCTCGATCAACGGCCACATCTACAATCGCGGCCAGCGCATGGATTTCGACACCTGGGCGCAGATGGGCAATCGCGGCTGGGGCTATGCCGACGTGCTGCCTTACTTCAAGCGGCTGGAGAAGCGCGTCGGTGAGGGCGAGGACACCTATCGCGGACGCGACGGCAACCTCATCGTCACCACCATGGACTGGCGCGATCCGCTCTGCGAGGCCTTCATGGAGGGCGCGGTCTCGCTCGGCATCCCGCGCAACCCCGATTACAACGGCGCGAAGCAGGAAGGCGTCTCCTACTGCCAGCGCACCATCAACAACGGCCTGCGCGTCTCCGGCTCGACCGCGTTCCTGAAGCCCGCGATGAAGCGGCCGAACGTGCATGTGCACACCCACGCGCACGCGACCGAGATCATCTTCGAGGGCAAGCGCGCCGTCGGCGTGCGCTACACCAAGGGCGGCCGCGGCGGCACGCCGGTGGAGGTGCGCGCCAACAAGGAAGTGATCCTGTCCGGCGGCACCTATAATTCGCCGCAGCTGCTCCAGCTCTCCGGCGTCGGCTCGCCCGATTTGCTCGGTGCTCACGGCATCGCGGTTCGCCACGCGTTGCCGGTCGGCGAGGGCCTGCAAGACCATTATGCCCCGCGCACGGTGGCGCGCGTAAAAGACATCAAGACCATCAACGAGCTCCGCCGCGGCCTCTCGCTGTGGATCGAGGCGCTGAAATGGGCGACCGCGCGCCGCGGCCTGCTCTCGCTGTCGCCGACCATGGTCTATTGCTTCTGGCACTCCGGCGAGAGCGCGGAGAGCTCCGACCTGCAGCTCACCTTCACCCCCGCAAGCTACAAGGAAGGCGTGCAGGGTCAGCTCGAGGACGAGCCCGGCATGACGGTCGCGTCCTGGCAGCAGCGCCCCGAAAGCCGGGGCTATGTCCGCATCCGCTCGGCCGATCCGTTTGCGCCACCGATCATCCAGACCAACTATCTCGACGCCGAGCTCGACCGCCGCGTCATCGTCGGCGGCATGAAGCTCGCGCGAAACCTCCTGAAGTCCGCGCCGCTGTCGCCCTATTACGCCTACGAGGATTTCCCCGGCCCCAACATCAACACCGACGACGAATTCCTCGCCGCCGCCACCGAGCGCGGCACCACCACCTTCCACCCCGGCTGCACCTGCCGCATGGGCCCGGCGGATTCCACCTGGGCGGTGGTCGACGACCAGCTCCGCGTCCATGGCCTGGAGGGGCTCCGCGTGATCGATGCTTCGGTGATGCCGCGCATGATCTCGGCGAACCTCAACGCATCCACGATGATGATCGCGGATCGTGCCTCGGACCTGATCCGCGGCAAGGCTCCGATGGAATCCGTGCGGCTTCCGGACGCCGCGATGGCGTGAGATGCGTGGGGCCTGGCGTCAAGTCATCGATGAACGCGAGCGCCTTCTTCTCGAAGAGGAGTTGAGGAAGGAGATTGGCGACCTGCACCCGCTTGTCGGTTTGGAGATCAAGGTGCTCGCCAGGCGGGATGATCGCGACGACGTCCTTGCCTCACTGGAGGATAAAAGAGTGGCGGAAGTTCACTTGACGTGGTCCGGCGAGAAGGAGGCTCATCCAAGCTGGCCCAGAACTGTCATTTTTGAATCGATGGACAAGTGGCGGACAGAGGCTGATCTGGCGTAGCCCGGATGGAGCGAAGCGCAATCCGGGATGATTGCCTCGGTCTGCGCGCCATTCCCTGGATTTCGCTGCGCTCCTTCCGGGCTACGAATGTGACGTGTCCCGTCGGGCAAAACACCGCGCCACGTCGTCAACCCCTTCGCACAAAAATATTCCACTTTACCGAATTTCGGAATTGCGGCATAAGTCGAGCCAGCCCGGCCTGACGAAGAGGGGCGGTTCGCGAGTCGTTCGAAACGCGGGCCGGGTTGCGGTGGACGCGGCAGCGTCGTGTACGAGAGGTGTGGGCAGGGCGGATTGCTCTCCGTGAGCCCAAAACTTCGTGCGGACGAGCGGCGCTGTGTGCGTACGGCAAAACCGTGTGGTCCAGGCCGTCGTTGCTACGGTCAAGCTCTTGCGGAGGCGGCAGTTGCGTCAACCGGCGCGGCGCCGGCGACTTTCGCTGGGGTGAGGGAGGCCAGAAGGAACTCGGCTCCCGGGAGAGCACGGCATAAGCCGTCCGACCACTGCGCAGGGAAGGCCGTGTGTTCGGCTTCACCTGTATGCCGCTGTGCAGTTTTCTGCGTGTGCTTACGCACAGCGGACCGTGGGTGCCAGCCGGCACCCGGCCTTCCCTGCGCCCTCTTTCCTGGAGGGCGATGGAGAGAGCAAAGCTCGGGCGAAATGCGCCGCGAGGATGCGAAGGTGTGTCTGCGACCACACACTCGTTGTCATCGCCCGCGAAGGCGGGCGATCCAGTATTCGAGAGGCGGTTGTGATGGAGCCGAGAGGCTGCGGCGTACTGGATTCCCCGCCTTCGCGGGGAATGACAGCGTCATCTGGAGAACCAGCCCATACCTCGCCTTCCGTCATTGCGAGCGCAGCGAAGCAATCCAGGGTCTTTCCGCGGAGGGGTTCTGGATTGCTTCGCTGCGCTCGCAATGACGAGGTGGAGAGAGAAAGCGCGCAAATGCCTCCCAACGTCGTCCTGGCGAAAGCCAGGACCCATTACCCCAGGGAGGGGTTTGGTGGGCGGTACTGGCCCCGGAGTCTTATCGATAGATCACGCGGTATGGGTCCTGGCTTTCGCCAGGACGACCCCGTGGGTTGCACGGTGCTTCAATTGTGCGAGGCGAGCATGCGGAAGCGCTGTGGCCTACACTTCCCTTCTGCTCAAAAACGCCAGCCGCTCGAACAAATGCACGTCCTGCTCGTTCTTGAGCAGCGCGCCGTGCAGCGGCGGGATCAGCTTGCGCGGATCGCGTTCGCGGAGCTGCTCGGCGCTCATGTCCTCGTTGAGCAGCAGCTTCAGCCAGTCGAGCAGCTCGGAGGTCGAGGGCTTTTTCTTCAGGCCGGGCACCTCGCGCACTTCGAAGAAGATGCGCAGCGCTTCTTCCACTAGGCGCTTCTTGATGCCGGGGAAGTGGACGTCGACGATCCGGCCCATCGTGTCGGCGTCGGGGAATTTGATGTAGTGGAAGAAGCAGCGGCGGAGAAAAGCGTCCGGCAGCTCCTTCTCGTTGTTGGAGGTGATCATCATGATCGGGCGCTGCTTCGCCTTGATCGTCTCGCCGGTCTCGTAGACATGGAATTCCATGCGGTCGAGCTCGAGCAAGAGGTCGTTCGGAAACTCGATGTCGGCCTTGTCGATCTCGTCGATCAGCAGCACCGGGCGCTGCTCGGCGGTGAACGCCTCCCACAGCTTGCCGCGCTTGATGTAGTTCCTGATGTCGGAGACCCTGCTATCGCCGAGCTGGCTGTCGCGCAGGCGCGACACCGCGTCGTATTCGTAGAGGCCCTGCTGCGCCTTGGTGGTGGACTTGATGTGCCAGGTCAAAAGCGGCGCGTTCAGCGCCTTCGCCACTTCCTCCGCCAGCACCGTCTTGCCGGTGCCGGGCTCGCCCTTGATGAGGAGCGGGCGCTCCAGCACAATCGAGGCATTGACGGCGACCTTGAGATCGTCGGTCGCAACATAGTCCTTGGTGCCGGTAAATTTCATCGCGCGTCCTTGTTGGTCGTCGTCCCAGGCATCGCCCTGGTCCAACAAACGGAACGGCCGCTCATGGCGGCCGTTCCTGGTTCGGTCAGGCTTTCAGACCCGTTTTATCAGCGAAAGGATGACGAGCACAATCACCGCGCCGATGGTGGCGTCCACGATCGCGCCGACGGTACCGGTCGCGAGCTGGATGTGCAGCTGAGGCAGCACCCAGCCCGCCACCAGTGCGCCGATGATGCCGACGACGATGTTGCCGATCAGCCCAAATCCCGCCCCGTGGACAATCTTGCCGGCAAGCCAGCCGGCGATCGCACCGATGATGAGTGCTGCGAGAATTCCCATTGCAAACGTCCCCAAAACAACCCCGTGAGGTGGTCAATTCTAGAGCAAAAAGCCGCCCGGTCCAGCGCCCGCCTGCGGCTTCCGCCCCTTGACGTTCGTCCCCCGACGGGCAATCTGTCATCCATGTTCCTGCAATTCTTCACTTCTCTGCGCGATGCGCAGGTCCCCGTGACGCTGCGCGAATACCTCACGTTGATGGAGGCGCTCGACGCTGACCTCGCGGACTACACCGTCGAGAATTTCTACTACCTGTCGCGCGCCTCGCTGGTGAAGGACGAGCGCAACCTCGACAAGTTCGACCGCGTCTTCGGCACCGTGTTCAAGGGCCTGGAGAGCCTGCTCGAGGCCATGGACAAGGCCGAGATCCCCGAGGAGTGGCTGAAGAAGCTCGCCGAGAAGTACCTCAGCGAGGAAGAGAAGAAGCAGATCGAGGCCATGGGCTGGGACAAGCTCATGGAGACCCTGAAGAAGCGCCTCGAGGAGCAGAAGGGACGCCACCAGGGCGGCTCGAAGTGGATCGGCACCGCCGGCACCTCGCCGTTCGGCGCCTACGGCTACAATCCCGAAGGCGTCCGCATCGGCCAGGAGAAGAACCGCAACAACCGCGCCGTGAAGGTGTGGGACAAGCGCGAGTTCAAAGACCTCGACGGCAATGTCGAGCTCGGCATCCGCAACATCAAGGTGGCGCTGCGCCGCCTGCGCAAGTTCGCGCGCACCGGCGCACCCGACGAGCTCGATCTCGACACCACCATCCGCGAGACCGCCAATCACGGCTATCTCGACGTTCACATGCGCCCCGAGCGGCGCAATGCGGTGAAGCTGCTGGTGTTCTTCGACATCGGTGGCTCCATGGATTCGCATATCGAGCAGGTCGAGGAGCTGTTCTCGGCGGCGAAGAGCGAGTTCAAGCACATGGAGTATTTCTACTTCCACAACTGCCTCTATGAAGGCGTGTGGAAGCAGAACAAGCGCCGCTTCACCGATCGCACGCCGACCTGGGACGTGCTGCACAAATACCCGCACGATTACAAGGTCGTGTTCGTCGGCGACGCCTCGATGTCGCCTTACGAGATCATGGTGCCGGGCGGCTCGGTCGAGCACGTCAACGAGGAGCCGGGCTCGGTCTGGCTCGACCGCATCATCCGCACCTATCCGCATACGGTGTGGCTCAATCCGGTCGCGCAGAAACACTGGGATTATTCGGAATCCACCACCATCATCAAACGCATCTTCGCCAACCGGATGTACCCGATCACCATCGAAGGTCTCGAAGGTGCGATGAAGGAATTGACGCACTAGCTCTGTTGTCATTCCGGGGCGCGACAAAGTCGCGAACCCGGAATCCATCGGGCCGCAGCGTTGGTAGAGAAACGGATTCCGGGCTCGCGCTACGCTCGCCCCGGAATGACAACAAGAGGGAGAACCACATGCCCCAGACCATCACCCGCGGCATCAAGGCGCTGATCGACGAGGCCAATGCCGAGATCGAGACGCTCACCGCCAAGGACGCCATCGAAATCTCGAAAAACGGCGACGTCGTCATCGTCGACATCCGCGACCCCCGCGAGATCGAGCGCGACGGCCGCATCCCCGGCGCGTTCGCCTGCACCCGCGGCATGCTGGAATTCTGGATCGATCCGCAGAGCCCGTATGCCAAGCCGGTGTTCCAGGAGGACAAGAAGTTCGTCTTCCACTGCGCCGGCGGCCTGCGTTCCGCGCTCGCTGCCAAGACCGCGCAGGACATGGGCCTCAAGCCCGTCGCCCACATCGCCGGCGGCTACGCCGCCTGGCGCGACGCCGGCGGCCCGACGGAGCAGTGGGAGCCGAAGAAGAAGGGGTGAGGGGTGCTTCGCTGTCGCTCCAATCTCCAGCGTCATTCCCCGCGAAGGCGGGGAATCCAGTACGCCGCGGCCTCTCCGCTCAATCACAACCGCCTCTGGAATACTGGATCGCCCGGTCGAGCCGGGCGATGACAGCGGAGTTTGATGCGCACGGCTTCAATCTCGCGCGTGCTGCGCACGCCCCGGAATGACAAGGAAAACTCTGCATGACCACCGATCCCCTCGTCTCCACCGAATGGCTCGCCGCCCATATCGACGACGTCAACGTCAGGGTGCTCGACGCCAGCTTCAAGCTGCCGGGCGTCTTGCCGTTGCCGAAGGACGACTATCTCGCCGCGCATCTGCCCGGCGCGGTGTTCTTCGACGTCGATGCGGTGTCGGACCATTCCAACCCGTTGCCGCATATGTATCCGAGCGCCGAGCAGTTCGGCCGTGACGTCGGCAATCTCGGCATCTCCAATGCCGACACCGTCGTGCTCTACGACGCCGGCGGCTGGGTCGCGGCGCCGCGCGCGTGGTGGATGTTCCTGGCTTTCGGCCACGGCAATGTGCGCATCCTCAACGGCGGCCTGAAGAAATGGCGCGCCGAGGGGCGCACCGTCGAGAGCGGCGAGGTGAAGCCGAAGCCTGCGACGTTCAAGGCGAGCTATGACGCCAAGCGCGTGCGCAGCATGCAGCAACTCGTCGCCAACGTGGAAAGCCGCAATGAGCAGGTCATCGACGCGCGCGCCGCCGACCGTTTCGAGGGCCGCGCGCCGGAGCCGCGGCCGGGCATCCGCTCCGGCCACATCCCCGGCGCCCGCAACGTGCCCTACAATCTCCTGTTCGATGCCGCGACCGGAACGATGAAGCCGCTCGAGGATCTGCGCGCCGCCTTCACCGGCGCGGGCGTCAAGCTCGATGCGCCGATCGTGACGAGCTGCGGCTCGGGCGTGTCGGCCGGCGTGCTGACGCTCGCGCTCTATCGCTTAGGCGTCACCGACACCGCGCTCTATGATGGCTCATGGTCGGAATGGGGCCAGGCCGGCGGCCCGCCGGTCGCGACCGGGCCGGCGTGAACCGGTAGCTACGACGACGGTGCGCTCCCTCGCCCCGCGCTCTTGTCCGCCGAAGCCCGCCTTCGGGCGAAGGCGGATGCGGGGGCGCGACGAGCTTCGCTCGCGCTGAGAGGGTCGGGGTGAGGGGCCTCTCTCCACAAGATGAGATTATCGAGGGACCTGTACCCCCTCACCCGGATCGCAAGAGCGATCCGACCTCTCCCCGCAAGCGGGGCGAGGTGAAGCGGGATCAGCGCGGGCGCGTGGTTGTCGTCGCGAAGGTCTGCTGCGGCTGCCCGAACGGATCAAGCGACTGCTGCAACTGCTGAGGCGGCGGGCGCCGCACCACGCGGTGCCGCTTCTTCGCCTTCGCCTGCGGCTTGGTCGCCTTGCTGTCCGGGGCGCTGCTGTCCGCCTTGGCCTTGGCCGGCGGATCCTTCCAGGCCGTCGTCGCCGGATCGTTCAGCGCGGCCACCTTGGCCGCGGCGACATCGAGCGCCGAGGATGCCAGGGCCGGGCTGGGGTCAGCCGGTGCCGGCGCGCCGGCGGTCGGGGCAGGCTTGGCCTCGGGGATCGATGCCGTGGTGTCGGCCGGGGTGAGCGTGTCGGTGGGAGCTGGTGCCGTGGCTTCCGTCGTCGTCTCGGCCTTGGCCGGTTCGGCGGCCGAGGTATCGGCCGACGGTGCAACGACCTGGGACTGAGCGTCAGCCTCGCTCGTCACCGCCGCGACCTGCTCGGGCTCGCTCGCCGGCAGGGCGATGGTCGGGACCAGGTCGCGTAGCGACGGCGCGGTGGGCTCGGCCGGCTCCGGCTCCGCGCGCAAGGCCGCGAGCACCGGCTGGGCAGGCTCGGACGCCTGCGCGAACACCTGCTCCTGCGGGCCGTTCCGCCAGGAGGGGTTGCTGACATATTGCTCGTGGCTCGCGCGCAGCAGGGCGGCGGCGCCCAAGCCGAACACCAGGATGGAGGTTGACAGCAGGATCGCGGCAAGCAGGAAGCGAAAGCCGGGAAGCATCGAGGGATTGCGAATTTCCGCCCCGGCGGCGAGGTGGCCAGGGCCCATGAGCCATCTGAACGCGGTGACGGTACTGGTTGCCGCGTTCGCCACGCGGAATCGGAGTTCGAAGCGGCGGCGAATCAGGCTGATTCGAACATATCGCAACGCCTCCGCGCCGTTCCCTTAAATTCGGGGCGATGACTCCGGCAATCCACGGCGCGATGCGATTTCAGCCCCCGTGATGCAACGGAGCAACGGTAGTCTTGCGGATCACAAATCGGCAAATCCGGCGCAAATAGGCCTGCAATGTCTTGAATGTGCCGCTATTTTCGGTCATCTGGCCGTTAGCGGTCCGATAGGGCTTGGGGACTATACAAGAGCGATGATGATCAAACATTTTCTGACGATATGCGCTGCCGCAACAGTCGCTGCGGCGGGAACCTCGCTCGCACAGGCCCAGAGCTATCCGGTTCAGCAGGCGCCGAGCTATGGCGCTCCGGCCGAATACCGCCCCGGCGACCGCACGCCGAATTTCGACGCGCTGGAAGATGACGACGACGCGCTGCCGCAGGCATCGCTGCCGCCGCCCGGCCCGGGCGGTCCGATGTCGCCCAACGATCCCCGCTACGGCCGCCCCGCTGGTCCTCCGGTCTATTCGGCCGCTCCGCCGCAAGGTCCGGTGATGTCGCCGGATGATCCCCGTTATGGCCGTCCCGCCGGCGCTCCTGTCTACTCGGCTGCGCCGCCGCAGGGTCCGGTGATGTCGCCCGACGATCCCCGCTATGGCCGCCCCGCCGGCCCGCCTGCGGTGATCTATGCCGACCGTCCGGCGCAGGCACCCGGCAGCGACGGCCTGCGTCCGCCGGAGGCTGTCGGTGGTCCCGCCGCGACCGGAACGGTCCAGGCCGGGCAGCCGCCGGTTGGCGCCGATGGCCGGCCGATGACGATCGCCTCGCTGCCGCCCGAGGAGCAGCCCGATGCTGCGCCGGCGCAGTTGCCGCAGAACCTGCGCCGCCAGGAGGTCGCGTTCCAGACCAAGGAGCCGGCCGGTACCCTCGTGGTCGATACGCCGAACACCTACCTCTATTACGTGCTCGGCAATGGCCGTGCGATCCGCTACGGCGTCCGCGTCGGCCGCGACGGTTTCACCTGGACCGGCGTGCAGAAGATCACCCGCAAGGCCGAGTGGCCCGATTGGCATCCGCCGACCGAGATGATCGAGCGCCAGCCTTACCTGCCGCGCTTCATGGCCGGCGGCCCGGGCAATCCGCTCGGCGCCCGCGCCATGTATCTCGGCTCGACCGTCTACCGCATCCACGGCACCAACCAGCCCTCGACGATCGGCAAGTTCGTCTCCTCCGGCTGCATCGGCATGCTGAACGAGGACGTCTCCGACCTGTTCGACCGGGTCAAGGTCGGCACCCGCGTGGTGGTGATGCCGGGCGGTCCGGCGCCGGGAACGGCGACCGCCTCGGCCGCGCCGACGCCCGGTGCGCCGGCTCCAATGTCTGCTCAGGCCGGTCCCGTCCCGGGGACGCAGCCGACCGTGGTGCCGCCGCTGCCCGCGCCGGTCACCGTGCGCTAGGCGCTTCGAGACAAATCAGATTGCGAAGGGCGTGCCGTCGGCGCGCCCTTCTTCGTTTCAGGCCAGCTTCCGCGGCAGCTCGCCGCCTTTGGTCCAGGCGTCGATCGCCTCGACCATCTGGCCATAGTGGATACGCAATCCGTCCTCGGTCGCGTAGCCGAGATGCGGCGTCAGCACGAGGTTGTCGAGCTTGCGGAAGGGATGGTCGACCGGCAGCGGCTCGACCGAGAACACGTCGATGCCGGCGCCTGCGATCTTCCTCTGCTGCAAGGCCTCGAGCAGCGCTTGCTCGTCCACGATCGGCCCGCGCGCGGTGTTGACGAGGAAGGCCGTCGGCTTCATCCGCGCGAGGTCCGCAGCGCCGACCAGTCCCCGCGAGCGGTCGCTCAGCACCACATGGATGGTGACGATGTCGGCCTTGGCGAACAGCTCCTCCTTGGTGGCGTAGCCGACGCCGGCCGCCTTGCACGTCTCCGGCGTGAGGTTCGGGCTCCAGGCGATCACATTCATGCCGAATGCTTTCGCAATGCCCGCCATCTTGCTGCCGAGCTTGCCGAGCCCGACGATGCCGAGCGTCAGCCCCTCGATCTCGACGCCGGCAAAGGTCTGCCAGGGCTCGCCTGCATGCATGCGCGCATTCTCGCGGCCGATGCCGCGGGTCAGCTCCAGGATCAGGCCCATGGTCAGCGGGGCGGTGGGGTCGCGGGAATATTGCGTGCCGCCAATGGCCACGCCACGCGCCTTCGCGGCCTCCATGTCGATCGAGGCGTTGCGCATGCCTGACGTCAGCAGCAGCTTCAGCTTCGGCAAGCTATCGAACAGGCTCTTGGGGAACGCGGTGCGCTCGCGCATCGCGCAGACGATCTCGAAATCGGCGAGCGCGCTGGCCGCGGCCTGCTCCGAGGCGAAGGGATGGCTGAACACGGTGACGTCGATACGGTCGGACAGTTTCTTCCAATCGGCGACGTCGAGGGCGAGGTTGAAATAGTCGTCGAGAATTGCACAGCGCAGCCGCGTCATCAGCGTTCATCCATGGCGAGAGGTGACGGCGCCAGGCGGGACGCCATCGTCGGAACCGGGCCATGGTTGCGCGCAATCACATCAGCGCGCAAGCAGCTCGCGTCTTCAAAAATCCGATAGCGGGGAAGGGCTCAGAGGTCGCGGGGCTTCAGCCGGATTGGCGCATCCATGCCGTGCTTGGCGCGCCAGGCGGGGCCGGGGCCGCGCATGTAGTGCAGCTCGGGCCGGTAGGGGTTGAAGGCGGTGGCGAAGAAGCCCTTCCAGAAGCCCTTGATCTCCGAGACGAGTGCGGAGGTGCGGCCGGCTTCTACCGGAACAGGAAGTGAATGGGTCTCGATCAGAGCCATGATGCGGCCTCGCTGTGCTCCCCGTACATTCTGAGCGGGTGGCGCTGTTTCCGCGCGAAACCGAGCTTTGGCCTGCTTTATTAAAAAATGGTTTCAATTGTCCGGATTGGCGGCCGGATGGTGTCCGACCCGTATTCATCCGTGGTGAACGGAGGGAAAACGTTGCCCTTTGGGGGCGGGATCGTTACATCGGCGGCAAGCAAATTTCCTCAAATCGAAGGTTTCACGGGACCGATGGCGCGCCAGTTCATCTATTTCATGCAGGGCCTGACCAAGAGCTACCCGACCCGGAAGGTGCTCGATAACATCCATCTGAGCTTCTACCCGGACGCCAAGATCGGCGTGCTCGGCGTCAACGGCTCGGGCAAGTCGACACTGCTCAAGATCATGGCCGGCCTCGACAAGGAGTATAATGGCGAGGCCTGGGTCGCCCAGGGCGCCCGCGTCGGCTATCTCGAACAGGAGCCGCACCTCGATCCCAAGCTCACCGTGCGCGAGAACGTCATGCTCGGCGTCGCCAAGCAGAAGGCCATCCTCGATCGCTACAATGAGCTGGCGATGAACTACTCCGAGGAGACCGCCGACGAGATGACCAAGCTGCAGGACGAGATCGAGGCCCAGGGCCTCTGGGATCTCGACAGCAAGGTCGACCAGGCGATGGACGCGCTGCGCTGCCCGCCTGACGATGCCGACGTGACGAAACTCTCCGGCGGTGAGCGCCGCCGTGTTGCGCTATGCAAGCTGTTGCTCGACCAGCCCGAGCTTCTGCTGCTGGACGAGCCGACCAACCATCTCGACGCAGAATCCGTGTCGTGGCTGGAAGGTCATCTGCGCAACTATCCCGGCGCAATCCTGATCGTCACCCACGATCGCTACTTCCTCGACAACGTCACGGGCTGGATCCTCGAGCTCGATCGCGGCAAGGGGATCCCTTACGAGGGCAATTACTCGTCCTGGCTGGTGCAGAAGCAGAAGCGGCTGGAGCAGGAAGGTCGCGAGGACGCTGCGCACCAGAAGACGCTCGCCCGCGAGCAGGAGTGGGTCGCGTCCTCGCCGAAGGCGCGTCAGGCCAAGTCCAAGGCGCGCTACCAGCGCTACGAGGACCTGCTCAAGCAGGCGAGTGAGAAGCAGACCCAGACCGCGCAGATCATCATTCCCGTCGCCGAGCGGCTCGGCGCCAACGTGGTCGACTTCGAAGGCCTCAGCAAAGGCTATGGCGATCGCCTGCTGATCGACGATCTCACCTTCAAGCTGCCGCCCGGCGGCATCGTTGGCGTGATCGGTGCCAACGGCGCCGGCAAGACGACGCTGTTCAAGATGATCACCAAGCAGGAAACGCCGGACAAGGGCATGATCACGGTCGGCGAGACCGTGCATCTCGGCTATGTCGACCAGTCGCGCGACGCGCTCGACGGCAACAAGAACGTGTGGGAGGAGATTTCCGGCGGCAACGAGCTGATCCTGCTCGGCAAGAAGGAAGTGAACTCGCGCGGCTATTGCTCGTCGTTCAACTTCAAGGGTGCCGACCAGCAGAAGAAGGTCGGTGCACTCTCGGGCGGTGAGCGCAACCGCGTGCATCTCGCCAAGATGCTCAAGTCCGGCGCCAACGTCCTGCTGCTCGACGAACCGACCAACGACCTCGACGTCGACACGCTGCGCGCGCTCGAAGAGGCGCTGGAGGATTTCGCCGGCTGCGCCGTCATCATCAGCCATGATCGCTGGTTCCTCGACCGCATCGCGACCCACATCCTGGCCTTCGAAGGCGACAGCCATGTCGAATGGTTCGAAGGCAACTTCCAGGACTACGAGAAGGACAAGATGCGTCGCCTCGGCCAGGACAGCGTCATTCCGCATCGCGTGAAGTACAAGAAGCTGACGCGGTGACCTGAGCATGATGCGGCGGGCGCTCATCGCTGCGGTGATCGTCGTCACCTGTGGCTGGTCGTCCGCCCGCGCCGCCGACGCTGCCTTCACGCAATTCATCGCATCGCTCTGGCCGGAGGCGCAGGCCGCCGGCGTGTCGCGCGCGACGTTCGAGCGGGAGACGCGCGGGCTCGAACCGGATTACAAGCTGCCGGACCTGATCCTGCCGGGACGGCCCGCGACCGGCGCGCCGTCGCAGGCCGAGTTCGTGCAGGTGCCGGCCGACTACGTCAGGGACGCCTCGATCGCGCGCCTTGCGGGCGAGGGGCAGCGGCTGCTGCAAAAATATCGTCCCGCGCTCAACGAGATCGAGAAGAGCTCCGGCGTCCCCTCGACCGTCATGCTCGCGATCTGGGGACGCGAGACCGACTACGGCCGCTACACGCTGCCTTACGATCTCGTCCGCGTGCTGGCGACGCAGGCCTATGTCGGCCGCCGCAAGGACACCTATCGCAACGAGTTCATCCTGGCATTGAAGATCCTCGGCGAGGGCGTGGTAACGCGCAAGGACATGCGCTCGTCCTGGGCCGGCGCCACCGGGCTCACGCAATTCCTGCCATCCGAATATTACAAGCACGGCGTCGACTTCGACCGCGACGGCCGCATCGACATCTGGCATTCGGTGCCGGATGCGCTGGCCTCCGCCGCGCAGCAGCTCGTCAACAAGGGTTGGCAGAGTGGTGTGCGCTGGGCCTACGAGGTGCAGGCGCCGGCGAAGGTCGATTGCACCACCGGCGTGCCGGAGGTGACGAAGCCGATCAGCCAATGGCTGCGCGAAGGCTTCGTGCCGGTGCGTGGACAACGCCTGAGCGCGGCCGAGCAGGCACAGCCCGCCTCCCTGCTTCAGCCGGAGGGAATCTACGGTCCGTCATTCCTGACCACGAAGAACTACTTCGTCATCAAGGAATACAATTTCTCCGACCTCTACGTGCTGTTCGTCGGTCATCTCAGCGACCGCATGACGAGCCCGTTGCCGTTCGCGACGCCGTGGTCGGCCTCGAAGCAATTGCGCACCAAGGACGTCGAGACCATGCAGCGCGGGCTCACCCGCGTCGGGCTCTACAGGGACAAGATCGACGGCAAGGCCGGCATGCAGACGCGCGCAGCGCTCGGCGCCTACCAGAAGTCGGCGGGCCTCAAGGTCGATTGCTGGCCGAGTGAAGAGGTGCTGCGTTCGATCCAGGCGGCGCGATAGCGCGCGACCAAAAGAAAAAAGCCCGGCCGATGGTCTCGGCCGGGCTTCGATCGTGGCGCTCATGAGCGCCATAGCGATCAAATCAGTAGCAGACGCGAACCGGGCGGATGACCCAGCCGTAACCGTCCCAGTAACGCTGGCGCTGCCAGTAGCAGGGCGCGGGCGGCGGGGGCTCGGCGACGTAGACAGGGCCGCCATAGGCCGGACGGCTCGACGCGATCGCGCCGCCGACGATGGCTCCGCCGATCAGGCCGGCCGCGAGGCCCGCGCCGACGCCGTCATGGGCCTTCGCGGACGGAGTGGCGGTCACCAGCGAACCGGCGACCGTCGCAACCGTGAGGGCGGCAACTAAAGTCTTCTTCATGCTCTTGGCTCTCCTGAGAGATGGACGTCCCTTGTTAGAAGCGTCCGGGGTTCAAAGGTTCACGCACACTCTGATGGAATTGGCCTTGCAGCTAGGAAGCGCGCAAATGGTCAATCCACGGTAAACGCACACAGAGCTGTGACGAGAAAAAGCGGTCTTTTTCGGGCCCCGAGATGAACGGCGCGTCCGTAGTGAACCGGTTCTTGGCGCCTCAGCCACAGACCCTGACGCGGCGGACGCGCCAGGCATAGCCGTCCCAGAAGCGCTGCCTCTGCCAGACGCAACCGCCGTAATAGTCGTCGGCGGCATACCCCGGACCCGGCGCGTAGTAGCGGGGCGGGTAATAACCAGGCTCATAACCCGGACCATAGGCGTAGCCGGGCCCCGGTCCGTAATAATACGGAGAGGCGAGCGCGCCACCGACAATGGCGCCGCCGATGATCCCGGCCGCCACGCCGGCAGCGACGCCGCGCTGCGCATGGGCTGGCGTCCCGGCCGCCAGGGCCACAGCGGCGAGGGCAGCGACTGCCAGGAGCGACTTCTTCATTGGTTTGACCTTTCGCACAACCACGCGGGAACTCTTTGGGGGACAAAGTTCCATACTTCGTTTGAATGATCAATGAACGGCACCTTGGCCGGGTGCGACGAATTGGTATGGACCGCAGCTCCGCCAGGGAGGCGATGATGGGCAACGCGCTGATCAATGGATTGATTGCTGCCGGGATCGTCTTTGCGATCGGCTACGGCTGGATCACCCACCTCCAGAACCGCGGCCAGCGCCGCTCCCGCGCAGGGGCCGGCAGCGATGGCGGCAGTGGGGGCGGAGACAGCTATTCGGGGACGAGCGACGGCTTCTCGCTGGGGAGCTGGTTTTCGGGCGACAGCTCGGGGAACTCGACCGATGGCGGCAGCTGTTCCAGTAGCGATAGCGGCGGAGGCGGCGATTGTGGTGGTGGCGGCGACGGTGGGGGAGGCGGTGGCGGCGACTAGGTGGGCCGCAATCTTGATCCAGCGCAACACCCTATTTTAGAGCCGTTCTAGGCTGTTTGCGGGCCAGTTTGGAATAGCTTCAAATACCGGTTTTTCCTTTTGCATCCGGCCGGCCCCTTAAATATCGATGATGGCGCATCACCGAAGGGCCTGCCGCTTCCATGATCGTTTGTTCCTGTAACGTGCTGAGCGATGACGACATCCGCGCCGCCGTGGCCGAGGCCGACGACGCCGTGCGCCATGCCAAGCAGGTCTATGGTTGCCTCGGCTGCAGCGCCGAATGCGGCCGCTGCGCGCGGACGATCAAGACCATCATCGACGAAACGCTTGGCCCCTGCGCCAAGTCCTGCTGCTCCGGCTGCCCGCACAGCCACACCGTGGCCGCCAATGACGCGACGGCCGAGTCCGCCCAGTTCGCGCTCGCGGCCTGCTGAAATCTCCCGCACCGCCGGCTGAGCTTTTCCCCGGCTGTGTCCCCGTAGCCGGTTGCCCCCGTGCGTAAACTCATTTAGAAGCGTTCTAAACTCGGTTTAGGACCGATTTGGACTGCAAGAGCTGGAGTGAACCATGCAGGGCGACGCAAAAGTCATCGACTACCTCAACAAGGCACTGCGTCACGAGCTGACTGCGATCAACCAGTACTGGCTGCACTACCGCTTCCTCGACAATTGGGGCCTGCTGGACATGGCCAAGGTCTGGCGCAAGGAATCCATCGAGGAGATGGAGCACGCCGACAAGCTCACCGCGCGCATCCTGTTCTTCGACGGCTTCCCGAACATGCAGGTGCTCGATCCCCTGCGCATCGGCCAGAACGTTAAGGAGATCATCGAGTGCGATCTCGCCGCCGAGATGAGCGCGCGGGCGCTCTATCAGGAAGCGGCGACCTACTGCCACGGCGTCAAGGACTACGTCACGCGTGACCTGTTCGAGAAGCTGATGAGCGACGAGGAGCACCACATCGACTTCCTCGAAACCCAGCTCGACCTGATCGGCCGCATCGGCCTCGAGCTCTACACCCAGAAGCACGTCGGCGGGCTCGAGGGCGAGGGGCATTAAGCTTCGGCCCCGCTCTCTCCATTCGTCATGGCCGGGCTTGACCCGGCCATCCATGTGCAGCGCGCAATGAAGACGTGGATGCCCGGGGCAAGCCCGGGCATGACGATCTGTTTGCGGAACGAAAGCGAGCCTACAGCTGCTGCTTGTAGCGCTCTTCCACGATCTCCTGACTCTCCGGTTCGCCCAGGCCCGTCTGGTCGTGAATGACTTCGACGATGCTCGGCATCACCGAGCGCTGCACTTTCTCCGGCGACCACAGCTTCGAGCGCATCAGCGCCTTGCCGCAGTGGAAATAGACTTCGCTGACCGCGACGTTCAGCACCGCGCGCGGTGGCTTGCCGAATTCCACCATCGAGGCGAGCAGATCCGGATCGGCCGACAGCGTGCCGCGCCCGCCGACGCGCAGCGTCTCGTCGATCCCAGGCACGAAGAACAGCAGATGCACGAAGCCCGAGCCTTCGACGACGTTGCGAAAACTGTCGATCCGGTTGTTGCCGGAGCGGTCGGGCATCAGCAACTGATTGGGGCCGGCGACGTGGACGAAGCCGATGCCGCCACCGCGCGGCGAGGCGTCGACGCTGCCGTCCACGCCTGACGTCGCGAGCACGCAGAACGGCGACATCTCGATGAATTTCTTCGCATGCGCATCGATCGCGGGACGCGCCTTCGCGATCACGCGCGGGCTCGGCTTGGCATAGATGGTGGCGAGGTCTTCGGCGCAAAGATCGGTCAACGGTGTGCCTCCGCATCAGCTCGGCGCCAAACTACCTGATCGGGCCGACTCCAGCCAACGAAATCCATCGCGATGCGCTAGACCGCATCCGCCGGCACGAAGCAGCTGATGATGATGATGCCGCGGTGGTGGACGTACCACACCACGGCCTGGCCGACCGGATTGCCGCGGTCGCGGATGATGGCGCGCTCGGGCACGGCCATCCACTGTCCCTCGATCGGTACCCAATAGGCGCCGTTGCGCACGTCGTAGTCGGTGCGATGGCCGTCGGAGATGTCGCAGCAGGGCACGCCGTTCGGCGCGATCACGCTCTTGAACCAGGCGCGGATGTCGGGCGGGACGTGGTCATATTGCCCGTTGTCGAACGCAAACGCCGCGCTCGTCAGCGCCGTCATCGCAGCCAGCCAAACGCACAGTGCGAGCCTGCGCATGCGATCCTCCTCATCGCGTGTCGTGCCAGTGGCGCGCGATTGTCCCGCGCGTCGATTCGTATCGTTGACGCGATTAAGCCCGAGCTGCCGGCGCATTGCATGCTCAAATAATATGCGGCGCGAGAGGCGCCGCACATGATGCATTGCGATATGAGGATCTGCAGTCCGCCGATGTTACATCGTCCGTTGCGGCGCGGTTTGCAGCAATTGCCTGACCTGCTCGCTGTAGAACTTTGCATTGCCGGTGGTGCCGTGACCGCGCGTCTCGGTGCTGGCGGGGATCAGATACAGGCGCCCGTTCTTGATCCGCTTCATCGCCGCATCCGTGAGGCCGGTCTCCGGCGGGTTGCGCTCGTCGTCGGCGGAATTGATCAGCAGCAGCGACGCTTCGATGCCCTCCAGCTTCTCGGCGGCATTGTAGTCGTGCGAGGCTTCCCACTGGTAGACGAAGTCGTTGGCGTCGGCCGTGATCGGCGTCGCGAGCCGCTCGTCGACGATCTTGTCGGCCTTGGCCGCCGTCGGCGCCTGCGATTGATAGGCCAGCGTTCCGCCGATGCTCGCGATGCCGTAGGCGGTGACGGCGTATTTCATCATGCGCGGCTGGCTGGTGTAGTTGCCGCTGTTGTAGTCGGGATCGTTGCGGATGGTGTCGAGCATGATCCGCCGCAGCATCCAGTTGCGCGAGGCCATCTCGGTCGGCTGCGAGGCCATCGGGATCAGCGCGTCCATCGCCTTCGGATATTTCTCGCCCCACAGCCAGGTGTGCATGCCGCCCATCGAATTGCCGATGACGAGCCGCAGATGCTTGACGCCGAGGCCTTCCGTCACCAGGCGGTACTGCGCCTCGACCATGTCGTCGTAGTCGTATTTCGGAAAGCCCGTCTTCATGCCGTCGGACGGTTTTGACGATTTGCCGTGGCCGATGCCGTCGGGAATGATGATGTAATATTTGGCGGCATCAAGCGGCTGTCCGGCACCGAACAGCTCGCCGGCAAAGCCTGGCGTCAGCATGCTTGCGCCCGAGCCGCCCGTTCCATGCAGCACCAGCACCGGTTGGCCGCTCGGCTCGCCGACGGTGGTGTAGTGCAGCCGCAGCTCCGGCATGGTCTCGCCGGTGTGGAACTTGAAATCCCTGGCGATCCAGTCGCCCTGCTTTGGCGCAGGATAATCGGCGGCCATGGCAGGCAACGAGACGAACAGCAGAACGGCTGATAGAGCCGCGCAAGAAGCCTTCATGTTTCTCTCCCCATGCGGCTCGTATCCGGCGGCCGCGTTGCGGCGGAGCTTAGCAAAACTCTCCGGAACAATGTAGGATTTTGGTTCCGCCGATCGTCCTTGAGGAAAACATCGGGAGAGACTGGATGTGCCGCAACATCAAGACGCTGTTCAACTTCGAGCCGCCGGCGACGGAGGACGAGATCCATGCCTCGGCCTTGCAGTTCGTGCGCAAGCTGTCCGGCTTCAACAAGCCGTCGCAGGCCAATGAGGCGGCGTTCGACCGCGCCGTGGCCGAGGTCTCGGAGGCGGCGCGAACGCTCCTCACCTCGCTGCATACCCATGCGCCGGCGCGCGACCGCGAGATCGAGGCGGAAAGGGCCAAGGAGCGCTCGCGGTTGCGCTTTGGCTAGCGGATCCGCAGACCCGTTCCGTGATCTGGCTCACGGTATGGGGCGCCGCGACTTGCAATGATGTTCGCCGGGGTTTTGCCAACCCGGAGCACGATCATGAGCCACCCCCTTCTTCCCCTCAAAGCAGGTGCCATCATCTTCACGCTGCTGTGGACCGCGTGGATGATGTGGTGGAGCGGTTCGTTCTCGAGCGCGAACGTCGTCATCCTGGCGATGTGCGGCGCGGCAGTCGGCTATCTCTGGTATCGCGCCATGCGCTGGCAGTTCGAGCGCATGGGCATGCTGCCGCGCAAGGATGATTCCTCTCATGCGTCTTGACCGAGGCCGGTGTCCCGGACGCGGCGCAGCGCGTCTTCAGCGCTGCACCGCAGAGGCGGGACCCAGAAGTCGCGCACGCATGTCTCGATGACATGGGCCGCGGCTCAGTAGCGCACCACGCTGCGTCCGGGGCACGAGCGCGCCGCTAGTCCCTGTGGCCGTGCTTCTTCTTTTTCTTCTTTTTCTTGTGGTCGTCGCCTTCGTCGTCGTCGCTCGCGTCATCTGCGATCGGCTCGTCGGTTTCCTGCACGGCGGCTTCCAGCGCCTCGCGCTCGGCGGCTTCGCGCTCGCGCTGGCGGCGGCGCTCGTCCCAGGCGTCGAACAGCTGTTCGAGCCAGGGCAACACCTGTTCGATCGACGGCAGTTGGCCAGGCGGGCCGGCCTCGCCGCGCGGGCCCTGCGGCCCCACCGGCCCTTGCGGTCCGACAGGTCCCTGTGCTCCGGCAGCGCCACGCGGGCCGGCCTCGCCCTGCTTGCCTTGCGGCCCGGCCTTGCCCAGCGGCCCAGCCTTTCCGATCGGCCCCGGCTTGCCTTGCGGTCCCGGCTTGCCGCGCGCGCCGTCCGGGCCCCGCCGGCCCGGATGACCCTGGGGGCCCGGCCGTCCCGGCTCGCCCTGCCGTCCGCGCGGACCCTGAGGTCCCTGCCGTTTCTGTTCGTCTGCCACGCCGCTGCTCCCTTGACCGGAAGCAAGCTACTTAGCGTCGTTTGACGACAGCAGCAATTCCGTCCGCGCATCGCACCGCGCTTGATCAACATCAACCGGCTGCAGGCGACGGCGTGTCATTGAAGGGCGCGCGGCCACAACCTCACGAGGAGCGACCGATGCGCGAAGCGTGGAAAATGTTCTGCTTGTCTGCAGTCACTTTTGGCATTGCGCTCGGCCTTGCCCGCGTGTTCGTGCCCGATATCGTGCCGGTCGCTTTCGCCGAAGAGCCGCAGGCGTCATGGGCTGTCATGACGGCCTTCGTTCTCCGCGCGATCGAGCTGATCGCGGCCGCAGTCGCGACCATCGCGCTCGCGGTTCTCGCCGGCGCGTACCTGCAGAAGGAGCTGCGCCGCCTGTTTCGCAGCACATCGTCGCGCCGGGCGTCGCAGGCCGACTGATCGACCTCGCGCAGCCGCGCGCTAATCCTGATAGGCCGGCACGTCGATGCCGGAGGCGGCATAGAGCCTGATCTTGTTGCGCAGCGTACGCACCGACAGGCCGAGCACGCGCGCGGCGCGTGTGCGGTTGCCGTCGCAGCGGGCGAGCGTCTGGAGCACGAGCTCGCGCTCGACCTCGTCGACGGTCGCACCGATCAGCAGCGGAACGATCTGGTTGGGTGCTAAAAAATGCGCGCCCGGTTCGGACGCGGCGACATGAACAGTGGTCATCAATACACTCCCCGACCAACGCCCGCTTCCCTCTTTGGAAGCGGATCGAGAACAAACGACCCCCAAGCCGTAAATCCACGGTGGGCGCGTTTGGTTAACGAAAGGTTAACCGCAGCCGATCGCACCAATTGACCTTGGGAATGCCGCGAAGCCGCCGCGATTGGTGCGGGATGCGTGGTGATGCGGACGTATCTTCCGATACGCTTGCGCTGTCATGCCCCGCGAAGGCGGGGCATCCAGTACGCCGCGGCTTCTCCGCTTCCCGCGACCGCCTCTGGAATACTGGATCGTCCGCTTTCGCGGACGATGACACCGAGCAAGTAGACGGAGCGTTGTTCCCCTCACACGGTCCGGTACCCGCCGTCCACCATCACGATCGTTCCCGTGACGTAGGCCGACAGGTCCGAGGCGAGGAAGATCGCGGGCCCTACGATGTCCTCGGGCTTGCCGGTGCGCGCCAGCGGGGTGTGATCGACGAAGGCCTGCACCAGCGTCGGATTGGTCGCGCGCACATTGGCGTTGATGTTGGTCTCGATGAAGCCGGGCCCGATCGCGTTGACGCGCACGCCTTCCTTGCCGAGCTCGGCCGCAAGCGCCTTGGTGAAGCCGAGCACGCCGTGTTTCGAGGTGGTGTAGGCCGCCGAGCTCGGCGTGCGCAGATGCACGAAGGACTGGATCGAGCCGATATTGACGATCCGGCCCTTGGCTGCGCGCAAGGGGGCGAGGAAGGCCTGCGTCATGTTGAAGACGCCGTTGAGGTTGAGCGAGATGATGTCGTTCCAGTCCTTCGCCACCGTCTCCGTTTCCGCGGTGAAGGCGTTGCGGCGGGTGATGCCGGCATTGTTGAGGAGGACCGAGACCTGCCCGACCTTGTCGGCGACCTGCTTGGCCAGCGCAAAGCAGTCCTCGCGCCTGGTCACGTCGAGCGCGAAGCTCTCGGCCCTGCCGCCGGCCTTGCGGATCTCCTGCGCGGCTTCCGCGACCGTGTCGGCATTGACGTCGAGCAGCACCACTTGCGCGCCTTCGCGCGCGTAGCCGGCCGCGATCGCCCGGCCGATGCCGGAACCGGCGCCCGTGACGACGGCGATGTGGTTTGCAAGCAATGCCATGACATTTTCTCCCGGATTCGTTTCTAAGTTTCATGAAAGGCTAACTCGAAATTAAGGGGTCGGAAACGGCGGCCTTGGCATACTGATCTTCATTGCTAAACGTTGCGCGCATGATGGAACGGCTTGAATCCTGGAAATTGGCGCTTGAGCGCCTGCGGTCGGCGGAGCCGGCCGATTGGGCCGAGGCGGGCCGGCTCGTCGCCGAGATCGCGCGGATGAGCTCCGATGTCACGCTGCGACAGGCCGCCGAGCAGGCGCTTCCGGTGCTGCGCCAGGCCGCGGACAATGACGATCACAGCGTCACGCTGGCGGCCCAGCGCCGCCTCGGCGTGGTCCTCGATGTCGTTCACGATCTGGCCGCGCCGCGCTTCGGCCGCCGCAACGCCATGCCGAAGAAACTCTCGAGCGAGGACCGCGCCCGCAAGGTGCTCGGCCTGCCGCTTGCGGTGCAGCTCACCTGCGAGGACATCAACCAGGCCTATCGCCGCGCCGCCAAGGGCATGCATCCCGACCGGGGCGGCAGCGCGGAAGCCTTCATCGACCTCGCCGCCGCGCGCGACCTCCTGATCCATCCCGGCGCGCACAAGGACGCGTGAGAGCGCTCAGCTCTTGTTCACGCAGCTCGGATAGGGCGCGGCTTCTCCTGAGACGATCGGGCAGAGCTCGATCGGGCTGAGCTCGCGCAATCGCGCCTGCCAGCGTTCGTCGTTGACCGGCGGCTCGTCGCTCTCGGGGCCGCGCTCTGCCCATTGGATGGTGTAGTAGTCCGTCGTGCCCTTCAGCGTGACCAGCAGCGCGGTCTCGCTGTGCCGGGTCGGGCCGCTGTCGACGCGGCCGCAGCCGATCACCGCGACGAAACCCTCGAAGCGGCCGAAATTCGCGGCGCCGAGCGGCTGTGCCGCAAAGCTGTCCGGGCAGGCCGATTTGAAGCCGCCGGCGATGGAGCCTGCGAACGTCTCGGGCGAGGCGCCTGGCGTCAGCGTCATGCCCTTCTCGCCGGTGACCGTGATCATCTGCGTCCAGCGTTCCGGCGTCTCGCCCTTCGGCACGGCTTCGCGGATGTAGTGGCCGCCTTTGGTGTTCTCGAACACCGCGACGAAGTTCGACGGCATCGCGAAGCTGACGAGCTGGCCGAAGACCGGCGAGATCACGCGGAAGGATTGCGGCGCCTGCGCGCGGCCGGCGCAGACGAGTGCGAGCGATACGGTCAAGATGGCTGCCGTCGTGGTGAGCGTGCGCATCGATTGATCCCGCGGGGACTGAGCAGAAACGCTGGACAGAAACGCGAACGGGCAAGGATGCTAGCATCGCATCCTTGCCCGACCCTTGTCGTCCGCCGATCGAATCCTACCAGGTGCAGCGGCCGTTCCTCAGCGCGTGATCCTTCAGCGCCAGTGCGTCGACGAAGGTCGGCACGGTGGTGCTGACGCGGGCGTAGTCGGAGGGCCACGGCGCGGTCGGGATGCTCTCGTCCCAGATCTGGCAGAAGCCGGTGTCCTGCCAGCGGATCAGGTGATAGCTGGCTTCGGCAGGGCTCGCGGCGACGAACGCAGTGACGGCAAGACCGGCGGCAGCGCACAGCACGGAAATACGACGCATGATCAGCTCCTCAAATGAAAGATGTGATGCGCCTCCCGACAATGACGGGAGGGGTGGTGCGGGACGCTTTTGGAGGAGCGCGCCCCGGACAAAATGTGAGTAGTTCCGCCTGCCGATGAGGTTCAAAGCGCGCGCGCTGGAAATGCGGGGTTTTGGCCGGAAAACGAGGGTCGCCCGCCAAAAAGAAGAGGGCGGATCGCTCGCGCGGTCCGCCCTTTGAACTCGGTCTGTCGCGTCAGGCTCAGAGCGTGCAGCGGCGCTCCGCGCGCAGCTTGATCTGGAGGTCGGAGGCGGCCGTGAAGGTCGGGAGCGGCTTGCTGACGACCTTGTAGGTCGAAGCGCCCCACTGGAACGGCTTGTACTTCAGGTCCTCGTTCCAGACCTGGCAGATGCCGGTGTTGTCCCAGCGGATCACGTAATAGCCGACTGCCGCCGAAGCGGGCATGGCGAACACGGAACTAGCGATGCCGGCAACGGCACAGAGGGCGAGAACGCGACGCATGAAAAAATCTCCTTGTGGGGAAGTGGGACGTGAAAATTCGTGCGGTAAAAGCAGGAGCTTTGCAAGCCGGGGAGCCGCCGTTCACGGACATGTCAGACGAAGTCGGCCACTTGGTTTGGCCGAGTGCCCGACAAGCCACACGGCGGGGCTCACTTCGCCAGCGACGCCACCGCCTCGATCTCGATCAGCATCTTCGGATCGGGCAGCGCATGCACCACGCAGGTGGTGCGTGCCGGATAGGGCGGCGGACCGAACGCACCGGCATAGAGTGCGTTCATGGCGGCAACGTCGGAGGCGCGGGTCAGGAGCACGTTGACCTTGACGAGATCGCGGACGCTCGCGCCGGCCTCGTCCAGCACGCGCTTGATGTTGACGGCGACGTTGGCGAACTGCGCCTCGAAGCCGTCGGGCAGCGCGCCATTGCCGTCGAAGCCGGGAATGCCGGAGACGAACAGGAGGTCGCCCACGCGCGTCGCAAAGGACAGCGGCGGTGCCTTCACGTGCGGCGGGGGCGCGAAATGCTGGATCGTCATGGGATCACCTCGGGGGTCGTGCAGGGCGCATCAGCGTAGCGACATGCGGGGGACTTGCAATCGTCATCAGGGAGCCGGCGCAGGCGGGCAAAACAAAAAGCGCGAAAACAACCCCATGCACAGTAGAGCGGCTGCGGCCGGGATGGTCGAGGCGAGGACGCGCAGGCACTTGATGCGCCGGGGAAAACGGCCGCAGGCGCGCATCCCTGCGGCAGATGTGGCGGAAACAGCGCGGAGCCCTCGTTCGGCCGCCGCGATCGATCGGGGGGAGTGGAATTGTTCCGTCCGGACGACGCCGGCCCGGCTGCGGCGAGGTTTGACTCGTCGGGCAAAACACCGGCAGAATTGCATGATGGCGGTCGCGCGTTTTGCGGCACCAACTCTCAACGGCGTCATGGCCGGGCGTAGCCGTCCCAAGGACGGCGTCGCTTCGCTCGCCTATGTCCCGGCCATCCACGGCCTCTCCGGCCGCGCAAAGAACGTGGATGCCCGGGACAAGCCCGGGCATGACGACCCAGCGGATGCGGAACGTCAACCCACATTGCACCACCCATCATGTTGCCGCCGCGATCGATCGGATAGATTCGTCCGGTCTGATTCGATCCCTCCTTGAAAAATAGCCCCCGGAGACGCCCCATGAAGCTCGCATCCACCCTTCGCGCCGCGCTGGTCGCCATCGCCGCCCTTGCCGGGCTCTCGACCTCGGCGCTGGCCGACGGCGGCACCGTGGTGCTGACGATCTACAAGGCGGGCTGGATCATCGGCGGCTCCGGCGGCTCGGGCGTGCTGAACTTCCGCGGCCGCTCCTACGGGCTCTCCACCGGCGGCCTCGACTACGGCCTCGTCTTCGGCGGTTCCAAGACCGTGCTGCGCGGCCGCGTCTCCAACATCAACCGTCCCTCCGACGTCGCCGGCGTCTACGGCGCCGCCGGGGCCGGCCTTGCCGTCGGCCGCGGCGCCCGCGCCATCGTGCTCACCAACCAGAAGGGCGCGGTGCTGGAGCTGTCGGGCTACCAGACCGGCCTGATGGCGAATGCGGATCTCAGCGGGCTCGCGATCACGATGCGGTAGGCAGGTCGCGTAGGGTGGGTTAGCCGAAGGCGTAACCCACCTCTTTGGTTTCCGCGGAGACAGAAGTGGTGGGTTACGCCCGCGGACCACGCTCCGCGCGGCCGCGAGCTAACCCACCCTACGATCTGCTCACCGCCGCATGAATCCTCTCGCAATGCGCGACCAGATTGGCGTGCGCATCGACGAAGGTCTTCAGCGGCGTCGGGATCGGGAAGTAGTAGATGTTGGCGATGAAGCCGTAGATGCCGGCATCGATGCTGGTCGCGGCTTCGCCGTGCACGAAGCCCGTCGCGGGTACGATCTCGGCCAGCACCTGGAGGTCGGCGAGCCCTCTCGCATAGGCCTGCTCCGGCGTGTAGCGGCCGATGCCCTGGAAATGATAGCGCTGCGCATTGTACGCCTTCGCCTTCTCGAATCCTTCCGCATTGATCTGCGGGTGCTGCGCGATGAAGGCGTCGCGGAACGCCGGATAGTAGCGCTCGTCCTTCCAGCGCGAATAGGACATCACCCAGTAGAGATCGTCCAGCATGCGGGTGACGAAGTGATTGGTCCTCCGCTGCTCCGCTGAAAGCCCGGCATCGATGCCCAGGCGATATTTCGCGATGGCATGCGCGATGATCGTCTCGCTGTCGCCGATGGTCTCGCCGTCGTCGACGATGTAGGGCAGCTGCCCGCGCGGCGCGGCGGAGGCATCGAAGATGTGCTCGTGCACGAACGGCACGCCCGCGAGCTTCAGGAAAGCGTAGACCTTGAGGCCGTAGCCGTTGTTGTCGGCAACTCCGAACAGCTTTGGGTAGGAGTAGAGCGTCAGCATGGGCAGGCTCCTCCGTGTTGGCGGAGCCTAGAATGCAGGCGGGCCGAACCGGATGCAATCCTCGTAGCCCGCATGAGCGAAGCGACATGCGGGAACAGCGGCCCCGGATGTCGCTCCGCTCATCCGGGCTACGGAAGCTACGCTACGAACGCGATGCGCCCGTAAACACCGCCAATTGCGCCTCGAACGCCCGCCTGAAGGCGGGGCGCGCTTCGCCGCGGGCGACATAGGCGGCGATATCAGGGTATTCGTCCAGCAGGCGAGATGCGTTCAGCCGGCGCAGCACCGTCACCATCATGAGATCGCCGGCGCTGAACGCCCCGTCGAGCCAGTCGGCAGCGCCGAGGCGACGGGACAATTCGCCGAGGCGGACACGGACGCGATCCTGCAACATGGGC
The DNA here is from genome assembly GCF_900113725.1 of Bradyrhizobium sp. cf659. Lineage (NCBI taxonomy): Bacteria > Pseudomonadati > Pseudomonadota > Alphaproteobacteria > Hyphomicrobiales > Nitrobacteraceae > Bradyrhizobium > Bradyrhizobium sp. cf659. The sequence continues at coordinate 398,708 of NZ_FOQJ01000002.1, forward strand.
AGGCGCGCTTCGTACCAGCTCTTGTCGCGCTCGAACAGCATCGCCATTCCGAGCTCGACGACCGGCGGCTCCAGCGTGTTCAGCGCGGCAAACATCCACGCAATCGCGCGGCTCCTTGCATTCGCCTCGAGCGGCAGCAGCCCGGCATGGCGCTCGGCGAGATGGAGCACGATCGCACCGGATTCGAACAGGGCGAGATCGCCGTCCCCGAAGGTCGGAATCTGCCCGAACGGATGCAGCGCAAGATGCGCCGGTTGCTTCATCTGCTTGAACGACACCAGGCGGACGTCGTAGGGCCGGCCGATTTCCTCCAGCGCCCAGCGAACGCGCATGTCGCGGGCCTGTCCCCTGCCGCGGTCGGGCGAGCTTTCGAAGGCGGTGATGGTGGGCATCGGGGATATCCGGGGTGATCGGGCGTTGCCTGCAGAGGACGAACGGGCGGGGCGGGTTCCGACAACTTATCTCGTCTTCCTGGGACCAGATGCGAATTGCACGAAGTCGCCACATCCAAGGTGTCGTCCTGGCGAAGGCCAGGACCCATACCGCGGAATCTATCGGTTGCGACTGGTGGCAGTACCGAACGACGAGTCTTCGCCAAACGGCTCCCTGGGGTAATGGGTCCTGGCTTTCGCCAGGACGACGGCTGAGTTTGAGGGCGCTGCCGCTAACCCACCTACGCAGCGATCCACTTCGCCAGGTCGCTCTGGATCGCTATACTGCCAATCTCAGCAGGATGGTGACCCCATGGGAAACGAATTGGAAGGCAAGGTTGCCGCAGTCACCGGGGCCGCGTCCGGCATCGGATTGGCGAGTACCGAGGCTATGTTGGCCGCGGGCGCGCGCGTGGTGATGGTCGACCGCGACGCCGCCGCGCTGAAGGCGCTCTGCAACAAGCACGGCGACACCGTGATCCCGCTGGTCGTCGACCTGCTCGATCCAAAAGACTGCGCAACGCTGCTGCCGCGCGTCTTGGAGAAGGCCGGCCAACTCGACATCCTGCATGCAAACGCAGGCACGTATGTCGGCGGCGACCTGGTCGATGCCGACACCATGGCGATCGACCGGATGCTGAACCTGAATGTCAACGTCGTGATGAAAAACGTGCACGACGTGCTGCCGCACATGATCGAGCGCCGGACCGGCGACATCATCGTCACGAGTTCGCTGGCGGCGCATTTTCCGACGCCATGGGAACCGGTCTATGCGTCGTCCAAATGGGCGATCAACTGCTTTGTCCAGACGGTGCGGCGCCAGGTCTTCAAGCATGGCATTCGCGTCGGCTCGATCTCGCCCGGCCCGGTCGTCAGCGCTCTGCTTGCGGACTGGCCGCCCGAGAAGTTGAAGGAAGCGAGGGATTCGGGAAGCCTGCTGGAGGCCAGCGAAGTGGCTGACGTGGTGATGTTCATGTTGACGCGGCCGCGCGGCATGACAATTCGTGACGTCGTGATGCTGCCGACCAATTTCGATCTTTAGGGCGTATGCAGTTCGTAGGGTGGGTTAGCCCCGGGCTGCGCGAAGCGCAGTCCCTTGGCGTAACCCACCGCTTCGGTTTCCGCGGGGACACACCTTGGTGGGTTACGCTACGCTAACCCACCCTACGCAGCGATCCACGCCGCCAACTCGCGCCACGGCTCCAGCGTCCAGTGCCCGGACGCGGCACCGGACGGCGAGGGGAGCACGAATATCTCCGGGAGGCGCCCATCGTGCTGTTGCCGCCCCAGCGAAATCACGTTCGACGGCCTGCCGTAAAACAAGCTCGCCGCCTTCTTGCTCGTGAACGCAATCGTCCTCGGCCGATACGTCTCGATCTTGGCCCTGAACCCCGGCACGTCGATCGTCTCAGCCGCGATCTGGTGATCCATCCCGGCGCCCGACTTGGAGAGATCGGTGAAGCCGATCCCGAGCTCGATCAGCGCGGCGAACTCGCCCGGCTGATAGCGCCGCGGCGTGATCCCGGCCTCATGGATCGCGCGCCAGAAGCGGTTGCCGGGATGGGCGTAGTAGTGCCCGAGCTCGGCCGAGCGCGTAGAGGCGGCGGTGCCGACGAAGACGAGGCGGAGGTTGGGACGGAGCTGGTCGGGGAGGCGGTCCAAGGCAAGGTCTCGAACGTCAGTACAGTCACAAGATGTAGTCTTTGGTCTAATAGCGCAATTCAATCTTGAATTGTGATGATCGAATCAACGTATGAAGTTGTAGCAGCCTTAGACCGGGAAAATTTAATGGACTGGAAGCAGTTTCTTGCAAGCGTGATTGGATCGTTGGCGTGGCCAGCGGCGCTTGTTGCGATTGTATTTGTTTTCAAAAATCAGCTCCGACTTTTGATTGTTCACATAAGAAAGATTGGTGCCGCAGGCGTCAATGTCGAGCTTTCTGAAAAAGTCGAAGAAGCCGTTGATGCGGGCGAAGTTGTCCAAGCTGAGAAGGGCGTAGTAGCGCCCGATGTCATTGGCTTGGATCCAACCCTTTTGCAGTTGGCTAAGTCATTTCCCGAGGCTGCGCTGATCCAGTCATTTAAGGAGCTGGAGGCTCTAATTCTCAAGCTTCGCGCAAGAATGCCGGACGATCGTCCGGCCAGGAATTTGTATGAAGTTCTGAAGGCTTTGGAGAAGCAGCAATTTATTCCTCAGAGCGCGATTACTCTTTTTCAGAGCTTGCGCGAAGCGCGAAACGCGGCGGCGCATGGAAAAGGTGAGGAAGCTTTGTCTTCTAGCGAGGCGCTCGATCTTATTCGACAGATTAAGCTCCTGCAGGAAGTTCTGCACCCGGTCCTCGATCAGTTGCCGCCGAAGTCAGCCCGAATCTAGGCTGTCAGCCCAGTTGGCAGTTGTCGATGGCTGTAGGGACGTGAGTTAATCCGCCATCGCTTCGCGGATCGAGCGTAAACTTTGAAAAAGCTATCGGATTGCGGAGGTGTGGATGTCAGACGCGGCAACAAGTCAAGAAATCTGCAGATTGGTGATGCCAATCTCGGCGATTGACGGTTTGTCAGAAGCTCATTGGGCCGAAGGTCTGGCCATTCTGTCCGAGGCCACCGAAGAGGCGGGCTTCATTTCAAATCTCGTTAGTAATGCTGACGACGTGGGAATCATTCAGAAGCGAATTATCCAGAATCTCTATGGCAACCCGATCGTCGTTTGCGACGTGAGGGGAAAGAACCCGAACGTCCCTCACGCTGTTGCTGTAGGTTCGGCAAAGATGCGTGAGGCATGCCTGCCAGCCTCGTCGGGGTAAAGGATGCAAGATCAGTTCGATTGGCCCGAGCCAGAGCACGAAGCAGATAAAGTCATTCTTCGTAATGTCCGTAATCTTGGCTGCCACATTGTCGGCATCCCCGGCGCCAATCCGCCATTTGCATTTTCAATCGGCCTGTATCTGAACTATGGCCACCCCGAGCTCATCATGTTCGGCCAGAGTTCCGAAAATGCGTCGGCCATCATCAACCTCATCCGCGATCGCGTGGCGTCTGGTCAGAAATTCGCCGACGGCGACATTTCCGACGACATGCTGGAGAACGGCTACAAGCTCGGCTTCTTGGAGGTGCCGTTCGCGGCCTATCCCGAGTATCTCGGCACGGCGATCTGGTTCTACTGGAAATCCCGGCTCGCATTCTCCTGTCTCCAGGTCGTCTGGCAGGACGTCGATCACCGTTTCCCCTGGGAAGCGGAATGCTCGTCCGCTGTCATAGGGGAGCAGCCATTGTTGAAGAACAAGGTTTCTTGAAACGACGCTTCGCAAAAAAAGCCGGGCAGTCTGCCCGGCCTTTGATTTTTAGATGGATGCCCGGGTCAAGCCCGGGCACGGCGAGCGGAGGGCTCCTCACAGCACCCGATTGCTCTCCTTCACCTTCTCCGCATCCAGATAAACGCTTGAGCCCATCTCCTTGAACTTCGCGCTCATCTGCTTCATGCCGTCCTCGGCGGTGCCGCTCAAGGACATGCCGATCGAGTTCGGATCGTTCAGCGTCGCGGCGTAGTCCCGCACGTCCTGCGTGATCTTCATCGAGCAGAACTTCGGGCCGCACATCGAGCAGAAATGGGCGACCTTGTGGGCTTCCTTCGGCAGGGTCTCGTCGTGGAAGTTTTTCGCGGTATCAGGGTCGAGGCCGAGGTTGAACTGGTCGCTCCAGCGGAAGTCGAAACGGGCGCGGGAGAGCGCGTCGTCGCGGAGCTGGGCGGCCGGGTGGCCCTTGGCGAGATCGGACGCGTGCGCGGCGATCTTGTAGGTGATGACGCCCACCTTGACGTCGTTGCGGTCGGGCAGGCCGAGATGCTCCTTCGGGGTGACGTAGCAGAGCATGGCGCAGCCGAACCAGCCGATCATGGCCGCGCCAATGCCCGAGGTGATGTGGTCGTAGCCCGGCGCGATGTCGGTGGTCAGCGGTCCAAGCGTGTAGAACGGCGCCTCGCCGCACTCCTTGAGCTGCTTGTCCATGTTGATCTTGATCTTGTGCATCGGCACGTGGCCGGGGCCTTCGATCATGACCTGGCAGCCCTTGTCCCACGCGATCTTGGTCAGTTCGCCGAGCGTCTCCAGTTCGGCGAACTGCGCGCGGTCGTTGGCGTCGGCGATCGAGCCGGGACGCAGGCCGTCGCCGAGCGAGAACGAGACGTCATACTTGCGCATGAGGTCGCAGATCTCGTCGAAATGCGTGTAGAGGAAGCTTTCCTTGTGATGCGCCAGGCACCACTTCGCCATGATCGAGCCGCCTCTAGAGACGATGCCGGTGACGCGGTTGGCGGTGAGGTGGATGTAGGACAGGCGCACGCCGGCGTGGATGGTGAAATAGTCGACGCCCTGCTCGCACTGCTCGATCAGCGTGTCCTTGTAGAGCTCCCAGGTCAGCTTGACCGGATCGCCGTTGCACTTCTCCAGCGCCTGGTAGATCGGCACGGTGCCGATCGGCACCGGCGCGTTGCGCAAAATCCACTCGCGCGTGGTGTGGATGTTGCGGCCGGTCGAGAGATCCATCACGGTGTCGGCGCCCCAGCGGATCGCCCACACCATCTTCTCGACCTCTTCCTCGACCGACGACGTGACGGCCGAGTTGCCGATATTGGCGTTGATCTTGGTCAGGAAGTTGCGGCCGATGATCATCGGCTCGAGTTCTGAGTGGTTGATGTTGCAGGGAATGATGGCGCGGCCGCGCGCGATCTCGGAGCGTACGAACTCCGGGGTGATGAAGGCGGGGACCTCCGCGCCGAAGCTCTCGCCGTCGGCGAGGGCTGCTTCCGCGCGCTCGAGCTGCTCTTTGCGGCCGAGGTTTTCGCGGGCGGCGACGTAGATCATCTCCTTGGTGATGATGCCGGCGCGGGCGAATTCGAGCTGCGTGATCTTGTGGCCGTCGAGGCCGCGCAGCGGCTTGTGATAGGCGCTGAACGCACGCGCGGCCTTGTCGGTGGAGAGGTTGCCATTGTCCTCCGGCTTGACCTGCCGGCCCTCATATTCCTCGACGCCGCCGCGCTCCAGCACCCAGGCCTTGCGGTTGCGCGCGAGGCCGGCGTTGACGTCGATGGTCACGGACGGATCGGTGTAGGGGCCGGAAGTGTCGTACACCGGCAGGTTCGGCTCGCCGGCACCTTCGGACAGGATGATCTCGCGCAGGGGCACGCGCAGGTCGGGCGCGGCATCGGGCGACGCAAAGATCTTGCGCGAGGACGGCAGCGGGCCGGTGGTGACGGCTGGAACGGTCTTGTCGGGGTTGGAGCGGATGTTCATGGGATCCTCCGGTTAATTCGTGGGCGCATTTGTTGATCTCGTCATCCTGAGGTGCGAGGCCTGCGGCGCGAATGCGCCGCTGGGCGAGCCTCGAAGGATGAACGAGCCGGGCCGTCGCCCTTCGAGGGCCGCTGAAGAAGCGGCCACCTCCAGCGACAACGGCTTCGCCGTTGCGCGGGGGTGACGGGATGGAGAGACTTGCTCCGTCATTGCGAGGAGCTCGCGACAAAATTGCGCAGCAATTTTGCGCTGATGCGACGAAGCAATCCAGACTGTCTCCGCGGAAGGATTCTGGATTGCTTCGCTGCGCTCGCAATGACGGGTGGAGGGAGCGTGCATCACGCCGCCTCCGCGGATAGGCCGAGCCATTGCCGCACCCGCGCGTCGGGGTCGGTATTCTGCGTGACGTCGCTGACGACGGCGATGGAATCGGCGCCCGCGGCAAAGATCTCCGCGGCGTGCTCGAACTTGATGCCGCCGATCGCGACCAGCGGGATGGTGCCGATGCGCTTCTTCCATTCCGTGATCTTCGGAATGCCCTGCGGTTCGAAGCGCATCGACTTCAAGGTGGTGAAGAAGATCGGGCCCAGCGCGACATAGTCGGGCTTGGCCGCGAGTGCGGTCGCAAGCTCGGCGTCGTCATGGGTGGAGATGCCGAGGAGAAGGCCGGCCTCGCGGATCGCCTTGAGATCGGCGTCGGCGAGATCCTCCTGGCCGAGATGCAGATACTTTGCGCCGGCGACGATCGCCGCGCGCCAGTAATCGTTCACCACGAGCTTGGCCTGCGTGCCGTTGGTGATGGCGAGCGCGTCGGTGACGATCTGGAGCGCTTCGGCGTCGTTCAGGTCTTTCGCGCGCAGTTGAATCGTGCCGACGCCGAGCTTCGTCAGGCGCTCGACCCAGGCCAGGCTGTCGACGACGGGATAGAAGCGATCAGGATACGGCATGCCAGAACGGGGTCCCAACGACAGGGGTGGAAGGGGAGGCGAAGTCGCGGGCGTTCATCAGCCCGGCCTCAAAGGCAGTGCGGCCGGCCTCGACGCCGAGGCGGAAGGCGTTGGCCATGGCGACGGGATCGGCGGCCTTGGCAATGGCGGTGTTGAGCAGCACGGCGTCGTAGCCGAGCTCGAGCGCCTGCGCGGCGTGGCTCGGCGCCCCCAAGCCGGCGTCGACCACCAGCGTGATGTCGGGCAGCCGCTCGCGCAGCAGCCTGAGCGCATCGCGGTTGGTGATGCCCTTGGCGCTGCCGATCGGAGCTGCCCACGGCATCACCACCTTGCAGCCGGCATCGACCAGGCGGTTCGCGACCGAGAGATCCTCGGTGCAATAGGGGAACACCTCAAAACCGTCCTTGATCAGGATGGCGGCGGCTTCAACGAGGCCGACGACGTCGGGCTGCAGCGTGTCGTTGTCGGCGATCACTTCCAGCTTGATCCAGCTCGTGCCGAACAATTCGCGCGCGAGCTTTGCGGTGGTCACCGCCTCGCGCACGCTGCGGCAGCCGGCGGTGTTCGGCAGCACGGTGACGTCGAGCTCGCGGATCAGATTCCAGAACGCATCCCCGGTCTTGCCGCCGGCGGATTCGCGGCGCAGCGACACCGTGACGATGTTCGAGCCCGCGGCGCGGATCGCCGCCTGCATGATCGCCGGCGAGGGATAGAGCGCGCTGCCGATCAGCAGGCGCGAGGCGAAGGACTTGCCGTAGAAGGTCACCATGTCGGTGTTTCCTCAAATTCGGTCGGCTCCCTCGCCCCGCTTGCGGGGAGAGGGTTGGGGTGAGGGGGAGCCTCCGCGGGGACGGTGAGAGCTGGACTCGCGGAGAGTCCCCCTCACCCGGAATTTGCTTTGCAAATTCCGGCCTCTCCCCGCAGGCGGGGAGAGGCGAAGGAAAGCAGCGATGGCATTCATCTCCCTCACCCTCCCTGCCGCGGTGTGATGATCTCGATCTCGTCGCCGGCCTTCAGCGCGGTCTCGGCCCAGCGGCTCTTCGGCACGACGTCGTAGTTGAGCGCGATCGCGAAATGGGTGCCTTCGTAGTCGAGCTCGCTGAGCAGCGCGTCCACGCTGGCCGAGTTCACCTCGCGCTGCTCACCGTTGACGATCACAAGCATTGCACGATCACCCGCATTGCATCACCTCATTGTCGATCTGGCCGCGCTGGACGTATTGCAACGTCAGCTCGGCGAGCGCCGGCGCGATCAGGAAGCCGTGGCGGTAGAGCCCGTTGACGGTGATCTTGCCGCCGCGAATGCCGATGCGCGGCAGATTGTCGGGGAAGGCGGGGCGAAGGCCCGAGCCGAACTCGACGATGCGCGCCTCGCCGAAAGCCGGGTGCACCGTATAGGCCGCCCCCAGCAGCTCCAGCGCCGAGCGCACGCTGACGCCGGTGTCCTCGGCCTCGATCGAGGTCGCACCCAGCATGAACAGATTGTCCTCGCGCGGAATCACGTAGAGCGGCCAGCGCGGATGGATCAGCCGCACCGGGCGCGCCAACTGCACCTCGCTGGTCTCGATCAGGATCATCTCGCCCTTGACGCCGCGCAAGTCAGGTTGCTCGTCGCGTGCGGAGAGGCCGCGGCAGTCGATCACGATGCCGTCGAGATCGGCGGCGCTGACGTCGCTGTCGAACTTGATGGTGCCGCCGGCGGCGCGGATGCGCTCATGCAGCTTCGGCAGCACGCGGCGCGGCTCGACATGGCCCTCGGCCGGGAAGAACAGCGCGTCGCGGAAGCGGCCTTCCAGCGACGGCTCGAGCTCGGCAAGGCCGGCGGCATCGAGCCGGCGGTGCTGTTCGGTCATCCGGGCAAAGCGTTCGAAATCGTTGCGCTCGCGCGGATGGGCGACGACGAGGGAACCGTTGAAGGGCGTGTCAGGCAGCTCGCGCCGCCAGATGTCGAGGGAGCGCTGGCCGAGCCGGCTGATGATGGGTTCGGCGACCTCGGCCTCGCAATAGGGCGCCAGCATGCCGCCGGCCCAATGGCTGGTGGAATCGGCCATGGTGGCGTCACCGCGCTCGTGGAGCGTGACGGCGTGGCCGGCCTGCGCGAACAAAAGCGCCTGCCAGGCGCCCGCAATGCCTGCGCCGATGATGGATACCGCGGAATCCGGTCGCTTGGTCGTCTGTAACATCCCTGTCCCTTCGCCGGCATGACCCGGATCAGGTTCAAAGGGTCACCGCGGTCCTGGGCGGATTTGCCCATTTAGCGGTATCTCAGCTCCTCCTCGGAGCACCCCTCGGAACGGCGCTAATGTATGTCAGTGGGGCGGGGTGGTCAACGTATGTTGCCGGGAACCCCACCGCTCGTGCCCCGGACGCAGCGCAGCGCGCCGCCCTTCGCGGCGTGGTGCGCTGCTGAGCCGGGGCCCATCTTTCTTTGCGTGAGGCGCTGGGTCCCGGCTCTGCGCAGCAGCGTTTCACGCTGCAGCGCGTCCGGGACACGAGAGCTACTTCGGCGCCTGCGCCCGTGCATTTCGCACGCGCTGGGCCAGCTTCTTATGCGGCGCGGTGCCGAACATCGGCTGCGGATTGCCGTTCGGCTCCAGCCAGGTGTCGCTCATGTTGGCGACCTGCACGGCCTCCTGGCGCTGCCGCTTTGCAACGTAGTAATAGCCGCCCGCGAAATAACGCACGGCTCGGGCGTGGTCGCCATTGGCGGCGCGATAGGCGCCGGCGAGGTATTTGACCGCGTAGGTGAGGTTGGTGTTGGGATCGCGCAGGCCGGCGGCATCGCCGGTGTAGCCGACCCCGCGGGCGGTCGCGAGCTTGATCTGCATCAGGCCGATCGTGCCGCCACGGCCGACGAGGCCGGGCTGATAGCGGCTTTCGCGCATGATGACGCGATGCACCAGCGCCTCCGGCACGCCGTTGGCGCGGGCATGGGCCGCGACCATCTCGGCGTACTCGGCTTGGCCCGCGAATGCGGCCTGCGGCGACACCAGTCCGGCCGCGACGAACACGGCAACGCGTAAAATTTTCATCGGATATTCCTGACGTCCCTGAGCGGCCTGCGCCCGGCCGCCATTATTGTTTGAGCATGATCTATTCGGAAAACCGCGGTGCGCTTTTCCGGATCACGCTTTAGGACTCCCGAACGCGGCGATGATGTGACCAAACGCCGCCGCCGGCGATTTTGCGGCGCCGAGCCGCTGTTACGACGCAATGCTGCCGTAGGGGTTGCTCAGGTGGAAAACCTCAGCTCGCGACAGCGAGCCTGTCTATTCGCGCGCAGACGCGAAAGCGAGCATGAAAACGCTGCAAATCGGGAGAGGTGCCATGACAAAAACCAACATGGCCAACGCGGACTTTGTCAACGCGGACTTGGCCAAGGCACATTTCGGCGACATCCCCAGACAGAATCCCTGTGCTCAATGCGGCACGCCGATCCCGCGGCCCGACTGGATCGAGCCGGGCGAGGGGCGCATCTCCTATCTCTGGACCTGCCGCGCCTGCAACTATCACTTCGAGGCGGTGGCGATCTTCGACGAGGCGGCTGTCGAGCATCCGCCGCTCGCGGCTTAGGCTGCGATCTACGCCGCGAGCCGCGGCTCCTGCCAGACCGGCAACTCCATCCGCACGATCAGCCCGTGCGGCTCGCGGTCGTGCAGCGACAGCGTCCCGCCATGGGCGACCGCGATCGCGTGCGCGATCGACAGGCCGAGGCCGAAGCCGGTGGACTCGTCCATGGTGCGCGCATCGTCGCCGCGCGCGAACGGCTCCAGCATCTCCTGCTTGCGTGCATCGGAAATGCCGGGGCCGTCGTCCTCGACGTCGATGACGAGCCTGGTGCCCGATATGTCGAGGCGGATCGTGACCTCGGCGCCGAAGCGCACGGCGTTCTCGACGAGATTGGTGACGCCGCGATGCAGATCGTCGGGACGCGCGGCGGCGGTTGCCGAAGCGGGGCCGTCATAATGCACGACATGGCCCATGTCGCCGAACTGGTCGGCAATGAGCTGGAGCGTGCTGGCGATGTCGACCAGCGTCACCGCCTCGATCTTGCGGTCGTTGCGCAGGAGCGACAGCACGGATTCCAGCATCGAGCGCATCTGGTCGAGATCCATCAGCATGCGCTTGCGGTTGACCTCGTCCTCGATGAACTCGGCGCGCAGGCGCAGCCGCGTGATCGGCGTGCGCAGATCGTGGCTGATCGCCGCCAGCATCCTGGTGCGGTCCGACATCAGCCGCGCGATCCGCTCATGCATGCGGTTGAGCGCGCGCGCCACCGAGCGGATTTCCTCCGGGCCGCGCTCGGGCAGCGGATCGGCTTCGCCGTCCAGGCTGAAATTCTCGGCGGCTGCGGCGAAGGACGACAGCGGCGCGGCCAGCGCGCGCGCCGCCCACAGGCCGAGCACGGTGACGCAGATGAAGGTGGTCATCAGCGCCGTCAGCCACGGTGCGCCCCAGAACCACGGCCGCAGGCCGCCATCGACGCGGCCGGCGATCACGCTGCCGTCGGGCAACTCGACGCCGACGCGGTGCGCGGTGTCGTCGGCGGCGAGCTGCACCACCTTGTAGCCGCGCCCGAGATGACGGCGCATTCCGCGCAGGTGCTGGCTGTCGCTCTCCTCGACAATGGCCGCCGTGCCCGGCGCGTGCATCTCGATGCCGAGCTTGGGGAAGGCGCGGGCGAGGTCGGCGACGAGGCGCGGCCGCTCGCCGGCCTCGGCCGAGCCGAGCAGCAGCGCGGCATCGGTCAATTGATGGGCGCCGTCCGGCGGCGTGTCCGGGCGGTCCGGCCGGCTGATCAGGAAGGCGGCGGTGACGACGAGATGGAGCGCGACGGTGGAAGCCAGCACCAGCGCGGCGATCTGCCCGCCGATCCCCTTGAGGTGGAAAAACCTGAACGGCTTCATCGTCGACGCCCCCTCAGTTGCCCAGGGAGGCCGCGACCGCTTCAGTGCTTGCTGCTTCAGTTCTCGGCGTGAACAGATAGCCGCCGGAGCGCACCGTCTTGATGATGGTCGGATCCTGCGGATTGGGCTCGATCTTGCGGCGGATGCGGCTGACCAGCACGTCGATGGAGCGTTCGAACGAGCCGGTGTTGCGGCCCTGCGTGAGGTCGAGCAGGCTGTCGCGCGACAGCACGCGGCCGGGCCGCTCGCAGAACGTCCTGAGCAGATCGAACTCGGCGCTGGTCACCGCGACGCGGGCGCCTTCCGGATTGCGCAGCTCGCGCAGGCGCAGGTCGATGCGCCAGCCCTCGAAGGCGAGCGTGCTCGCGCCTTCGATCGAACTCGCCGCCTGGGCTGCGGCCTGGCGGCGCAACACCGCGTTGATGCGGGCGAGCAGCTCGCGCGGGTTGAAGGGCTTTGGCAGATAGTCGTCCGCGCCCATCTCGAGGCCGACGATACGGTCGACGTCCTCGCCGCGCGCGGTCAGCATGATGATCGGCGTCTGCGTCTCCGCGCGCACCTTGCGGCAGAGGCTCAGGCCGTCCTCGCCCGGCAGCATGACGTCGAGGATGATGAGGTCCACGCGATGATCGGTCATGGCGCGCGACATCTCGCGGCCATCGCTCACGGCGGTGACGTTGCAGGCGTTGTTGCGCAGGTACTTCGCAATCAACGTCCGCGTTTCGCGGTCGTCCTCGACGACCAGGATGTTGGGATTGGGAATGGCCATGCGCTTTGTTTGTCCAAGATTCGGGCCAAAAGGCGAAGATTTTTGTTTCAGATTGTTTCTGCGGGTCCTGCCGCAATACCAGGACACACCCGGGCAGTGGAGCGGCAAGGTCTCGTTAAGGCCGTTAACCATACCGTGGCGCGGTCAGACAAGAAACCCCGCAAAATCCACGGAGCCATCATGACCTCGATTTCGGCGGCCTCCGCCGGTACCTATCAGTCGCCGCTACAGCGGCTGCAGCAGGAATTGCAATCGGAAGTTTCCGCCGGCACGATCTCGTCGTCGGACCAGTCCGCGCTCTCGACCGCGCTGACCGACATCGACACGGCGCTCCAGCAGAGCCGCTCGAGCGACCAGTCGAGCGGCACGCGTCCCTCCAAGGACGACATGCAGTCGAAGATCGACGACCTCATCTCCAACGAGGTGTCGAACGGGACGCTGACCTCGGAGCAGGCCGAAGAGCTCAAGGGCGTGTTTCAGTCCGCCTTCGCGAGCGGTCCCGGTGGCGCGGGCGGAGCCGGTGGCGCAGGCGGGCCGCCGCCCGGTCCGTCGCCGGACGACAGTTCTTCGGATTCGTCCTCCACGGACTCCACCAGCAGCACGTCGAGCGATACGACGACGGCGGAGATTCTCCAGCAGTTCCTCCAGGCGCTTCAGCAGTCGCAATCGTCGGCGTCGTCGTACGGTGCCAACGGCAGCTCGTCCGGCAACTCGGACTTCTCCGCACTCCTGATCGACTACAAGAGCTGACCTGAGCGACGCAGGTCGGCGCATTCCCCGCCACGCTCGTGCTTCTCCCAGGGCGCATGATCGTCGGCGGGGAACTGTGCATCCGGAAACGTTCCTGCGCGACTTGAGGAACTTTCACCGCAACGCAGCGCCACGGTTATGCGACGAAATCGCCGCAGCTGAGGAACTGCGCGTGATCGGCGCTGTTTTCTCCATAAGAGTTTTTGCTGAAGGAGAGGACAACAATGCTGATGAAATCAATCGCCGCCGGCCTTGCCGGCACCGCGCTGCTTGCGACAGTTGCGTTTGCGCAATCGCCGACCGCCACCACCGACAAGGCGCCGACTGCGGCTGCCACCACCACGACGACCACGACTGCGTCGGGTGAATGGCGCGCCTCGAAGATGGCGGGCCTGAAGATCTACAACGAAGCCAACGAGAACATCGGCTCGATCAACGATCTGCTGATGGACAAGAGCGGCGCCATCAAGATCGCCGTGGTCGGCGTCGGCGGCTTCCTCGGCATGGGCGAGCATCTGGTTGCCGTGCCCTATGACAAGTTGAAGTTCGTCAATGAGGCCGTTGCCTATACCGGCGCCAGCACGAATCCGAGCGCCAAGCCGGGTGCGACCACCACGACCGGCGCTGCGACCGGCACCGACAAGGCCGCGACGACCGCGACGGCCGCGTCGAAGTGGTATCCGGACCATGCCGTGTTCAACGCGACCAAGGACGAACTGAAGAACATGCCCGAGTTCAAGTACTCGGAGTGATGCGGCTCGCGTGACCATTTGAACGAAGCGCGCCCGGTTTTCACCGGGCGCGCTGTCGTGCTCCTTTTTCAACTTGCTCCGCTTGCGGGCAGAGGGAAGAGGGAGAACAAACTCAGTGCGTCACCAGCGGGCAGCCGCCCTTGTCGAGCGGGCGGAACGCCTCGTCGCCGGGCACGGTGGCGATCAGCTTGTAGAGGTCCCACTCGCCCTTGGACGCCTCGGGCTTCTTGACCTCGAACAGATACATGTCGTGGACCATGCGGCCGTCGATGCGGATCTTGCCGTTCTTGGCGAAGAAATCGTTGACCGGCGTTGAGCGCATCTGTGCCATCACCTTCGGCGCCTCGTCGGTCTTGATGGCGTCGATCGCCTTCAGATAGTGCATGGTCGCCGAATAGAGACCGGCCTGGATCATGGTCGGCATGTGCCCGACCTTCTCGTTGAAGCGCCGCGAGAAGGCGCGCGTCTCCTCGTTCATGTCCCAGTAGAACGCGTCGGTGACGATCAGGCCCTGCGTCGCCTTGATACCGAGCGAATGCGTGTCGGTGATCTCCTGCAGGAGCGCGATCATCTTCTGCCCGCCCTGCGTCAGGCCGAACTCGGAGGCCTGCTTCAGCGCGTTGGTGGTGTCGCCGCCGGCGTTGGCCAGCGCGACCACCTTGGCCTTGGAGGCCTGGGCCTGGAGCAGAAAGGAGGAGAAGTCCGACGAGTTGAGCGGATGACGGACCTCGCCGAGCACCTTGCCGCCGCTCTCCTTGACGACGTTGGCGGCGTCGCGCTGCAGCGCCATGCCGAAGGCGTAGTCGGCGGTGACGAAGAACCAGCTGTCCTCGCCGCGCTTCACCATCGCCTTGCCGGCGACGTTCGACAGCGCATAGGTATCGTAGGTCCAGTGCACCGTGTTGGGCGAGCAGGCAACGCCGGTGATGTCGGACGATCCGCCGCCGGAATTGATGTTGATCCTGTTCTTCTCGCGCGTCAGCGCCGAGATCGGCAGCGCGACCGATGAGGTCGGCACGTCGAAGATCGCGTCGACCTTGTCGTTGTCGTACCAGTTGCGGGCGATGTTGACGCCGACGTCGGGCTTGTTCTGGTGGTCGGCGGCGACCACCTGGACCGGCTTGCCGGCGACCTGGGCGCCGTAATCGGCGACCGCCATCTCGACGGCGGCGAGCGAGCCCTTGCCGGTCGCGTCCGCATAGAGGCTCGACATGTCCGTGAGCACGCCGATCTTGACGACGTCATCGGAAATCTGCGCTTGGGCGGCGCCCGACGTGGCGGCGAGGGCGAGGCCGGCCGCGACGGCGGCGATGAGTTTTTGCATGTTGTTTCTCCCTGTGTGTTGTTGTTCGGGCGTTGTTTGCAGGGACCGTTGTAGCGACAATCGGTGTTCGCAGTTAAGCCAAAGATGCGTGAGGAGGGTTGAGAAATATGGAGGGGGATCTGTCGTCATTCCGGGGCGCGCCCCCTTGGGCGCGAGCCCGGAATCCATTCATCCACCGTCGCTGCGGCGCGATGGATTCCGGGTTCGCGCGCCCCGGAATGACGAGAAGTTTCTCTACCAGAAGTGTGACACCACCGCACCGCCGGTCAGGCGCTGCTGCCCTTGAGCCGTTCGTTGCGTCGGCGCAAGCCTTCCAGGGTGGCGAGGAGGATGACCGATACCGTCGTCAGAACTACCGCCGCTGCCGTGATGGTCGGGCTGATGTTCTCGCGGATGCCGCTGAACATCTCGCGCGGCAGGGTGCGCTGCTCCGGCCCTGCCATGAACAGCACGATCACCACCTCATCGAAGCTGGTCGCGAAGGCGAACAGCGCACCTGAGGCCAGGCCGGGCAGGATCAGCGGCAGGATCACGCGGCGGAACGCATAGAGCGGCGAGGCGCCGAGCGAGGCGGCGGCGCGTGCCAGATTGGTGTCGAAGCTTTGCAGCGTCGCGCCGACCGTGATCACCACAAAGGGCGTCGCCAGCGCGGTGTGGGCCAGGATCAGGCCGAGATAACTGCCGGTCAGTCCGATCGGCGCGAAGAAGAAATACAGGCCGACCGCGGTGATGACACCGGGCACGACGACCGGCGACAGCACGAACGCCAGCACCAGCGGCTTGAACCGGCTCTTCCACTGCGCCAGCCCCAGCGCGGCCAGCGTGCCAAGCACCATCGACAGCAGGGTCGAGGCGACGCCGATGATCATGCTGTTCTTCAGCGAGTTCATCCAGCGCGGCGAACTGATGAAGTCGTCGTACCAGCGCAACGAGAGGCCTGGCAGCGGATAAGTGAGGTACGAGCCGGAGCTGAACGACAGCGGCATGATCGCAAGGATGGGCGCGATCAGGAAGATGAACACCAGCGTGGAGACAATGATGGTCGCGGTCCACGCGATGCGCTGGCTGGGCGTGCGGAGGGACGAATTGTCGCTCAATTCTTCATTCCTCCCGTGACCTGCTGTCCCTGCACCAGCTTGCCGTAGACGAGCGCGAGCACAACGGTGGCCAGCAGCAGCACCGCACCGAGCGCTGAAGCAAGGCCCCAATTGGCCGTCTCGGTCGTGTAGAGCGCGATGAAGTAGCTGATCATCTGGTCGGCGGCGCCCCCGACGAGTGCCGGTGTGATGTAGTAGCCGAGCGCCAGGATGAAGACGAGCAGGCTTCCCGCGCCGATGCCGGGCAGCGTCTGGGGCAGGTAGATCCGCAGGAAGGCGGTGACCGGCGGCGCACCGAGCGAGGCGGCGGCACGCATGTAGGCAGGCGAGATCGCCTTCATGCTGCTGTACAGCGGCAGGATCATGAACGGCAGGAGAACGTGGGTCATGGCCACGCAGACACCGAAGCGGTTGTAGATCAGGCGCAACGGCTGGTCGATGATGCCAAGCCACTGAAGGCTGTCGTTCACGACGCCCTTGCTCTGCAACAGCACGATCCAGGCGCAAGTGCGGACCAGAAGCGACGTCCAGAACGGCAGCAGGACGAAGATCATCAAGAGGTTCGACCGGCCCGGTGGTAGTGTCGCCAGCAGGTACGCGACCGGGAAGCCGAGGATCAGGCAGAGTACCGTGACGCTGAGGCTGATTAGGAAGGTGCGGGCGAAAACGTCGCGGTAGATGGCTTGATCCGGCGAGGCTGCGACAATCGCGCCGTCCGCGTTCCGTGTCAGGTCGAGCGCCGCCAGTAGGTAGAAGCCGGTCGTTGGGCCACTGGCGTCCTTGATCGTCGTCCAGGTGGTGCGTTCGCGCCAGGCCGGGTTGATCTTGCCCAGCGTCTCCTTGGCCGTGCCGGGCTCCGGCACCGCCTTCAGATTGCGTACCGTGCTGGTCAGGATCGTGCGGAAGCCGTTCAGCGCGTAGTTGAGCCGCTTGGCCGCGATGGCGATGGTGCCGGAGGTGCGCGCCGCCAGGATGTCGCCTGCCAGCGCAGCAAAGGCCCCTTCATCCGGCAGGTCCCTGCCGTCCCAGCGCGCGAGAGCAGCGACCGTTTGCGGCAGAATCTGACGCACCTCCCTGTCATCGACCGCGCGCCACAGCATGCCCGCGATGGGTCCAGCGAAGGTGAAGAGCAGAAACAGCAGAAGCGGCAGAACCAGCGCCAATGCCTTGATCTGGCGAGCGCGCTCGGCCCGCTTCAGGCGGCGCCTAAGCGGCATCTCGGTCTTGGCATCGGCGCCGGTCAGGGACACGGCTGTCATGGGTTGAGCCTCTTTGACCGGACATCCCTCGCCCTTTCAGGCAAGGGGCGGGGCACAGGCGAAGGGGGATCGGCCCTCTGCCTGCGCCCTGCGCCGGTTCGCTCGCGCACTATTTCGCTGCCCATTTGTTGAAGCGCTCGGTCAAGCGGTCGATGTTCTCGAGCCAGAAGCCAACGTTGATCTCGACCGCGTTCTTGATGTTGTCAGGCGCGGTCGGCAGATCTTTCAGGACGGCCGGCTGGATCAGGGCGGCGGCGTCCTTGTTCGAGGTGCCGTAGGCGATGTTCTCCGACAGTTTCGACTGGTTTTCCGCCTTGCCCGCGAAGTCCAGGAACTTGTAGGCCGCGTCCTTGTTCGGGCTGCCCTTCAGGATGACCCAGCTGTCGAGGGTGAAGAGCGCGCCGTCCCACACCATGCCAAAATTCTTCTTCTCGTTCTTGTTCGCGGTGTCGATGCGGCCATTGTAGACCGAGGTCATCGCCACCTCGCCGGAGGCGAGCAATTGCGGCGGCTGGGCGCCGGCCTTCCACCAGACGATGTCGCCCTTGATGGTGTCGAGCTTCTTGAACGCGCGCTCGACGCCCTCGTCGGTCGCCAGCACCTTGTAGACGTCCTTCGGCGGGACGCCGTCGGCCATGAGAGCGATCTCCAGCGTGGTCTTCGGGCCCTGACGCAAGGCGCGCTTGCCCGGAATCTTCTTGGTGTCGAAGAAGTCGGCCCAGCCCTTGGGCGCGTCCTTCAGCTTGTCCTTGTCGTAGCCGAGGACGAAATCATAGAGGATGGCGCCGACGCCGCAGGGATTGACCGACGGCGGGATATAGGCGGCCTCGCCGCCGATCTTGGAATAGTCGAGCTTCTCGTACAGGCCTTCCTCGCAGCCGACGGCCAGTTCGTCGCTCTCGACCTGCACGACGTCCCAGGTGGCGGCGCCACCCTGCACCTTGGCGCGCAACACGCCGACACCGCCGTCCCAGGACTCGTCGTTCATCGGGACGCCGGCTGCCTTCTTGAACGGCTCGAAATAGACCTTCTTCTGGGCATCCTGATACGCGCCGCCCCACGACACGACCGTGAGGTCACGCGCCTGCGCGACTGTCGCCAGCGCTGCGCTGGCGCTCAGTGCCGCGGCCAGGCCCAGAGCGATCTTGCCAATCTTGCGCTTCAGCATGGTCTTTGTTCCTTCTTCATGTGAGTTGCGTTGAGGTTGATCGATGCGGATCCGCTTGCGTTGGATCAGGCGGGATCGAGGGCCAGGCAGTCCTCGGGGCGGAAGGTGATGAACACGCTTTCGCCTGGCCTCAGGCTACCATGTCTCAGGCTGTCATGCGCTCCCGGCTGAAGCTTGACCATGAACTCCCCGTTGCCGGCGACATTGAGCACGGCCAGCGCGTGGTCGCCGAGATAGATGGTGTTCTGCACCCTGGCCGGCAGCCGGTTCGGTCCTTCGCTGGAGGTGCCGTCCGGGACGATGGCGACGCGCTCCGGCCGCACCGATAGGGAGGTCGATGCGCCCGCGCCTGATACATTGATCGCCCGTGCGGTCACGGCGCCGCCACCAGCCAGCGCGACGCGGCAATATTCCCTTTCGACCGTCTCGACGGTGCCGGCCAGCACATTGTTCTCGCCGATGAAGTGAGCGACGAAGCTGTTCACCGGATGCTCATACAGTGCGTCGGGCCTGTCGATCTGCTGCACGATGCCGTCGTTGAACACGGCGATGCGGTCCGACATGGTGAGCGCTTCACTCTGATCGTGGGTGACGTAGACGACGGTGATGCCCATCGTCTCGTGCAGTTGCTTGATCTCCAGTTGCATCTGCTCCCGCAGGCGCTTGTCGAGGGCGCCAAGGGGCTCGTCCATCAGCACGAGTTGCGGATTGAAAACCAGCGCGCGCGCCAGCGCCACGCGCTGCTGCTGACCGCCCGACAGCTGCCCGGGCCGCCGGTGCGCCAGGGTTTCCATCTTGATCATGCGCAACGCGGCCCTGACGCGCTCCTGCGCTTCCGCCTTGCTCGTCTTGCGAACGGATAGCGGGAAGGCGATATTTTCCGCAATCGTCAGGTGCGGAAACAAGGCATAGTTCTGGAACACCATGCCGATGTCGCGCTTATGGGGCGGCACGTTCTTGATAGGCCGGTCGGCGAGGTAGATCTCGCCATGGGTCGGAACCTCGAAGCCGGCCAGCATCATCAGCGTGGTCGTCTTGCCCGAGCCCGACGGGCCGAGCAGCGTGATGAACTCGCCCTTCCTGATGTCGAGATCGAGGTTCTTCACCACGAGGTGCTCGCCATCATAGGTTTTCTGAATGCCGGAGAAGCGCACCAGTGCCGGCGCAGACGTGACCATGCCGGCTTCCATCTTGTCCTCGCGTTATCAGCTACAGTGCTGCCAGGACCTCGTTCGAGGTTACGAGGAGCAGCTTAGCACCCTCCGACGAGAATGCCAGCGGTGCAAGCGACGAAGGCGCGGGAGGGCCCGGAGAGCGAAGGCGCGCTACATCCCCGACAGCTTGGTCACGTACACATTGAGCGAGCCGCCGGCCTCGGCGACCACGCGCAGCGTCTTGGAATCGAAGGCAATGTCGGCGAGCGTCAGGCTGTCGATTTTCGCGTCGACCTTGAGACCGTCCTCGCTCTTCTGGTAGTCGGCGATCGCGGCCGCGATCTTCTCGCGGGCGTTGGCGGCGATCGGCTTCAGGTCGAGCGTCGCCTTCTGCACCAGCGCCTGCTGCATCTGCGGCACCACCGCGCGGGCCGCCGCGCCGAGCAGCCCGAAGGCGGCCTCGGATTCCACCGCGAGCTGTATGTCGGCGAGCCGCAGCGTCTGCTGCGCCTGGTCGAGCATCGGCCGGCCCCAGATATGCACGGTCGCCTCGGCGCCGAGGCCAAGCCAGCTCTTCTTCTCCTTGGCGCTCACCAGGAGCGAGATCAGCAGCCGGTCGCCGGAGGGGACCACGTTGACGCTCTTCACGGTGACGTCGACCGGGCCCGATCCGTCCTCGGGATAGGTGTGGCCGACCATCTGCGCCGCAATGAGCTTGTTGATCTCGGTAAAGGGTACGTCGATCGGCACGCCGATGTTCACGCCGGTGCCGGTCGGCGGCACGATCGAGATCTTGTCGGGGAACGGACACTCCGGCTTGGTCGGCGTCGAGGTCACGCGCGTCTCGAGCTCGAGGCCGAGCAGCAGCGTCACGGCCTGCGCGTCGACGCGCGGCTGCGCGGCGATGGCGCGGGTCGGCTTCATCTCGAGCCAGAGCGGCGGCAGCGCGGCCGAGGAGCCCGAGCCTTGCAGCGGAATCGAGCGGCAGGCCTTGGCCCATTGCAGCTTCGCATTCTCCCGCAGCGAGGGATCGTTGCGGATGCGCTCGGAGACGACGTTGATCTGCTCGCCGACGTTCTTGTCGATCAGCGGCTTCACCTGCGCCGGCACGTTGACCTTGGCGCCGGCGACCGCAAGGTTGGTGTCACCGAGATTGACCTGGGCGCCAAGATTGGGCTCGAGATGCCAGTTCGCTGCGAGCTTCGGACGCGAGGTGACGACCACGTTGCCCTTGATCTCGGCGCTGGCGTTCAAATTCTTGATGTTGACCGCGCCGATCCGTTTCGCTGCGTCACCGCCGAGCACGCTGCCCAGCGCGTCGCCGAGCGCGCCGGTGGCCTTCGACGACAGCGAGCCCGTCACGTTCAGCTTGCCGCTGAGCGGCGTCGAGATCGTCAGCACGTCCTTGTCGCCGACAGCTGCCATCGGACCGCGCACGGCGGACCAGCCGATGTCGGCGTCCTGCAGGATCTGGGAGATCGGGTTGTCGGCCTTGCCGGCGAAATTGCGCGGCGCGGCCTTCTCGGCCTGCTCGCGGATCGCCGACACCGCGATGGCGACCGGCGCGATCACGATCGAGCTCTTCGAGACCGGCGGCAGCGGCGGCAGCTGCGCGACCGGGGGCGCCGAATTCGTCGCGCGCGGCGACAGCCAGTCCATCGCCTTCAGGCTGATGAAGAACGACGCCGCGAGCACCGTGACCGCGATCAGGATAGTCTTGAAATTCAACGCCAGACGCATCTCACCCCCAGGCCGCCCGCGGGGATTCTACAGGGCGGGAGAGAAGGGCGCTAGAGCGCATCGATGGGGTGGAATTGGGGCGAATGTGTTAACGGCCGCGAACGCGCAATTGCCGTACATTCAGGCAATCGTCGCGGGGGCGCTAGTCGCGCCTCGGACGGCGGACCGCTCTCACCTTGCCGGCGCTGCCGCCGCCGCAGAACAAGCGATCGCCGCCATCGGACTCCAGTCCCGAGACCATCGTTCCGGCAGGCAGGTCGAGCTGCTCCAGCACCTTGCCCGTGTCAGGATCGATCCGCCTGATGTCGCTATCGTCGCCTTCCCAGGTGCCGTGCCAGAGCTCGCCGTCGACCCACGTCACCCCGGTCACGAAGCGCTTGCTCTCGATGGTACGGAGCACCGTCCCGGTCTCCGGATCGATCTGGTGGATCTTGCGCTCCCGATATTGACCGACCCACAGCGACCCCTCCGCCCAGGCGAGTCCGGAATCGCCACCACCGCCGGGCGCCGGGATGGTGTTCACCACCTTGCCGGTCGCGGCGTCGATTTTCTGGATGCGGTCCTCGGCGATCTGGAACAGGTGCCGGCCGTCGAACGCAGTCCCGGCATGCGCAGCGACGTCGATCGAGCGTGCGATCTTGCCGCTGGCCGGATCGACCGCGTTCAGCCTGTCGCCGGATGCGAACCAGACATGCGTGCCGTCATAGGTGACGCCATGCACGGCCTCGACGCCCGGAAAGGGGCCGTACTCCCTGACGATCTCGGCGGCTGAACGTTTCATGTGCGTGATCCCTGTGAGCTGATCCACCTTACGTCTTCAGCAGCGGTCCGGGGAGTAACAAGCCTGTCGGGAAACCCGGCACGGGCGGGGTCATCCAGCGACGCGCCCGTCCGTGTCCGAACGACTGCACCTTGTTCGATCGTGCGAGTTCCTCGAGCGCCCGTTGCACCGTCCGCGCGCTCGCTCCCAGCGCCAGCGCGAGCGCCGAGCTCGACCACGGCTCGCCGTCGGAGAGGAAGGCGAGGACGGCGGCGTGCTTTTCCTCGACGGGCCGGGCCAGCACGAGGACGTCGCGCGTCCTGCGCGGCGCCAGCACAAAACCCTGCTTCGTCGCGCTGATTTCGGCCAGCGGCTTGAGCTGGGTGCGAAGCCGTCCGATCTCGACGCGCAATCGCGCGCGATGCGATTCATCGGCGTGCTTGGCCCGGAACGCGCCTGATATCAGCATCTCTCGCGAGACATCCGCGGGCCATGCCTGCGCCAGAAGGCGGGCCAGCGCGAACAGCACCGGCCGCGTTCCGAGCGACACGACAGCGCCTTGCCTGCGCACAACATGATGGAAGGTGTCCACGACGAGCGCTGTCGAGGTCGCCAGTCTTTCGACCTCTCCGAGCAACAAGGGGTGTTCGCTGCCGCGCACGATCAGTCGCGCGGTTGGCGTGTCGAGGATGAGGTTCGCGCTGTCGACCTCGGCCGAGAGTGCCGGGATCCCCGCCAGCCGCGCCGCCCTGGCCGCGCGGTCGAGCGCGGTGCGCGCGGCTTCCGTTCTGAGCCGTCTGATGGCGATGCCCGCGACCACGAGCTCGCGGACGACCTGGGATGCAGGCGGGAGCGGCGAGGCGCCAAGCTCGGCCAGCGTGCGCTCTGCCTCGTCGATGCGTCCGAGGAGGAGGAGACGGCGCGCCTCGATGTGGCCGGCATGGGCGGCATTGGCGAGATCGCCATGGCTTTCGAGCGTCGTCCGCGCGGCTGCGAGGGTCTTCGCCGGCCAGTTCAGGTCGCGCGAGACCAGCGCGATCTCGGCTTCCGCCACGACGCATCTTGCCCGCGCCACCGCCTCTCTCGGACCGAAGGCGCGCGCGGCGCTCCGCAGCAGCGCCTTCGCCTTCGCGAGATCGCCGAGCTGCGCCATCGCGATGCCGCGCAGCGCCAGCGACGGCGCATCGTTGCGCAGCGCAACGCGGTTCAGCGCACCCAGCGGATCGCCGGCTTCGAGCGCACGCGCCGCGGCCGTGATCAGCGACTCCATGAAAATCCCGCCACACTTGTTACTCCCACCGCGCAACCGCTTGGTGCCAGAAATCGTTGACGGCCGACGATGTGCGGTGAGGGGCGAGCGGTTCCGCGTCTGCGATAGCGAGACGCGGGAGGGCCGTCCAGGCAAGAGGTATGGAGAGCCATTATGACATCAGCAGAAAAAGCAGGAAGTAACGGACAGGCCGCCATGCAAACACCGCCGGTGGTGTCGCCGCAGGACTGGGAGGCAGCCCGTCAGCAACTGCTCGTGAAGGAAAAGGCGCAGACCCGCGCCCGCGACGCGCTGGCCGCCGAGCGCCGGCGCATGCCGTGGATGGTCGTCGACAAAACCTATGCGTTCGAGGGGCCCGGCGGCAAGGTCACTTTGCTTGACCTGTTCCAGGGCCGGCGGCAGCTGATCGTCTACCGGGCCTTCTTCGAGCCGGGCGTGTTCGGCTGGCCGGATCATGCCTGCCGCGGCTGCTCGATGGTCGCCGACCAGGTCGCCCATGTCTCGCACCTGAACGCCCGCGACACCACGCTGGTCTTCGCCTCGCGCGCGCCGCAGGCCGATATCGCCAGGCTGAAGAAGCGGATGGGCTGGACCATGCCGTGGGTCACCATCACCGACAGTTTCGATGCCGATTTCGGCGTGGACGAATGGCACGGAACCAATGTGTTCTTCCGCGATGGGAAGCGCATCTTCCGCACCTACTTCATCAAGAGCCGCGGCGACGAGCAGATGGGCGGCACCTGGAACTATCTCGACATCACGCCGCTCGGCCGGCAGGAGGTGTGGGAGGATTCACCGAAGGGCTATCCGCAGACGCCGACCTACAAATGGTGGAACTGGCACGACAGCTACACGGAGGGTGCAGCGCCCGACAAGAAATGGGTGGAGATTTCCGACGCCGGCGAGAAGGCCTTTAGGGAAGAGGCCGCGGAAGGCCGTGACTAGTCCCGCCAGCGTGGCCACCGGCGCCAGCCGCGATAGCGTGGTGGCCGCGCGCCACCTTGCCAGATGGCTCGGTCTTGCGGCGACGCCAACCTTCGCGATCATGGCCGCGCTGACGGCCGCGCTCGGCGGCGGCCCGGACGACATGCTCTGCGCCGCCGGACATGGCTCTTTGCTGGGCGGGATGGTGCCGATGTATCTGCTGATGAGCGCGTTTCATTCGGCGGCGTGGCTGAAGCTGATCTCGGAGCGGCGAGGTGTCGCCTGCCGGTAAGCGCCGGGGTGGTCACCGGCACAAATGAGAGTGGTCCCGGCATCACCGGGGCCGCGCCGGTCATGGGCGACTTCCGTCGAAGAACAGGGCCATCAGGATCTCATCATAGTATCGGTCGCCCTGCTTCAGCGCCTTCACCCCGCGGCCGTATTCGACGAAGCCGGCCGCGGCGTAGAGCCGCAACGCGGCCTGGTTCTCGCTGACGACGACGAGCTGGAGCTGCTCGACGCGCTTTGCCGCGTGTGCCGCGACCGCGTCGACGAGCAGTCGCCCCGTGCCGGACTTCCGCGCCTGCGGCCGCACATACATGCCCCAGAGGACAGCCTTGTGCGCGGTCTTCGCGCCGTCCTCGCGGCGGAAGCCAGCAGTACCCACGAGCTCGCCCGCGATGATCGCACCGAATACGTCCGACGTCGTGAGGCGCTCCTCGAACCAAGCGAGGGGCTTCTCCTGCTCGCGTTCGAGCGTGCTCGTAAAAGCTTCGGGATGGGCCGCGAGCGCTTCCAGCCTGATCGCCCGGTAGAGAGCCGCGTCGGCGGGTGTCAGCAGTCTGATCATGGCTAGGAGAGATGCGCCAGCGGCAGGGGCGCGCCGGCCTTGAGCGTCTGGATCGCGATGCTGCTGCGAACCTCCCGCACGATCGGCAGATTGAGCAGCTTGTCGACGAGGAAGCGCTGGTAGTCCTCGAGCTCGGGCACGACGATTTCGAGGAGGTAGTCGGCTTCGCCGGAGACGAGGTGGCAGGCAACGACCTCAGGCATGGCAACGACGGTCTTTTCGAAGCTCAGCGCCTGGTCGTTGGCATGGCCGTTGATCTTGACGCCGAGGAAGGCCGAGAAGCCGAGGCCGATGCGGGCGCGCCGCAAGGAGGCGCGGTAGCCGTCGATATAGCCGTCCCGCTCCAGCCGCCGCACCCGCCGCAGGCAGGGCGACGGCGACAACCCGACCTTGTCCGCCAGCTCGATGTTGCTCAATCGTGCATTGGTCTGGAGTTCGGTGACGATGCGCCGGTCGATCGCATCCAGCTCGCATTTTGGCATGAACCGCATCCCGTTGGATCAAGAAGGGCGCAATGTTGCGCCGGAGCCGTCGAGACTAGCCTACTTCGCAAGGACATGCCTCGGCTTTCCGTGGGATGCAGTGCTCCGCCCTTGCCGCTGATGGAGTGAAGCATGACCGAAAGCCCGAACCTCGCGTCTCTGCTGGAGGCCGTCGAACGTTACTTCACGCTGATGTACGACAACGACGTTTCGCAGTTCGATCGCGTCTTTGCGCCGACCGCGCAGCTCCACGGATTTCGCGACGCCGAATTGCGGTTATTGCCGGTTCGTGACTACAGGACGATGCTGGCGTCGACCCCGTCGCCGAAGTCGAAGAATGCTCCGCGCCTTCAGGAGATATTGCTGATCGATCTGGCTTCGCCAGCGCAAGCCTTGGTGAAGGTTCGAGTTCGAATCGATGTGCTCCAATACGTTGATTATCTGGCCTATCACTGCATGAAGGACACTTGGCTGATCACGGCGAAATCGTTCCATGTCGAGCGACGGCATCAGCCGACCGGCACGTAGGAGTGCTGTCGCAATCTTATCGGCTGACCGCCGCCTGCAGATGCGCAACCACCTTGGCCGCTTCGTCCGCGGAGACACCGCCATAGGGCTGCATCTTGTGGCCGGAGACGACTTCATCCGGCTTGATGATGAAGCGGGTGAGCTTGTCCTTGTCCCAGACGAAGCCGGCCTCCTTCATTGACGCAGAGTAGTTGTAGTCGGGCAGCGAGCCTGCCTTCCGTCCGACGATCTTGCTGAGATTGGGGCCCAGGCGATTGTCGCCCTCCTTCACCGAGTGACAGGTGCGGCAGGAATTGTTGAACGCCTGCCGAGCTGCCTCGTCGTTCGCCGGCTGCTGGGCGAGCGAGGAGGGCGCGAACAGGAGCAGCGTCAAAGCTCCGGCGCCGGCGATCGAGCGCAGCCATGGGCTTGGCGATGTTTGCAGGCGGGATTGCATCTGCGCCTCCATCGGGGATCGCGCCGCTGCAAGCGCGCATCGGGATGTCGAGGGCCAACGAAAACGGCCCCGGTGGGTTCCGGGGCCGTTTGCGTCACAATGTCCTGTCGCTTTAGCGCGTCGCGGCGCCGAGGTCCGCG
This sequence comes from Bradyrhizobium sp. cf659, assembly GCF_900113725.1. NCBI lineage: Bacteria > Pseudomonadati > Pseudomonadota > Alphaproteobacteria > Hyphomicrobiales > Nitrobacteraceae > Bradyrhizobium > Bradyrhizobium sp. cf659. Next base: position 425,679 of record NZ_FOQJ01000002.1, read on the forward strand.
CGGCGCTCCGTCATCGGCAGCACGATCACCTTGGTGCCGACGTTGACGCGGGAGTAGAGGTCGGTGACGTCGTCGTTGGTCATGCGGATGCAGCCGGAGGAGACGTGCTTGCCGATGGTCTCGGGGGCGTTGGTGCCGTGGATGCGGTAGATGGTGCCGCCGAGATACATGGCGCGGGCGCCTAACGGGTTGCCAGGGCCGCCGGCCATGTGGCGCGGCAGATAGGGCTGGCGGGCGATCATCTCCGGCGGCGGGGTCCAATCCGGCCACTCGGCCTTCTTGGTCACCGACTGGATGCCGGACCAGGTGAAGCCGTCGCGGCCGACGCCGATGCCGTAGCGAACGGCCTGGCCGTTGCCCAGCACGTAATAGAGATAGGTGTTGGGCGTATCGATGATGATGGTGCCCGGCGCTTCGCGCGTCGCGTAGGAAACGGTCTGGCGGCGGAAGCGGGCCGGCATCTCGACCGCGTCCTGGTCCTCGGAGGGAGCTGCCTGGTAAGGCGTCGCCTGGTAGGGCTGAAAGGGCTGGATCGGCTGCGGCGCGGCCATCGGGGGCAGCGGCTGGAAGAAGGGAAAGAGCTGCACCGGCGCGGCCTTGGCCGGACCTGCGAATGCGATCGCGGTGACAGCGACTGCGCCGAAAGCAACGGCGCGCGAATACGTCTTGAACGTGTCCAGATTGAACATGTGATCGCCCCTGTTTGCTCGGTGTTTGTCCACCGCGGCACCATTGCGGTGCTCCGTTGCGTAGATCACTAACGGCAATAAGTTTCGGGACGTTTGCGCGGAAAACCGAAAACGGTTTCATCGCGGCAAGGATTGTTTCATGACAGTTTCGTGGCCGCCCGAGTCCGGTGCCCAACAAAACAGCCGGCCGACACTTCTGTGACGTCACACGCCTGAAATATCCATGGTTGATGGTCGAAAGCCGAGAATCATCAAACTCTCGGGATTTTCCCATGCGGGTATTAATCGCGACTGACGCCTGGCATCCGCAGGTTAACGGTGTAGTCCGGACGCTGACTTCGCTGGCGGGCGCCGCCAAGGCCCTCGACGTCGAGATCGACTTCCTCACGCCGGACGGCTTCCCGTCGTGGCCGCTGCCGACCTATCCGGGCCTGCGCATTGCGCTGCCGAGCCGTAAAGAGATCGCGCGGCGGATCGAGAAGGCTGCGCCCGAAGCGCTGCACATCGCGACCGAAGGCCCGATCGGCTGGGCCGCGCGGGCCTATTGCCGCCGCAACCGGCTCGCCTTCACCACCTCCTACACGACGCGCTTTCCGGAATACGTGTCGGTGCGGACCGGCATTCCCGCGAGCGTCGGCTATGCCGTGCTGCGCCACTTCCACGATGCCGCGGCCATGACCATGGTGGCGACGCCGTCGCTGCGGCAGGAGCTGTCCGAGCGCGGCTTCAAGCGGCTCGGCTTCTGGACGCGCGGCGTCGATACCGAGCTGTTCCATCCCGACGCTCCGGCCAAGCTCGACCTGCCGGGCCCGATCTTCATGACCATGGGCCGCGTGGCGGTGGAGAAGAATCTCGAAGCGTTCCTCGCGCTCGACCTGCCCGGCACCAAGGTTGTCGTCGGCGACGGCCCGCAGAAGGCGGCGCTCGAGAAGAAATATCCGGATGCGGTCTTCCTCGGTGAGAAGAAGGGCGCGGATCTGACCGCGCATCTCGCGGCTGCCGACGTGTTCGTGTTCCCGAGCCTGACCGACACCTTCGGCGTGGTGCAGTTGGAAGCGCTCGCCTGCGGCACGCCGGTTGCGGCGTTTCCGGTGACGGGGCCCAAGGACGTCATCGCCGATCACCCGATCGGCGCGATCGACCACGATCTGCGCACCGCGTGCCTGCGCGCACTCACCATGTCGCGCGAGACCTGCCGCAACTTCGCGCTGGAGCGCTCCTGGGAGAACAGCGCGCGCCAGTTCGTTGGCAACCTCACCTCACTCCAGCCCAGCCGCATCCTGCGCGCCTCGCCGGTGATGGCGCGGCGGCCGGTGCGCGGTTGATCTTACCTTTGACCCACAGCGAGAACCTCACCGATGGCTAAGATCATGAACCTTGACGGCACCCAGCAGCTTGACCTCACCCGCGGCACGGTCGAGCAGGCCTACGATCGCTGGGCGCCCGTCTACGATCTCGTGTTCGGCGGCGTGTTCGCCAAGGGCCGGCAGGCGGCGATCGCGGCCACCAACAAGATCGGCGGCCGCGTGCTCGAGGTCGGCGTCGGCACCGGCATCTCGCTGCCGCTCTACGCGCCGCACCTGCGCATCTTCGGCACCGACATTTCGGAAGCGATGCTCGACAAGGCGCGCCAGCGCGTCACCGAGGGCAAGCTGAAGAACGTCGAGGGCCTCGCGGTGATGGACGCCGAGAAGCTCGAATTCCCCGACAATTCCTTCGACGTCGTGATGGCGCAATATGTCGTCACCGCCGTGCCGAATCCGGAGAAGGCGCTCGACGAATTCGCCCGCGTGCTGCGCCCCGGCGGCGAGCTGATCATCCTGACCCGCGTCAGCGCCGACGCCGGCATGCGCCGCTTCATCGAGCAGAAGTTGCAGCCGGTGGTGCGTCCGCTCGGCTTCCGCACCGCCGAGTTCGCCTGGTCGCGCTATGCCAAGTGGCTCGCCGGTGCCAACGGCATCGAGCTCGCCGAGCGCCGCCTGATTCCGCCGCTCGGCCATTTCTCGCTGGTGCGCTTCCGCAAGGTCGACGTCGCCAAGGCGGCGTGAGGAAGGCAGCGTGAGCCGCCGTTAGCGTTCGCGTGCGTCATCGCGCCGCTGCACACCGTCACATGACAAAATGATGATGTCACACGGCGTACATCGAATCCCTGTAATCCCGTACCCGAAAGCATTTTGGGGGAGAGCATGATCAAGAATTATCTCGAGCAGCTGCGGATCCAGCGCTGGGACGACCATCGCTACTATCACCACAGCCGCATCAATCAGAGCCTGCACTTCGTCAGCGCGCTGAGCTTCCTCTTCGCCTATGTCTGGCTGTTCGTCGATCCCGTGATCTCGGCGCTGGTCGGCTGGCTGGTCTCGATGACCTCGCGCCAGGCCGGCCACTTCTTCTTCGAGCCGCACACTTACGACCACATCAACCAGGCGACGCACGAGTACAAGGAAGAGATCAAGGTCGGCTACAACCTTCAGCGCAAGGTGGTGCTGATGGCGATCTGGGCGGCCTCGCCGCTGGTGCTGCTTGCCGATCCGACGCTGTTCGGCCTGTTCACGCCCTGGGCGAGCGCGACCGACTTCATGCGGCAGGTCGCCAAGATCTGGCTCGTGGTCGGCGGCGGCGGTCTTCTGTTCCGCACCGTGCACCTGTTCTTCATCCGCGACGTCGAGACCGGCCTCGTCTGGATGACCAAGATCCTGACCGACCCCTTCCACGATCTAATGCTCTATCGCAGCGCGCCGCTCGCCCTGATGCGCGGCGAGCTGATGGACCCCGGCCTGCACCTCAACCCCGAGCACACGCTGGGCCTGATCTCCGAGCCCACGCTCGAAGAGCAGCACGCCTGAGCACGCTGCGTACACACAACACTCCGATGTCTGATGGTTGCGTCATGCCCGGCCTCGTGCCGGGCATCCACGTCTTGGGGGTCCCGAACGCGGTGCTTCGTTCGCCTCTCCCCGCGTGCGGGGAGAGGCCGGAGCGCATCGAAGATGCGATCCGGGTGAGGGGGGCTCTCCGCGGGGGCGCTGCTTCCGGATCGCTCGCCAACTTTCACCGTCCCCGCGGAGACTCCCCCTCACCCCAACCCTCTCCCCGCAAGCGGGGAGAGGGAGAGGAAAGGGCGGTGCTCGCGGCGCAGCGAAAAGCCTCAGCGCCCGAAGCGCTTGGCGAGCATCTCTTTCAGGATCTGCCGCTTGATCTGCTTGTTGGTGAGCGCGCCGTCGTGCCACCAGAAGCCGTCGGCTTTCATCTTTTCGGCGGCGCGGACGAAGCGTTCGGCGACCTCGGTGAAGTCGGCGTCGGTGTAGTTCAGGCTGAAGATCAGCCGTCCGGTGCCGACCCAGCTCAGCGCCAGGCCTTCGGCGCGCAGGTAGTATTGCAGCATCCAGTTGTAACGGGACGGCGTGGTGTATTTCACCGTCCAGATCGACGAGAAGTTGGCGAACCGCACCGGCAGGTCAGCCTCCATCATCATCTGGTTGAGCTTTTGCGCGCGGCCGTTCCAGGTCGCCTCCAGCCCGTCATAGATGGCGCGGAAGTTCGGGCTGGTGAGCCGGCTCAGGAACTCGTCCATCGCCGTCATGACGTAGGGGTGCGAGTTGAAGGTGCCGCGGGCGAAGCAGATGTCGGCGGGACGATCGTCGCGGAAGCGGCGCATCAGCTCGCGTTTGCCGCAGACCACGCCGACCGGCAGGCCGCCGGCGAGGCTCTTGCCGTAGGTCACCATGTCGGCGCGCACGCCGAAATAATCCTGGGCGCCGCCGGCAGCGAGGCGGAAGCCGACGAAGACCTCGTCGAAGATCAGCACGATGCCGCGCTCGGTGCAGACCTCGCGCAGCTTCTTCAGCCATTCGGTATAGGCCGCGCGGTCGAAATTGCCGCCCCGGGAGCTGTCGACCAGCGAGGAATCGCCGGGCGCGTTGGCATTGGGATGCAGACCCTGCAGCGGATTGACCAGCACGCAGGCGATGTCGCGCCGCGTCCTCAGCACGTGCAGCGTCTTCTCCGACATCTCGGCGAGGGTGTAGGTCTCGTGCGCGGTGATCGGATTGCCGACGCCGGGCTGCACGTCGCCCCACCAGCCGTGATAGGCGCCGGCGAAGCGGACGAGGTGCGTACGCCTGGTGTGGTAGCGCGCGAGCCGCACCGCCTGCATCACGGCTTCCGTGCCGGACATGTGGAAGGAGACCTCGTCGAGGCCGGAAATCTGGCACAGCCGGGTCACGTTATCGAGGATGACGGGGTGATAGGGGCCGAGCACCGGCCCAAGCGCATGCGCCCGCTTCTCGGATCCCTCGATGCACTCCTTGTAGAAGTCGTTGCCGAAGATGTTGACGCCGTAGGACCCGGTGAGGTCGTAGGAGGTGTTGCCGTCGACATCCGTGACGGTGACGCCGCGCGAGGACTCCATGAAGGTCGAGGTGCCCAGGTGCTCGCGAACGAGGCGCGAGAACTGGAACGGCACGCGGTAGGTCTCGGTGAAGTTCAGGTCGGAGATCTTTTCCGCGGCTTCCTTCGTCATCGCGCGCCCCTTCGGGTAGCGCTCGGCGTAGAGGCTTGCGAGGCGGAAGAAGCCGTCCTTGCGCCGGGCCGCGATATTCGCGGGCGCGCCGTCGCAGGCAAAGTAGTCGTTCTCTCCGAACTCGTAGAACGGGAGCAGCCGCGCCACCCGCCGCGACATCTTGGAGTGCCCGGCGAGCGAGCGGTGCTTGGCGCGGGAGAGTTCGATCCGCGCCTTGAGCTTCGGGAAGGCGGCGGCAGCAGACGCTGCGGCGGCCACGGACATCGAGAGAATCGGGAGTGTCGTTTCCATGACAACAAGCGCTAATACTGCGAGCTGACAGATTCATGACAGTCAAAGCCCTCATCGCCTCTTTCACCCAGCAGGAAGACCTCAACTTCCTGTTGACCAACCGCATCCCACGCGCCGCGCTGACCCGCTTCATGGGCTGGTTCTCCAAGATCGAGAATCCGTTTGTGCGGGACGTCTCGATCTCGCTGTGGAAGCTGTTCTCCGACCTCGACCTGTCGGAGGCACGGAAAATGCATTTCAAGAGCCTGCACGACTGCTTCACCCGGGAGCTGAAGCCGGGCCTGCGTCCGTTCGATCCGGACCCCTCCATCGTCGCCAGCCCCTCCGACGGCATCGTCGGCGCGCATGGCCGGATCGCGGATACCGAGCTGTTCCAGGTCAAGGGCGCGCCCTATTCGCTGCTCGACCTGCTCGGCGATTCCGCCCTGGTGGACCAGCACCGCAACGGCTCCTTCGTCACGCTGCGGCTGACCTCGAGCATGTATCACCGCTTCCACGCGCCCTATGACGCCCATATCGAGCGCGTCACGCTGATCCATGGCGATGTCTGGAACGTCAACCCGATCGCGCTGAAGCGGGTCGAGCGTCTCTTCTGCAAGAACGAGCGCGCGGTGATCCGGACGCATCTGTCCACCGGCGAGGCCGTGACGCTGGTGCCGGTCGCCGCGATCCTGGTCGCGAGCATCCGCCTGCACTTCCTCGACATGGTGCTGAACGCGCAGACGAAGGGCCCGGTCAACTTCCCCTGCGACGTCAACGTGAGCAAGGGCGAGGAGCTCGGCTGGTTCGAGCACGGCTCGACCATCATCATCCTCGCACCCGGCGATTTCAAATTCTGCGACGGCATCGCCGAGGGCACCCGTATCCGCGCCGGTCAAGCGCTGCTCGGAAGAAAGTAGCCTTCAATCCGCCGCCCCCGCCGCCTATATGGTCGGCGGGGACGAATAGATCGACACGGATTTGATGATGGCGCGGGCGCCGGTGATGGCGGCGGGGGGTATTGTGCTGCGGCGTGGCGCGCCGCCGCTGATTGCAGTCGTGCGCCAGCGCAAGCGCAACGAATGGGTCTTGCCGAAGGGCAAGCTCGACGACGGCGAGACGCCGAAACAGGCCGCGCACCGCGAGGTGCTGGAAGAGACCGGTCACGAGGTCGCCATCCACGAATTCCTGGGCACGCTCGTCTACCAGTCGGGCGGGCGCTCCAAGGCCGTGCACTTCTGGCGGATGGAGGCCGAGGGCGGGCCGGTCCGCAAGCTGATGAACGACATCAAGGCGGTCGATTGGCTGACTTTGGACGATGCAATCGCGCGCCTGTCGCGCGAATATGAGCGCGCCTTCCTGATGCAGATCGGCCCGATCGCGATCGCCGCCGCCGGCCTTGCATCTCCGCCCGCACCCGAGCCGCCGCCGGCGCGCGGCGACGTCGATGCAGCCTTGCAGACGCTGACGCCCGCCGAAGCAGCGTCAGTCGATGAACTGCGTCATGGCTTGTTGCAAAAGGTGAAAGCCTGGCTGCGCGGCGAGGCGTGAGTTGTGCTTACCTCGCCCCGCTTGCGGGTGAGGACGTATCCGCGAGTTAGCGTGGTTGGATCGCGCGAGCTCTAACCAGGTCGTCATTGCGAGCGCAGCGAAGCAATCCAGAATATTTCCGCGGAGGGACTCTGGATTGCTTCGCTGCGCTCGCAATGACGGAGGAGGCAGCTGGTAGCTGCTCATACAGTGTTGCTGCGGAAACAGCCACCGCGCTGACGGTGTGCACTCCCTCTCCCCTTGTGGGAGAGGGTGGCTCGCCGCGGAGCGGCGAGACGGGTGAGGGGTCTCTCTCCGCGTATGAATCTCTTGACGGGGGTTCGCTGAGGCAACCCCTCATCCGGCGCTTCGCGCCACCTTCTCCCACAAGGGGAGAAGGAAGAGTCACCGCCGCTCTTTCTTCTCCTTCGGAGCGGGCGCCGGCTTGCGCGGCGCTGCGAGGCGCTGCTGGAATCCGCCCTGGCGCTGGATGCCGCCTGGCTGCTGGACTGCGGGCGGCTGGCCCGGCTGCAATCCGGTGCGCGGCGTTTGCGGCTGCGGTGTCGTGCCCGGCTGCGGCGGCACGGCTGCACCGGGCTGCACGGGAGTCTGGCCGGCGCGCGGCGGCAGGGTTTGCGGCGTGCCGCCGGGCTGCGTGCCGGGTCCGGTGCGCGGTGCGCCGGCCGGCCGGCCCGCACCCTGCTGCTGACCGTGTTGCTGCTGGCCCGCGCGCGGCGTACCCGGCTGGACCGCGCCGCCTTGTCCTTGTTGTCCTTGTTGTCCTTGGCCCTGCCGCTGCGGCGGCTGGGTGCCTTGCCGGTTTGGCGTGCCCGGCTGCTGCTGACCCGGACGGTTGTTCTGGCCGGGCTGACCGTTGGGTCGCTGCGGCTGTTGGCCGGGCGCCGTCGTCGGCCGCAATTGTTGCTGCTGCGGCGGCTGCGCCGGCCGCGGAATGCGGCTGATCGCGGTCGGATTGGCGCGGCGGAAGTCGCGCTGCTCGGTGACGATCTGGCGGCCCGTGGTCTGCGCCAGATGCACCTGGCTGACGAAGCCGCGGTCGCGCGCGATCTGCTGCGGGGCAATCGTGATCGGCACGGCCGCAAAGCGCATGCCGCCGGGGCCGCCCGCGCCGGGACGGATCGCAAAGCCGCTAGCGCCTTGCGTCAGTGCGCCGAGCCGCGTGCCGCTGCTGCGATCGTTGACCTCGATGTGGCCGACGCGGCCGTCGGCGTCGGGATAGAGCTTGATGTTGACGTTGCTCGCGCGGCTCGCGGCCGCGCCTTCCGGCACGTCGACGACGCCGGTGGTGCCGCGGATGCCGAGCGTCGCCGTCGGCGTTGCGATCTTCATGTCGCCGGTCTTCGCCACCGCCGCCGCAACGAAGGCAACCGTGCCCTTGCCGATGTCGAAGATCGCCGAATTCTGCTTGCCGCCGTCCTCATAGACGTAATTGTCGATGGTGATCCTGGCGCTGGCGGAGAGGTTGAACGTGGTCGCATCGTTGAAGGTGATGCCGAGCGAGGAGTTCGACGAGGTCTGCACGACGTCGTTGAGATAGATGTCGTCGCGCACGCGCAGCGGATAGGAATTCTTGTCGCGGATCACGGTCGCGATCCCCGTCACGGTCGCGACGTTGCCGATCGGCTCGACGGCGGCGGATTGCGCGTCCGTAGCCGGCGTCGGCGAGGCTGCGGGCGTCGGGGAAGGGGTTGGCGCCGGCTGGGCCTGCGGCTGCGCCTGTGCGAGCTCGATTGCATCGGATGCGAACGCCCCGCTCGCGCCGGCCAGCGGCAAGGCCAGCAGCGGAATCGCAAACACAAAGCGGCGCCAAGCCACCAATGAAGTCACGAAAAGGTCCCGGTGAGAAACGCGAGGCGAGAACGGCCGATTTCAGCCTGATGCAGCTGAATGGCGGATGAACATCTGTTGCATGGACGGGGCGAACGTTCAAACGCCACGTCCCCGAATCAGGGACATGGCGGTCTATTCTCGCTCGTCATTCCGGGGCGCGACAAAGTCGCGAACCCGGAATCTAGAAGTTGTGGTGCGCGTTTGTGGCGCGAGATCCCGGGTTCGATGCTTTGCATCGCCCCGGGATGACACCTTCGGTGTCAGCTCACGCGCTTCCAGGTCTGGCCGCCACAGAACATGCCGCCGAAGGCGCAACCCTGCACGCGCATCGCATTCGGGCCCTTCATCGCGATCGTCGAGTCGTAGTTGCGGCCGGAGTCGGGATCGTGGATGCGGCCGCTCCACTTCGAACCATCGGGCTTCATGTTGATCAGGATGCGCTCATTGGTCTTCTGCGCGTAGCCGCACAGATTGGCGCCGCACTGCTCGACACGGACGTTGCCCTTGTTCTCTTCGGTCGCCCAGATGCCGATCGGCGTGTTGGCGACCTGCGCCGGCGCAGCGGCCACCGGAGCCGGAGCGGGCGCGGGAGCAACGGCGACCGGCGCGGGCGCCGCAACCGGAGCCGCAGCGGGTGCGGGCTGCACCGTGTTGTCGAGGCCGACGGACGGAGCGGCGGCAACCGTCGTGGCGGGAGCTGCCGGGGCGGCAACCGCAGGCGCGGCCGGCGCGGTCGCCTGGACCGGCGCCTGCTGCACGGGCTGCTGCTGCACCGGAGCCGGCGCGGGCTGTGCGGTGGTGGTGGCCGGAGCCGGCGTGGTGTCGACGTCATCGTCCTTGGAGCCGAGGCCCTTGAGGTTGATGTTGTTCAGCTTGATCGGCTTGTCCGACAGGCCCGGCGCGATGATGGTCACGCAGTCGAGCGAGGCGCAGTTGCGCGGCGTCTCGATGCGGATGTGCTGGCCCTCGATCTGGAACGAGATCGAATTGCCGGCATGCGCGGCTGCGGTCGAAGCGAGGAAGAGTGCGGTGGCGGCGATGGTGAGCTTGTTCATGACAACCTCCGAGAAATGCGTGATCCCGATATGGACTGAAGTCGCTGGTGGATGATGCGTGGTTCGACCCTACGCCCGGCCCGTCCAGCCTTCCGTGATGGACGTCACAATGGCTCGCGCGCGCTTGGGTGAGCCAGCGCACATTCAGCTGCAGTTCATCTGCGTAACGTCGTCGCGACAGAGGAGAGGGAGGCGCCGATGACGCGGCTTGCGACTTCGCTTGGCACATTGATCGCGCTGCTGGCGGTTGCGCCTTCAGCCCAGGCCGGTTCCTACTCCTTCTCGATGGGCGGCCACCGGTTCCATGTCGAAGCGCCCGGGAATTGCCGATCCGCCTCCTGCGTCTCGATTTCCGCCAATCGCCGCCTTCGGCCGGCGGAGGACGGCGCCACGACACCCGCTCCGCCCGTCACATCGCCGCAGCCGCTCTATCCGGCAACCCCGGCCCGGCCGCCACAGGCGATTGCGGTCGCGCCGTCACCTCCCGTCGTCGCCGCGACGACGTCGCAGCCCGTTGTGCTGCCGCCGGCGCCAAGATCCGAGGCACCAAGGAGCGAGGCCCTGAGCCCCAATCCGCCACGGGTTGAGCTGTCGCGCGTGGATCCGCCGAAGGCGATCGCGCTCGATCCGCCGCGCATGGAGCCGCCGGTCGTCGCGCCGAAGCCCGAGATCAGGCCGGCCACGACGATCGCGCAGCGCAGTGACGACGAGTCGCCCGGGATGCCGCTCGGGCAGTGGGAAAGCGACGGCGCCAAGGGCACGGTCCGCATCGAACGCTGCGGCTCCGCGCTGTGCGGCTATGCGCTGACCGAGGCGTCGAGCAGGGGCGAGAGCGTGCTCGTCAACATGAAGCAGAAATCGCACGACGTCTGGACCGGCAGCATCTACAGCCGCTCCACCGGCAACACCTATTATGCGAGGATGACTCTGAAGAGTGCCGGCAGGCTCTACGTCGAGGCCTGCGCTCTCGGCCGCTTCTGGTGCTCGGGCAACGACTGGATGCGCGTTGAGGAGCCGCAGGAGCAGGTGGTTACGACGTCGCGGCAGTGGAGCGCGCGGTCGTAGCTCTTCGCGATACGCACGCGCTTCTTCCCTCTCCCCTTGTGAGAGAGGGTGGCTTGCCGCGTAGCGGCAAGACGGGTGAGGGGTCTCTCACCGTGAGCAACACTCGCGCTTGAACTTGCGGAAGCAGACCCCTCATCCGTCGCGCTACGCGCGCCACCTTCTCCCACAAGGGGAGAAGGAAGAAGAAGAAGCAACATTCGAGGCGGTGGGCTGAAGCCGCTAGATCATGCCGAGCACGATGGCGCCGACGAAGGCCATAGCGAGGTACGCGGTGATAACGCTCAGTCTCCCGGCAAACGTCATGCCGTTGCTCCCTGGGATGTTCCGCTGAAGCATGTCCCGCTGCTCGCACGCCCCGCGCCCGGCCGATATGGTTAACAGAAAGTCACCTTGCAAAAAAGTCAGCCTTGCTGTCGCTCATCTCCAGGAGCCAGCGCACGGCCACGCCCGGCATGGTTAAGGAAGGCTGAAATCAACACGTTGAAGAGTCTTTAAGTAAATTCACCGAACGTGCGTGCATGACGCGCGGAGTTCGTTTGTATCTCGTCGGCTCCATCGTCCTTGTTTCGCTAGCGGGTTGCGGACGCGGCTTCTTCCAGGCCGAACGTGAACCGTGGCGGGCCGAGGCGGAAGCCGCATGCCTGAAATCCGGCGCGGTCAAGGAAAGTGCGGACATCGTCCGCATCGACCCGATCTCCGGGCCCGGCAGCTGCGGCGCGGAGTTTCCGCTCAAGGTCGCGGCCATCGGCGAGCCCTCGAGCAGCTACGGCTTTGCCGACGAGGAACTGCGCCCGCCGGGCAATGTCGGCAGCCAGCCGCGCTGGCCGGTGACACAGCCGCGATCGAATTATCCGCAGGGCCAGGCCTATCCGGCATCCTCCTATCCGCAACGGCCGAACTATCCCGAGAACGCGGTGCGCCAGCCGTCCGGTTATGGCGCCTCGTCCGGACCGATGTCACTGAACGCGCCCGGCGTGGCGCCGCAGGAAGACGAGATCGACCTGCCGCCCGAGGGCACCGATGCCGCGGGTGCGGCGCGCTACATGAATGCGCCGAGCTATCCGGCGCGGCAGCCCGGTCCCGCACCTTATTCGCAGGCGCCCGCGCAGCAGCCGCTGCCGCGCCTTGGTCCCGCGCAGGGCAATCCGGTTACTGCCGTCGGTCCCGTTGCGATCAAGCCGACCGCGACGCTGGCCTGTCCGATCGTGTCCGAGCTCGACCGCTGGCTCGCCGACACCGTGCAGCCCTCGGCCATGCGCTGGTTTGGCGTGCGCGTCGCCGAGATCAAGCAGATCTCCGCCTATTCCTGCCGTGGCATGAACGGCAACTCGCATGCCCACATCTCCGAGCACGCCTTCGGCAACGCGCTCGACATTTCCGCCTTCGTGCTCGCCGACGGCCGCCGTGTCACGGTGAAGGACGGCTGGCGCGGCATGCCGGAAGAGCAGGGCTTTCTGCGCGACGTGCAATCCGGTGCCTGCGCGCATTTCACCACGGTGCTCGCGCCGGGCTCGAACGTCTATCACTACGATCACATCCACGTCGATCTGATGCGCCGCGCCAGCCGCCGCCTGATCTGCCAGCCGGCCGCCGTGTCCGGCGACGAGGTCGCCGGGCGCGCCCAGCAGCGCAATCCTTATGCGGGCAGGCGCGATCCCTATGTCACCGGCTCGCTCGGAACGCGCAAGAGCACGCGGAAGCAGGAAGAGGACGAGTACGCTGACGATTAGGCCGGCGCAGCTTCTCTTGTAGCCCGGATGAGCGCAGCGATATCCGGGACAGCATCCCCGCATATCGCTGCGCTCATGCGGGCTACGATCGCGTCAACCGGAATGAACACCGACATCATCCGCTATCTCACCCACCCGCAGGTGCAGATCAATCCTGACGTGCCTGTGCCGCAATGGGGCCTCAGCCTGATTGGTCGAACGCGCACCGAGGCGGTGGCGCACGCCGGCTGGCTCGCGGGCACCACGCAGGTCATCTCAAGCGGCGAGCGGAAGGCGATCGAGACCGCCGAGATCATCGCCGGTCGGCTCGGCATCATGATCGACATCCGCGAGGCCATGCACGAGAACGATCGCTCGGCGACCGGCTTCCTGAAGCCGGCCGAATTCGAAGCGGTCGCCGATCAATTCTTTGCGCAGCCCCATCTCAGCGTTCGCGGCTGGGAGCGCGCCGTGGATGCGCAGGCGCGCATCGTGCGCGAGGCCGAGGCGGTGCTGGCCCGCAAACGTCATGGCGATGTTCTCTTCGTCGGCCACGGCGCCGTCGGCACGCTGCTGTTCTGCCACATCGCCGGGCTGCGCATCGATCGCGTCCACGATCAGCCGGCCGGCGGCGGCAATTGTTTTGCGTTCACGCGTGACGGGCGGAACATCGTGCATGGCTGGCGCAAGATGGAAGAGATCGGATCGTAGCTCTGCGCAGTCAGAAAGTCATGTCGACGCCGGCTTCGACGGCGCGGGGACCAGCCCCATGCACAGCTGTACCTCGCCCGGGACGTTGTAGGTCCGCATGATATGGCGGCTGTCGCGCAAGCCGGACGCCTCACGTTGCACCACGAACATCCAGAGCGCCTGGCCGGCTTCCATCACCAGCTTGCGCCTGGCCGGATGCATCGAGGCCGGCGTCCCCGAGGCTGCGTGGGCGGCGTCGAACTCGCGCAAACGCACAAGGCTCTGTTCGAGTGCGCGGCCCATCCGTCCAAGCGCTGAGGCCTGTTCCTGGACGATCTCATAATGGAGGATATCGACAGGCGGGCGAAGATCACGGGACATGGCCGCAAATATAATGCGGCGAGACCGGCATCCGCAACGCGTGGCGTGCTTGCGATTACTTCGTCCGGTACGCCGCCAGGAACATCCGCGTCGCGCTGTCGACCACCTCGGTCATGCGCTCTTCCGACGGCGCGGGCGCGGCCTGGAAGACGAAGGGCAGGAAGAGCGAGGCCTTACACAGTTCCATGAACTGCGAGGCGGCAAGATCGCAATCGTCGATCGTGAGATCGCCGGAAGCGGCATGGGTTTTAAGATAATCGGAGAGGCGGTTGATGGTCTTGTCCAGCACCCGCGCGTAGTAGCGCCGCCCGACATCGGGCATGCGCTCGGCGATCGCCATCACGGTGCGGATCGCCGATCCGCCGCCCGGCCGGCAGAGCAGATGGATGTAGGCCTGGCCGAACTCCTTCAGCGTGGTCTCGGCATCGCGGGCGGGATCGAAGTTGAATACGACCTGGCCGTGCTGGAGCGCCTCCTGCTCGAGGATGGCTTCGAACAGCGCGCATTTGTCGGCGAAGTAGACGTAGAGCGTGCCCTTGGAGACCTGCGCCGCGCGCGCGATCTCGCCCATGCTGGCGCCGTCGAAGCCAAGATCCATGAACACCTTGCGGGCCCCGTCCAGGATCTGGCGGCGCTTGGAGCTGTCCTCCTCTTGGACGACGTGCAGATGTTCGCTGGCAGCTACAACCATTGGTTCAGGGTCTCGGAAGGTTTTGGGACGAGGTGCCGAACTATGAAACGCAAATAAAGGATTCGGGCCACTAGGGTCCAACGCGGGTATATTATCTATATTGACCGAACCGTTCGGTCAATGATATTTGGGAGAAGCGAGGGGAACACGCCGCAGGCGGCTGTCCTTCATCGCGCTTTTTTTTTGGGGAGGCCTTTATGGCCGTATCGAGAGACCAGGCTGCGCGCGTCCTTCGCCAGGAAGCGGTGGAGACGAATTCGGCGAACGGCGAACCTGCGACCGAGACGTCCGCCGTTCTCGCCGAGCAGCTGCGCTCCCATGTGGTCGAGGAAACCAAGCGCCGCAGCGAGGCGCCGGAGAAGCCCGTGACCGACAAGCCGGCCGCGCCGGGGCAAGACGCGCCCGCTGCCAGCGGCACGCCGAAATCCGGCAAGCGCAAATTCGTCCTGATGGGTGTCGGTCTGGTGCTGGCGCTCGCGGCAGCCGGCTATGCCGGCTATTACACGCTGGTCGGGCGTTTCTACATCGCCACCGACGACGCCTATGTCCGCGCCAACAACACCATGCTCGGCGCGCGCGTTGCCGGCCACATTTCCTCGATCCTGGCCGGCGACAACACGACGGTGCGCGCCGGAGACATCATCTTCCGCATCGACGACGGTGACTACAAGATCGCGGTCGACGCCGCCGCGACCAGGATCGCGACCCAGCAGGCGACCATCGATCGCATCGGCCGCCAGGTCGCGGCGCTCGACAGCCAGGTTGCCCAGGCCAAGGCACAGCTCGTCTCGGCCGAGGCGGGCCTCAAGCGCGCGGACCTCGACTACGAGCGCCAGCAGGCGCTGAGCAGCAAGGGCTTCGCCTCGCGCGCCACCTTCGAGAGCTCGGAAGCCGGACGCGACCAGGGCGCCGCCGCGGTCAAGGCCGCGCAGGCCGCCTATGACGTCGCCGTCAGCAACGTCGACGTCACCAAGGCACAGCAGGCCGAAGCCCAGGCCCAGCTTGCCGAGCTGAAGACCTCGCTCGCCAAGGCCGAGCGCGATCTCGCCTTCACCGCGGTGCGCGCGCCGGTCAACGGCACGTTCTCGAACCGCCTGGTCAGCGCCGGCGACTTCGTCGCGGTTGGCCAGCGGCTCGGCAACGTCGTGCCGCTCGACGACGTCTATATCGACGCCAACTTCAAGGAAACGCAGCTCAAGCGCATCCGTCCCGGCCAGCCGGTGACGATCAAGGTCGATGCCTATGGCATGCGCAAGTTCTCCGGTGTCGTCGACAGCATCGCGGCGGGCGCGGGCTCGGTGTTCACGCTGCTGCCGCCCGACAACGCCACCGGCAACTTCACCAAGATCGTGCAGCGCGTGCCGGTCCGCATCCGCGTGCCGAAGTCGGTGGCGAGGCAGAATCTGCTCCGTGCCGGCATGTCGGTCTATGCGACCGTCGACACCAACAAGGGCGCGGCCGACGCCGACAGCGAGGTCGATCTCGACGACCCCACCATGATCCATCCGCAGTAAGCGCACCCGAGCGCTGCGAGGTCAGACCATGGCGAACGCCACGACTGCTTCACCTGCCATGATGGCGGCCCCCGCTTCGGAGCGCATCGCGCCGAAGCGGCTGTTCGCCTTCATCATCATGGTGTTCGGGATGTTCATGTCGATCCTGGACATCCAGATCGTCTCGGCGTCCCTCAGCGAAATCCAGGCCGGCCTGTCGGCGAGCTCGAGCGAAGTCTCCTGGGTCCAGACCGCCTATCTGATCGCCGAAGTCATCGCGATCCCGCTGTCGGGCTTCCTGTCGCGCGCGTTCGGCACGCGGCTGTTGTTCGCGATCTCGGCCGCGGGCTTCACCGCCTCGAGCCTGCTCTGCGGCTTCGCCACCACCATCGAGGAGATGATCCTCTGGCGCGCGCTCCAGGGCTTTCTCGGCGCCGGCATGATCCCGACCGTGTTCGCCTCGGCCTACACCGTGTTCCCGCGCTCCAAATTCCACATCGTCGGACCCATCATCGGGCTTGTCGCGACGCTGGCGCCGACCATTGGGCCGACCGTCGGCGGCTACATCACCGATCTGATGTCGTGGAACTGGCTGTTCTTTATCAACGTCGTGCCCGGCGTCGCCATCACCATCGGCGTGCTGGCGCTGGTGGACTTCGACGAGCCGCATTTCGAATTGCTCGACCGCTTCGACTGGTGGGGCCTGCTGTTCATGGCCGGCTTCCTCGGCACGCTGGAATATGTGCTGGAGGAAGGCCCGCAATATGAATGGATGCAGGACACGTCGGTGGCGATCTGCGCCTGGATCTGCGCGATCTCGGCGATCGCCTTCTTCTGGCGCGTCTTCACGGCGGACGAGCCGATCGTGAATCTGCGCACCTTCTCCAACCGCAATTTCGCCATCGGCTGCCTCCTGCAATTCTGCATCGGCATCGGTCTCTACGGCCTGACCTACATCTATCCGCGCTATCTCGCCGAAGTGCGCGGCTACAGCGCGCTGATGATCGGGGAGACCATGTTCGTCTCCGGCATCACCATGTTCCTGGTCGCGCCGCTGGTCGGCCGGCTGATGGTGAAGCTCGACATGCGCTACATGATCGCCTTCGGCCTCGTCGTGTTCGCGATCGGCTCCTACCAGATGACCTGGATCACGCGCGACTACGATTTCTACGAGCTGCTGGTGCCGCAGATCCTGCGCGGCGTCGGCATGATGTTCGCGATGGTGCCGACCAACAACATCGCGCTCGGCACGCTGGCGCCTGACAGGGTGAAGAACGCATCGGGCCTGTTCAACCTGATGCGCAATCTCGGCGGCGCGGTTGGGCTCGCCGTCATCAACACCGTGCTCAACAACCGTACCGACCTGCACATCACGCGCCTCCAGGAGCGCGTGACCTGGGGCAACGCGACCGCGACCGAAACGCTGACGATGTTCATGCAGAAGTTCCAGGGGCTCGGCGATTCCGCGCTGATGGCGATGAAGCAGCTCTCGCAGCTGGTGCACCGCCAGGCCGTGGTGATGAGCTTCGGCGATGCCTTCTTCATGCTGACGCTGTTCTATCTCGGCCTCAGCCTGCTGGTCACGCTGCTGAACAAGCCGGCCTCGCTGACGGGCGGCGGCGACGCGCATTGACGCCACGCACGCTGTCGTCGCCCGGCTTGACCGGGCGACCCAGTACCCCGGGACGGTAGTGGTTGAGCCGAGAGGCCGCGGCGTACTGGATGCCCCGCCTGCCGCCTACGCTAAAGCTTCGGCGCCCCTCGACCTCAACCCCGGCGAAGCCTTGGCGTAGCCGGGTCGCGGGGCATGACGGCGGAATCTGAAATCGGCGGCGGCCAACCAAATTGCAACACTCGTTCGTGATCTCGCGCGAGCCCCGTTGCAAACCGCGAACGGCACATCTATAAAGCGCACCTCATTCAATCGAGCCGGGAGGGATTTGCATGATTTCGTCGCATTCGCAGATCGTTCGCCCGCGTTCGATGTTCTGGTTCGGTATGTCGGCGGCCTGCTAGAGGCCTCTTCCGCCAGATTCGATCGGGTCACGAGTCCCGATCGCCCCACTTCCCCAAGTCAAAATCACCTGTGAGTGACGCCGTCTGCCCTTCGTGGCCGACTTGCGTCCGTTGATGGAGCCGGCCCGCGCCAAAAGCGGCTGGATGATGTCATGACCTCTCTCTCGAAAAGGCCCGCGGCAATACGCGTGGTGTTGCCCTTCGTGTTCCGGCACTGGCTGAACCAGCCCGGTCGCGGCCTGATCGTGGCCGGTGGCCTGCTGGGCGCGACCGTCGCCGACCTGTTCATGCCGGTCTTTTCCGGACATCTGGTCGATGCGCTGACACGCGGCCCGTCCGATCCTGATGCGCGCCGCGCGGCGCTGGTTGCGTTCGGCGCCATCGTGGCGCTCGGTGCGGCCTCCGTGGTGCTGAGGTTGATCGGTCTCCAGGCGATCGTTCCGTTCACGCTGAAGATCATGTCGGATGTCGCCCAGGGCGCTTTCGCGCGCGTGCAGCGCTTCTCGACCGACTGGCACGCCAACTCGTTTGCCGGCTCCACGGTACGCAAGATCACCCGCGGCATGTGGGCGCTCGACCTGCTCAACGACACCATCCTGATGGCTTTGGCGCCGTCTCTGCTGGTGTTGATCGGCTCCATGGTCCTGATCGGCCTGCACTGGGCGTCGCTCGGCGCGGTGATCGCGGTAGGAGCGCTTTTCTACGTCGCCATCACCGTAATGTTCTCGACGCGCTACATCGCGCCGGCCGCGCGGATCTCCAATGCCTGGGACACCAAGGTCGGCGGCACGCTGGCGGATGCGCTGACCTGCAACGCGGTGGTGAAGTCCTTCGGCGCAGAGCTGCGCGAGGATGCGCGGCTCGCCCGCGTCGTCAAGCGCTGGCGCGTGCGCGTGCGGCGAACCTGGCTGCGCTACAACTACACGGCCATGGCGCAGCTCTCGCTGCTGCTGGCCTTGCGCGCATCCGTGATCGGCGGCTCGGTGCTGCTGTGGATATCCGGGCATGCCTCGCCGGGCGACGTCACCTATGTGCTGACGAGCTACTACGTCATCCACGCGTACTTGCGCGACGTCGGCATGCACATCAACAACCTCCAGCGCTCGGTCAACGACATGGACGAGCTGGTGGCGATCCATGACGAGCCGATCGGGATCGTCGATGCGCCGGACGCGCGGCCAACCGCGATCGAGGGCGGCGAGATCGTGTTCGACGACGTTACGTTCCATTATGGCGGCCATCGCGCGCCGTTGTACGACGGCCTCTCGGTCACGATCCGCGCCGGCGAACGGGTCGGCCTGGTCGGTCGTTCCGGCTCCGGCAAGACCACTTTCGTCAAGCTGGTGCAGCGGCTGTACGACGTCTCGGGCGGCCGCATCCTGATCGACGGCCAGGACATCGCGAAGGCCACGCAGCAATCGCTGCGCAGCCAGATCGCGATCGTGCAGCAGGACCCGATCCTGTTTCACCGCTCGCTCGCCGAGAACATCGCCTATGGCCGGCCCGGCGCCAGCCTCGAGGCGATCGAGCAGGCGGCCCGGCTGGCCAATGCGCACGACTTCATCCTGCGCCTGCCGAAGGGCTACGGCACGCTCGTCGGCGAGCGCGGTGTGAAACTGTCGGGCGGCGAGCGGCAGCGCGTGGCGCTGGCGCGCGCCTTCCTGGCGGACGCGCCGGTGCTGATCCTGGACGAGGCGACGTCGAGCCTCGATTCGGAATCGGAGGCGCTGATCCAGCAGGCGATGGAGCGGCTGATGAAGGGACGCACCTCGATCGTGATCGCGCACCGGCTGTCGACGGTGCGCAGTCTCGATCGGATCCTGGTGTTCGACCGCGGCGAGATCGTCGAGCAGGGCACCCACGCCGCGCTCGCGGGCAAGCCGGGGGGCATCTATCGCGGCCTGTTCGAGCGCCAGGTGGTGGAGCTCGGACACCTGGCAGCAGCGGAATAAGAGGCGCGCGGCGGCGGGACGAAAGTCCCGCCGTCACGCCGCCAAGGAATGCGCCAAGGATGGAATGAGATGAAAGACCTGACGAACGGCTCCATCGTGAGACACATCCTGGCCATGGCGCCGCCGATCATGGTCGGCATGGTCACGATCATGATCTGCCAGCTGGTCGATCTCTATTTCGTCTCGGGACTGGGCGATGCGGCCGTCGCGGGCGTCGCCGCGGCCGGCAATGCCGGCTTTCTCATCAACGCGCTGATGCAGGTGCTCGGCGTCGGCACGGTGGCGCTGATCGCGCATGCCGTGGGACGCAAGGATCGGCCGGATGCCAATTTGATCTTCAACCAGGCGATCGCGCTGTCGGTGCTGTTCGGCCTCTTGACCCTGGTCATGGGCGCGGCGCTGTCGCGTCCTTACATGCGCGCGATCGCGGCGGACCAGGCCACGATCGAGGCGGGGACCACTTATCTGTTGTGGTTCATGCCGGCGCTCGCGCTGGAATTCGCCATGCAAGTGCTGGCATCGGCGCTGCGTGCGACCGGCATCGTGGGCCCCGCGATGTTCGTGCGGGTGCTCGCGGTCGTGATCAACATCGCGCTGGCGCCGGTGCTGATCTCGGGCTGGGGCACGGGCTACGCGCTCGGCGTTGCCGGTGCGGGGCTGGCGAGCTCGATTGCCGTGGCGATCGGCGTTCTGGTGCTGCTGGCGTATTTCCGCAAGGTCGAGCGCTATGTCGCCTTCGATCGGGCGCAGTGGCGTCCGCAGCCGCGCCACCTCAAGCGCATCCTCAATGTCGGCCTGCCGGCCGGCGGCGAGTTCGCGATGATGTTCATCTTCATGGCGGTGGTCTACTACGTGCTGCGCGATTTCGGCGCAGCGGCGCAGGCGGGCTTCGGCATCGGACAGCGCGTCCTGGCCCTGATCCAGATGCCGGCGCTTGCGATTGCGCTCGCCGCCGGGCCGATCGCCGGCCAGAACGTCGGCGCCGGAAAGGGCGCGCGGGTGCGGGACACCTTCGTCAAGGCGGCATTGATCACCACCGTCGTGATGATCGGCTTCATGTGCCTTGCGCAGTTGAAGCCGGAACTGTTGCTCGCCGGATTCTCGAACGACCGGGAGACGATGGAGATCGCCTTCCTGTTCCTGCGGATCATCTCGCTCAACATGGTGGCGCAGGGCCTGATCTTCACCTGCTCGAGCATGTTCCAGGGCCTCGGCAATACCAAGCCGGTGCTGCTGAGTTCGGCGACGCGCGTGTTCACCTATTCGCTGCCGGCGATCTGGCTCTCGACGCGTCTGGGCTTCCGCATGGAGTACGTCTGGTACCTGTCGATCGCGGCGACGACGCTCCAGGCCGCGCTGAGCTTGTGGTTGTTACACCGCGAATTCGGCAAACGCCTGGCGCCGCCCCCGCAGGACGCGGCCCCGGAGCAAGTGGAAGCTGAGCCTGTCGTGCCTCCCGCGCGTGCGCCCGCGTAGCGACGGCTCATGACCTGAAGACGCAAGGAAGGTCTAATGCGCACCAAGGCTGTTCCAGACGAGGCCGAGCCCCGACAGGAACAGCAGACCGAGCACGACATCGCCAAAGTGCTTGTCGCTCAGCGCGTGATAGACGCGTGCGCCGGCCCATGCGCCGATCAACGTGCCGGGAAACGCGACCAGCGCGAGCCAGACCACCTTGAACGCGACGAGGCCCGACGCCGCCTGCAACACCAGCGCGGTCGCGAGCACGGTGAAATTGAAGAGCTGGAAGATGCCGCGCCGCTCGTGCTTGTTCCAGCCGCGGATATTGGCCCACAGGATCGGCAGCGGTCCCGACAATCCGGCAAGGCCGCCCAATATGCCACCGGCAAAACCGATCGCGCCGTCGGCGATCCGGCCGCCGAACGTGATGGCGAGCGGCCTCTTGTTCAGATAGAGCGCGCTCGAGAAGATCAGCAGCAGCACGCCGATGCTCAGCTTGAACACTTTGGGATCGGCGGAGGCGACCATCATGGTTCCGAGCGGCACCCCGATCAGCCCGCCGATCAGGAACGGCCAGACCAGCGAGAGGTCAAAACTCTTCCACATCGACGGCAGCGTCGAGGTCTGCGCGATCACCGAGCAGATCAGCACCAGGGGCACAGCGAGCGAGGGCGGCAGGACATAGAGCCAGATGCCGAGCGCCATCAGTGCCGTGCCGAACCCGGCCAGGCCCGAGACGAAGCCGCCGGCCAATGCGCCGAGCAGCAGCAGCGCGTAAGCGTAGGTTTCCAACGGATTGTCCTTGTCGCCACCGGCGATCCCGAACTGTTGATCGCCACCGCCCGCATAGCACGGCTGCGGCCGTGCAGGTCAATCCATGCTGCACGCAGGCGTAGTCTGCGGCGTCGGGCTTTTCCGGATCATGCTCTAGACGATCTGCCTGATGTCGGCGGGCTTGTGCAGCGCGCTGACCAGGATGCGCAGTGCTTCCGTCAATTCCGCCCTGTTGCGTGCCGCGCCCAGCGAGACACGGGCCGCATGCGGCGGCGTCCCGTCGACGGTGAAGGCTTCGCCTGCCACGACCGCAAGACCATTCCGTAGCAGATGCGCCGCGACATCGGGGCGGGCCTCCGGCAGCCGCAGCCACAGATGATGGGCCGCGGGCTTGGCCAGGAATTGAAAACCTTTCAGTGCGCGCTGCGCAAGTTGCTGGCGGCCCACCGCCTCGTTGCGAATGGCGGTGATGATGCGATCGGCGATGCCGGTCTCGAGCCAATGCGTCACCAGCGCAACCATCAGCGGCGTCGGCATCTGCACGGTGGCCTGCAAATAAGAACGCATCTCCTGTTGCGCGGCGTTGTCGGGTGCCACGAGATAAGCGACCCGCAGTGCCGGTGCGATGCATTTTGACAGCGTGGTGGCCAGATAGGTCCGCTCCGGAATGAGGTTGGCGATCGGCGCTGCCGAGCGGTCGAGCAGCCCGTAGGCGTCGTCCTCGATCAGAATCGTATCGACACCGCGGATGATCCTTGCGATGGCGCCGCGCCGCTCGGCGGAAAGTGTCGCCGTGGTCGGATTGTGCAGCGTCGGGATGAGGTAGACGGCCTTCGGTCTGTGCGCGCGGCAGGCCTTTGCGAGCGCTTCGGGCAGGATGCCGCCGTCATCCATGGCGACGCCGACGAGCTTGATGCCGAGCCGCGCCGCGGCGGCCTTGATTCCGGGGAAGGTAAGCGCTTCCGTGAGCACGGTGTCGCCGGGCCGCGCGAGATGGGCGAGCAGGTTGAACAGGATGGTCTGCGCGCCGGGAAAGATCACGAGCCGGTCGGCGTGCGCGTGCGGGACACGTGCGCGCATCCACCGCGCCGCGATCTCGCGCTCATGCGCGCTGCCGCCGGGTGGCTGGTAGTTCAGGAATGCGGTCAACCCCGATTGCGCGCGGATGGCTTCCATCCCGGCGATGATGCGCTCGTCGAGCTGCGCTTCCAGTGGATGCGGTGGCACGTTCATCGAAAGATCGATCGCAACGGGATGCGGCAAGTCGACCGCGCGGCGCGCGCTGGTCTCCGACACGAACGAGCCCTGGCCGACGCGGGCCTCCAAGATCCCGCGGCGCCGCGCCTCGGTGTAGGCGCGCGTCACCGTGGTGAGGTCGATGTCGAGCGCTCTTGCGAGTGCGCGCTGCGTCGGCAGCTGCTGGCCGCGCACCAGCCGGCCGGCTGCGATGTCGGCCTCCATGGCCTCGACGATGCGCTGGTAACGCGGCCCGCTCAGCTCCGAGATTGTAGGGGTCCAGTCCATGCAATTTAGGCCCATATCCTTTGAATGTATGGATGCAAGATATTATTGTATGGATCGTCGAAAAGGAAGAGGTGTGGTCATGCCAACCGGTTCAGTCTCCCTCACGAAGGCGATGTGGCGCGGCTTTCTGGGCAAGTGCCCGAACTGCGGCGAAGGCCATCTGTTCGGCCGCTTCCTGAAGGTGGCAGACAGCTGCGACCATTGCGGCGAGGAGCTTTTTCACCAGCGCGCCGATGACTTTCCGGCCTATCTCGTGATGGTCGTGGTCGGCCATCTCGTGGTGCCGGCGATCCTCGCGGTCGAGACCGCCTATGCGCCGGCCGTCTGGCTGCAACTCGCGGTGTGGCTGCCGGTGACGCTGTTCGCCTCGCTCGCGCTGCTGCAACCGACCAAGGGCGCCATCGTTGGCCTGCAATGGCAGATCGGCATGCACGGTTTTGAGGCGAGCAAGCTTCGGCGCGAGGCGGTTGAGCTTGCGCCGGTTCTTGTGAAGGCGGATACGCGCGCGGCCTGAGCGGCGCCGGCGTTTACATCGCGCGCGCGGCCGCTACACTCCATCGTACAAACAAGAACGATGGAAACGCCGATGGCCGCACGCGCGAAGACCTTCCTGCTCTGTCATGGCGCCTGGTCCGGCGGATGGGCCTGGAAGAAGATGCATCCGCTGATGGCGCAGGCGGGCCACCGTCTGGTCGCGCCGACCTACGCCGGGCTCGGCGAGCGTTCGCATCTGGCAAGTCCCGCGATCGATCTCGACACGCACA
Organism: Bradyrhizobium sp. cf659; assembly: GCF_900113725.1. NCBI lineage: Bacteria > Pseudomonadati > Pseudomonadota > Alphaproteobacteria > Hyphomicrobiales > Nitrobacteraceae > Bradyrhizobium > Bradyrhizobium sp. cf659. Next base: position 450,116 of record NZ_FOQJ01000002.1, read on the forward strand.
TCCAGGACATCCTCAACGTCATCGCCTTCGAGGATCTCCGCGACATCGTGCTGCTCGGACACAGCTATGGCGGCATGGTCGCGACCGGCGTTGCCGACCGCGCGCGCGAGCGCGTGACGCAGCTGATCTATCTCGACGCCTTCGTGCCGTGCGACGGCCAGTCGCTGTTCGATCTCAACGAGAGCGGGCGCGAGCCGATGCGCAAGGCCGCCGCCTCCGCCGACGGCTATCGCATCCCGCCGAACCCGCCGCCGCCGGATACGCCGCAGGCCGATCTCGACTGGCTCAACGCGCGCCGCGTCGCCATGCCGATCAAATGTTTCGAGACGAGCTTGAGGCTCGACCATGGCGAGCCGGCGATGCCGCGCAGCTACATCTATTGCAAGCGCATCCCGCCCGGTGACGTGTTCGGGCAGTTCGCCAGGCGCGCGAAGAGCGAGGAAGGCTGGCGCTATGTCGAGCTCGACGCCAGTCACGCGCCGAATGTCACCGCCCCGGAGGCGCTGATGGGTGTGTTGGAGAAGATCGTCGCCTGACCCACAAACCGTCATTCCGGGGCTCGCGCAGCGAGAGCCCGGAATCCATTCCTCCACCAACTCTGCGGCTCGATGGATTCCGGGTTCGTGCTGCGCACGCCCCGGAATGACAGCAGCAAAAATGGTGAGGGGTCCGATGCGTTGGCACCGAACCCCTCGTTGCAAGATATCAGCCGGCCTGTAAGCCGGGTTCTGTAGGGCACCGTCCGCTTGCGCGAACGATACGTGACGGCCATTCCTCTGGGGCCATGTTTGCACATGGCCTCGAGCAACCTACCCGGACGGCGGGCCTGACATCGCCCCGCGGCGTTATCGCTTGCGCGATCGGCCCGCATTCGCCGTCCCTATTCGGTTTTGCTCCCGGTGGGGTTTACCATGCCGGCTCCGTTGCCGGAACCGCGGTGCGCTCTTACCGCACCTTTTCACCCTTACCTCGCCATAGCCCCGAAGGGGCGACGGCGGGCGGTTCGTTCTCTGTGGCACTTTCCCTGGGGTTGCCCCCGCCGGACGTTATCCGGCACCGTATGTCAAGGGAGCCCGGACTTTCCTCCCCGGCGGCCTTTCGACCGTTGCCGGAGCGGCCGTCCGGCCGACTGACGGGGGCAGGCATGGGGCATTTGTGACGGTTTCGTCAAGTCGAGATCGTCGCGCACGCGATCTGCAAATAATTTATCCTGAAGATGTCGTTTGATGTGGGCCCCGTTCGACTGGATGTCGGTGATCCCCCGAACAACAGGAGTTGAGCGATGCAATATCTGCTGATGATCCACCAGAACGAGGTCGAGTACGCGAAGAACGACGCGGCAACCAGCCAGAAGATGCTGGCCGAATACCAGGCCTTCACGCAAGGCATCATCCAGAGCGGCAATTTCAAGGCCGGCGATCGTTTGCGGCCGACCACGACCGCGACCACCGTGCGGGTGCGCGAGGGCAAGACCCTGACGACCGACGGCCCGTTTGCGGAGACGCGCGAGCAGCTCGGCGGCTACTATCTGGTCGAGGCCAAGGATCTCAATGCGGCGATCGAGATCGCGGCGCGGATTCCCAGCGCGCGCATCGGCTCGATCGAGGTGCGGCCGATCTGGGTCTACGACAAGTGAGCACCGTCGTTCCGGGGCGGCCCGAAGGGCCGAACCATGGTGCGCAATTGCGCACCTGGGAACCTCGGGATTCCGGGTTCGTGCTGCGCACGCCCCGGAATGACGTGTAAAGCATCATTCGATGACCCCCAGCGAAATCGAAAAAATCTTTCGCGACGAGGCGGGGCGGGCGCTGGCCACGCTGATCCGCCTCGTCGGCGATTTCGATCTCGCCGAGGACGCGCTCCAGGACGCCTTTGCCGTTGCGCTCAAGCGCTGGCCGGCGTGCGAGGCGCCGGACAATCCGCGCGCCTGGCTGGTCAATGTCGGTCGCAACAGGGCGATCGACCGCATCCGCCGCCAGGCCGTCTTCCGCGGCAAGCAGCAGGCGCTGGTGCACGAGCTCGAGCTGAACGCGCAGGCGCCGGACGAGCCGCCGGCGGTGCTCGACGACGACATGCTGCGATTGATCTTCACCTGCTGCCATCCCGCATTTGCGCCCGAGGTCCAGGTCGCGCTGACGCTGCGCACCGTCTGCGGGCTCTCCACTGCGCAGGTCGCGCGCGCCTTCCTCGTCGGTGAGGAGGCGATGGCGCAGCGGCTGGTCCGCGCCAAGCAGAAGATCAGGCTCGCCGGCATTCCCTATGAGGTGCCCGAACGCGACGCGCTGGCGCCGCGGCTCGATGGCGTGCTCGCCGTCATCTACCTCGTCTTCACCGAAGGCTATGTCGCAACCTCGGGCGCAGACCTGATGCGGCCGGATCTCGCGGTCGAGGCCATCAGGCTCGGCCGCTTGCTCGACCGGCTGATGCCTGACCGGGCCGGGATCAAGGGGCTGCTGGCCTTGATGCTGCTGCACGACGCGCGCCGCGCCGGACGCGAGACGTCGGCCGGCGACATCGTGCTGCTGGAAGAGCAGGACCGCACGCTCTGGGATCGCGCGCAGATCGAGGAAGGTCTGCATCTCGTCGACGACGCACTGCGCACGCCCGGCCGGCCGCAACCCTATGCGGTGCAGGCCGCGATCGCCGCGCTGCATGCGCGCGCGCCGAGCTTTGAAGAGACCGACTGGCCGCAGATCGCCGGGCTCTACGAGGTGTTGCTGCGGATCAATCCTTCGCCGGTGATCGAGCTCAACCACGCCGCCGCCATCTCGATGGTCGACGGCCCGGCGCGCGCGCTCGATCTCGTCGATGCGATCACCGCACGCGGCGGGCTCGACGGCTATGAGCTGTTGCCCGCCGTGCGCGCGGATCTGTTGCGGCGGCTGGGGCGCAAGGACGAGGCGCGCGAGGCATATGTTGCGGCGACGGCGGCGACGCAGCTCGAGCCACTGCGGCGGCTCTATGCGCGGCGAGTGAGGGAGATGGACTGAGTTTCGTCATGGCCGGGCTTGTCCCGGCCATCCACGCGTTACCGCGATCAGAGAAAGACGTGGATGCCCAGGACAAGCCCGGGCATGACGGAGCAAGAGGCTGCGTTCGCGAAGACGGCTGCTATTTCGACGCGACCGCCGTTCCGTCCGGCAGGCTCGCCAGCAGCGCCTGCAACGTCGACAGCGTGGAATGATCCGCAACCCCATCGAGCCGCGCCGGGCGGAAATGGCGCTGGAAGGCGGTGACGACTTCCATGGTCGCGGCGTCGTATTTGCCGGTCAGCGGCACGCCGTAACCGTATCGCGCGAGCGCCTGCTGCAGGCTCAGCACCTCGTCGCTGATGGTGCCGAGCATCAGGCTCTCGCCGCGCACGACGGGCGTGGGCGTGACCCAGTGGCCGACGCCGGAATTGGCCAGCGAATGCCACGGAAATTTCTCGCCCGGATCCTTCTTGCGCGCGGGCGCAACGTCGGAATGGCCGAGCACGCGGTGCGCCGCCACCTTGCGGCGGAGCATGATGCCGCGGCACAGCGCGATCACGGCGGCGATCTGGCGCAGCGGAAACTCCGGATAGCCCCAGTCGTGGCCGCGATTGACGATCTCGATGCCGATCGAGCAGGAGTTGACGTCGTCCTCGCCGGCCCAGGACGAGACGCCGGCGTGCCAGGCGCGCCTCGTCTCGGGCACGCATTGCACGATGCGGCCGTCCTCGAGCACGACGTAATGCGCCGACACTTCCGTCCCCGCCGTGCACAGCCGCGCCAGCGCGCCCTCGACATCGGGCATGCCGGTGTAGTGCAGCACGATCATGTCCGGCTGCCGTCCCTTGGCGCGTTCGCCATGGTTCGGCGAGGGGATGATGTCGGAGACGATCGAGGAATCCGGCTCGAACGTCCGCATGTTCGCCGCGGCCTTGGGAACCGGGAGAACGCGTTGACGCTTCGAATCAGATCCAGACGGCATGGACGAACCGGACGACATAAACAGCTCAAGTCGGAACAGGAGAGTGGGCCAAGCTCTTCTCTTTACTATTCCTTTACCCTCCGCCGTGCGCAATCGCGCGTCGCGGTTAACGGATGCATTTTGGCCGGGTGTGTGGATGAGGCATCACCGCCGCCTTACCTTTTCGACTTGTAACGGGCCGATCAACGCTTTCTTAACGCTAAGGGCCGTTACTGAGGGATGAAGAGCCGACCCGCGTCCGGAGGCGGCCAAAGCGTATTTTGGCTCGAAATCCCATGGCTGCCCGACAAATTCCACTGGGAACACTGGGTTGGCGGCCCGGGACGACCGGGCTCGGTAACCATGCTGGACAAGGGTTGGGTCGTGGAACCGCCGCGACGCGGAATCATTCGAGGCGTTATGGGCTGGCTCGCCCCGGATCTGGCTTGGTTGTTCGGCAGGCGTGGCGCATGAGCTCCGCTCCTCACATTCCCGTGCTCGGCCGCGAGGCCATCGATCATCTCGCGCCGCGCGAGGGCGGGATCTATGTCGACGCCACCTTCGGCGCCGGCGGCTACAGCCGCGCCATCCTCGACGTGCCGGGAACCCGACTGATCGCGATCGACCGCGACCGCACCGCCATCGCAGGCGGCGCCGAGCTGGTCGAGCGCTCTGCCGGTAGGCTGACACTGGTCGAGGACCGGTTCTCCAATCTCGCCGACGTCTGCGCGGCGCAAGGCGTCGAAGCCGTGGACGGCGTCGTGATGGACGTCGGGGTGTCCTCGATGCAGCTCGACCAGGCCGGCCGCGGCTTCTCCTTCCGCCTCGACGGTCCGCTCGACATGCGGATGGGGCAGACGGGACCGACGGCAGCCGACGTCGTCGCGCGCGCCTCGGAAGGCGATCTCGCCGACATCATCTATCTCTTCGGCGAGGAGCGGCATTCGCGCCGCATCGCCCGCGCCATCGTCGCGGACCGGCAGGAGACGCCGTTCACGACCACGCGTGCGCTCGCAGACCTCGTCGGCAGGGTGGTTCGCTCCAAGCCCGGCGACATTCATCCCGCGACGCGGACGTTCCAGGCCCTGCGCATCTTCGTCAACGAGGAGCTCGAGGAACTCCAGACCGCGCTCGCCGCGGCCGAGCGCGTGCTCAAGCCCGGCGGTCGCCTCGTGGTGGTCTCGTTCCATTCGCTGGAAGACCGTATCGTCAAGAATTTCCTCGCCGAGCGGTCCAAGACCGGCGGCGGCTCGCGGCACCTGCCGGAAGTCGCGCAAACCGCGCCGAGCTTTCAGCTCCTGACGCGGCGGCCTGTCGTCGCCGGTGCGGACGAAGTTGCGCATAACCCCCGCGCGCGTTCGGCAAAGCTGCGCGCCGCGGAGCGCACCTCGGCGCCGGCGCACAAGGACGACGAGTCCTCGTCCTGGCCAAGACTCTCCGACGTGCTGAGGGGAGGCTAGCGCATGCGCTTCATTCACCTCCTCGTCATCGGCGCGCTGATCTTCGCTGCGGCCCATGTCTACCGGATCAAGATGGACTCCACCGCGCGCACGGAGAAAGTGCTGCGGCTGCATGCGGAGATCCGCGAGCAGCGCGATGCGATCGCCTCGCTCCGCTCCGAATGGGCCAAGCTCGATGCGCCCTTGCGCCTGCAGGGCCTGTCCGAGCGGCACCTGCCGCTCAAGCCGGTCAACGGCACGCAATATGACTCGCTGAAGAACCTGCCCGAGCGTCCGCCGCGGATGTTCAGGCCCGGCGAGCCCGACCCGATCGGGGCCATGCTCAATACCATCGAAGCCGCGAGCGATCCCGATACCGTGACGGGCTCCGTGCCTCAGATCGAGGACAAGCAATGAGCCCGGCGACGCCTGCAAAACCCACTGAACCCTGGCGGCAGCGGCTGATCCGCAGCCTGCTCTACGGGCGCAATGTCGACCGCGCCGCGAAGGCGCGCGCGCGCGTCGGACTTGCGATGCTCGCCTTCACCTCGGTCTACGTCCTGATCGGTGGCCGGCTCGTGATGTTCGCGATCGGTGCCGACGCCCACAGTGCGCGCCGTGCGGCGTCGCAGGAGGTGGTTGCCACCGCGCGGCCCGACATCGTCGACCGCAACGGCGCCATCCTGGCGACCGACGTCAAGGCGGCGAGCCTGTTCGGCGAGCCGCGCCGCATCATCGACAAGGACGAGGCGATCGAGCTTCTGACCGCCACCGTGCCCGACCTCGACGAGGCCGAGGTGCGCGAGCGCCTGAAGACACGCAAAGGCTTCGTCTGGCTCAAGCGCGAGATCACGCCGAAGCAGCAGCAGGACATCCACAAGCTCGGCATTCCCGGCATCGGCTTCCTGCGCGAGAACAAGCGCGTCTATCCGACCGGCAACGAGGTCGCCCACCTCATCGGTCTCGTCAATATCGACAACCAGGGCATCGCCGGCATGGAGAAGTGGCTCGACAACCAAGGGCTCGCCGATCTCCACCGTGCGGGCTTTGCCACCGACCGCTTGCAAAAGCCGATCGAGCTCTCGGTCGATCTGCGCGTCGAGCACGCGCTGCGCGACGAACTGCTGAAGGCCAAGGAGAAGTTCCACGCCAAGGCGGCGTCCGGTATCGTCTCCAACGTCAAGACCGGCGAGATCGTGGCGATGGTCTCCCTTCCGGATTTCGACCCGAACAATCCGAAGGAAGCGCACGACCCCGACCGCATCAACCGCCTCACCACCGGCGTCTACGAGATGGGCTCGACCTTCAAGGCGTTCACGCTGGCGATGGCGCTCGATTCCGGAAAGATCAATCTGAACTCGTCGTGGGATGCGCGCGGAAACCTGCACTACGGCAAGTTCACGATCCACGACAGCCATCCGCTCGGACGCTTCATCAACACCAAGGAAGTGTTCACCTTCTCGTCCAACATCGGCGCCGCACGGATCGCGCTCAGCCAGGGCGTCGAGGCGCACAAGGCGTTCCTCGCCAAGATGGGCCAGCTGACGCGGCTGCGCACCGAGCTGCCGGAGAGCGCAGCTCCGCTGATCCCGCGCCGCTGGAGCGAGCTGAACACGGTCACCGCCGCGTTCGGCCAGGGCCTGTCGGTCGCGCCGCTGCAGGCGGTGATGGGCATCAACGCCCTGGTGAACGGCGGCTATTTGATTCCGCCGACCTTCATGAAGCGCAGCGAAGCGGAAGCGGCGGCGATGGCCAAGCGCGTGATCAAGCAGGACACCAGCGACAAGATGCGGTTCCTGATGCGGCTCAACGCCGAAATCGGCACCGCCAAGACCGCCGACGTCAAGGGCTACTATGTCGGCGGCAAGACCGGCACGTCCGAGAAGGTCATCAACGGCCGCTATGCCAAGAAGCGCGTGCTCAACTCCTTCACCGCGATCATGCCCTGCGACGATCCGAAATATCAGATCCTGATCATGCTGGACGAGCCGCAGGCGATCCCTGAAACGAAGGGTTTCATCACCTCGGGCTGGAACGCGGTGCCGACCGGCGGCAGGGTGATCGAGCGGATCGCGCCGCTTCTGGGCGTCGAGCCGCGGTTCGACCTGCCGCCGTCCGAGCGCCTTATTCTTGCAGCATCCAGGACAACCCAGTAATCAACCGGGTAGGCCATCGCCGGTGCTGAGTCGGGAGTTTCCGGCGATTCGGCTTTCCGGCATGTCGACTGGACGACCATGAAGCTGCGCGATCTCTTAGGCAATGACGCCGCAATCGAGCCTGTTGTCGCGGCGCTCGAAGTGACGGGGCTTGCGCTCGACAGCCGCGTGGTCAGGCCGGGTGATCTCTTCTTCGCGCTCGCGGGCAGCAAGACCGACGGCGCACGCTTCGTCGATGCCGCGGTCACCGCAGGCGCGGTGGCGATCGTCGGCGATCATGCGCCTGCGGTCTGCAAGGTGCCGTTCATCACGGTGGCCAATCCGCGCCGCTCGCTGGCGCTGGCCGCGGCCAGATTTTTCCCCGCGCAGCCCGCGACCATCGCCGCGGTAACCGGCACCAGCGGCAAGACCTCGGTCGCCGCGTTCACGCGCCAGATCTGGGAGCGGCTGGGCCATGCCTCCGCCAGCATCGGCACCATCGGCCTGGTCTCGCCCAAGCGCACCGTCTACGGCTCGCTGACCACGCCCGACCCGATCGCGCTGCACCGGCAATTGGACGAGATCGCGCGCGAGGGCGTCACGCATCTTGCCTTCGAGGCGTCCTCGCACGGGCTCGACCAATATCGCCTCGACGGCGTGCGCGTCTCCGCCGGCGGCTTCACCAATCTCTCGCGCGATCACATGGATTACCATCCGACCGTCGCGCATTATCTTGCGGCGAAGCTCCGGCTGTTCCGCGAGCTGGTCCCGCCTGGTGGAGCGGCCGTGATTTCGGCCGATCATGATTGCTCGGCCGAAGCAATCGATGCGGCGAAGGCGCGCGGCCTGCGCGTGATGGCGGTCGGCCGTCATGGCGACGGGGCAGGCGAGGGCATTCGTCTCACCGAGGCCGCGGTCGCGGGCTTTGCGCAAAAGCTCACGGTCGAGCATCGCGGCAAGCGATACGCAATCCGGCTGCCGCTGGTCGGTGAATTCCAGATCGAGAATGCGCTGGTGTCGGCCGGCCTCGCCATCGGCACCGGCAGCGATGCGGCAAACGTGTTCGCGAGCCTCGAACATCTCGAAGGCGCCAAGGGCCGGCTCGAGCGCGTCGGCGAGCGCAATGGCGCGCCGATCTTCGTCGACTATGCGCACAAGCCCGACGCGCTGGCGAAGGCGCTGCAGGCGCTGCGGCCTTACGCGAAGCGCAGGCTGGTCGTCGTGTTCGGCGCCGGCGGCGACCGCGATGCCGGCAAGCGTCCGATCATGGGCGAGATCGCCGCGGACAATGCCGACGGCGTCATCATCACCGACGACAATCCGCGCAGCGAGCAACCCGAAGCGATCCGCGCCGCGATCCTCGCCACCGCGAAGGGCGCCCGCGAGATCGGCGACCGTGCCGCGGCGATCCGCGCCGCGATCGAGGAGCTGGAAGAGGGCGATGCGCTACTCATCGCCGGCAAGGGCCACGAGACCGGGCAGATCGTCGGCGGCGAGGTGCTGCCCTTCAGTGATCACGAGGCGGTTGCCGCCGCACTAGCGTCGAGGGTTGCATGAGCGCGCCAATATGGACGGTTGCGGAGGTGGCGCGCGCGCTGGGCGTTGCCGGATCATTCCCGGACACCCCGATCGACTTCGTGACGCAGGACAGCCGCCTGGTGAAACTGGGCAGCCTGTTCGTCGCGCTCAGCGGCACGCCGAGCGGCGGCTTCATCTCGGCCTTCGCCAGCGCGCGCGACGGCTGGGAATTCGCCGACAAGGCGGAAGCCTCGGGCGCGGTCGCGATGATCGTGCCGCACGAGATCGCGGGCATCCGCATCCCGCAGATCGTCGTGAAGGACACGCTGATCGACGGCCTCTGGGGTCTCGCGCGCGCCGCACGCGCGCGCTTCAACGGACCCGTGATCGGGCTCACCGGCAGCGCCGGCAAGACCAGCACCAAGGAATTTCTGGCAGCCTATCCGAACGCCTATGCCAGCCCGTCGAGCTTCAACAATTTCTGGGGTGTGCCGCTGACGCTGTGCAATGCGCGGCCTGATGCCAGCCTCTGGGTCGTCGAGATGGGCATGAACCAGACAGGCGAGATCGCGCGGCTCAGCGAGTTGACGCGGCCGACCGTCGCGCTCGTCGTCAACGTCCAGCCGGTGCATCTGGAAAAGCTCGGCTCGCTCGAGGCCATCAGGCGCGAGAAGGTCTCGATCGCGCTCGGCCTGCCGGAGCATGGCGTGCTGGTGCTGCCCGCCGGGCTCAAGGCGTCCGAATGGAAGGGCAAGGTGGTGCGCTTCGGCGAGCATGCCGAGGTGCACGAGGTCACGCACGCGCCGCATGGCGAGAGCTGGCAGGTCGTGGCGATGATCGGCAAGAAGCAGATCGCCTTCAGCCTGACGCCGGGCGCGCCGCACCGCGTGCAGAATGCGCTCGCCGCGCTCGCTTCGATCCGCGCGGCGAACCTCGATGCCGCGACGCTCGCGATCAAGCTCGATCGGGTCGGCATCATGACCGGCCGCGGCGTCGAGCAGGCGGTCGGCGGCGTCACCGTGATCGACGACAGCTTCAACGGCAATCCCGCCAGCGTGGCTGCTGCGCTGCAAAGCCTCCAGGCGCGCAATGTGACCGGCGGCCGCCGCATTGCGGTGCTCGGCGATATGCTGGAACTGGGCGATGACGCGCCAAGCTACCACACCGGCCTCACCAAGCATCTCGAAGGCATCGATGGCGTCTATTGCGTCGGGCCGCTGATGCGCCACCTCTACGACGTGCTGCCGGCCGGCAAGGGCCTGGGCTGGCACGACGATCCCGCCACGCTGAAGCCGGACGAGGTCGCAAGCCTGCTGAGGGCAGGCGATGTCGTGGTTGTCAAGGGCAGCAAGAAGATGTTCTGGGTCAACAAGTTTGTGCCGGGCCTAGTGGCCGCCTTGCAGGCAAAGGCGTAAACTGCTTGGAAGGCGCTGTTCCCGAATCCCACCCTTTGCGGCGCGAAGCGCTTTCCCAGAGGTCGCCCGACCCCATGATGAAGACCAGCGAATGCGCGTGAGGCACGCTGAGGCCAGGATCAAAACCAAGGCCCGTGCGAAGGCGCCATAGGACCGACTGAATGTTTTACTGGCTGATCGAGCTCTCCAACACATTTCCGGGCTTCGGTGCCTTTCGCACCTTCCTGAACGTCTTCCGCTACATCACCTTCCGCACCGGTGGCGCCGTCGTCACGGGCGCGCTGTTCGTGTTCCTGTTCGGCCCCTGGATCATCGATCATTTGCGCATCCGCCAGGGCAAGGGCCAGCCGATCCGGACCGATGGCCCGCAATCGCATCTCGCCAAGAAGGGCACGCCCACCATGGGCGGGCTGATGATCCTGTCCGGCCTCACGGTCGGCACGGTGCTGTGGGCCAACCCGCTCAATCCCTATGTCTGGATCGTGCTGGCGGTGACGCTCGGTTTCGGCTTCGTCGGCTTCTATGACGACTACCTCAAGGTGACCAAGCAGACCACGACCGGGTTCGGCAGCAAGCTTCGCCTGCTGATCGAGGCGGCCATCGCGCTGGTGGCCTGCTACGCGCTGGTGCGGCTGAACCGCGATCCCGCGTCGACCGCGCTGACCATTCCCTTCCTCAAGGACACCGTGCTGCATTTCGGCTGGTTCTTCGTCGTGTTCGGCGCCTTCGTCATCGTCGGCGCCGGCAATGCGGTGAACCTCACCGATGGTCTCGACGGCCTCGCCATCGTGCCCGTGATGATCGCGACCGCGAGCTTTGCGATGATCGCCTATCTCGCCGGCAACGCCGTGTTCGCCGACTATCTCCAGATCAAATATGTCGCCGGCACCGGCGAGCTCGCGGTGCTCTGCGGCGCGCTGCTGGGCGCCGGTCTCGGCTTCCTCTGGTTCAACGCCCCGCCGGCCTCGATCTTCATGGGCGACACCGGCTCGCTCGCGCTCGGCGGCATGCTGGGCGCCATCGCGGTCGCGGTGAAGCACGAGATCGTGCTCGCGGTGATCGGCGGCCTGTTCGTGCTGGAAGCGGTCTCCGTCATCGTGCAGGTGGTGTCGTTCAAGCTCACCGGAAAACGCATCTTCCGCATGGCGCCGATCCACCACCATTTCGAACAGCTCGGCTGGACCGAGCCGCAGATCGTGATCCGATTCTGGATCATCTCGGTGATGCTGGCGCTCGCCGGCCTGTCGACGCTGAAGCTGCGGTGATTATGGTCGCGGTGATTCAATCTTGCTGTCATTCCGGGGCTCGCGAAGCGAGAACCCGGAATCTCGAGATTCTCAGGTGCGCAATTGCGCACCATAGTTCTCGCTTCGCGAGCCCCGGAATGACAGGGACCCAATCATGATCCCGGTTACGTCCTTCGCCGGCAAGACAGTCGCGGTATTCGGCCTCGGCGGCTCGGGGCTCGCGTCCTGCCACGCGCTGAAAGCCGGTGGCGCCGAAGTGATCGCCGCCGACGACAACGCCGAGAACGTCGCCAAGGCCGCGCAGGCCGGCTTCATCACCGCGGATTTGCGCAACGTCTCCTGGACGAATTTCGCAGCGCTGGTGCTTGCGCCCGGCGTGCCGCTGACCCATCCCGTGCCGCATTGGAGCGTGCTGAAGGCGCGCGAGGCGGGCGTTGAGGTGATCGGCGACATCGAGCTGTTCTGCCGCGAGCGGCGGCGCCACGCACCGGATGCGCCGTTCGTCGCCATCACCGGCACCAACGGCAAGTCGACCACGACGGCGCTGATCGCGCATCTCACCAAAGTCGCCGGTTACGACACCCAGATGGGCGGCAATATCGGCACCGCGATCCTGTCGCTGGAGCCGCCGCGCACGGGTCGCGTCCACGTCATCGAGATGTCGTCCTACCAGATCGACCTCACGCCCTCGCTCGATCCCTCCGTCGGCATTTTGCTCAATGTCAGCGAAGACCACATCGATCGTCACGGCACCATCGCGCACTATGCCGCGGTGAAGGAGCGTCTCGTTGCGAGCGTGCAGGCAGGCGGCACCTCGATCGTCGGCGTCGACGACGGTTTTTGCCGCGACATCGCCGACCGGCTCGATCGCGCCGGCAAGAACGTGGTGCGCATCTCCGTCAAGAATCCACTGGCGAGCGGTATCCATGTCGAGCACGGCACCATCGTGCGCACCGCGGGCGGCGCGCGCAGCGAGGTCGCCAAGCTCGGCGGCATCGGCTCGCTCCGCGGCCTGCACAACGCGCAGAACGCGGCCTGCGCGGCCGCCGCCGCGCTCGCGATGGGCATCAGCCAGGATGTTTTGCAGAACGGCCTGCGCAGCTTTCCGGGCCTTGCACATCGCATGGAGCAGGTCGGTCGCCGTGGCAACGTGCTGTTCGTCAACGACTCCAAGGGCACCAACGCGGATGCCACCGCGCATGCGCTGTCGTCCTTCGCCGACATCTTCTGGATCGCCGGCGGCAAGCCCAAGGCGGGCGGTATCACCAGCCTGACCGGCTACTTCCCGCGCATCCGCAAGGCCTATCTGATCGGCGAAGCGGCGCAGGAATTTTCCGGCACGCTGGGCACGCAGGTGGCGCACGAGATCAGCCAGACGCTCGACGTCGCCGTCGAGCACGCCGCGCGCGACGCGGAAGCCTCGGGTCTCACGGACGCGGTCGTGCTGCTCTCGCCGGCCTGCGCCTCCTTTGACCAGTACCGCAACTTCGAGATCCGCGGCACCAAGTTCCGCGAGCTGGTGCAGGCGCTGCCGGGTGTGAAGCCGGTGGTGTGACGCTCGTGTCCCGGACGCGCGCAGCGCGAGCCGGGACCCAGGGACCACAATGGGCCCCGGCTCTGCAGCGCACCGCAAGGGCGCTGCGCTGCGTCCGGGGCACGAGACTCTTCAAAACTTGAACGGCCTATTAACCCCCCGGTAACCAACCTCGGCGACCAATGGACTGACCTCTGTCCGAAAGCGGCCGCCCATGCTCTCCCGTGAAGAACGCACCCCCTTTTCCGAGTGGTGGTGGACCGTCGACAAGCCGCTGATGGGTGCCATCCTGGCGCTGATGCTGACCGGCGTGATCCTGTCGCTGGCGGCGAGCCCCCCGGTTGCGACCCGCATCGGGCTCGATCCCTTCCATTTCTTCAGCCGGCACGTGATGTTCCTGGCGCCGTCCTGCCTGGTGCTGCTCGGCGTCTCCTTCCTGTCGCCGCGCGCGATCCGGCGAAGCGCGCTGCTCATCTTCGCAGTCAGCATCATCCTGATCGCGGTGACGCTCGCGATCGGCCCCGAAGTGAAGGGCTCGCGGCGCTGGATCACGCTGCTCGGCGTCAACATCCAGGCTTCCGAAATCGCAAAGCCATCTTTCGTCGTCATCGCTGCCTGGCTGTTCGCAGAATCGACCAGACGGCCGGAGATGCCGGCGACCTCGATGGCGCTGGTGCTGCTCCTGATGCTGGTCTCGCTGCTGGTGATGGAGCCGGATTTCGGCCAGACCATGCTGATCCTGATGGTGTGGGGTTCGCTGTTCTTCATCGCGGGCATGCGCATGATCTGGGTGTTCGGGCTCGCCGGCCTCGGCGCCGCCGGGCTGTTCAGCGCCTATCTGTTCGTCCCGCACGTCGCAGGCCGCATCAAGCGCTTCATGAATCCGGCCTCCGGCGACACCTTCCAGGTCGATACCGCCATGGAGGCCTTCTACAACGGCGGCTGGTTCGGGCTCGGACCGGGCGAGGGCATCGCCAAGCGCAGCCTGCCGGACAGTCATACCGACTTCGTGTTCGCGGTCGCGGCGGAAGAGTTCGGCATCATCCTGTGCCTTGCCATGCTGGCGCTGTTCGCCTTCGTCGTCATCCGCACGCTGTCGCGGGCCTATGCCAATGAGGACATGTTCTCGCGCTTTGCGGCCTCCGGCCTTGCGATCCTGTTCGGCGTGCAGGCGGCGATCAACATGTCGGTCAACCTCCAGCTCATCCCGGCCAAGGGCATGACGCTGCCTTTCATCTCCTATGGCGGTTCCTCGATCGTGTCGCTCGCCTATGGCGTCGGCATGATGCTGGCGCTGACGCGGCTGCGCCCGCGCACCGAGGTCGAGGCCAGCGGCCACGCCGAGGCGATGCGCAGCTACGCGTGACAGGCATCGTGTCCCGGACAAGCGAAGCGGAGCGCAGAGCCGGGACCCAGAATGCCGCGAGCATAGGCCCCGGTTCAGCAGCGCACCACGCTGCGAGGAGCAGCGCGCTGCGCCCGGGGCACGAACACCTCTGTTGCCGCGCTCGCAATGACCGAAAACTCCCTGTAAAACTCCCTCACCATGGACACCTCCCCCCTGATTCTTCTCGCCGCGGGCGGCACCGGCGGCCATCTGTTTCCGGCCGAGGCGCTCGGCGTCGAATTGATCCGGCGCGGCTTTCGCGTGCGTCTCGTCACGGACGAGCGGGCGCTGCGCTACAGCGGGCTGTTCAGCAAGGACATGATCGACGTCGTCTCGAGCGAGACTGCGCGCGGCCGCAATCCGTTCCAGCTCGCCAATGCCGGTCTCACGCTCGCCGCCGGCACGCTGTCGGCCTATCGCCTGATCAAGCGATTGAAGCCCGTCGCCGTCGTCGGCTTCGGCGGCTATCCGACGTTGCCGCCGCTGGTCGCGGCAAAGTTCGCCGGCGTGCCCGGCATTATCCATGACGCCAACGCGGTGCTCGGCCGCGCCAACCGGTTTCTGTCGAGCCGCGTCCGCGCCATCGCGACGTCGTTGCCGGGCGTGCTCGATCGCGACCCGGCACTATCAGGCAAGACCACGACCGTCGGCACGCCAATGCGACCGGCGATCCTCGCCGCGGCCGCCGTGCAATATGTTGCGCCCGAGGCGAACGGCCCGCTGCGCCTGCTCGTCGTCGGCGGCAGCCAGGGGGCGCGTATCATGGCCGACATCGTGCCTGGCGCGATCGAGCGGCTCGAGCCTGCGCTGTGGGGCCGGCTCATCCTCACCCAGCAGGTCCGCGACGAGGACATGAATCGCGTGCGCGCCGTCTACGACAGGCTCAAGATCAACGCCGAGCTCGCGCCGTTCTTTACCGATCTGCCGGCGCGGCTCGCCTCCAACCATCTGGTGGTGTCGCGCTCCGGTGCCGGCACCGTCGCCGAGCTCGCCGCCATCGGCCGGCCGTCGATCCTGGTGCCGCTGCCGGGCTCGATCGACCAGGACCAGTTCGCCAATGCCGGCGTGCTGGCCAAGGTCGATGGCGCGATCCGCATTCCGCAGACCGAGTTCACCTCGGATCGGTTGGCTTCCGAAATCTCCGCCTTCGCCGCCGAGCCGGCGCGCCTTGCCGCCATGGCTGCGGCTGCGAAGGGGGCAGGGCGGCTCGATGCCGCCGAGCGGCTGGCCGATCTGGTGGTCAAGGTCGCGGGCCTTTAGCACTGGTCATTCCGGACGGGCCGCAAAGCGGACCGATCCGGAATCTCGAGATTCCGGGTTCGCTCGCGCTGCGAGCGCCCCGGAATGACGAAAAAGGGCCGACTTTTGAATGTTACTCGTCATGCCGGGCTTGTCACACCAAGTCGGATTTATCCGACTTGGTACTTTCAAAAGAGACGGCACTCGGTATACCGAGTGCCTACGCATCCACGTCTTGCAAGAAAGACACTGGGATTCGTGGATGCCCGGGACAAGCCCGGGCAGGACGACGGAACGACGGGATAGAGCATGAGACTGCCGCGCGAGATCGGACCCATCCACTTCGTCGGGATCGGCGGGATCGGCATGAGCGGGATCGCCGAGGTGCTGGTCAATCTCGGCTACGCCGTGCAGGGCTCGGACGCCTCCGACAATTACAATCTCGACCGTCTGCGCAAGAAGGGCGCCAAGGTCTCGGTCGGCCACAAGGCGGAGAATGTCGACGGCGCCGAGGTCGTCGTCGTGTCCACCGCGATCAAGCGCGACAATCCGGAATTGATGGCGGCGCGCGAACGGCGCATTCCCGTGGTGCGCCGCGCCGAGATGCTGGCCGAGCTGATGCGGCTGAAGAGCTGCGTCGCGATCGCCGGCACCCATGGCAAGACCACCACGACGACGATGGTTGCAACGCTGCTCGATGCCGGCGGGCTCGATCCCACCGTGATCAACGGCGGCATCATCAACGCCTACGGCTCCAACGCACGTCTCGGCGCCGGCGACTGGATGGTGGTGGAAGCCGACGAGAGCGACGGCACATTCCTGAAACTGCCGACCGATGTCGCGATCGTCACCAATGTCGACCCCGAGCATCTCGATCACTTCAAGACCTTCGAGGCGGTGCAGGACGCCTTCCGCCATTTCGTGGAGAACCTGCCGTTCTACGGCTTTGCCGTGATGTGCATCGATCATCCCGTGGTGCAAAGTCTCGTCGGCAAGATCGAGGATCGCCGCATCATCACCTATGGCGAGAATCCGCAGGCCGATGCGCGACTGGTCGATCTCACCCCGATGGGCGGCGGATCGAAATTCAAGGTCGCGTTCCGCGATCGCAAGACCGGCGCCGTGCACGAGATCGCCGATCTCATGCTGCCGATGCCGGGCCGGCACAACGCCTCGAATGCGACGGCCGCAATTGCCGTCGCACGCGAGCTCGGCGTTATGGACGATGCGATCCGCAGGGCGATCGCCGGCTTCGGCGGCGTCAAGCGCCGCTTCACCAAGACCGGCGAGTGGAACGGCGTCACCGTCATCGATGATTATGGCCATCATCCCGTGGAGATCGCGGCAGTGCTGAAGGCGGCGCGGGAATCCACCAACGGCAAGATCGTCGCGGTGGTGCAGCCGCATCGCTATACCCGCCTGCAATCGCTGTTCGAGGAATTCTGCACCTGCTTCAACGATGCGGACGCGGTGATCGTGGCCGATGTCTATGCCGCCGGCGAAGCGCCGATCGAAGGCATCGACCGCGATCATTTCGTCGCCGGCCTGCGCGCCCATGGCCACCGCGAGGTGGTCCCGCTGCCGGCGGCGCCGGAGCTCGCGGGCATCGTCAAGGGGCTCGCGACATCGGGCGATCTCGTCGTGTGCCTTGGCGCCGGCAACATCACGCAATGGGCGTATGCACTGCCCGGCGAATTGAAGGCGCTGGGGTGAGCATGCGCTTGTGTAACTCCTCTGGTGCCACACGGCACACCGCGCTCCCTCCCCCCTTGCGGGGGAGGGTGGGGGAGAGGGGTGGCCACAAACTCCAATCTCGCTTGGGGCTACCCCCCTCCCTGACCCTCCCCCGCAAGGGGGGAGGGAACGGAAGCAGTGTGCTTCCCTCACTTGAGGAAGTTGCATGAGCTTCCCCGACATCACACCCTCGCTCAAAGCCGCGATGCCGGACCTGCGCGGCCGGCTGCTGGCCAACCAGTCGCTGGCCGAGCTGACCTGGTTTCGCGTCGGCGGTCCGGCGCAGGTGCTGTTCACGCCTGCGGACGAGGACGATCTCGCTTATTTCCTCGCGCATCTCGCTTCCGACATCCCGGTCTACGTCGTCGGCGTCGGCTCCAACCTGATCGTGCGCGACGGCGGCATTGCGGGCGTGGTGATACGTCTGGCGCCGCGCGCCTTTGGCGAGGCGAGTGCGAGCGGTGATATCGTCACCGCAGGCGCGGCTGCGCTCGACAAGCGCGTGGCGGAGGTGGCGGCTGGCGCCAATATCGGCGGGCTCGAATTCTACTTCGGCATTCCCGGCACGATCGGCGGTGCGCTGCGCATGAATGCGGGCGCCAATGGCGGCGAGACCAAGGAC
The DNA here is from genome assembly GCF_900113725.1 of Bradyrhizobium sp. cf659. NCBI lineage: Bacteria > Pseudomonadati > Pseudomonadota > Alphaproteobacteria > Hyphomicrobiales > Nitrobacteraceae > Bradyrhizobium > Bradyrhizobium sp. cf659. The sequence goes on from NZ_FOQJ01000002.1 coordinate 468,319, forward strand.
GTGCTGATCGAGGCGCGAGGCGTCGGCCGCGACGGCACCAAGCACGTCTTCTCCAATGCCGACATGAAGTTCGTCTATCGCAACAGCGGCGTCGACCCCTCCGTCATCTTCACGTCTGCGCGCTTTCGCGGTGAGGTCAAGGATGCGGACGCGATCCGCGCGCGCATGGCGGAGGTGCAGAGCCATCGCGAGACCGCACAGCCGATCCGCGAAAAGACCGGCGGATCGACTTTCAAGAATCCGCCCGGCCATTCCGCCTGGAAGCTGGTGGACGCCGCCGGCTGCCGGGGCTTGCGCGTCGGCGGCGCGCAGGTCTCCGAGATGCACTGCAATTTCCTGATCAACACGGGCGATGCCACCGCGCACGACATCGAGACGCTGGGCGAGACCGTGCGCGAGCGCGTGAAGGCCAATTCCGGAATTGAGCTACACTGGGAAATCAAGCGGATCGGGGTTTCCGCCTAACAGTCATTCCGGGGGCGCGAAGCGCAACCCGGAATCTCGAGATTCCGGGTTCGATGCTGCGCATCGCCCCGGAATGACGAAATGTGAGGACACGAATGCGCATCACCATCCTCTTCGGCGGCTCCAACCGGGAACGTCTGGTTTCGGTCGCCTCGGCCCAGGCGCTGCATCAGGCGCTGCCCGAGGCCGATCTCTGGTGGTGGGACGTCGAGGACAAGGTGCATGTGGTGCGGTCGAAGCAGCTGCTCGAACATGCTCGCCCCTTCGAAGACGAGTTCAAGCCCGGCACATCAGGCATTCCGCTGGCGCAGGCGCTCGACCAGGCCAAGGCGGAGAACCGCGTGCTGGTGCTCGGCCTGCATGGCGGATGTGCCGAGAACGGCGAATTGCAGGTGATGTGCGAGGCGCGCGGCGTGCCGTTCACCGGCTCGGGCTCGGCCTCCTCGCATCTCGCCTTCGACAAGATCGCGGCGAAGCGCTTCGCCGCGCTCGGCGGCGTGACGCCGCCCGCAAACATTGCACTGGACGATATCGACGAGGCCTTCGCCGAATACGGCCGGCTGATCGCAAAGCCGGCGCGGGACGGGTCGAGCTACGGCCTGATCTTCGTCAACGCCAGGCAGGACCTCGTCGCCGTCCGCAATGCCGCGAAGCACGAGGAATATGTGATCGAGCCTTATATCGCCGGCATCGAGGCAACCTGCGGCGTGCTGGAGCGCACCGATGGCTCGATCGTCTCGCTGCCGCCGATCGAGATCATTCCGGGCGAGGGCAATTTCGACTACGCCGCAAAATATCTCCTGTCGACGACCCAGGAGATCTGCCCCGGCCGTTTCGCACCCGAGATCACCGCCGCGCTCAAGGAGCAGGCGATGCTGGCGCACCGGGCGATGTCCTGCACCGGCTATTCCCGCTCGGACTTCATCGTCTCGGCCAAGGGCCTCGTCTATCTCGAAACCAACACGCTTCCCGGGCTGACCAAGTCCTCGCTCTACCCCAAGGCGCTGAAGGCCGAGGGCATCGCGTTCCCCGACTTCCTGCACGGCCTGGTCGAGCTCGCCGGCCGGGGTGTGCGGAAATAGTTAGGACTGGTTAACGGCCAAATGGGCGAAACGGCCCGTTTTGGGTCCCAAATCCGGTAAAATGCCGGACATCGCGGCATAAATGCCTCACAGGGCTGGGCAAAAAGCGTCCGGCGTTAACGAAGTTTACCTTTTGTTTACCAGGACATCCGAAGGTTAACGCTGGCGGCGCATATGGCGCTTTGGCTGCCGGCGCGTGAGCTGTTGCGGGTGATGTCACCTCCAGCGAACGCTTTGATGGGAGAGGCTTCGTCTGCTGATCCGGCCCGGCAAGTCCGAGACGTCATGTTCGCCAGGACCCGCGCGATGTCGCGGGCAAACTGTTGACGAGCTCGTGCAATGGATGGTGCAGGAAGCCTCACCCGGTCGCTTCTGAGATCGCTGAGGCCCCAAGCTGATCTGAAGGCGGCCGCTATCGGAGCGGTCGTGCTTCTGCGCGAGTGGGTGCAGGACAAGCGCGTCGAGGTCCGCGCTGCCGCCAAGGACAAGATCAAGACCAAAGCGAAGGCCAAGGCCGTGGTCGAGCGCGAGCCGCCGCCGCGCGTGGTTGCGCTGGTCGAGCGCTATCTGCCGCGCCGGGTCGGGATCAGCATGACCGTGCTGCTGCTGATCGGAAGCTGCGGCTTCGGCATCGTCAAGGGCGGCCATCTCCAGGATTTCGTCACGGCGGTCAACGACGCCCGCAACGCGATGGCCAATTCCGCCGGCTTCCGCATCACCTCCGTCGTGATCAACGGCCGCAAGCAGCTCACCCAGGACGAGATCCTCGCGATCGGCGGCGTCAGCGGCCGTTCCTCGCTCCTGTTCCTCGACGCCGACGCCGTGCGCGACAAGCTCAAGGCCAATCCCTGGATCGCGGATGCGACCGTGCTGAAGCTCTATCCGGGCCAGCTCATGATCGAGCTCACCGAGCGCAAGGCGTTCGCGCTGTGGCAGGAGGCCGGCCGCCTCTCCGTCATCGCCGATGACGGCGCCGTGCTCGAGCCCTATGTCTCGCGCCGGTTCCTGTCGCTGCCGCTCGTGGTCGGCAAGGGCGCCGACACGCAGGCCCGTGATTTCCTCGCGCTGCTGGCGCGCTATCCGCAGGTCAACTCGATCACCAAGGCCGCGATCTACGTCGGCGAGCGGCGCTGGAACCTGAGGCTCAAGGACGGCCTCGACATCCGCCTGCCCGAGCAGGACGTCGGCAACGCGCTTGCGATGCTGTCCAGGCTCGACAAGGAAGACAAGCTGTTCTCCCGCGACATCGTCGCCGTCGACATGCGCCTGCCCGATCGCCTGGTGGTGCAGCTGTCCGAGGACGCCGCCAAGGCGCGCGAAGACCAGTTCAAGGACAAGAAGAAAAAGAAGGCCGGGGACGCTGCATGACCGGTCTCGATCGCACCCAGACGCCGAAGACGCGCCAGATGCCGCACAAGCGCGGCGGCATCGTCGCCTGCCTCGACATCGGCACCAGCAAGATCGCCTGCATGATCGCGCGGCTGAAGCCGTCGGCGCCGAGCGATGCGTTGCGCGGCCGCACCCACGCGGTGGAACTGATCGGTTACAGCCAGATCCAGTCGCGCGGCATGAAGGCCGGTGCGGTGGTCGATCTCGGCGAATGCGAGCAGGCGGTGCGCCAGGCCGTCGGGCTTGCCGAGAAAATGGCCAAGGTGCGGGTCGAGTCCGTGCTGCTGTCGGTCTCCGGCGGCCGGCTCTCCGGCCAGCTGGTCGAAGCCGCCGCCGACATCCGCGGCGGCGCCGTGACCCCGGCCGACGTCAGCCGCGTCACCTCGACCGGCATGCGCCACGCCACCGGCGAGGGCCGCACCGTGCTGCACGCGCTGCCGGTCGGCTACACGCTCGACGGCGTCAAGGGCATCCGCGATCCCCGCGGCATGGTCGCGCATCAGTTCGGTGTCGACATGAACGTCGTCACCTGTGACGCCACCGTGGCACGGAACCTGATGCTCGCGGTGGAGCGCTGCCACATCAATGTCGAAGCCATGGCGGCGAGCCCCTATGTCGCCGGCCTGTCGGTGCTGACCGACGACGAGGCCGATCTCGGCGCGGCCGTCGTCGAGATGGGCGCGGGCACCACCACGATGGCGGTCTATGCCGGCGGCCGTTTCGTGCACGCGGCCGGTTTTGCGGTCGGCGGGCAACACATCACGATGGATCTCGCGCGCGGACTCTCCGCGACCATTGCCGATGCCGAGCGAATCAAGACGTTATACGGGACCGTCATCACCGGCGGATCGGACTCGCGTGAGCTGATGTCTGTGCCGACAGCCGGTGACGAGCAGGATCTGCCGCAGATCGTCTCCCGCGCCACCATCGCCAACATCGTCAAGCACCGTGCCGAGGAAATCTTCGAAATGGTCCGGGACCGGCTCAAGGATTCGCCCTTCGCGTCAGAGCCCAACGGCCGCGTCGTGCTCTCCGGCGGCGCCTCGCAGCTGACCGGTCTCGTCGAACTCGGAACTCAGATTCTCGGCCGGCCCGTGCGGGTCGGACGTCCGCTCGGCTTCGGCCGGCTGCCCAACGAGGCGAAGAACGCCGCGTTCGCGGTGCCGGCCGGACTCCTCGTCTACCCGCAATATGTTCACCAGGAACATGTCGAACCGCGGCATACGCGGCAGCAGGCCAGGACAGGGACCGGCGGTTATTTCGGAAAGGTTGGACGATGGCTACGCGAGGGCTTCTGATGATTCCTTTCCGTAATTCCCGATTTTCACCAACTCCCGCGGCCGCCGGCCGGGGCGAACCCACGCGCGCGTGATCGAGAGGCAGCAACCATGACCATCAGCATCAATGTTCCTGATATTCACGAACTGAAGCCCCGGATCACCGTGTTCGGCGTCGGCGGCGCCGGTGGCAACGCCGTCAACAACATGATCACGGCGGGCCTCCAGGGCGTCGACTTCGTGGTCGCCAACACCGACGCGCAGGCGCTGACGATGTCGAAGGCGCAGCGCATCGTGCAGATGGGCACGGCGGTCACGCAAGGTCTCGGCGCCGGTTCGCAGCCGAACGTCGGCGCCGCGGCGGCGGAAGAGGTGATCGACGAGCTGCGCGACCATCTCTCGGGCGCCAACATGGTGTTCGTCACCGCCGGCATGGGCGGCGGCACCGGCACCGGTGCTGCTCCCGTCATCGCCAAGACCGCGCGCGACATGGGCATCCTCACCGTCGGCGTCGTGACCAAGCCGTTCCACTTCGAGGGCGCCCGCCGCATGCGCACTGCCGAAGCCGGCATCGCCGAGCTGCACAAGGTGGTCGATACGCTGCTGATCATCCCGAACCAGAACCTGTTCCGGGTCGCCAACGAGAAGACCACCTTCGCCGACGCCTTCGCGATGGCCGACCAGGTGCTCTATTCGGGCGTCGCCTGCATCACCGACCTGATGGTCAAGGAAGGCCTGATCAACCTCGACTTCGCCGACGTCCGCGCCGTCATGCGCGAAATGGGCAAGGCGATGATGGGCACCGGCGAGGCCTCCGGCGACAAGCGCGCGCTGACCGCCGCTGAAGCTGCGATCGCCAACCCGCTGATCGACGACAGCTCGATGAAGGGCGCCAAGGGCCTTCTCATCTCCATCACCGGCGGCAAGGACCTCACGCTGTTCGAGGTCGACGAAGCCGCGACCCGCATCCGCGAGGAAGTCGACCAGGACGCCAACATCATCGTCGGCGCCACCTTCGACGAAGCGCTCGATGGCCTGATTCGCGTTTCCGTCGTCGCCACCGGCATCGAGCAGGCCACGATCGCCCGCAACAGCCAGGCCACCAGCGCCCCGGTTGCGAACGCAGCGCCGCAGGTGCAGCAGGCTCCCGCAGCTCCGGCCGCCGTGGCCGAGAGCCGTCTCGCCGATCTGACCGCGCGTCTGCGTGCCGACAACCAGCGCCTGGCCGAACGTGCCCAGAAGCTGGAAACGCAGGTCCCGGCGTCTGCCTCCGCGCCGGTCGCTGGCGCCCCGATGGCGCCGCGTCCGAACGTCGAGCGCGCTGCGCTCGCCGCCATCGCGGCTGCCGTTGCCGACGTCCCGCAGGCGCCCGCGCCGATGCAGACCTACGGCGACGTCACCGTGCGCCCGATCGCGCAGAAGCCGACCTTGTTCCCGGAGCCCGACATGGCCCCGGTCGCGATGCAGGAGCCGATGACGCCCGAAAACTTCATCCCGCCGCAGGCCGAGCGTGCGCCGGTGCGCGCGCCGCGGATGCCGCGCCTCGACGAACTGCCGATGCCGGCCCAGGCCGAGATTCGTCAGGCCCGCGGCGAGGTTGAAGAAGAGACCCCGCAGAAGACCCGCCTGTCGCTGCTCCAGCGCCTCGCCAATGTCGGCCTTGGCCGCCGCGACGAGGAGAGTGAGCCGCCGGTTGCCGCCCGCACCACTGGTCCCGCGATGCCGCCGCTGCCGGACCGCCGTGCGCAGAAGAGCGTGGCGCAACAGATCGCGGCCAGCGAGCCGGTATCGGAGTATGCCCGCCGTCCCGCGCCGCAGGGCCTCGACATGCATGGCCGTTCCGCGCCTGTTGCGCCGGCGCCACAGGGAGACGACCATCTTGATATCCCGGCCTTCCTGCGGCGGCAGGCGACCTGAGGATTGTTACAATAAGGCAGACGAAAAAAGGTCCCGGCGGGAAGCTTGCCGGGACCTTTCCTTTTTGACCGGGCATGCCTGGGCTGCATGGCCAAGCAACTGATTTTAAATCATTAATTACGTATTCGGTGGTTCAGTAAAACCGCCGGCAGCGGCCCAAAACCTCGGCGCAATTTGGTTAAGCCTTGGCGCGAATACGGCAGGTTTGGGGTAACAATCGGTAAAAAAGCGTGAGTTGGCGCTGTTTGGGGCAGTGACTATGGTTTGACGTGACTTGGGGATACGGATTCGGACGGCGGGCTTGGCCGGTCGTTCGGGTCGAGTATAAGTCGCAGTGGGTCGTAGTGGGGCGGGTTCCTGATGAAATTTAGCCGGCAAACAACGCTTAGTGCGCAAGCCACCGTGGTCGGCGTCGGCGTTCATTCCGGTCTTCCCGTCAACCTCACGCTTGGACCTGCGCCCGTCGATGCAGGTTTTGTTTTTGTCCGCACCGGCCTTGAGGGAAGTGACCGCGAAGTTCAGGCGACCGCCGAGCAGGTGATCGCGACCGATCTCGCCACCGTCCTTGGCGATCGTAATGGTCCGCTGGTCTCCACCGCCGAGCACGTGCTTGCTGCGCTGCGGGGCATGGGCGTTGACAACGCCACGATCGAGATCGACGGGCCGGAAGTGCCGATCATGGACGGCAGCGCTGCGGCCTTCATTGCGGCGATCGACCAGGCCGGCATCGTCACCCAGCCGGCGCAGCGCCGCTTCATCCAGGTTTTGAAGCCGATCTCGGTCAAGATCGGCGACTCCTTCGGCGAGATGCGGCCCCACGCCAACGGGTTCCGCGTCGAGGTCGAGATCGACTTCACCAATCCCGTCATCGGCCGGCAGAGCTACGCCTTCGACCTCAGCCCGGAACGTTTCCGCCGCGAAGTCGGCCGCGCCCGGACTTTCGGTCTGATGTGCGACGTCGCCCGGCTCTGGGGCGCGGGCTATGCGCTCGGCGCCTCCTTCGACAACACCGTCGTGTTCGACGACGAGCGGCTGCTCAACACCGAGGGCCTGCGCTACGCCGACGAATGTGCCCGCCACAAGGTGCTGGACGTGATCGGCGACCTCGCGCTGGCCGGCCTGCCGCTGCTTGGCGCCTACCGCTCGGTGCGCGGCGGCCACAAGCTCAACCACGCCGTCCTGACCGCGCTGCTTGCCGACCGTTCCGCCTGGCGGGTGGTCGAGGGCGAGGCGGTGCGCCGCACCACGCGTCCCGTGGTCGAAACCGGTCGCGGTATCGTCGGCGGCCGGATCGCCGCGGCCTACGGGCCGGACGTGTCCTGAAGAGACCTGTGGCCGTGGGCGTCTGGCGCCGGTTGTCCCCGGGAAACTCCTGGTAACCATGATCGACTAGCATTGCGGCACGTTCGCCTTAATCCGGGCGAAATGCCTGCCCATACGGTTGGTTAGCGATCGTTTTTCGGATACATCGGCGTGGTCGCACGGCAGGCACCACGGCTACATTCGCGCCCATGACGAGGTTCGTGGGCTGGCGGGCACCGCATCACAGGGCGTCAGGGCTTAAACTCATGTCGGCACAGCGTATGACGCGCGGATATCCCTTGATCTCGCCTCTCGCCCGCGGGCTGCTTCAGGCCGCTGCCTTCATCATGCTCGCGCTGCCGCTGGCCGGCTGCGGCACCGGCGCGCTCTGGGACAAGTTCACCGCCAAGGACGACACCTTCGTCGAGGAGCCCGCCGACAAGATCTACAATGAGGGCCTGTACCTCATGAACGAGAAGAAGGACATGAAGGCGGCGAACAAGAAGTTCGAAGAGGTCGACCGCCAGCATCCTTATTCCGACTGGGCCCGCAAGTCGCTGCTGATGTCGGCCTATGCGTCCTACCAGGGCGGCGACTATGACAGCTGCATCGGCGCCGCCACCCGCTACGTCACGCTGCATCCCGGCAGCCCGGACGCGGCCTATGCGCAATACCTGATTGCCGCCTCGCATTACGACCAGATTCCGGACATCAGCCGCGATCAGACCCGTACCGAGAAGGCGATCGCCTCGCTGGAAGAGGTGGTCCGCAAATATCCGACGTCCGAATACGCGACCTCCGCCAAGGCCAAGATCGAGGGCGCGCGCGACCAGCTCGCCGGCAAGGAAATGAACGTCGGCCGCTATTACGCGCAAAAGCGCGACTACACGGCCGCGATCAACCGCTACAAGGCCGTGGTCACGCAGTACCAGACCACTCGCCATGTTGAGGAGGCGCTCTACCGGCTCACCGAGGCCTATATGGCGATCGGCATCGTCGGCGAGGCGCAAACGGCGGCGGCCGTACTTGGCCACAATTTTCCTGACAGCCGCTGGTACAAGGACGCCTATAATCTTGTAAAATCCGGCGGTCTCGAACCGAGCGAGAATCAGGGGTCCTGGATCAGCAAGACCTTCAAGAAGATGGGTCTCGGCTAGGAAATTTGGTTCCATGCTCGCGCGTCTGTCGATCCGTGACATCGTCCTGATCGAACGGCTCGATATCGAATTCGCAACGGGCCTCGCGGTTTTGACCGGCGAGACCGGTGCGGGCAAATCCATCCTGCTCGATGCCTTTGCGCTGGCGCTCGGCGGCCGCGGCGACGCGGGCCTCGTGCGCCACGGCGCGGAGCAGGGGCAGGTCACGGCCGTCTTCGATATCCCCAAGAATCACCCCGCGACGAAGATCCTCGCCGAGAACGGCCTCGACGACACCGGCGAGATGATTCTCCGCCGCGTCCAGCTCGCCGACGGCCGCACCCGCGCCTTCATCAACGACCAGTCGATCAGCGTGCAGACGCTGAAGGCGGTCGGCGCCGCCCTGGTCGAGATCCACGGCCAGCATGACGAGCGTGCGCTGGTCGATGCCGCCACTCACCGCCGCCTGCTCGATGCCTTTGCCGGCCTCGAGAAGGACGTTGCAGTCGTTGAGTCGCTTTGGGAGGCGCGCCGCACCGCCAACACCGAGCTGGAGGAGCATCGCGCCGGCATGGAGCGGGCCGCGCGCGAGGCCGACTATCTGCGCCACGCCTCCGGCGAGCTGAAGCAGCTCGCCCCCAAGGACGGTGAGGAGACCTCGCTGGCGTCCCGCCGGACCACGATGATGCAGGGCGAGAAGATCGCCTCCGACCTGCGCGAAGCGCAGGAGGCGGTCGGCGGCAACCACTCGCCGGTCGCGGCGCTGTCGGCCGCGGTACGCCGGCTGGAGCGCCGCGGCGTCAATTCGCCGGCGCTGGTCGAGCCCGCGGTCAAGGCGATCGACGCCGCGATCAACGCGCTGGAGGAAGCCGACCAGCATCTTCAGGCGGCGCTGGCCGCAACCGACTTCGATCCGGCCGAGCTCGAACGCATCGAAGAGCGCCTGTTCGCCCTGCGCGCCGCCTCGCGCAAATATTCGACGCCGGTCGACGGGCTCGCCGCGCTCGCCGCCAGATACGCCGCCGACGTCGTGCTGATCGATGCCGGCGCCTCGCGGCTGAAGAAGCTGGAGCAGGCTGCGATCGAGGCCGATGCGCGTTATGCCGCTGCCGCGAAGAAACTGTCGATGGCGCGGCAGAAATCGGCCGAGAAGCTCAACAAGTCCGTCAATGCGGAGCTTGCCCCGCTCAAGCTCGAGCGCGCGAAATTCATGACCCAGGTCGAAACCGACGAGGCCGCGCCGGGGCCGCAAGGCATCGACCGCGTCGAGTTCTGGGTGCAGACCAATCCGGGCACCAAGCCGGGCCCGCTGATGAAGGTCGCCTCCGGCGGCGAGCTGTCGCGCTTTCTCCTGGCGCTCAAGGTCGTGCTGTCCGACCGCGGCTCGGCGCCGACTCTCGTGTTCGACGAGATCGACACCGGCGTCGGCGGCGCAGTGGCCGACGCCATCGGCGGGCGCCTGGCGCGGCTTGCCGGCAAGGTGCAGGTGATGGCCGTGACCCACGCCCCGCAGGTCGCCGCGCGGGCCGGCCAGCATTTGCTCATCTCCAAGGACGCCCTCGACAAGGGCAAGCGCGTCGCCACCCGGGTCAATGCGCTGGCCGCCGACCACCGCCGCGAGGAGATCGCGCGCATGCTCGCCGGCGCCGAGATCACCGCCGAGGCGAGGGCGGCCGCAGACCGGCTGCTCAAGGCGGCGACGGCTTAAGCCTCGTGTCCCGGACGCGCGCAGCGCGAGCCGGGACCCAGAATGCCGCCGCATGGGCCCCGGCTCTGCAGTGCACCGCTGAAGAAGCGCTGCACTGCGTCCGGGGAACAAGACCTCCGCCCATCTTTACCCTCCCGCCCGCTCCGTCGTATCCAAGCATCATGGCAAGAGCAGCAAAATCCAAACCGCTCCGTGACGTCGCCGAGCTCACCAAGGCGCAGGCCAAGGTCGAGCTCATGCGGCTCGCGCTCGAGCTCGAAGAGCATGACAAGCGCTATTATCAGGATGACGCGCCCACCGTCACCGACGCCGAATACGACGCGCTGCGCCAGCGCTTCAATGCGATCGAAAAACGCTTTCCGGAATTCGTCAGCGTGGAATCGCCCTCGCAGAAGGTCGGCGCGGCGCCGTCAGGCCGCTTCAGGAAGGTGCGGCATTCCCTTCCCATGCTGTCGCTCGACAACGCCTTTGCCGAAGAGGACGTGCGCGACTTCGTCGGCCGCATTGTCCGCTTCCTGAAGCTCGACGACGACAAGATCGACTTCTCCGCCGAGCCGAAGATCGACGGTCTCTCGATGTCGCTGCGCTATGAGGGCGGCGAGCTCGTCACCGCCGCGACGCGCGGTGACGGTGCGGAGGGCGAGGACGTTACCGCCAACATCCGCACGCTCGAAGACGTCCCGCAAAAGCTCAAGGGGCGCAATATTCCCGACATCTGCGAGGTGCGCGGCGAGGTCTACATGACCAAGAAGGCCTTCCTCGCGCTCAACGAGCGGCAGAAGGCCGAAGGCAGCACCATCTTCGCCAATCCGCGCAACTCGGCCGCCGGCTCGCTCCGCCAGAAGGATCCGACCATCACCGCCTCGCGCCCCCTCGGCTTCTTCGCCTACGCCTGGGGCGAGATGAGCGCGATGCCGGAGGAGACGCAGAGCGGCATGATCCACTGGTTCGAGCGCTGCGGCTTCAAGACCAATCCGCTGACCAGGCTGTGTCACTCGGTCGAGGAGCTGATCGCGTTCCATCAAAGAATCGAGGAGGAGCGCGCCGAGCTCGACTACGACATCGACGGCGTCGTCTACAAGGTCGACCGCATCGACTGGCAGGAGCGGCTCGGCTTCGTCTCGCGCACGCCGCGCTGGGGCATCGCGCACAAATTCCCGGCCGAGCGCGCCATGACGGTGCTGCGCGACATCGAGATCCAGGTCGGCCGCACCGGCTCGTTCACGCCGGTCGGCAAGCTCGAGCCGGTCGGCGTCGGCGGCGTGATCGTGCAGAACGTCACGCTGCACAACGAGGACTACATCAAGGGCATCGGCAACAAGGGCGAGGTGCTGCGCGAGGGCCGCGACATCAGGATCGGCGATACCGTCGTGATCCAGCGCGCCGGCGACGTCATCCCGCAGGTGGTCGACGTCGTCCTCGACAAGCGGCCGAAGAATGCCAAGGAATTCCACTTCCCGACGAAGTGCCCGTGCCCGCTGCACACCGACGTCACGCGCGAGGAGACGGCGGCCGGCGAAGAGGGCTCGCGCGCCCGCTGCACCGGCGAGTTCGCCTGCCCCTATCAGAAGATCGAGCACCTCAAACTGTTCGTGTCGCGGCGCGCCTTCGACATCGACGGCCTCGGCGAGAAGCAGCTCCAGTACTTCTTCGACGAAGGTTTTGTGAAAGAGCCCGCCGACATCTTCACGCTGGAGAAGCGCAACTCGAAACTCAAGCTCGAGGAGATCGAGGGTTACGGCGCCACCTCCGTGCGCAACCTCTTCGCCGCCATCGAGAGCCGGCGCAAGATCGCGCTGGAGCGCTTCGTCTATGCGCTCGGCATGCGCCATGTCGGCGAGACCACCGCGCTGGCGCTGGCACGCGGCTACGGCTCCTGGGACGCGTTCCACGACGCCTGCCTCAAGGTCGCCAAGGGCGACGAGGAGGCGATGGCGGACATGGACGCGCTCGACCAGATCGGCGACACCGTGATCAAGAGCATCGCCGATTATTTCGGCGAGAGCCACAACCGCGGCATCGTCGAGCGCCTGACCAGGGAAGTCGAGATCGTCGACGCCGAGAGGCCGAAGAGCAATTCGGCCGTCGCCGGCAAGACCGTTGTGTTCACGGGCTCGCTGGAGAAGATGACACGGGATGAAGCCAAGGCCACCGCCGAGCGTCTAGGGGCGAAGGTGTCGGGCTCGGTGTCGAAGAAGACCGATCTCGTCATCGCCGGCCCGGGCGCTGGCTCGAAGCTCGCCGAGGCCAACAAGCACGGCGTCAAGGTGCTGACCGAAGACGAGTGGCTGAAGCTGATCGGGGAGTGAGGTGGGCGCCTTCCTGTCCTCCTGCTCCGCTGTCATCGCCCGCGCAGGCGGGCGATCCAGTACGCCGCAGCCTCTCCGTGTCCCTGCACCGTCTCTGGAATACTGGATCCCCCGCCTTCGCGGGGGATGACACCGAGGGTGTTGCAACGGCAGTCGCGCTCAGCGCCCTCTACATCATCCCGCTCTCTTCCTCCTCCGCCTGCTCGATCAGCGTCTCGCTCACCACGATCTCGCGGCGGGGGACGACGAAGATCATCATGCAGGTGCAGAGCAGCGAGATCGCTAGCACGGCGGAGGTCAGCGGCAGCGTCGTCGAGGAGTGGCCGCCGAGATAGGCGCCGAATTGCGACATCAGCGCGCCGATGCCCTGCTGGAGGAAGCCCATCGCGCCCGACGCGGTGCCGGCCGCTTCAGGGCGGATGCTGATCGCGCCGGCGGCGGAATTCGCCATCACGAAGGCATTGCCCGCCATCACGATCATCTGCGTGCCGAACAGCCACGCGGGCGCTTCATTCCAGCCGGCAAAACTCCAGAACAGGTTCAAAAGGCTGCCGCCGAGCTGAAGGCCGAGCCCGAACCAGATCAGCTTTGCCAGTGAGTGGCGCGGCGCAAAGCGCACGCAGAGCAGATTGCCGACGAGATACGCAAAGCCTGATGTCGCAAACCACGCGCCGTATTCGGCGCTGCTGCGGCCCATCTGTGTCACCACGATGTAAGGACCGCCGCCGGCGAAGGTGAAGATGATTTGCGAGGCCAGCACCTGACACATCACGTAGCCGACGAAGGCACGGTTCCTGATCAGGGTGCCGATGTCGGCGCGAAAGCCGCTGCCGGCGGCGCGAGTGCGACGCGTTTCCGGCAGCGCCACGGCGATGCCGACGGCGACCGCAACTGCGCCGATGGTGATGGCGTAGAAGATTGCGCGCCAGCCGAACGCGGTCTCGATCAGGCCGCCGGTGAGCGGCGACAGCATCTGTCCGATCATCAGGGCCGCGACGACGAGGCTGATCATGGAGGCGACGCGCTGGCGCTCGTAGATGTCGCGGATGATGGCGCGGCTCACCACCATGCCGGTGGCGCCGCCGAGCGCCTGGAAGAAGCGTGCGGCGATCAGTTGCGGCAGGTTCTGCGCGAAGATGCAGGCAATGCTCGCCGCCACCATCAGCGCGAGCCCTGCGAGCAGCACCGGGCGCCGCCCGAACTTGTCCGACAGCGGGCCCATGATCAGCTGCGAGCAGGCGATGCCGACCATGAAGAGCGACACCGTCATCTGCGCGACCGAGATGTCGCTGCCGAAGTTCGTCGCCAGCACCGGGAGCGCCGGAACCAGCATGTAGAGCGAGATCGGCGCAATCCCGGTCATGACGACGAGCAGCAGCAACACCACGCGCGAGGTCGCGATGGTCTTCATTGCCGCTTCCGGCGGCCTGCTGATCATGCCGTGCATGCGTGTCCGTCTCTGACAAGTTCGAATCGGACTGTAGCGTGCTCGCGCAAGACGGATATCGGCGTTTCGGAATGCGGCCATACCGATTCCGGGACGGTTATAATAACAGCGCGATGGCGATCGATTGGGCGCGTTGCTCGTGCTACGTCTCCACTGTCATTCCCCGCGAAGGCGGGGAATCCAGTACGCCGCGGCTTCTCCGTGTACGTTTGCTGTCTCTGGAATACTGGATGCCCCGCCGGAGCCTGTCATCGGGCTCGCCAAAGGCGAGACCCGGTGGCGGGGCATGACAGCGATGGGGCAAGCAGCGTTGCACAAATCGCGTAGTGCCATGCGCCTCGGAATGGCGAGCTTACGCCTTCAGCTCCGCCGTCGCCTGATCGAGCCACGCTTTCGTTGTCTCGTCCAGCGCCGGCCCTACCTCGGCCCTCACACGCGCGTGGTAGGCATTGAGCCAGTCGAGCTCGTCGCGGTTCAGCATGGCGACATCGATCAGCCGTCTGTCGATCGGCGCCAGGGTCAGCGTCTCGAACGCGTTCATCGGCTTCTCGGCGCCCTTGATGTCGGCGGCGACCACGAGCTCGAGGTTCTCGATGCGGATGCCGAAGCCGTCGGTCTTGTAGTAACCGGGCTCGTTGGAGAGGATCATGCCGCGCTTCAGCGGCGTGGTGCCGAGCTTCGAGATCCGCGCCGGCCCTTCGTGGACGCTGAGATAGCTGCCGACGCCATGGCCGGTGCCGTGCTCGAAATCGACGCCGGCGGCCCAGAGATATTGCCGCGCCAGCGTGTCGAGCTGAGCGCCATTGGTGCCGTCGGGGAAGATCGCGCGCGCGATCGCGATATGGCCGCGCAGCACGCGGGTGAAGCGGTCGCGCATCTCGCCGGTGGGCTCGCCGACCGCCATGGTGCGCGTCACGTCGGTGGTGCCGTCTTCATATTGCGCACCGGAATCGATCAGCAGCAGGTCGCCGGGCGCGATGCGCCGGTTGCTCTTGCGGGTGACGCGGTAGTGCACGATGGCGCCGTTCGGGCCGGTGCCCGATATGGTCGGGAACGACACGTCCTTCAGCGCGCCGGTGTCGCGGCGGAACGTCTCCAGCGCTTCCACTGCGTCGATCTCGGTGAGCTTGCCGCTGGGCGCTTCGCGATCGACCCAGGCGAGGAAGCGCGCCAGCGCCACGGCATCGCGGCGATGCGCCGTCTGCGTGCCCTTGATCTCGGTCGCGTTCTTGACCGCCTTGAGCAGCGCAATCGGATCGCTGCCGCGCACCGGCTTGCCGCCGGCGCCGGCGATCAGCCGGCTCAGCGCATCGGCCGCGGTGGCACTGTCGAGCGCGATCGCGGCGCCGCTCTTGGCCAGCGCCATCAGCGTCGGCGCCATCGCATCGGGCTCGCGCACGTCGGCCGATTGCTCGAGATGGTCGCGCGTCAGGTTGGAAAGCTTGCGGTGGTCGATAAAGATGGTCGGCCGGCCGTCCTTCGGCACCAGCGCGTAGGACAGCGGCAGCGGGGTATGCGCAACGTCGGCGCCGCGGATGTTGAAAGTCCAGGCCACCGCATGGCTGTCCGACAGCACCAGCGCATCAGTGCCGAGCTTGGCGATCTCGCTTTTGATCTGCGCCAGCTTCTCGGCCTCGCCGAGGCCGGCGTGTTGCGTTCCGTGCACGGCGACGGGAGCAAGCGGCGGCTGCGGCCGGTCGTGCCAGACCGCGTCCACCGGATTGCTGTCCACCGCCACCAGCTCGGCGCCGGCCTTGGTGCAGGCGGCGGCGAGGCGCTCGGCTGCCGTAGAAGTGTGCAACCAGGGATCAAATCCGAGGCGGTCGCCGGCTTTCAGATGCGCCGACACCCAGCTCTCCGGCGGAGGGTCGATCAGCGATTCCACCGCCCAGGCCTTTGCATCGACCTGCTTGGCCGCCTGGATCGTGTAGCGGCCGTCGACGAACAATGCGGCCTCGTGGGCCAGCACCACCGCCAGGCCCGCCGATCCGGTAAAGCCGGTCAGCCAGGCGAGCCGCTCTTCCGAGGGCGCCACATATTCATTCTGCTGCTGGTCGGCGCGCGGAATGACGAATCCGGTCAGCTTGCGGCGGGCGAGTTCTTCGCGGAGCGCGGCAAGGCGCGCCGTCAATGCGACGCCGGCCTCGGGCTCCTCGAATGTCTGGAAGTGTGCTTCGAACATGGTGGATCACTTTAGGATCATGGGGGTCAGTCCGCAATGTGGACGCATTCGCGGCGCATCTGGCATGGACTGTGCTTGAAAAAGTTCCGCTTGAGTCGACTGGAGTAAAGGGATGCAGCCTTTGAGCTCCGTCCGGATAACAGGGAAATTCGAGCAAGTGTTTCTACTCAACGGCGAGGGGACACACGATGCCAGCGTTCACGTTTGAGAAGATTTCGCCGCCGGCCCGCCGGGCCCCGGCCGCAACGACACCGAAGAAGCCGCGCGGTCTCATCAGCCAGATGATCGACCGTATCGCCGAGCGGCGCGCCAGGCGCACCTTGCAGGCCGAGCGCGCAATGCGCCGGGACGAGAAGCCGGCGGAGTAGCCAGCCCGCATACGGGCGTTTCCCCTCTCCCCTTGTGGGAGAGGGTGGATCGCCGCGAAGCGGCGAGACGGGTGAGGGGTCTCTCGCGGCATTCGATGCTTTCGGGTTTGTGGCGACAACCCCTCATCCGGCGCTTCGCGCCACCTTCTCCCACAAGGGGAGAAGGGAAAAGACCGATCAGTTCACCCCACCTTCCGCAGCAACAGGCTGCTCCACCCCTCGATCCGCAAATGCCGCAGCGGCACGAGGCCGCGTGCGCGATAGGCGGCGACCACGGCGGGGGCCTGGTGCGTCAGTAGCCCGGAGAGGATGACGCGCGCCCCCGGCGCAAGGTGCCGCGCCATCGGGCTCGCCAGGTGCCGCAGCGGATTGGCAAGGATGTTGGCCAGCACCAGGTCGAACGGGCCGGCCCGGGAAAAATCCGGCGCGGCGAAGCCGGTGGCGCGGATCACCCGCACATGGTGACCGACTTCGTTCAGCCGGCCGTTCTCGGCCGCGACCCGCACAGAGGGTGGGTCGATGTCGGAGGCAAGCACGGCGCGATGCAGCGCCTTCGCGGCCGCGATCGCCAGCACGCCGGTCCCGGTGCCGAGGTCGAGCACGTTGCTCGGACGGGAACTCTTCAGGACATGGTCAAGCAGGAGTAAACAGCCGCGCGTGGTGCCGTGATGGCCGGTGCCGAAGGCGAGCGCCGCCTCGATCTCGATCTTGAGCTTGTTCGGCGCGACGCGGTCGCGGTCATGGCTGCCGTGCACGACGAAGCGTCCGGCCGGCACCGGGACGAGATCTTCCAGGCTGGCCTTGACCCAGTCCTTGGCCTCGATGGTATCGAAGGCAAGCGTGTCGGCGATGTCATTTCCTGCCGAATTTACAACGAGTTCGCGCAGCCAGGCCTGGTCGGGCGCATCCGCAAAATGCAGCGTGACGTCCCATTGTCCGTCCGGCCGCTCGAACGCGGCGACCGCCGCATCGCCCTCGAAGAACACCTCGGTGAGCACGTCGACGACACGCCGGGCAGCGGCCTCGCTGCCGATCGAAAAGCTGGCGCGATGGGTGGGGGAAAGCTGCATCTTAGGGTTCCGTCGGGTTCAATTTTTGGAACTTTTGTTCCCAATTTTTGGCACAACTTGCAGTTCCGCGATTAACCCGCCCGAAGGTCGCATCCCGTAGATTTCCGGATGTTGGGGCCAACCAACGCAGCTTGAGATAGAAATGGAGGCGAGTCTTGACGCGCATGATTTTGAAGTTCTGGTCCGATGAGTCCGGTGCGACCGCAATCGAGTACGGCCTTATCGCGGCCGGTATCGCGCTGGCGATCATCACCGTGGTGAACGGCCTGGGCACCACGATGAACGAAAAGTTCACTTCGATTAGCACCTCCTTGAAGTAATTTCCGCCTCCCATTTCCAGCGGGGGCTACCTTTCTTCGTAGGCCATGTCTGACTAACGCCCGCACGGGAATTGCTCCCGGCGGGCGAAGTCATTTTCCCGGGTGCGATTCCCGGCCGGTATCCACCGGTTGTCCGCCATTTGCCAGAACGTTATCCACCGGCTCCTCCCGTCATTGCGCGGCGGTTTTCCACCGCCTGTCCCCAGACTTGTCCCGATGGTCTGGTGCCGCCATCCTCTTCCTGGGCACACACCTGCCAACAGCCTGGCCACAGCCCGTCCACAGACCTATCCACGGCTTCCGAACAGCGAGCGGTGATCCCTCAAGATCACCTGCGCCGCATTGTGGCCGGGAGCTCCGGTGACGCCGCCGCCGGGATGGGCGCCGGAGCCGCAGTGATAGAGGCCCTTCAGCGGGCCGCGATAATCGGCATGGCCCAGCATCGGCCGGGCCGAGAACAGCTGGTTCAGCGTCAGCGCGCCGTGGAAGATGTCGCCGCCGAGGAGGCCGAACTGCCGTTCGAGATCGAGCGGGGAGAGGATCTGGCGGCCGAGCACGCTTGACGCAAAACCCGGGGCATATTTGTCCACCGTCGCGATCATGAGATCGGCGGCCTCGTCGCGATGGTCGTCCCAGGATTTTCCTTCAGGCAGCTCCGGCGCGACGTGCTGGCAGAACAGGCTCGCGACATGCTTGCCTGCGGGCGCCAGCGTGTCGTCGAGCGTGGAGGGGATCAGCATCTCGACCACGGGCTCTCGGCTCCAGCCGTGCGCGCGCGCATCGAGATAGGCGCGGTCCATGTAGCCGAGGCTCGGCGCCAGGATGATGCCCGAGGTGAGGTGATCGCCGTCATCCGGCAGCGCCGTGAAGGAGGGCAGGCGGTCCAGCGCCACGTTCATGCGGAAGGTGCCGGAGCCGTTCTTCCAGTGCCGGATGCGGGCGAGGAAGTCCTGGGGCAGGGCGTCGGCCGCGATCAGCCGCGTATAGAGCAGCTTTGGATTGACGTTGGCCGCGACATATTTCGCGCGGATCGTCGCGCCGTTCTCCAGCACGACGCCGACGGCACGGTCGCGTTCGACGATCACCTCGCGCACGCCGGCGTCCGTGTCGATCGCGACGCCGCGGCCCTGCGCGGCCCGCGCCATCGCCTGGGTGATCGCGCCCATGCCGCCGATGGCGTGACCCCAGACGCCCTTCTTGCCGTTCACCTCGCCGAAGGCGTGATGCAGCATCACATAGGCCGAGCCGGCGGCGTAGGGGCTGGCGTAATTGCCGACGATGGCATCGAAGCCGAACAGCGCCTTGACGAGATCATGCTCGAACCGCTCGTCCAGCATCTCGCCGGCCGAGCGGGTGAAGAGATCGAGCAGGCTGCGGCTTTGCTCCAGCGTCAGGCCTCGCAGGATGTTGGCGCTCTGCAATGCGTTCACGGCTTCGCGGATCGCGTTCGTGCCAAAACCGTCGAGCAGGTTCGGCGGTGCGCGCAGCACGAATTGGCGCAGCACGTCGGCGATGTCTTCCAGTTCGCGCGAGAAGCCGTCGAGTGCATCCGCATCACGCGCGCTCAGCCGCGCGACTGACGCTTTCGTCCGTCCCTCGCCGGTGAGCAGATAGCTGCCGTCCGGCGCGGGCAGGAAATTCTGCGCCCGCCGTTCGACGATGCGCAGGCCCTGCTCGGCAAGCTTGAGGTCGCGGATCACCTGCGGATTGAGCAGGCTCACGGTGTAGGCTGCGACAGAATTGCGGAAACCCGGGTGAAACTCCTCCGTGACCGCCGCGCCGCCGACCACCTTGCGACGCTCGACCACGCGCACGCGCAAGCCCGCCATCGCGAGATAGGCCGCGCAGGTGAGGCCGTTATGGCCAGCGCCGATGATGACGACGTCGGTTTCGGTCATGATTTCCCTGGCGTCATTCCGGGGCGCGCGAAGCGCGAGCCCGGAATCTCGAGGTTCCGGGTTCGATGCTTCGCATCGCCCCGGAATGACATCTCTATATCAAGCATTCCTCGCTGCAACATCACGAGACCATTTATTGCCCGTTCAGGCGTGGTGTGCTCCATTGCGCGCGCCCGGCGCCCGCCGGAGTTTAGCCGGAGATTCCATGGATTCGATCGTGCAACCCGCCGCCACGGAGCAGCCGTCGTCGTCGCGCAACCGGCTGTTGCTGGCGGTCTACACCGCTGCGATCTTCGTCAGCGCACTGCTCCTGTTCTCGGTGCAGCCGCTGTTCACGAAGATGGTGCTGCCGCGGCTCGGCGGCTCGCCGGCGGTGTGGTCGGTTGCGATGGTGTTCTTCCAGTCGTTGCTGCTGGCCGGCTACGCTTATGCGCATCTCTTGATGCAGGTGAGGAACCGGATCGTTCCGGTGGCGGTGCATCTGGTGTTGCTGGTGCTGGCCTTCGCCACGCTGCCGCTCGGCATTGCCACCGCCTATGGCGAGCCGCCCGCGTCGGGCTATGCGGTCTGGCTGCTCGGCCTGTTCGTGGTCTCGATCGGGCTGCCGTTCTTCGCGCTCGCCGCCAACAATCCGCTGCTGCAAGCCTGGTTCGTCCGCACCGGCCATCCCGCCGGGCACGATCCCTATTTCCTCTATGCGTCCTCCAACATCGGCAGCTTTCTCGCGCTGTTGTCCTATCCGTTCCTGCTGGAACCGGTGTTCACGCTGCACACGCAGAACCGCTTCTGGACCGGCGGCTATGGCCTCCTGATCGTCCTGATCGCCGCCTGCGGCGTGCTGTTGCTACGCTCGCCAAAACTGGCGGTGGTCGATGCGCGAACCGAGGAGATCAATGCGCCGGCACCCGGCCTCGTGACGCGGCTGCGCTGGATCTTCCTCGCTGCGGTGCCGTCGGGCCTGCTCATAGCCGTCACCGCGCACATCTCCACCGACGTCGCGGCGGCGCCGCTTCTGTGGGTTCTGCCGCTGTCGCTGTACTTGCTCACCTGGGTGGTGGTGTTCCAGTCGCGGCCGCTGCTGCCGCACAAATGGATGCTGATGCTCCAGCCGGTCGCGATCGCGGGCGTGGTCTTCCTGCTGGCCTTCGGCGGCGAACAGAATCTGCTTCTGACGCTCGGCGGTCATCAATTGTGCTTCTTCGTCATCGCCATGGCCTGTCACGGCGAGTTGGCGCGGACCCGGCCGGCCGCCAAATATCTCACCGGCTTCTATGTCGCGCTGTCGTTCGGCGGCATGGTCGGCGGCCTCTTTGCTGGCCTCGTTGCTCCATTCACCTTCTCGTGGATCGCCGAATATCCGATCCTGATCGCGCTCGCGGCCCTGTGCCGCCCGTCCGCCAACGAACGTCTTGCCGGCATCGTCAAATGGTACTGGCTGGCGCTCGCCGCGCTCGCGGTCGCGCTCGTTGCGCCGTCTTACACCACGGGCAGCCTCTCGACCTGGTTCGAGGATCACCGCGTCTGGGTCGCCGGCTCCGTCGGCGTGCTCGCCGCGCTGCTGACATTGGCGCTCAATGCCGGCCGCTGGAAGATCTTTGCCACGATTGCGCTCGCGCTGGCGTTGATCCGTGTCTATCCGGCGGACGAGGGCCGCGTCACCACCGTGCGCAGCTTCTTCGGCGTCCACAAGATCGTGGAGACGCCCGGTGGCTATTTCCACGTGCTGATGCACGGCACCACGATCCACGGCGCCGAGCGCTTCCGTAACAATGACGGCACGCCGGTCACCGGCCGGCCCGAGCCGATCACCTACTATCACAAGGACGGCGGCATCGGTCAGGCCATCACCGCGCTCCGCGAGCGCAAGGGCGCGCCGCTGAAGGTCGCCGCGATCGGCGTCGGATCGGGCACGCTGGCCTGCGCCGCCGAACCGGGGGAGAGCTGGAAATTCTTCGAGATCGACCAGTCGATGGTCGACGCGGCGCGCGACCCGAAGAATTTCCGCTACATCTCGAGCTGCCTGCCGGACCTGCAGCCGGTGATCGGGGACGCGCGCCTGACCTTCGCGAAGGAGCCGGACGGCGCCTATGACTTGATCATCGTCGATGCCTATTCGTCGGATGCGATCCCGATCCATCTTGCGACCGAGGAGGCGATGAAGATCTACAAGGACAAGCTCGCGCCCCAGGGCGCCGTGGTGATGCACGTCTCCAACCGGCATCTCGATCTCGAAACCGTCGTGGTCGGCATCGCCGATGCCAACGATCTCAAGAGCTGGGTCTTCAACGAGGATTCCGGGCGGGATGGCGATTACATCTTCTCGACCGACGTCGTGATCTCCGCGCGCGAGGAGGCCGACGTCGGCAAGATCGCCTCGTCCAAGGTCTGGGAGCAGACCGAAGCCGACGACAGGGTGCGGGTCTGGACCGACGATTATTCCAACATCCTCGGCGCGCTGTATCGGCGTTTGAGGGACGGGGAGTAGGGCCGCTTCATCCGGGCTACGTGCTGCGCGCAGATTTACAAGAGGTCGTCATGCCCGGGTCCCGGCCATGACGACGGATAGACCTTACGGCGCCACCGGCGTCCCTGCGGGCAGCGCAATTCCCCTCTCGCCCGCCACCTGTCGCAACAGGTCGGGCCTATCCGAGATGATCCCGTCGACGCCGATCTCGATCATGCGCGCCATGTCCTCAGACTTGTTGACAGTCCAGACCACGACGCGCAGCCCGAGCCCATGAGCCTCCGAGACGAGTGCCGCTGTCACATCGCCGAAATAGGGCGACCAGATCGCGCCGCCCGCAGCCTTGATGGTGCGCGGCAGCGAGCCGCCGTGATCGGCGGGACTGAAACCCGCCGTCCAGTTGGTGGCCTTGTCCAGCGCGATGGTCTGGCCCGAGCCGCGCTGGAGCGTCAGGTACACGGTCGGAATGTTCGGGGCTTGCTGCTGGACGAGCTGCAAGGTCCTCCAGTCGAACGACTGGATCATGACGCGATCGGAAAACTTCTCGGCCTCGATCAGCCCGAGCAGTTTGGCGACAAAGCCTTGCGGGTCGAGGGATTCGTCCGGGTGGTTCGGATCGATCTTGGTCTCGATGTTGAAGCGCACGCGGTCGTTGCCGGACTTGCGCACCAGTGCGAACAGCTGCCTCAAGGTGGGAATGCGTGTCCCCGGCACGGCGCGCTGCTCGGGGAATTGCTTCGCGTAAGAACTGTCTGGCCGGATCTGGCCGACGTCATAGCTCCCGATCTCTTTGAACCGCAGTTTTACGAGGGGCGTACCGGGCGGAGCGACATAGGCGCCGTTCGCGTCCCGTGCGAGATCGGGATTGAGCCCGCGTTCATGCGAGATGATGACCTCGCCATCGGCGGTCACGCCGACGTCGAGCTCCAGCGTATCCACGCCCATCGACAGCGCGTTGGCGAAGGCCGGCAGGGTGTTTTCCGGCAACAGCGCCCGGCCGCCGCGATGCGCCTCGAGATCGAAGGCCATGGCCGGTCCCGCTGTCAAAACCCAGAGCAAAGTCAGAAAGGTCGTGGCACGTGATGACATGGTGCCTCGAATGGCGATCGGGTGTTCGTGCTGACCGGCGAGGGGCCGTTGATGGCGACGACCGACGGCCACCACATTAGTTCTGATAGTAGTAGCCGCGCGGCTGGTAGTACTGCCGGAGCTGCGGCTGATAATAGCCCTGCTGGCCGTAGCCCTGATTGTAGTATTGCTGCGCCGGCTGATGATAAACCTGCGCGTCATAGAGCGGGCGGCTGGCCGAGCGCGGCGCCGGATAGCGCGCGCCGGTGTCGCTGCCGTCGGCCGGGTAGATGTAGTTGTCGTCCTGCGGCATGTAGCGGCGGGCGGGCTGCGCCGGTGGCGTCAGATTCACGGGATCGCCTGATGTGGCGTATTGCTCTTCGGCCGGCTGCGGGGCGCGGGCCACCGCATTGTTGGTGCGGCCGCGCGGATTGCGCGCCAGCGCCACCTGCGCCGAGCCGGTCAGCGTCACCGTGGTGTTGAGCACGCCCTGCTGTTGCACCAGCGCATAGAGCGTCGATGCGTTCTGGCGCGACAGCCGCACGCAGCCATGGGAGGCCGGCGCGCCGAGCCGGCCGACCGAGTCCGTGCCGTGGATGGCGTGCCCGATCTTGGTGAAGAAGATTGCGTGCGGCATCGGCGCGTCGTCGAATTCCTTGGAGTAGTGATCCTCTTCCATGCGGAAGGCGCGGAACGCTCCGTTCGGCGTCTCGCGCGAGGGAATGCCCGTCGACACCGGCCAGCGATAGCGCGCGACGCCGTCGACGGCGACGGTCATCTGCTGATTGTCCTTGTCGACGGTGATCTCGACCTTGGCCTGCGCGGTGCCCGCGCTCAAAAGCAGCAGGGATGTGAAAGCAATAAAAAACGAACGCATCTGAAAACGCATTTGAGTTCTGGCCTCCGGCCTGTTCACGCAAGCGCCGCGGCTCTCCGTCCCCCGGCGTGCACTATGCCTGCAACCCGGCTTTCGTTCCAGCAGCCGACCCAGCCATCGTTAACGTGATGCCGGGCGTAAGCAAGGCCGCTTTGTGCCGCGCCGCCCGCGGCGATGCTGACATTTTCGCGAGCGGAGATGCGTTCACGACGCCGACAATTCGTCACAAAGGCGCAACCATTTGGCCGCTCAGGGCGTTGATGATGGCCTGCCCGACAGGCGGTTTTCGCCGCCGTTTACCTCGTGTATTTCCCTTGGGATCGAAGATGAACAAAGTCCGTATCGCCGCTGCGCCATTGCCGGCCGGCTTACCTGTCCGCCTGCTTTTCGCAGCCGCCGCCATCCTGCTCGCACTGTTATCGCTGCCGCAAGCTGGCCATGCCCAGGGCATCGTGCGCGGTGCCCAGGAAGGCGCCCATGAAGGCAACCGCATTGCCGGCCCGGTGGGCGGTGTGGTCGGAGGCGCGGTCGGCGCCGGTGTCGGCGGCGCCGTGGGCGCGGTCGAGGGCGTGCTCGGCATTCCCCACCGTCACTACCGTCACTGCCGTGGGTATTATGACGGCTATCACCGCTTCCATTGCTATCGATAGTCGCCGGTCATTCCGGGGCGCCCGAAGGGCGAACCCGGAATCCATTCATCCACCAACCCTGTCGCACGATGGATTCCGGGCTCGTGCTTCGCACGCCCCGGAATGACGGCAACGGTCAATTCTTCAGCCGGTACCCGGTGCGGAAAATCCACCAGATCGCGACCAGGCAGATCAGCAGGAACGCCGTCGTCATGCCGATGCTGACGGATACGCTCACGTCGGCAATCTCGTAGAAGCTCCAGCGGAAGCCGGAGATCAGATAGACGACCGGGTTGAGCAGCGCCACCGTGCGCCAGGTGGGCGGCAGCATGTCGATGGAATAGAAGCTGCCGCCGAGGAAGGTCAGCGGCGTCACCACCAGCATCGGGATCATCTGCAGCTTCTCGAACCCGTCGGCCCAGATGCCGATGATGAAGCCGAACAGGCTGAACGTCACCGCCGTCAGCACCAGGAAGGCAAGCATCCAGATCGGATGGTGAATATGCAACGGAACGAAAAGCCCGGCGGTGGCGAGGATGATCAGGCCGAGGATGATCGACTTGGTCGCGGCGGCGCCGACATAGCCGAGCACGATCTCGAAATAGGAGATCGGCGCCGACAGGATCTCGTAGATCGTGCCGGTGAATTTCGGGAAGTAGATGCCGAACGAGGCGTTGGCGATGCTCTGCGTCAGCACCGAGAGCATGATCAGGCCCGGCACGATGAAGGTGCCGTAGCTGACGCCCTCGACCTGGCTGATGCGCGAGCCGATCGCGGCGCCGAACACCACGAAATAGAGCGAGGTGGAGACCACCGGCGAGACGATGCTTTGCAGCAGCGTGCGCCAGGTGCGCGCCATTTCGAACAGATAGATGGCGCGGATGGCGCGATGATTCATGACGTCCTCACGAGATCGACGAAGATGTCCTCGAGCGACGATTGCGTCGTGTCGAGATCGTTGAAGCGGATGCCGGCGGTGCGCAGGTCGCTGAGCAGGCTGGTGATGCCGGTGCGCTCGCCCTTGGTGTCGTAGTCGTAGACCAGCGTCGCGCCGGAATCGCAGAGGTCGAGCTCGTAATGGCCGAGGCTCTCCGGCAGCGAGGTGATCTTGTTCTGCAAATGCAGCGTCAGCCGCTTCTTGCCGAGCTTCTGCATCAAGCTCGCCTTGTCCTCGACCAGCACGATCTCGCCCTTGTTGATGACGCCGATGCGGTCGGCCATCTCCTCGGCTTCCTCGATGTAGTGCGTGGTGAGGATGATGGTGACGCCGGACTGCTGGAGGGTGCGCACCACCTCCCACATGCCCTTGCGCAGCTCGACGTCGACGCCGGCGGTGGGCTCGTCCAGGAACAGGATCTGCGGCTCGTGCGAGAGCGCCTTGGCGATCATCACGCGGCGCTTCATGCCGCCGGAGAGCGTGATGATCTTGTTGTCCTTCTTGTCCCACAGCGAGAGGTCCTTGAGCACCTTCTCGATATGATCAGGGTTCTTCGGCTTGCCGAACAGGCCGCGGGAGAAGCTCACGGTCGCCCAGACGCTCTCGAAGGCGTCGGTGTGGAGTTCCTGCGGCACCAGGCCGATCAGCGAGCGCGCCTTGCGGTAGGAGGTCCGGATGTCCTCGCCGCCGACGAGGACGCGGCCCTCGCTCGGGTTGGCGATGCCGCAGATGATCGAGATCAGCGTGGTCTTGCCCGCGCCGTTCGGCCCGAGCAGCGCGAAGATCTCGCCGCGCTTGATGTCGAGATTGACGTTCTTGAGCGCCTTGAAGCCGGACCCATAGGTCTTCGACAGATTGGCGACGGAAATGATGGAGGACATGATGGCCGGCGGGATGGGGAGGGGAGGCTGGAACCCGCCCGGGCGGGCAGGTCAGCGGTGCCCTGACATAGGGATGCCCTTGCCGTGTCGCAATTGGCCGGAGAAAAATGGTCTCAAAACAGGCCCTTCGGTGGTAGGTTCCGGGCAAGTGTTGCGCGATGGTCACGGCTTGCGGCTAAGATTGTCGCTCACGCGGCTCTTTGTTGCGTCTGCGAGCGGGCCATGGCTACGATTCCGGCCGATCGCAAAGCGTATTGTCCCCAGGGAAACCATCGATGAGACCGAACGGCCGTCACACTGCCGGCGCCAGCCAGTTGCCCGCCATCCGTGTGTGGGCGATGTGCCTGCTCCTGCTGTCAGCTGTTGCCATGAGCCCGACCACCGCGAAGGCGGCGCCGAGCCAGGCAGCGGCCGCGACCACGCATGTCTACCTGCTCCGTGGCGTGCTCAACATCTTCTCGCTCGGGCTCGACACGATCGGCTCCCGGCTCCAGGCGCAGGGCATTCCGGTAACGGTTGCCAATTTCGTCTCCTGGTCCTCGCTCGCCGATGAGGCCGCGACCGCCTACAAGGCCGGCCGCATCAAGACCATCGTCCTGGTCGGCCATTCCTCGGGCGCGACTGCGCTGCCGGACATGATCGCCAAGCTCAACCAGCTCGGCGTGCCCGTGAAGCTCGCGATCGGCCTCGACTCCGTGTTCAAGACCAGGCTCTCGACCGGCGCCGAACGCTACATCAACATCTATATCGGCGATGGTCCCGGTGAGCCGGTGCGGGCCGCGGCCGGCCTGCGCGGCAAGCTCGACAATGTCGACGTGCGCGGCACCGGCGTCGGCCACATCTCGATCGACAAGAACGAGGCGATCCAGCGCCGCGTCATCGCCGAGATCGACGCCGCGATCATGCGCTCGCGGGCGCCCGCGGCACCGGTTGCCGCCGAACCCGGCGCACCGCGGTCAGCCCGCGCGGCAGCCGCGACGGCGCCGCCGCGGAACTGAGCGCGTCGTCCCGTCGGGATCTCGGACCCGCGTGATGCAGCCTAGGCCGCCGTCACGCGGACCGGCATGGTCTCCAGCCCGCGCAGGGAATTGTTGAGCCTGCGTCGCGGCTCCCCCACAAGCTCGATCGTCTTCACACGCCTGGCGAGCTCGCTCAGGATCAATTCGCCCTCCAGACGCGCGATCATCTGGCCGACGCAGGCGTGAATGCCGGCGCCGAAGCCGACATGCCCGGTCGCGACCCGTTCCACCTCGAAGCGGTCCGGCTCGTCCCATCGCGCCGGATCGCGGTTGGCTGAGGCCATGAACAGCAGCACCTTCCGGTGAGCCGGGATCACGCCGCCGCCGATCTCGACGTCGCGCGAGGTGGTGCGAAAGAACGTCTGCACAGGTGAATCGTAGCGCAGGCCTTCCTCGAAGGCGTTGCGCGCCAGCTCCGGCTTGTGGTGGAGCTTGCGGTACTCATCCGGGTGCGTGGCGAGCGCGAGCAGGGTGTTGCCGATGCCGTTCACGGTGGTGTCGATCCCGGCGGTGAGGAATGGCCGCACCAGATGGGTGGCTTCGTGCTCGGTGATCTCGCCCTCGTCGGCCGCCTGGTAGATCATCATGCCGAGCCCGTCGGGCCGCAGCGCATCTCGCGCGCAACATTCCATGATCCAGCTCTGCGCCGCGAGCCCGGCTTTTCTCGACGCCGCCAGCTGATCGTTCTCGGGACCAAAACTGTCGAACACGAAGGTGCTCCAGGCCAGCAGCTTCTCGCGGCCATCCGGCCGGATGCCGATCGCATCCGGAAACACTTTCATGGGATAGGCTTCGGCAAGATCGCTCACGGCATCGAACGTGCCTTTGTCGATCAGTTCCGAGACCTTCTTCTCCGCCTCCTGCTGAAACGTCTCGCGCAGCCGTCGCGCGACGCCCGGAGACAGGGTGCGGCCGAGGACCCGGCGGCCCTTGTCATGGTCGGGAGGATCGATCTGGAGTGTCAGCGGCTTTGGCAAGGCCGGGTTCATCCCGTGGAGCCCGACGCCCTCGCCACTGATGAACGTCTTCCAGTCCTTCAGGGCCGGCTCGACCTCGGCATAGCCTGCCATGGCCCACACGCCGTAACGCTCCACTTCGAACACGGGCCCGAGCGCGCGCAGCGCGTCGTAGGCAGGATAGGGGTCCGTCAGGAAGTCAGGCGCAAACGGGTCGACCGGGCTCGATGCAATGCCGCTCATGCTCAGCTCCTCCGGCCGCTATTGCTTCGTCAGCGGGCACTGCCCTTCGCTCTCGGAGCGGAACGCGTCCTCCCCCTTGATCGTGGCAGCGACCTTCAGCAGATCCCAGGCCGACGTCGATTCCTCGGGAGCCTTGACCTGGAGCAGGTAGAGCGGGTGGATCTTGCGTCCGTCCTTGCGGATGTAGCCTCTGCCGAACAGTGGATCGTCGGTCGGCGTGTCCTTCATGGCGACGACGACGGTCTTGCCGTCCTTGGCGCCGCCGACCTTGTCGACCGCCTTGAGATAGTGAATGACCGACGCATAGACGCCGGCCTGCATGTCGTTCGGGTAGGCCTTCGACGGAATGCGTTCGGCGAAGCGTTTCGCGAAAGCGCGCGTGCCCTCGTTCAGATCCCAGTAGAACGGATTCATGATCTGCGCGCCTTGCGCAAATTTCAGCCCGAGCGCGGGGAGGCCGTTCATGCCCAGGATCAGTCCGACGAGCTTGTGGTCCCTGGTCAACCCGAACTCGGCGGCCTGCTTCATCGACGTGATGGTATCGTCCCCGGCATTGGCGAAGCCGATGACGTTTGCGCCCGAAGCCTGGGCCTGGAGCAGGAAAGAGGCATAATCGGCCGTTCCCAGCGGATGCCGCACGCTGCCGAGCACTTCGCCGCCGGAGGCTTTCACGGCCTCTGCCGCCTGTTTCTCCAGATCATGTCCGAAGGCGTAATCGGCAGTGATGAAGAACCACTTCTTGCCGCCCTGCTGCACGATCGCCTTGCCGAGGCCGCGCCCGTAAGCATAGGTGTCGTAGGTCCAGTGCACGGTGTTCGGCGTGCATTTTTCGCCGGTCAGCAGCACCGTTCCGGCGCCCGAGCCGACGAAGACCTTGTTTTTCTCCGCGCTCATGCCGGCGACGGCAAGCGCGATCGACGAGTTCGGAATGTCGAAGATCGCATCGACGTTCTCGTTCTCGTACCAGCGCCGGGCGATGCCGATCCCGATGTCGGTCTTGTTCTGGTGATCGGCCGCGACGACCTCGACGGGCTTGCCGGCGGCCTTTCCGCCATAATCCTCGACGGCCATCTTGGCGGCGACGACCGAGCCGATGCCTTGATAGCTCGCGAACGGACCCGACTGGTCGTTCAGGATGCCGATCTTCACGACGTCCTGAGCGAAGGCCGGCGCCGCGGCGGCCAGCATCACGGCCGACATGCACAATTTGTGCAGGAATTTGCTGTTCATTGTGTCCCTCCCATGCGCGGTCTTGGTGCCGCTGAATAATAGTTATATTTTATAGCTATTTTCGAGAGTGTCAATTCGGCTGGCCTTTGGAATGAGATCATGAGCCCGAAAACCGCCCGACCCGGAGCCAAGTCCGCTCAGCAGCCGGAGACATCGCTGGATCTGCGCGCGCTCCAGCGCACGCCCGGCTTCATGCTGCGCCTCGCGCAGCTGAAATTCTTCGAAGGCTTTTACGAAGAGTTTGCCGCATTGGGGCTGACGCCCGCGACCTATGCGATCTTCGCCGTCATTCGCGACAATCCCGGCGTGCCCCCGAGCAGCCTCGCCAGCCTGCTCCGGCTGCGCCTGCCCAACCTGATCAAGATCCTGAACGAGCTCGAATCGTCCGGCTTCATCAAGCGCAACCGCTCGAAGTCCGATCGCCGCGCCGTCGAGCTCATGCTCACGCCAAAGGGCGCAAAGCTCATTCAGGAGGGGGCGAGGCTCACGGAGCCCTATAACCGGAAGATGCTGGCCCCGCTCAGCGAGGCCGAGCAGCGCACGCTGCTCGAACTGCTGAATCGGCTTCTGCCGCTTTAGGGTTGGGCCCCTATCGCTTCCTGACCAGTTTTAGGGGACGACTGGTCCCTTGAGGGCGCGGCTTGCGCGCGGCGCTCTCGGTTTCGGGTGGCCTCAGGAAGCGGACGAGCATTGTCCTCAAATGCTCCACGTTCCGCCCGATATCCAGCTTCGGATTGCGGATCGGCATTGCGCGGGATCCGTCGATCAGGGCGATCAGGATGTTCGCCGTCGCGTCCGGATCGAGTCCTGAATCCACCCGTCCCTGGTCCTGCGCCCGGCGCAGGAAGTCGGCCCACATAGCGCGGACTGCGGCGGTGTGCCGTTCAATGATTTTGGCGAATTCCGGATTGCGCGCGGCTTCCGCGAGGCCGTCCAGATTGAGGATCTGGGCGGGACGAAACCGCAGGCTGGTTTCCTCGATATCGACGAGCAGCGCCTCGATCACGTCGGGGGCCGCGAGAATCTTTTCGAACCGCTCGGCCGAACGCGCCAGACCCAGATCGATCATCGCCTCGATGATCGCCTCCTTGCTCGGAAAGTAGTGATAGAGGTGGCCGGGACTGATGCCGGCCTCGGTGCAGATGTCCGTCGTGCTGGCGCCGCGGAAGCCGTCCCTGATGAAACAGCGGATCGCCGCGCCGAGGATCTCTCCGCGCTTCTGCTCATGCTTGACGGGGTCGACTTTCCTCAAATCGGACATCTCCATTCACACTCGCCCCGTTTAGCACGACGATTCGCCACGAGAAAATCAAAATTAGAGAGTTCCATCTATTTATGTTGACGGGTGTCGCGGCGCGTGAGAATGACAATTAGAGCGATCTCTCTAATAATCCGTCGATGCGGGAATGGGACCATGCGCTTTCCACGGACGGCCCTGATGAGTGTCGCGCTGGCGCTGGCTCTCGGTGGGTGCGCGGCCGCGCCGCTCGAACGGGCCGGCTCGCTCAGGAGCTACGACCGGATGTCGGATGCGAACGGACTGGTGACGCGATCGCAGATTCGCGTGAACAAGAAGGACGTGCTGGCGGCGAAAACGATCCGGATCGCATCGACCGTCTTTCCCGCGCGCGCCGATGTTCCTTTGAACGAAAAGGAGCGGCGGCTGGTTGCGAACGCGATCAGCCGCGAGTTGTGTCTCCGCTTGAGCGAGCGCTTCCGCATCGTCTCCTCCGATGACGACGCCGACCTCACGGTGCAGGCGACGGTGACGCATGCCACGCCGACCAGCCCGACCGCCTCCGGTGCATCGAAAGCCTTGGCGATTGCCAAGACCGTCGCGCTTCCCGGCGTGCCCGTGCCGGTGCCGCGGCTCCCGGTCGGGCTCGGCGGTCTGTCGGTCGAGGCGGAGGCGCGCGACTTCGCCGGATTTCAGAAGGCGGCGATGGTCTGGGCGCGCAACGCCAATTCCATCTCGAACTCTGCACGGGTCGCCAACGAAGGCGATGCTTACGATCTCGCCGCCGATTTCGGCGCGGACTTCGCCAAGCTGGTCACGACAGGAGAGTCGCCGTTCGGCGGTGTCCCTGCGCTGCCGCCGATGGAGAGCATTCCCGTGCGGCTCGGCCGCACGCCCAAATATGTCGCCTGCGAAGCGTTCGGCCGCTTTCCCGGGATCACGGGTTTCGCGGGGCAGGGGCTCGGCCTGCCGCCGGGATGGACGGATTCCGGCGCCAAGGAGAGTCCGAGCAACAACCCGGCTCCGGCGCCGCCGCCGCCAGGTCCGAGTTCAGAGCAGGTGCTGACGCAGTGATGCGGCTGCACTCCCTGCGATATCCAAGCTCGACATATTTGTAACCGATCAGAGTAGAGAACATGCTGACATCCGGAACGACACGCCCCTCCCTGCGTACTGTGCGCCAAGGCGCAGCGCGCGGCGACGTGAGCGCGGGGAGCGTTCCCCTGTTCACGGCTGATGAAGCGTGGAGCCGGGCGATTGCGGATTGGCGTGCGGCCGGCGAGACAGATGATCGGGACTCGTTGCTCGAGCCCGGCTTCTGGATGACGGCCCTGGTTGCGTTCCTGCCGACGGTCGCGGGCTGCCTCTATCTCTTCCTGACCCAGGGATGAGGTGCGCATCGAGCGCGGCGCCGGGGACAAGCGATGCATTCACGATATGAGTTGGCGCGGTGCGACCACCGAAGGCCCGTCGTCGGCCATCGCAGATCTCTGGCGGCCTTGTCCGCCGTCTTGACCCTGTTGCTGGCGGGATGCGCGTCGAGCGCAAATCCGCCTCCCGTCTATCATCCTCCGCGCGCTCCAGGCGCCAAGGCGGTGCAGGAGGGCGTTCGGAAAGGCGCCGCCGAAGCCAAGTTGACCGGGGGGCTCGAGACATCTGGTGTCCGTCATACAGACCACGGGCCTGGATCGTATTTCGTCTGCCTGAGGCAGCGCGGTGGTCCGTCCGACAGACAGCCCGCTTATTCGGTCTTTTTCGACGATGACGCCTACAAGGGAATCCAGAGTTCGGTGATCTCCGATGCCTGCGAGGCCCAGCCATGGGTTCCGTTCAATTGATAATGCCTGGCTGCCCAGAATGAGCGCCAGGCCCGACGGGTGCTACGGGCCCGGTTCCGTGCCCCAAAATCCACCCAATCGGTGGTCACTAAGCCCCGGGGGAGGCGGCGGCCTCCCGTGGTGGGACTGCTGGACGGATGATTGATTTGAGGCGGCTAGTCGTGCTGGCAGCGGTTGCGCTGCTCGCCTTGAACACCGGCACGGTCGTGGCCTCACCCGCCAAGTCCAAGCGCGCCGCGGTCACGGCTATCGCGCCGCCGCCGGCTGCTCCTGTCGAGCCGCTACCGCCGCCGAAGATCTACCTGTTCCGCGGCGCCATGGGGCCGATCTTCTCGACCGGCATGGACAGGCTGAGCGAGAAACTGACCAAAGCCGGCTTCTCCGCCGATGTCTACGAATTCACCATCTGCCGATGGATCGGCGATCGTGCCATTACCAGCTACAAGGAGAGCCCGGCGCCGATCGTGCTGATCGGCCACTCCATGGGCGGGCTGTGCTCGGTCGTGATCTCCGAGATGGCGGCCAAGGAGAACATCCCGATCAGCCTCGTCATCGCCATCGATCCCGCGCATGCGACCGGCGACGTGCCGCTCAATGTCGAGCGCTTCATCAACATCTTCCTGTCCGACAGCGTGCTCGGCGGCGGCGATGTCGTGGCCGTGCCCGGCTATCGCGGTCATTACGCGAGCTACGATCTCAAGGAAAACAACCGCGTCTCGCATATCAACATCGAGAAGTCCGACGACATCCATCGCCAGATCGTCGAGATGGTGACGCAGCTGCCACGCATTCCTGTGCAGGCCCAGGCCGATGCCGTGCCGCTGCGCTATCTCGTGCCGGCGAATACCCTGGTGGAATTGTGGGACTCCGGCGTGCGGGTGCCGGTACGCCGCGGCGACACCATGGAGAGCATCGCCGCAGCCAATCGCGTGCCGCTGTGGTCGATCGCGCAGAGCAACTCGCTGGCAGAGAACGCGCAGCTCACCCCCGGCCAAACCATCATCGTCCCGCGCCATCTGACGCCGCCGGAGCCGACGGCAGCGCTGGCGACGCCAGCACCGGCGCGGCGGTAGGGACGTTTTTCGCCTCTCCCCGCTTGCGGGGAGAGGCCGGAATACGCGCGCAGCGCGGATTCCGGGTGAGGGGGACTCTCCGCGAACTCAACGTTCACCGACCCCGCGGAGACTCCCCCTCACCCCAACCCTCTCCCCGCAAGCGGGGCGAGGGAGCACAGCGGCGTTGCCGCGCGGGCTTTGGCCTCACACATTCGACCCGTGGATCGCGTCGATCACGGCGTCGGTCACTTCCTTCGTCGTCGCCTTGCCGCCGACATCTGGCGTCAGCACGCCGGCTGCGCAGACGCGCTCGACCGCCGTCATCAGCCGCAATGCGGCGTCCTTCTCGCCGAGATGCTCCAGCATCTGCGCGCCGGTCCAGAAGGTCGCGACCGGGTTGGCGATGCCCTTGCCGGTGATGTCGAAAGCCGAGCCGTGGATCGGCTCGAACATCGAGGGGAAGCGGCGCTGCGGATCGATGTTGCCGGTCGGCGCGACGCCGAGGCTGCCCGCGAGCGCGCCGGCAAGGTCGGAGAGGATGTCGGCGTGCAAATTGGTCGCCACGATGGTGTCGAGGCTCTTCGGGTGCAGCGTCATGCGCACCGTCATGGCGTCGACCAGCATCTTGTCCCAGGTCACGTCCGGGAATTCGCCGGCGACCTCGGCCGCGATCTCGTCCCACATCACCATGCCGTGGCGCTGCGCGTTCGACTTGGTCACGACGGTCAGGAATTTGCGCGGACGCGATTGCGCGAGCTGGAATGCGTAGCGCATGATCCGGGTGACGCCGACGCGGGTGAAGACCGCAACTTCAGTGCCGACTTCCTCGGGCAGGCCCTTGTGGGCGCGGCCGCCCATGCCGGCATATTCGCCTTCGGAGTTCTCGCGCACGATCACCCAGTCGAGATCGCCGACGCCGACATTGCGCAGCGGCGAGGCGACACCCGGCAGGATCTTGGTCGGCCGCACATTGGCGTATTGGTCAAAGCCCTGGCAGATCGGCAGGCGCAGGCCCCACAGCGTGATGTGGTCGGGCACGTCGGGCGCACCGACCGCGCCGAAATAGATCGCATCGAACTTCTTCAATTCGCTGAGGCCGTCGGCCGGCATCATCACGCCGTGCTTCTTGTAATAGTCCGAGCCCCAGTCGAACGTCTTGACGTTGAAGGCGAGGTCGCCGCTGCGCTTGGCCAGCGCCTCCAGCACGCGGACACCGGCCGAGATGACCTCGGGGCCGATGCCGTCGGCGGGAATTGCTGCGATCGAATGGGTGCGCATGAAAATGCTCCGTTTGAGAGATCAGTGGGATTGCGGGACGGGTTCGACGGGCGCGGTCTGCGCACGCGACAATAGCAGGGTGAGGACCGCGGAGAGAACCAGCAGGCCGGCGACGAAGTAGAGCCCGCCATTGAAGCTGCCGGTCCGGTCCTTGATCCAGCCGATCATGGCAGGCCCGACGAAGCCGCCGAGATTGCCGATCGAGTTGATGGTGGCGATGCCGGCTGCGGCCGCGGGACCGGACAGGAACAGCGTCGGCATGCTCCAGAGTGGCGGTTTTGCCGAGGAGATGCCGATGTTGACGAGCGCAAGCGCAACCAGCACGGCGACGACGCCGGTCGCAAGGCCAGCATAGGCGAGCCCGGCCGCGGCGATCAGGCAGGCCCACACCACATGCCAGGTCCGCTCGCCGGTGCGGTCCGAATGCCGCGCCCACAGGATCATGGCGACCACCGCGGCGGTTGCCGGCAATGCGTTGAGGAAGCCGACCTGGAGCGAGGACAGGCCGAACTGCTTGATGATCTGCGGCGCCCAGACGCCGAGCGTGTAGAGGCCGGCCGAGGTGCCGAAATAGATCAGCGCCAGCGCCAGCACACGCGGATCGGCAAGCCCGCGCCAGATGCTGTGGCTCGCGGTTGCGGCCTTGCTGGTGGTTTCCGCGTTCATGGCCTCGACCAGCCAGCGTCGCTCGTCATCAGTGAGCCATTTCGCCTTCTCGGGGCGGTCGGTCAGGAAGCCCAGCACGACGAAGCCGAGCAGCACGGCCGGCAGCGCCTCCAGCACGAACAGCCATTGCCAGCCCTTGAAGCCGAGCAGGCCGTCCATCTCCAGCAGCGCGCCTGATATCGGCGATCCCAGCACGGTGGAGAGCGGCGCGGCCGCCATGAACAGCGCCGTCACCGCTGCGCGCTGGCGCGCCGGGAACCAGTTGGAGAGGTAGAGGATGATGCCGGGAAAGAAGCCGGCTTCGGCGACGCCGAGCAGGAAGCGCAGGATGTAGAAGCCGGTCGGCCCCTGAACGAACGCCATCGCCGCCGACACGATGCCCCAGGTGATCATCACCCGCGCGATCCAGATCCGCGCGCCGATCTTGTGCAGGATGATGTTGGAGGGCACCTCGAACAGGAAATAGCCCCAGAAGAAGATGCCGGCGCCGAAGCCGTAGACCGCGGGCGACAGGCCGATGTCCTTGTTCATCGTCAGCGAGGCGAAGCCGATATTGACGCGGTCGATGAAGGCCACGAAGTAGAGCAGCATGATGAAGGGAACGATGCGCCAGGTGATCTTGCGCAGCACGCGCGTCTGAATCTCGCTCGCCACCTTGGCCTCCTGTCCCGGTTTTCTCGTTATGTCGGCGGACCCGGAGGTCTACGCCGGCCATGAGCGTAGGCGGGGGCAGGAGGCATACTCAATCGGCACTGGTTTATACAAAAAAATGATATAATCCTCGCTAGGTGAAGCGCACGGGGCTATCGCATGACAGTGTTGGGCGCCCCAAAGCCTCCACGGCGTCATGGCCGGGACGAGCCCGGGCATGACGACCTTGTGTGAATCTTCACATGCGATTGCCCTAGGCATAGACGCGAGGACCGGCGAATGGAATTGCATCAGTTGCGATGCTTCGTGGCGGCGGCCGAGCAGTTGCATTTCGGCCATGCGGCGCAGCAGCTCCAGATGCTGCCGTCTGCGCTCGGGCGCCAGATCAGGCTGCTGGAAGAGGATCTGGGCACGCGGCTGTTCGCGCGGACCACGCGCGCGGTGTCGCTCACCGAGGACGGCGCCACGCTGTTGCGCGACGCCCGCGCCATCCTCGCCAAGGTCGAGGCGGTCGAGAATAATCTGCGCAACCGCTCGCGTGCGGGAGCCGCGCGGCGGCTGCGGGTCGGCGCCATCGACAGCGCGGCGGCGGGATTGCTGCCGCCGTTGCTGCGCGATTTCCGCGACAAGCATCCTGACATCGCGGTGCAGCTCCTCGAGGACAAGACCGTCCGGCTGCTGCCGAAGATCCTGACGGGCGCGCTCGATCTCGCCTTCGTCCGTCCGCCCGACCGCGCCGACAAGCGGCTCGAATTCCGTGATCTGCTCCAGGAGACCGCCATCGTGGCGTTCCCCCAGCGCCATGCGCTCGCGGATCGCAAGTCGGTCACGCTGGCGCAGATCGCCGACGAGGCCATGCTGGTGCCGGATCGCCGCTCGCGGCCGCACAGCCATGACCTCACGATCAAGCTGTTCGAGCAGGCCGGATTGACGCCGCGCATCGTGCAGGTCGCCGACGAGAAGCAGACCATCATCCAGCTGGTGGCAACGAAGCTCGGGGTCGCGATCGTGCCGCGCTGGACCACGCGAATGGCGGTGTCAGGCGTCTGCTTCGTGCCGCTCAGGCCGAAGCAGAGCGGTCCGGTCGGCCGGCTGCCGCTCGCCGCCGCCTGGCTGCGCGGCTCGCGCGATCCGGCCCGCGATGCCATGCTGGCGGTGCTCGAGGCGCGCCTGCGCAGCTATGCGCGCGAGGCCTGAGGGGCTATGACATTGGCCTGGACAGAAGGTGGAAGGTGATGACGGATCAGAACGCTTCGCGCGAATTGCGGGTGGCCATCGCGGGCCTGGGCTCGATCGGCACCAAGATCGCGACCGCGCTCGATCAGGGCATCGAGGGGCTGACACTGTCCGCCGTCGCCGTGCGCGATCCCGCCAAGCATCAGGCATTCCTCGACGGCCTGCGTCGCCCGCCGCAGGTTTTGCCGATCGACCAGCTCGGTGAGGCCGCCGACATCGTGGTCGAGTGTGCACCGAGCAGCCAGTTGCGCGCCATCGTCGAGCCGGCAGTGAAGCGCGGCAAGGCCGCGGTCGTCGTCAGCGTCGGCGGGCTGCTCGACAATTTTGATCTGGTCGATCTTGCCCGTGCCAATGGCGGCCGCATCATCGTGCCGACCGGCGCGCTGATCGGGCTCGACGCCGTCAACGCCGCGGCCATCGGCACCATTCATTCGGTGAAGATGGTGACGCGCAAGCCGATCGACGGGCTGAAGGGCGCGCCCTTTATCGTCCAGAACAACATCGACATCGACAAGCTGCGCGAGCCGCTGAAGCTGTTCGAGGGCACCGCGCGCGAAGCCGCAAAAGGCTTTCCGGCCAATCTCAACGTCGCGGTGGCGCTGTCGCTCGCGGGCGTCGGGCCTGATCGCACTTCGGTGCAGATCTGGGCCGATCCGACCGTCACGCGCAACGTTCACCGCATCGAGGTCGAGGCGGATTCGGCGCGCTTCTCGATGTCGATCGAGAACATCCCGTCGGAAAATCCAAAGACGGGGCTGATCACGGCGCTGTCCGTGATCGCGCTGCTGCGCAAGCAGCGCGCCACGTTGTGTGTGGGAACGTAACCCTTACGCCCCCGTCACGCGCCAGATCACGTTGCCGACGTCGTCGGCCATCAGCAGCGACTTCTTGTCGGGGCCGATCACGACGCCAACCGGGCGGCCGTAGGATTCCTTCTCGTCCGGCGCCAGGAAGCCCGACAGGATGTCGCGCGCCGGGCCGGAGGGTTTCCCGTTGTCGAACGGGATGAACACCAGCTTGTAGCCGGACAGCGTGCTGCGATTCCACGAGCCGTGCTGGCCGATCGCCATGCCGTCGGGGAAGCCTGGCAGCGTGCCGGCGGGCACCCAGCACAGGCCGAGCGAGGCGGTGTGGCCGCCGAGCGCATAGTCCGGTTGAAGCGCCTTGGCGACCATCGCCGGATCCTGCGGCACGCGGTCGTCCACCGTCTTGCCCCAGTAGCAATAGGGCCAGCCATAGAAGCCGCCGTCGCGCACCGAGGTGAGATAGTCCGGCGGCGTCTCGTCGCCGAGGCCGTCGCGCTCGTTGACGACGGTCCAGAGCACGTTCGTATTCGGCTCCCACGCCAATCCGACCGGGTTGCGCAGGCCGGCGCCGAAGATGCGATGCGTGCCGGCGACGAGGTCGAGCTCATACACCGCGGCGCGGCCTTCCTCGACCTCCATGCCCATCTCGGCGATGTTGCTGAGCGAGCCGACGCCGGCATAGAGCTTCTTGCCGTCGGGGCTGGCGAGCAGGCTGCGCGTCCAGTGGCCGCTCGGCTTGAACGTGGTGAGCCGCTTGCCCGGTGCGGTGATGCGGTCGGCATTGGCGACATAGGGGAAGGCCATCACGCCGTCGGTGTTGCCGACATAGAAGGTGTCGCCGACCAGCGCCATGCCGAACGGCTGGCTGAGGTTCTCCATGAAGGCGCCGCGAACTTCGGCGACGCCGTCGCCGTCCTTGTCGCGCAGCAGCGTGATGCGGTTGGCGGAAACGCCGAGCGCGGCGGCGCGCCGCATCGTCGCCTGCATCGCGTAGTGAAACACGCTGCGCGGGGCACCCGCGATCTGCGTCGCTTCCGCGATCAGAACGTCGCCATTAGGCAGCACCTCGATCCAGCGCGGATGGTCGAGGCCGGTCGCGAACGCGTTGACCTTGAGCCCTGGCGCGACGGTCGGTTTCTGGCCCTCGCTCCAGCCGCGCGCGGTCGGCATCTTCAGGGTCGGGATGGCGCCTTGCGGTTTCGCCTCGGGAATGGCGGGCGTCTGACCCCAGGCCGGCGCGGGCTCCGTGCCCGAGAGCTTCCGCCATTGCAGCGCGATGCCGCCGAGCAACGCAACGAACTGCGCAAAGATGCTGGAAAAAGTCATGAGAGGCCCCTGTGTGCGCGCGCATCCAACTGGCTGAAGGGGCAGACGTCAACCTGTGCGGCGCGCCGGCCGGGCCTATTCCCGTGGAATGGCAGCCGATCGAATTTGCATGGCAGGGTGAAATGGCCGCGGATCAGCGGCCGATCTGCCGCTCCAGCCGCCGTGCCGCGCGAAAATCGTTGAGGTGATGGATGTTCGGCGTCAGCGCGGCCTCCTTGGACAGGAGATGATAGACCCGCGCCACCGTGCGCTGCTTCTGCTTCGGCCGCCCCGGGGGCAGCGCCCGCGCCTTTCGCGCGGCGGCAATGGCGTGCTCGCGAAAATAATCGTAGGCGTCCGACATGGCGCGATGCTCTGCGGTCAGTGCGGTGTCGAGGGGTAACGGGCGAGCGGAAGGGCGGTTCCTGGCAAAGGCGCGCTGCCTCCACCACGTCGTCCTGGCGAAAGCCAGGACCCCATACCGCGGAATCTATCGATTGGGGATGGTGGGAGTACCGAACGACGAATCTTCGCCAAACTCCTCCTTGGGTAATGGGTCCTGGCTTTCGCCAGGACGACATCGGAGGATATGGCGGCTTGTTACATCACCGCGGCGACAGGAACGGGATGATCATCGGCACGCGGCGGCAATAGGCGCCGTAGGCGTCTTCGCCGAGCTCCTTCGACAGGAACACCTCTTCCATCCGTCCCTTCTGCCACATGCCGAGCGAGATCAGGATCGCGCCGAGGATCGCGGTCACCGTGCCGACCGCGATGCCAGTCGCCAGCATGCCGGCGATCAGGCCGGTGTAGATCGGATGACGGACGATGCCGTACGGGCCGGTGTCGATGACGCGGTGGTCTTCCTTGTGGGTGATGGTGTTGGACCAGAATTTTCCGAGATGCAGCCGTCCCCACCAGGTGAAGGAGATGCCGGCGAGCACGATCAGCGCGACGATGTAGACGCCAATGTTGCTGAACACCCAGAGCGGCTTCTCACCCAGCACTTCGGCGGTCCACGGCGTGAACAGGATGCCGCCGACCAGGATCGGGATGCGATAGCGGCCGGACTCCAGCGTCATCACCTGCTTTTGCGTGCGGCCCTGCCAGAACGAGGCGCCGACCCAGCTTGCGAGCCAGGCGAGCCAGATCAGGGCGAGCAGTTGCGTCGGCCAGGTCGTGGTCCAGCCACCCCAGGCGACAGAGAGAATCTTGCTGAAATCGAAGGACATGAAGGTTCTTTGCGTTGGGCGGCGGCGTTAGCCCGCGCGCGAGGAGAGCGCGTGTTGCTCGATGGCGCCGGAGGGCAGCACGCCGCCGCGGGCGAGCAGATGGGTGATGGTTTCACGCAGGACCGGCTCGATCGGGCGCGGCGAGTAGCCGAGCTCGGTCCGCGCCTTGCCGATCGAGAGATCGCTCGCGGCGAGCGCAATGCGCACGCCCTCTGCGGTGCCGTTGGGCGGCCGGCGCGTGAAGTTGTCGGATAGATATTCGAGCATGATGCCGGAGAGTTCGGCGATCTTGCCGGGCACGACGATCGGGAACTGCCGGCGGCCGCTCATCGCCGACATCATCCGCAGGATGCGGCCGAGCGGGACGCAGTCGCCGCCGAGGATGTAGCGCTGGCCGATGCGGCCGCGCTCCATCGTCAGCACGAGGCCCATGGCGACGTCGCGGACATCGACGAGATTGACCAGGAAGTTGAGATGCGGCTGCACCTTCTTCTGGAGGAAGTACCAGAGCATCGCGGTCGGCGGCGTCAGATTGTGGTCGGCGGCTCCGATCGGCATGGTCGGCGTGCCGATCACGAGCGGAAAGCCATTGGCCGCGGCCTTCGCGGCGTGGTGCTCGGCGAGCGACTTCGACCGC
Source organism: Bradyrhizobium sp. cf659 (assembly GCF_900113725.1). Taxonomy (NCBI): domain Bacteria; kingdom Pseudomonadati; phylum Pseudomonadota; class Alphaproteobacteria; order Hyphomicrobiales; family Nitrobacteraceae; genus Bradyrhizobium; species Bradyrhizobium sp. cf659. Next base: position 510,434 of record NZ_FOQJ01000002.1, read on the forward strand.
GTATAGGCGCCGGGCATCGCGTCGGCCGGCTGGAGTGCCTCCTCGGCGGGAACGCCGTTGAGGTCGGCATAGGGGAACAGGATCGATTCCGTCGAGCAGTGCAGGAAGCGCGACACGCCGCGCTTCATCGCAGCTGCCAGCACGACCTCGGTGCCGCGGAAATTGACGTCGTGAAAGTCCTGCTTGTTGGCAACCCACATGCCGGGCAGGCCGGCGAGGTGATAGACCTGATCGACGCCGGCCAGCGCGGCATCGACCGCGGCGCCGTCCAGCACCGAGCCGTGAACATAGTCGACGTCGGCGTTCGCCGCGGCCGGCGGCCGGACATCGAGAACACGCACCCGCTGCCCACGGGCGCGGAGCGATTCTACGAGATGATGTCCGATGAAGCCGCTGCCACCGGTAACCAGTACGAGAGCCATGAAGAAGGTTTGCTGTTTCGCTTCTAGAGCTATCGGGTTGAAAGGGAATTGGTCGGAAGAGGCGCCAGAATCGCGGCAAGGTCGCGACGGAAGCCCAGTGCAATGAATAATTTTGCCATGACAAACATCGGTCCCAGCAAAAGATGCGACGGAAACGTGAATAACGAGGCTTCGCGCCCCTCAAAAACCTTGTGGCCGATGGTCTGCGCGGCAAGGCCGAGCACGACCAGCGTGGCGAAAATCGCCCACATCGTCATGGTGCTAGCTTGCGCCGAAATGGTCGTGGCGATCGAAAACAGCACGATGGAGACGGCCAGAATGCCGACCCCGAGCGCAACGTCGAGCAGCAGCCAATAGATCAGAACCGGCAAGGCCAGTATGACCGCCAGGCTGAATTCAGTTCCGAACAGCGGCACCTTCACCAACGTCAGCGGCAGCACGGCGCCCGTGAACAGCAAGAGGATGCCGACCACATGCATCGCCGTATTCCGGGGATCGCGATGGTACTCGACATAAACGGCAAGTTGGCGTTGAAACAAGCCACCCATCTTGGTCTCATGCAGCACAGGGTTGGGGAAGGACGAACCAGAGCCTATAGCACCTGATAGGGCAGTGCACAAACCGGCACTATTGTCGCGCAAGACCGTGCTGTCGCGCTGTGAAACAGGTCACAAAACAATCAGGACTTCAAGGGGTTCCGTCAGGTGCCGAGGCGCGCTTGCTCAGCGCTTTTTGGCGGGCTTTTTCGTCGCAGGCGCAGGTGTCGCAGCCGGATGCGCGGGTGCTTCCTCCGGTACCTTGGCAAAGGTCAGGATTTGCAGTTGGCCGTTGACGGCCGAGGTCGGCTTCGCCCGGTCGAGAAACTGCTCCTCGCCGAGGCCGATCGGGTGCAGCCGCTTGGTCGAGATCTTGAACGTGTTCACCAGCACGTCGCGGATCGCGTCCGCCCGGCGCTGGCTCAGGATCGCGTTGGCCTCGCGCGTCTTCGAATTGGATTCGACGTGGCCGACGATCAGGAAGGTGTAGGGCAGCAGCGAGGCATGAACCAGCGCGTCCGCGATGCGGCCGACGGCCTGGTAGGACGCCGGCTGGATGATCGGCGTGTCGGCGTCGAACTGGATCTGCGCGTTGAAGGCGGGCAGCTTGGTGAGATCAGGCGCGATCGGCGGCCGGTTTACCGGCCCCGGATCGTTCTTGATCCTGGCCTTGGCGCGCTCCATCACCTGCTGCTTCAGCGCGGGAAGGTCGATTTCGGCAGCCTCTTCGAAATGGTTCAGCTTGCCGACGATGTCGTCGCGGGTCGGCGGCGCCGTCTGCGCGCTGGCTGCGCCCGCGAGCAAGGCGAGACCAAGACTGATACCAAGAGCGATGCCTCGTCCGGCGGTGGAGAGCCCCTTCGCGCGCATCATCGATACCCCGCGTCGTCCACGGCCTTCAGGCAGTTGTTGCTGATGCCCTTGGGCGTCGAGACCAGGCAGGGGATCGACTTGCTGGTCTCCTTGGTCGAGCCGCCGCAGACCTTGACGATCTCGCGCTGGCAGGCGTTCGCCACCGCGACCCGTGCGGCGATGCGCTTCTGGATGGCGTCAAAGACGCCGAGATAATCGCTCTGGCACTGCGGCGAGAGCACGTCCCGGTTGCGGGACAGGCACTCCTTCAGCCGGGTCGAGTCCGGATTGACGCCGCGGCAATTGGCAACGATTTCCGCACCGCAGCTCGCCGCCAGCTTTCCGATCGCATCGCCAAAGCTCATCGTCTCCGCCGCCGCAAGCGACGGCATCCCCAATGCAAGCACGATCAATGTGATGGAGCCCCGGACCATGGCCGCATCTGATACGGGGAAGTTCGCGGTGGTCAAGGGGCGTAGAGCGAAGAAAGACGGCGGCGTAACGCCGCCGCAACAGGGGAGGGCCTCACGCCCGCTGCACGAAGCTGTCCACGACCTTCTTCTCGCCGGCCTTGTCGAAGGCGATGGTGAGCTTGTTGCCGTCGATCTTGGTGACGCGGCCGTAGCCGAATTTCTGGTGGAAGACGCGGTCGGAGAGCGAGAATTCCGAGGTCGTGCCGGTGGATTTGGCGACCAGCTCGCCCTCGATCGTCATCGGCCCGCGGCGGCGCGAGGAGAAGCTGCCGAAATCGGGTCCTGATGACGAGGAGGACGAGAACGTCGCGGCCTCTTCCTCGAAGCTGCCGCGGCCGCCGGCGCCAGTGCGGCCGCCGCCCCGGTTGCGGTTGGCCTGGGCGCGCTGCCAGCCCGGCGTCGAATAGGTCGACCCGAACGCCTCCATGTCGTCGAAGCGCGAGGCGCCATAGCCGCCGGTGCCGCCCCAGGCCGAGCCGCCCTTGGATTCCGTGATCTCGACATTGGCCGCCGGCAATTCGTCGAGGAAGCGCGACGGGATCGTGGTCGACCAGGTGCCATGGATCCGGCGGTTGGTGGCGAAATAGATCATGGCGCGGCGGCGGGCGCGGGTCAGGCCGACATGGCCGAGCCGGCGCTCTTCCTCCAGCCCGGCGCGGCCCTGTTCGTCCAGCGTGCGCTGGCTCGGGAACAGGCCTTCCTCCCAGCCCGGCAGGAACACGTTGTCGAATTCGAGGCCCTTGGCCGAATGCAGCGTCATCAGCGACACCGCGTCTTCCTCGGCGCCGCCGTCGCGGTCCATCACCAGCGAGATGTGCTCCAAAAACCCTTGCAGGTTCTCGAACTCCTCCATGGAGCGCACCAGCTCCTTGAGGTTTTCGAGCCGGCCCGCGGCGTCCGCCGAACGGTCCTTCTGCCACATCTCGGTGTAGCCGCTCTCGTCGAGCACGATCTGGGCGAGGTCGGTATGTGCGGTGACTTCGCGCTGGGCGCGCCAGCGGTCGAACTGGGCGACGAGGTCGCGCAAGGAGCCGCGCGCCTTCGGCTTCAGCTCGTCGGTCTCGACCACCGCACGCGCCGCCTCGAACAGCGGAATGCGGCGCTTGCGGGCGTGGTCGTGCAGCATCTGCACGGTGGCATCGCCGAGGCCGCGCTTGGGCGTGTTGACGATACGCTCGAAGGCGAGATCGTCGGCCGGCGAGTTGATGACACGCAGATAGGCCAGCGCGTCGCGGATTTCGGCGCGCTCGTAGAAGCGCGGGCCGCCGATGACGCGATAGGGCAGGCCGAGCGTGACGAAACGGTCTTCGAACTCGCGCATCTGGTAGGACGCGCGCACCAGGATCGCGATCTCGTTCAGCTTCTCGCCCTGGCGCTGGATCTGCTCGATCTCCTCGCCGATGCCGCGGGCTTCCTCTTCCGAATCCCACGAGCCCGTCACCGTGACCTTCTCGCCGTCCTGGTCCTCGGTGCGCAGCGTCTTGCCGAGCCGGCCTTCATTGTGCGCGATCAGGTGCGAGGCGGCGGCGAGGATGTGGCCGGTCGAACGGTAATTGCGTTCGAGGCGAATGACCTTGGCGCCGGGGAAATCGTGGTCGAAGCGCAGGATGTTGTCGACCTCGGCGCCGCGCCAGCCATAGATCGACTGGTCGTCGTCGCCGACGCAGCAGATGTTCTTGACGTGGGGCGTCTGCTCCCTCGCCCCGCTTGCGGGGAGAGGGTCGGGGTGAGGGGGAGTCTCCACGAGCGCGGTGCTTGGAGAGTCCCCCTCACCCGCCGCGCTTTGCGCGTCGGCCTCTCCCCGCAAGCGGGGAGAGGCGAAGGAGGTAGCCGCCGGCGCCTGCGACAGCAGCCGCAGCCACAGATATTGCGCGACGTTGGTGTCCTGATATTCGTCCACCAGGATGTATTTGAAGCGATGCTGGTACTGCCGCAGGATATCCGGGTGCTCGCGGAAGATGCGGATGTTCTCCAGCAGCAAGTCGCCGAAATCGGCCGCGTTCAGGATCTTCAGCCGCTCCTGATAGCTCGCATAGAGCTTGCCGCCCTTGCCGTTGGCGAAGACGGCGGCTTCGCCTGAGGGCACCTGCGACGGCGTCAGGCCGCGGTTCTTCCAGCCGTCGATCAGGCCGGCCAGCATGCGCGCCGGCCAGCGCTTGTCGTCGATGTTCTCGGCCTGAAGCAGCTGCTTCAGCAGCCGGACCTGGTCGTCGACGTCGAGCACGGTGAAGTTCGACTTGAGCTGCGCCAGTTCGGCATGGGTGCGCAGGATGCGGCCGCCGATGGAGTGGAAGGTGCCGAGCCACGGCATGCCTTCCACCGCGTGGCCGAGCATCTGGCCGAGCCGGTGCTTCATCTCGCGCGCGGCCTTGTTGGTGAAGGTCACCGACAGGATCTCGGCGGGGCGGGCGCGGCCCTGGCTCAGGATATGGGCGATGCGCGTGGTCAGCACGCGGGTCTTGCCGGTGCCGGCGCCGGCCAGCACCAGGACCGGGCCGTCCAGCGTCTCCACCGCCTCGCGCTGCTCGGGATTGAGCCCGGACAGATATTTCGGGCCCACCGAGGCGCGCGCACGCGCGGCGATGCCGCCGGCCGCAGGCTGGTGGTCGGGGACGCTCTGGGAGGTGATCTTGCTCGGCTCGGTCATGCGAATCATTTGGCCCCACGATGGCACCGCGGGGTGACGGGAGGGAGCCTTCATAACAGGGATTGGTGCCTATATGGGGCGGCGGTGCGAGGTTTTCCACGTACGTGGCAGGCCGATTTGTTCCTGCGGGAGCTGCTAATTCCACCTTGCGTGGGCAGGAACCATCGTTCCCGCGTCGAGATTGTCTGGACAGGTGGCGCGGCCAGCCGTGCCGACGCAGACAATATCAAGACGAGGATTTGACCATGCTTGGCTGGGTTGTGACGTTTCTGGTTATCGCACTGATCGCCGGTATCCTGGGCTTTGGCGGCATCGCCGGCGCTTCGATCGAAATCGCCAAGATCATCTTCTTCATCGCGGTCGTGCTGTTCCTGGTTTCGGCCGTGGTCGGCCTCGCCCGCGGCCGCACGAGGATATAGACGCCTAGCGCTTCGAGGGCATCGCCACGCTCCGGCCGATGCCCTCGGGCCGGGCTAAGTCGCTGTGGGCCCTGGCGATGCCTGCGATGCGCTGCTGGATATCTGGCGGAAACGCCGCAACGCGCCGTGCGTTCATGTCCATGTGCAGCGACATGTTCTCCGAGGTGGCCGATAGCCAGCCTTCAGTGGCGTGCCTCATCTCCTCGAACGTATGCAGCCGTTTGTCGTCGGCCTCCAGCAGCCACACCAGGATCTGCACGGGATCGCCGAGATGGATCTCGCGCAGATAGCGCACATGGCATTCGGCGGTGAAGGTCGAGCCGTGACGCTCTTTCTTGTAGACTGGACCGATGCCGAGCTCGAGCCAGAACTCGTCGATCGCCCGGTCGAACATCACGTTGTAATAGGCCATGTTGAGATGGCCGTTGTAATCGATCCATTGCGGCTCGATCTGCATGATCGAGGCGCGGAAAGGCTCGGCCTTGGGCGCAGTGGCGGTCTCCGGCATGTGTCCTTCCCTAGCTATGCGTCCGGTCGCTTGACTTGACCGGTTAGATGTCCTTTGCCACGGTTCTTCTGTCGGAGGAATTTCCGTGGGTACGACCATCACCAATAATCCGCCGCGGCCGGAGCCGAAAGCCCTCGCGAGCGCACTGGAGCAGCTTGCCGCACGCTTCGGCAACCGCCTCATCACCTCGCAGGCCGTCCGCGAGCAGCACGGCCATACCACCACGTGGATTCCCAACCAGCCGCCGGACGGCGTGGTGATGGCGCAGGAGACCGCCGATATCCAGGACGTGGTGCGCATCTGCGCCAGGAACCGCGTGCCCGTGATCGCCTTCGGCACCGGCACCTCGCTGGAGGGGCAGGTCAATGCGCCCGCCGGCGGCATCTCGATCGACCTGCGCGACATGAACAAGGTGCTGGCGGTGCATGCCGAGGATCTCGACTGCGTGATCCAGCCCGGCGTCACCCGCAAGGCGCTCAACGAGCATCTGCGCGACCAGGGCCTGTTCTTCCCGATCGATCCCGGCGCGGACGCCTCGCTCGGCGGCATGGCCTCGACGCGCGCCTCCGGCACCAATGCGGTGCGCTACGGCACCATGCGCGACAGCGTGCTGGCGCTGAAGGTGGTGCGCGGCGACGGCGAAATCATCACGACCGGCACGCGCGCCAAGAAATCATCCGCCGGCTACGACCTGACGCATCTGTTCGTCGGCGCCGAGGGCACGCTCGGCATCATCTCGGAACTGACCATCCGCCTGCGCGGCATCCCCGAGACCATCGCGGCCGGCGCGGTGTCGTTCGAGACGGTTCACGGGGCGTGTCAGGCCGTGATCCTGGCGATCCAGACCGGCATTCCCGTGGCGCGCATCGAGCTGCTCAATGCCGCGCAGGTGAGGGCCTGCAACGCCTATTCCAAGCTGACGCTGCCGGAGACGCCGCTGCTCTTGATGGAATTCCACGGCAGTGAGATCGAGGTCGCCGAGCAGTCCAAGGCCTTCGGCGAGATCGCAAAGGAATGCGGCGGCGGCGACTTCTCCTGGACGACGAAGCCGGAGGATCGCACCAAACTGTGGCAGGCGCGGCACGACGCCTATTGGTCCGTCAAGGCGCTGCGGCCCGGCGACAGTGTCGGCGTGGTCGCCACCGACGTCTGCGTGCCGATCTCGCGGCTTGCCGATTGCGTCAGCGAGACCGAGGAGGATCTCAAGCGCCTCAATCTGCTGTCGCCGATCGTCGGCCATGTCGGCGACGGCAATTTCCACTGCTCGCTGGTCTGCGACACCAACGACGCCGACGAGATGGCGCGCGGCGAGGAGTTCATGCATCGCCTCGTCGAGCGCGCGCAGGCGATGGACGGCACCTGCACCGGCGAGCACGGCATCGGCCAGGGCAAGCAGAAATACCTCAAGGCCGAACTTGGCCCCGAAGCGCTCGACGCGATGCGGGCGCTGAAGCAGGCGCTAGATCCGCTCAATATCTTCAACCCCGGCAAGATCGTGCCTGAGGCGTAGGGTCTGCGCAGCCAAGGGTCGGGAACTTTTGGCAAAGTTGCCGGTTCCAATTCCCGCCAAGTTCCGATGCCTTTATGGCAGGGCTCTGCGCGGGAGGGTGCGATGATGCGACCGGTCGTTGGAATTGCCGCGGTGGCGTTTGCCTGCATGCTGGCGGGCGCGGCTCTGGCGAAAGGCGGCCATGGCGGCGGGCACGGAGGCGGGCATGGCGGTGGTGGTCACCACGGCGGCGGCCATTTCCACGGTCACGGCGGTGGGCACGCGCACGGCGGCGGGCATTATCGAGGGATGCGGTTTGCAACCGGCGCCCGCCATGGTGGTCCGAACTTCGGTCAGATCCGCAATGCGGCCATCCGCCCCGCGAATTTCCGCAACGCCCTCAACGTGCATTCCAGCGCCTTCCGCAACGGCCGTCTGATCGGCAATCCGGCGGCGCGAGCCCAGATCGCGGCGGCGGCCGCGCTCGCCGGCTGGCATGGCGCCAGCAGCGGATGGTGGCAACATGCGGGCGGCGGTTATGGCTGGGTCGGGCCGCTGTTCTGGCCGTTCGCCTATAACGATCTCTACGACTACACGATCTGGGGCGACGGTCTCGGCTTCTGGGGCTACGGCTATCCGGACATCTATGCCGGCATCTTCGGGCCCTATGGCTACGACGGTCTTTCGGCCTATCTGCCGCAGCGGCCGCAGGGGCGGCGGCAAGCGCGCGGCGTTGCGCTGGATCAGCTTTGCGGCAGCGACCGCCGCGAGATCGTCGGTCTGCCGATCGACCAGATCGCCGCCGCGGTGCAGCCGAGCGAGGCGCAAGGCGCAAGCCTCGACGAGCTCGGCAACGCCTCGATCCTGGCGGCGAGCATGATCCGCGCGTCCTGCCCGGTGCAGGTCGCCGCGACGGCGCCCGGTCGGCTGACGGCGATGCAGCAGCGCATCGAGGCGATGGAGAAAGCCGTCGATCTCGTTCAGCCCGCCCTGGATAAATTCTACGGCTCGCTCACGGACGAGCAGAAGGCGCGCTTCAATGCGCTGGCCGAGGACCAGCGTCGTGCGACGGCTTCCAACAACACCGGGGGATCGCTGGTCCAGAATTGCGGTGCGCCCGCTGCGCTCGATTGGCCCGGCGCCGACATCGAGGCGCGGCTGCACCTCAACGACACTCAGCGCGCGGCGCTCCAGGTGCTTCAGGATACCAGCGCCAAGGTCAGCGCATCGCTCAAGGCGGCCTGCCAGCCCAACGACGTGATGACGCCGCCGGCGCGAATGGCCGCGGTCCGCAAGCGGCTCGACCTGATGCTCGACGGCGTCAAGTCGGTTCGCGCAGCGCTGGAGGATTTCTACGCTACGCTGAATGACGAACAGAAGGCACAGTTCGAGGCCATCGGACCACGCCGGACGTCCTGAATGCGTATCGAGCCAGGGAGCGAGGCGGAAAATTGCCTCGCTGATCTCGACAGGCCTCTCTATGCTGAACGAGCCTGAAGACCGGTAATACGGCGGCTGGAAGACCGCAGGTGGTGGGGCGATGAAGTGGTTCGCGAGGCAGAAGGTGGCGGACATCTGGGACGAGACGATCGAAGGGCCGCTCGGCGACATCGAAGCCGCCGCGCGAATCCGCGCCATTTGTGACGCCGCGGCCGCGAGCGCGGCAGGTTCTGCGCGCAACGACAAGCGCGAGAGCGAACGTTACGAGCGCGCGGCCAAGGTCGCGATGGAAATCGCGATGAAGATCTCGGATGGATTGATGCGCGATGATGCGGTCCATCGCATCGTCGATCTCTGCATGAAGGCGAACGATCTCAAGACGGCGCAGATCCTGTTCCGCGCGATCCACGCCAGCTGGATCCGCGAAACGATACAGCGGGATCACCCCACGCTGGTGCAGTGAACGCCGCTATTTCGCCAGCTTGCGCACCGCCTCGTCCACGCTGTGGAAGACGTGCTCGCGGGGCAGGGCGTCGAACAGTCTGAAGCGTTCGAACGCGTCCTGGGCGCGCACCGATTCCAGCCGCGCCAGCGCGACCGTGACGCCCTGTTCGCTGCACGCCTTGAACAGCTCGAGCAAAATCTGCGCGGCGGTGAAGTCGATCTCGACCATGCCGCTCGCCTCCAGCACCAGCAGTTGCGGCGTCGCCGTGCCGAGCACCTTGGTCACGTCGCTGCGGAAGCCCGGCGCGTTGAGGAAGGACAGCGGCGCCTGGAGCCCGATCACGGCGACGCCCGCGATGCGCTCGCCGGCGATGTGCGGATGCGCGGGCCACCAGATCGTGGTGCCCGGCACGCGCTCGAACTCGACCAGCCTGGCGCGCGTGGTGCTCCAGATGCCGTGCAGCAGCGACAGCACGATGCCGAGGAACGCGCCCTGCTGGATCGGCACCACGATGATCAGTGCGGCGGTGGCGACGATCAGCAGGAACTCGCTTGGGGATTGGCGGTAGATCGTGACGATCTGCTTCACGCGGATGATGCGCAGCGCGACGAACAGCAGGATGCCGCCGAGCGCGGCGTCCGGAACGTGCTGCAACAGTCCCGTGCCGAACGCGAGCAGCGCCAGCACGATTGTCCCGGCGGCAAGGCCCGCGAGCTGCGATTGTCCGCCGGTCTCGGCGACGATGCCCGTCCGCGGCGGGCTGGCATTGACCGGAAAGGCGCCGAACAGGCCGGACAGCACGCTGCCGGCGCCGGCGCCGAGGAAATCGCGGTCGACATCGGCGGGCTTGTCGGGATCGGACGGGAACGAGCGCGTGGTCGCGGCCGTCTGCACCATCACCACGACCGTGATCACGAAGGCGAGCGGGACGAGGCGTACCCAAAGCTCCGGCGCAAGCTCGGGCAGGGTCGGTCGCGGCAGCGTGCCCGGCACGCTGCCTACGACGCTGACGCCCTTGCGCTCGAGGCCGAGCGCGATGGTGGCCAGTGTCGCGGCGACCAGCCCGATCAGCGCGCCGGGAATTTTCGCGCTGACCTTTTCGGACATGAAGACCACGGCCAGCACGCCCAAACCGATGCACAGCGTGAAGGGATTGCTGCGGCCGAGCTGGCCAGCGAGCACGGCGATGCGATCGAGTGTCGGCCCGCTCGGCGATTCAAGCCCGAGCACGCCCGGCAATTGCGATACGATGATGTGGACGGAGATGCCGGCGAGGAAGCCGACCATGACCGGCACCGACAACAGGTTCGCGATGCCGCCGAGACGGAAGGCGCCGCCGGCGAGCATCATGGCGCCGACCATCAGCGCCAGCGCAATCGCAAGCCCCTGATAGTCCGGCGACCCCGTGGCCGCCAGCGCCGCAAGCCCGCCGGCGAAGATCGGTGTGATCGTCGAGTCCGCGCCGCAGGACAGGAAGCGGTTGCCGCCAAGCAGCGCAAAGCCGAGCGAGCCCGCCATGAAGGCGAAGAAGCCGATCTGCGGCGCGAAGCCGCCGAGCCGTGCGGTGGCCATCTGCTCGGGAATCGCGATCGCCGCCAGTGTCAGGCCTGCCATCAGGTCGCCCGGCAGTGAATAGGAGGCGAGCGAGCGGAATAGCGGCCATGTGTGCTTGGCGTCGGCATCGTGCGGCATCGAGGTCCCCGGAAATGCTTGTTAGCTGATAAGACTACAGCATTTCCGTATCGCAAGCGGCAGACGCAATTTCTCTACATCCGTCGTCAATGGGAGCCAACGGGTCCGCGCAAAGCGCGGCCCGATGACAGGCTGCGCGAAGCAATCCAGATTCCCACCGCGGCGGCAGTCTGGATTGCTTCGCTGTGCTCGCAATGACGGAGGACGTACTGTCCTCCGTCTCGCGCGAGTCCCCGTCAGTACCGGCCGCGGTCGTTGTGATAATCGCCGCCGCGGCCGCCACCACCCATGCCCATGCCGATGCCAATCCCGATGCCGATGCCTTGCATCACGGCGCCGGGCGGCGGGCCGGGGGGCGGCGCGCGCTCGTAGATCACTTCGTCGGGCGGCGGCCGGCGCGGCTTCGGCGGCGTCTCGACGACCTTGCGCTTCGGCGGGGTGTCGTCGACACGCTTCTTGATCACAGGCGCCACTGTCGGGTTGACCGGCGTTGCCGGTGTCGATGGCGTCGAGCACGGGCAGGTCGGGCCCATCGCGACGGCGACCGGGGCGGGCGCGGCTGCGACCGTCGCGGGCAGGACGTAGTTGCGGTTCTGCACACGAAGCAGCAGCCTGCGCGCGGTCGCAGCGAGGTCACTGTTGTCCCAGTTGGCGAGATAAGCCTCGAACGAGGCGCGGGTGTTGATCGCCACCGCGCGCTCCCAGGCCAGCATCTGGCGCCGGCGCTCCAGCACCGTGCGCAGGCGCGGCGTGCGGGCGTCCTGCGTGTACAGCTCGATATAGGCCTGATACGCCTCCGCGGTGTCGTCGGCGATCACGAGCTCATAGGCGACCTTCGCCTCCCTGCCCTGCAAATCCTTGCGCCAGTCCGCGACGCTGCGCGTGCCGCCGGCGAGCGCCATGGCGGATGCGCCGGGAAGGGCAGGCTGCAGGCTGCTGCTCTCGCCGCCGAAGAACCTGAAGTCGGTCGTCAGCGACGAGCTTTCCCACGGGATCTGCCGTCCGTCGGTCGATTGCGCCACGGCGATGCGGATGCGCTTGAACACTTCCTCGATCGGCAGGTTCGGTTGCTTGGCGACCGAGAGCGCCGCGGTGGTGTAGGGGCTGTCGATGCCGGAACCGTCCTCGGCCTCGGCGCCGGGCGAGGTCGAATAGGAAATGAACGAGCCGGGTGCGCCGGCCTTGGTGTCGACGATCGCAAGCCCGTGGCCCGCGCCGCTCAGAGCAGGGAACGGGTTGTTGCGGCAGGCATCGAGCATGAAGATGCGCGCCCGCGTCGGCAGCGCGCCGAGCGTGTTGAGCAGGTCGTTCAGCCGCACGCCCTGGAGCGGAATGTCGGCCTCGCGCTTGGGATCGAGATCGACCGGCACCAGATAGTTCTCGCCGTCGATCTGAAGGCCGTGGCCGGCATAGAACACCAGCGCGACGGTGTCGGCGCCGCTGGCGCTGACCTTGCCGGCGAAATCCGAGATCGCCGTGCGCATCTCGTTCTGCCCGAGGTTGGCCGCCGTGGTGACGGTGAAGCCGGCATTGCCGAGCAGCTCCGTCATGCCCTTGGCGTCGTTGGCGGCGTTGGGCAGCTCCGGCACCGTGCGATAGGCGGATTGGCCGATCACGAGGGCGAGCCGCGTTTCGGCTGCGGCCTGCGTGGGCGTCATCAGCTGCGTGAGTGCAAGAAGGCTGGAAGCAAAGAACAAATGACTGAGGATTGGACGGCGCATGGCGTCACCTCCATCGGCAATGGGCGCGAAGATGTCACCTTTTCTAGTCGTCCGCCATGACCCTGTCTGTGCACTGGATCACGTTGCGAGCTGCGGCAAATGGGCAGCGGAGCTGCCGGGGCTGGCGTGTCAGGCCGTGCGCCGTCAGAACAGTCCGCGGTCCCAGGGCGGGTCAGGCGCAAAATGCGCGGCGAGAAAGTCGATGAAGGCGCGCACCTTGGCCGGCGGACGGCGGTCGGGCAGGTAGACCGCATGCACGGCCGAGGTCTGGATCTCCGGCTGGTCGAGCGGAAGCGCCAGAAGCGTCCCGGCGCGAAGGTCGTCGGCGATGATGAAGGTTGGCTGTCGCGCGAGGCCGAGGCCCGCCAATGTTGCCGCGCGTAGCGCATCGCCATTGTTGGCGCGCAGGGTGCCGCTGACCTGGACGCGGATCTCGCCGTCGGCGCCGAACAGCCATTCCGCCGCGCTCGCCTGCTGCGAGAGCGTGTAGCCGAGGCAATTATGCGCGGCGAGGTCGGCGACGCGGCGCGGCGTGCCGTGTTTCGCCAGATAGGACGGCGCGGCGCAGACCACGAGGCGGTTCGGCGCGAGCCTTCGCGCCACCATGCTGGAGTCGCGCAGCTTACCGATGCGGATCGCGAGGTCCCAGCCTTCCTCGGCGAGATCGACGAGGCGGTCGTTGAGGCCGAGCTCGACGGTGACCTCGGGATGGCGGTCACTGAACTCCGCGACGAGCGGCGCGATCTGCCTGATGCCGAACACGACGGGCACGTTGACCCGCAGCAACCCGCGCGGCTCGACGCGCTCGCGCGCGACCGCGGCGTCGGCGGCCTCCATGTCGGCGAGGATGCGCTCGGAGGATTCCAGATAGCTCCGTCCGGCCTCGGTGATGGACAGCCGCCGTGTGGTCCGGTGGAACAGTTTCGTGCCGAGCCGGGCCTCGAGCGCGGCGACATGCTTGGTCACCATGGTCTGCGACAGGCCCATGGCCCGTGCCGCGCCCGACAGGCTGCCGATCGCCGCCACCTTGGCAAAGACTTCCAGGCTGGTTAGCCGGTCGAGCATTGATCTCACTCTATTGGTGTGAGGTATAATTCCAATATAACGGATTATCATTCAATTGAGAATAGATCATAGCTGTCTCCAACAAGGAGACCGCCATGATCGATTCCCGTACCGCTCCCTATGCCGCGCTCGTGCTGCGCGTGACGCTGGGCGCGCTGTTCCTCGCCCACGCCGGCCTGAAGCTGTTCGTCTTCACCCCCGCCGGGACCGCAAAGTTCTTCGGCAGCCTCGGCTTCCCGCCCGAACTCGCCTACGTCATCATGACGGTGGAAGTTCTCAGCGGCGTCGCGCTGATCCTCGGCGTCTGGACCCGCTATGCGGCGCTGGCCGGCATCCCGATCCTGCTCGGTGCGATCTTCACCGTGCACGGCGCCGCCGGCTTCTTCTTCACCAATCCGAAGGGCGGCTGGGAATATCCCGCCTTCTGGGCGATCGCGCTCGCGGCGCAGGCCCTGCTCGGCGACGGCGCCTACGCGCTGCGTCCGTCCCGCGATGTCGCGGCGGCAACCGGCCAGCTCAGCGGCGCGCATTCGCGCTGACGTCACGGCATCCGCTCGAACGCAACAGCCGCGGGATCAATATCCCGCGGCTTGTTCTGCTTCGCATCAATCAATCTGCGTTCGGCATTGATCCATACCTGAATTGGATCGATCCGCGTCAATCCTGCATGGCAGGCCTCGTCGCTGCCGTGCGGCATGATCGAAAACACCGATAAACACAGGCGTTTCGCTGCGGCCTCTGCCGACGCGCCTGCCTCTCGCGCCGTCGCGGCACCCCGGCCGCATCCCTTGCCTGTGTCGTCGCTTTGGCCATACAGTCCAAGCAAAGGCCGCACGCAACGATCGCGGCCGCAAACAATAATATCGGGGAGAGACCGCACCATGACCATCGTGCCCGTGAACCGTCGCGCGTTCATCAAGTCATCGGCGGCGGTCACCGCCGGCCTCGTGCTCTCTCCCGCCATCATCGGCCGCGCCGAAGCTGCGACGCTGAAGCTGAAATGCTCCTCCTCGCTGCCGAACGATCCCAAATACGCCAACGGCCGTGTCTATTACGACAATCTCGTCAAGAACCTGAAGGCGAACGGTCTCGGTGAGCAGGTCGAGGTCGCCTTCTTCCCGGACAATCAGCTCGGTCAGGAAATCGACGTCATCAATTCGGTGAAGCTCGGCGTCATCGACCTCATGGTGTCGGGCTCGTCGATCTCGGCGAATCTGACGCCGCTGGTCGGCACCTTCGACCTCGGCTTTCTCTTCTCGAGTTTCCCGCAACAGACCAAGGCGTTCGACGCCGGCGCGGCCAAGCCGATCGAGAACGCGCTGCTCAAGGGCAGCAACATCCGCATCATCGCCTGGGCGTACAATTTCGGTTCCCGTAGCGTGCTGGCGAGGAGGCCGGTGAAGACGCCGGAGGATCTCGCCGGCCTCAAGATCCGCACCCTGCCAAATCCCGTCATCACCGAATGCCTGCGCCTGATGGGGGCGGCTGCGACGCCGCTGGCGTTCGGCGAAATCTACACGGCATTGCAGGCCGGCGTGCTCGACGGGCTGGAGCACGATCCGCCGACGATCCTGGCCAGCAAGTTCTTCGAAACGGCAAAATTCTACGCGCTGACGCAGCACAATTTCTCGCCGCTTGCGATCTACTTCAGCGACATGACCTACAACCGCATGGACCCGAAGCTGCGCGAGGGCTTTCTCGATGCTGCGAAGAAGGCCGCAATCGGCACGCGTGCCCATGGGCTTGCGGTCGAGAAGGAGGCGCTGGCAGCCTTGACCGAGAAGGGCGTGACGGTGGCCGAATGCGACCGCGAGGCGCTCAAGAAGCGCGTCGCGCCGCAGACCGAGAACTTCATGAAGGCGCGGCCGGAGTCCAAGCCGGTCATCGACATCATCCGCGCGA
Organism: Bradyrhizobium sp. cf659; assembly: GCF_900113725.1. NCBI lineage: Bacteria > Pseudomonadati > Pseudomonadota > Alphaproteobacteria > Hyphomicrobiales > Nitrobacteraceae > Bradyrhizobium > Bradyrhizobium sp. cf659. The sequence goes on from NZ_FOQJ01000002.1 coordinate 526,045, forward strand.
CGCAAGCTTGAGATGACGATGACAGCCGCCGTGCCGCTCTCGGGCGGCCGCCACGGGAGCATTACGCTGCTGCTTCGCGTCAGCGACGCGATCGCGGCCATTCTCCTTGCCGCCGATCTCGTGGTCGTCTGCGCGTCCGTGCTGCTGCGTTTCTGCTTCAATGCGCCGGTCGAATGGTCTGACGACGTCGCGCGCGGATTGATGGTCGGCTCGGCCTTCTTCGGCGCGGCGAGCGCGCTGGCGCGTGGCGAGAATGTCGGCGTGTCCTTCTTCCGCGACCTGTTGCCGGCCAGGTTGCGGGCGCTGGTCGATGCCGCGGGCGCGCTGCTGGTCGTGCTGATCTCGGGCTACGTCGCCTATCACGCCATCAAGCTGGGCTCGTTGACGGCGGGCCAGACCACCGGGTCAGGGCTGCCGCTGGAACTGACCTTCTATCCGATGGGCATCGGTGCGGTGTTCATGACGGTGTTCGCGATCGACCAGCTCTGCGCCCGGCCGCTCCCTGACATCGTCAGGGGGCTCGTTGCAATCATCGCCGTCACCGGCCTCTATCTCGCCTGGGATTATCTGTCGCCGTCCTCGGTGCCGTCGGCGGGCACCTTGATGCTGATCGGCTTCTTCGCGACCCTGTTCGGCGGGTTGCCGATCGGCTTTGCGCTGGCGCTGGCCGCGTTGATCTTCATCTGGGTCGAGGGCGCGCTGCCGGGCGTCATCTTCGCCCAGCAGATGGCGCGCGGCATCGACAATTTCGTGCTGCTGGCGATCCCCTTCTTCATCCTCGTCGGCTACCTCATGGAAGCCAACGGCATGTCGGTGCGCCTGATCGAGCTGCTGCAGCGCGCGGTGGGGCGCATGCGCGGTGGCCTCAACGTCGTGATGGTGGCCTCGATGGTGCTGTTCTCCGGCATATCAGGCTCGAAGATGGCCGATGTCGCCGCGGTCGGCTCGGTGCTGATCCCGGCGGCGCGCCGCTCGAAGCAGAATCCGGGCGGCGCGGTGGCACTGCTCGCGGCGTCGGCGGTGATGGCGGAGACCATCCCGCCCTGCATCAACCTGATCATCCTCGGCTTCGTCGCGAACCTGTCGATCGGCGGCCTGTTCGTCGCGGGGCTCTTGCCGGCGGCGCTGATGGCGCTGGTCCTGATCGCGGTGTCCATCATCTTCGGCAAGCGACCGGCGGATGCCGAGGACGTTGCGCCGCAGATGCCGGTGTCGGGCCTGTGGAGCGGCGCGATCGCCTCGTTCGGCCTGATCTTCATGATCTTCTTCGGCTTCAAGAGCGGCTTTGCCACGGCCACCGAAATCTCGGCGTTTGCCGTGGCCTATGCGCTCGTCATCGGCAGTCTGGTGTTCCGCGAGCTCGGCTTCAAATCGGCCGCGCACAGTTTCGTGCAGGCCGCAACGCGCGCAGGGCTCGTGCTGTTCATCGTCGCCGCCGCGCAGTCGCTTGCGTTCACGTTGACCTTGCAGCAGGTGCCGCATGCGGTCGGCGACTTCATGCTCGGATTATCCAAGACGTCAGGCGTCTGGCTGTTCATCCTGCTCGCGATCGCCGTGCTGATCGTGATGGGCTCGGTGCTGGAAGGCGCCGCCGCGCTGATCATCTTCGGGCCACTGCTGTTGCCGGTGGCCGTGCAGCTCGGCATCGATCCCCTGCATTTCGGCGTCGTGCTGGTGATCGCGATGGGCATCGGCCTGTTCGCGCCGCCGCTCGGGCTCGGACTCTATGGCGCCTGCCTGATCGGCAACGTGCCGATCGAGCAGACGGTGAAGCCGATCATGGGCTATCTTGGCCTCTTGTTCCTCTGCCTGCTCGTCATTGCCTTCGTGCCATGGCTCTCGACGGCGCTGCCGCGGGCATTCGGCTACTGAAGGAGTCTTGCCGTGAAAGTCCTGCTCGCCCACACGCCGGAGATGCGGCGGAATTACTACGGCGATCGCAGCCTGAACGGCCTGCGCGCGGCCGCCGAGGTGATCCTGCACGAGGGCGATCAGCCGCTCGACGCGGCCGGCCTCGTCCGCGCAGCCAGGGACGTTGACATCATCGTCGCCGATCGCATGACCGAGGGACGCGGCGAGATCTTTCCGCAATTGCCGCATCTGCGCGCCTTCGTCCGCTGCGCCGTCGACATCCGCAACGTCGACGTCGATGCGGCCTCGAAGGCGGGTGTGCTCGTGACCCGCGCCGGCCCCGGCTTCGTGCAGGCGGTGGCCGAGCTCGCGCTCGGCTTCATGGTCGATCTCTCCCGCGGCGTGTCGCGGACGACGGCGGACTACCAGGCCGGACGCAAACCCGAGGCGCGGATGGGCCGCCAGCTCGCCGGCAGCAGGATCGGCATCATCGGCTATGGCAGTATCGGGCGCTATCTCGCCGAGATCGCAAAGGTGCTGCGCATGGAGGTGCTGGTCTCCGACCCCTTTGCGACCGTCGGCGACAGCGCCATCAGGCAGGTCGGTCTCGACGAGCTCCTCGCCGCATCCGACTATGTCGTCTGCCTTGCGATCGCCAACGCAGAGACCGAGAATTTGATCGGGGAGGCGGCGCTGGCGCGCATGCAGAGGCATGCCGTCTTCATCAATCTGTCGCGTGGCAATCTCGTCGACGAGGCGGCGCTGGCACGTGCGCTGCGCGAGAACCGCATCGCCGGCGCGGCAATGGATGTCGGCCGCGCGCCCGACCAGATGCCGACGCCGGAGCTGGCCAAGCTGCCTAACGTCATCGCCACCCCGCATGTCGGCGGGCTGACGCCGCAGGCGATCGAGTATCAGTCGCTGGAGACGGTGCGGCAGGTCGAGGCCATCGTCAGGGGCGAGGTGCCGCAAGGCGCCGTCAACGCGGAGCGCTGGACGCGGCGGCCTTGAACACGCGCTGTGATCGACCCTAGATGATGCCTTGTTCGGGATACGGCGTGCCATCCAGGACCCTTTGCCACCCGAAGCGGCTCAGGTCGATGGTTCGATAACTGCCGTCCAGGATCAGTTCGGCCATGGCGCGACCGCAGCCGGGCGCATGCATGAGGCCGTGACCGGAGAATCCAGCGACCATGTAGAAGTTCGGCAAACCGTCGCTCCATGGTCCGATGATCACATTGCCATCGAGCTCGTTTTGATCGTAGAGCCCCGGCATCACGTTCTTTTCCTTTGTTCGTTCAAAGGCTGGAAACCGATGCGCAAGCGCCGGCCAAACCACCCGCTCGAAATAGTCGTGCTCGATCTCGAAATTGAATCCGCGCGGCTCCCGGATGTCCGGGACACCGCCCGAATATCCCTTGCCCTCCGGGCGGAACGCCAATCGCTGCGTGTCCTTCAGATAGGGCAGTGGCTCTATCGGTTGTTCGCATTCGAAATAGTGCTCGTAACGTCGCATTGGCTCGATCGGCACTCGCATGCCGACCATCGCGCTGATCTCTTTTGCCCAGGCGCCGGCCGCATTCACCAAATGATCGGTCGAGATGGTCGCTCCCGACCTCAACGTCACGTTTCGCACGCGTCCAAGCTGCGCCTCGAGTCCGACGACCTCGTCGTCCAGGAACGCCGCCCCGACCGCGATCGCTTTTCGGCGTAGTCCCCGCAGCACGCTCCAGGGGTCCAGCCAGCCGTCGTCCGGCGAATACGCCGCTGCTGCAAGATCGCTCACATTCATGGACGGAAACCTGGCTTGCAGGCCGTCCCGGTCGAGCCAGACGACGTTCACATCGTGCTGCTGCTGCACGCGAACGTTCCTTTCCAGCGTGCGCAGGTCGGTCTCCGACACGATGAAGAGATAGCCGTTCTTCTTGAAGTCGATTCGAGCAGCCTCACCATCCACGGCCATTTCGGTCTCGAACCGCTCGAAGAATGGAATGCTGAAATTGGAGAGCGCGATATTTTCGGGCAGCGCGAACAGGCGGCGAACACCACCGGACGCGCGCGGTGTCGAGGCCTGCTGATAAGTCTTGTCCCTCTCGATGACAGCCACCGAGCAGGCTTTTCTGTGGGTTCTCAGAAAATAGGCAACGCTCGCTCCCACAGCTCCTCCACCGACCACGACGACATCGTAATGCACCTGATTTTTCTCCTGCTGCGCGGCACGGGACTCTGGATGTGACCGATTTCAGTATTGTATAAAATATACCAATATAGTATTCAATATAATCAGTATCGTATGCGTTGTGGATTCTGGCGACAGGGGGATTGAATGCGGAATCTGGTAGCCAAATTTCTGATTTATTGATATTTTCGACTTTTGTCCCGCGGGCGCCGGTGCACGCGCAAGGTAGGTCGGACACGCTGGATCGGATCGCTAGCTCTGGTGTCCTCACCATCGGCCATCGCGATGCGTCGATCCCGTTCTCCTATCTGGACGATGCCCAGCACATCGTCGGATTCACGATCGACCTTTGCGCCCGCGTCGTCGAGCAAATCAAGATTGCGACCAAGCGTCCCGATCTTCAGGTCAAGTTCTTGCCGGTGACGTCAGCCACCCGGATTCCGCTGCTCGCCAACGGGACTATCGATATCGAATGCGGGTCCACTACCAACACCAGGGAACGGCAGACGCAGGTCGCGTTTTCATCGACCACCTACCTGACCACCAGCAATTTCGTGTCGAAAAAGTCAGCCGGTCTCCGTGGCTTCGACGACTTCAAGGGCCGGACGGTCGTCTCGACTGCAGGTACCACCAGCCTGCGCCTGCTCAATGAGCTCAACAGCCACAAGAATCTCGGTATGTCGATTATCTCGGCAAAGGATCATGCAGAGGCGTTCCTGATGGTCGCGACCGATCGGGCTTCTGCGTTCGTCATGGATGACGTGTTGCTTGCGGGGCTGGTGGCGAACTCACAGGAGCCATCCGTGTACGAGATATCCAAAGAGTTTCTTTCCATCGAGCCTTACGCAATCATGGTTCGGCGCGAGGATGCGGGCTTCAAGCAACTTGTGGACGCCGCACTCGGCGAGGCCTTCCGCTCCGGGGAGTTCGAGCGGACCTATCGGAAATGGTTCGAAGCGCCGATCCCTCCGCGGAACATCAATCTCAGTCTCCCGATGAGTGCAGCCCTCAAGAGCGTAGTTCAGCATCCGACCGATTCGGCGGACCCTGCCGCCTATCAATAGCGAATTCGAGCAAAACTGCTTCGTGCGTGCGAACGCTCCATTGCACGGTTCGCTGGGCAGCCCTATACGGGATGGACCGCTATCGCACGACCGGCGCTCCGTACCATGAAGACTGCGCTACCGCCAAAGAAGCCACGGGCACGGGGTGCCCGGTCGACAAAGCAGGCCGCTCCCACCGGCGTGGTCAATCCTGCGAGCGTCGCGAAGCCATCCGCGCCTGACCTTGTGAGGGACGGATTGCGGAAGGCGATCTTCAGTGGAGATCTCGTCGCGGGCACGCAGCTCCGCCAGGACGAGCTTGCCGATCGTTTCGGGACAAGTCGCATTCCAGTACGTGAAGCGCTTAGGCAATTGGAGAGCGAAGGTCTCGTCGAGTTGCATCCCAACAGAGGCGCATCGGTATCATCCATCTCGCTGGAGGACGTGCTCGAACTGCTGGAAATCCGGATTGGCCTGGAATGTCGCGCGCTCAAGCTCGCCATCCCCAACATGGTCAGCGCGGATTTCGATCTCGCGGCCGAGATACTGCAAGGCTATGACGATGAGCCGGAGCCTCAGAAGTGGGGTGAGATGAATTGGCGTTTCCACGAAACGCTGTACATTCCCTGCGGCCGGCCGAAACTTCTTGCGATGATCGAATCGAACTACGGGCATGTTGGACGCTTTGTCCGACTGCAGGTTTCACTGGCATCTGGCAAGCAGCAACCGAACCGGGAGCATTGGGCCATCCTCGACGCCTGTCGCTCTGCAGACGTCAACCAGGCGGTCAAATTGCTCGAGGATCACATCGTCCATACACAGAAGTCGCTTATGGCGGCGACGCGCAGAACGTTTGGCCGCGGTCATTCGATCACAGGACTTGCGCGTGCTTGAGATCATGGTGGATTGGGCGCCTAAAGCCTATCCACCGCCTTGAACGTCCCGTCCTTCTGGATCACGGTCAGGAATACCTTCGGCGGGGCATCGATCATCTGCATACCGACGGTGACGACGCTTCCGCTGATGTCGAAGTGGCCGACGTCGTTGATGGCGCGCAGGAGGCTGGCGCGCGTCGGTTTCGGTCCCGCCTTTTCCAGCGCCGCGGCGGCGAGGCGGCCGGAGAGATAGCCTTCGAGCGACACGAAGTCCGGTGTCAGCGTCGGGTCGAACGCCGTTTGCGCCGCCTGGTAGTCGGCGACGAGCTTGAGCGAGCGGTCCCAGGGAAACGGCACCACCTGCGAGACGATGACGCCTTCGCCCTCGGGGCCGAGCTCCTTGGCGAGCGCATTGGCGCCGACGAAGGAGATGTTGACGAAGGTCGGTGAGGCGCCGCTGCGGTGCGCGAGCTTGATGAACTCGGCGCAGGGACCATAGGTCCCGACCATGACGATGGCCTCGGGGTCGGCGCGCTTGATCATCCGCCAGGCCGAGGCGACGGCGCGGGTGTTGCGCTCGAAGGTGCCTTCGGCGGCGAGCTCGAGGCCGCGCTTGGCAAGCGCGCGCTTCACGCCGACGAGTCCGTCGCGGCCGAAGGAATCATCCTGATAGAAGATGCCGATGCGGGTGAACCGACGGTCCTCGGTGAGGTGCTTGATCCATGCCTCGGCCTCCGCGCCGTAGCTCGCGCGGATGTTGACGACGTTCGGAAGCTCGAGGTCGCGCAGGAATTCGGCGCCGGTGAACGGGCCGATGAAGGGGACGTTCCTGGCGCTGGTGATCGGGATCGTCGCAATCGCGGTCGGCGTGCCCACCGCGCCGATCAGCGCGAACACCTTGTCGTCCTCGATCAGCCGCAGCGTCTGCGCCACCGAGCGATCGGGGTCGTAGCCGTCGTCGCGGCTGATGAGCTGGAGCTTGCGGCCATGGACGCCGCCCTTGCCGTTGATCTCGTTGAACGCCGCGACGATGCCTTGGCGCATGCGCTGCCCGAGCGCGGAGGAGGGGCCTTCGAGCGCGGCCGCCTGGCCGAACAGGATCGCATCGTCGCTGACGCCGACCTCGTCGCCTTTCGCGGGCAGCATTGCCGCGGTCAGCAATGCGATGGTCAAGGCGACGTATGTCGCGGATCGCGATCGTGTCATGTGGGTGCTTGTCGGATGCAGGACGCGTTGCGGAAACGATAGTTCTGCAGGCTGAACAGGTCGCTAACCGGCGCCGCGCCGACGATCCGTAAGAATCCGGGTAAAACCGGCAAGTTACTGGCAGTCTGCTGCAACTTGCAGGGCGATCGTTAACTAAACCGCGCAATCCCGGACGACCGGGTTCCGAAATTTTGCAGTTCTTAACCCCGATCCTTGTCCGATAGTGGTTCCGGCGGCTCAACCAGAAGTTCGAGCCGCCGCGCCGATGGGGACTTGCGGATCAAGATGGGCGGTCGCGATCAGAACGATCAGGATCGGAAACGGATGACCGGATGGTGGCGTGCCGCGCCGCTGCTCGGGCTCTATCGTCCTGCGCTGGTCGCGGTTGCCGTCGGCCTGCTGTTCTCGATCGCGGGCGCGGCCGCCGTTGCGCGGTGGGAAAACCGCGTCAACAAGCTCGAGTTCGAGAACGCGGCCGAAACCGAAGCGATCGTCATGCAGAACGGCATGAGCGAGTATATCTCTAGGCTCGTCGCGCTGCGCACGCTGTTCGAATCGACCAACGAGGAAATCACCCGCAGCGAATTCGAGACCTTCAGCACCCGCCTGTTCGAGCGCCATCCCGGCATGCTGCGCATCGCCTGGCTGCCGCGCGTCAACCGCAAGGAGCGCGCCGAATACGAGGCCGCCGCGATCGCGGACGGCGTGTCCGGCTATCGCATCAGGTCGCTTCAGGGGGATGCCTTCGCGGTCGCGCCGCAGAGCGACGAGTATTTCCCGGTGTTCTACTCGACCCAGCCCAAGACGTCGCAGGTCTACGGCATGGATTATGCGACCGTCCCGGAACGTCGTGCGGCCCTGGAGCGGGCGCGCGACAATGATCGGATCGCGGCCATCCGCACCCGCCTGTTCGAACCCAAGGAGGGCGGCCGGCTGCCGGACGTCCTGGTGGCCATTCCCGTCTACGCCAAAGGGACGTCGCGCGAGACGGTCGCGGACCGGCGCCGCAATCTGGCCGGCTTCGTCGTCGGCGTGTTCGACCTGCCGATGCTGGTCCAGTCCATTCGCGTGACCACCGGCGCAAGCCCCGCGGTCAGCGTCAACGTCTATCCGCCCTTCACGGGACAGATCGTCAGCCTCGAACAAATCCTGCCGGATTATTCGTCGGCCGCCACGGCGCCGCAATCGATGCGGGACGTCGCGCGGGCCCTGCACTGGTCGGGCAGTCTCAAGATCGGCGACACCGACTGGCAGGTGCGCGCCATGCCGACGGCCGGCGGCGCGCTGGAGACGTCCTACGATCGCGCGGCCGCGGTCCTCATCGTCGGCATGCTGCTCACGCTGTCGCTGTCGACCTACCTCATGCTGGCAAGCCGCAATTCGCGGCGCCTGTCGCTGGCGAACCGTCGGGTGCTCGAGCTCGCCCAGACCGACATCTTGACCGGCCTGCCGAACCGCGCCTTCTTCCTCGCCCGGCTCGACGATCTCAACGGCCAGCTCAACGACGGCGGTTCGACCTTCTCGATCCTGATGCTCGATCTCGACCGCTTCAAGAACGTCAACGATTCGCTCGGTCACGGCGCCGGCGATGCGTTGCTGCGCCAGGTGGCGCAGCGGCTGAAATCCGCGCTGCGCGCCACCGACGTGCTGGCGCGACTCGGCGGCGACGAGTTCGCCATCATCCAGGAGGGCTGCGAGGACCAGCGCACCTGCTCCACCGAACTGGCGGCGCGGATCGCCAAGCTCGTGGCCGAACCGTTCCTCCTGCCCGGACATCGCGTCGAGATCGGCACCAGCATCGGCATTGCGATCGCGCCGGATGATGGCAGCGACCAGGAGCAGTTGCTGAAGAAGGCCGACCTTGCGCTCTACCGCTCGAAATCGGCGGGCCGCAATTGCTTCACCATCTACGACGAGGCGATGTCGGCCGAGCTCGAGGCGCGCAGCACGCTGGAAGGCGACCTGCGCGACGCCATCGCGCTCTGCCAGCTCGAGGTGCACTACCAGCCGTTCGTCGATGCGGCCAGCGGCCAGCGGCGCGGCTTCGAGGCGCTGGTGCGCTGGCGGCATCCGAGCCGCGGCCTGATCCCGCCAGACCAGTTCATTCCGCTGGCCGAGGAGACCGGGCTGATCGTTCCGCTCGGCGAATTCGTGCTGCGGCGCGCCTGCGCGGATGCGGCCGGCTGGCCCTCCGGCCTTGCGGTCGCGGTGAATCTGTCGCCGATCCAGTTCAAGGAGGCCGAGCTGTTCGAGATGATCTGCGCGGCGCTCGCCGATTCCGGCCTGCCCCCCGAGCGGCTGGAGATCGAGATCACGGAATCGGTCCTGCTGGAACGCGGCGTCGAGAACCTCGCTTTCATGGAGCGGCTGAAGCACCTCGGCATCGAGCTCGCGCTCGACGATTTCGGCACCGGCTATTCGTCGCTCAGCTATCTGACCACGTTCCCGTTCGACAAGATCAAGATCGACAAGACGTTCATCCGCAACCTCACGCATCAGCCGCGCAGCTCCGCCATCATCGCCTCGATCGTCACGCTGGCGCGCGGGCTGGACATGTCGGTCACCGCCGAGGGTGTCGAGACGTGCGAGGAGTTCGAGCGACTGAAGGCGCTCGGCGTCAATTTCGCGCAGGGCTATCTGTTCGGGCGTCCGCAGCCGGTCGACCAGATCGCATTCGACGAGTCCGTCCGGCCTTCGCAGCTCGACGCCGCCTGAGCTCGCCGCCCGATGCGGCAGTGCAATCGCAGTTGAACATTCACAAGAGGACCTCACGCCCGACGGGCATCCGCGAAAAGCGCTTGACCCAGGCGTCCCCGGATGGTCGGTAGGATCGTCTAGGGGTGAAATAAGCACAACATGCGGCTTCCGTTCTTCTACGGCTGGGTCGTGGTCGCGGTGACCTTCGTCACCATGGCCATCGGCGTCAACGCGCGCACCGCGTTCTCGCTGTTCTTTCCGCCGATCATCTCCGAGTTCGGCTGGGAGCGCGGCGTCACCGCAGGCGCCTTCTCCTTCGGCTTCGTGGTGTCGGGCGTGGTCAGCCCGCTGATCGGCCGCCTGATGGACCGCGCCGGTCCCCGTGCGGTGATGGAGCTCGGCGTCGTGCTGATGGGCGGCGGGCTGCTGCTCGCTCCGCTCACCAGCCAACCCTGGCATCTCTACGTGACCATCGGCGTCATGGTCGGCGCCGGCAGCGTCTGTCTCGGCTATTCCGGCCAGTCGCTGTTCCTGCCCAACTGGTTCATCCGCAAGCGCGGCTTCGCCATCGGCATCGCCTTTGCCGGCGTAGGCATCGGCTCGGTGACGCTGCTGCCATGGGTGCAGCACATGATCGAACAGAGCGGCTGGCGCACGGCCTGCACCGCGATGGGCCTGCTCATCCTGATCGTGCTGGCGCCGATCAACCTGTTCCTGCACAAGCGCCCCGAGGATATCGGCCTTCAGCCGGATGGCGATGCCGCGCCGGTCGCCGGCGCCGCAAAGCCGGTCTCCAACATCGTCGATCCCGTCTGGGTCGGCACCGAGTGGACGCTCAAGCGCGCCGTCGGGACGGCGCGGTTCTGGTGGATCGCGGTCGGCTATTTCTCCGGCCTGTACATCTGGTACGCGGTGCAGGTGCACCAGACCAAGTTTCTGCTCGATATCGGCTTCAGCCCCGGTGTCGCGGTGTGGGCGCTCGGCATCGTCAGCCTGCTCGGCATTCCCGGCCAGATCGTGCTGGGCCATGTTTCCGACCGCATTGGACGGGAATGGGTCTGGGCCATCAGCTGCACAGGTTTTGCGATCTGTTTCGCGGCACTGATGGCGCTGAAGTATCAGCCTTCGCTCTGGCTCGTCTATCTCATGGTGTTCGCGCAAGGGGCGCTGGGCTACGGCCTCACCTCGATCATGGGCGCGGTGGTGTTCGAGATCTTCCAGGGCAAGCACCAGGGCAGCATCTTCGGCACGATCATGCTGGCGGCCCTGGCTGGCGGCGCGGCCGGTCCCTGGCTCACGGGTCTTCTCCATGATCGCACCGGCGATTACACGCTCGCCTTCGCCATCGCCATCGTCGTGAGCGCGTTGTCGGCGCTGTCGGTATGGCGGGCATCGCCCGGCAAGGTGCGGGCCGTGGCCGGCCGGCTGCACAAGCTCCAGGGCGGACGCGCGGAGTAGGTTCCACACGCATCGGATTACCTTCGTCTCTTTGGCGGACCGTTAAGCATGTCGTGTCTTGGCGGGACTGCAAGAACGTCTTGGACACCATCGGAGCGCTAACCTCGACCGATTTCCGCTTCTTCCCGATGACTCCGGGTCCAACGATGTCTGCCTTCGATCGTCTTGTGACAGAAACTCCGGAACTGCTGCTGGCTGCGCTCGAACGCGCCGACGATGGCGTCGTCATCGTCGATGACGCGCAGCGCATCACGCACTTCAACACCGCCGCGGAGCGGATCTGGCAGCTCGCGCGCACCGAGGTGCTCGGTCGCGATGCCGGCGTTCTCACCCTCAAATGCCTCCAGGCCGACGCGGTCACGGATTTCCGCGACGAGATCAGCCTCGTGCGGCGCGACGGCAGCCGCATCAAGGCGGCCATCACGCTGTCCTCCGCGACCATCGATGGCGCGGTCCATCGCATCGTGTTCGCCCGCGACGTCACCGCGGACGCCGAGCGCCGTGCGCGGATCGGGCTTCTCCACGCCGTCTCCGACCAGACCAACCGCGCGGTGATCATCACCGACACCGAGCAGAACATCGTCTACGTCAATTCGGCGTTCACGGCGTTGTTCGGCTATGCCAGCGAGGAGGCCGAAGGGCGCCGCGCGGGCGAGCTCATCGCCGGCCGCCACACCGATCGCAAGGCCGTCGCCAGACTCGTCAAGCGTCTGATGCATGGCGGGCGCGGCGGCGAGGCCGAGGTGCTCGCCTACGACAAGGACGGCGAGGAGAGCTGGGTCTGCGCCCGGATCGATGCCTTCCGTGACAAGAAGGGCCGGGTCAAGCACATCTTCGCGCTGCTCGAGGACATCACCGAGACCAAGCAGCTGCGCTCGCTCCAGCAGCTCATCATGAGCGCGCTGGCCGACGAGGTTCCGATCGCCGAGATCGCCGACCGGCTGTGTCGCCGCGTCGAGGAGATTGCGCCCGACGTGGTCTGCTCGCTGCTTCACGTCGATGCCGCGGGCCTGATTCACCCGCTCGGGGGGCCGAGCCTGCCCGAGGACTATTCCCGCGCATTGGACGGCGTTGCGATCGGCCCCGACGTCGGCTCCTGCGGAACGGCGGCCTATTATGGCGAGCCGGTCCTGGCTGAAGATCTCGACACCGATCCGCGCTGGCAGCCCTACAAGGCGATGCCGCTCGGGATTGGCCTGCGCGCCTGCTGGTCGACCCCGGTCAAGGCCAAGGACGGAAGGGTCATCGCCACCTTCGCCTTCTACTACCGGGAACCGCGCGCGCCGAGCAACTGGCACCGGCGCATCGTCGATGCCTGCGTCAACCTCGGCGCGTTCGCGATCGAGCGCAAGGAGGCACGCGCGGAGATCGCGCGGCTCGCCTATCACGACATCCTCACCGGCCTGCCCAACCGCGCGCAGCTGCGGCACCTGATCTCGGCCGCGATCGACGCCTGTCCGACCGGCAGCCACGTCGCGCTGGCCTTCCTCGATGTCGACCATTTCAAGGACGTCAACGATACGCTCGGTCACGCCGCCGGCGACGAGCTCCTGATCCAGCTCGCGCAGCGCCTGCGTGAGCAGATCGGACCCGAAGACATTCTGGGCCGGCTCGGCGGCGATGAATTCGTCGTGCTGCTGCCCCATCGCGACGCCGAGAGTGCCGGGCGTGTCGCGACCGGGATCACCGAGGCGCTGGCTGCGCCGTTGCGGCTCGGATCCAGGCAGATGCAGATGTCGGCGAGCATCGGCGTCAGCCTCTATCCCGATCATGCCACCGACATCGACACGCTGATGCAGCAGGCCGACGCCGCCATGTACATGGCCAAGCAGGCGGGGCGTTCGACCCATCGGCTGTTCAGTGCCGAGATGAACGGGTTGACCGAGCAGCGGCTGGCGCTGATCGCGGCGCTGCGCCGTGCCATCGCGGAGGGGGCGCTCACGCTCAGCTACCAGCCGCAGATCCGCAGTTGCGACGGCGCGATCCATGGCCTCGAGGCGCTGGCGCGCTGGCATGATGCCGAACTCGGCGACGTCTCGCCGGCAAAGTTCATCCCGCTCGCCGAGGAATGCGGCCTGATCGAGCAGATCGGCCTGTGGTCGGTGCGCGAGGCCTGCCGGCAGATGGCGAGCTGGCGCCGCGCCGGGCTCAACATCCCCTGCGTGTCGGTCAACCTGTCGCCGATCAATTTTCGCAACGTCACGCTGGCGGCGCGGCTGGCCGACATTCTCGCCGAATACGGGCTGCCGCCGGATGCGCTGATGCTGGAGATCACCGAAGGCGCGTTCATGCAGGACAGCGTCGCCGCGATCGAGACGATGAACGCGATCCGCGAGCTCGGCGTCGGGCTCTCGGTGGACGATTTCGGCACCGGCTATTCCAGCCTCAGCCGGCTCGCGCACCTGCCGATCCGCGAGCTCAAGATCGACCGCAGTTTCATGCGCGACATCGAGAAGGACGCGGGCGCGCTCGCGATCGCCACCGCCGTGGTGCGCGTGGGGCAGGGCCTCGGCATGACCGTCGTCGCCGAAGGCGTCGAGACCGAGGCGCAGCGCAAATTGCTGGCCGATCTCGGTTGCGACGTCGTGCAGGGCTTCCTCTATGCACCCGCGCTTCCCCCGGTCGCATTCGAGCGCTGGCTGATCGAGCACTGCGCCGAGCAGGCGAGGGCGATGCTGGGCCGGCTCGGCGTTACGCCGGCAGATCGCGACGTGGTGAAGCGCTCGGCGTAGAGCGTGGACTCCTCACCAGTCGGCCCGCGAAGGCGTGCCATGTCCACTCTGCGCTTGGAAGCGGACAAGAGTGGTCGATGACGCTCCCGTCAGGAAACCGCCGCGAGACGCTCATCATGAAGCCGGCGCCGAACATCCGGCGTCCATGCTCATCTTCCTTCGTGATCCCTGGAAGCCGCCGGCGGTGCCCGCTCTCAGTCATCAGCTTTGCGGCACGAAACGGCCGAAGGACGGTAGTCGGAGACAAAGCTTGATGATGAGAGGAAGCGCGAGCACGGGGATGACGCACGCCGCGACATAGCCCTCCGCGAGTGGAGGTAGACCGAAGCTCGCTGCCGCCCACACGAGAGTGACGTTACGGTTTCCGGTCACGAGGCCTATTGTTCCGGCGGTCTGCAGCCCTAGCCTGGCGAATGTGAGAGTAGCGAGCGCGCACAATCCGAAATTGGCGACGATTGCCGCGACGAGCATCATGTCGAAACGCAGGGCATTGCTGGTCCATTGGGCCCGGATGCCCTGTGAAGTGGCAAGTCCAACGATGATGAGTCCGATAACGGCGATCCCGGTGGCCGCGCGTTGATCGGGCAGAACGGGACTCAGATGTCGGTGGAACCATATTGCCGGAAAGGCAACCATGCCCGCGGCTCCGATAATGCTGAACAGTCGGATGGCCAGGGCGCCCATGTCGAATGCAACTCCAAGTCCGAGCACTGTGGCAAAACACGGAATCGAAATTGGCGCGAGGAGGGTCAGTGCGATGGAGACGAGGAGCGCAAGACGTGGCCGCAAGCCAAGCATCCCCGCAATCGCGGCAGCGCTTCCGACCGGCGGCGCCAGTAGCGAAAGCAGGACTCCGGCGCGCAGCGCAGGATCAAGCGGAAGGGAGGACAGCAGAGCAGCGGCAGCCAAAGGAAGTGCCAAGCCAACCCAAACGAGCACCACGGCCATCAGGGGTAAACGAATCCTGGCCTCGGACGGCGCGAGCCCGGCCGTGAGAAACGAACCGAGTGTCAGGAGGAATGCAGAAAGAGGCAAAAGATCGTAGCCGATATGAGCGAGCGGACTGATCAACAGCCCGGCGCAAAGTGAGATCACCAAAAGCGTCGGTCCTTGTCCGCCAAGCGTGGACAATATTCTGCCAACGTACATATCGGTTCCTCGTTTACGTGCGGGTCGGCACTGTGAAATCTTCGGATTGCAGGCGCTGATGGCCGGAATGTGCGGTGCGTAATTCGCGTGACACCCGCCGAAGACGCGCCGCCGGCGTCAGCGCGCAGCGCCGGGCGGCGTTCGTGGTTCTCGCTACCCGCGATGATCAAAACAATCCGGGGCTCAAATCCAGGCCATAGGTCAGAGAGAGCACGAACACGAATGCGCACGCTCCGGCCAGCAGCAGAGCGTGTTTCGCCACGTCCGCGCGGGTGACCGAGACGACCGTCCGGGAAATCGCGTTTATGATTGCTGTCACGTCGGCCTCTCGATCTTTCACATCCAATGAAGCAGCTTCCGTCGCCGGCACCGTCAGTCGCCCCAGGCTGCGACGATCAAGGAAGGATCACCTAGCGCGGGTGCCGCGCGCGTGATGAGGACGCCGCCAATCACGTGAACGACGCCGAATCCCAGAAGAATGAGGACCATCAGCTGTGTTTCGCTCAATCGTCCCACGTTCTTGCCCCTTTGCTTGTTCAGCATCTGACGGGCGAGCGTTTTCGTCTCCGGCGATGGCGCCGGGTCACAAAGGTTGATTTCGACCCGATCGAAACCAAGTTGCCGGTAGCGATGAACGACGTTGATTGCCTCCAGGCGGCGAGACTCGTGAAGTGCAGCGATGATCGTTGATGCCACGGAGGTCCGAGGTGGCGCGGGGACGTCGGTCTTCATGGCTAATTCTCCTGATGCTGCGCGGCATGGCGCAGGTGGGTCCGCGCGCCGGGCCCGCCTGAAACGATTGAGACCTGTATCGAAATCTGCCGCCGCGCTTGCTGGCATGGCCACTACGGCGGCGTTCGCCCGGTTCGCTTACGTCGATCCCGGCGAGGGCCGCGAGACGAATGGCGGCTATTGCCGGTCGCATCCGGCCAGGCTGCGGCTGAGCAGGACCGGCTCCCAGAAGAATCGGGTGGTTTCGGACGTCGCCTCGTGCCGGCAAATCCCGATGTCTCTGAGGTATTCGGGCTTGTGCCTGAGGTCGGCACGCAGCTCCGCCCTGAAGCGGGCGCGCTGGTACCAGGTGACGAACAGCGTGAGGGGCGCCAAACCGCGCGGATGAAAATCCTTTGCGGGGGGAATAGTGTCGGAGATGCGCGCTTGGGACTTTGCCCGGGGCGCATTCGCGGCCTCAGGAAATGAGGCGCGACGACCTCTGGGCCTTGTAGCTTCATCCCGATCGTGAATTTGATCGTCCAGACTGGTCAATGCGATCTCCTGTTTGATGGCCGTTGTGAAGCCGGAGTCCATCAGTCGCCTCCGAAAAGGAGCGGTGCGACCGGAGGTGCCGAGTCCGAAGCCGCCCCGGCACTCGGAGCGGCAAAGGCCGTCAGCGCGGCGTCGATCCCCGCAAGGACCATGAAAAGAACTGCGATCGCTGCGAGGAGGTGACGCGCGCACATGACTGCTTTCCGGATGAAATCGCCGAGCGTCGATTCACCCATCGGCATCCCGTCGCAATGGGATCAGAACCTGCGGTCGTCTTCGCCGGCGTTATTCAATCGTCATCGGCGCGTTAATAATGTTCGCAAGGCTGGCAATTGCTGTAGAGTGTATACCGAATGGGTGCGTGTGATTGAATCGGAGGCGGAGTGGTCAGAGCGACATCTGCGGCGTGCCCAAATTTTAATCTCTCGCTTCTGGGGCGTTTCGTACTGACAGGGCCGGATGGCGCCGTCAGCCTGCCGAACAAGAAGCTCGCGGGGTTGCTGGCCTTTCTGGCCTGCATGGCTCCTGATCCGCAGTCACGCGAAAAACTGTCGACCTTGCTGTGGGGATCTCACCTCGATGCGCAAGCGAAGCAAAATCTGCGACAAGCGCTCTTCAAGCTACGTCAAATCCTGGGTCAGGATGCGCTCAAGAGCGATGGCGAACTCGTATCGCTGAATGCCGCAGTGATCGCATGCGATGTGAGCCAGTTTGAGGAGCTTGTCCAAGACGGTAGCCGTGATGCATTGAGTGCTGCGGCGGACCTCTATCGCGGGCGCCTGGCTGATGACATCAGCGTCGGTGAAGAAAGCTGGAGCGAATGGGTCGTCGGCGAACGCGAGCGGTTATCGGAGCTGGCTCTGGGCGCGATGGTGACCCTCGGTGGGCATGAGCTGTCCGAGGGACGTGCGGAGCAAGCCCTGCGAACCGGCCAGCGCGCCAATGCACTCAATAACCTGCGCGAAGATTCGCATCGCTTGATCATGCGCGCTTTGTCCGCAACGGGACGTAACGCCGAGGCGCTCAAATACTATCGGGACGTCGTTGCTTTGCTGAAGCGCGAGTTGAGCGCCGAGCCCGATCTGGCAACCAGGTCGCTGGCCGCGGAACTGCGCAGCAATCACGCGCAGAACGTTGCGCCGGCTGCAGGTGAGGTCGCGCCGGAGGCCTCACCCCCGCTGGCGCTCGTCATGCACGGCGAGAAGCCGTCCCTGGTGGTTCTGCCGTTCCGGAACATGAGCGGTGACCCCGAGCAGAACTATTTCGCCGACGGCGTCACCGCGGACATCATCACGGCGTTGTCGCGCTTTCGCGCCCTTGTGGTGATTGCACACGGATCGAGCTCTGCCCTCCGGGACAAGGGAATGACCAGCCAGCAAATTGCGCAACAACTCGGTGTCCAATACGTCTTGAGCGGCCAAATACGCAAGGCAGGCAACCGCATTCGCGTGTCGGCCGAGCTGACCCATAGCGGCAGTGAGGCTCAGGTCTGGTCCGATCGCTATGACCGCCCACTGACCGATATCTTTGACCTGCAGGATGACGTCAGCAGCAGCGTCGCTGCGGTCGTCGATCCCGCCGTTCGGAGCGCCGAAATCGAGCGGGCACGTCGCAAGCCGGCAACCAATCTTTCTGCGTACGATCTCTACCTGCGTGCCCTTCACCACCTCTGGGGCGGCACCCGTGAGGATATCACCAAGGCGATCGACCTGCTTCGACAGTCTCTCAGCCTTGACGAGACGCGCACGCCGACGCTCGCGGCGCTCGCCTGGGGACTCGTCATGGCTTCGCCGCTTGGCGCACGCACGCCGCCGGACGCCACGATCGAGGCGCTCGGTCTGGCGCGCCGCGCCGTCGAGCAGGACGGCACGGACGCTTTTGCCCATGCGGTCTATGGCTTCACGCTCTTTGGGCCGGCCGGCGACAACGATCAGGGGCGTATTCATGCCATCGAGGCCGTGAGGCTCAATCCCAGTTCGGCCTTCGCGTGGGGTACGCTCGGAATGATCGACAGCATGGCAGGCGACTACGAGAACGCCGTCGCATGCCTTCAGCGTTCTCTCGTCCTCAGTCCCTACGACAGCATGCTGCATTTGTGGATGACAGGATTGACGGCGTCCTGCTTTGCGCTCGGGCGCCATGAGGACGGCATCGCCTGGGCACGCAAGTCGGTTCAGCACAATCCGGGCAATGGCACCGGCCATCGTATGTTGGCGGCCAATCTGGTCGCCGCCGGCCGACTGGAAGAAGCCCGCGAGATCACGCGGCGTCGCGATGCAACACAGAAAACAACGATCCGCGATCTGCGCGCCATGCGTTTTTTCAAGCAAGACGATGCTCTCGAACGCTACCTTTCGGCCCAGCAGGTTGCCGGCGTGGCCGATTGAGCGTCAAGCGCCGAGTGCAACGAGAAGCGTGCGACCGGTCATGAAGATGAGGATGAGCGAACCGACCGTCCACAGCGTCGCGCGAATTTCGTGGATTTGCCCGGTGAGATAGGCCAGAAAATGCAGCAGCCGTGAGACAACGTAGCCGTAGAGCAGCCACTGCGCGAGCCGCAGCGACGGCTGTGTGAGGATATAGAGCAGGCCCGCGACCAGGAAGTACGGCAAGTTCTCGAGATCGTTCATCTGGATCCGGCGGATCCGCTCGACACGTTCGTTGGGAAGAAGCTGCGCTGGATCTGGCGCAGGATTCATCGGGGTCTTCTTGATATCCTCCGGCGAACGATAGCCCCCCTTGGCTTGCACCATACGGATCACGGTCAGCCATGACATCGCCACGGCCTTCAGGATCATCAGGGTGGCGGCAACGGCATAGGTGGCGAAAAGGGGATCGTGAAGACTCATTCGGTCCAATTTGGTCCCCTCCGACGTTTCCACGTGACATGCGCGACCGCGTCGCCAGCAAGCAAAGGACGTCACCAGTCCGCGTATAGCCCGGCGTGCTCGCGAACGCCACCGCCGTGGTGCGCGTGGGGCAGCGCCTCGGCATGACCGTCGTCGCCGAAGCCGTCGAGGCCGAGGCGCAGCGCAGGACGCTGGCCGAGCTCGGCTGCGACACCGTGCAAGGCTTCCTCCATGCGCCCGCGCTCCCCGGTCGCATTCGAGCGCTGGCTGATCGGGCACTGCGCCGAGCAGGCGAGGGCGGTGCTGGGGGGCCTGATCTTGCGCCGACGAGTGGGGGCGCGGTGAGGCGGTCGGGGTAGGGCGTGTACTTCGAAATAGCGATCTGCCCGAAGGGCGTGCCATGTCCGCTCTGTCCCTGAGAGCGGATAAGGGCAACTCGCCTTAACGAGGGAGCTATGGGCCAATAACGGACTCCGGTACCGCAGCAAATGGCATCATCAATCACCTCGTCAGCACGCAGCAAGAAGGACTCGGGAATAGTTAGGCCAAGTGCCTTCGCGCTCTCCGGGCGTCATCGAAGCTGGTGACAGGGAGGTCGCCGGTTCTGAGCGAATTCCCCTCACCAGTGGAAAATTGGCCAACTGCCGGCGTTAGATGGCCACCTCGGTCTGCGCGTCGAAAACGTGAAGCCTGGAAGGCCGCATGGCAACACGCAGCTTGTCGCCCACACTCACCCTCGCGGTCGGCTCGACGCTCACCACCATGATACTCTCGCCGACCTTCATATCGAGCAGGATTTCCGAGCCGAGTTGCTCGACCACCTCAATCACAGCATCGAAGCACGGGTGGTCGAGATCGGCGCTACCCGCCACGGTGAGGTCCTCAGGCCGCACGCCGAGCATGACCTCGCGTCCGATATGGCCGCGCAGCCGCTGCGCGATCTCGTCCGGTAGCTTGATGCGCAGGCCGGAGTTCTCGGCGATCAGCGATCCGTTCGCTTCGGTCACCGTAACGGCGGCGAAATTCATGGCCGGGGAGCCGATGAAGCCGGCGACGAACTTGTTGGCAGGCTGATTATACAGCTCGAGCGGCTCCCCCACCTGCTGCACCACGCCGTCTTTCATGACGACGACCCGGTCACCCAGCGTCATGGCTTCGACCTGATCGTGAGTAACGTAAATGGCGGTGGTGCCGAGACGCAGATGCAGCTTCTTCAGCTCAACGCGCATCTGCACCCGCAGCTTGGCATCGAGGTTCGACAGCGGCTCGTCGAACAGGAACACGCGGGGGTGGCGCACGATGGCACGGCCTAACGCCACGCGCTGGCGCTGGCCGCCTGAGAGCTGGCGTGGCCTGCGCTTTAGCAATTCGCCGATGCCGAGGATGTCGGCCGCCTCGTGCACGCGCTTGTCAATCTCGGGCTTTTCGAATTTGCGCATCTTCAGGCCGAACGCCATGTTGTCGTACACGCTCATATGCGGGTACAGCGCGTAGTTCTGGAACACCATGGCGATGTCGCGGTCCATGGGCGCCAATCCATTGACCACGTTGCCGTCGATGGAAATGTCGCCGGAACTGATTGCTTCCAGCCCGGCGATCATCCTGAGCGTCGTCGTCTTGCCACAGCCGGAGGGCCCGACGAACACCACGAACTCCTTGTCGCGGATTTGCAGATTGACGTCTTTGACAGCGTGCACGTTGTCAAAGAACTTGTTGATCCCCTTGAGGACGACCTGGCCCATTCGCTTCCACCTGCCTCGCAACGGCCTATGCGCAGTCTGCATTCGCGCCTTCGAATCCCCTTGATCGCTGGTGCTGTCAGCCCTTCACCGACCCGGTCAATCCCGCGACGTAGTGCTCGACGAAAAACGAATAGGCGATCGCAACCGGTATCGATCCAAGCAGGGCCCCAGCCATCAGCGGTCCCCAGTAGAAAACATCGCCACGGATCAGCTCTGATGTGACGCCGACCGGCACGGTCTTCTGCTCAGGCGAGGACAGGAAGACAAGCGCATAGATGAACTCGTTCCACGACAGCGTGAAAGCGAAGATGCCGGCCGAGAGGATGCCCGGGATCGCCACCGGGATGACGATGTAGAGCATAGCCTGCCAGCGCGAGGCGCCGTCAATGCGCGCGCATTCCTCGAGCTCCCTGGGCACGGCCTTGAAGTAGCCCATCATCAGCCAGGTGCAGAACGGAATAAGAAAGGTTGGATAGGTCAGGATCAGCGACCAGGGCGTGTCCCCCAGCCGATAGTTGCGGATGATCTCGGCCAGCGGAATGAACAGCAGCGTTTGGGGTACCAGATAGGTAATGAAGATGCCGGTGCCCAGACTGCCGGCAAATGGAAAGTTCAGCCGCGACAGAGCATAGCCGGCGAACACGCCGCACACGAGCGAGATAGCGGTTGAGGCGAGCGCGATGAACGTCGTGTTCCACAGCCACGATGCGAATAGCGTCTCCTCGAACAGGTACCTGACATGGTCCCAGGTCGGTTTCCAGGTCCAGAACGGATTGTAGTTGACCGAATTCCAGGGCCGGTAAAGCTCGCCGTCCGGCCGCACCGAAGTGATCACCATCCAGTAGAACGGGAACAGCAGGAAAAGCAGGAACAGCGCCATGGGGACGTAGAAGAACACCCACTTTCGCCACCTTGCGCCTTCGATCATGGCTCAGCGGACCTCCACCCGGCGAATGTAGAGAAGTTGGATGATGACGACCAGAAACAGGACCGGAAACATTGCGAGCGAGATGGCGGCGCCCTCACTCAAGAGGCCGGTGCCGATACCGATCTGATAGGCGTAGGTGGCGAACAAATGCGTTGCGTTGGCCGGTCCGCCGCCCGTCATCACATAGACGATCTGGAAGTCGGCGAACGTCTGAATCACTGAGAACAGCACCACGACCATGGTCACGGGCAGCAGCAGCGGCCAGGTGATGTGCCAGAACCGCTGCCACGGCTTGGCGCCGTCGATGGCGGCGGCCTCGTTGAGTTCGGGACTGATGGTCTGCAGGCCGGCGAGCAGGCTGATGGCGAAGAACGGCACCCCACGCCAGATGTTGACGATGATAATCGAGATCATGGCGAGGTCCGGATCGCCCAGCCAATTGATCCGACCGGTGATCAAGCCGAAATGGTAGAGGAGCCAATTGAGAACGCTGAACGTCGGGTCGAACATCCACTTCCAGGCGAAAGTCGAGAGCACGGTCGGGATAATGAAAGGCAGCAGGATGAAAGCACGGGTAAAAGCCTTGCCGCGGAAATTACGGTTGAGCAGCATGGCCAGCCACAGCCCGAGCGCCAGCTTGAAGACGGTGGTCACGCCCGTATAGAGGAAGGTGTTGTAAACGGCGGTGCGAAAGATCCCGTCATTGAAGATCTTGTAGAAGTTGGCGAGGCCAACGAAGTCGCCGGG
This sequence comes from Bradyrhizobium sp. cf659, assembly GCF_900113725.1. Lineage (NCBI taxonomy): Bacteria > Pseudomonadati > Pseudomonadota > Alphaproteobacteria > Hyphomicrobiales > Nitrobacteraceae > Bradyrhizobium > Bradyrhizobium sp. cf659. The sequence goes on from NZ_FOQJ01000002.1 coordinate 548,767, forward strand.
CATACCGACGCGCGAGTTGGTGACCGACAGCAGTATCCCTCGAATGAAGGGATAGGCAATGAACATGCCGAGCAGCACGATGGTCGGCACCAGCAGCACGAACGCCAGCCAGCGCTCGTCTTCGAGCAAACGTTGTCGCCTGGGAGGGGGCGCCTCGCGGAGCGTGGTGGTGGAAACCGCGCTTATCGCCATGTTCGATCCTCGTCGGCCGGAAGATTCCCTTGCTCCCCACGAAAAATGGGGAGGGGGACGGCTTAACCTCAGACGTAGACCTTCTTGAGCTCAGCCTCTGCCCACTTCACGGCATCCTCGGCGGGCATGCCTTGGACGGCCTTTGCGTACATATCAATGATGATGTACTTGGTTACGACCTCGGCTGCCTTGCGCGTAGAGGGCCCCTGGTAGCCAGCGAAGCGCCCTGTGCGCGCCGCTTGCTTGTAGGGCAGCATGATCGGGTCGTCGCCCCACAGCTTGTGCTTTTCCCAATCCGTGGTCGGGCCGACCGAGAAGCCCTTCTGGGAGACGAACCACTTGTTGTAGACGTCCTTGGAGTGAATCCAGCCAAGGAATTTCTTCGCCGCATCCTGGTTCCTCGAATAACCCATCAGGAGGTTCGAGAACGGGACGTGATAGCTAAATTGCCCGCCGGGCCCCTTGGGCAGCGCGGCGTGCAGGATGTCGTCCTTCAGTTGCCCGCCTGCCTCCGTCTTGTAGGTATCCGGCTTGCGCAGGGCCTCGATGTAGATCGAGGCGCCATTGAGCGTGGCGCTGCACGTCCCGGACAGAAAAGCGCGGTTGTTGTTGGAATCGTCCCAGGCGAGCCCGCCTTCATCGTGGGCGTCCTTCCAGAAGGCCACCATGAACTTCACCGACTCGACCGTTGCCGGGCTGTTCAGCACAACCGTCTTGCCGTCCGCTTCGACCTCTTTGCCGCCCCAGGACCACAGGTAGGGGTAAGTGAAGGCGGGCGCATCGCCGAAGGTGTGACCGAGCGTTTGGCCGATCGGCCGTCCCTTTGCCTTCAGCTTCTTGCCGGCCTCGCGATACTCTTCCCACGTCTGGGGAAATTTTCCATCCGTGTAGCCAATCTCGGCAAACCAGGACTTTCGGTATGCGATCTGCAGGCCGACGATGCACCACGGCACTGCGATCCATTTCTTGCCGTCATTGGCGACCGCGCGGGATGTTTCGTAGAAGCCGCCCTGGCTGTTGCCGAGTGCCTCAGCGAGGTCGCTGACGTCCATGACGCTCTCGCCGTAAAGTTGCCCCCAATTGTTGAGGACGCAGACGACGTCGGGGCCTGACCCCGACTGGATCGCCGAGGTGATGCGGGCCTGGATATCGTTGGCGTTGATGGTCTCGATATTGAGCTTTATGCCGAGCGCTTTCTCGCCCTCCTTGGCGATTTCGTTGCGCAGAAGCTGATCTGACGCCGGAACGAAGTCGGTCCAGCGCAGCCAGTGCACCGTGGCGGCTTGCGCATTGGCGGGCGCCCTGCCGGTCGCCAGGATGCCGGCCATGCCACCCGCAAGCGCGGCACCGCCCTTGAGGACGTTACGTCGGGTTAATGTCGTCATGCATCCCTCCCTCGGTGTGTCTGAGCTGATGCCCTTCGGCCGGTCTTGCGCCGGCTTGGGGCCCCTTTCAGCCTGTCGCGCCTCCGTGGTTCAACGCATGCGCACGTTGTCGCCTGCGCAATACGTCGGCTCGATGATCATTTGTTGGTGTTCCACTTGCAGCGCCGTGGTGGCGAGTTCGCCGCGAAACAGAGTGAATTCTTCGCAGCGCAGCGGCGCGATTACATCGTTCCCAACGGCGATACGACCGGCGGCCTGGATCGTGTCGGCGCTGCAGCCAGCGCATGGACCCCACCGTCATAGCGGTCCCTCCCGCGCAGCGACGGTATTGCCGTGGCCAAGCGGGGTTTTCCCCGTCTTATATGAAGTTCGGTACCGGAGCTGGCGCAGCGTCATTGTCGCCCCTCGCAGCAGGAAATCAAGTGCTAGCTTTGACGCGCCGGCCATGGTCTCACTTCGTGAACTGGCCCGCTACCAAGAGTATCGAACCTATTACGTAAGACGCTTTATCTGAGGCGACTACACAATCGCCCATAGCTCTCTTTGTGGGTTCGCGACCAATTGACGAGTCTCCTTTGGGGCAATCACGCCAGGTCGCCGGCGGGTCCGAAGCGCCGCTTCGCACCCTTCATTCCGTTCTTCTGGGGGATCTGGTCCTTCACCAAGAGCAAGCCGGCGGCAAAGAGCCTGCTGCGCACCTGTCGCAGCGGAAGGTAATCGAAAAGATGGTGGCGCGAGCGGAGGCCACGACCTTCCGGCCTTCGACAACCTGACGACGCTCGAGACCTCGGCTGACGCAGGACCGCCGAAGGGCACTCGCCGGCAGTCCCTTCGGTGCAGATAGTGCTTCAATCGAATCGGGCGGTTATCGATGGCCACGGTCGAGGGTCCTGCCGACGCATGCCATGTCTCAAATGGGTCAAAATGCGACTTGCCGGAGTTACCTGCTTAAGTCGGCCTTATCTCCGGAAGCGGACATAAGAAGACACGCCTCCAGCCACCTCACTCCGCCGCCAACCCCGTCCTCCGCCGCAGATCCGTGATCGCGCGCAGAAAACTGTCTGCCGGCGTCGTCTCGGGATCGATCAGCCGGTGCAGGCGGAAGCCGTCTTCCAGCGCCAGCACGACGGAGGCCATCCAGGGCGGGTTGAGCGTGTTGTTCTTGCCGTTGCCCTTCAATGTCGCCTCGACGATGTCGGCGATCAGCTTGCGCCGCGCGCGCAGGCGCTTGGCGAGTTCGGGACGCCGCTTCTCGGCGCGCGCGACGTAGAGGATCATCTCCATGTGGAGGAGGGGGGAGCGGCCGAGCGGGTCCTGCCGGCTGCGGTCCATCGTCCGCAGCGCCGCGATGAAATCGTCGAGATTGTCGTGCTGTGCGAGGATGTCCATGTTGCGCCGGATCGACTGCTCGACATGGTCCTCGAGCATGGCGATGATCAATTCGTCCTTGCTGTTGAAGTTCGAATAGAACGCGCCGCGGGTGAAGCCGGCGGCGGCCGCGATCGCCTCGATGCTGGCGCCGCCGATGCCGTCTGCCTCGAACACCCGCGCGGCCGCCTCGAACAGCTTGTCGCGCGTATCGTCCCTGGTCGGCCTGGTTCTCACCCTTGACATCGGACCAGGTTAGGGCAGAATGCAACTCGATACAACAATGTATCGAGTTGATGATTTCAGGGGATGGTTACGCCGCGCGAGCAGGGAAGCGTCGGCGTATTCGTGTCATGCGGCAACCGATTGAGGTCACCATGAACGAGCAAGCGCAACCCGCCGGCGGCGATCCGCTGTTCAATCCGCTGTCGCCGGACTTCATCCGCAATCCCTATCCGCATTACGACCGGCTGCGCGCGATCGATCCGATCCACGTGACGCCGTTCGGCCAGTTCGTCGCAAGTCGCCACGCCGATGTCAGCCTCGTGATGCGCGACAAGCGCTTCGGCAAGGATTTCGTCGAGCGCTCCAAGCGCCGTTACAGCGAAAAGATCATGGACGAGCCGGTGTTCCGCAGCATGAGCCACTGGATGCTGCAGGCCGATCCGCCCGACCACACCCGCCTGCGCGGCCTCGTCGTGAAGGCCTTCACCGCCCGCCGGGTCGAGGACATGCGGCCGCGGATCCAGCAGATCGTCGACCAGGCCATCGATGCCGTGATCGACCGCGGCCGCATGGACCTGATTGAGGATTTCGCCTTCCGCCTGCCTGTCACCATCATCTGCGACATGCTCGGCATCCCCGAGGATCATCGCGAGGTCTTCTACAAGAGCTCGCGCGACGGCGGGCGGCTGCTCGACCCCGTGCCGCTCACGCCGGAGGAGATCGCGAAGGGCAACGCCGGCAACATGATGGCGCAGATGTATTTCCAGCAGCTGTTCGAGCTGCGCCGCCGCAATCCCGCCGACGATCTCACCACCCAGCTGGTGCAGGCCGAGGAAGACGGCAACAAGCTGACCAACGAGGAGCTGACCGCCAACATCATCCTGTTGTTCGGCGCCGGCCACGAGACCACCGTCAATCTGATCGGCAACGGCCTGCTCGCGCTTCATCGCAACCCCGATCAGCTTGCGCTGCTCAAGGCGCGGCCGGAGCTGATCGTGGGTGCGATCGAGGAGTTCCTGCGCTACGATTCCTCGGTGCAGATGACCGGGCGCGTCACGCTCGAGGACATCGACGATCTCGGCGGCAAGAAAATCCCCAAGGGCGAGACCGTGCTGTGCCTGCTCGGCTCGGCCAACCGCGATCCGGCGGTCTACCCCGATCGCGCCGACCGGCTCGACGTCACCCGTCCCAACGTCAAGCCGCTGTCGTTCGGCGGCGGCATCCATTTCTGCCTGGGGGCCCAATTGGCGCGGATCGAGGCCGAGATCGCCATAGCCACGCTCCTGCGCCGGCTGCCGGATCTGCGCATCGACGACGTCGAGAACCCGGAATGGCGGCCGACCTTCGTGCTGCGCGGCCTGAAGAGCTTGCCGGCGAGCTGGTGAGGCGGCGGCACGCGTTAACCTCCGCGCGCAACAGTCGCTGTGACTTCGCCACACTTCCCTCTATATAAGGGGCTGTTCCGGCGCGCCTGAAGCCTTCCATGGGGCAAGGTTTGGCCCGGGTGCCGATTTGGCCGAGGGGAGACCCGTGCAGACGACGCTGCTCGGATTGGCGATTGCCTTCATCATTGCGCTTCTGGCCGCGCTGATCGGGCCCTACTTCATTGACTGGAACCAGTTCAGGCCCCAGTTCGAGGCGGAGGCAGGCCGGATCATCGGCGTGCCGGTGCGGGTGGCGGGCGAGCTCGACGCGCGGCTGCTGCCGGCGCCGACCCTGCGGCTGCGTTCGGTTACCTTCGGCGGCAACAACGATCTCGGCCGCCTGCGCGCCGACAAGCTCGACGTCGAGTTCAGCCTCTCCTCGCTGATGCGCGGCGAATGGCGCGCCACCGAGCTGACCGTCAATGGCATGGCGGTCGATCTCGGCCTCGATGCCAGGGGGCGGGTCGATTTGCCCTCCACCGCGAGCGGCACCTTCAATCTGGCTTCGCTGGCGATCGAGCGCCTCAATCTCACCGGCCGCATCGCCCTGCACGATGCCGCCAGCCGCTCGACGCTGGAGCTGAGCGACATCGCCTTCTCCGGCGACGTCCGCTCGCTGGCCGGCTCGGTGCGGGGCGACGGCAGTTTCACCGCCGCCGGGGTGCGCTACCCGTTCCGCATCTCCTCCGGCCCGAGCGCCGACGGCAGCGCCACCCGTCTCCACCTCAACATCGATCCCGGCCAGCGCGCCATCCTCGCCGATCTCGAAGGCGTGCTCGCCTTCGACAATCGCCTGCCGAAATTCGACGGCGCGCTGACGATCGCGGTGCCGGCGGCGAAGAAGGCAGGCGAGGCCGGGCCGACGCCCTGGAAGCTCGCCGCAAAACTCAAGGCCGATCCGGCCGGCGCCAAATTCGACCAGATCGACGCGAGCTTTGGCGCCGAGGACAACGCGTTGAAAGCCGCCGGCGTCGGCGACCTCAAGTTCGGTGCCTCGCCGCTGCTGCGCGCGGTGCTGTCGGCGCGCCAGATCGATGCCGACAAGCTGGCCGGAAAGGACGACGCCGAGCCGCTGCGCATCCTGCCGGCGCTGCGCGCCGGCCTTGCCGCAATCCCGCAGGCGCCGATCCCGGCGCAGATCGAGTTCAACTCCGACCAGATCATGCTCGGCGGCCGCCCGCTCCAGAACATCGCGGCCGAGCTCAAGACCGACGGCCGGTCCTGGACTTTCCAGCGGCTCGAGCTGCGCGCGCCCGGCATGACGCAGCTCTCGCTCAACGGCGCGGCGCCCGGCGCCGACAGTTTCAGCGGCCGCCTCAGCGTCGAATCCTCCGATCCCGATACGCTGGTGGCCTGGCTCCAGGGCCGCAGCGAAATCAACCGCCGCAGCACCCGGCCGCTGCGCCTTGCCGGCGACGTGACGATTGCCGCCAATCATCTCGCCATCGACAGGCTGAAGGCCGACATCGAAGGCGGCGCCGTCGAGGGACGAATTGCTTTCGTCCAGACCGGCGCGAGCAAGGGCTCGCGGATCGATGCCGAGCTCAAGGCCGACCGTCTCGATCTCGACGCCGCCGCGAGCTTTGTCCGCGCGCTCGGCGGGCCGCAAGGCGAATGGCCGGAGGAGGCAAAGCTCTCGCTCGATGTCGGCCGTGCGATCTCCTCCGGCCAGGAGCTGCGGCCGTTCGCGGCGAAGCTCGGCTACAATCCGGCGTCGTTGTCGCTGGAGCAGTTGCGGTTCGGCCAGACCAGCGGCGTGACCACCGAGGCGAGCGGCAGCTTCGACCGCACCAAAGCCACCGGCAAGCTCGAGCTGAAATCCTCGGCCAATTCGCTGCGCGAGCTCACCGCGCTGATCGAGCCGTTTGCGCCGTCGGTGCGCGCGCGCTTCGATGCCATCGCGCCGCTGCCCGGTGCGACCCGCCTGAAGCTCGACCTCAGCCTCGACAAGAACGCTGAGCATGCCGATCGCAGCGACGCCCGCGCCGTATTCGATCTCGACGCGCCGCAGCTCAAGGCCACCGCGACGCTGGCCGCACAGACGCCGGTGGCGGCCGTCAACGGCATCGACATCGACCGCCTGCGCAACAGCGACTTCACGCTCGACTCGAAACTGTCGGCCCCGCAGGCCGGCGCGCTGCTGGCCCTGCTCGGCCTCGATCGCGTGGTGGCCGCAGGCGAGGGCACCTCGCAGTTCGAAGGCCGGTTAAGCGGCGCCTGGCGCCGTCCGCTGCAATTGAACGCAAAGCTCAGCGGCGGCGGGCTGGACGCAGATGCGCAGGGCAGCGTCGAATTGTCCGCGCCGGAGCCGAAGGCGTCCGTGAATCTGCGCGTGCGCAACGTCAACCTCGCGCCGCTGTTCGGGACCGGCGCGGCCGACAAGTCGGCGCGGACCGTCAGCCTGTCCTCCCGCGTCTCTCTATCGGGCAATCGCCTGACCTTCGACGATCTCGACAGCAGCGCGGCCGGCTCGCATCTGCGCGGCCGTCTGGCGGTGACGCTCGATCAGGAGAAGAGCGTCGACGGCGAAGTCGGCCTCGACTCGCTCGATCTTGTGCCCACGCTTGCGGTGGCCATTGGCGCTGCGGGCCGCGACGCCGGCGAGCCGCTGAGCGCGGGGCTCCTCGGTGGCTGGCGCGGCCGCATCGCTTTCCAGGCGTTGCGCGGCACGTTGCCGGGCGGCGTCGAGCTGCGTCCCTTCGGCGGGACGATCCGGAGCGACGGCCAGTCGCTCGCGCTCGATGCGCTGAAGGGCGGCGTCGGCGGCGGCGAGATGTCGGCGAGCTTTGACGCGCGCAATGGCGCGGGTGGCGTCGCGCTGAGCGCCCGTATCGAGCTCAGCAATGTCGATGCGACCACGCTGCGCTACCGCGATCTTGCTTTGCCCAAGGGACGCGCCTCCGTGCAGATGGCGCTGACCAGCCAGGGCCGCAGCGTCGCGGCGTTGACCGGCGCGCTCGCCGGCAACGGCACGGTGACGCTGGAGTCTGCGGAAATCAGTGGCCTCAACCCGCGTGCCTTCGAGATCGCCATCCGCGCCAGCGACGGCGGCCAGGTCGCCGACGACAACAGGCTGCGGCAGCTGGTCGAGCCCGCGCTGGCGGCGGGTCCCATTGCGGTCGCCTCGGCGCAGATCCCGTTCACGATCCGCGACGGACGGCTGCGCGTCGGCGCCACGCCGCTGGAGGCGAAGAACGCCCGCGCCATCGTCTCCGGCGGCTACGACATTCCCGCCGACCAGGCCGACATCCGCGCCAGCCTGACGCCGATCATGACCGGGCTCTCCGGTGCCCCGCCGGAAATCCAGTTGTTCGCGGCGGGTCCCCCCGACAAGCTCAATCGCACCGTCGATCTTGGGCCGCTGTCCTCGTGGCTCGCGGTGCGCACGATCGATCGCGAGACGCGCCGGCTCGATGCCATCGAGCGCGGCGAGCCACCGCCGGCGACCGCGGCGCTGCCGACGCTGGTCTCGCCCGATCCTGCGCCGGAGCCGTCGCTGCAGGACGTGCCGATGCCCGGCCGCGATCCGCGCCGCGCGCCGAAGCCCAAGCTCGAGCCAAAGGCCGCGCCGATGCCGAAGGCGCCGCAGGCCGCTCCCGCAGCGCCAAGCCCGCCGCTCGCAAGCCAGCAGGTCGCGCCCTTGCCGCCGCCGATCGAAGTGAGGCCGGCGCCGGGTCCTGCGCCCGCAAAGCCCAAGCCGAAGCCGCCGCTGGTGCTGATGCCGTCGAACCCGTGAACGACAGCGCTCGCTGTAGAGCTCGGTGTCCACCTCTCCCCCGCGGGAGAGGTGAAGCACCTTGCCCGCCGGTAAACACATTCCCCCGCATTTGAATGAATTTTCGTCGGCAAAACTGATCTGCCGACTTTACCGGATTCTCGCGTTTGTTCCCTAGTGTCGGTTGCCAGAGGAATTCGGCGTCGCGCCAACACAGGCGGGACGGCTCGACCAAGAACTGGGGTGATCGACATGAACGGGGCGAAATCGCTTCTACAGGATCTGGACGACGCGATCGCGCGCGGCACCGACGAAAGCCGGGCACGCGCGTTGTGGCATGCGACCGACATCCTGATCACCGGCCGCTACAGCGACGACGAGATCAGCATGTTCGGCGAGGTCATCGGCCGGCTCGCCGACGAGATCGAGGTTGCCGCGCGGACGCAGCTCTCCGAATTGATGTCGGCCTGCGATCACGCCCCGCTCAACGTCATCGAAAAGCTCGCTCTCGACGACGAGATCGCGGTCGCCGGTCCCGTGCTGCGCGACTCCACCCGCATCGACGAGAAGATGCTGGTCGAGAGCGCCCTGACCAAGAGCCAGTCGCATCTGCTCGCGATTGCCCAGCGCAAGTCGATCGGCGAGGCCGTGACCGACGTGCTGGTCAAGCGCGGCGACCAGGAGGTCGTGACGTCGGTCGCCAAGAACGAGGGCGCACGCTTCTCCGGCTCGGGCCTGCTGCACATGGTCCGCCGCGCCGAGGGCGACTCGATTCTTGCCGAGCAGCTTGGCCTGCGCAAGGACGTGCCGCGCCACATCTTCCAGCAGCTGATCTCGAAAGCGTCGGAAGACGTCCGCCGCCGGCTCGAGAGCGAGCGCCCCGAGATGATGGCGCAGATCCAGAGCTCGGTGACCGAGGTCACCGGCGATCTGCAATCCAAGTTCGGCCCGTCCTCGCGCAGCTATTTCGTCGCCAAGCGCGTGGTGACGACGCAGTACCGCCAGGGCAACCTCAACCAGGATTCGATCTCCAACTATGCGCGCCAGCACCGCTTCGACGAGGTGCAGATCGGCCTGTCGCTGCTGTCGGCGCTGCCGGTCGACGTGATCGAGCGCGCGCTGATGGACCGCAACCGCGAGATGATCCTGGTGCTGTGCAAGGCGCTCAACTTCTCCTGGGACACGACGATGTCGCTGCTGTTCCTCGGCGCCAAGGATCATCTGATCACCGCGCGCGAGCTCCAGGACAATGAGCGCGAGTTCAGCCGGCTCAAGAGCGAGACCTCGCGCAGCATTCTGAAGTTCTACCAGTCGCGCAAGACCGGCGCGGGTGCCGATGCGGGCCGTCAGCCCGAGCTCCAGGTTCACTAAGCAGGTCCACTGAGCATCATCCGGGAATTGGCAGGGGAGTATTTGCAATGTTGCCTCAATTCGGCACCGCCGTTCGCAAGAAGAACCTCAACAACGCCTTCGCCCCCGATGTCGGCGGCGGAGCTCCGGACAAGGCCTCGGTCGACGCCGCCTGGCTCGTGCTGGAAGCCGCCAACGATCTCGGCGATCACGCCGCGATCGACGCCTGCCGCCGCGTCATCGACGCCGAGCTGAACGGCACGGTCGCCGGCAGCTCGGATATCGATCTCGTGCTGGGATATTTCAGGTAAGATTCCATCCGCGCTACACGACGGCTTCCACCGTCATTGCGAGGAGCTCGCGACAAGATTGCGAAGCAATTTTGCGCTGATGCGACGCGACGGCTGATCTGCACGACGCTTGATCTGCATCGGCTGACTCCCTTGCTTCGACACGCCGGGCTCGCTCATTGTTGCCGATCGGGACGTGGAGACGACGGCGAAGGAGCCTGCTCCCGCGATCACGCGGCGTCGCGAGATCATGCATTCGCCCTCAGACGGTGATCATCGTCTTGATCGCGCGCCGCTCGTCCATGGCGCGGTAGCCCTCGGCCACGTCGGACAGCGGCAGCGTGAGATCGAAGACCTTTCCGGGCTTGATCTTGCCGGCGAGAACGCGGTCGATCAGATCCGGCAGGAAGCGCCGGACAGGGGCCGGTCCGCCGAGCATGCGTCGCTGCGCGAAGAACATCGCCTGGCCGTCGAAGGTCACGCCGTGGGGCACGCCGACATAACCGATCGAGCCGCCGGGCCGCGTGCACTCGATGGCCTGCGTCATCGACTCCTGCATGCCGACACACTCCAGAACGGAATCGGCGCCGACGCCGCGCGTCAGCTCCTTGATGCGGGCAATGCCCGCCTCGCCGCGCTCCGCCACGATGTCGGTCGCCCCGAACTCGATGGCGAGCCGTTGGCGGGCCTCATGGCGGCTCATGGCGATGATCCGCTCCGCCCCCATCGCTTTGGCCGACAGCACGCCCATCAGCCCGACGGCGCCGTCGCCGACCACGACGACGGTCGATCCCTCACGGACGTTCGCGGCGTCGGCGGCATACCATCCCGTGCCCAGCACGTCGGAGGTCGCGAGCAGATCGGGGATGAGATCGGGCGACGGATGCTCCGCGGTTGCAACCAGCGTGCCGTCGGCGAGCGGCACGCGCGCGTACGGCGCCTGCGCGCCGGACATGAACTCGCGCTGGACGCATGAGGAATGGAATCCAAACCGGCAATGCGGGCAGGTGTTGTCCGAGATGCAAAACGAGCCGACGACGAACTGTCCGGGCCGCACCGTCGTCACCTCGCGCCCGACCTCCATGACGACGCCGCAATATTCGTGGCCCATATGGGCGCGGCCGTCGATAGGTTGCAGACCCCGGTAGGGCCAGAGATCCGAGCCGCAGATGCAGGTGGCCGACAGCTTGATGATGGCATCGGTGGGTTTGAGGATTTTGGGGTCGTCGACCTGTTCGCACCGGACATCGCCGGGACCGTACATGAGTGTTGCCAGCATTGCAGGACGCTCCGGGTTTGGATGTCAGAAGAGCTCGGGGCCGGACAGCCCGAAGGCTGCGGCCAGCAGGAGATAGCGGCCCGCTCCCAACCTGATTAGATGGAATAGTCCGCTTGCATTGATCGATCAGGCGCATAAATGGAGGCTTTCAGCGGCGGACGGCGATGCCCAGGTACGACTTCAACGATCTCTTGTGGTTCCTCATCGTCGCCAAAGAGCGCAGTTTCACGAAGGCGGCCGCCAAGCTCGGCATCGCGCAGTCGACCCTGAGCCACACCATCAAGCGGCTCGAAGACCGGATAGGTATCCGGCTCCTGATGCGTACGACCCGCAGCGTCGGTCTCACCGAAGCCGGCGAGCGGTTGAGGCTGTCGATGGCTCCGCGCATTGCCGAGATCGAGGCCGAGATTGCCGATCTGATGGCGTTCCGCGACAAGCCCTCGGGGCGGATCCGGATGACGGTTTCGGAGCATGCGCTCCAGAGCGTGGTGTGGCCCAAGCTGCAGCCGATCCTGAAGGACTATCCGGACATCAAGCTCGAGATCAGTCTCGACAACGGATTTCGCAACATCGTCGAGGAGGGATTCGACGCCGGCGTCCGTCTCGGAGAAAGCGTCGAAAAGGACATGGTCGCCGTGCGGATCGGGCCGGATTGGCGGCTGGTGGCCGTGGGCTCACCCGGCTACTTCGCCGAACGCGGCACGCCGGAGCACCCCCACGACCTCGTGCGGCACAATTGCATCAACCTGCGGCTGGAAAGGGCAGGCGGGCTCTACGCATGGGAGTTCGCGAAGGACGGCCAGGAGCTTCGGGTCCGGGTCGACGGGCAATTGACGTTCAACACCTCCTACGCCCAGGTCGATGCCGCGCTGAAAGGATACGGCATCGCCTATGTGCCGGAGAATGTCGTGCAGCGGCACATCGTGTCAGGGGACCTCGCGCTGGTCCTCGACAACTGGTCGCCGGTGTTCGACGGATACCACATCTACTATCCAAGCCGGCGCCAGAACTCGCCGGCCTTCAAGGTCATCGTCGACGCGCTGCGCCATCGCGGGGAGTGATGGCGGGAAGGACGCACTGCCTGTTCACGCTCGGTTGTCGGCCGATGACGCGCAGCCATGGCGGCGTGGCCGAGCGAGGGTTAGAAGTAGCCAAGTCTACGACTCAACGCTCGACGAGACAGGTGCCCAATGTGTGAACGTACCGACGGTCAGGCAAGCGCTCAACAAGCCGGGTTTGCCGGTGTCACGCGCAAGGTTCTCGAACGTCTTCCATTGCCGGGCAATCACCAGGAACTCATGGTCGTCGAGGTCACCTAATCCGCCGGGTGGCGCCGCGCCGCTTCACCGGCATCCCGTTGCGGGCGCGGTCTACATCGTCGAAGGTGTCGCCGAGTCCGCCTATGGCAGCGACGAACCGCGACAATACCGGGCGGGCGAGACGTTGCAGGATCGGGCGGATCTTCCACACACCCTGTTTCGCAATTGCGATCCGGAACGTCCGCTCCGTTTCCTGACCATCTACGTGCTCGAACCCGGACGCTCCTACACGCTGGAGCCATGAGGTCGCTGCCGTTGCGAGCAACGGCTGTGAACCGGGGAATCCTGAATGCGCGGTAACGGCGGCGGCCAGCCTCAATCGATGATGAATCCGACACCGTCGGTCTGCCGTTGCGGTTTCGGGCGGCTTGCGGTGGTGCCATAGAGACGATTGATGGTGCCGAGGAGATTGGCCTCCGGATCACTCACATTGGCGAAACCGTCGTCCGGCCTGGACAAGTCTTTCGGGTTTGTCGCGCGAACGATATAGGGCGTCACAAGGACGACCAGCTCGCTCTGATTGTTCACGAAGTCCTGGCTCCGGAACAGAGCGCCGAGAACCGGCAATTGCATCAGGCCGGGTAATCCGTTCACGGCCCGCTTGGTCTGGTCCTGGATGAGGCCCGCGATCACCATGGATCCTCCGGAGGGAATCTCGAGCGTGCTTTCCGCTCGCCGTGTCTTGATGGAGGGTACAGTCAGCGAGTTGGTCGTCGTGTCGCTGACGGCTTGAGACAGGGTAATCGAATGTTCGTTGGACAGCTCCGAGACTTCGGTCATCAGGTGCAGGCTGATGCGTCCTTCGGAGAGAACGACGGGGCTGAAATTGAGAGCCAGCCCGAATTTCTTGAAGCTGATCTGTGTCGTGCAGACATGGGTGGTTGGGTCGCAGGAATAGCCCGCCGGAACGGGAAACTCGCCGCCGGAGACAAAGGTGGCCGACTCTCCTGAAACCGATGTCAGCGTTGGTTCGGCCAGGGTGCGCATGACGCCCGCGGTTTCCATCGCCCGCAGCGTCGCCGTCGTTCCGCCGGCCGACAGCGTCACATTGTTTCCTGACACCAGGTTTTGGCCATAGGCGGTGAACGGATTCGAGTTGGTCAGGCTCACGGCAGTGGTGCCCGAGCTGAGGCTGGTACTGAGATCGATCCCGAGCTGCTTGACGATCGAGCGCGATACTTCCGCAACCGTCACCTTCAGCATGACCTGGTCACGGGCCTGCACGACGAGGGAGTTGACGACCTTGTCTGTGGATCCCACGAGGCGAGCCGCCACGTCATTGGCCTGTTGCGCTTCGACCGGGGTCGCGACCGTACCCGTGAGCATCACGCCATCGCCGATGCCCTCGATCCGGATATTTGAACGCGGAAACATCTGCCGCAACGTGGCGCGTGCACCGTTGAGATCCCGTTTGACGGCGACGTCATAGGCAACCATCTGCTGGCCGGCGGAATCGAAGAAGACGATGCTGGTCTGGCCGACGGCCGCGCCAATGATATAGGCCCGCTGCGCGGAGCGGACCACGGCATTGGCGATCTTGGGATCGGCGACCAGGATATCCCTGGCATCCCGCGGCAGGTCGACCACGATCGATTTGCCGACGCCGAGTGAAAGGAATTGATAGTTCGACTGCGGCGCTGCGGTTTCCGGTTGAAGACGATGCGCCTCGCCGGCGAAAGCCGCGACCGCCCTCCAGCCCAGAAGGGCTGCGAGCACCGGGACAGTCGAGCGCCACCGGCGCCGAGCTCGCGGCGATTGCCTGTTGATGCTGCTCACGCAAATTCGTTGATGCACTCTGACGGCTCCAGACTCGGATTCGCTCCCCAGCGCCGCCTGCTTGAACGGTCGGGGGTGTGACGTCAGGCGCGCGCGGGAATGACCGAAACAAATCTGCGGCCGGCGATACGTTCGGAATGTCGGGAAACAGAACGCTGGACGCCGTTACGCAAGCGCCACGATGTCGCCGCCTGCAATTGCGCGAAGCGACAGCGGCATCTTGGCCGGCGCCATTGCCCTTGCGGCCATCACCGACGGGTGCGGTAAATCACGACGTCTTCGCCGTGATGGAGCGTGCTGCGCTCGAGGAGATAGTTCGATTTCTCCAGCACGCGGCGGGAGGCAGCGTTCCCGACGAACACCAGGCCGATGAGCGAGGGCAGCGCGAGTTGCGACAGCCCGATATGCGTCAGCGCCGCCGCGGTCTCGCTCGCAAGTCCCTGGCCCCAGAGACTGCGCTTGAACGTGTAGGCAATCTCGATCTCGTCGATGCCGTCCACGAGAATGTGCCTGATGCCCGCCCGTCCGGCGAACTGCCCGTCTCTCGTTCGCAGCACCCAGAGCCCGAAGCCGTGCTGGTCCCAATGGGCCATGTTGACGGCGAGATAAGTCTTCGTTGTCTCGGCCGAGCGCACGCCGCCGAGATAACGCGACACCTCGGGATCGAGGTGGAGGGCAACGAGGTCTGCGTGGTGATGTTCGCGCAGTCTCTCGGCGGTGAGGCTGGCGGTGGTGAAGTGTTCCATCAAACCAGAAAGCCGATTCCGGGGTCGGTCGTCGCTCGCTGCGCCGATGCGCGCCGATAATGCTATCGTGCTCCTGTTTTGCCCGACGGGTCAACCCGCTTGCGGCCGTAGCCCGGATGGAGCGCAGCGCAATCCGGGCTCCGGCGTCAGAACATCACCGCTTGCGCGCAAGGTGAGGCGACGTCACGAGCGGCGTTCTGCGTGACGAACGAGGAGGCCAACAGGACGAGGCCCACCGCAGCGGGGAGTGCCCCACCGGGCTTCCGCACTCCGACATGCGCGAGTCCGGACAACAGCAGGTGATAGAAGATGCCGGCATAGGCGAGATCGCTCAACGTTACGCTGACGCGTAACAGGATCGCGGCTGGGCCCAATATTTTCACGGCAACCATGAACGGCACGAGGTAGGCCGGGTAACCGAGTTCGCCGAGGACCTGCCGGACCCAGTCTCCCTTGGTGAGGTACATGTAAGCAGAGGTCAGATACAGCAGGCACAACAGCGTCGTGCTGATCCAGTAGGTGTAAATTGCAGCCATGAGGTCTCATCGATCGCCGCCGAAAAGCGGTGATCCCTCCTTCGTCTGGTTGGTTCGCGTGGATGCGCAACCTTCATCGGCGCGCCGGCATCGTGTGTCGAAAATGCTAAGCAAGATCGATCTTCACAAGTAGGATGAATAACTCGCGGTAAGTATGGAAAAGCAGACTATGACCGATCAGGCGATCAACATGCATGAGGAGATGCGGCGCGCGTTCGCACTGCTCTCAGGCAAGTGGAAGCTGGAGATCATGTGGTTGCTCAACCAGCGGATCTACCGCTTCGGGGAGCTGCGCAAGGCGATCCCCGGCATCACGCAGCACATGTTGACGGCACAGCTCCGCGAACTCGAAGCGGACGGCCTGGTATCGCGCACCGTGTTCGCGGAAGTGCCGCTGCGGGTCGAATACGAGATCACCGAAAAGGCGCGTGGGCTGGGTCCGACCATGGAGGCGCTGACGGTCTGGTGGACCAAGTATGGAAAGAGCGTGCCGGCGAAAGCGAGCGCGCGCGCCCGCAAGGCCAAGCGCGGTTAAATTTTTGCGCGGAGGCGCCGACACGGGCCGATGATGCCATCATGCCAGTGTTTTGCCCGACGGTGCAACCGAGGCAGTCCGCAGCCCGGATTTGCTGCGCTCCATCGGGGCTACGGTCGGATGATTCTCGCGCACACGTAAGCCATTGATTTCACGACCCCCGTCTACTGTGCATGGGGTTGTTTTCGCAGTTTTTAGTTTCGAGGCGGCTATCCCGCTCCCAGCGCCACCGCGACGTTGTAGGTCACGAGGCTCGCGGCATAGGCCAGCACCAGCATGTAGGTGAAGGTCACCGCCATCCATCGCCAGCTTCCGGTCTCGCGCCGGATCACGGCCAGCGTCGAGGCGCATTGCGGGGCGAAGATGTACCAGGCCAGCATCGACAGCGCGGTCGCGAGCGACCATTTCGTCGCCAGCACCTGGCCGATCTGCTCGGCCGCTTCCTTGCCGCCCTCGATCGCATAGACGGTGCCGAGCGCTGCGACCGCGACCTCGCGCGCCGCCATGCCCGGGATCAGCGCGACCGCGATCTGCCAGTTGAAGCCGACCGGGGCGAGCAGCGGCTCGAGCGCCTTGCCGATGATCGCCGCCAGGCTGAAGTTGATGGCGGGTTCGGTAGCGCCTGCAGGCGGCTGCGGGAACGAGGCCAGGAACCAGATCAGCACCATCATCGAGAAGATCGTGGTGCCGGCGCGGTGCAAAAACATCTTCGCGCGCGTGTAGACACCGATCGCGATCGATTTCAGGCGCGGCATCTTGTAGTCCGGCAGCTCCAGCATGAACGGCGCCGGCGCGTAGTCGCGCAGCATGAAGAACTTGATCAGGAACGAGACGGCAAGCGCGCTGGTGATGCCGGCGACGTAGAGGCCGAACATCACGAGGCCCTGGAGGTTGATGAAGCCCCAGACGTCCCTGGCCGGAATGAAGGCGGAGATGATCAGCGTGTAGACCGGGATGCGCGCCGAGCAGGTCATCAGCGGCGCGATCAGGATCGTGGTCAGCCGGTCGCGCTTGTTGTCGATCACGCGCGTCGCCATGATGCCGGGAATGGCGCAGGCGAAGCTCGACAGCAGCGGAATGAAGGCGCGGCCGTGCAGGCCGGCACCGCCCATGATGCGGTCCATCAGGAAGGCGGCGCGCGCCATGTAGCCGAAATCTTCCAGCAGCAGGATGAACAGGAAGATGAGGATGATCTGCGGCAGGAACACGATGACGCTGCCGACGCCGGAGATTACGCCGTTCTGCAGAAAACTCTGCAGCAGGCCGGCGGGCAGGGTGTCGTGTACGAGTTCGCCGAGCACGTCGAAGCCTGATTTGAGCAGGTCCATCAGCGGCTGCGCCCAGGCGAACACCGCCTGGAACATCACGAACAGGATCAGCGCCAGCACGATCAGCCCGCCGACGGGATGCAGCACCACCGCGTCGATCCGCGCGGTCCAGGTGTCGGGCCGGCTCGGCAGGCTGACGCAATCGGCGATGATGCGGTCGGCCTCGCGCTGGGTGGAGCGCAATTCGGCGACGCTGAGTGCGCGCCAGCTGTTTTCCTGCGGCTCGGCGGCGAGCCTGGCCGAGATCTCGTCGGTCAGCGTCAGGAGGTCGGCCGTGCC
Organism: Bradyrhizobium sp. cf659; assembly: GCF_900113725.1. Taxonomy (NCBI): domain Bacteria; kingdom Pseudomonadati; phylum Pseudomonadota; class Alphaproteobacteria; order Hyphomicrobiales; family Nitrobacteraceae; genus Bradyrhizobium; species Bradyrhizobium sp. cf659. The sequence goes on from NZ_FOQJ01000002.1 coordinate 566,514, forward strand.
GCCCTTGCGCACCGCGATCGAGGTGACCACGGGCACGCCGAGCTCCTTGGCGAGCCGCTCGACGTCGACAGTGATGCCGCGGCGCGTGGCGATGTCGAACATGTTGAGCACGAGGATCATCGGCCGGCCGGTGCGCTTGAGCTCCAGCAGCAGGCGGATGGTCAGGCGCAGATTGGTGGAATCGGCCACGCACAGCACGAGGTCGGGCACGATCTCGCCGGTGGCCTTGCCGAGCACGAAGTCGCGGGTGATCTCCTCGTCCGGGCTGCGGCCGCGCAGCGAATAGGTGCCGGGCAGGTCGACCACCGAGACCTGGCGTCCCTGGGGCGTGACGAAGAAGCCTTCCTTGCGCTCGACGGTGACGCCCGGATAGTTCGCGACCTTCTGCCGGCTGCCGGTCAGGGCATTGAACAGCGAGGTCTTGCCGCTGTTTGGCGTGCCGACCAGGGCGAGATGCAGCAGAGGTAATTCCATGGGATCACTGGTCCGGGATGCGGCGTCCGGTCGCTAGGCGACGATGATGGCCATGGCTTCGCGCCGGCGGACCGCGATCGTGATGCTGTCGACCCGCACGGCGATGGGGTCGCGCCCGACCAACCCCTCGTGCAGGACCTCGACCCGGGCCCCCTCGACGAAGCCGAGCTCGATCAGCCGGCTCTCGAGCTCGATGTCCGAGAGCGCCGAGCCGGTGTCCCTGGCGGACAGGTGCTGGATGACGCCGGTGTAGCCGCGCAGGGCCAGACCCAGCGGCAGGTGAGGGCGCGTATCATTGGTGTCGGTCATGCCCTGTATTTTCAACGCAGGGCATTGAGGTCAAGCGCGCTTGCCCGCCGAAACTGCACCTTAGAGTGATTTTAAAGTGCAGATCCCGGTGCGCGTCGGAAAGTCGCCTCGGCGGTTACTGAGCCGGGACCTTTTCCGGCTGGATGGCGGCCATGGCGCGGCTCTTGAAGTAGTCCAGCACGAACAGGCGGATCGCCGAGGACAGATTGCCCTGCTGGCGATTGCCGTCGATCTCGCCGACGAGCTCGGACAGCGTCATGTTGCGCAGGCCCGAAATCTCCTTCATGCCGTTCCAGAACGCCTCTTCCAGGCTGACGCTGGTCTTGTGACCGGCGACGACGATCGACCGTTTCACGACGGGCGATTTCATGGCTGCTCCTCGCGATCGATCTGATGCTGGTCCAGGTGCTCCTTCGCCCTGTCCGCGCGCGTCTCCTCCGCCGACCGCTCCGCCTTCGTGCGGCCGAACTTCGCCCGATTGGCGTCCGCCTGCTTCGCCGAGGCTTCCCGCTCGGCGCGCTTCCGGAAACGATTCAGGTTGATGACGTTCCCCATGCCGCGTCTCCATCATCCGATCCTCTTCAGGCAGGATGAAACATTCCGAAACGAGGCGCCGCGTCGCGCCCCACAAGACTTGATTGTCATTTGCTCGTCCTCGTCAATCGGCCCCTCGGGCCATCAAACGATGAATTTCGCCCCGCCAAGGGCAGAATGGCTGCGTAACACGCCGTCCTTCCGAAACATTGACGGTAATCAAATCCTGTCCTTTAAGCCTTACAATTATGAGCTTTTTGGCTCCGTATCATTACGGATGACTATCGGAATTCGGAATTACCCCGGTTTCGTCATCTTCTCCGGCTGCACCAAACGGTCGAACTCGTCCGCTGTGACGAAGCCGAGCCGCAGCGCCTCCTCTTTCAGCGTGGTGCCGTTGGCATGCGCCGTCTTCGCCACCTTGGCGGCATTGTCGTAGCCGATCTTCGGGGCAAGCGCGGTCACCAGCATCAGCGAGCGCTGCATCAGCTCACTTATGCGCTTTTCGTCGGCGCGGATGCCGCTGACGCAATGTTCGGTGAAGGAGCGCGCGGCGTCGGCCATCAGGCGGATCGAGTGCAGCATGTTGTAGGCCAGCACGGGCTTGTAGACGTTGAGCTCGAAATGGCCCTGGCTGCCGGCGACCGTGATCGCGGTGTGATTGCCGAACACCTGGCAGCACACCATGGTCATCGCCTCGCATTGCGTCGGATTGACCTTGCCCGGCATGATCGAGGAGCCGGGCTCGTTCTCCGGCAGGATCAGCTCGCCGAGGCCCGAGCGCGGGCCCGATCCGAGCAGGCGGATGTCGTTGGCGATCTTGAACAGCCCTGTCGCGACCGAATTGATGGCGCCGTGCGCCAGCACATAGGCGTCATTGGAGGCCAGCGCCTCGAATTTGTTGGCGGCGCTGGTGAAGGGCAGTTTGGTGATCCCGGCGACGTGCCTTGCGAACAGTCTTGCAAAGCGCGGCTTCGAGTTGAGGCCAGTGCCGACGGCGGTGCCGCCCTGCGCCAGCGGATAGAGCTCCTTCACCGCGACCTTGAGCCGGGCGATGCCGCTTTCGACCTGCGCGGCATAGCCGGAAAACTCCTGGCCGAGCGTCAGGGGCGTCGCGTCCTGGGTGTGGGTGCGGCCGATCTTGACGATCTTGGAAAACTCCTTCTCCTTCTTGCGCAGCGCGCGGAGCAGCTCGCCAAGGGCAGGAACGAGATCGGCGGTGATGCGGCTTGCGGCCGCGATATGCATCGCGGTCGGGAACGAGTCGTTCGACGACTGGCTCATGTTGACGTGATCGTTGGGATGCACCGGCTTCTTGGCGCCGAGCTCGCCGCCGAGCAGCTCATTGGCGCGGTTGGCGATCACCTCGTTGAGGTTCATGTTGGTCTGCGTGCCCGAGCCGGTCTGCCACACGACGAGTGGAAAATGATCGTCGAGGCTGCCGTCGATCACCTCGCGTGCAGCGCGGATGATGGCATTGGCCCGGCGCTGGTCGAGCAGGCCGAGTTCGCGGTTGGACTGCGCCGCGGCGAGCTTGACGATGCCGAGCGCATGCGCGAGCGAGATCGGCATGCGATCCGTGCCGATGCGGAAATTCTGCCGCGAGCGCTCGGTCTGCGCCCCCCAATAGCGATCGGAGGGGACCTCGATGGGACCGAAACTGTCGGTCTCGATGCGGGTCGTGGGGCGGGCGGTCTTCGAGCGGGCAGTTTTGGCCATGAGCACATCCATTCCGCCGCGCGAAATGCCGCGCGGCCTCTTCATGTGCTCTTCTATATAGGCAGTCGGGCCGGGCGCGAGGTCTCGCGCGGCAGCCTAGATCATTTCTTGCGGAAACGATCGAGCCGCACGACTTCGGCGCCGCCCTGGCTCGGCGGGGTCGGCTCTTCAGCGGTCTCCGCCTTTTCCATGGCGGGCGTGGGCACCGACACGGCCGAAGGGGCAGGGGCCGCGGGCAACGTCTCCGGCGCGACCTCGGCGACATCGGAGGTGTCGAACTGGAGGCCGAATTTCACGGACGGATCGAGGAAGCTCTTGATGGCGCTGAACGGCACCACCAGCCGCTCCGGAATGCCGCCGAACGACAGGCCGACCTCGAAGCGGTCCTCGAGCACGGTCAAATCCCAGAACTGGTGCTGGAGGATGATCGTCATCTCTTCCGGATATTGCGCCAACAAGCGCGACGACAGCTTCACGCCCTCGGCCTTCGACACGAAGGTGATGAAGAAATGATGCTCGCCCGGCAGTCCATGGGACGCGGCGTCGGTCAGCACCTTCCGCAGCACGCCGCGCAGCGCGTCGCGGGCCAGCACATCGTATCGGATATGATCGGTCGCCATGGTGGTCCTGTTGCATTCCAGGAGTTGGGCCCTGCCGGCCCGACTCGCCAAGCCGCAATAGTACCGCGCCTGACGGGTCAGCAGGAGTCCCCGCCGGGAGGAAATCAAAGGTAAGTGGAGGCTTCTGTTGCCAGGTGCCTCCGAACCCCGCCTAACGGAGCTTAACCCGTTAGGACTTTAAGATGGTCTTTCAAACTGCGTTACGCAGCCTGAGCAACCGGAGCAAAGTTGTCGTTGGCAACTATTGCAGTAGCCCGATAACGGCGGAACAATACCGGGAAAAAGCACGCCCTTTACGCCCTCGTCGATCCTATTTCGCCCCCGCCAAAACCCGCTTCTAGGGCTAGCCCGTCGGTGGGCTTTGGTGGAGGCGCCGGGTACCGCCCCCGGGTCCGAATGGTTTATTACGACGACCGTTTATTTCCATAGCCGGCGAACCGGCACCCCCAATATAGGGGGCAAAGGTTTAGAAAGACAGGGGTTTGGCGCCGGCACGGCGCGGTTCCCTTTGGATAGGTTCCGGACAGCCTTGGCCTCGCGGCGGCCCTCGTTCTAAGCTCCTGACATGTCCCCGGATTCAGCACCGGCCGCCCAAGAGCCGGATCGTGTCCCAATCAGCGGCCCTCCGCCCAGCCTGGCCGCGCTGTTCGTGGCCTTCGCCCGGATGTCCCTGGCCGGTTTCGGCGGGGTCCTGGTGTTTGCCCGGCGGGCGATCGTCGAGCAGCACCGCTGGATGACGGAGAACGAGTTCAACGAAACCTTCGCGCTCTGCCATTTCCTCCCCGGGCCCAACATCGTCAATCTGTCGATGGTCTTCGGCGCGCGGCTGCGCGGGATTGCAGGCGGCGTTGCCGCCTTTGCCGGGCTGCTGCTGCCGCCGACACTGATCATGACCGTGCTTGCGATCATCTACGCCCGGTTCGGCGATGTGGAGGTGTTGCGCCGCATCCTCGCGGGCATCTCCTGCGCGGCGGTCGGCCTCCTGATCGCGGTGGTCTTCCGCATGATGACGCCGCTGTTCAAGCGGATGGACGCGGTTGCGCTCATCCTGATGCTCGGCGTGTTCCTCGCCATCGGCGTGCTTCGCCTGCCGCTCCAGGCGGTGCTGCTGGTCGCGATCCCCGTGAGTGTCGGCGCCACCTTCCTCCTGCGGCGGAAGGTAGCAGCGTGAACGCCGAGAACCCGATCTGGGCGCTGATCTCCACCTTCGCTCTGATGTCGCTGTTCGCGGTCGGCGGCGCCGCGGCGGCGGTGCCCGAGATGCACCGCATCGCGGTCGACGTGCATCACTGGATGACCGACAAGCAGTTCACTGATGCCTATGCGATCGCGCAGCTCTCGCCAGGTCCGAACGTGCTTATCGTGACGTTAATCGGCTATGCGGTCGCCGGCATCCCCGGCGCGCTGGCGGCGACGCTGGCGATGTGCCTGCCGACCGCGCTGGTTGCCTATTATGTCAGCCGGCTCTTGAACCGGCCGAGCCAATCGCGCTGGCCCGGCCTGATCCAGGCTGCATTGGTTCCGCTCTCGATCGGATTGATGGCGGCGAGTGCCCTGATCCTGGCCCAGGCGACCGATCGCACGATTGCTGCGCTGCTTCTGACCGCGATGGTTGCGGTGCTCGCAGCGGTCTCGCGCATCAATCCACTATGGCTTCTGCTCGCCGGGGGCTTGTTGGGTTTTGCTGGCATTGTGTAATGAAAATCGCTAGGCAGTGATCCGGGCGAGGGATCCGTTTCCAGCCGATTAGAACAACACTGCGCGTGACTTACGGGTCGCGGAGGAGACATGCATGGCCGATACGATGGGCCACTCAGCGACAGCCACCCGAAACACCTCGGTGGCGCTCGGCTTTTGTCTGCTGGCCATTGCGCCGCAGATCTTCGAATTCATCTGGTCGATCGGGACGATTTTTGGCTGGGGCGCGGGACGCGGCCCGGCCACCGTCCTGATCAGCCACGCCACCGCGCTGGTCGCGGGCGCTCCCGCGGCACTGATCGGATCGGTCGGCGGTGAGACCAAGAAGGCGTCATCCGACGTGCTGCTGGCGCTGATCTATTCCTATCCGATCTTTGTGGTGGCGATCCTCACGCTGTTCATGACGATCCGGTCGGCCCAGGATTATGTCGGCGGCGTCATTCTGATGGCGCTCGCGCTGTTCGCGCTGTGGGCCTCGAGCGATTTGCAGGGCATGCGCGGCTTCTCCTTCGGTGCGGGCACCGCGCCGCGCATGTTCGGCGGACTGCTTGTCGCCTTGTCCGCCGGCATCGCCTTGACCGGCCTTCTGACCGATGGGCCGGCGATGGCCCATTATTCCTGGCGCGGGCCGCTGTTCGTGATGGCCTCGATCGTGTTTTTCGCCCTCGCGATCCGGCCGCTCGGCCTCGTGGTCTCGGCCTTCGTCAGCTTCATGATCGCGGCGATGGGCTCGCATGAGACGCGCTGGCTCGAGGCCGCCATCGTCGGCGCCTGCTTGACGCTCGGCTGCGCGCTGCTGTTCCCCTACGTGCTCGGGCTACCGATGCCGATGTTTCCGCGTTTCCTGATCCAGTGAGGGCGTGATGGATATTTTTGCCAACCTCGCCCACGGCTTCGCCGTCGCGCTTTCTCCGATCAACCTCCTGATGTGCCTGATCGGCGCCCTCGTCGGCACGCTGGTCGGCGTCCTCCCGGGTATCGGTACCATCGCCACGGTCGCGATGCTGCTGCCGATCACCTTCGGACTGCCGCCGGTCGGCGCACTGATCATGCTCGCCGGCATCTATTACGGCGCGCAATATGGCGGCTCGACCACGTCGATCCTGGTCAACATACCCGGCGAGGCGACATCGGTCGTCACCGCCATCGACGGTCACCAGATGGCCAAGCAGGGCCGTGCCGGCCCGGCGCTGGCGATCGCCGCGATCGGCTCGTTCTTCGCCGGCTGCGTCGCGACCGTGCTCATCGCCGTGCTCGGCGCGCCGCTGACCAAGCTCGCGCTGGCCTTCGGCCCGGCCGAGTATTTCTCGCTGATGGTGCTCGGCCTGATCTTCGCGGTCGTGCTGGCCAAGGGCTCGGTGCTGAAGGCGATCGCGATGATCGTGCTCGGCCTGCTCATGTCGATGGTCGGCTCGGACATCGAGACCGGCGCCTCGCGCATGGCCTTCAACATTCCGGAGCTCGCCGACGGTCTCGGCTTTGCGACGGTGGCGATGGGCGTGTTCGGCTTTGCCGAGATCATCCGCAACCTCGATGCCGGCGCCGAGATGAACCGCGACCTCGTGCAGCAGAAGATCACCGGCCTGATGCCGACCAGGAAGGATCTGCGCGACTCCGCACCCGCGATCCTGCGCGGCACCGTGCTCGGCTCGATCCTCGGCATCCTGCCGGGCGGCGGCGCCGTGATCGCGTCCTTTGCGGCCTATACGCTCGAGAAGAAGATCGCCAAGAACCCGTCGCGGTTCGGCCGTGGCGCGATCGAGGGCGTGGCGGCGCCGGAGAGCGCCAACAACGCGGCGGCGCAGACCTCCTTCATCCCGCTGCTCACCCTCGGCATCCCGCCGAATGCGGTGATGGCGCTGATGGTGGGTGCGATGACCATCCATGGCATCGTGCCGGGTCCGCAGGTGATGCAGAAGCAGCCGGACCTCGTCTGGGGCATGATCGCCTCGATGTGGATCGGCAATCTGATGCTGATCATCATCAACCTGCCGCTGGTCGGAATCTGGGTCCGCCTGCTGCGCGTGCCTTACCGGCTGATGTTCCCCTCGATCGTGATCTTCTGCGCGATCGGCATCTACTCGGTGAACAACGCACCGGTCGACGTCATCCTCGCCGGCGTGTTCGGTCTCGTCGGCTACTGGCTGATCAAGCACGATTTCGAGCCGGCGCCGCTGCTGCTCGGCATGGTGCTCGGACCGCTGATGGAAGAGAACCTGCGCCGCGCACTGCTGATCTCGCGCGGCGACTGGAGCGTGTTCCTGACGCGTCCGCTGTCGGCAGTGCTGCTGGCGGTCGCGGCGAGCCTGTTGATCCTCACGGTGCTGCCCGCGCTGCGCGCCAAGCGCGACGAGGTGTTCACCGAATCCGAGAACTGATCACGCCTGCGTCGTCGCGGCGCCCTGCGTCCGCGCGCCGCATTCGGAAGTCGAATCGACTTGTGTGATGTCTTCGTGACATGAAAATGCCGGCCCTCGTGGCCGGCATTTTTGTTTGTGTCCCAAGGGATCCGACAAGAGATCGACAAGGGACCGACAAGGGGATCGACATGACCTTTATCCGCGTGCTCGCGGGCGCATGTGCCGCGGCGGCCGCATCGCTGTGCGCTGTTGTCGCGCCGTCTCAGGCGCAGACCTATCCGACGCGCGGCATCACCATGATCGTGCCGTTTGCGGCCGGCGGCCCGACCGACGTCGTCGCGCGCATCGTCACCGCGCACATGGCGCAGACGCTCGGGCAGAGCATCATCATCGAGAACGTGGTCGGCGCCGGCGGCACCACCGCGACCGCGCGGGCCGCGCGCGCGGCCAATGACGGCTATACGCTGATCACGGGACATATGGGCACCCATGCCGCATCCGTGCCGCTCTATCCGAAGCTCGCCTATCATCCGGAGAGAGACTTCGAGCCGATCGCGCTGCTCGCGGGGACGCCGATCCTGATCCTTGCGCGCAAGGACTTTCCGCCGAAGGACCTGAAGGAGTTCGTCACCTACGTGAAGGCCAATGCCGAGAAGGTGAACGCGGCGCATGCCGGCGTCGGCTCGGTCTCGCACGTGTCCTGCGAGCTCCTGCACTCCATCCTCGACATCAAGCCGGTCGGCGTGCCCTTCAACGGCACCGGCCCCGCGATGAACGCCCTGGTGGCGGGGCAGGTCGACTACATGTGCGACCAGATCGTCAACGCCGTGCCGCAGATCAACGCCGGCACCATCAAGGCCTATGCGATCGCAACGGCCGAGCGCAATCCGTCGCTGCCGAACGTACCGACGACGACGGAAGCCGGCCTGCCTGCGTTCCAGGCCCAGGCCTGGAACGCGATATTCGCCCCGAAGGGAACTTCGCCGGCGATCGTGGCGAGCCTGAACGCCGCCGCCGTCAAGGCGCTCGACGACGGGACCGTGCGCAAGCGGCTGCTCGAGCTCGGCAGCGTCATCCCCGGTCCGGCGGACCGGACGCCGCAGGCGCTGGCGACCCTCGTCAAGAACGAGATCGCAAAGTGGACCCCTGTGCTCAAGCCGGCCAGTTAACCAGCACAATCAAGCCGATAGAGGAGGGGCGGGACGCGAGTTCCGCCCCTTGCCGTTTGCACCGGAAACGCTCACTTTTTCCGGGTATAATCGGTGGAGGCAGCGAATCGCCGCTGTCGCAGCGCGGGGGTGGCCGCTAAGTTCGCCGCCTCCCCAAAGGCTCTATGGCACATGCACCAGTATCAGGACCTGCTCGAGCGGATTCTTTCAGACGGCGCCGAGAAGACCGACCGGACCGGCACCGGCACGCTCTCGGTGTTTGGCCATCAGATGCGCTTCAATCTGTCGGCCGGCTTCCCGATGCTGACCACCAAGCGGCTGCCGCTGAAGGCGATCGTGCACGAGCTGTTGTGGTTCCTGAAGGGCGACACCAACATCAAATATCTGCGCGACAACGGCGTCACCATCTGGGACGAGTGGGCCGATGCCAATGGCGATCTCGGCCCGGTCTACGGTCATCAGTGGCGCTCGTGGCCCGCGCCGGACGGACGCAGCATCGACCAGATCGCCAACGTCGTCGACATGATCAAGCGCAATCCCGATTCACGGCGCCTGATCGTCTCGGCCTGGAATCCGGCCGAGGTCGACAAGATGGCGCTGCCGCCGTGCCATTGCCTGTTCCAGTTCTATGTCGCCAACGGCAAGCTGTCGTGCCAGCTCTATCAGCGCTCGGCCGACGTGTTCCTGGGCGTGCCCTTCAACATCGCCTCCTATGCGCTGCTGACCATGATGGTGGCGCAGGTCACCGGCCTGAAGCCCGGCGACTTCGTGCATTCGTTCGGCGACACCCATCTCTATTCCAACCATCTGGAGCAGGCGAAGCTCCAGCTCACGCGCGCGCCGCGGGCGCTGCCGGTGATGCGGATCAACCCCGATGTGAAGGACATCTTCTCCTTCCGCTTTGAGGATTTCGAGCTCGTCGGTTACGATCCGCATCCACACATCAAGGCGGAAGTCGCGGTCTAGCGCAGATGTCGCTCAATATCCGCCGCGTGCGTCCTGGTGAAGCCGGGCTGGTTCTTGCCTTCATCCGCGAGCTCGCCGAATACGAGAAGCTCTCGCACGAGGTCGAGGCGACCGAGGCTGACATCGCGGACGCGCTGTTCGGCGAGAGACCGCAGCTCTATTGCGCGATCGCCGAATGGAACGGCGAGGCGGTCGGCTTTGCGGTGTGGTTCGCCAACTTCTCCACCTTCAGCGGCCGTCACGGCATCTATCTCGAAGATCTGTATGTGCGGCCGTCGCATCGGGGCAAAGGCCTCGGCAAGGCCCTGCTGGTCTATCTCGCGAAGGAGTGCGTCGAGAACGGCTGGTCGCGCCTGCAATGGGCGGTGCTCGACTGGAACGCGCCGTCGATCGCGTTCTACAAGTCGCTCGGCGCCGTCATGATGGACGACTGGACGCTGTGCCGCGTCACCGGCCCTGCGCTGACGCGGCTTGCGGGGAGCGAGACCTGATGGAAATCGTCTTCGTCGTGGCGATCGCCGAGAATGGCGTCATCGGCGCAGGTAACGCGATTCCGTGGCGGCAGAAGTCCGACATGGCGCGCTTCAAGGCTCTGACGATCGGCAAGCCCGTGATCATGGGCCGCAAGACCTTCGAATCCCTGCGCCGGCCGCTTCCGGGCCGCACCAACATCGTGATCACGCGCGATGCGGCCTATCGCGCCGCCGGTGCCGTCGTCACGACATCGGCCGTGGATGCGGAGGCGATTGCGCGCGGCGATGCCCTGCGGCGTTCGGTCACCGAGATCGCGGTGATCGGCGGCGCCGAGATCTTTCGGCAATGGCTGGATCGTGCCGATCGCCTCGAAATCACCGAAGTGCATGCGCGCCCCGAAGGCGACACGCATTTCGGCATCGACACGGCAGAATGGGAGGAGACGGCGCGCATCCGTCATCCTGCCGGACCGGACGACAGCGCCGATTTCTCCTATGTGACATATCGTCGGCGGCCGCGCCATTAACCGCATTCGCCAATGTTAACATTGACTTTTCTGCCCCCGGGCTTAGCTGCAAAGGCAGCCCGGGCTGCGTTGTAAGGGACCTGCCTGTCCCCTATAAAGCCGGACCGGACAAAGCGGGCGGGGGCAATTTTACCCTGCCGAGGAGAGCGTCGAATGCCGTGGAAGAATCAGGGCGGTGGCCCATGGGGCTCGGGTCCTAAGGGACCATGGGGCTCAGGCCCGCAACCGGTCGGGCCGAGGCCGCCGGATCTGGAAGACCTTCTGCGGCGCGGCCAGGACCGCCTCCAGCAGATCATGCCGGGTGGCTATTTCTCCGGCGTCGGCATCACGCTGATCATCCTGATCATCATCGCGTTCTGGCTGCTGTCGGGCTTCTTCCGCGTGCAGTCCGAAGAACGCGGCGTCGTGCTGCGCTTCGGCAAGCATGTCCGCACCGTGGATCCGGGCCTGAATTATCATCTGCCCTATCCGATCGAGACAGTGCTGCTGCCCAAGGCGCTGCGCGTCTCGACCATCTCCATCGGCATGACGCTGATCGACGATCCGGCGCGGCGCGGCCGCTCCATTCGCGACGTGCCGGAAGAGAGCCTGATGCTCACCGGTGACGAGAACATCGTCGACGTCGACTTCACCGTGCTGTGGCGCATCAAGCCCGACACCGCCGGCGTCGGCGACTTTCTCTTCAACATCCAGAACCCCGAGGGCACCGTGAAGGCGGTCGCCGAGAGCGCGATGCGCGAGGTGATCGGCCGCTCGCAGATCCAGCCGATCCTCACCGGTGCGCGCAACGTCACCGAACAGGGCGTCCAGGAACTGATCCAGAGGACTCTGGACAGCTACGGCGCCGGCATTCAGATCAGCCAGGTGCAGATGCAGAAGGTCGATCCGCCGGCGCAGGTGATCGACGCCTTCCGCGACGTGCAGGCGGCACGCGCCAATCTCGAGCAGCTGCAGAACGAAGCACAGACCTACGCCAACCAGGTGGTGCCGCAGGCGCGCGGACGTGCGGCGCAGATCATGCAGGCCGCCGAAGGCTACAAGGAGCAGGCGGTTGCCGAGGCCAAGGGCCAGAGCTCGCGCTTCCTGAAGGTTTACGAGGAATACAAGAAGGCGCCCGAAGTGACGCGTGAACGGATCTACCTGGAGACGATGGAGCGCGTGCTCGGCGGCGCGGACAAGCTCGTCTATGACGGCGGCCCCTCGGGCCAGGGCGTCGTGCCCTATCTGCCGCTGGGTGAATTGACGACGAAGCGGCCTCCCGCCGCCGGTCAGCAGTCGGGCGGAGGCAGCCGATGAGGTCTCCGGTCACAGGTATCGTCACCCTCCTCGGGTTCCTGCTCGTCGTGATCGTCGGCTACATGTCGCTGTTCACGGTGCAGCAGACCGAGCAGACCATCGTGCTTCAGTTCGGCAAGCCCGTCGACGTCGTCACCGCTCCCGGCCTGCACTTCAAGGCGCCGTGGAATTCGGTGATCAACATCGACAAGCGGATCCTCGATCTGGAGAACCCGTCGCAGGAAGCGATCGCATCCGACCAGAAGCGGCTCGTGGTCGACGCCTTCGCGCGCTACCGCATCAAAGATGCGTTGCGCTTCTATCAGAGCGTCGGTTCGATCCAGGCCGCCAACATCCAGCTCACCACGCTCCTGAATGCGGCGCTGCGCCGCGTGCTCGGCGAGGTCACCTTCATCAACGTGGTGCGCGACGACCGCGAGAAGCTGATGCTGCGTATCCGCGACCAGCTCGATCGCGAGGCCGACGGTTACGGTATCCAGGTCGTCGACGTCCGGATCCGGCGCGCCGACCTGCCGGAGCAGAACAGCCAGGCGGTCTACCAGCGCATGAAGACGGAACGCGAGCGGGAAGCCGCCGAGTTCCGGGCGCAGGGCGGCCAGAAGGCACAGGAGATCCGCTCCAAGGCCGATCGCGAGGCGACCGTGATCGAGGCGGAAGCCAGGTCGCTGGCCGAGCAGACCCGCGGCGTCGGCGATGCCGAGCGCAACCGCCTGTTCGCGGAAGCCTACGGCAAGGATGCCGACTTCTTCGCCTTCTACCGGTCGATGACGGCCTACGAGAACGGGTTGCGCGCGAACGACACCCGCTTCCTGCTGCGGCCGGACTCGGATTTCTTCCGGTTCTTTGGTAACCCGTCCGGCAAGGCGGCGACCGCGACGCCGGCAAAGCCGTAAGCCGGACGAGGGCGGCAGATCTGGCCGCCCTTTGTCCAGAAGAACAGCATAACGGGAGGTTCCAATCCGATGAGGTCCATTGCGTTCGCCGACTTCCTCATCGGCTTGGGCATTCTGTTCGTGCTGGAAGGCTTGATGTTCGCGGCTAGTCCGAACTGGATGCGCAAGGCCATGAAGAGCGCCATGGCCACGCCGGACAATGTCCTGCGGGTGGTCGGGATCGGTTCGGCCGTGGCCGGCCTGATCCTGATCTGGGTGATGCGGCGTCCGATTTAGACCTCGCGCCAACGCCAAAGTGAAGGCGAGGGACCGGTTTTCGCCGTATTATGCGGGTCTTGAGGCCCGTGAAGCTCCGCGCTTGCGCCGTGCCCCCGTTCGAGCGCAGTCTTGACGCCGAATCCCTTTCTCTGGAGATCACTATGACCGCTGCCATCATTGCCCCGTCCCGCTTGCGCCATCGTGCGCGACTTGGCGTGAGAATTGGGCTGGCCGCGCTCGCCGTCAGTGCTTTCGGCGCTTTCGGCACGCCGGCTCATGCGCGCGGGCCGGAGGGCATCGCCGACGTCGCCGAGAAGGTGATCGACGCGGTCGTCAATATCTCGACCTCGCAGACCGTCGAAGCCAAGGGCGGCGGCAGCAACACCATGCCGCAACTGCCACCCGGCTCGCCCTTCGAGGAGTTCTTCGACGACTTCTTCAAGAACCGCCGCGGCCCCGGTGGCCCCGGCGGCAAGGGCGGCGACAACAGCCCGCCCCGCAAGACCAACTCGCTCGGCTCCGGCTTCATCATCGACACGTCGGGTGTCGTCGTCACCAACAACCACGTCATTGCGGACGCCGACGAGATCAACGTCATCCTCAACGACGGTACCAAGATCAAGGCCGAGCTGGTCGGCGTCGACAAGAAGACCGACCTCGCCGTGTTGAAGTTCAAGCCGACGAAGCCGCTGGTCGCGGTGAAGTTCGGCGACTCCGACAAGCTGCGCCTCGGCGACTGGGTGGTCGCGATCGGCAACCCGTTCAGCTTGGGGGGCACGGTGACGGCCGGCATCGTCTCGGCCAAGAACCGCGACATCTCCTCGGGTCCCTATGACAGCTACATCCAGACCGACGCGGCCATCAACCGCGGTAATTCCGGTGGTCCGCTGTTCAATCTCGATGGCGACGTCATCGGCGTCAACACGCTGATCATCTCGCCCTCCGGCGGCTCGATCGGCATCGGCTTCGCCGTGCCGTCGAAGACGGTCGTGGGCGTCGTCGACCAGCTCCGCCAGTTCGGCGAGCTGCGCCGCGGCTGGCTGGGGGTGCGCATCCAGAGCGTCACCGACGAGATCGCTGAGAGCCTCAACATCAAGCCGCCGCGCGGTGCGCTGGTTGCAGGCGTCGACGACAAGGGGCCGGCCAAGCCCGCCGGCATCGAGCCCGGCGACGTCGTCGTCAAGTTCGACGGCAAGGACGTCAAGGATCCGAAGGATCTCTCCCGTGTCGTCGCCGACACGGCGGTCGGCAAGGAGGTCGACGTCATCATCATCCGCAAGGGCCAGGAGGAGACCAAGAAGGTCACGCTCGGACGCCTCCAGGATCCCGACAAGGTGCAGGCCGCGGTGAAGACCGACGAGCCCGCGCCCGAGAAGCTGGTGACGCAGAAGGCGCTCGGCCTCGATCTCGCCGCGCTGAGCAAGGACTTGCGCACGCGCTACAAGATCAAGGACAGCGTCAAGGGCGTGGTCGTCACCAATGTCGAGGCCAATTCGGACGCTGCCGAGAAGCGCCTGTCCGCCGGCGACGTCATCGTCGAGGTGGCGCAGGAGGCCGTCTCCAGCGGCGCCGACATCCAGAAGCGGGTCGACCAGCTCAAGAAGGACGGCAAGAAGTCGGTGCTGCTGCTGGTCTCCAACGCCGACGGCGAGCTGCGGTTTGTTGCGCTGAGCGTGCAGTAAGAGCACGTTCTCGACCGCGCACTCAACTGTCATGCCCCGCGAAAGCGGGGCATCCAGTACGCCGCGGCTTCTCCGTATACGTCGCTGTCTCTGGAATACTGGATCACCCGCCTTCGCGGGTGATGACGGCGGAGGGGAGGCTACGCCTCCACAAACTCCTCGCGCCGATACCCCTGCGCATACAGCAGGGCGGTGAGATCGCCGTGGTCGATCCGCGCCGCCGCGGCGGCCGCCACGGCCGGCTTGGCGTGATAGGCCACGCCCAGTCCCGCCGCCTGGATCATCGCCAGATCATTGGCACCGTCGCCGACCACGACCGAGTCGATGTCGTCGAGATCGAACGATTCCATCAGATCCACCAGCGTGGCGAGCTTGGCCGCGCGGCCCAAAATCGGCTCCTTGACCTCGCCGGTGAACTTGCCGTCGCGCACGATCAGTTCGTTGGCGCGGTTCTCCTGGAAGCCGATCCGGGCGGCGACCGCGCTCGTGAACAGCGTGAAGCCGCCGGAGACGAGGCAGGTATAGGCGCCGTGCGCCCGCATGGTCGCGACCAGTGCGCGGCCGCCCGGGGTCAGCGTGATGCGCTTGGCCAGCACCTCGTCGACGACACCGGCGGGAAGGTCCTTCAAGAGCGCGACGCGCTCGCGCAGCGCCGGCTCGAACTCGATCTCGCCGCGCATCGCGCGTTCGGTGATGGCGGCGACATGGGCCTTCATCCCGACGAGATCGGCGAGCTCGTCGATGCATTCCTGGCCGATCATGGTGGAATCCATGTCGGCGAGAAAAAGCTTCTTGCGCCGGGCGCCGGCAGGCTGCACGACGATGTCGATCGGCAGGTCGCCGCGAAGCTCGCGCAACCGCTGTTCGATGGCGTGGCGGTCGCCTTCGAGGTTACTGTCGGCGCCGAAGGGAATGTCGACCGCAACCCCGTCGAACAGCCAGTGCGCAGGCGCCGCCTGAGGCAGCACGGCGCGGGCGCCGTCGACGATGGTGCTGTCGAGCGCGGGACTATCGGGATTGCAGATCAGCGTGGCGACGAGGGACATTTGAGGTTTTCGTGAGCGAGAGGCAAGTCAGCGGAAGCCATGTTGGCAAGGCCGTGCTTATCGCAGGCCCGACCGCCAGCGGCAAGTCGGCGCTGGCGCTCGAGCTGGCGCTCGCCACCGGCGGCGTCGTCATCAATGCCGATTCCATGCAGGTCTACCGCGACCTGCGCATCATCACGGCGCGCCCCACACGGGCGGACGAGGCGCTCGTGCCTCATCGTCTCTATGGCCATGTCGATGCCGCCGTGAATTTCTCGGCCGGCGCCTGGGTGAACGATGCGGCGACGGCGCTCGAAGGGGCGAGAGCCGAAGGCCGCCTGCCGATCTTCATCGGCGGCACCGGGCTCTATTTCAAGGCGCTGACCGCGGGCCTCTCCGTGGTGCCGCCGATCCCTGCCGAGGTGCGCGAAGGCGTGCGCGCGCGGCTGGAGCGGAGCGGCGTCGAGGCGCTGCATGCGGAACTCGCGGCCCGCGATCCGCGTGCGGCCGGGCGATTGAACTTGCGCGACCGCACCCGCATCGCGCGCGCGCTCGAAGTGGTCGAGGCGACCGGGCGCTCGCTGCTCGACTGGCACCAGGAGGGTCAGCCGCCGCTGTTGCCCAGGGACAGTTTTCACGCGGTGTTCCTCGCTCCCGGGCGTGACGAGCTCTATGCCCGCATCGATGCCCGCTTCGACGCCATGCTCGGCGCCGGCGCCTTGAGGGAGATCGAGCGCCTCGCCGCCCGAAAGCTCGATCCGCTGCTGCCGGCGATGAAGGCCCACGGCGTGCCGGCCCTGATCCGGCATTTGCGCGGTGAGCTCAGCCTGGACGAGGCGGCCACGATCGGCCGTGCCGATACCCGCCATTACGCCAAGCGCCAGTTCACCTGGTTCCGGCACCAATTGCCGGAGTTCGAATGGGTGAAGCTGGAGGAGGCGAGGGGCTGGCTGGCGGCGATCGTGAACGCGGCGCAGGACCCTGACTGACGTGCTTTTGTGCCGGGTTCCCGAATTTACCTCTCGCCGAACCCCGGGAACGCCGCTACACTGCCAAAATCGCGCGGGAACGGCCGCATCGCCTTGACATCCAGGCTTTGGCCGCTATGTTTCGCGCAACCTTTGGGAAGCCGGGCGCCTGCCATGCGTAACATTATTACCAAACTCCTTATCGCCGTCGTATCCAGGCACACCGCCGGGGATGGCTAGCTGCCATCCACATGACAGGCGGTGTGCATGGGCCCTCTTCGGGGCCTTTTTTATTTCCTGAACCCGACACGAACGAAGCCGCTGGCAACAGCGCATCCGGAGCAAGCCAATGACCGACAAGAGCCACGATCCGAACCAGATGACGGGCGCCGCGATGATCGTCCGCGCGCTCATCGATCACGGCGTGACCGACATTTTCGGCTATCCCGGCGGCGCGGTGCTTCCGATCTATGACGAGATCTTCCAGCAGAGCGAGGTCCAGCACATCCTGGTCCGGCACGAGCAGGGCGCGGGCCACGCCGCCGAGGGCTATGCGCGCTCGACCGGCAAGCCGGGCGTTGCGCTGGTGACCTCCGGTCCCGGCGCCACCAATATGGTGACGCCGCTGACCGACGCGCTGATGGACTCGATCCCGCTGGTCTGCATCTCCGGCCAGGTGCCGACGCATCTGATCGGCAACGACGCGTTCCAGGAATGCGACACGGTCGGCATCACGCGTCCCTGCACCAAGCACAACTGGCTGGTGCGCGACGTCAATGATCTCGCAAAGGTCCTGCACGAGGCGTTCTACGTTGCGACCACGGGCCGTCCGGGCCCGGTGCTGGTCGACGTGCCCAAGGACGTGCAGTTCGCGACCGGCACCTATCACCCGCCGCGCAAGTCCGACGTGCACCGCTCCTACGCGCCGCGCGTGAAGGGTGATGCGACGCAGATCCGCAAGGCCGTCTCGCTGCTCGCGAACGCCAAGCGTCCCGTGATCTACAGCGGCGGCGGCGTGATCAATTCCGGTCCTGAAGCCACCAAGCTGCTGCGCGAGCTGGTCGAGGTCACCGGTTTTCCGATCACCTCCACACTGATGGGCCTCGGCGCGTACCCGGCGTCGGGCAAAAACTGGCTCGGCATGCTCGGCATGCACGGCACCTATGAGGCCAACATGACGATGCATGATTGCGACGTCATGCTGTGCGTCGGCGCGCGCTTCGACGACCGCATCACCGGCCGCGTCGACGCGTTCTCGCCGGGCTCGAAGAAGATCCACATCGACATCGATCCGTCCTCGATCAACAAGAACATCCGTGTCGACGTGCCGATCATCGGCGATTGCGGCAACATCCTCGGCGACATCCTCCAGGTGTACAAGGCGGAGGCGAAGAAGCCCGACACCAAGGCGTGGTGGCAGCAGATCGCGCAGTGGCGCGCCCGCAACTCGCTCTATTACAGGAAGAGCAACGACGTCATCCTGCCGCAGCACGCGATCCAGAGCCTGTTCGAGGCGACGCGCGGCAAGGATACCTACATCACGACCGAGGTCGGCCAGCACCAGATGTGGGCGGCGCAGTTCTACGGCTTCGAGGAGCCGCATCGCTGGATGACATCAGGCGGGCTCGGCACCATGGGCTACGGCCTGCCCGCCGCGGTCGGCGTGCAGGTGGCGCACCCGGACAGCCTCGTCATCGACATCGCAGGCGATGCCTCGGTGCAGATGACGATCCAGGAGATGTCGACGGCAGTCCAGTACGAATTGCCGATCAAGATCTTCATCCTCAACAACCAGTACATGGGCATGGTGCGGCAGTGGCAGCAACTGCTGCACGGCAACCGCCTGTCGCATTCCTACTCGGAGGCGTTGCCGGATTTCGTCAAGCTCGCGGAAGCCTATGGCGGCGTCGGCATCCAGGTGCACAAGCCTTCCGATCTCGACGGCGCCATCCAGGAGATGATCTCGGTCAAGCGTCCGGTGCTGTTCGACTGCCGCGTCGCGGCGCTCGAAAACTGCTTCCCGATGATCCCCTCCGGCAAGGCGCACAACGAGATGCTGTTGCCGGAGCAGGCGAACGACGAGGCGACGGCCAAGGCGTTCGCAGGCGGCAAGGCGCTGGTGTGACGTCATGTTCGACCTGAAGGAGCTCGAGCGCGCACACGAGATCGTGGGGCAGGCGGTGCCGGCCACGCCGGCGCATGCCTGGCCGCTGCTCGCTGAACGCCTCGGCACCGGGGTTGTCGTCAAGCACGAAAACCACACGCCGATCGGGGCCTTCAAGGTGCGCGGCGGCCTCGTCTATCTCGATCGGCTCAAGCGCGAGCGGCCGAAGACGCCGGGCATCATCTCGGCGACGCGCGGCAATCACGGCCAGAGCCTCGCGTTCGCGGCGAGCCGTCACGGCGTGCCTGCCGTGATCTACGTGCCCCGCGGCAACTCGGTCGAGAAGAACCGCGCGATGAAGGCCTTTGGCGCCGAGCTGGTCGAGCATGGCGAGGACTTTCAGGCGGCCGCGGAAGAGGCCCAACGGCGCGCCCAATTTACCGGCCTGCACATGGTGCCGTCGTTCCATCCGGATCTCGTGCTCGGCGTCGCCACCTATGCGCTCGAACTGTTCCGGACGGCGCCAGATCTCGATGTTCTCTACGTGCCGATCGGGCAGGGCTCTGGAATCTCCGGCTGCATCATGGCACGCGACCTCCTGGGCCTGAAGACCGAGATCGTCGGCGTGCAGTCGACCGAAGCGCCGTCCTATGCGCTGTCGTTCGCGGCCGGCAAGATCGTGACCACCGAGACCAGCAACACGCTTGCCGACGGCATGGCGACGCGCATTCCCGACGCCGATGCGCTGGCGCTGATCCGCAAGGGCGCCTCGCGGATCGTACAGGTGACCGACGACGAGGTCGCCGCGGCGATCCGCGCCTACTGGACCGACACGCACAATCTCGCCGAAGGCGCCGGTGCCGCCGCGCTCGCTGCGGCGCTTCAGGAAAAGACAAAACTGTCGGGCAAGCGCGTCGGTCTCGTGCTGTCCGGCGGCAATATCGATTTCGATCTGTTCAAGCGATGGGTGGTCGCATGATTGCGCGAGCGCTCGCCAATTGCACCACCGTCATCGTCCGGCTTGACCGGACGATCCAGTACGCCGCGGCAGATGTGAGACCCACTATGCCGGTGATGACTGGATGCCCCGCCTTCGCGGGGCATGACAAGAAAGAATAGAGGGGACGACAATGAACCAGCCCGCATCCGCCTATTTCATCGAGGATCGCCACGATCCCAACGAGACACATACGCTTTCGGTGCTCGTGCAGAACGAGCCCGGCGTGCTCGCGCGCGTCATCGGCCTGTTCTCCGGGCGCGGCTACAACATCGAGAGCCTCACGGTCTCGGAGACCGAGGCGCAGAAGCACCTGTCGCGCATCACCATCGTCACCACCGGAACGCCGATGGTGATCGAGCAGATCAAGCACCAGCTCGACCGCATGATCCCGGTCTACCGCGTCGTCGACATGACCCAGACCAAGCGCTCGATCGAGCGCGAGCTTGCGATGGTGAAGGTGCGCGGGCAGGGCGAGCACCGGGTCGAGGCGCTCAGGCTGGCGGATGCGTTCCGCGCCCGCGTGATCGACGCCACCACCGAGAGCTTTGTGTTCGAGATCACAGGCAATACGGACAAGATCAATCAATATATCGATCTGATGCGCCCGCTCGGCCTTGTCGAGGTGTCGCGCACGGGCGTTGCCGCGATCGGCCGCGGGCCTGAAGGGATGTGAGCCATGCTGGCGCGCGACTGGTACTATAACGAGCGGAACCGGATGGGCATCGAGCCCGCGGTGGCGTCGATCTACGACAGCCACGACGATGCCGATCTGCGGGCGCGCGCCGCCCTGAAAATGCTCGGTGTCCAGCGCGGCTGGCGCATCGCCGACATCGGCTGCGGCAACGGCGTGCTCGCCACCGAAGCTGCGCTGATGGGCGCCGAGGTCGACGCCATCGACATCTCGCCGGCGATGCTGGCGCTCGCCGAGATCTATGCGCGCGACCGCAAGGCGCCCGTGCGCACGCAATCGGCCGGCCTGCTCAGCTTCGCCTACCGGCCGGAATCCTACGATCTGATCGTCAGCGAGTTCACGCTGCATCATCTGCCGGATTTCTGGAAAGTGGTGGCGATGTCCCGGATCTTTCGCGCGCTGAAGCCGGGAGCGAGCTTCTATCTGCGCGACATCGTCTACGTCTCGGTGCCCGACGCGGTCGAGCGCGACGTCGAGCAGTGGGCCGACTTCCAGATCAAGAACCACGATTTCTCCCGTGAGGGCGTGGTGACGCATATGCGCGACGAATATTCCACCTTCGGCTGGGTGATGGAGCGGATGCTGACCGACGTCGGCTTCACGCTGGTCTCGGCCGACTATCACGCACCGATGCACGGCACATATCTGCTGCGGAAACCGAAAGCCGGCGAGCAAGGCTAGACCAGAACAAGAAACAGGGCTGCACGACAGGGCAGAACCGGGAACAACAATGAAGCCGGCCGACATCCTCATCGCCCTCGTGGTGGCGATCATCTGGGGGCTTGCCTTCGTGGCGAGCCGGATCGCGCTCGACGAGTTTTCGCCGGAGCTGATGACGGCGATGCGCTTCACCATTGCCGCGGTGCCGTGCCTGTTCATCCGCAAGCCCAAGATCGCCTGGTCGCTGCTGATCGCGATCAGCTTCACGCTGTTTCTCGGCCAGTTCCTGAGCCAGGCCTATGGCATCGCCCATGGCGTGCCGGTGGGCTTGACCTCCGTCGTCGTGCAGAGCCAGGCGCTGTTCACGATCGGCTTTGCCGCGATCGCCTTCGGCGAGCGGCCGACGCCGATGCAGACCCTCGGCATCGTGATCGCCGCAGCCGGCCTGCTGATGATCTGCGGCACCGTCGGCTACGATTTCAGCGTCGGTGCCTTCGCGGTGCTGATGATCGCGCCGGTCAGCTTCGCCATCGGCAACATTCTGCTGCGTGGCGCGCGCGGCGTGCCGATGTTCGACCTGTTCGCCTGGCTTTGCCTTGCCACTGCGGTCCCGTTGTTCGCACTCTCGCTCGTCGTCAACGGGCCGGTGCCGACCTGGCAGTCCCTGATCCACATGTCGGTGACCGGTCTCGTCTGCCTGCTGATGATCGGCGCTATCTCCACCAGCATCGCCTATTGGCTGTGGGGCCGGCTGCTGCGTGATTATCCCGCTGCCCAAGTGGTGCCGTTCGCCCTGCTGGTGCCGTTCGTCGGCTCGGCCGCCTCCAGCATCGTGTTCGGCGAACGCTTCGGACCCCTGAGGCTCGCCGGCATGCTGACCGTGATCGGCGGTATCGCGGTGATGGTGCTGGCGAAGCGCCCGCAAGTCCTGCCGAAGATCGCGTGAGGTGAATATGGCTTACTCGCTCTTCTATGCCTTCCTCGCCTTCATGGTGGTGATGTACTTCACCCCCGGGCCGAACAACATCATGCTGCTGGCGTCGGGCCTGACCTATGGCTTCCGTCGCACCATCCCCCACATCGCCGGCATCGTCATCGGCTTTGCCTTCATGGTCGCCGCGGTGGGCCTCGGGCTAGGGACCGTGTTCCTGGCCTATCCGATCCTCCAGACCATCCTGAAATATGCCGGTGCGGTCTACCTGATCTATCTTGCTGCCGTGATCGCCATGTCCGGCCCGACCACGCCGGACGGCGAGAGCGGCCGCGGCCCGATGACCTTCTGGGGCGCGGCCATGTTCCAGTGGATCAACGCCAAGGGCTGGGTGATCGTGATCGGCACCATCACCGCCTATGCGGCGATTGCCCAGTTTCCCGTCAACATCGCGATCCAGACCCTGATCAGCCTGCTCGTCGGCACGGCCTCGACCGTGGTCTGGGCCCTGTTCGGCACTGCGCTACGGCCGGTCCTGACCTCCGAGCGGCTGGTCCGGGCCTTCAACATCGTGATGGCAATCCTGCTGCTCGCCTCCCTCTACCCCGTTTTCATGGATGCATGATGTCGCGGATTTCCATGCAGAAACGGGTTTCCCTAGGGGCTGAAAATGCTCTAGACAGCCCCCGAAATCCGCAAATTTCACCCTTCGGACACTGAGCTTTGGCCGATTCTGGCCCTGAATGAGGAAACGACTATGCGTGTTTATTACGATCGCGACGCCGACCTGAACCTGATCAAGGGCAAGAAGGTCGTCATCGTCGGCTATGGCAGCCAGGGCCACGCCCACGCGCTGAACCTGAAGGATTCCGGCGTCAAGGAAGTCGCCATTGCGCTGCGCAAGGGCTCGGCCTCGGCCAAGAAGGCGGAAGCCGCCGGCTTCAAGGTGATGGAAGTCGCCGAAGCCGCCAAATGGGCCGACCTCGTCATGATGCTGACCCCGGACGAGCTCCAGGGCGACATCTACCGCGAGCACCTGCACGACAACATGAAGAAGGGCGCCGCCCTCGTCTTCGCGCACGGCCTCAACGTCCACTTCAACCTGCTCGACCCGCGCGCCGACCTCGACGTGCTGATGATCGCGCCGAAGGGCCCCGGCCACACCGTGCGCTCGGAGTATCAGCGCGGCGGCGGCGTGCCCTGCCTGATCGCGATCGCCAAGGACGTCTCGGGCAACGCCCATGACCTCGGCCTGTCCTACGCCTCCGCCATCGGTGGCGGCCGCGCCGGCATCATCGAGACCACCTTCAAGGAAGAGTGCGAGACCGACCTGTTCGGCGAGCAGGTCGTGCTCTGCGGCGGCCTGGTCGAGCTGATCAAGGGCGGCTACGAGACCCTGGTCGAAGCCGGCTACGCCCCGGAGATGGCCTATTTCGAGTGCCTGCACGAAGTGAAGCTGATCGTCGACCTGATCTATGAAGGCGGCATCGCCAACATGAACTACTCGATCTCCAACACCGCCGAGTACGGCGAGTACGTCACCGGTCCGCGCATCGTCACCGCCGAGACCAAAGCCGAGATGAAGCGCGTTCTCGCCGACATCCAGGGCGGCAAGTTCGCCCGCGACTGGATGCTCGAGAACAAGGTCAACCAGACCTCGTTCAAGGCGACCCGCGCCAAGCTCGCCCAGCACCCGATCGAGGAAGTCGGCGCGAAACTCCGCGACATGATGCCCTGGATCAAGAAGGGCGCGCTGGTCGACAAGAGCAAGAACTGACGGCAACGCCGTCGTTCCGGGGGCGTGACGACCTCGCGCCCCCGGACCTCGATCCATGCTCATGAGTTTCCCGGGTTTGCACGGACGCAAGCCCTGGGAATGACGCGGGGAGGCGATGTCCGACTTGCTCCCCGCAATCTCGCCGATCCTGCGCGCGGCTCACTCGCGCGCCGCGAAGCTCCTGGCGAAACCGGCTTCGGTTTTGCAGGCCGCGGGCGGCGTTTTCCCAATATTTTCCGAGTGCTAGGACACCGTTGCGGTCGCAGTTCCGTACGATTACGGAGTTAAATTGTGATGGGCAGATCAACCAAATCTTAGCGCGACCGAGCGACGGTAAAAACCGATTGCCCGAACCACAGAGCCGCAATGCTGAGAGCTTGGCGAAAGCTGGCCGGATCGCCGGGATCGTCCGTGACGATCCTGGGCTTGCTGTTTTCGCTCGTTGTCGTCGCCTGGTTTCTCTTCGACCTGGCCATCCGCTATCGAGAAGCAGTCGCATCTGCGAAGACCGACACTCTCAATCTCTCGGCCATTCTGGCCGAGCATGCCGCGGTGACGTTCGAAGACATCGATCGTGTGCTGCTGGAGGCGCAGGCGATCCGCAAGGACTCCTTGTCCGGAAGATACGCCGATCCTGGTGCGGCCAATCTCGCGCTGCGTCAGTTGGTCAAGAGCTCGTCGATTCTGGTCGCCGTCGGCTGGACCGATGCATCCGGAGCGGTCGTCGCGCATTCCTACGATCACGCGCTGCCGCGTAGCAACATCTCCGATATGCCGCACTTCATCGCGCAGCGCGACGGCGCCGGCACCGGCACCGGATTGTTCGTTGCGCCACCCTTTCGCTCGGCAGGTGGCGACAAATGGTTCACTGCGGCGTCACGCCGGTTGAACAATCCGGATGGGAGCTTTGCCGGCGTGGTTACTGCGCCGCTGGATCAATCCTTTCTGCTGAAGATCTATCGCAAGATCGACCTGGGCCCTGACGGCTCGGTGGTTCTGTTCCATCGCGGCGGACGGATCCTTGCGCGCGTACCGGAACAGAAGGATGCTGTGGGCATGTCGGTCGCCGGCGGCCCCCTGTTTACCAAGTATCTGCCGGTCTCCGAGGCGGACTCGTACGAACTCACGAGCCCCGTCGACGGCGTCGCGCGCATTGCAGGCTACAAGGCCGTGTCCGGCCTGCCGCTGGTTTTGGCGGTGACTTACTCCCGCAGTCACGTGTTGCAGCCGCTGTACCGGCATCTCTACACCTTCGGCCCGCTGGCTGCCGCGATCGTCATCATCATTCTGATCGGCACATTCCTGCTGCGGCGGCAAACCAATGCGCTTGCGGCGTCGAGTGCCCGGTTCAATGCCGCCTTGAGCAACATGCCGCATGGGCTCAGCATGTTTGATGCCGACGAGAGGCTATTGGTCGCCAACAGCCGTTACCGCGTGATGTATGATCTCACGGAGTCGCAGGTCCAATCTGGAACGCCGCTCAGCAGCATCGTCGGCAGCTACAAGGCGTCGGGAGCCGAACTCGATGTGGCGGAATTCCTCGATGGCGCAAAGCACCGGGCGCCGCGGATCCTCACGCTTGCCGACGGCCGGATCATCTCGATCCTGCGCACGCCCATGGCCGATGGCGGCTGGGTCGCGACCCATGAGGACATCACCGACCAGCGGCGTCACGAGACCCTGCTGGCGGAAAATGCCGCCGAGCTGAAGCTCATCAATACGCGGTTCGATGTGGCGATCAACAACATGAATCAGGGGCTGTGCCTGTTTGACGCCGACAAGAACCTGGTCGTCTCCAACAGCCGCTACCAGCAGATGTACGATCTGCCGGACGAGCTGGTGCGGCCAGGCACGCCGCTGCAACGGATACTGCAACACTATGCGGATCGCGGCGAAACGAGCTCCCTGACGGTCGACCAGCATGTCCGGCTCATGCCGACCCTGCGGCAGCAGGATTACGTGTTGAAAGACCACCGCCAGATCCTGATCCAGCGCAAGCCGCTGCCGGACGGCGGCTGGGTCGCGACGCACGAAGACGTCACCGAGCAAAAGCGCGGCGAGCAGATGCTGGCCCAGAAGGCAGCGGAGCTGGAGGCGATCAACACGCGCTTCGATGCTGCGCTCAACAACATGTCCCAGGGGCTCTGCATGTTCGATGCGGACCAGAGGATCGTGGTCTCGAACGCGCGCTATGCCGAAATTTATCATCTGAGCGGCGATCAGATAGGGCCAGGTACTTCGCTGGCGCAGATTCTCGAATATCGCCGCGAAAAAGGCACGTATTTTGCCGACGTCGCGCCGGACGTCTATCTCAGCCAGAACGTGAAGCAGCTGAGCGAGACCCGGGAACTCGCCGACGGCAGGGTGGTCGCGATTGCGCGGCACATGATGCCGGATGGCGGCTGGCTGACGACCCACGAGGATATTACCGATCGAGCGAGAAACGAGAAGCGTATCGCCTATCTGGCGCAACACGATCTGCTCACGGGTCTTGCGAACCGCGCCGTGTTCTCCGAAAAGCTCGGCGATGCCGCAAAGCGGTCGCAGCGTCATGGCACGACGTTCACCGTGCTGATGCTGGATCTCGACAGGTTCAAGGCCGTCAACGATACGCTCGGCCACGCCGCGGGCGACCAGTTGCTGGTTGAGGTGGCGCGGCGGCTGAGTTCATCGTTGCGGGATACCGATGTGCTGGCGCGGCTCGGCGGTGACGAATTCGCGATCATCCAGGAGAACGAAAAAGATCAGAGCGAGTGCGCGATTGCTCTCGCTCTGAGGATCATCGGCCTGATCGAGCAACCCTTCGATCTCGGCGGCCATCGCGTCAGCGTCGGCACCAGCGTCGGCATCGCCTTCGCGCCGGAGCATGGCACCGACGCCGAGACGTTGCTGCAGAAGGCGGATGTCGCGCTCTACGTGACGAAATCTGCGGGCCGAAACGATTTCCGCATCTTCCAGCCCGAAATGACGCAAGCTGCCGACACGCAGAAGTCGATGGAAGGCGAACTGCGGGAAGCGATGGCCCGCAACGAGTTCGAGCTGCACTACCAGCCGGTGATCGACGCCAGGACGCGCACGATGACGGGCCTGGAATGTTTCGTGCGCTGGCATCACCCGTCGAAGGGCGTGCTGGCGCCTGTGCAGTTCCTTGGTGTCGCCGAGCAGGCCGGACTGATGGTGCCGCTCGGTGAATGGATATTGCGACAGGCCTGCCTGGACGCGGCTGCCTGGCCGGCGCACATCAAGGTCGCCGTCAACATGAGCGCCGCCCAGTTCCACAGGAGCAACGTGCTCGACGTCGTCCTGTGCGCGCTGGTCGAGTCGGGATTGGCGCCCAAGCGCCTCGAACTCGAAATACCGGACGCTGCACTCCTAGATGGGAATCTTGCGGCCCACCTGCTGACGGTCCGGCAACTGAAGAACCTCGGTGTCGGCGTCGTCCTCGACAATTGCGGTGTGGGCTATTCCGCTGCGAGCTACCTCCAGAGCTTCCCATTCGACAAGTTCAAGATCGACCGCGCGATCGTGAAGGACTGCACGACGCGAAGGGATTGCGCCGCGGTCGTCGCCTCCGCCGTCGCATTGGCCCGCGGTCTCGGTGTCGCCACGGTCGCCAAGGGGGTCGAGACCCCTGCGCAATTCGAGGCCCTTCAAGCGGCGGGAGTGGACTTCGTCCAGGGATATCTGTTCGGGCGACCCGTGCCGAACCCTGAAGTCAGTTTCGATTTGCCGTTGCCGGCACAAAACGTCGCGTGATCTCATGACCTCCGTCGGAACACAGGCAACTCGATCCCCAGGTCACGAGAGATGAATTTGGAGAAGGGCCTGATCGATCAACTCGAGATCGCTCTGGCGAGCCCGGAGCTGTCGAAGCGCGCCGAACTCCTGCACCAGGTCGCCGATCTCTTCGTGCTCGGCTCGGGCAAGTTCACCGACGAGCAGATCGATCTGTTCGACGAGGTGATGAGCACGCTCCTCAAGAATATCGAATGCGCCGCCCGGGCGGCCTTCGGGAGCCGGCTTTCCGGATTGCCTGACGCGCCGCGCCGGACGATCCGCCTGCTGGCGTTTGACGACGCGCCAGAGGTGGCGGCGCCGGTCCTGGAGCACTCGCCACAGCTCGACGAGGCGAGCTTGGAGGAGAATGCGCGGACCAAGAGCCAGGATCACCTGCTGGCCATCGCCGGCCGTAGCCGGTTGACGGAACCCGTCACCGACGTCCTGGTCGAGCGCGGCAACAGCGACGTTGCGGTGCGGACAGCCGGTAACGGTGGGGCCAGGTTCTCGGTCCAGGGAATGTCCAGGCTCACCAGCCGGGCCCGGGACAATGGCGCGCTCGCCATGTGCATCTGGGCTCGCCCCGATATCCCGCGCGAGAGCTTGCTGAAATTGTTCGTCCATGCGTCCGAGATGGTGAGGCGCAAGCTGGAGGCGGCCGATCCGCGCCAGGCGGCGCTGATCCGGAGTGCCATTGCGGAGAGCTCCGATGAGCTTCAGACGATGGCGCGGGCAGGCTCGAGCGAGCATGCCCGGGCGTTGGCCGAGGTGAGCTCCCTGCATTCGAGCGGGCAACTCGACGAGGCACGCGTGCTCGGCTTCATCGGCGAGCGAAGCTTCGACAAGACCGCCGTCGCGCTGTCGCTCATGAGCGATCTGCCGATCGGAGCGATCGAGCGCGCGCTGGTTCGCTCCGAGCCCGAGCAGATTCTCATTCTCGCGAAGGCCATCGGTCTGTCCTGGGACACGACGAAGGCGATCTTGACGTTTCAGCCCGGTTCGGCCCACGAGGCGAAGGAACGATTGGACCAGTGCTTTGCGAGCTTCCTCCGGTTGAAGCCAGGTACCGCGAAGGCTGCGCTCCAATTCTACCGGCTCCGCGAGCGGGCCGGCCAGGGTCCTGTCCACTAGCGGAGGCGAACCTAAACCACATTCCCGGTCTCGCGCCGTTCAGCGCGCCGCGACGGTCCGGCCGCGCGGATGGACGGCCATCGCGATCAGCCGCAGCGCCATCACGGCGAGCAGGGGGACGAGGAACGCGGCATCGCCGGCACGCGCTTGCCGAACGACACCATGAACTGGAACCAGAGGTAATAGCCACCTGTAAGGTGCAGGGCGCGCCAGGCGCGCGGCCCGATCAGCGCGGCGGTGCGGTCGAACGAGGTCGCGCTCAGCGCGATGATGAAGGCATAGCCGATGCTGCCGAAGATGTAGGAGGCGGCCGAGGTCGCCTCCGCAAAGCCGGCCGGATCCATGTTGGCGAACGCGACGATCGCGACCGCGTGGATCGCGTGGGAGGCCGCGAAGCTCAAGCCCAGATAGCGGCGGTTGCGACGCTGCCAGCGCGTCCAGGCATTGGGCCACAGCCGGGCGAGAGCCGTGGCGCTGAAGGCGAGGCAGAACAGCGTGAGCGAGCTGCGCGCCGTGAAGCGGATCACCATCCGCACGCCCTCGGCCTCGAATTGCCGCATCGAGGCGATCCACAGGCTGAGGACGATCAGGCTGAGGGTGAGGGCGGCCAGCAGCCGCCAGCCTTCGAGCCAGCTTTGACGTTGTGACATGGCGGCCTCCTCCATTATGTAATCATTGATTACATTTGGGCTGAGCGTGTCCGTCAATGGTGTAATCGCTGCTTACATTCACGTTCGGGTGATGCTAGAAGGCCCGATGCCCGCCCGTCAGACCTCCAAGCCGCGCGCCCGCCGCCAAACACCCCAGGCCCGGCCGTACCACCACGGCGACCTTCGCCGCGTGCTGATCGATGCTGCGCTGCAACTGGCGGAGGAGGGCGCCGAGGTCTCCGTGCGCGAGGCGGCGCGCCGGGCCGCGGTATCGCCGGGGGCGCCGTTCCGGCACTTCCCCAACCGCGATGCCCTGATGGCGGCGGTGGCCGCGGAGGCGCAGCGGCGCTTTCGTGCCGAGATCGAGGCGGCGATGGGCGAGGCTCCGGTCGCCGATCCGCTCGGCCGCTTCCGGGCCTTTGGCCTCGCCTATCTGCGCTGGGCGAGGCGCAATCCCGCGCATTTCGAGATCATCTCGACGGGGCGCTATTTCGCCCATGGCAGCTCCGCGGAGCTGACGCGCGACAATGCCGAGCTGATCGCCCTGACGGAGCGAATACTGGCAGAGGCGGCGGAGCAGGGCCTGCTGCGGCCGGCCGACCTCAAGCGCATCCAGATCGCCGGCCGCGCCCTGGTCTACGGCTTTGCCCGGATGAACCTCGATGGCCACTTTCCGCGCTGGGGCGTGGAGGAGGGTGAGATCGAGCGGATGGCGGAAGGGGTCATCGACCTGTTCATTGCCGGGATCGCCAAGCCCTAGCGTTGCTTGCCGCGCGGCACATTCGCCCGCCGCCAAGATTAAGAAGGTTGGATGGCGGCGCGCGTTGCCTGTCCTTGACTGTTCCGTTACAGTTTTATGACACGGTGCAGGCTTCCGGCTGCGCCGGATGCCCTAGCCGCCTTCGGGCCGGCCAGACGGCTAGGATCATCGCGCCGGACCAGCAGTTGCGTGTGTCGATGGCGTCCGCGCCCAATCCAGGTCCTTCTGCCACGACCGCCGTGCTGGCGAGCGTCGCCGCGCTCGGCATCTGGCGGCTGCTCGCGGTCGCCGCGCCGCATCTCGCGGCGCTCGCGCTGATGTACGAGACCGAGACCGATTTCGGCTCGCGCCTCTCCTTCGCGCTCGCCTGGGGCATCCTCAATTTCTTCTGGATCACGCTGCTGCGCCGGCCGGCGCTGTCGGGCGCGCTGTCGCTGACCATGGTCGTCGTGCTGGTGCTGCTGTCGCGGCTGAAGCACGACGTCGTGCAGATGACGGTGAACTTCATCGACCTGATGATGATCGACCGCGACACCGTCGCGTTCCTGTTCACGATCTTCCCGAATTTGCGCTGGTCGGTGATCCTGGCCGGCCTCGTCACGCTGCCGCTGATGTATGCGCTGTGGTGGCTCGATCCGTTCCGCATCCGCCGCCTGCCGGCGCTCGCCTGCAAGCTCGCTTGTCTTGCCGCGCTGGTCGGCTATTCGCTCTATCATCCGGATGAGGCCTGGCGCGGCTATTACGACGACGGCTATCTCTCGAAGTTCTTCCGCTCCGGCGTCAGCGCGGTGTCCGACTTCGCGCAGTACGGCTTCATGGAATCGGCCGCCTCGACCAATGAGCGGCTCAACATGCCGCTGGTTGACGCCTGCCATCCCGCGGGCCGCCGGCCGAACATCATCATGATCCATGATGAATCGAGCTTCGACATCCGCGCCGCCCAGGGCATCAAGGTGCCACAGGGCTATGGCAACCACTTCAAGTCGTGGGACGGCAAGCAGCGCACGTTTATGGCCGAGAGCAATGGCGGGCCGAGCTGGTTCACCGAATACAACGTGCTCGCCGGCCTCTCCTCGCGCTCGTTCGGGCGCTTCGCGTATTTCGTGACGCGCATCGCAACGGGCCGCGTCGAGCGCGGCCTGCCGCTGGCGCTGCGCCGCTGCGGCTACGATACCCTGTCGCTCTATCCCGCCTATGGCGGCTTCATGGGCGCGCGCAGCTTCCAGATGACGACCGGCGTCGAACGCTTCCTCGATTCGAAGGATCTCGGCGCCAAGGACGTCGAGCCGGATTCGTTCTTCTACGACAAGGCGCTCCGGCTGATGGGCGAGCGGACGCCGAACAAGCCGCTGTTCACCTTCATCTATCTCGGCGCCAATCATTTCCCCTGGGAGACGCGCTTCCGTCCCGATTTGCTGCCGAACTGGCGCGCGCCGGGCAATGTGGCTTCCATCGACGAATATCTGCGCCGGCAGGCGATGAGCGCCGAGCAGTACAAGGCTTTCGTCGCCGGCCTCAAGAAGACCTTTCCCGGCGAGCCCTTCCTGATCGTGCGCTATGGCGATCATCAGCCCGAGTTCGCGCCGAACCTGCTCGAGCCCGGGCTCGACGAGGGCGCTCTCGGCAAGAAGCTCGACGCCTACGATCCGCGCCTCTACGCGACCTACTACGCGATCGACGCCGTCAATTTCGAGCCGGTGAAGAGCGAGGCCGTGATGGACACGATCGACGGCGCCTATCTGCCGCTGGTGATCCAGGAAGCCGCCGGCATCCCGCTCGACCCGTCCTTCGCCGAGCAGAAAGACATCATGCTCCGCTGCAAGGGCATCTTCTACGGCTGCAAGGACGGTGCCGAAGCGCGGCGCCTGAACCGGCTGCTGATCAATGCGGGGATGATCCGGGGGCTGTAGGCCTCTGACGCGTTTTGCGAGGACGGTCCTTTGGCGCGTCGATGCCTCCCCCAGTGTCGTCCTGGCGAAGGCCAGGACCCATACCGCGTGATCCATCAATTCAAGCGCGGGGCCAGTACCGCCCACATATCGCCTGCTGTGGTAATGGGTCCTGGCTTTCGCCAGGACGACACCGAGTAAATGGCGGGACCTACTGCCTGCCGACCTTCTCCCACAGCCACTTCGCCACCACATCCGGCGACGAGGTCGCGTCGTTGCCGGCGGCGCGCAAATTCGCTTCCCGCATCGTGGCGATGTCGATCTTGCCGAGCAGCGGGTTCAGCGCCGTCTTCAGCCGCTCGTCACCGGCGCGCTTGGGGGCGAGCAGCAGGATCGCATCGTAGGGCGGGATTGCGTGCTTGGGATCGTCGAGCACAACGAGGTCGTATTTCGCGATCAGCCCGTCACTGGTGTAGCCGGCGATGACGTCGACCTCGCCGCTGGCGACCGCTGCATACATGAAGTCCGGCTGCATCTGGCGCTGGGCGCGGAATTGAAGGCCGTAGGCCTTTTGCAACGCCGCCCATTCGGGCCGCGAGAAGAACTCGTAGTCGCCGGCAATCGACAGCGTCGATGCGTGCGCGGCGAGATCGGTGATGGTGCGGATGCCAAGCGCTTCGGCGCGCTTTTTCGGGATCACCAGCGCATAGGCATTCTCGAAGCCGAGCTCGCCGAGCAGGGTGATGTTCTCCTTCGCGAGTGCTGTCTTCAGCTCCGCGATCAGCTCGGCGCGCGGCTTGATGTCGGTGCGATGCAGCTGGTTGGCCCAGAGCGTGCCGGAATAGTCGATGTAGAGATCGATGTCGCCGGCCTTCAGCGCCCCGAAGATCACGCTCGAGCCGAGGCCCGAGCGCGCCGTGGCCGACAGGCCGGCCGCCTGGAGGCGATCCCTGAGCAGGGCCGACAGCACATATTGCTCGGCGAAGGTCTTGGCGCCGACGACATAGCCCTGCGACGAGCGGCCCATCGTCGGCACCAGCGTTGCGGCGACCAGTGCCGCGATCCCGACTGCGCCGAGCCCGGTGCGCAGGCGGCTGCGGCGCCGCAGGCCGCCCTCGATCAGGCCGAGCAGCTGATCGACAGCGAGCGCCAGCAGGGCGGAGGCAAGGCAGCCGAACAGCACGAACACCCAGTTCTGGGTCTGGAGCCCGGCAAAGATGTAGTTGCCGAGGCTGGTCTGCCCGATCGGGGTCGAGAGCGTTGCGGTGCCGATCACCCACACCGCGGCGGTGCGGATGCCGGCCATCATCACCGGCAGCGCCAGCGGCAGCTCGACCAGGACCAGCGACTGCCGCGCGGTCATGCCGACGCCCTCAGCGGCTTCGATCAGCGCCGGATCGATGCCGTTCAGCCCGGTGATGCCGTTGCGCAGCACCGGCAGCATCGAATACAGCGCCAGCGCCAGCATCGCCGGCAGGAAGCCGAACGCCGAGAAGGAGATTCCGAACCAGGCGAGCGTCAGGGCCGCCGCCGCCAGCAACAACGGATAGAACAGCGCGAGCAGCGCCAGTCCGGGCACGGTCTGCACTATGCTGGCGAGCGCGAGCAGGATGCCGCGCGGCGCCGGGCGGTTGCGTGTCAGGATCGCCAGCGGCAGGCTGACGGCGAGGCCGAGCGCCAGCGCGGCCAGGCTCACCCGCACGTGGTTGCCGAGATAGTCGGGAAGATGCGACAGCGCATCGCTCCAGCGCGGATCGGTGAAGAGGCTCATGCCGCACCGCTCTGTGGCAGCAGCGCGTTCAGCCGTTCGACCTGGCGCCGCGGCGTGCGCAGCAGCTCCAGCACATAGGCGTCGGTGCTGTTCGAGAGCTCCGCGGGCGTGCCCTGCGCGAGCAGCTTGCCGCTGTGCATCACCGCGATGCGGTCGGCGAGCAAAATCGCTTCCGTCATGTCATGCGTGATCATGACCGTGGTCAGGCCGAGCTTGCGATGCAGCGAACGATAGTCGTCGCCGAGCGCATCGCGGGTGAGGGGATCGAGCGCGCCGAACGGCTCGTCCATCAGCACGATGCGGGGTTTTGCCGCAAGCGCCCGCGCCACGCCGACGCGCTGGCGCTGGCCGCCGGAGAGCGCCTCGGGCAACCGGTCGCGATGCGCGGCGCGGTCGAGCTGCACGAGCTCCAGCAGCTCGTCGACGCGTGCTGCGATTGCCGCTCCCGGCTCGCCCAGCAGCTTTGGCGTGATCCCGATATTGTCGGCGACACTCAAGTGCGGGAACAGCCCGCCGCTCTGGAAGACGTAGCCGATCCGGCGTCGCAGCGCGACCGGATCGACGTTTTGCACGTCCTCGCCCTCGACCGTGATGGTGCCGCCATCCGCCTCGATCAGCCGGTTGGCGAGCCGCAGCAGCGTGGTCTTGCCCGAGCCCGAGCCGCCGACGATGGCCACAAACTCGCCCTCGGCGATGTCGAGCAACACATCGTCCACGGCCCTGAGGGAGCCGAAGCTCTTGGTGACCTTTTGGTAGCTGATCGCCGGCTTGGTAGCCATTGGACGCGGCTCACTCTTCCTTACCCTCCCTGGAGGGGGAGGGTCGCTCGCGCAACGCGCGGGCGGGGTGGGGTGATCTCTCAACACGGGCGGTGAGGGACGTGGAGAGACCCGCCACCCTGTCCCGTCTCACATTTCGCTTCGCTTCATGCGCACCGACCCTCCCCTCCAGGGAGGGTAAGGGTACGGCGTGACCCATGCGTAGCACGCTTGGCGGGTTGATTGAACTTGGCCGCGCGAGCGGTTAAGGCATCGGACCAAATTCGGAGGGAACACATGACAACGCCCACGGCGGTGGCGCTGGAAGATGCCAAGGTCGCGTTCCGGCTGGGGGACGGACGGGTCTATACGGCGGTGGAGAAGGCGCATCTTGCGGTCGCGCAGGGCGAGTTCGTCGCCATCGTCGGCCCGACCGGCTGCGGGAAATCGACGCTGCTCAACGTCGCGGCCGGCCTGCTGAGGCCTGCCGCCGGAAGCGTCAAGATCTTCGACCGGCCGCTCGCGGGGCTGAACCGGGATGCCGGCTATCTGTTCCAGGCCGATGCGCTGTTCCCCTGGAAGACCGCGCTCGACAACGTCGCGATCGGGCTCGAGATCAAGGGCACGCCGCGGGCCGAGGCGCTGCCGCGGGCGCAGAAATGGCTGACTTCGGTCGGCCTCGGCGCCTTCGCCAATCGTTATCCGCACATGCTCTCGGGCGGCCAGCGCAAGCGCGTGGCGCTGGCGCAGGTCCTGATCCGCGATCCCAAGATCCTGCTGATGGACGAGCCGTTCGGGCCGCTCGATGCCCAGACCCGCCAGGTGATGGGCAATCTGCTGCTCGATCTCTGGAACGCCGACCGCAAGGCCGTGCTGTTCGTGACCCATGACCTGGAAGAGGCGATCGCGCTCGCCGACCGCGTCGTGATCATGTCGGCGGGGCCGTCCTCGCGCATCATCGGCGACTGGCGCGTCAGCTTGCAGCGCCCGCGCGACATCTTCGAGGTGCGGCTGGACAAGGAGTTCCATGCGCTCCACCGCGAGATCTGGAGCGTGCTCAAGGACGAGGTGATGAAGGGCTACGCGCAATCCACCCAAGCGGCGGAGGCGGTCTGATGTCGCGCCCGACGCTGCTTGCGCTGCAAGTCCTGGTCGCAGTCGTCTGCATTGTGCTGTGGCAGGTACTGTCGACCGTCCCCGTGTTCGGCAGGATCCTGCTGCCGCCGTTCTTCTTCTCCAACCCGTTCGACGTGTTCAGCCAGATCGTGAAGTGGTTTGCCTCCGGCGTGATCTGGAAGCACCTCGGCATCACGCTCGTGGAATCGATCCTCGCCTTCGTGATCGGATCGCTCGGTGGGGTGCTGATCGGCTTCTGGTTCGCGCGCCAGCCGCTGGTCGCCGCGGTGTTCGACCCTTACGTGAAAATGGTCAACGCACTGCCGCGCGTGGTGCTGGCGCCGATCTTCGCGCTGTGGCTCGGCCTCGGCATCTGGTCCAAGGTCGCGCTCGGCGTGACGCTGGTGTTCTTCATCGTGTTCTTCAACGTCTATCAGGGCGTCAAGGAGGTCAGCCGCACCGTGCTCGACAATGGCCGCATGCTCGGCATGAGCGAGCGGCAATTGATGCAGCACGTCTATTGGCCGTCGGCGCTGTCCTGGATGTTCTCCTCGCTGCACACCTCGGTCGGCTTCGCCGTGGTCGGCGCCGTCGTCGGCGAATATCTGGGATCGGCGGCCGGCCTCGGCTATCTGATCCAGCAGGCCGAAGGCGTGTTCGACGTCGCCGGCGTGTTCGCCGGCATGTTCGTGCTGTCGGCCTTCGTCATCCTGATCGACTTCGGGGTCACGCTGGTCGAGCGGCGCTTGCTGGTGTGGCGGCCGACAGCGTTGGATGGACGCGGCTAGCCGCCGCGTTGTCCTGCTGACATTTATGTGATTGACCGGCCGGAATAGAACGCGCGCCCACGCGTCATACCCCCATGCAACCACCTGCATGGGAGTTCAGGATGCACCGGTCACAGTTTCATCGCCTCGTTGCGGCGCTCGCAGGCAGATGCCGATGGCCAAGGCCCGGCCTCGGCATGGCACTCATCGGCGCACGCATTCTCGTCGCCTTCGCAATTCCTCCGCTCGTATTCGCGCATGAAGCCCATCCGGCCAACCCGCCGGCTGCGCTGAGCGCGGAGGAGCGTGCGTTCCTGGAAGAAAACGAATCCGCCATGGCCAAGATGATGAACGACATGGCGGCCAAGCCGACCGGCGACGTCGATCGCGACTTCGTCGCGATGATGAATCCGCATCATCAGGGTGCGATCGACATGGCGGTCATCGAATTGCGCTACGGCAAGAACGAGCAGTTGCGGCGCATCGCCCAGGAAATCATCGTCGACCAGATGCAGGAGATCGCGGCCATGAAGCTCGCGATCGGCGAACCGGCAACCGATACGACGCCCGCCCCGACCCAGCCGCCGTCTGGTCCCGTTGCAAGCGTCCATCATCACCCGGGCATGCAGATGGACATGTCCGCCGGAATGAAGAAGTAGGAGCGCCACATGAAGACGTCGAGAAGCAGCATCGGGAAGAGCATCTTCCTGGCGGCCACCATGCTTGCAACCGGTTCAGCCGCATGGGCAGGGCAGGCGCCGGGCGCGCTGTCCTCACCCGATATTCCGATCAGCCATCACGACCGCGTCTATGCCGCGGAGCAGTTCTCGAACACGGTCTCGGTGACCGACCCGGTCGACAACAAGCTGCTTGGGGTGATCCGGCTCGGCGACCCGCAGCCCGGCAATTTCAGCCCGCTCTACAAGGGCCAGGTTCTCGTGCATGGCATGGGCTTTTCGCCCGATCACAAGACGCTTGCCGTGGTGTCGATCGGCTCAAACTCGGTCACCTTCATCGACACCGCGACCAATGCGGTCAAGCACACGACCTATATCGGGCGGTCGCCGCACGAGGCGTTCTTCACGCCGGACGGCAAGGAGGTGTGGGTCACCGTTCGTGGCGAAAACTACATCTCCGTGATCGACCCGCACAGCTTTGAGGAAAAAAGCCGCATCACCACCCCCAGCGGGCCGGGCATGCAGATGTTTTCACCGGACGGCAAATACGCCTACATCTGCTCGTCCTTCAATCCCGAGACCGACGTCGTCGCGGTCGCCGAGCACAAGATCATCGCCAAGGTGAAGCAGGAAAGCCCGTTCTGCCCGAACATCGCGGTGACGCCGGATGGAAACCAGGTGTGGTTCACGCTGAAGGATACGGGCAGGACGCAGGTGTTCAACGCCAGGCCGCCGTTCAACCCGATCAAGACGATCGATACCGGTCCGATCACCAACCACGTCAATTTCGCGCACACTGCCAGGGGGACATTTGCCTACGTCACCATCGGTGGCCTGAACCAGGTGAAGGTGTTCCGCACCGACGATTTCTCGCAAGTCGCGACGATCCCGGTCGGCAATCTGCCGCACGGCGTCTGGCCGTCTGGCGACGGCACGCGCATCTATGTCGGGCTTGAGAACGCCGACGCGCTCGCGGCGATCGACACCGCAACCAACAGCGTGGTGGCGAATGTCCCGATCGGCCAGGCGCCGCAGGCCATTGCCTACGTTCCAGGCGCGGCTCCCAATCCGGATGACCGCCAGAACTTGCAGGCCCTCGGCGTTGCCGGCCAGGTCGCTCATCTCGCGCTTGCATCCAGGGACGGTTCGAAGGACGGAAAGGCGCCGACCAGCGTCTCGCTGTTCGATCAGGGCCTGATCCAGATCTTGCAGGCTTCGGTGACGGGACTTGAGCCCAGGCAGAAATATGTGCTGGCGCTGGCGGAACGCAGTGACGGAAGCGGCCCGCTACAGCCATTGGCGGCGTTCATGACCAATACGGCCGGATCGGCCATCGTCAACGCGGCCGGCCCGATCCGGCAGATCGTCGATCAGTCCGCCGTGGCTGGAAAGCGATATCTGGTGATCGCCTCCGGAGACGCGGCCGGGCCCGGCGAGGCGGTCCAGATCGAGACGCAATGACGCGCCGTCGGGCGGCAATGAAGAGCAGGCGGAGCGCCTCATGAAGGACATGCTGGTTCAGGTCGAGCCACTGATCCCCGCGCTCCGCCGCTATGCGCGCGCCCTCGTGCGCGATCGCGCGGCCGCCGACGATCTGGTTCAGGATTGCCTGGAGCGGGCCGTCGGCCGCTGGCATCAGCGGCGCGACGGCAGCGTGCGCGCCTGGCTGTTCACGATCCTCCACAATCTGGCGGTCACTCAATTTCGCCAGACAACAGCGCGGGGCAGGCATATGCCGATCGACGATGCCGGCGAGCGCGAGCTTGTCAGTGCGGCAGCGCAGGAGCACAGGCTGATCTATCAGGATGTCCTGAACAAGCTTGCGAGACTGCCGCAGGAGCAGCGGGCTGTGTTGTTGCTTGTTGCCGTCGAGGATCTTTCCTACGCCGCCGCCGCGGACGTGTTGAACGTCCCGGTCGGGACAGTGATGTCGCGCCTGTCGCGTGCGCGGGAGCGGCTGCTGCAGGAGATGGACGGCGTTGCACCGGGGAACGTCGTGGCATTGCGGAGCATGAAATGAGCCAACGGCCGATCACGGAAGATGATCTCCACGCCTTTGTGGACCACGCGCTCGAGCCTGAGCGTCGTGCGGAGGTCGGATCCTATCTGGACGATCACCCGGATGTCGCCGGGCGCGTCGCGGCCTTTGCCGCCCAGCGCGAGCAGTTGCGCAGCGCGCTGGCGTCAATCGCCGATGAACCATTGCCGGCCGAGTTGAACCTGTCGCACATTATCGAGAGCCGGAAGCGGCGCCCTCTGCACGCATGGTGGGCAATTGCGGCGCTGCTGCTCCTGAGCATCGGCGGTCTCGGCGGCTGGACCATGCGCAGCCTGTTGCAGGATGGCTCGAACGGACTGTCCGCATTGGCGCAGGAGGCGGCCTACTCTTACGGCGTCTATGCACCGGATCGCGTGCGGCCGGTCGAGATACGTGCGTCCGACAGTGCCGAGCTCACGCAATGGGTCTCCAACCGGCTGAAGCAGCCGGTCAAGGTGCCGGATCTTTCCGTGTCCGGCTATCGGCTGATGGGAGGGCGTCTCGTTGCGACCTCGCACGGTCCGGCCGCGATGTTCATGTACGACGACGATCGCGGCGATCGCCTTGTCGTGCTGACGCGCCCGATGAGCCGCGGTGGACAGGATACGCCGATGCTGCCGCAATCGACCGGTGATGTCGCGGGTTTCGCCTGGGCGGACGGCGGCATGGGCTATACGCTCGTCGGCGAGATTCCGACGGACACGCTCAAGCCGATCGCGAACGAGATCAGGAAGCAGGCGCGCCCGATCTAGCCGGGACATTCAGTGGACGGGCCCGCGCGTCGCGCGAGCCCCGGCAGCGCGAATGCTCAATCCAGCAGCTTGGTATCGTCGGGCGCCTGCGGCGGCGTCTTGATCGCGATCGCCTTGACCTGGCCGCTGATCGGCTTGGTGCCGCCATGCGGGGTGCCCTTGGGGATGATGACGAGGTCGCCCGGCTTCACCGTGACCTCCTTGTCGCCGAGCCAGATCGTCCCGGTCCCGTCCAGGATGTACTGGATCTCGTTGGTGTTGGGATGCATGTGCTTGGGAACATTGCCGACCTGGATCGAGATCGTGGCGCCGTCGGCGCTTGCGAACATCTTGGAGCGATAGCCGACATTGTTGGCGGGCCCGAGCGCGTCGCCTTCCATCTCGCCGGTGTGGATGATCTGCGCCGTGACGTTCTCGGCGGCCAGCGCCGGCCGGAGCAACTGGTTCGCGCCGCATCCGGCGGCAAAGGCGGCGGCGATCGACAGTCCGGCAGCAAGGCGATTCATGGATGATCCTCCCCATCAGGAATTGTTCTTGTCTGGGCATGCTATTGGGCCGAAAGGCGGATGGCGAGTCGCACTTAGGCAGTGCTTCTCAAGCCAGTCCCGCTGCTCTATGGTGCCGCCAGCCGAACGGAGGAAACCAATGAAGAACACGATTGCCAGGCTCGCCGGCGCGCTGCTCGCGCTGACGCTCACCACCGGTCTTGCCGCGGCGCAAAGCAAGGTGACCATCGCGGTCGGCGGCGGCTCCTGCCTGTGCTATCTGCCGACGGTGCTGGCCAAGCAGCTCGGCGAATACGACAAGGCCGGCCTCAATGTCGAGCTGGTCGATCTCAAGGGCGGTTCGGACGCGCTCAAGGCCGTGCTCGGCGGCAGCGCCGACGTCGTCTCCGGCTATTTCGACCATTGCGTCAACCTGGCGGCCAAGAAGCAGGAGCTCCAGGCCTTCGTGGTCTATGACCGCTATCCCGGCCTCGTGCTGGTGGTTTCGCCCGCGCACACGAACGAAATCAAGTCGATCAAGGATCTCGCCGGCAAGAAGGTC
Organism: Bradyrhizobium sp. cf659; assembly: GCF_900113725.1. Taxonomy (NCBI): domain Bacteria; kingdom Pseudomonadati; phylum Pseudomonadota; class Alphaproteobacteria; order Hyphomicrobiales; family Nitrobacteraceae; genus Bradyrhizobium; species Bradyrhizobium sp. cf659. Next base: position 607,781 of record NZ_FOQJ01000002.1, read on the forward strand.
GGTGTCAGCGCACCCGGTTCCTCCACCGACTTCTTCCTCAAATACATGCTCAAGAAGAATGGCCTCGATCCCGCCGGCACCGCCGTGATCGGCGTCGGCCTCGGCGCGACCGCCGTCGCCGCGATGGAGCAGGGGCAGATCGATGCGGCGGTGATGCTCGATCCCTCCGTCACCGTGCTCCAGGGCAGCCACAAGGATCTGCGCATCCTCAGCGACACCCGCACCCAGAAGGACACGCTCGAGACATTCGGCGGCGAATATCCGGGCGGCGCGCTGTATTCGACCGCGGCCTGGGTCAACGGCCACCAGAAGGAGACGCAGGCGCTCACCAATGCGATCCTCGCCACGCTGGCCTGGATTCACTCGCACTCGCCTGAGGAAATCATGGCGAAGATGCCGGAAGAGACGGTCGGCAAGAACAAGGACCTCTATCTCGCCGCGCTGAAGAACACGATCCCGATGTTCTCCGAGACCGGCAAGATGGACCCGAAGGGCGCGGACGCCGTGCTCGCCGTGTTCAGCGTCGGCTCGCCGGAGGTCGCCAACGCCAAGATCGACGTCAGCAAGACCTTTACCAACAAGTACGTCGAGCAGGCCAAGAAGACCACGGGGAGCGCCAAATAACTGACGCGAAGGCGTGGTAACCAACCCGTCATGACATCCCCGGTCATTCATCGCGTCACGACGCTCGATCTCGCCGTGCTGCCGATTATCTGGCCGTTCGCCGAGGAACGGCGCGCCGAGATCGCGGCGCACTTTGCCGAGAAGCAGCGCGAGCGGCCGAAGATCTGGAACGGCCGCGTCCTGCTCGGACGCGACGCCGTGTTCACGGACGGTCATCTCGCCGCGACCTATTTCGAGACCGATTTCGCGAGCTTCCTCGCCTGGCGCGACTGGGGCTTCCCTGACACCGCCGTGTTCAACGGCTTCGGCATGGGCGCGCTGCGCGCCTCCGACGGTGCCTTCGTGATGGGCGAGATGGCGCAGCATACCGCCAATGCCGGCCGCATTTATTTCCCCTCCGGCACGCCCGACCTCGACGATGTCAGGGACGGTGTGCTCGACATTCCCGGCAGCGTCGTCCGCGAGCTCGCCGAGGAGACCGGCCTGACCGCGGCCGACTACGCCGCCGAAACGGACTGGCACTGCGTGGTCAGCGGGCATTCGATTGCAATGATTCGGGTTCTCAATCTGGATATGCCGGGCGAGGCGATCCGTGCCCGGATCGAAGCCAATCTCGCGCGCGAGAGTGAACCTGAATTGTCGGCCATTCATCTCGTGCGCGGGATGGATGACCTCACGCCGACCATGCCGCGATTTGTCACGGCCTTCGTCGCGCAGCAGTTCGCCTTGCGCTGACGCGCGAGGCTTGACATCGCTGCGCGCAGCCCATGTGATGGGCAAAAAAGCAAAAGCAAGAATGCGATGCACAATAGTCCAGGGAGGTTTTGATGCGCCTGCGCATGGCTGCCCGCTTGGTACGGGGGCTGTTGGTCGCGATATCAGCGACGGGCTTGGCGGTCTCCGCCCAGGCTCAGGAGAAGAAGATCAAGATCGGCGTCGTTTTCGACCTGACCGGGCCCCTTGCGGGCGGCGGCTCCGAGCTCAACTATGTCGGCGCAAAGATCGTCCTCGACCATTTCGCCAAGACCGGCGTCGAAGGCTACAAGATCGAAGCGGTCTACGCCGACGCGCAGAGCAAGCCCGACATCGCCATCAACGAATCCGTCCGCCTGCTCGAGCAGGAGAAGGTCGACATGGTGCTCGGCTTCTTCTCATCGGCGCAATGCGTGCCCGTGGCCGCGCGTGTCGAGCAGCTCAAGAAGTTCATGTGGATGACGACCTGCATCTCGTCGGCCGTGTTCAACGAGAAGGGCTACAAATACGTGTTCCGTCCGCAGGCGAGCGGCGACCAGTTCGGCATGATGACGATGGATTTCATCGCCCAGAACGCCAAGGCGAAGTTCGACAAGGAGCCGAAGGATCTGCGCGTCGCCATCATCCACGAGGACGGCGCCTATGGCGTCGACGTTTCCAGGGGTAACGATGCGGGTGCGAAGAAGGCCGGCTTCAACGTCGTGATGAAGGAAGGCTATTCGGCGACCGCGCCGGATCTCTCCGCGCTGGTGACCAAGCTGAAGCGCGCCAAGCCGGACGTGATCTTCCACACCGGCTACAACCCCGACATCACGCTGTTGCTGCGGCAGGCCCGCGAGCAGGGGCTGAAGTTCGGCGCGCTGATGGGGCATGGCGCCGGCTACGGCGTCTATGAGAAGCTGAAGGAGGGCATGGGCGCGGACGCCACCTACATCTTCAACGCCGACCCGATTTCGATCTGGCTCGCCAACCAGAAGACCATGGATCCGAAGCTTCCGTCCGTGATCAAGATGGTCGGGGAGGAGTTCGACAAGATCAAGCCCGGCGTCGCCATCCGCTCCGCCCATGTCGGCATCGGTGCATCCAACACCTACGTGTTCATGAGCGACGTGCTGCCGCGCGCGATCAAAAAATATGGCGGGGTCGATCCCGACGCGCTGCGCAAGGCGGCGCTCGACACCGACATCCCCGAAGGCGGCACCATGCTCGGCTTCGGCGTCAAGTTCTACGGCGAGGGCACGCCCATGTCTGGCCAGAACGAGCGCTCGTTCCCCGTCGTGATCCAGTATATCGACGACAAGTCCTCTGTGGTGTGGCCGAAGAGCCAGGCGCAGCGCGAGGCCGTGCTGCCACTGCCGAAGGGCACCACCTACAGCAACCAGTAGCGCAACACGCGAGGAAACGGAGAACTTTGGTGTTGGAAGTCAGCGGGCTGGTGAAGCGGTTTGGCGGCTTCACCGCCGTGAACAACGTGTCGTTCAAGGTCGATCAGGGCGAGATCCTTGGCCTGATCGGTCCCAACGGCTCGGGCAAGAGCACGATCTTCAACATGCTCTCCGGCACGCTGGCGCCGACCTCCGGATCGATCCTGTTCGCCGGGCACGAGATCGCGGGCCTCGCGCCGCACCGGATCATCAACCGCGGCATCGGCCGCACCTTCCAGATTCCGCGCCCCTTCCGCCGCCTGTCCATGTTCGAGAACGTCGCGCTCGCCGGCTTCTACGGCCAGGGCCGCCACAGCCGCATCAAGGCCGAGGAAGCGGCCGAGCGGTCGCTGGCCATGGTCGGCCTGCCGACCGACCGCCATGCCAGCGTCGATGGCCTCGGCGCAGCCGGGTTGAAGAAGCTCGAACTGGCGAAGGCGCTCGCTACAGCACCAAAACTGTTGCTCGCCGACGAAAGCCTCGGCGGGCTCGACGAGACCGAGATGGACCAGGCCGCCGACATGCTGCGCAACATCCGCGACGAGCTCGGCATCACCATCATCTGGGTCGAGCACATCATGGGCGTGCTGATGCGGGTGGTCGATCGCGTCATGGTGCTCGACCACGGCGAGAAGATCTCGGAAGGGCTGCCGAGCGCGGTTGCAGGCGATCCCCGCGTCATCGAGGTCTATCTCGGCACCGATGCCGAGACCACGCAGGCCGCGGCCGCCGAAGCGCGCCGCCGCGCGGGAGGCTAGCCGATGCTGGAGCTGCGGTCCGTCAACGCCGGCTACGGCACGTTCCAGGCGCTGTTCGACGTCGATCTCGACGTGAAGGCCGGCGAGGCCGTCGGCGTCATCGGCCCCAACGGCGCCGGCAAGACCACCCTGATGCGCGTCATCTCCGGCCTGATCCGTCCCTCGCGCGGGTCGATCAGGATGGAAGCCGTCGACGTCGTGGCGACACCGCCGCACAAGATCGTCAGCCTCGGCATTGCCCATGTGCCGGAGAACCGGCGGCTGTTTCCGCAGCTCACGGTCGACGACAATCTGAAGATGGGCGCCTTCATGAAGGAGGCGCGCGGCCACTATGCCGAGCGGCTGGAGGTGGTGTTCGACCTGTTTCCGCGCCTGAAGGAGCGCCGCCACCAGATGGCCGGCACCATGTCCGGCGGCGAGCAGCAGATGTGCGCGATCGGGCGCGCGCTGATGTCCAATCCAAAGCTCCTGCTGCTCGATGAGCCCTCCGCGGGACTTGCGCCGGTCGTGGTGCAGCAGGTGTTCGAGCTGGTGAAGCGGATCCGCGCCCGCGGGCTGACGGTGCTGATCGTCGAGCAGAACGTGCAGCAGGTGCTGCGGGTGGTCGACCGTGCCTATCTGATCGAGGCCGGCACGATCCGGGCGTCAGGCACCTCGGCAGAGATGCTCGCGAGCGACACGGTCAAGGAAGCGTATCTCGGGGTGTGAGGGGCGGCAGGGGCATGCAGGCAATCCTGGATATTTTCGACATCTACCTGCTGGAGGCCGTGATCAACGGCATCCTGCTCGGCGGCGTGCTGGCGCTGCTCGCCCTCGGGCTCAATCTGATCTTCGGCGTCATCGACGTGACCTGGATCTGCTATGCCGAGCTCGTGATGATCGGCATGTACGCGATGTATTTCATGGTGCAGTATTACGGCGCCAGCTATTTCATCGCGGCGCCGTTCACCATTGTTCTGGTCGCGCTGCTCGGCGCCGCGCTGCACTACCTCGTGATCGCGCCGCTGCTCACCGCGCCGCCGATCAACCAGCTGCTGGCGACCGGCGGTGTGCTGTTCGTGCTTCAGAGCTTTGCCACCGTCGCCTTCGGCATCGACTTCCGCAATCTCGGCATCCGCCTGCCGGTGCTCGCCTTCGGCGACATGAACTTTAGTTACGCACGACTCCTGTCGTTTCTCGCTGCGCTGGTCGGCATGGTCGCCGTCTATTTGTTCATGACCCGCACCTTCACGGGCACCGCGATCCGCGCCATCTCGCAGGACCGGCAGATCATGGCGCTGATGGGCGTCGATACGAAGAAGATCTATCTCATCACCTCCGCGCTCGGCGGCGCGCTCGCAGGCCTCGCGGCCTGCCTGCTGGTGCTGCAATACGACGTGCATCCCTTCGTCGGCCTGTCCTTCGGGCCGATCACCTTCCTGATCTGCGTGCTCGGGGGCCTGGGCAATTTCATCGGCGGCTTCATTGCCGCCTTCGTGTTCGCCGAGATCATCTCGCTCGGCGGGCTGTTCTCCGACCTTGAATGGGGCTATGTGCTCGCCTTCGCCTTCTTCATCGTCATGATGTTCATCCGGCCCGCGGGCCTGCTTGCGAGGCGCCGATGATGGGGCAGGGGCGGCTTGCGGCATGGGCGGTGGGACTGGCGGCGCTGGTCGCGCTGCCCTTCGTCTATCGCGATCCCTATCATCTGCACATCCTGGTGCTGATCCTGATCTGGTCGTTCGCCTACACGTCCTGGTCGATGATGGGGCGGTTCGGCCTGGTCTCGCTCGGCCATGGCGGCTTCATGGGCATCGGCGCCTATGTCACCGCGCTGCTGTGGAATCATCTGGGCTGGTCGCCCTGGATCGGCATTCCCATCAGCATGGCTGCGGCGGGTGCGCTGGCGCTGATCGTCGGCTATCCCTGCTTCCGCTTCCGCATCACCGGCCACTATTTCGTGCTGGTGACGCTGGCGCTGTCAGGCATCGTGCTCCAGGTCATCACCGCGACACGTGACTATACCGGCGGCTCGCTCGGCTACACGCCGAACCGGGCCTCGGGCAACAAGCTGCTGGCGCTGCAATTCGACGACAAGACGACCTGGTACCTGATCGCGCTCGGGGTCTGGCTTTTCGGCATCGTGGTCTGGCACTGGGTCGACCGCAGCATGAGCCGCTACGCGCTGGAGGCGATCTCGGAGGACGAGGACGCCGCGGCCGCCGCCGGCGTCGACGTCACCGCGGAGAAGCTGAAGATCACGCTGCTCAGCGCGCTGATGACGGCGCTCGCGGGCGCCATCTACTGCCAGTACCAGATGTTCATCACGCCCGACACGGTCAGCGGCATCGCGGTGTCGCTCCAGATGGTTTTTGCCGCCATCGTCGGTGGCCTGTTCGTCTCGCTCGGTCCGACCTTCGGTGCCGTCATCACGATCCTGCTGGCGGAAACCTTGCGCATCGGCTTCGGCACCAAGGCGGTCGGCTGGGACAATCTCGTCTACGGCGTGCTGCTGGTGCTCTTCATCATATTCCTTCCCAAGGGCATCCTTGGTAGCGTGCTCGACCGACTGAAGCCGCAACGCAAGGTGCCCCGCGCTCATGAACAAGAAGCCGTCCAAATCGCTCGCCCAGGAGCTTGACCGCTACATCACGCCATTCCGCTATGATGGCTCAGGCAAGTTTCACCTCAAGGCGCACAAGACCAACGAGAAGGGCGATCTCGACAAGGAGAAGGCGCAGGAAATTCTCGACGCCAACAAGAAGCAGCTGGTCGAGTTCCAGGAGAAACTCTACGCCCAGGACCGCTGGTCCCTGTTGATCGTGTTCCAGGCCATGGACGCGGCTGGCAAGGATTCCGCGATCAAGGCGATCTTCGAGGGCATCAATCCGCAGGGCTGCGACGTCCACGCCTTCAAGGCGCCGAGCAGCAAGGAGCTCGACCACGACTTCCTCTGGCGCCACGTCATCGCGCTGCCCGAGCGCGGCCATATCGGCATCTTCAACCGCTCGCATTACGAGGAGTGCCTGGTGACGCGCGTGCATCCGGAGATCCTCGCCAAGGAGAAGCTGCCGCAAAAGCTCGTCACCAAGAACATCTGGAAGGAGCGGTTCGAGGACATTTCCGCCTTCGAGCGCTACCTCGCCCGCAACGGCACCGTGGTGCTGAAGTTCTTTCTCAACCTGTCCAAGGACGAGCAGCGTCAGCGCTTCCTCGACCGGCTGGAGCAGCCCGCCAAGCAGTGGAAATTCTCGATGGACGACATCAAGGAGCGCGCGCTGTGGCCGCGCTACCAGGCCGTCTATCAGGACATCGTCCGCCACACGGCGACGTCTCATGCGCCGTGGTATGTCGTGCCCGCCGATCACAAATGGTTCGCCCGCGTCGTGATCGGCTCGGTGATCAATGCTGCGCTCGAAAAGCTCGACTTGCGCTTTCCCCGGGCCGACAAGGCCTCGCTGGAAGAGTTCAAGGAGGTGCGCAAGGCGCTGGAGAAGGAGGGGACGGGAGGCAAGAAGCAAACAAAGTGACAGCCAACCGGACCGCAGACCGCAAGACCGTCAACTTCGCGCTCCAGGGCGGCGGCGCGCACGGCGCCTTCGTCTGGGGCGTGCTCGACCAGGTGCTCGAAGACGGCAGGCTCGCGATCGAGGCGATCAGCGCGACCAGTGCCGGTGCCATGAATGCGGTGGCGATGGCCTCCGGCATGGCGCACGGAGGCGCGGAGGCCGCGCGGGAGAGCCTGCATGCATTCTGGTACGAAGTGTCGCGCATGGACATGGCGTACGATTTGATGTCGCCGCTGAACCAGTGGATCCAGGCCTTGAGGCTGCCGCCGGAATATCATCCGGTCCACGCCTTCATCCACGCGCTGACGCACACGCTGCCGCCGGGCCTGCTCAATCCCTTTCATTTCAATCCGCTCCGCTCGCTGCTGCAGCGCGTGGTCGATTTCGACCGGCTCAATTCCTCGCCCGAGGCGCCGCAGCTGTTTCTCAACGCCACCAACGTCCGCACCGGCAAGATCAAGGTGTTCCAGAGCCCGCTTCTCACGGCGGAAACCGTGCTCGCCTCGGCCTGCCTGCCGCCCTATTTCCAGGCCGTCGAGATCGACGGCGAGCATTATTGGGATGGCGGCTATCTCGGCAATCCCGCGATCTATCCGCTGATCTACCGCAAGGGCAGCCACGACGTCATCATCGTGCAGGTCACGGCGATCCGGCGCGACGAGCTGCCGACCAGTGCAGCCGATGTCCTCCACCGCATCAACGAGATCAGCTTCAACTCGTCCTTGATGCGCGAGATGCGCGCGATCGCGTTCGCCACGCGGCTGATCGACGACGGCGAGCTCGACAGCGACAGGCACAGTCGCATGTACATGCATTGGATCGGCAACGACCAGTTGATGTCGCAGCTCGGCACGGCCACGCAGTTCCACCCCGAATGGAGCCTGTTGTGTCGCCTGCGCGACGAGGGCCGCGAGGCGGCGCGAAGCTGGCTGGCGCAACACTTCGACCAGATCGGGAAGTCCTCGACGGTCGACCTGGCAGACATGTTTCTCTAGGCCGCTGAGCCGGCCATCGACAAAAAGTGCGAAAACAACCCCATGCACAGTAGCCGGTGCCAGCGGAATCAATGGCTTGGCGATGGGTCTCACGCTTTGCGGATTTTGCGAAACCCGTTTGACTCGTCGGGCAAGACAGGGGCATGATGCCACCATCGCCGTGGACCGAGCCGGGTGGGCAAAGCTAGGCTGACGCGCCTTGCCCACCCTGCGATCTCAGCGCGAGCGAAGCTCGTCGCGTCTGTGTACGCCATCCCCTAGTACCCGCGTCCCCACCAGTAGCAGAAGCGCTCGACATTGGCGGGAAGGGCGGTCTCGTAATTCGCCCACTTCTCGTATTTCGGCAGCTTCACCTCCTTCATCGCGGTGTCGAAGCATTTGCCGGCGTCCGCCGCCTTCTTCACCTCGGCGGAGAGGTCCTCCATGTAGGCGATGTCGTCCTCGACGTCCTTCTTGGTGCCGAGCCGCCCGCCGGCATTGGGGTGGCCGGGGATCATGCGCTCCCAGTCGAGCGAGGCCAGCTTCTTCAGCGAGGCGATGTATTCCAGCGGCGAGGCATTGTCGGGGATGTTGCGGAACTGGACGGACTCGATCGGCGCGAAATCGACCACGAAGACGCTCTTCTCCTTCGGCAGCCGCATCACCAGCGAATTGTCGGAATGGTTGCGGCCGACATAGTTCAGCTCCAGCGTGGTGCCGCCGAGCGTGATGCTTTTCTTGTCGTCCACCACCTGATCCGGCATCACGACGTCGGCGAGCAGCGAATTCTGCTTCTTCAGCTCGAGCAGACGCTCCTTGGTCCGCCGGTGGGCGATGAAGGTGGCGCCGAGATCCTTGAATGGCTGGCCGCCGGCGATGTGGTCGTAGTGATGATGGCTGTAGATGACGTATTTGATCGGCTTGTCGGTGACCGCCTTGATCGCGTCGATATAGGGCTTCGCGGGTCGCAACTAGGAGATCGGGTCGGTCGCGATCACGCCCCTCGGCGTCACCACGAACATCGGATGATGGCCGCCATAGCGGAAGATGTAGACGTTGTCGGTGCCGTCCACTTTCCTGGTGGAGGTCTGCGGCGGGGTTTGCGCGAACGCTGATCCGGTCGCGAGGGCCGCGAGAATGGCGATGCAAGTGAATGCTTTCATCTCTGGCTTTCTGAAAAAAGAATGAGGGGGAGAGGCGGATATTCTCTTCGACACAAACGCTGCTGTAAGGGATTTATTCCGCCGCCGCATGCGGCCAATCTGTCGCGGGAACAACCTGGAACTCTGCCTCAAATGTGATTTCCAAGTCCGTGATCCCCGCTTGACAGTTCTATGTCACGGGAGGAGCATCACGGCGGTCGCGAATACGCGACGCGCAACGTCCACATCATGAGCAAGGGGAGGTCTATGACACCACCTCCGCAGATCCAGCCGCGTTAAGTGCGATGGAGCTCGTTCGGACTATCGCATAGCGGCAGAAACCGCGAACGGCACGCCGGGTCAAGGTTTAGCGGGCTCCATCAGTGAGGCAAGGCCCCTACCTGCCCGGCGCTGTGCTTTGGACGTTCTCGCATTGTCGAGGTCGCGCGAAGCGAACAGCATCACGCTTCATTTCTCCTCCTCCTCCTCACCGTCGTTCCGGAATCTTTCCGGAATGACGGGAGAGGTTTTGGCGTGCGCATCGTGTTGTATCGACGCACGCCCGCGAGCAGGTATTTTGCTGTGTCGGAAACGGGGTTCCTGTTTCCTGCATCGCGGCAAATGCCAAGAGAATGTCGCCTCCTTGGCCAACTTCCGACACAGCGCCGGGGCGAATAACAACGATCCGACATGACGCATGTGCTTCGGCGGTGACGGCCCCGTCGCCGCCGGCGCATTCATTTTTTTTCAAGGAATCCTCGTGTCGCATAAGCTTGTCTCGGCGCTCCTCGCAGCGCTCTTCCTCGCCATCTCGTCTCTCGCCGGCGCCCACGCCGAGCAGCGTGCGCCGGCGCCCAATGGTGCGGCCACGCTGTCGCCGGACGAGGCGAGGCGCGCGCTGGAGACGCTGCAGGACGACCAGAAGCGCGCGCAGATGATCGACACGCTGCGTGCGATTGCGAATGCGTCCGGTCAGCAGCAGCCTGCGTCGTCCGCGCCCGAACAGAAATCGCCGATCCCGCTTTCGGCCGACGGCCTCGGTGCGCAGCTCCTGCTCACGGTATCGGAGCAGATCGGCGAGATCTCGGGTGAGATCGCCAGCGTGGCGCGGACGCTCACACACTTCCCGGCGTTCTATTACTGGATCGTGCGAACCGCGAACGATCCCGCGGCCTACAATCTCCTGATCGAGATCGCCTGGAAGCTCGCGCTGGTGCTCGGCTGCGCCCTCTCCGCCGAATGGGTGATCTTTCGTCTGATCCGCCGTCCGGTCGCGTTCCTGGAAGGACGCGTGCCCCAGACTGCGCATCTGCCGGCGCAGGCGACGCTCGTCGCCGATCCGCCGTCATCGGTGGCCGATGTCACCCCGGCGCCCGAACTGCACAAGCGTCGCCACAGTCTGATGCGGATCTGGCAAGTCCTGCTGCGGCTGCCCTTCGTGCTGGGGCGCCTGGTGCTCGAACTGCTTCCCGTGTTCGTTTTCGTGGGCATCGCCACCGCGCTGCTCGGAACGGAGATCGGCGAGCCCACGACCGTCCGTCTCGTGATCCTGGCGGTCGGCAACGCCTATGCGTTCTCGCGCGGGCTCATCTGCATGGTCCGCGCGCTGGTGGGGCCGTTCGGCCTGCTTCCGGTTCGGGCCGAGACCGCAGCCTATATCGAGATCTGGGCACGACGCATCGTCGGCGTCGGCGTCTCCGGCATCGCCTTCGCCAACGTGGCGCTGCTGCTCGGTCTGCACCGCGCCGGCTACGCCGCGCTGCTGCGCATGGTGATGCTGGTGGTGCATCTCTTCATCGTCGTCATCATCCTGCAATGCCGCCGCCAGGTCGCCGAAGCCATTCGCGCGCCCGCCGAGCGGCCGGGGATCGCGGCGCGCCTGCGCAACCGCATCGCCGGTGGCTGGCATTATCTCGCGATCGCGCTCGATCTTGCGCTGTGGGCCGTGTGGGCGCTCAACATCCGCAACGGCTATGCGCTGCTGCTGCAATATTTCGTCGGCACCATCGTGGTGGCGCTGATCACGCGCGTCGCCATCATGCTGACGCTGGGCCTGATCGACCGCGGCTTCCGCATCAAGCCGGAGATCCTCCAGCGCTTTCCGGGGCTGGAAATCCGGGCCAACCGCTATCTGCCGCTGTTGCGCAAGATCGTATCCGGCGTGATCGCCTTCATCGGCTTCGTGGCCGTGCTCGAAGTCTGGGGCGTGGACGCCGTCGTCTGGTTCTATGGCGGCCAGATCGGCAGCCGGCTGATCTCGGCCGTGGCGACGATCGGCGTTGCCGTATTCGTCGCTGCGGCGATCTGGGAAATCAGCAACGCGCTGCTGGATCGCCAGATCAATGCGCTGTCCCGCGATGGGCACTACGCCCGTGCCGCGCGCCTGCGGACCTTCCAGCCGATGCTGCGCACCGCGCTGCTCTGCGTGATCGCCGCCGTCGTCGGCCTCACGGCGCTCAGTGAGATCGGCGTCAATGTCGCCCCGCTGCTCGCAGGCGCCGGCATCGTCGGCATCGCCATCGGTTTCGGATCGCAAAAACTGGTGCAGGATCTCATTACCGGCTTGTTCCTGCTGCTGGAGAACACGGTGCAGGTGGGCGACAATGTCAGCGTGTCGGGGCTCTCAGGCGTCGTCGAGAACGTCTCGATCCGCACCATCCGCCTGCGCGCGGGCGACGGTGCCGTGCACATCGTGCCGTTCAGCGCGGTCACGACCATCACCAATGCCAGTCGCGGTGCCGGCAACGCCTCCGTCAGCGTCAACGTGGCCTACAAGGAGGACACCGACCGCGCCGGCCAGATCCTCAAGGACATCGTCGACGAGATGCGCCGCGAGGGTGAATTCCGCGCGCTGATCCGCGGCGACCTCGAGCTCTGGGGCGTCGACAAGGTCGATGGCGCGATGGTGTCGATCGTCGGCCAGATCCGCTGCACCGAGGCCGGCCGCTGGCCAGTCCAGCGCGAGTTCAACCGCCGCATGAAGCAGCGCTTCCAGCAGAACGGCATTGAGGTCGCGTCCGCGACCCAGACCATCCTGATGCAGATCGCGCCGCCGGCAGACAACGCGGCCACCCTGACGCCGCGGCGGGCGGCCGGGTAGAGGCTCGACGAACTTCTCCCTTGCCTCCGCTCACGCGGCAGCGTTCACTCCGGCTTCAGCCCGCTGACAACATGCGGGCGGCAAGAAGGGTGGGGGAGAACGATGCGGGGGCTGTGGGGCGGACTACGCGGTCATCTGATCGTCATTGGCGTGTTGATCGGATGCGCGGTGGGGACTGCGCCGGCAGGCGCCCAGCCCTTTCCGTCGCGCCCCATTACGCTCGTGGTGCCGTTTGCGGCGGGCGGGCCGACCGACACGCTGGCGCGAATCCTGTCCGAACGGATCGCTGCCGAGCTTCGCACGACGGTGGTGGTCGAGAACGTCGCGGGCGCCTCCGGCAGCATCGCCGGCGCCCGCGTCGCGCGCGCAACCCCTGACGGCACGACGATCACCATCGGCCATTGGGGCACGCATGTGCTCAATGGTGCGATCTTCAAGCTGCCCTACGACGTCATCGCCGATTTCGAGCCGGTCGCGACGATTGCGATGGGGACGCAGCTCATCGTCGGACGGAAGACACTTGAGGCCAACAGTCTGAAAGAGATGATCGCGTGGCTGAAGGCCAACCCCGGCAAGGCCACCGCCGGGACGGCCGGCGCCGGCACCGGCGCCCATGTCGCCGGCGTCTTCTTCAAGGCGAAGACCGGGACCGACTTCCAGTTCGTGCCCTATCGCGGCGCGGGGCCGGCCATGATCGATCTCGTGGCAGGCCAGATCGACATCATGTTCGACCAGGCCTCGAACTCGCTGCCGCAATACAAGAACGGTGCGATCAAGGCGTTCGCCGTGACCTCGCCGACAAGGCTTGCATCCGCGCCTGATATTCCGACGGTCGACGAGGCGGGGCTGCCCGGCCTCTACATCTCCTACTGGCACGGCATCTGGGCACCGAAGAACACGCCGAAGGACATCGTCACAAAGCTCAACGCGGCCATCGTCGCCGTGCTCGCTGATCCCTCGGTCAAGCAGCGCTTTGGCGAACTGGGGCAGGAGATTCCGCCGCCAGACCAGCAATCGCCCGCGGCACTCGCCGCCTTCCAGAAGGCCGAGACCGAGAAATGGTGGCCGATCGTGAAGGCTGCCGATATCAAGCCCGATTAGCGTTGTCGCCTCACCAATCCTCCTCATCCCTGAGGAGCCGCGAAAGCGGGCGTCGCCTTCATGGTTCGCCCGGCGATTGCAAGCATCGTCCGGAGACGCGCGTGCCGCGCTCTTCACCGTGAGGGGCGGAAGCCTTGCGGCGTTAACCTTTGTCTCGCGCTTGATCTGCGATCTGCACTAAAATTCTCGCTGCGGTGCGAGATCATTATCGACACATAAGTCCTATGTCCTTGATCTCCGGGGAGCGCTGGCCGACAATGCTTGCTGTTGTTCAATAAGAAACTCCTTGGGGGAATTCGTGAATAGACCTGCCCGGGTCACTGCCCAGTCGCCATCGTCCGATCAATCGCACGGCATGACGCTGCTGCGCGATCCCTTGCTCAACAAGGGCACCGCCTTCACGGAGGCGGAGCGCGCCGCGCTCGGCCTGCGCGGCCTCTTGCCGCCTTGCGTGCTGACGATGGAGACGCAGGTCGATCGCGTGCTCACCAACCTGCGTACGCTGCCGACCGATCTCGAAAAATATGTCGCGCTGAATGCGCTGCATGACCGCAACGAGGCGCTGTTCTTCCGCGTCGTGGTCGACAATATCGACGAGATCCAGCCGATCATCTACACGCCGACCGTCGGGCTCGCCTGCCAGAAATACGGTCTGATCTTCCAGCGGCCGCGCGGCATGTTCATCTCCTCGCGCGATCGCGGCCAGATCTTGGAGATCCTGAAGAACTGGCCCTATCCGGCCAAGCTGATCGTGGTGACCGACGGCGAGCGCATCCTGGGCCTCGGCGATCTCGGCGCCAACGGCATGGGTATTCCGGTCGGCAAGCTCTCGCTCTATTCGGCCTGCGCCGGCGTGCATCCCGAGCACTGCCTGCCGATCGTGCTCGACGTCGGCACCAACAATGAAGAGCTGCTTAACGATCCCTATTATCTCGGTTTACGCGAGCGCCGGCTGACGGGCGAGGCCTATGACAGCTTCGTCGACGAATTCATGGTCGCCGCCCGAAAAACGTTCCCGGGCGTACTGATCCAGTTCGAGGATTTTGCCAATCACGCAGCGTTCAAGCTGCTGCACAAATATCGCGATGAAGCCTGCGTCTTCAACGACGACATCCAGGGCACCGCGGCGGTGGCGCTTGCCGGCCTGTTCTCAGGCTTGCGCGTCTCGGGCGGCAAGCTGAAGGATCAGAAAATCCTGTTCCTCGGTGCGGGCGAGGCGGCGACCGGTATCGCCGATCTCGTGGTCTCCGCCATGATGGCAGAGGGCGCCACCGAGGCCGAGGCGCTCCGCCGCAACTGGCTGGTGGATTCCCGCGGTCTCGTCGTCAGCGGTCGGGATGGCCTGTCCGGTCACAAGCTCCGCTATGCGCATGCCGACCAGGCGCCGATCACCGACTTCCTCACCGCGATCAAGACGCTGAAGCCGACGGTAATCATCGGCGTCGCGGCGGTCGGCGGCGCCTTCACGCCCGACGTGCTCAAGGCGATGGCCGAACTCAACGAGCGTCCGATCGTGTTCGCGCTCTCCAATCCGACCTCGAAGGCCGAATGCTCGGCGGAGGATGCCTATCGCTACACCGAGGGCCGCGCGCTGTTCGCCTGCGGCAGCCCGTATGACCCGGTGAAGCTCAACGGCCGCACCTTCGTGCCGCGCCAGGGCAACAACTCCTACATCTTCCCCGGTGTCGGCCTCGGCGTCATCGCCACCCGCTCGCGCCTCGTCACCGACGAGATGTTCATGGCCGCCGCGCATTCGCTCGCCGATTGCGTCGGCAAGGAGGACCTCGCGCAGGGCAGCCTCTATCCGGCGCTCCCCCGCATCCGCGAAGTCTCGGTCCGCATTGCCGCCGCAGTGGCAGACGTCGCCTATCAGCGCGGGCTCGCCGACGGCCCCGCGCCCAACGACGTGAAGGCCCTGGTCCAGTCGCAGATGTACGAACCGAAGTACTGAATGCTTCCACGCCGTCATGGCCGGGCTTGTCCCGGCCATCCACGTCTTGCCTCGCAGCACGAAGAACGTGGATGCCCGGGACAAGCCCGGGCATGACGACGACATGCCGTTACCGGCGCCCCGGGTTAGCTCAGCCCACCACCGCCATTTCAGGTGGAATCGCCGTTGCGCGCCGTGGTCGCATATGCGACGCTCTGTAGCGTTACAAGAAGACTCAATCCGCAAGGTCAGATGCCATGGACGATCGTTTGCCCGAACTGGGAGACCTCGAGCACGAGGTCATGCAATTGGTTTGGGCCCATGGTCCTGTTACGGCCGAGGTCGTGCGCGAGCGGCTGTCGCGGCGTCTGAAGGAATCCACCGTCCGCACGGTGCTGCGCCGGCTCGAAGAAAAGGGCTATGCCAACCACACCGTGGACGGACGCACCTATGTCTACCACGCGGCCGAAGAGCGCTCGCGGGTTGCCGCCAAGGCGGTGCAGCGCATCGTCGACTGGTTCTGCAACGGCTCGATGGAAGAGGTCCTCGTCGGCATGGTGGACAATGCGATGCTCGACCAGCAGCAATTGCGCACGCTGGCCGACCAGGTGGCCAAGGCGAAGAAGGCGAGGGGAGTGAAGAAAGAATGATCGCAACTCTGGCTGAGGCGGCGCTGCGCTCCTTCGTGCTGGGAGGCGTCGTCTGGTTCGGTCTCAACCTGTTTCGCGTGCGCAATCCGCACGTTCACATGACGGCGTGGGTCGTCGTGCTGCTGGCCTCGCTCGCGATGCCATTCGTGATGCATTGGCCGACGCTCACCATCGACCGGCTGCCCCTGTCCGTGCCGGTGCCGGACGAATTGTGGCCGGCCGACATTTCGATGCTGGAGACGCCGCAGCCGGCGTTGCCGATTGCGCCCGGTGCGGCCATTGCGCCGCCGGTGAAAAACGTCGCGTCGATAGACTGGTGGCTGGTGGCCACGGTGGTCTATGCCGGCGTCGCCAGCCTGTTGCTGCTGCGTCTCGCGATCGGCCTCGGCCTGACCTGGCGCCTGGCGCGCGCGGCGAAGCCGATGAAGGGTGTGCAGCTGATCGACGCCGACGTGCGCGTCAGCCGCGACGTCGGCGGCCCCGTCACCTTCGGCTCGACCATTCTGGTGCCGCCGCAATTTGCCGGCTGGGATGCGAAGAAGCGCCTCGCGGTGCTCGCCCATGAAGGCGCGCATGTCGCCAACCGCGATTTCTACGTCCTCTTGCTCGCGTCCCTCAACCGCGCGGTGTTCTGGTTCAGCCCGTTCTCGTGGTGGCAGCTTGCGCGGCTTGCCGAGCTTGCCGAGATCATCAGCGATGCCCAGGCGATCGAGGTGATCGACGACCGGCTGTCCTATGCCGAAATCCTGCTCGATGTCGCAACCGGCGTGAAGCCGCGGCCGATGGAGCTCGCGATGGCGCGGGCCTCGACCGTGCGCGCCCGCATCGAGCGCATCATCGCGGCTGCCGCGATGCCCGTCGCGGTCGGCTGGCGCAAGCGGCTGTGGATCGCGGCCGCGATCGTTCCGGTCGTGATCGTGTCCGCCGGCATGATCGCCTATCGCACGCCGGATCCCGCGCCTGTCGCGGCGGATCTCGGTGACGTGCCGGCCCAACATTACCGCCCCTTCGTCAATTTCTATGCCATGGGCCCGGCCTCGGTTTTCGCCATTTTCCGCGAGGGCGACGAACTCTATGGCCAGTTGACCGGGCAGCGTAAATTGCGCCTGACGGTTGGCAATGACGGCACCGCCTCCTACGCCGCCGCGTCCGGCGAGATCACATTTCCGCTCGACGCGGAGCGCCGCTCCGCCGAGCTGATGCTGCGCATGAACGGCCGCGACATCCGCGCACTTCGCGTCGCCGAGATGCCGACGCTGGCCGCAGGTCCGGCGCCGCTCGATCAGTATGTCGGTTGGTACAGGGTCGCGCCGAACCGCGTGCTTACCGTGCGCCGCGACGGGGATCGGCTCCAGGTGCAGGAAACCGTGCAGGGCCGTGCGGCGCTCCTCGCCGAAGGTGCCGACGTCTTCTCGATCCATGGCGACAATCTCCTGGTCTTCCTGCGTGACGACCAGGCCAAGGTCTCGCGCGTGCTGGTCCAGAACGCGGTGTTCGGCGCCCGTCTCGCACCGCGGATCGACGCGGCAGCGGCGCAGGCGATCGAGGCCGACTTCGCGCGCCGTGTCGCGGAAGTGCCGGATCGCTTCCGCGAGCAGGTCCCGGTCGCCGGCGGCAAGGAGATGATCCTGCGCGGGATCGAAGATTTGCGCCATGGCACGCCGAATTACGATCGGATGAGCGCGCCGCTCGCTGCCAAGGTCCACCGTCAGGTCGACGAATTGCACGCGACGTTCGTCGCTCTCGGGCCGGTGGAGTCGCTATTCTTCCGCGGCGTCGGGCCCGGCGGCTACGACATCTATGGCGCCAAGTTCGAGAACGGCACGGCGGAATTCCGCCTGCTGCTCGAGCCCGACGGCAAGGCCGGCGACGTCATCTTCCGCGCCGACGGCAATGACGAGCTCGGTGGCATCGTGCCTTGCGCGGAGGAGGCGAATGTGCGCGGCCGCGCCGGCACCTCGCCGATCCGGATCATGGTCTACAACGAGATGGGCGACGACATCCGCGTCTTCAATCTCGATGCCGACGGCAATCGCAAGGCGCAGAGCGTGGTCAGGCCCAACGTGTCCTGGGCGGCGACGACGACCGTAAACAATCCCTGGGTGATCGCCGACAAGTCAGGGCGGTGCCTCGAAGTCTTGATGCCGGGGCGGCAGACGCGCTTCCACAACGTCGAGGCTTCGAACATCGGCGCAAAGCCGGGGCGTGCCGCGCGCCGCGCCGTTCCGATCGCCAATGGCGAGGAGATGTTGCGCCGTTATATCGAGGGCGTCGGCAAGGGCCAGCCGGATTACGAGCACATGACGTCGGAAGTCGCCGACATCACCCGGCAGCAGCTTCCGTTCGACCAGGCGATCCTGGCACGACTCGGGGAGCTGCGTGCGGTTTCCTTCCGCGGCGTCACCGCGCTCGACAGCGACATCTACATCGCCCAGTTCGCGAACGGCTCGGCGGAGTGGCGCATCGGCGTCAGGAACGGCACGATCACCAAGATCGCGCTCGGGCCTAACTTCTAGGATTGTTGGAGCCGCCCGTCTGTCAGACCGGCGGCTCCCGCGTTCTTGATGGCACTGCCTCAATCTCCGCTTGTCGGCCTGCATCGCCAATGCTACGTTACGTAGCATTACGGATCGTAGCCTAGCAAGGCGCCGCCGCCAGCAGGCGCGAAAGAATTGGGCGTTCGCCATGAGCAATTCCGCAAAGGCCGATTCTGTGCTGGCGCTTCATCGCTTCGGGATGGGGCCGCGACCGGGATCGATCGCCGCCGTTGGCACCGACCCGCGCGGCGCGCTGATCGCCGAACTCGACAAGCCGCTGGTGCTGACCGCCGCGGCCGCCCTTCCCAGCAGCGCAAAGGCGTACCGCACCGTGGCCGACGCCAATGCGCGGCGCGCGGCCCGCGCCAAACAGGCGCAGCAGCAGGCCAAGAAGCAGCAGATGGCTGCGGCGCCCGTCATGTCCGAAGATCAGACGCAAGGACAGGCACAGGACCAGAGTTCCGAGAAGGACGCCGCCGAGATGGCGGCCAAACAAGCGGCCGAGGCCATTCCCGATCCCGGGCGTCCGATCTATTTGCAGGAAGCCAAGCTGCGCACGGAGGCCGCGCTCGCAGCCGACATCGGCTTCGCCGAGCGGCTGGTGTGGTTCTGGTCCAACCATTTCTGCGTTTCGGCCAACAAGATCCAGAGCATGTCCGGCGCCTATGAGCGCGAAGCCGTTCGCGCCAACACACTCGGCCGCTTCGTTGATCTCCTGCTGGCCGTCGAGGGGCATCCGGCGATGCTGTTCTATCTCGACAATCTCGCCTCGATGGGCGCGAACTCGACCGCCGGCATCAACCGCAGCCGCGGCCTCAACGAGAACATTGCGCGCGAGATCATGGAGCTGCATACGCTCGGCGTGCGCACCGGCTACACCCAGGACGACGTGATCAGCTTTGCCAACGTCCTGACCGGCTGGACGCTGCTGCCGCCCGGCGCCGATCCCCAGCATGGCGGCGAGTTCACCTTCAATCCGCGGCTGCACGAACCCGGCGGAGAGACGGTACTCGGCAAGCGCTACGAGCAGGAGGATGCCGAGCAGGGCCGCGCCGTGCTGCGCGATCTCGCCGCGCATCCGGCGACTGCGACCCATGTCGCTTCCAAGCTCGCGCGCCATTTTGTCGCCGACGAGCCGCCGCCGGCGCTGGTCGAGCAGATGGCGAAGACCTTTCGCGACACCGAGGGCGATCTCAAGCAGGTCGCGATCGCCATGGTGTCGTCGGACGAGGCCTGGCGCGGGCCGCCGTCAAAGCTCAAGCGTCCCGGCGAATGGGTGGCCGGCATGGTCCGTGCAACCGGCATCACGAGCGTCGATCCTGTCCGCTACACCGGCGGCCAGGAGCTTCTCGGCGAGCCGCTGTGGCGCCCGCCGGCGCCGAAGGGCTATCCGGACGACGAGGCGAGCTGGATCGACGGAGTCGGCCGGCGGCTCGACGTCGCCAATAATTTTGCCGAACGCATCACCGGCATGGCCGATCCGCAAGTCATCATCGAAGACGTCTTCGCATCGCAGATCGCGCCCGAGGTGAAGCAGGCGGTCGGCCGCGCCGAGAGCCGGCAGCAGGCGCTCGCGCTGCTGTTCATGTCGGCGGATTTCCAGAGGAGGTGACCATGGGCTCTGACAATCATTTGCCCACGCGGCGCGAACTTCTGATCGGCTCCGGAAGCCTGTTCGCCTGGAGTCAGATGCCGCGGATCGCGCGCGCCGAAGGGCGCGATCCACGCCTGCTCGTCATCGTCCTGCGCGGCGCACTCGACGGTCTCGGTGCGGTCGCGCCGGTCGGCGATCCCGACTGGATCTCCTTGCGCGGCGATCGCGCGCTGGCGCTGGATGGCAAGCCGCCGGCGCTGCCGCTCGATGCCTTCTTCGCGCTCAATCCGGCGATGCCGAACCTGCACAGGCTCTACAAGAGCGGCAAGGCCTCGATCGTCCACGCCGCGGCCACGCCCTATCGCGAGCGTTCGCATTTCGACGGCCAGGACGTGCTCGAGAGCGGGTTCACCAGACCCGGCGCGACCGCATCGGGATGGCTCAACCGCGCGCTGGTCGCACTGGAATCCGGCGGGCGCGTCGATCCGCGCGGCAGTCGCGCGCTCGGCATCGGCTCGGTGACGCCGCTGGTGGTGCGCGGCTCCGCGCCGGTCATGACATGGGTGCCGCAGAAACTCTTGCCGGCAAGCCAGGACACGCAGAATCGCCTGCTCGATCTCTACCAGCACACCGACCCGAAGCTTGCGAGCGTGCTTCAGGCGCGCATGAAGCTCGCCTCGCTCGACGGCGCGATGGGGACCGGCGATCCGATGTCGGACGATCCGACGCTGGCGCCTCCCGGCATCGCACGCGTGCGCGCCTATTTCGCTGAAGCGGCCGGCACCGCCGCGCGCTATCTTGCAAAGCCCGACGGCCCGCGCGTCGGCGCCATGGGCTTCGTCGGATGGGACACGCACATCGCCGAAGGCGCGGCCTCGGGCCAGCTCTACAATCTGCTCGGCGCGCTCGACGGTGCGTTTGCTGCCATCGAGACCAACATGGGCGAGGCCTGGGGCGACACAGTGGTCGCCGTCGTCACCGAGTTCGGGCGCACCGCGCGCATCAATGGCACGCAAGGCACCGACCACGGCACGGGCACGGTCGCCTTCCTCATCGGTGGCGGGCTTGCCGGTGGCCGCGTGATCGCGGACTGGCCGGGCCTGAAGCCGGCGCAACTGTTCGAGGACCGCGATCTCAAGCCGACCACCGACTTGCGCGCCGTGCTGAAGGGTCTGCTCAGGGATCATCTGCGCGTGGAGGAAAAGGTGCTCGCCGAGACGGTCTTCCCCGGCAGCGCCGACGTCAAACCGATGCCAGGCCTCGTCGGCTGACGGCGCCTCTCGAAACCGGATCGGGTTCATGGGCACACTGACACAACGCGAGCTCGACTTTCTCGCCAGCCTGAAAACCGGCTGGCGAAGGCTCTATCGGCGCGAGCTGGCGCGGCTGCTGAAGGGGGACGCCGAGGCGAGCGATGCTCAACCGGAGGCGCGCCCGATCGCCTGGCGCATTGTATCAGGCTGATATTTCGCTGATTTGTCCCGATTCAGGACACGTCAGTGTGGTGGAATCGTCACAGCCGGGTGCGAAAAAACCCCGGCCTCAGGCCCGCTTTTGTTCCGACAAGGTTCTGCCCTCATTGCCCACCGAAACTTGAGGCCGTTCGGAGGGGCGTATCATGTCTCGCTTTGCACGTGCCGAAGGTGCCCGGATTTCCCCCGCAACCTCGTGCCGGTTGCTGCTCGCCATCATTGGTGCCGCCTCGCTCGCGGCCTGCGCGCAATCTCCGGTCGGCCGCCAGAAGGCCGATCTCGCCGGCACCAGCCGGCAGGCCACGGCCGAGCGGCCGCACAGAGTGGCGTCGCTGCATCCACGGCCGACCAGCCGGGCGCGTCCGTCCGATGGTGCGGGGAGCAGCACGCGGACGGGCTCGCATGGCGTTGCCAGTTTCTATTCGGATACGGAGACTGCGAGCGGCGAGAGGTTCGACAAGAACGAGCTGACCGCGGCCCATCCCAGCCTCCCGTTCGGCACGAAGCTGCGCGTCACCGATGTTTCCTCCGGCCGCTTCGTGACCGTCAGGGTCAACGATCGCGGGCCTTACGTTCGCGGGCGCGTGGTCGATATCTCGCCTTCCGCGGCCGAGGCGCTCGGCATGGTGGACAAGGGCCTCGCCAATGTCAGGCTCGACGTCGTGCGGTAAGGAGCGATTCGTCGCTGCACGCCGCCGCCGCTTAACCGCCTGTTAGCCGCCTCTCACGCACCATACATGCCCAACAATTCGGGGCTTTTGGGGAGGCGGACGCTTGAATACGATCCAGTATCTCGAAGATCAGGCCGCGCGCGCCGAGCGGCTCGCCAAACGGATCACGGATACACTGACGATCGAAAAGCTCCTGGCCTTCGCCGACGAACGCCGCCGCGAGATCGAGGTCATCGCCGGCAGGTATCGGCGCGCTTGATCCCCCGCGAGGTGTTGCTCTCGACGAAATCGCTGAGATAGTCGGGAAGCGTGATGCGGTCGATGTCACAGCGCGCCCGGATTTCGGCGGCGATCTCCGGCGAGATATCCTTCACCCAGTGCTCGAGCGTGTTGAACGAGATCACCTTGATCGGATCGTTGAAGCAGCCGGCGACGAGCTCGCCGATCGTGGCTTCGAGATCGTTTCGCTCTATGCGGATTTCAGTCATCTCGTCGCGGCGGTCGATCACCACGAACAGGGTCTGGTCTGCGCCATAGGGCACGACCGGAGATGGTACGCCAGCTCTAACCATCTTGGACACTCACGCCTTGGCTTCCGATCTCCGATAACGGGAAAAACCGGAAGAAGGTTCCTATGGGTGTGGATGAAGCCTGTCGTGCACGTGCAGCTCTGGCGTCCGCACGCAATCAGAGAAATTCTCTCAAGCGCGAGAGCTCGATGACGTGTTCGGGCGAGAGGATCTCCGTGACCAGCGGCGGCTGCGGCGCCGTGCGGATCTCATAGAGATGCCTGGTCGCCGCCGGCTTTTCCATGAACGCCGAGATGCATTCGTCGAGCGTGCCCTCGCTCACCTGGTAGGACTCGCGGTCCGGCCGGCGCTGGTTGGCAAGTGACGGCCATTTATACAGCGCCGCAAGTGCACCGAAATCGACCTTTGAATCCGCAACCACGTCCCCCATCGCCCGGCCTCACGCAAAAAGAACCCCAACACGCAGATCTGCGCGCCGGGGCCTACATCCTATCGCTGCATCTCAATGCCACAAGCACTCAACGCGGCGGTCGGGAAAAGGTTCCCGGCTGCCTCATTGTTGTTAACTGGCGGCCGCCGCGATCCTGTGCCCCGGGCTGGTGTGACCGTGGCTGTGCTCGTCGCCGAGGCTGACCTCCGGCGGAAGCCCGGCAAAGCGCCGCAGGGCTTCGGCCATCTGCACGCGGCCCGGCGCGCCGGTGATCACCACGTCCACCATCGCGAAGGACGAGTGGAAATGGCCGCGCGCCTTGAGCTGCTCGACCGGGACGCCGGCGGCGGCCATCGCTTCGGCATAGGCGATGCCCTCGTCACGCAGCGGATCGAATTCGCAGGTGACGACGAAGGCGGGCGGCAGGCCCGCGACCTTGCCGCGGAGCGGCGAGACGCGCGGGTCAATACGGTCGGCCGGCGAGCAGTAGAGGTCCCAGAACCAGTCCATCAGCGAGCGCGTCAGGAAGTAGCCGGTCGCATTGTCGTTGTAGGAGGGACGATCGAAGTCGCAGTCGGTGACCGGGCACACCAGGAGCTGGCCTGCGATGTCAGGTCCGCCGCGGTCGCGCGCAAGCTGGCAGGTGACGGCGGCGATGTTGCCGCCGGCGCTCCAGCCCGCGACCAGCACCGGGCCCGGCTTGCCGCCGAGCTCGGCGGCGTGCTCGGCGATCCAGCGCGTCGCCGCATAGCCGTCCTCGGCCGCGGTCGGGAAGCGATGCTCCGGCGCATGGCGATAGCCGACGCTGACGAACATCATCCCGGTCCGGCGCACCATGTCGCGGCAGAACGGGTCGTCCGACTGCTCGTCGCCGAGCACCCAGCCGCCGCCGTGGAAATAGACCACGACCGGATGCGGCCCCGGCGTTGCCGGCTTGTAGACACGATAGGGAAGCGGGCCGTCGGTGCCCGGCAGCGTGCCGTCGACGATGTCGCCGATCGGCCGTCCCGCCGGGCGGCCCTTGTTGAACTCGTTGACGAAGGCGCGGGCGCCGAGCGCACCCATCGACTCGATCGGTGGCAGGTTCAGCGTTGCCAGCAGGTTCAGCACCAGCCGCACATCCGGTTGCAGCCGCACCACCTCGCCGTCATTGCACTGCGCGGCGACATTGGGGCCGGTGAGCCTGAAGCCGAGCATGCCGCGGCTGACGACCTCATCGCAGATGCTGCGATAGGGACCGACACCGCCGGTATAGGGCATCAGGCCCTGCACCTTGCCGGGCACGTTCGCGCCCGTGTACCAGGTGTTGGCGAGCCGGTGCAGCGTCAGCGTGGAGCAGTCGGCCATGTGCCGGCCCCAGCCGGCCTGCGCCGCCTCGGTCGGCTCGATCGTGGTGAAGCCGGCATCGCGCAGCGCTTTGAGCCGGTCGACGACCCAGTCGACATGCTGCTCGATCGACACCGCCATGTTCGACAGCACCGACGGGCTGCCGGGACCGGTGATCATGAAGAAGTTCGGGAAGCCCTCGACCGTGAGCCCGAGATAGGTCTGTGGCCCCTGTGCCCAGACATCCGATAGCGACTTGCCGCCGCGCCCGGTGATCGGATGCACGGCGCGGATCGCGCCGGTCATGGCGTCGAAGCCGGTCGCGAACACGATGACGTCGACGTCGACGCTGCGCCTGGCCGTGGTGATGCCGCTTGCGGTGATCGCCTTGATCGGCTCCTCGCGCAGATTGACCAGCGTGACGTTCGGCCGGTTGTAGGTCGCGTAATAGTTGGTGTCGAGGCAGGGGCGTTTCGCACCGAAGGGATGGTCGTGCGGCATCAGTGCCGCCGCCGTCTCGGGATCCTTCACGACGGCGCCGATCTTCTCGCGGATGAGATCGCAGATCAGCTTGTTGCCGTCGACATCGACCGCCTGGTCGGCCCAGAGCTGCGTCAGGATATAGACGAGATCGCCCTTGCCCCACGCCTCCTCGAACCGCGCACGGCGCTCGGCGTCGCTGAGTTGCCAGCTCACGGCCGTCTGCTGCGGATAGGGCACGCCGGCCATCGACTGGCGCGCCTGCTCGCGATAGGCCGCGCGGTCGCCTTGCAGCAGGCTCATGCGGTCCGTGGGCGCGGGGCCGTTGTGCGCCGGCAGCGCGAAATTCGGCGTGCGCTGGAACACGGTCAGATGCGCGGCCTGTTCGGCGATCAGCGGGATCGACTGGATGCCCGACGAGCCCGTGCCGATCACGGCGACGCGCTTTCCCGCGAGATTGACGCCGTCATGCGGCCAGCGGCCGGTGAAATAGACTTCGCCCTTGAAATCCTTGACGCCGTCGATTTCCGGCGGCTTGGGCGCGGAGAGGCAGCCCGTCGCCATGATGTAATGGCGGCAGGAGACCGGCGCGCCATTGTCGGTGGTGAGCTGCCAGCGCTCGGTCGCTTCGTCCCATTTGGCTTCGGTGACCTTGGTCCTGAAGCGGATGTCGCGGCGCAGGTCGTAGCGGTCGGTGACGAAGCCGAGATAGCGCAGGATCTCGGGCTGGGTCGCGTATTTCTCCGACCAGGTCCACGCCGTCTCGAGTTCCGGATCGAAAGTGTAGCTGTAGTCGATGGTCTGGATGTCGCAGCGCGCGCCGGGGTAGCGGTTCCAGTACCAGGTGCCGCCGACATCGCCGGCCTCTTCGAGGGCGACGGTCGTGAGGCCGGCCTTGCGCAGGCGATGGAGAAGATAAAGACCGGCAAATCCGGCGCCGACCACGGCAACGTCGACCTGCTGGGGTGTTCCACGCGCCGCGTCAGACGCACGCGCAGCAACCATTGCGTCAGGCATGCATTCCTCCCGTACTTTTGTTTTGCCGGCAGGCTATCGCCACAGGCCGGGCTTGTCATCAGAACAAGTGCAATCTTCGGTAGCTGTTTGCGGCGCCATCGTGGCCGCGCGAAGGTTGCCTCAATGCACGCGCCGCGATGCACAATCGCCGTGATTTACCGGGCTAATCAGGCACGATCCGCCTGTGTATGCTTGCGATTACAAGCCACGCGTACCGACCGGGCGTCATGACAGAGTTGAGTGAGCGGACGAAAGCGAACATGGACGTCGTCCTGGAGCAGACGTGCCGCCAATTGCCGCACGGCGGCGATCACGACAGCCGCAGATTCATCGCCGAGCGCCTGATCGAGGCGGCGCAAGCGGGACACTCCACCCTTGGTGAGCTTGGCATCGTCGCGCGGCGCGCACTGGCGGAGCTGATCGGCAAGGGCGGTTAGCAGCTGTTGCGATGAAGTTGGGCTCTGGCTACGGCGAAGGTGCGCTGCCTCGCCCCGCTCTTGCAGGGAGACGCAAGGCCGGAGCTTGCTTCTCCGTCAGCCGTAGACGTAACCTTCCGGGGAGCTTTTCCGCGCATTGAGATCCCCAAGATGCGGTCCCTGCTTGCGCTCACAGTGGTTTCCGGATTCCTTTGCCTCGCCGGTTCGGCCATGGCCCAGCAGGTCGGACAGTTTCCATTCGCGCTGACGCGCGAAGGCCAGATGCTCGGTGGCGTCGAAGGCGAGGTGGCCTTCTTCAAGGGGCTCGCCTATGCAGCGCCGCCGGTCGGCCCGCTGCGCTGGCGCCAGCCGGAGGCAACGGCCGAGAGCTTTGAGATGCGCACCGCCTATGAGTACGGCGCGCCCTGCCTCCAGCCGTCGCTGCCGAAGGCGAGCGAAGATTGCCTCACGCTCAACGTGTTCCGTCCCTTCGGCGTCGATGGCCCGCTGCCGGTGATGGTGTTCATTCACGGCGGCGCCTTCGTCGGCGGCACTGCGAACGATCCGATGTTCGACGGCGCGAAACTCGCGCAGGCCGGCCTGATCGTGGTGACCGTGAATTTCCGCCTCGGCGCGCTCGGCTGGCTCACGCATCCGGCGCTGTCGGAAGGCGGCTCCGGAAACTACGGACTGATGGACCAGATCGCGGCGCTGCATTGGGTCCACGACAACATCGCGGCGTTCGGCGGCGATCCCGGGAACGTCACCCTGTTCGGCAGTGGCGCGGGCGCGACGTCGATTGCGCTGTTGATGTTGTGCGAGGCGTCGCGTGATCTGTTTCAGAAAGCCATCCTGCAATCGGTGCCCGGCCGGGCGCGCCTGCGCTCGCGGCAGGAGGCGGAGGCCTGGGGCCTGCAATTCGTCGCGACGCTCGGCCCGGACGGCAAGGAGATCAACGCGCGCGCGATCGAGGCCATACGGCTGCTTGCCGCCGAAAAGAGGCTGCTCGCGAAATTCCAGCACGGCTTTGCGCCAACGATCGATGGACGCCTTGTGACGGAAGATATCGCCGCAGGTTTTGCGGCCGGACATGAAGGGCGCATTCCCCTGCTCATCGGCTCCAACGATGACGAGACGGATTTCGACAGCGAACCTGACATCGCGGAGGCGCTTGCATCGTCCGGCACCACCAGCGATGACCTGCCCAAGCTCTATCCCGACCTCGCCGGAGCTTCGGACCTTGCGGCAAGGTTTTATACCGACAAGGTCTTCTCCGAGCCGGTGCGACTGCTGGCTCGTCTGCACGCCGCAAGCGGCGCGCTGGCCTTCCGCTATCGCTTCGCCTACGTGCCGGAGGCCCGGCGCATCAATCCGGAGGGCGGTCACGGGCGGGAATTGCAGTTCATCTTCGGCGTGGAAGGCGTGCCCGGTGCCGGCATCTTCTCACGGCGCGATCGCGAGGTCGCAAGCCGCATGCGCAGCTACTGGATCAACTTCGCCAGGAGCGGCGATCCCAACGGTCCCGACCTGCCGCGCTGGGACGCAGCGGCAGGCGGTGATCGCCTGCTGCTGATCACGAATGATCGCATCGCGAGCGGAGACGATCCGTTCGCGGAGCGTCTCGACCGGCTCGCGAGTGAGAGCAGAAAATGAGTTGGACTTAGGCCGCGAGCTCGACGCGCGGCGCCGGGCTCAGCCGGTCTTCCTCCAGATAGTCCATCGCGCCGTCCTTCTCGACGGCATAGAACTGCTGGCCTTCCCGCGACTTGAAGGCGGCGCGAACGACGCCGCGGCGGCCCTTGTCACTGTTGACGACGTCCCCCAGCGCAAACTTCCTCATCTCACGTCCTCGTCTTCTGGCCGACTGCTTCGGCCATGGCGGGGATTTTGAAAGGCAAATCGTTAACGGCTTGCTAACCATAGGGGTTTGCCTATGCTCGCCGCCGATCGTGCGGGCAGTTCGCACGCGCATGTTGTCAATAAGACGAGCTTTCGCCCATGACGCGATTTCCGACCCTGTTCCTGTCCCATGGCGGCGGCCCCTGGCCGTTCATGGAGGACCGGCGCGTGCAATATGCCAGGACCGCCGAGGAGTTCGGGCGGCTGCCGCAGCTTCTCCCCGAAAGACCAAAGGCCGTGCTCGTCATCACCGGACATTGGGAGGCCGAAGCCTTCACCGTGTCGACCTCGGCGCATCCGCCGATGGTGTACGACTATTACGGTTTCCCCGAGCATACCTATCACCTCAAATATCCGGCGCCGGGCAAGCCCGAGCTCGCAGCCAGGGTGAAGGCGCTGCTCGCGCACGCCGGCCTCGATTGCCGCGAAGATGCCAATCAGGGTTTTGATCACGGCACCTTCGTGCCGCTCGGCCTGATGTATCCGAACGCCGACATGCCGATCGTGCTCTTGTCGCTGAAATCGACCTACGATGCGGCCGAGCACATCAAGGTCGGGCAGGCGATCGCCTCGCTGCGGGACGAAGGCATTCTGATCGTCGGCAGCGGGCTCACCTATCACAACATGCGCGGCTTCAACCGGCCGGAGTCCAAGCCGGTCTCCTACGATTTCGAGGCCTATCTGAACGAGGCGATCAGCGCGCCGGATGCGGCGCGCCGCAACGCGATGCTGGTCGATTGGGAGAACGCGCCGAGCGCGCGCCTGGCCCATCCGCGCGAGGACCATCTGCTGCCGCTGATGGTCGCGGCCGGCGCTGCCGGCAGCGACGTCGGCCACCGCGTCTTCGTCGACGAGGTCGCAAACGTCGCGATGGCGTCGTACATGTTCGGCGGCCAGCCTTGAATCGCCCGTCAGCAAGCCGTCACGGTTCACGCTGACGACGGCCTGCTCATGCCGCATGAGGAGCGCCAGCAGCTTGTGATTGTGAAGTGCGGCCGTCTTCAGCGCATCGATATTGCAGACGACGATGTTTCCGCCCAGTTGAACGATGCCGCGACTGAGAGACATCCGCCCATCCAGGGCCGCGGCTGCACCAACGACGCCATCGACACCGACCATCGCAGTTTCGATCATCTCGCCGGTCGAAAGCGTCACGACGAGCGAGACCACTGCGCCGGCGGAAAAGTAGACGGAGCGAATTTCCTGGTCGGCTTCGAACAGCAGGGAGTGCTGCTCGAAGGCGACGGTCTTCAAATGTGGCTCGAGGATTTCGAGATCGGCTTCGGAAAGCTGCCTCAGCAAGAGGTTCTTCATTCTTCGCTCCTGGGGACAGGCGGGAGCGCAAAGAACTGTCAGCTATCGGTGCCTCATGCGGATATCCGATAATGGAACAACAGTAAGAGCAGTACCGCACATAGCGAGTCTTTTTTCACTATGTCAGGTTTTGACATAAGGATCGTCGGAAAATTCCGCTGCCGTAAGACGTCAGTAAGGCTCGCCCGCATCTGCAGCGAGACAAGCGGCCGATGCGACGGCCTCACATGTCTCGGCGAGCAGCCGAATGCGATACAAGGGCTCTCGTCTGGAGCCCAGAAGCTCGATCCGCCATTCGCCGTTTTCCTTGAGCCCGCAGCCTCGGGCCAGATCCCCGAAAACTTTCGTCGTTTCCGCCCACGCCGATTCCACGTCCGCGATCTCGGCCAGATGTTCGACCATGCCGCCGTCGCAATTGGTAATCCGGAAGTAGTGGTTGGGCATGATGCGCTCCGAGCGGCAGCGAGGGATATCGCTTAGTCCAACCGGGCCCGCCGAATTATGTCCGGTAACGCACACACAACCTTGGGCGCGGGTAAGGGCGAAAGCAAGTGAAATCGACGGAAGGTTGCAGACTGCCTCCTGAGATAGTTGAGTAGCGGTGAACCATCGGCAGAAAAACGGTTCGTGCGCACGCCACAGTGCTTATGCGCGCTTTTCTGTCTGTTTTCGCTCGATTCGTTGTCGCGCTATGGTTGTGTCTATTATTTTGTGATTTTTCCGAAGAATTAGATGGCGTCGGCGGATCCATTCCAGAACGCTTTTCTCAAGTCGCTCAGTCCGGCCGACTTCGCGGCCATTCGCCCG
Organism: Bradyrhizobium sp. cf659; assembly: GCF_900113725.1. Taxonomy (NCBI): domain Bacteria; kingdom Pseudomonadati; phylum Pseudomonadota; class Alphaproteobacteria; order Hyphomicrobiales; family Nitrobacteraceae; genus Bradyrhizobium; species Bradyrhizobium sp. cf659. The sequence continues at coordinate 638,278 of NZ_FOQJ01000002.1, forward strand.
CACCTCAAGGCCGTCGAGCTTCTGGCGGGGGCTTCGGTGATCGAGCTTGGCCAAACCGTTGCGTGGGCTCATTTTCCGCTCACAGCCGTCGTGTCTCTCGTTGTCGAACTTGAAGCGGGAGAACGGATCGAAGTGGCGTTGGTCGGCCCCGACAGCATTTTGGCTGCTTTTGGCGTATTGGGAGAGCCCGTCGCACTGGTTCACGCGGTCGTATTGGTGCCGGGTGTGGCTTTGCAGGTCGAAGCTGCCCGCCTTCGCGCGCTCGCACAGCAGAGTGTCGAGTTCCGGGATGGTCTGACGCGTCACAGTCAGGCCCTGTTCGTTCAGGCCCAACAATCCGTGGGCTGCAACGCATCTCACACCGTCGAGGCGAGATTGGCGCGATGGCTCTTGCGTGTTCGGGATCTATCCGGCAGCGACCGCTTCAAGCTCACGCAGGAATTGATGGCCGAGATGATCGGGGTTCGCCGGAACAGCGTCTCGTTCGTCGCCCATGCTCTTCAGGAAGCGAACGTCATTCGATTCAGCCGCGGTCACATCGAGATCGTCAACGTCGCCGAGCTCAGCAAGGCCACCTGCGAATGCTACCGTGCGGTGAAGCTGCAATACAAGCGGCTTCGTCTTCCCGACTGAAGAACGATCCGCGGAGCGAGCAAGCTCACCCGTATCTCAGCTTCATCACCAGAATGCCGCCGGCGAGCACCATGGTGACGGCGTTCGAGGCGATCAGAGGGGCGTCGCCGCTGAGCAGGCCGTAGATCAGCCAGAGCGCCAGGCCCAGCACCATGACCAGGAACATGCCGAGCGAGATGTCGCGCGCCGAGCGGGTCTTCCAGACCTTGATGAACTGCGGCGCGTAGGCGACGGTGGTGCAGGAGGCGGCAGCAAAGCCGATCAGCTTGATCAAGAACGGGTCCATGCCGATCCTATAACATGGATTCGGCGCGCCCTCAGCCGGTACGCGCTAGGCGCGGCGTGATTTGATCAGGCTCCGATACAGCGCGGCATAGTCGCCGGCGCGGTTGCGCCAGGAGACGTCGGTCGCAAGGCCGCTCAGTTGCAGCCGCCGCCAGGTCAGCTTGTCGTGGAAGGCCGTGTTGGCCTTGCGCAGCGTGCCGGCGAGGGCATCCGCCGTCACCGGGCCGAACTTGAAGCCGGTGGCATCGCGGCCGGACGCGTCGGCCTCGCCGATGTCGACGATGGTATCCTCGAGACCGCCGACGCGGGAGACGATCGGCACGGCGCCATAGCGCAGCGCGCAGAGCTGGGTCAGGCCACACGGCTCGAACCGCGACGGCACGATGAGCGCGTCCGAGCCCGCCTGGATCAGATGAGCGAGGATCTCGTCGTAGCCGATCACGACCCCGATCCGGCCGGGATTGGCGCGTGCCGCCGCCTGATAGCGCTCCTGAAGATCGCGGTCGCCGCTGCCGAGCAGTGCGAGCTGCATGCCTTCGCGCAAGATGGTCGGAATGGCCTCGAGCAGGAGATCGAGCCCCTTCTGCCAGGACAGCCGGCTGATGACGCCGAGCAGGGGGGCTTCGTCCGAGGAATCGAGATTGAATTGTTGCTGAAGCACCGCCTTGTTCGCAGCCCGAAATGCGAGGTCTTCCGCACTGAAGCGATAGGCGATGTGCGAATCGGTCTGCGGATTCCACACCGCGGTGTCGATGCCGTTGAGGATTCCGCTCAATGCGCCCGCGCGCGCGCGCAAGAGGCCGCCGAGCCCCATGCCGCCCTCGTCGCTCTGGATCTCCCGCGCATAGGTCGGCGATACCGTCGTGATGCGATCGGCGAATTGCAGGCCGGCCTTCAGGAAGCTGATGCCGCCGAAATATTCGAGGCCGTTGACGTCGAAGGAGCTCCACGGCAGGCCGATCGCACCGATCAGCTCGGGAGCGAACTTGCCCTGATAGGCCATGTTGTGGATCGTCATCACGGTGCCGGGCCGCGGACGATTGTCGTAGTGCAGATAGGCCGGCGCGAGCCCGGCCTGCCAGTCATGGGCGTGCACGATGTCGGGCACGAAGGCCGGCACGAGGCCGTGGCCGATGTCGGCCGCCACGCGCGACAGCGCCGCAAAGCGCACGCCATTGTCCGGCCAGTCGACGCCTTCGGCCGTGACATAAGGGTTGCCCGGCCGCGCATAGAGGTGCGGCACGTCGAGCACGAACAGGTCGAGCCCGTCATGCGCGCCGGCGAGCAGCCGGCCCGGCCCGCCGAAATAGTCCGGCCAGCGCCGGATCTCCTCTGCGCCGGAAACCAGCCGCATCACGTCGGGATAGCCCGGCATCAGGGTGCGCATCTCGACGCCGTGCGCCTTCAGCGCAATCGGCAGCGCACCGGCGACATCCGCGAGGCCGCCGGTCTTGACGATGGGATAGACTTCAGAGGCGACCGCGAGGACGCGAGCAGGCGTCATGTATTGAGCCTGTCGATCATCGGCTGGGTGATGAGGGAAATGCCCTGCTCGGTGGTGCGGAAGCGCTTTGCATCGAGTTCGGGATCCTCGCCGATGACGAGCCCCTCGGGGATCTCGACGCCGCGGTCGATCACGACGTTCTTCAGCCGCGCACCGCGCCCGACATTCACATAGGGCATGATCACGGCGTTCTCGACATTGGCATAGGAGTTGATGCGCACGCCGGTGAACAGCAGCGAACGGCGCAGCGAGGCGCCGGAGATGATGCAGCCGCCCGAGACCAGCGAGCTGACGGCCTGGCCGCGCCGGCTCTCCTCGTCATGGACGAACTTGGCGGGCGGCGTGATCTCCGAGTAGGACCAGATCGGCCAGGCCCGGTCGAACAGGTCGAGCTCCGGCACCACGTCGGTGAGGTCGATGTTGGCCGCCCAATAGGCGTCGACCGTGCCGACGTCGCGCCAATAGGAGCGGGGATCGCTGCCGGAACGGACACAGGAGCTGGAAAACTGGTGCGCGATCGCGCGGCCGTTCTTGACGATGTAGGGAATGATGTCCTTGCCGAAATCGTGGTTGGACTTCGGATCCTCGGCGTCGCGCTTGAGCTGATCGAACAGGAATTTCGCGTCGAACACGTAGATGCCCATGCTGGCGAGCGAGACGTCCGGCTTGCCCGGCATCGGCGGCGGATCTTTCGGCTTTTCCAGGAACTCCTGGATCCAGCCGTTCTCGTCGATATGCATGATGCCGAAGCCCGAGGATTCCGCGCGCGGCATTTCGAGGCAGCCGACGGTGACGTCGGCGCTGCTGTCGACGTGCTGGCGCAGCATCACCTCGTAGTCCATCTTGTAGATGTGGTCGCCGGCGAGCACGACGATGAAGCGGGCGTTGTGCGACTCGATGATGTCGATGTTCTGGTAGATCGCGTCGGCCGTGCCGACATACCACATGTTCTCGGAGACACGCTGGCTCGCGGGCAGGATGTCAAAGCTCTCGTTGCGCTCGGGGCGGAAGAAGTTCCAGCCCATCTGAAGATGCCGGATCAGGCTGTGCGCCTTGTACTGGGTGGCGACCGCGATGCGGCGGATGCCCGAGTTCACTGCGTTCGACAGCGCGAAATCGATGATGCGGGACTTGCCCCCGAAATAGACCGCGGGCTTGGCACGCCGGTCGGTCAGCTCCAGAAGCCGGCTGCCGCGTCCGCCAGCCAGGACGAACGCCAGCGCCTGACGGGCGAGCGGCTCATTTCCGACGGCACTCATGTCATCCTCCCACTCTTCTCTGGCGCAAGTCGGAGCCCTCGCGAGATGCCTCTCGGCCGCGCACCATTGGAACCGATAGTAACGGTACGAATAGTAAATCGGGAAGGTGGTTGTTGGTTGCGAACGCGCGGGAAGCTTAATGCTTTGCCGCGGTGATCGGCCGTCGGCGTCGTCGTGCCGCGTGCCGCCTCCCGGTGACCCGCTGATCACATTTGAGGCATGCTCGGGCTCTTGTGCGCCGCACGCAAAATCGAGGCTTTGACTTGGCGCGGGGATGCCCGATCATGGTGAGTGTTCCTTTTCCAAACGAAACGTCAGACAGGGAGCAAGACGATGAGGATCTGGACAACGGCAATTGCCTGTTCGCTGGCGGGCGTGGTCATCGCCAGCCAAATCGGGCAGGTGGCGGCAGCCCCGCTGCCGACCAACGTCGCGGCCATGAAGGCCGCGGCCGGCGACGATGTCACGCAGGTGCACTGGCGTGGCGGCGGCTGGGGATGGGGTCTCGGCGGTCTCGCGGCCGGTGCGATCATCGGCGGCGCCATCGCCAGCAGCGCGCCTTACGGCTATGGCTATTATGGCGGACCCTACTATGGCGGCTATGGATATCCGGGCTACGGCTATGGCTATGCGCCGGCCTATTACGGCTACGGGCCGGCCTATGCATATCCCCGCTACTACGGCTACCGTCGGTACTATCGGCCCTATTACGGTTACTACCGGCCGTATCCCCGCCCGTACTACCGCGCCTATTGGTGATGGTTAGAGCGAGAGCCACACGATCAGGCTCATGCAGGCGAAATGCGCGAGCACGATCGCGGCGAGATGCAGCGGGCCGGCCTTGAGGCGAAGCCTGCGCATCCCGCCGGCTCCGCCTAATTCGATCCCGCGGTCGCGGCGGTGAAGCTGCGGTCGACGGCCTGGTTGACGTCGAGCTTCTTCGGCAGGATGCCGTAGCGCGTCGAGCGGTCCGAAGCTGCCTGGATCTCCTTCACCATGTTCTCGTCGATCACGATCGGGCTGGTGCGCTGCGCGGTGTAGGCCGACAGCAGCACGTCCTCCGGCAGCCTGGTCAGCTCGGCCGTGCTCTTGGCGTATTCGGCAACATGATCCAGTGACCACAGCCGTGCCTTGTTCAACCGCTGCACCAGGTCCTGCACGGCCGCGCGCTTGGTGGCGATGGCATTGTCGGAGGCGACGATGAAGGTGATGGTCGGCGTCAGGCCTTCGCCGTCGGCGATCACGCGGGCCTTGTCCTTCAGCGTCGCGAAGGAAACATAGGGCTCCCACACCGCCCAGGCGTCGATCGAGCCGGCGACCAGCGCGACCTTGGCATCCACGGGGCCGAGCGGCGCGAAGGTCGCGTCCTCCAGCTTGATCTGCGCCTTCTCCAACGTCGCGTCGATCAAGAACTGGCCCCAGCCGCCGCGCGTGCCGGCGAGGCGCTTGCCCCTGAGGTCGGCGGCCGACTTGATCGGCGAATCCTGCCGCACCAGGATCGCCTGCGTCTTCGCATCCGAACGCGTGCCGCCGATCGCCTTGATCGGCGCGCCCGCCGCATAGACCGACAGGAAGGACAGGTCGCCGGTGTAGCCGACGTCGAGCGCGCCGGCGTTGAGCGCTTCCAGAATCGGCGCTGCGGCCGGGAATTCCGACCATTCGATCTTGTAGGGCAGGTCCTTCGCGTAGCCGGAGATCTCCAGCAGCGAGCGATTGCCACCCTTCTGGTCGCCGACGCGCAGCACGACGGTGTCGGCCGCGAGTGATGCGGCCGCGGTCGACAAGGTGATGGCGGCGGCCAGCAGCGAGGCCGCGATTCGGCGCGTGATCGAATGATCGTGGGAGTTGATGCTCATGTGATCTGTCTTGCTTGATCTGTCTTGTTGGTTTGCTCACGGCGCGTGAGCGAACGATGCAGCGGGACGATCAAGTCTATGAGCGCGCGATGCGCAGTCAATGAAATGGCCGTCCGTATTGCGCCTGCGCCAGGCAAGGACGTTTCAGCGAGGCGTTGTTTTCGAGAACGTGCGGCGTGCGCGGCCGATGCTGCGCAACAATGAAGCAGGGGAGGGAGTCGCAAGGGCTCTCTGCCAACCGATGCATCGGCGGAAATCGTTTCATCGTTCCTGCACGCGCCGGTGGAGAGAATGACTTTGCTTCGCGCCACATTCGAAATTCCATTTCATTGACGATGCGGCAGGCGCGCCGCATGATTTGCGCATCGCATCAACGCGGCGCCGGAAGCGCCGACGGAAAAACTTTCTCTCAACGCAGCTCCGCACGGAACATGCGCAACGGCATTCGTTGCGCAAACGGCGGAGACGTGCCAGCGCAGGAGCCAGGGGCCGATGAACAACGAGAACAAGCGCGCCGGATCGGGGCTCGACCGGCGCCATCTGCTCCAGGCGGGGTTGGCTGCGGCTTTCGCGGCGCCGCTCGGTGCGCTCGGCGCACAGGCCTTCGCGCCACAGGCGATCGCGCCCGGTGTCGACCTCTCGGAGTTTCCGTTGTGCCGGACGGCGGCAGATAGCCCCGCACTCACCGGCGCGCCGCGCAAGCTGAAACTGTCGTGGAACGCCGGCGCGGTGTGTCTCGCGCCGGTGCCGGTCGCCATCGAGCACGGCTTCTTCCAGAAGCACAATCTCGACGTCGAGCTCGTCAACTATTCCGGCTCGACCGACCAACTGCTTGAGGCGATCGCGACCGGCAAGAGCGATGCCGGCCTCGGCATGGCGCTGCGCTGGCTGAAGCCGCTGGAGCAGGGCTTTGACGTCAAGATCGCCGCCGGCACCCATGGCGGCTGCATGCGCGTCCTGACCCGAACCGATTCCGGCATTGCCAGGCTCGCCGATCTCAAGGGCAAGATCGTCGCAGTCGGTGACCTCGCCGGGCCCGACAAGAACTTCTTCTCGATCCAGCTCGCCCGGCTCGGCATTGATCCGGTCAAGGACGTCGACTGGCGCGCCTATCCCGGCAACCTTCTCAACGTCGCGGTCGAGAAGGGCGAGGTGCAGGCCTTCCTGTCGTCCGATCCGCTTGGCTATCTGTGGCTCAAGGACACCCAGTACAAGGAGGTTGCCTCCAATCTCGACGGCGAATATCGCGACAAGAGCTGCTGCATCCTCGGCCTGCGCGGCAGCCTGGTGCGCGAGGAGCCGCAGGTCGCGCGCGCCATCACGCAGGCGCTGCTCGATGCCGCGATGTTCACCTCGCAAAATCCGTCCGTCACGGCGAAGTCGTTCCAGCCCTACGCGCCGAAGACGGCGACGCTCGCCGACATCGAGGGCATGGTGCGCTACCACACCCACCATCATCATCCCGTCGGCGAGGTGTTGAAGCGCGAGCTCAAGGCCTATGCCGACGACTTGAAGAGCGTGCAGGTCTTCAAGCAGAGCACCGATACTGCCAAATTCGCGGAGCGCATCTATGTCGACGTATTCGCTGTCTGACGGCCTCGCCTCCGGCGCGCCGCGCCTGTCGCGCGCGCCGCTGCTTGCGGGCTGGGTCCGGGAATCCGGCGTCGGCGTTCTCGCCAGCGTCGCCTGGATCGTTTTCGGCCTGTCCTGCCTGTGGTGGGACGATGTCGGCGACTGGTCGCGCACGCATTCGCTCGGCATTGCCGCCCTCGTCATCGCGGCCGTCGCGCTGTTCGGCACGGTCGGTGCCGATTATCTCGGCTCGGCCGGCAAGGCGTTGCACCAGCGCGCGCCCTGGCTCGTCGCGCTCGGTGCTTTCCTGACCTTGTGGGAAGTTGCCACCGCAAAATTCGCCTGGTTGCCGCTGCCGTTCTTTCCGCCGCCGCAGTCGATCATCGAAGTCTACACCGACGACCTGCCCAAGCTGCTCGACAGCGTGTTCGCCTCGGTCAAGCTCCAGCTCGGCGGCTATCTGATCGGCGCCACGATCGGCTTCCTGACCGGCGTCTCGATCGGCTGGTCGCGCGCGGTTGGCTATTGGGTGCATCCGGTGCTGCGCTTCATCGGCCCGCTGCCGGCGACCGCCTGGCTGCCGATTGCCTTCTTCACCTTCCCGTCGAGCTGGAGTGCTTCGACCTTCCTGATCGCGCTGGCGACCGGCTTCCCCGTCACCGTGCTGACCTGGTCGGGCGTTGCGAGCGTCAGCAACGCCTATTACGACGTCGCGCGCACGCTGGGCGCAAAGCCGTCCTTCCTGGTGCTGAAGGTCGCGATCCCCGCCGCGCTCCCGCACGTCTTCGTCGGCCTGTTCATGGGGCTCGGCTCGTCCTTCGCCGTGCTGGTCGTTGCCGAGATGATCGGCGTCAAGGCCGGGCTCGGCTGGTACCTGCAATGGGCGCAGGGCTGGGCCGCCTATGCCAACATGTACGCAGCGCTGATCGTGATGTCGCTGCTCTGCTCCGGCGCGATCACGCTGCTGTTCGCGATCCGCGACCGCCTGCTGGTCTGGCAGAAGGGGACCGTGAAATGGTAGCCGCCGCCGCACTGGCCGAAGTCGCCACTCATCCCGCCGCCGGCGCCGCGCTCGACATCGAGCAGGTCAGCCACGCCTTCGACATCGACGGTGCCGAGCTGCCGGTGCTCAGCGACGTCAGCATCTCGGTCGAGCCCGGCGAGTTCGTCGCGCTGCTCGGCCCGTCCGGCTGCGGCAAGTCGACCTTGCTGCGGCTCGTCGCAGGTCTCGACAAGCCCAAGGCAGGAAGGCTGCGGGAGGACGAGTCCCGCATCAGAAGTCCGCATCCTTCGCGCGTCGTCGTGTTTCAGGATCCGACCCTGTTTCCCTGGCGGTCGGTCTGGGACAACGTCGCCCTGGGCCTCGAGGCCCAGGGCATCCTCAAGAGCCAGCGGCAGCGCGTGGATGACGCGCTCGATCTCGTTGGGCTGTCGTCCTTCCGCAAGGCCTATCCGCACCAGCTCTCTGGCGGCATGGCGCAGCGTGTCGCCTTGGCGCGTGCGCTGGTCAACGATCCCAAGATCCTGATCCTCGATGAACCGCTCGGCAAGCTCGACTCGCTCACCCGCATCACCATGCAGGCCGAGCTCGTCTCGCTCTGGCAGCGCAAGGGGTTCACCACGCTGCTGGTGACTCACGATGCCGAGGAAGCCCTGGTGCTCGCCAACCGCGTCATCGTCTTCAGCGATCGCCCCGCGCGCGTGAAAGCCGACATCCGCGTCGACCGGCCCTATCCGCGTCATCGCGGCGATCCGTATCTGGCCGACCTGCGCCGCCAGATCCTCGGCCTTCTGGGATTGGATGCCACATGGTGACCTCCATAGCCAAAGGCCGTGCGGCCCATAGTGAGCCCGACTACATTGCACGCGCCGAGGCGCTCTCCGAAGCCTTTGCCGCGCGCGCGGCCGAGCACGACCGTGCCGGCAGCTTTCCGTTCGAGAATTTTCGCGAGCTCTCCGAGGCCGGCCTGCTGTCGCTGACGGTTCCTGCAGCTCATGGCGGGGCCGGCGCCGGCGCACGCTACGCCGCGCGCGTCATCGGCATCGTCGGCAAGGCCGATCCGTCGACCGCGCTGGTGTTGTCGATGCACTACATCAATCATCTCGTCATGGCGCGCAGCCCGACCTGGCCGGCGCGGCTGTCGCGCAAGCTTGCGCGCGAGACCGTCGAAGGCCTCGCGCTCGTCAATGCGCTGCGGGTCGAGCCCGAACTCGGCTCGCCTGCGCGCGGCGGCCTGCCGGCGACGATCGCGCGGCGCACCGAGACGGGCTGGCGGCTCTCCGGCCACAAGATCTATTCGACGGGTTCGCCGATCCTGAAATGGTACCTGGTCTGGGCCCGCACCGACGAGGCGGAGCCGCGGGTCGGGCAGTTCCTGGTGCCGGCAGGCCTGCCGGGCACCCGCATCGTCGAGACCTGGGACCATCACGGCCTGCGTGCCAGCGGCAGTCACGACGTCATTTTCGACGACGTCGTGATCCCGCTCGATGCCGAGGTCGATGTTCGCAAGCCGGCGGACTGGCGTGCGCCCGACGTCACGCAGGCGACCGTGCACACCGTCTTCGTCGCAGCGATCTATGACGGTGTCGCGCGCGCGGCGCGCGACTGGCTGATCGCGTTCCTGAAGCAGCGCGCCCCGGCCAGCCTCGGCGCGCCGCTCGCGACGTTGCCCCGCGCGCAGGAAATCCTCGGTGCCATCGAGGCCCGGCTCGCGGTCAATGCGCGGCTGATCTCGTCCTTCGCCGCTGATTTCGACGACGGCATAGCGCTGTCCGCCGCTGAGTCCAACGTCATCAAGCTGACCGTGACCAACAATGCCGTTGCCGCGGTCGAGGATGCGCTGTCGCTGACCGGCAATCGCGGCCTTTCCCGCGCCAATCCGCTGGAGCGGCACTATCGCGACGTCCTGTGCGGGCGCGTGCACACGCCGCAGGACGATTCCACGCGCCTCGGCCTCGGCCGTGCCGCATTGGGACTTTAGGTTTCCGCCAAACAATCAGGGAGACGATCATGTCGGTCGAGTTCATCGGCTTTATCGCTAACAGCAACGCTTCCGAGACCATCGTGCGACAGGGTCCGGTGCTCGATCCGGCCTATATCGAGACAGTGGCGAAGGCGCATGAGCTTGCCGGTTTCGATCGTGCGCTGCTGGCGTTCCATTCGACCACGCCGGATGCGTTGCAGGTCGCCCAGCATGTCCTGACCATCACCAAATCGCTCAAGGTCATGATCGCGCAGCGTCCAGGCTTCACCGCCCCGACGCTGCTGGCGCGCCAGCTCGCGACGCTTGACCAATTTTATGGTGGCCGCGTCTCGCTGCACGTCATCACCGGTGGCAATGCGACCGAGCTCAGGCAGGACGGCAACACGCTCGACGACAAGGACGAGCGTTACGCCCGCACCAGCGAATTCCTCGATGTGGTGCGGCTGGAATGGACCAGCGAGAAGCCGTTCAACTACAGCGGCAAGTACTACAAAGTCGAGAACGGCTTTTCGCAGGTGAAGCCGCTGCAGAAGGGTGGCATCTACACCTTCGTCGGCGGCGGCTCGGACGCCGCGATCGAAGTTGCCGGCAAGCATGCCGACACTTTTGCGCTGTGGGGTGAGTCCTATGCGCAGGTGCGCGACGTCACCTCCCGCGTTCACAACGCCGCCGTCAGGCAGGGGCGGCCGACGCCGCGCTTCAGCCTTTCGGTGCGGCCGATCATTGCGCCCACCGAAGAGCAGGCCTGGGAAAAGGCGGAGGAGATTCTGGCGCGCGCCACCGCGCTCCAGGACAAGACCGGCTACCGCAAGCCCGCTGACGGCCACGCCACGGCCGGCGCGCGGCGCCTGCTCGCGCTCGCCGACCAGGGCAGCCGGATCGACAAGCGGCTCTGGACCGAGATCGCAAAGCTCACCGGCGCCAACAGCAACACCACCGCACTGGTCGGCACCCCCGAGCAGGTCGCCGAGGTCTTCGGCGATTATTACGACCTCGGCGTCAGCCACTTCCTGATCCGCGGCTTCGATCCGCTTCCCGATGCCATCGAATACGGCCGTGAGCTGATCCCGCTGACGCGCCAACTCGTCGCCAAGCGCCAGGCCGTTCGCGGCGTGGCGGCGGAATGATCCGCCTCATGCTGGCCGGTGCGCTGCTGTTCGGTTCGCTTGAACTGGCGGTAGCGCAGACCACGCTTCGCGTCGGCGACCAGAAGGGCAATGCGCAGGCCGTGATGGAAGCGGCAGGCGTTCTCAAGGACGTCCCCTACAAGATCGAGTGGAAGGAGTTTCCGGCCGCCGCACCGCTGCTGGAGGCGCTCAGCGCCGGTGCGATCGAGACCGGGCTGGTTGGCGATGCGCCCTTCACCTTTGCCGCCGCCTCCGGTGCGCCGGTGAAGGCGATCGCCGCGATCCGGCAGACCCGCGAGGGGCTCGCCATCCTCGTGCCCGAGAACTCGCCGATCAAAAGTTTCGCCGACCTGCGCGGCAAGAAGATCGCGACCGGCCGCGGCTCGATCGGCCATCAGTTGATCCTCGCCGCGCTCGAGAAGAACGGCTGGGCTGCGTCCGACGTGCAGATCGCGTTCCTGGCGCCATCGGATGCCAAGATCGCCTACACGCAGGGCTCGGTCGATGCGTGGTCGACCTGGGAGCCTTACGTGAGCCAGGAGGAGGTGCTGTTCAAGTCGCGTCGCATCATCACCTCGGAAGGCCTGACGCCGGGCCTGAGCTTCCAGGTGGCGCGGCCCGACGCCATCCGCGACAAGCGCGCCGAGTTGACCGACTTCATCCGCCGCCTGACCGCCGCGCGGGCCTGGTCGCTGAACAATGTGAATGGCTATGCCGAGACCTGGGGCAGGCTGATGAACATCCCGACCGCCGTGCCGCTCAACTGGCTGTCGCGCGCAAAGATCCGCATCGCGCCAATCGATGACGGCGTGGTCGCGGACGAGCAGGGCACCATCGACCTCTATTTTCGCTGGGGCCTGATCAAGCAGAAGCTCGATGCGTCCGAGATCGTCGATCGCTCCTTTGCGGACGCGATCGCCAAGGCGGGGCTGTAGGCAGGGCTCGTGTCCCGGACGCGCTGCAGCGTGAAACGCTGCGCCGGCGTCATTCCGGGACGCGACGAAGTCGCGAGCCCGGAATCCATTGATCTACAAAGACTGCGGCCCGATGGATTCCGGGCTCGCCCTGCGGGCGCCCCAGAATGACGGCGGTGGGCTGCGAGGGCTGACGAACCCCTCAAGCATCCGTGAAGCGAGAAGAACGTAGTCAGAGCGACCGCCGTTCTCGACAGATTCGTTCTGCGTTCCCTCCGCTCAACAACAGCTGCATTGCTATTTGCACCACCTCCCTTGCAGCCGCACGCACCCCGTCAAAAATCAAACAGACGACCACATCGGGAGACCGGCCATGGGCCTGCAAGAAACAAGAATCGAATCGGTTCCCTTCGTCACTGCCGAACTCAACTACCTCGCGCCGACACCGGGCAAGCCGCGCACCTACGCCTTCGATCCGCCGCCGGGCGAACCGAAAAGCACGTCGCTGCCGGAGCCGCATCAGGTGCCGATCTTCGACGCGCGACTGATCGCGGACAATATCTCGCTCGATCGCGAAGGCTTTGCGCTGGTGCGCCATCCGACCCAGGTGAAGGACTTCTACAACGACGCGGAGGTGAGGGCGGTCTACTATCCCGCCGCCGAGGCCTTCTTGCGGGCGACGTTGAAGGCCGATCGCGTTTTCATCTTCGACCATACCGTGCGCAAGCGCGTCGAAGGCGCGGCGGATATTCGCGATGGTGGTCCGCGCCAGCCGGCGACGCGCGTCCATGTCGACCAGACCGCCGTCTCCGGCGCCAACCGCGTGCGCGAGCATCTGCCTGACGAGGCCGACGAGCTGCTGAAGGGGCGTGTGCAGGTGATCAATCTGTGGCGGCCGATCCGCGGTCCCTTGCGCGACTCGCCGCTCGCAATGGCCGACGGCACCACGGTCGCGCCGGAGGATCTCGTCGCCTCCGACCTGATCTATCCCAACCGCCGCGGCGAGACCTATTCGGTGAAATACAATCCGAACCATCGCTGGTTCTATTTCCCGGAGATGACGCCGGACGAGGCGTTGCTGCTCAAGTGCTACGACTCGGCGACCGACGGCCGCACCCGCTTCGGGCCCCACACTGCCTTCGTCGATCCGACCACGCCCGCCGATGCGCCGCCGCGTGAGAGCATCGAGCTGCGCACGCTGGTGTTTCACAAACAGTAACAATGTGTGATCGCACTGCCGGGGTGACCCGGCAGTGTTCCCGGAACTTCGGGGAACAAGGCGACGTTTGCAGCGCGGGGCAGGGCCAACCGGGGAGCGGTGCCGTGCGAGCGCTGACCACTTTATTGTTTTGTCTTGCCACATTTTCTCTGGCGCATGCCGAAAGCGGACTTGCCTCATATTACGGGTACGGAAAAGGCAAAGGCACCGAGCTGACCTGCGCCCACCGGACGCGTCCGTTTGGCAGCGTGCTGAGGGTGTCCTACGGCAGCCGCTCGATCCAGTGTCGCGTCAATGATCGCGGCCCCTTCATCCGCGGCCGTATCGTCGATCTCTCCGTGCCCGCCGCTCGTGCGCTCGGCATGATGAGCGCCGGCGTGGTGCGCGTCTCGGTGGAATAGGCCTCTAACCGCGCTATAGTGCCGCCCAAGGCAAGGGTGAGGGGCGCTATGGCCAGGATCAGGGTGGGACTCGTCGGCTGCGGCTTCGTGTCGGAGCTGCATATGTACGCGTTCCGGCGCGTCTATGGCGTGGACGTCGAGGTCGCGGCGGTGGCCGCGCGCGGGGACCATGTCGTCGCATTCGCCGGCCGTCACGCAATCCCGCGCGTCTATCGCAGCTTCGCCGCGCTGATCGCAGATCGCGAGCTCGACGTCATCGACATCTGCACCCCGCCCAATCTCCACGCCGGGATGATCGTTGCCAGCATGCAGGCCGGCAAGCACGTGATCTGCGAGAAGCCCTTTGCCGGTTATTTCGGTCGCGAGGGCGACCAGCAGCCGATCGGCAAGCACGTGCCGAAGGCGCTGATGTATGAGCGCGTGCTCGAGGAGATGGACGCGACGCGCGCCGCGATCGAGCGCACCGGAAAACTCTTCATGTATGCCGAGGACTGGATCTACGCCCCCGCGGTGACCAAGACCGCGGAGATCATCAAGGCGACCAGGGACAAGATCCTGTTCATGAAGGGCGAGGAGAGCCATTCCGGCTCCCACGCGGCGCATGCAGCGCAATGGGCGATGACCGGCGGCGGCTCGCTGATCCGCATGGGCTGCCACCCGCTCTCGGCGGTGCTCTATCTCAAGCAGGTCGAGGCCAGGGCGCGCGGCGAGACCATCCGCGTCGCCAGCGTCACCGGCGATGTCGGCAACGTCACAGCCAGCCTGAAGCCGGAGGAGCGCACCTACATCAAGGCCAACCCCGTCGATGTCGAGGACTGGGGCACGCTGACGGCGACGTTCTCCGACGGCACCAAGGCCACCGTGTTCTCCGGCGACATGATCATGGGCGGCGTGCGCAACCTGGTCGAGACCTACACGTCCGGCGGCTCGCTGTTCGCCAACATCACGCCGAACACGCATCTGATGAGCTACCAGACCTCTGAGGAGAAGCTCGCAAACGTCTACATCACCGAAAAGGTCGACCGCAAAACCGGCTGGCAATATGTCTGCCTCGAAGAGGAGTGGACGCGCGGGTATTTGCAGGAGATCCAGGATTTCATGGAATGCGCCGCGACCGGTCGGCAGCCGCTGTCGGACCTCGCCCTGGCCTACGAGACGATCAAGGTGAACTATGCGGGGTATTGGGCCGCGGAAGAGGGGCGGCGGGTGGTGTTGTAGGCCACCGGCGGAGCCGCAGTTCACCTCGCCCCGCTTGCGGGGAGAGGTCGGAATTCAAGCGCAGCTTGAATTCCGGGTGAGGGGGACTCTCCGCGAGTCCGACGGTCACCGCCCCCGTGGAGACTCCCCCTCACCCCAACCCTCTCCCCGCAAGCGGGGCGAGGGAGCGCAGTCCCGCTGCGGCGATAACTTTCCCTACGTCCCGTAAGTCGAGCCCTTCGGCAGCGGAAACACCGGGTCTTGCGTGCGGATGTTCGTCGGCCACACCACCGAGATGTGCTCGCCGGCGTTCTGCATCACCACCGGTGTCGAGCGTTCGTTCTGGCCGGAGAGTGGCGTGCCCGGCGGGAAGAATTTCACGCCATAGCCCTGAATGGTGCCGCCGGCGGGGATGTCGACGTCGAGCGCGGCCTTGCGAATGGCCTCGGGCTCGAAGCTGCCGTACTTTTCCTTGGCGACCGGCAGCACGTTGTTGAGCAGCACCCAGGTCTGGTTGAAGCCCATCGAGCAATGCGGTGGCACGTCGGTGGCGCTGGTCTTGGCCTGGTAGCGCGCCACCATGGTCTTGATCAGCTCGCCCATGCCCGGTGCGAGCTTTGCCGGATCGAGCAGCTGCGCCGGCACCGGATCGATGTTGCAGAAATTGTCGATGTCGGGGCCGAAGGTCGCGCGCAGCTTGTCGAGCTGGCTGTAGCCGGCGCCGGCGCCGAACAGCATCTTGAAGCGCAGCCCGCTCTCGCGGGCCTGGCGCAGGAACAGGGTGATGTCCGGGTTGTAGCCGGCATGCGAGATCACGTCGGCCTTGGCGCGCTTGATCTTGGTCACCAGCACCGAGAGATCGGGCGCGGACGCCGAATAGCCCTCGCGCAGCACCACCTGGATGCCGGCCTGCTTGGCATAGGCCTCGTCGGCAGAGGCAACGCCGACGCCATAGGGGCCGTCCTCGTGGATCAACGCGACCTTGACCTCCTTCGGGTCCATGCCGAGCTTGGCTTTCGCATGCTCGTTGATGAAGCTTGCAAAGGCCTGCCCGTATTGATCCGAATGGATTTGCGCGCGAAACACGTATTGCAGGTTCTTGTCCTTGAACACGGCGGTCGAGACCGCGGTCGTGATCCAGAGGATTTTCTTCTGCTGCTCGACCTTGGCCGCGAGTGGCACCGCATGCGAGCTCGCATAGACGCCGTTGAGGATGTCGATCTTCTCCTGGCTGATCAGGCGTTCGGCCTCGTTGATCGCAACGTCGGGCTTGCTCTGGGAATCCGCGGCGACTGGAGCAATCTTGTACTTGCCGCCGATGCCGCCTTTCTCGTTGACGAGATCGATGGCGATCTGCGCGCCGACCGAGGAGGCGACCGAGCCGCCGGCGGCGAACGGGCCGGTGAGGTCGTAGATCAGGCCGATGCGCAATGTCTCGGCCTGCGCCTGGGCCCTTGTCCAATCGAGGCTGAGTGCGGCGGCAGCAGCCGCCGAGCTCTTCAGCAGCTGCCTGCGTGAAGTCGGCATCCTATCCTCCCTCAAGACCGTCTTTTGATTGGTTGTTATCTTTTTGCGAAGTATGGGGAGCGGGACGGCGGAAAGTCAACATCGCCCAAGGTCGATACGCGGTGCGCCGCCGCACAGCGCATCTGCGAAAGACAAGAAAAGCCCACCGCTCCCTGCGGAGCGATGGGCCTGATGCCGGCGCGAGCCGGTTACTGCGACAGCTTCACGAAATTCGGAAACTTCAGCTTGCCTTCCGCGATCTTCTCGGGCCAGACCACGACCTGCTTGGAGTCCTGCCACTGGAAGACCAGACCGGTCACGGCGCCGGGGCCGGACTTGAGGCCGTGGGTGAACTCGTCGTCCTTGCCGTAGAACTGGATGCGGCCGATCGTGCCCTCGTAATCGGTCTTCTCGATCTCGGCGACCATCTTGTCGGGATCGGTCGAGCCCGCGCGCTTGATCGCCTCGGTGATGAAGTAGACCTCGTCATAAGCGGTGTAGCCGGTATAGGCCGGCGGCGAGCCGAACTTGGCCTTGAAGGCGGCAGCGAACGGCTTCGTCTTCGAGGTCACGGCGACATCAGGCGTTGCCACCGCCAGCGACGGGATGCCGTCGGCGGCGCCATTGGTGTCCTTCCAGAAGGTCGGGCTCAGCGCCTGCGCGCTGATGCCGAACATCGGGATCGGCACCTGCTGGTTCTTCCACTGCACCGTCGGCTGCACGCCGACATGCGAGATGCCGGTCACGATCACATCGGGCTTCTTGCCTTCGATGTTGTTGAAGATCGGCGTGAAGTCGGTGGTGTCAGGCGAGAAGCGCACGTGCTCGACGACCTTCAGGCCGGCCTTGGGCAGGCACGCCTCGTAGCCGACGTCGAGCGGCTTGGTCCAGGCGGCGTCCTCGCTCATGATCGCGACCGTCTTGAACTTGAGCTTGTCGACGAGCAGGTCCTTGGCGGCGTCGCAGACGAGCTGGGCCTGCGCCGCCGAGGTCAGATAGCCGTGGAAGGTGTACTTGTTCTTCTCATAGTCGTTGTGGATCGCCTTGGTGATCTCGTTCGAGGCGGCGCCCGGCGTGATCAGCGGCGTCTTCAGCCGAGCCGCCCAGGGCTCGAGCGCCAGCACGACCTCGCTGATATAGCTTGCGATCACCGCGGAGACCTTGTCCTCGCTCACCGCGCGCTGGAACGCGCGCACCGAGTCGGCCGAGGAGCTCTTGTTGTCGTAGGTGACGATCTCGATCTTGCGGCCGAGGATGCCGCCCTTGGCGTTGATCTCGTCGGCGGCGATCTGCGCGCCGCCCGGCGTCGCCGCGCCGGCGATCGACTGCACCTCGGCGATGACGCCGATCTTGATCGGATCGTTCGACTGCGCGTAGGCGGGGGCGGCGAGGCAGAGCGCCAGCGCGGAGGCGAGGAAGCTGCCGCTCAGGATGGTCGATGGTCGCATGGTCGTTTCCTTTCTATGTTTTTTGTTGATGTTGACGGACTTAAAGAAAATCAGCGCCGGCCTCCGCGGCGAAACGGCCGGGGTCGCCCTCCCAGACGATCCGTGCATGTTCGAGCACATAGACGCGGTCGGCGTGCGGCAGCGCGAAGGTGACGTTCTGCTCGCCGAGCAGCACCGTGATCGACGTGGTCTGCCGCAGCTTCGTCAGCGCCTTGGACAATTGCTCGAGGATGACGGGGGCAAGGCCCAGCGTCGGCTCGTCCAGGATCAGGATCTGCGGCTGCATCATCAGCGCGCGGCCGATCGCGAGCATCTGCTGCTCGCCGCCGGACAGCGTCTGCGCCATCTGGCCCTGGCGCTCCTTCAGGATCGGGAACAGCTCGAACAGCCAGGCGAGCTGCGCCGCGCGCTTGTCGTCGGACAGGTGCTGGCCGCCGAGATCGAGGTTTTCGCGCACACTCATCTCGCCGAACAGCTCGCGCGATTCCGGGCATTGCACGAGGCCGCTGCGCGCGATCTTCGCTGGACTCGTGCCGCGCAGCTTGTCGCCGCCGCGCACAATCTCGCCGCTATAGGGCAGGAAGCCGGAGATGGTGTTGAACAGCGTGGTCTTGCCGGCGCCGTTGAGGCCGACGATGGAGACGAACTCGCCCTCGTGGACGTGGATCGAGACGTTCTCCAGCGCCTGCGCCTTGCCGTAGAACACGCTGACATTTTCGACCTGGAGCAGCGGCACCTTGTCCTTGAAGCTGGTCTCGGGCCGCGCATGGGTCTCGATCGCGCCGCCGAGATAGACCTTCCGCACCGTTTCGTTCTTCATGACGTCGTCGGCCTTGCCGGTGACGATCTCCTCGCCGAGATACATCGCGAGCACGCGGTCGACCAGCGCGGCGACGCTCTTGACGTTGTGGTCGACCAGCATCACTGCGCGGCCTTCGTCGCGAAAGCTGCGGATCAGGTCGGAGAAGACGTCGACCTCGGCCCGCGTCAGGCCGGCGAAGGGCTCGTCCACCAGCACCACCTTGGGATCGCGGGCGATCGCCTTGGCAAGCTCGAGCCGGCGGAGGTCTGCGAACGGCAGCGTCGGCGGGCGGCGGTTCATCACGCCGCCGAGCCCGACGCGGGCGGCGATCCACTTGGCGCGCTCGACCAGCGCCTTGTCCGGGAACAGCATGAACAGGCTGTCCGGCAGCAGCGCCACCATGATGTTTTCCAGCACGGTCTGCCGGTTCAGCGGCCGCGAGTGCTGGAACACCATGCCAAAGCCCATGCGCGCGATCTTGTGCGCGGGCAGGCCGGCGACGTTCTCGCCCTCGAAGACCACTTCGCCCGCGGTCGGGCGCTCGATGCCCATCACGCTCTTCATCGCGGTCGACTTGCCCGAGCCGTTCGGCCCGATCAGGCCAAAGATCTCGCCGGCGTTGACCTCGAAGCCGAGGTTCTTCACCGCGGTCAATCCGCCGAAGCGCTTGGTCAGGCCGCGGACTTCCAGCACGGCCCGGTTTGAAAGCCTCATATCCATCACGAACGAGCCTCGCGCGAGAGGGCCGCTCCGAGGAAGCCGCCGGGGAAGAACAGCACGACGAGCAGCGCGACCGCCGAGACGATGAAGGTCGCAAGCTCGCCGGTGGGCCTCAGGAATTCGCCGGCGACGATCAGGAAGATCGCGCCCAGCGCCGCGCCAAGCACGGTGCGCCGGCCGCCGAGCACGGCCGAGACGATCACGTTCACGCCGACCGCGACGTCGACGACGGTGCCGACCGAGGCGGTGCCGAAGTAGAACACCAGGAGCGCGCCCGACAATCCGGAGAAGAAGGCGCTGACGATGAAGGCAGCGAGCTTGTGCTTGACGATGTTGAAGCCGAGCGCGCCGGCCTGCACCGGATCCTGACCGCTGGCCTGCAGTACGAGGCCGATCGGCGATTGGGACAGGCCGTAGAGGATCGCCGCCGAGATCGTCATGAAGCCGAGCGCGATCCAGTAATTGGCGCCGGCGTTGATGGTGATGACGTCAGGAATGGTGAGCCCGATCTCGCCGCCGGTGAGATCGGCGAACACCACGATGAAGTTTTGCAGCATCAAGACCGCGACCAGCGTGGTCAGGCCGAAATAGGGGCCGCGCACCCGCAGCGCCGGCAGCGCCAGCACGAGGCCGGCGATGACGGAGGCCAGCGCCCCCAATACGATGCAGAGATAGACCGACCAGCCGAACTGCGCATTCAGGATGCCGGCGGTGTAGGCGCCGACGCCGATCAGGAAGGTCGGCCCGAAATTGACTTCGCCCGCGAAGCCGAACAGCAGGTCCCAGGCCATCGCGAACACGCCGAAATAGAACGCGACGGTGAGCAGCCCCAGCACATAGCCGGAGACGTAGAGCGGCAGCGTCGCCGCGACCGCCACCAGCGCGAGCGAGATGAAGAACAGGCGGGTCGTAAAGAAGCCGGTCATCTCAGCGCCTCCCCAGAAGGCCCTGGGGCCGGATGTACATCACGAACACGAGCAGCAGCAGCGCCGGAATGGTGCGATAGGCCGGCGAGACCAGATAGGCCGTCAGGGTCTCGAGATAGCCGACCACGAAGGCCGCGATCAGCGAGCCGGAGACACTGCCGAGCCCGCCGAGCACGACGATCGAGAACGCGCTCGCGGTCAACGGCCCGACGCTGTACGAGCTGACGCCCAGGAACATGCCGAGCAGCACGCCGGCGATGCCGGCGAGGATGCCGTAGATTCCCCAGACCACGATGTAGATGTTGGTCAGCTCGAGGCCGAGCAACGTCACGCCGCGCGGGTTCATCGAGGCTGCCAGCACCGCCTTGCCTGTGCGCGTGCGGTTCACCAACAGCCACAGCAGCGCGATGACGAGGCAGCAGACGATCGCGGTGAAGATCTCGTTCCTCGGCGTGCGCACGCCCAGGATCTCGACCACGCCCTCGACGATCGGCAGCACCGTCTTGGCGTTGTTGGTGAAGAAATAGGCGATCAGCTCCTGGATCATGATGCCCCAGAGCAGCGTGCCGGTGAGGACGAAAATCTCCTTCTCTTCATTCGGAATGCGCCGGGAATCCTGGATCGGCTTCACCACCGCGAAGTAGGTGGCAAAGGCGGTGAGGAGGGCGACCGCGACTCCGATCAGCGCGCCGGCATAGGTGCCGACGTTCAGGATGCTGGCGGCGGCCCAGGCGGCGACTGCTGCCGCCACCATGATGGCACCGTGGGAGAGGTTGAGCACGCCGGAGACGCCGAAGATCAGCGTGAAGCCGGTGGCACCGAGAGCGTAGAGAGCGCTGATGGCAAAGCCATCGATCAGGATCTGGAAAGCTCGCATGTATGATTAGCCGGGCAGACGAGCTGCCTCTTGGAGGGAAGGTGCTGCGTGGAGCCGCATGTGAACGCTTCCGAGCTCACGCCCGGGGAAGCAATCCCGATCAGCTTGTGATGGGTGTGATGACGCCTGGGCGCCCGACGTCGGCTTTGGCAACGTCTTTCGGCGCGCCGGTCGTGGCCGTGTCGCGCGCCAATTGCAATGCAACAGAGAGTCGTTTCTTCATGTTGTTCTCTCCCTTTGAACAGGCCTCTTGTGAGCCATTGTGTCGCAACTATAGCGGCGGAAGCTTTCCCGGCAAGTGAAACTGCATTCAGGATTGTGAGAGGCGCACCAGTCCAGCGCTGCGCAAATTGCAGGCAGGAAAGTGCGAAACGCGCATCGCGCGCGCAGGCATGCAGATTCCGTCGGCGGGCATGCATGGCCGTCGAGGGCGTAGATCAAGCGGCGGGTGATGAGTGATGATGCCGCGAGACGGCTCAGCGCACGGACGCCGCAAGACTAGCTCGCGTAACCCCGCTCCAGGGCTTGCCGTTGCCGGTGCCGACCCAGCGCCAGATTGACGAGGCGCGTCAGCAGCTCGCCATACGGTACGCCCGAGGCTTCCATCATTTTCGGATACATGCTGATCGACGTGAAACCGGGCAGGGTGTTGATCTCGTTGAAGCAGAACTCGCCGGTTTTCCGGTCGAGGAAGAAGTCGACGCGCGCGAAGCCGCTGCATTCGAGCGCCGCGAACACTTGGGTGGCGAGTGACCGGACGCGCTCCATTTGTGCCGCGTCGAGCTTGGCCGGAAGATCGACCCGTGCACCATCGGGATCGAGATATTTCGCCTCGTACGAATAGAACTCGTGATGGGCGTTGGGGTTCAGCTCGCTCGCGACGCTCGCGAACAGCGTCTCGCCCTCGAGCACCGCGACCTCGATCTCGCGCGCGTCGATGCCCTGTTCGACCAGCACTTTGACGTCATACCGAAACGCATCATCGAGCGCCGCTTCGAGCGCATCCGGTGTCTTGACCTTGTGAATGCCGACACTGGAGCCCATGTTGCACGGCTTGACGAAGACCGGGAGCGTCAAACCTTCGATCGCCTTCGCAAGCGATGAGATGCGGTCCTGAACGAAGGCCTTGCGGGTGAGCACGCGATAGGGCGCGACCGGAATCCCGGCGAATTCGGCGAGCCGCTTGGCGACATCCTTGTCCATGCTGACGGCGGAGGCGAGAACGCCCGATCCCACATAGGCGACGTCGGCCAATTCCAGCAGGCCCTGCACGGTGCCGTCCTCGCAAAGCGGCCCGTGGATGACCGGAAAGACGACGTCGATCTCGATCGGGTCGGCGGCGCCTTGCGTGATCGGCATGAGCGCGCCGCGTCCATCAGGTCCCCTGGCGAGCCGCATCTCCGGCGCATCGGGCAGGATCGGCAAGGCCGCCGCGTGCGCCTGATCGAGCGTCCGAAGGTCGTTCCATTGCCACCGACCCGTCTTGTCGATGGAGACCGGGATCACCTCGAAGCGGGTGCGGTCGAGATGCCTGAATACGGAAGCGGCCGATTTCAGCGAGACCTCGTGCTCACCGGACCTGCCGCCATAGAGAACAACGACGCGAATTTTGTCTGCCATGGCTCAATTATCACGCGCTCTCTCCGGAAGTCACCTCCGTTGCCCGATTCAAGCATCGACAAGGCGACCAAAAAAAATTCGGCGCCGGCGAGGCACGCCGGCGCCGTGGCGCACTCAAAGGCTTGTGCCGTTCAACCCGGCCCGGCGCCCTGCGTCGCCGTATACACGGCATAGAGCGACTGGCTCGCGGCCATGAACAGGCGGTTGCGCTTGGGGCCGCCGAAGCAGACGTTGCCGCACACTTCCGGCAGGCGGATGCGGCCGAGCAGCTTGCCCTCCGGCGACCACACCGTCACGCCGCTATAGCCGACGGCGCGGCCGGCATTGCTGGAGGCCCAGACATTGCCGTTGACGTCGCAGCGCACGCCGTCCGGCCCGCACTTCACGCCGTCGATCACGCAATCGCTGAACTTCTTGAGGTTGGAGAGCTTGTTGTCCGTGCCGACGTCGAACACGAAGATCTCGCCCTTGCCGCCGGGGCCGGTGTCGCCCGGGCCCTTGCCGGTCGAGGCGACATAGAGCTTCTTGTAGTCAGGCGAGAAGCACAGTCCGTTCGGATCGGGTACCTGCTCCTCGGTGACGACGAGGTCGATGCGGCCTGTGGGATCGATGCGATAGCAGTTGGTCGGCAGCTCGCGCTTGCCCGGTGTGAAGCCGGCCGGCTGTCCGATCCGCGGATTGAGCTTGCCGCCCGCATTGCTCGCGCCGCCTGCAACGTCGGGCTCGCCCTCATAGAGCTGGCCGCCATAGGGCGGGTCGGTGAACCAGTAGCTGCCGTCGGGATGCGCTGCGATGTCGTTCGGCGAGTTCAGCCGCTTGCCCTGATAGGAGTCAGCGAGCACCGTGGCGGTGCCGTCATGCTCGTAGCGCGTCACCCGCCGGGTCAAATGTTCGCAGGAGAGCTGACGGCCCTGGAAGTCGAACGAATTGCCGTTGGAGTTGTTGGACGGCGAGCGGAACACGCTGACGCGGCCGTCGTCCTCGGTCCAGCGCATCTGCCGGTTGTTGGGAATGTCGCTCCACAAGAGGTAACGGCCCTGCGCGCTCCACGCCGGGCCCTCGGCCCACAACAGGCCGGTATGAAGGCGCTTGATCGCGGTATTGGGCTGCGCCAGGTCGTTGAAGGACGGATCGACCGCGATGATGTCGGGGTCCCAGAAATACGTGGTCGGCGCGCCGTTGGGGCCGAAATCGCGCGGCGGGGTGGTGATCGTCGTTGGCGGGGCGGCAGGTCCGGTCTGGGCCAGCGCGGGGCCGGCCATCGTGGCGGCGGCACCGAGCGCAAGCCCCCGGACAAGTGTTCGTCGTGAAAGCGCAGCATCCTGGTCACGCTGCTCGTGGTCACGAGCCTCTTGGCGTGTCATCGCGTCCTCCCGGTCATGTTGACCGGCCGGTTGATCCGGCCGTACGGGTCGAAGGTTAGTCCGGTCCGCGTCCGGTTGCGAGGGGCAGGTTCGCATCCTCCAAGCGACGCCGCGAGAACGCCGCAACATCGCCGCATTGCGGCTGTGCAAAGTCCGCGGCGACAATTCGTCCCGCCCGCGCGCGGCTAACCGGGACCGGTTTTAGGGCCTGTCAAGCCTTGACCTCTCGCGCGATGCTGGCAGAACATTCCTCGGGGGAAAGAGGCCGGAACTCATGATGTTAGCTGTCGTCGTACTGGTCATGCTGCTCGCGATCGCATTTGTGGCCGGCTATTTCACCCGCGCATACGTCTCCCGCAAGAGGCGGGCGGAGGCGCGCCGCTGGCGGGAGTATTCCGAGCCGGATTGGCTCCACGCCAACGCGCCGGCCAACACCAACGAGATCGCAAAAACCGGCAAGGCGGTGCCGATGGCCACCGGCGAACTCGGTCAGATGCTGGACCGCTGGGAAAGCAGAGCCCGCGCCCGCCGCGCGGGATAGCTCCAAGGCCTTCGCCGCTACCAAGACCACCGCGATCCAATCAGCGAATTAGTGAACATCGACAATTGCGAGCGTAGCGAAGCAATCCAGACTGTCACGGCGGAAAGACTCTGGATTGCTTCGCTGCGCTCGCAATGACGGCGTTGAGGCAATTGTGCGCAAATGTCTCCCATCGTCGTCCTGGCGTTCGCCAGGACGACACCAATGACGTGGCTTCGTTTCGCTTTTCCCAATAGCCGGGAGCAAGCTCGCGTCCATGGTAGGTCAGCCGCCCTGACCATCTTTTGGCGTTGCAGTTGCGCCCGTTTCTCGTCTAGAAACAGGCGCATTGGGCCTCCCGGCAACCAACCGTCAACGGTTTTGACCGAGGATTTGAGGGCTCAAAAGGGTCTGGCAATGCTGATTCGCGGCCAAATCGATGGGATTTCGGGGGAGGTGGCTCTGGCCGCCGCCACGATCCCGGCCGCGCTGCTGCCCACCCTCCTTCTTGGCGGGCTTCTTCTTACTTGCCCCTGAGGGCCGGCTGGGCGCCACGCGCCTGGGCGCTCAGGGGTTGGTCGAGATCATCGGACACCTCAAGCGCCCAGCACTGAACGGCGCAAAAGCTCAAAAGGAAATTTGCAATGGCCCCCGTGAACAAGTCCGACAAGGACCGCGTCATCATTTTCGACACCACGCTGCGCGACGGCGAGCAGTGCCCCGGCGCCACCATGACCTTCGAGGAGAAGCTCGAGGTCGCCGAGCTCTTGGATGACATGGGCGTCGACGTCATCGAGGCCGGCTTCCCGATCACCTCCGAGGGCGACTTCCAGGCGGTCAGCGAGATCGCCCGCCGCTCCAAGAACGCCGTCATCGCCGGCCTGTCCCGCGCCCATCCCGCCGACATCGACCGCTGCGCCGAGGCGGTGAAATTCGCAAAACGCGGCCGCGTCCACACCGTGATCGCGACCTCGCCGCTGCATATGCGGGTGAAGCTGAACAAGACCCCGGAGCAGGTGATGGACACCTCGGTCGCGATGGTCGCCCGCGCCCGCAACCAGATCGACGACGTCGAATGGTCGGCCGAAGACGGCACCCGCAGCGAGATGGATTTCCTCTGCCGCATCGTGGAAGCCGTCATCAAGGCCGGCGCCACCACGGTGAACATCCCCGACACCGTCGGCTACACGGTGCCGGAGGAATACACCCACTTCATGAAGACGCTGATCGAGCGCGTGCCGAACTCGGACAAGGCGGTGTTCTCCGTGCACTGCCATAACGACCTCGGCATGGCCGTTGCGAACTCGCTGGCCGGCATCGTCGGCGGCGCGCGCCAGGTCGAGTGCACCATCAACGGCATCGGCGAGCGCGCCGGCAACGCCGCGCTGGAAGAGATCGTGATGGCGATCAACGTGCGCAACGACAAATTCCCCTACTGGAACAAGATCGACACCACGCAGCTCACCCGCGCCTCGAAGGTGGTGTCGGCGGCGACCTCGTTCCCGGTGCAGTACAACAAGGCGATCGTCGGCCGGAACGCCTTCGCGCATGAGAGCGGCATCCACCAGGACGGCGTGCTGAAGGACGCTTCCACCTACGAGATCATGCGGCCCGAGATGGTCGGCCTGAAGCAGTCCTCGCTGGTGCTCGGCAAGCATTCCGGCCGCCATGCCTTCGTGCACAAGCTGGAGGAGATGGGCTACAAGCTCGGACCCAACCAGCTGGAAGATGCATTCACGCGGATGAAGGCGCTCGCCGACCGCAAGAAGGACATCTACGACGAGGACATCGAGGCGCTGGTCGACGAGGAGATGGCGGCGTCGCACGACCGCATCAAGCTGACCTCGCTGACCGTGATCGCCGGCACCCATGGTCCGCAGCGCGCGACCATGAAGCTCGACGTCGACGGCCAGATCAAGATCGAGGAGGCCGAGGGCAACGGTCCGGTGGACGCGGTGTTCAACTGCATCAAGCGCCTGGTGCCGCACGAGGCCAAGCTCGAGCTGTACCAGGTCCATGCCGTCACCGAAGGCACCGACGCGCAGGCGGAAGTCTCGGTGCGGCTGTCGCATGACGGTCGCTCGATGACGGCCCGCGCGGCCGATCCCGACACGCTGGTTGCCTCGGCCAAGGCCTATCTCGGCGCGCTCAACAAGATCGTCATGAAGCGCCAGCGCGACACGGTGACGACGGCCGCGGCGAGCTGACATTTACGCTGCTGCGCGTTGGCTTCGCCTCTCCCGCTTGCGGGAGAGGCCGACGCCCGAAGGGCGGCGGGTGAGGGTTCTTTCCTCACAGGGTATGTCCCGTTGTTGAGACACCCTCTCCCGCAAGCGGGAGAGGGGGCGCGTAGCGGCGCTCGCATTCATGATGAATAGCTGCCCTGCTAAGGGCCAATAGCGACTCCGTCTCCCAGCCGCTATTGATGCAGCCGGCACAAGGATCGGTCACCCGTACGCCGGATGGCCCAAATAACAACAGGGAGAGATTATGCGCACCTTCGCGATCGCGGCGTCCATCGCTGCACTGGCTCTTGGCTTGACCGGGCCGGCGCTGGCCCAATCGCCGATCATCATCAAGTTCAGCCACGTGGTGGCCACCGACACGCCGAAAGGCAAGGCGTCGGAAAAATTCAAGGAGCTCGCCGAGAAGTACACCGGCGGCAAGGTCAAGGTCGAGGTCTATCCGAACTCGACGCTCTACAAGGACAAGGAAGAGCTCGAGGCGCTCCAGCTCGGCAGCGTGCAGATGCTGGCGCCGTCGAATTCGAAATTCGGCCCGCTCGGCATCCGCGAGTTCGAGGTGTTCGATCTGCCCTACATCCTTCCCGACCTGAAGACGCTGCGGAAGGTGACGGAGGGCCCGCTCGGCCTCCGCCTGCTCAAGCTTCTGGACTCCAAGGGCATCACCGGCCTCGCCTATTGGGACAACGGCTTCAAGCAGATGAGCGCCAACAAGAAGCTGGTCACACCCGCCGACTATCAGGGCGTGAAGTTCCGTATCCAGTCCTCGCGCGTGCTGCAGGCCCAGTTCAAGGCGCTCAGCTCGCTGCCGCAGGTGATGGCATTCTCGGAAGTCTACCAGGCGCTGCAGACCGGCGTGGTCGACGGGCAGGAGAACACCTGGTCGAACATCTACACCCAGAAGATGCACGAGGTGCAGAAGTACATCACCGAGACCAATCACGGCTACATCGGCTACGTCGTGATCGTGAACAAGAAGTTCTGGGACGATCTGCCCGCCGACATTCGCGACCAGCTGTCGAAGGCGATGAAGGAAGCCACCGACTTCAACAACACGCAGTCGCAGAAGGAGAACGACGACGCGTTTGCCGAGATCAAGAAGAGCGGCAAGAGCGAGATCATCAAGCTCACGCCGGAGCAGAGCGAGGCGATGCGCAAGGCGATGGAGCCGGTCTACAAGGATGCCGCCAGCCGCATCGGTCAGCCGCTGATCGACGAATTCCTGAAGGAATCGAAGAGCGCGACGAACTGACCTAAACGATGCATGAATGAAGGGGCTTCCGTGCCAGGCGCGGAAGCCCCTTTTTGTTGCGAATGATTTCCGGTTGCGGCTGGAGGTAAAATCAGGCGTTACATCTTCGTAAGGACGCCCTCCCTGTCCAAGTTGTAAGTTGCGCGCAAGGCGCGCGGCGCCCATCTTCAGCGCATCCTTCCAGAGGAGGTTCGGATGAGGAAGTTCACCATCGCCGCCATCGCCGTGCTCAGCATCGCCGGCTCGGGCGCGGTCTATGCCCAATTTCATCGCCCGTGGATGGAGCACTTCCGCCACGTCCGCATGAACCCGGAAGACCGCGCCGCCTTCGTCGACGCGCGGATCGCCGCCGTCCATGCCGGGCTGAAGCTCAACGCCGACCAGGAGAAGCTGTGGCCGCCGGTCGAGGCCGCCGTGCGCGAGTTCGCCAAGCTGCGCATCGACCGCGCCAATGCGCGCATGAATGCCGCCCCCGGCGCCGCCGATAAGCCGGAGGATCCGGTCGCCCGCCTGCGCCAGCATGCCGAGGACATGGGGGCCTCCTCCGCGGCCCTGAAGAAGATCGCCGATGCCGCCGATCCCCTCTACAAGACCCTGGACGAGGGCCAGAAGCGGCGCCTCGCCGCGCTGACCCGTCACCGCGGCCCGTTCGGCGGCGGCGAGGACGGCCCGCACCGCCACTTCATGGAACGCGGGATGGACCGCATGATGGAGCGCGGCATGGACCGCTTCCATGGCGACCGTTTCGACCGTGACGGCGGCCCGGACCGGGATCGCGAGGGCCGGCTCTGAGCCACCCCGGATCTTCCCGGGATTAACCTTGGCGAAGCCGCTGGAATCCAGCGGCTTTTCGCATTTCAGGGCTTATCGACGAACCCTTGGAAAACATTCGCCGCATCGCTTGCCAGACCCGGATCGCTTTGCTAAACGACCGACCTCGCAAGGCATTCACCGCCTTTCGGGCGCATAGCTCAGTTGGTAGAGCAGCTGACTCTTAATCAGCGGGTCCCAGGTTCGAGCCCTGGTGCGCCCACCATTTAAAAATCCTTCCTCATCAATACGTTACAAGCGGCAATACCGAGAACAGAACGGGTCTCGTGCGGCGTTTTTTGTGGTCGCACGCCATGCGCGAGTTGACGATGCTCTGAATGTTCTTGGCCCGGAATCTGGCGCGCGGGAACCGTCGATAGCAGGAGGGATCGTAGGGGTATCGTGGCTTCCGCGCGAAGCCAAAGGTCCGTGACGATCCGGACACGCCGTGGACGATCGATCTGTTGCCGGCAAGCAGTGGTGCGAAAGGGTGGACCATCCACGGCGTTTAGTTTTCTAGATCGATTTACGCGGCCGCTGTGGAGGGAGTCCCAGTTCGCTTCCAGCCGTTCCCCAAGGAGGAGACGAGCCCAGTGCCGGTTATCTACGTCGATCTGCCGGAAGCTGCGACATTAGCGCGATCCACTAGTGAGATCGCGATTTCGCAATCTCCCGCGGCGGATCGCCCAGCGTTCATGGCTATGGCGCATCACGCGATCGAGCGCTGCCCGTGAACCCAAGGTCGTCTCGGGGACGCAGGCGATGACGGCATTGCGATCCTCGATGAATTGCTCATCGACGATCCATGTTTGCAATTCTTCACCGGCGAGTCTGGCTGCGATCCGGTCGGGTGTCGGATCAATGTCGTGTGCGACCGTTACGTTCATCACGATCCGGCCGCCCGGTGCCAGACGGGCGCGGATGGCGTCGCAGGTCTCCGCGTCAAACTCCTCCGCGTATCGGAATCCCGGTCCACCGACGTCGATGGCAATGCCGTCGTAATATGCGCGGTCATCGAATACGAATTTTCGAAAGTCGGAAACGATGCACGGCAGATCGTCCGGTAGATCGAAATACCTGTGCGCGAGCACGAAACTGATCGGATTGATGTCGACGATGGTCAATCTCTTGCCGAGACGCCACAGCCGTGTCGCGAGATTTCCGCCGCCACAACCCAGGACGAGGATCTGTTCGGACCGAGACAGAAGTTCGTCCATGAGCTTCACATAGGTGAAGACACTTTCTCCGTCGGGCGTGGCCTGACTTTGCCTTACGCCCTCCTCGAAGTACACGCGTGTTCCATCCCATGAACACTCGACGATGTCGATCTGTCCGTTCGTTCCTTGATAACGCCCCAGCAGTTTCACGGCAGGCAAAGACCTTAAGATATGGACATTAGAACGCATGCATTAAACATCTCTTATCATGTAATTTGCTAAGAACCAACCACTTCGGGTGCCGTTGATAGGATTTCCCGTATTCTTCGATAGAAATTCGATACGGGTTTCTGGCCTCTCAATCCGGTTCAAGCCAGCGAGAATCGGCGATGATATATTTTGTATCTAGATTGATGCTTGAAGCGGTAATTTGGATGGTGTACGTATATTCGATGAGAATTTTGCCGAAGGCCGCCATTTCATGATCACGGCCAATCAACTCAGGGCCGCTCGCGCGCTCCTGAATATAGACCAGCGGCAGACGGCCGAACTCGCCGGTCTCTCAGTCCCCACCATTCAGCGCATGGAAGCAAGTGACGGAGTTATCCGTGGGAATGTCGATTCTCTGATGAAATTGGTTTCTGCCCTGGAGAATGCCGGGATCGAATTGATCAATCCGGGGGTTACGAGTTCGGCCGGTGGTCGAGGCGTCCGTCTCAGGGAGCACGTCGCGAAGCCGAAAATGAAGAACATGAAGCAGCCCAAGCCCTCTTCGCCGCGGAGTTTGGAACGGGTGCGATAACCCCTCGAGCCATTCGAATGGCGGGTTTCTCGATCGAGGATGATGAAAACGCTGAAGACAAGCGTACTTGCAAGCGGTTTCTCACGCCTTGAGGCGCCTAGTGGCACTGCACATGGATTATGACCGGTTGGTCTTGGGGTCAGAGTAGCTCTGGCAGCAATTTTGGATCAACGAGGATCTCGATGCTGCGAGGGGGCCTTGGCTGCCTTCTGATGAGGCCAGCGCGCTCCAGCGTCAGCACCATCTGGTGAACCGACGGCGGGCTGACGCGGAAATATTCCTGCATGTCGGTTTCGATCGCGGGCCTGCGATGCAGCCGGGTATAGAGGGATAAAAGCCAGATCCTGCCCCTGCTTGGGCGTGAAGGTTTTTGCCGCAGGACTCACGCCGGCCATCCGATTCAGTTGTTCGTGTGTACCTCGAACGAGAGGCACGCCATGAATGCACGCTATCGGGTCGAACTCAGGCGAATCGAGCCTACCGAACTCAGGGCGCTGCTCACGGCAAGCATGCGTCCCGCAAGCTCAAGCACGCACGGATTTTGCTGGCCGCCGATGGCGGAGCCAGCGATGAGCCCGACCGCGTTGGATCGCGACTAGACGCGGTGGAAACATCATCCCGATATTGTGCGAAAAGGATCGGCGTCATCGCGAGGACTATCCCGATCTGAACGCACCCTGCGATCAAGCCGGCTTGGAATAGCCGAAGGCGCCGCGAGAGCCTCAAATGGAATCGGTGTTCTTGGCCGCTTGATCGAGTAGGGCGAGAAGTCCTTGCAAGATCGTGGTGGGCGGCGGAGGACAGCCGGGAACATGAAGATCGACGGGAACCACCTGCGAGACCCCTCCTACCACCGCATAGCTGCCGGCAAAGCAGCCGCCATCCCGGGCGCAATCTCCGACGGCGACGACCCATTTCGGATTGGGGGTCGCATGATAGGTGCGCTCCAACGCGTCGCGCATGTTCTTCGTCACCGGTCCGGTCACCATCAACACATCGGCGTGACGCGGCGACGCAACGAACCGGAGACCGAAGCGCTCGACGTCGTAGTAGGCATTGTTCAACGCGTGGATTTCAAGTTCGCATCCGTTGCAAGATCCAGCATCGACCTCGCGTATCGAGAGGCTTCGGCCGAGGCGCCGTCGTGCCGCGCGACCGACGGCAGTGGCGAGCTCGGTCACCGCGGCATCGTCCGGTGACGGTGCTTGCTCGGTGAACGGCCGGCGAAACAGGCTCTCAAAAAGCAGCTTGCGCATCTGGTGCCGTTCCTCAGAGATCGTGGCCCGAATAGGAGCAATTGAAGGATTTGTTGCAAAGCGGGAAGTCGGCGATGATGTTGCCCTCGATTGCGGCCTCTAGAAGCGGCCACTGAAACCACGACGGGTCGCGCAGATGGCATCGTTCGACCCGGCCATCCCGTAAGCGGAGCCAAACCAGGACGTCGCCGCGAAATCCCTCGACGATCGCCATGCCTTCCCGCGCCTCCCGCCGATGCGCCGCATGCGTTCCCAGCGGGCCATCGGGAAGCCGGTCCAATATCTGGTCGATCAGCAAAAGACTCTGTTCAACTTCGCGCACGCGGATCCAGACGCGAGCGTTGACATCACCCTCGTTCAGGACCGGTACATCGAAGCGCAGTGCGTCATACGGCGCATACCCAAGTGTCCCGCGTGCGTCGAATGAGCGGCCGGACGCGCGGCCTATGTAGCCTCCAACGGCATACTGCCTAGCCAGAGCGGTCTTGAGTACGCCCGTATCGACAGTACGATCCTGTAGCGATGCCGTATTGTCGTAGAGCTCGACCAAAGCAGGAAAGCGCAACCGGATGGTATGCAGCGTCGTCTGGATGATTTCTCTCCCTTCCTCAGTGAGGTCGCGGGTCACGCCACCGGGTACGATGATATCACGCATCAATCGATGGCCGAATGCGGTATCGGACGCGCGCAGGATGCTCTCTCGCAACACGCCGCAAAGGGCGTGCATCAGCGTAAAGGAGGCGTCGTTGCAGATTGCGCCGATGTCGCCGAGATGATTGGCGAGCCGTTCGAGCTCTGCGAGTAAGGCACGCAGCCAAACCGCGCGATCGGGCACGACAAGCTGTAAGGCTGCTTCGGCCGCTCGCGAAAACGCAAAGGCGTAGGCGACTGTGCTGTCGCCTGACACGCGTCCGGCGAGCTGGACAGCTCGTTCAAGATTGGCTCCAGTCATGAGCCCCTCGATACCCTTGTGGGTATATCCCAGCCGTTGCTCCAGCCGGGCCACGGTCTCACCGCTGGCCGTAAACCGAAAATGCCCCGGTTCGATAATTCCCGCGTGCACCGGACCGACCGCGACCTGATGCAGACCGTCGGCCTCCACCGACAGGAAATGATAGGGGGATGCCTTCGACAACGCGTTGATGCGGTTTCCCAAGGGGAAGCGAACGGCCCAACAGTCGTGATCGAACCACGGGCGAGTGTCGGGCAAGCCATCCGCTGACAAACCAAACAGATCGTTGATGGCGCGCTCCAATCGAAGCGCCGGCGGGTGGTGTTTGCCGACCGAAGGATAAGTGCGGTCGGGGCAATCCAGGCTGACGGTGGCGACTTCTGCCGTATGTCCATCCATAATCGCCATGTGCACCGTTGAGGGTTCTCCCCAAAGGCCAAGCAGGCTCCAGCGTCCATGCGCCAGCTCGCTTGCCGCAAATGTCCAAACGGAAGCATCGACTGTAGCTCGCGGCCACGGGCTGTGTTGTTGGACCGGGCGGCCCTCCAGCATGAGATCGATCAGCGACGGCATATCCTGTTGATCTCCAAACTATCCAAGAAGGCGTGCCACGTGTTGGAACCATGTGACGAGCGGCGCCGGAAGATAGAGTCCCGCAATCAGAACCAGCGAGAGATGGGCAAACATCGGCACGTAGGAAGCCTCGGCTGACTTGGTGCTGCCTCGAGGTTCGCCAAATGCGACGCTCGTCAGGCGCAACGTCAAAGCGCCGAACGCCAACAATAGCCCGAACACCAGTACGATCGCGAGCAGCGGCTGGCGTGCGAAGGTCGAGCTTACGACCAGGAATTCGCTCATGAAGATTCCGAGCGGCGGCAAGCCGGCGATCGCGACGACGCCCGTTACCAGACCCCAGCCGAGCGCCGGATGGGTCACGGTCAAGCCCCGGATCCTGGAGATTCGTTGGGTGCCCTTGATCTGCGATATATGCCCGACGGCATAGAAGATCGCGGACTTGGTCAGGCTGTGCATCACCATGTGCAACAGCCCCGCGAAATTGGCGAGTGGGCCGCCCATGCCGAACGCGAACACGATGATGCCCATGTGTTCGATCGAGGAATAGGCGAACAGCCGTTTGATGTCGCGTCGGCGGTAGAGCATGAAAGCGGCGAAGAGGAGCGAAACCAGGCCCATCGTCACCATCAGGGGGCCGGGAGCGATTGCCGCCGGATTGGCGGCGAGCAATATCTTGAAGCGCAATAGCGCGTAGAGCGCGACATTCAGCAGCAGCCCCGACAGTACCGCCGATATCGGCGTCGGACCTTCGGCGTGGGCGTCGGGCAGCCATGCGTGCAGCGGCGCCAGACCGACCTTGGTGCCGTAGCCGAGCAGCAGGAATATGAAAGCGACGTTGAGAAGCGCAGGATCGAAATTCGCGGCATGTTGGATCAGAAGTGTCCAGACCATGCCGTCCTGCCCCTCGCCCATGACTGGACGCGCCGCCATATAGACCAGGATGGTACCAAACAGGGCGAATGCGATGCCGACACTCCCCAGAATGAAATATTTCCATGCCGCTTCCAGAGCGGCGTGGGTACGATATATGCCGACCATCAGTACCGTGGTGAGCGTCGCAATTTCCACCGCGACCCACATCAGCCCGATATTGTTCGACACGAAAGCTAGGTTCATGCCGAACATCATGGTCTGATACATGGCGTGGTAGAAACGCAGATAAGCCGGCGTCAACCGCCCAGTCTCCAGTTCATGCGCGATGTAGCTGGCGCTGAAGATGCTGGTCGTGAATCCCACGAAGGTGTTGAGCACGATGAAGACGATGTTGAGATCGTCGACGAGCACGTACGGCCCCGGCGGCGGACGTTCGATGACGAACAACGAGAGGGCCGAAAGAAATGTCGCCAGGCTCGCCACGACGTTCAATCGTGCCGTCAGCCGGTAACCCGGCAGAACGGCGAGCAGCGCTGCCGAGCTGATCGGAATTACCAGGACGGCCGCGACCGAATCGAATGAAGCTATGTTCATCGCCGTTCGCCCCGGTAGTCGTCGAGCGCGGAGACGTCGACGGAATCGAAACGTTCGCGGATCCGGAACAGGAAGATGCCGATGACGATGAAGGCGATCAGGATCGAGAAGGCGACGCTGATCTCAACCACCAGCGGCATGCCCTTGGCGCCGGTTGCCGCCAGCACCAGCCCATTCTCGAGCGACATGAATCCGACGACCTGGCTGACGGCGTTGCGACGGGTTACCATGACCAGAAGTCCGAGCAGCACGACCGACAAGGCAAAAGCGAGATCCTCGCGCGCCAATGGATCGGCCTCCGCGGTCACCCGCAGCATCAGCACCATTGAGAGGGCAACCAGTGCCATCCCGGCCAGCATGGTCGGGCCGATCCCCACGGCGGACTCGATGTCACGATGTATCCCAAGCTGCTTGACGATGCGATGCAGCGCCACCGGAATGACGATCGCCTTGAAGACGAGCGCGATTGCAGCCGTGATGTAAAGATGAGGCGCGTCCTGGACAAAGGCCTGCCAAGCGACGGACAGCGCGAGCACCAGGGCATGAAGCGCAAAAACGTTGAGCAGCGAATAGAGCCTGTCCTGGTACAGCATCATGAAGCTGATCAGGACGAGCCCGCCGGCCAGCGTGTGCGAGACGTCGAAGGAGAAGCTGTGCATCTGCATCAGAAGCTCTTTGACACGAACAGGAGGAGGGTGCCGAGCAGGCCCAGCATGAGGGCCGCACCGAGAAATTGCGGAACACGAAAGACCCGCATTTTCGCCGTGGCGGTCTCGAACAGCGCGAGGAAAAAGCCGGCAACCGCGAGCTTGACGAGGTAGGCGACGGCGCCGATGGCATAGGAAAACGGCCCGGTACCGAAGACCGCTATCTTCCAGGGAAGGAACACGCACGCGATCAGCGAGACATAGAGCAACAGTTTGAGGAAGGCGCCGAATTCGATCATTGCGAGATGGCGACCGGAATATTCGAGAACCATCGCTTCGTGCACCATGGTGAGCTCCAGGTGCGTTGCGGGATTGTCAACCGGTATTCGCGCGTTCTCCGCGAGCGCCACCATGATGAGCGCGATCATCGCCATTCCCAGCGATACCCGTAAGCCGACATAGGACGAGGCCATGAAATTTGCGACCGTCGAAAGTTGGGTCGAGCCGGCAATCAGCGCCGTGCAAAATACAAATAGCAGCATCGCCGGCTCCGCAAGCGCCGCTATCATGACTTCGCGGCTGGAGCCGATGCCGCCAAAACTGGTGCCGACGTCCATCCCGGCGAGCGCAAGAAAGAAGCGTGCACTTCCCAGCAGCGCCACGATGGCAATCAAGTCCGCCGTCCAGTTGAAGAGGAGGCCGGTAGCGAACGTCGGCACCAGGGCGGCGGCAACCCAGATCGCGGCGAAGGTTACATAGGGTGTCACGCGGAACAGCCAGGAGGCGTTGTCCGCCAGCACCACTTCCTTGCGGAGCAATCGCAGGAGATCAAGATACGGTTGAAAGACCGACGCTCCCTGGCGACGCACCAGGCGGGCCTTCATCTTGCGCACAAAGCCGGTCAGCAGCGGCGCCAGGAGCAGCACCAGAAGCATCTGCATGCCTTGCACAAGAATGTCCGACATCACGACCATATCGCGAGAACCAGAAGGAGTGTGACGAGGGTCGCAAAGACCAGGCTGAGATAGCGCCGGATGGTCAGGAACTGTAGGCGATTGAGTTTATCGGCAGAGAAGCCAACGGCGCCTGCTATCGGCTCATACATTCGCTCCCAGATCAGATCGTGCAATTCGATTTGCAGGCGCGCTGGCCTGATATCCCCGGGGGCCGGCATCTCGACATGATCGCGGGCGTGGAACACGAGCGTACCGAAAACGCGGCGGATAGGCTGAGCGAAGCTTCCGCTCGAATATTGGGCCGCGGGTGTCGGATCGGAAAAGCCACAGCCCCAGGCCGGCCCCCGCCTTAAGGCACGAGAGGCAAAGCGATGAATAAAGACGACGGCCGCTGAGGCGGATATCGCGATGAACACCATAACAAGCAGCCCGTTGTATGAACTGCGACTCTCCGCAATCGGCGCGATCGAAAGCCAGGGTTCGTTGGCTTGGATCGGCATGCGGCCGCCGAGGATCTGTAGCGTGATCGGCGAAAGCGCGTCGATCACCAGCCCCGGCAGAATTCCGGCCAGCAAGCAAAGTGCGGCGAGGATGAACATTGCCGAAAGCGAGTAGCGGTCGACTTCTTCTGCGGTTTCCGCCGCCACGTCGCGCGGACGCCCGAGAAAGGTCACGCCGTAGGCCTTCACGAAACACGCCGCTGCCAACGCAGCCGCCAAGGCCAATAGAGCTCCGACCGCAGGCACGGTGATCTTCAGCGCCCATTGCGGCAACTCCGGGCTCTGCAATACAGCCTGGAACATGAGCCATTCCGAGACGAAACCGTTGAAGGGCGGAAGCGCTGAGATCGAGACACAGCCGACGAGAACGGCGAAGCTTGTGTACGGCATGCGATGAATGAGGCCACCCAGCTTGTCCATGTCCCGTTCGCCGGTCGCGGTCAGCACGGCGCCGGCGCCGAAGAAAAGCAGACTCTTGAAGAAGGAGTGATTGAGAACATGAAACAGAGCCGCCGCAAACGCGAGCGCGGCCTGTAGCTTCAGGCCGTTGGCCTGGAAGGCCAATGCAAGGCCGAGGCTTGCGAAGATGACGCCGACATTTTCGATCGTACTGTAGGCGAGCAGGCGCTTGAGGTCCTTTTCCATCATCGCATACAAGATCCCCATGACGGCAGTGAGGCCGCCAAGAGAAAGCACGATCACACTCGCCCACCAGCTCGGCTGTCCCAGGAGATCGAATACCACGCGAATGAAGCCGTAGATCGCGACCTTGGTCATGACGCCGCTCATCAGCGCCGAGACGTGGCTCGGCGCCGCGGGATGCGCGAGCGGCAGCCAGACGTGCAGCGGCACCAGGCCGGCCTTTGAACCTGCGCCGAGCAACATCAGGATCAACACCAACGTGGCCACGTAGGGCGTATGTTGAGCCGTGCGAATGGCGGCAAATTCGTAGTCTCCCGCCGGCCCCGCCAAAAGGCCGAAGGCCAGCAGCAGGGCGAGCGTGCCGAAGCTCGCCATGACGAGGTAGACGTAACCGGCTTTCGCGTTGCCCGGTTCACGATGATGCGCCATGACGAGCGCCCAGGACGCGAGCGACATGAATTCCCAACAAAGCAGATAAGAAAACGCATCACCCGCCAGCACCACAAGATTCATTCCTGCCAGAAAGGCGGGGAAGAAGGGCAACACGCGCTGCGGCGCCTCCTCATGATGACCGTAGCCGAGACCATAGAGGCTTGCCGACGCCCCTCCGAGATTGACGACGACGAGAAAAAACGAAGCCAGTCCGTCGAGGCGGAAATGGGCGCCAAGCCACGGCAATCCGATTGGCAGAATCAGATCGGCGGCGTTCGCGGTATCGCCCAGCAACCAGTGAATGGATCCTATCAACGCAATCGCAGACGCGGCTAATGTCGCGCCGTAGATGATGGTCGTGGCGATCGTTGAGCGGCTCAGAACAATCGCCAGAACTGCCGATCCAAGCATTCCGGCAACACACAGCATTTGCAAAACGACAGCCGACATTACCTGCGCGCCTTCATTCCGCTTGATGCTTTGTTCTCTATCTGATTGTTCAAATAGATTTTTGCCGATCCGGAATTGACTTTCAGTCGCACCCCGCGCCCCTCGGCGCTACTGACAGCCCCTTCGTCGATCAACTCAATGCCGGCGGTGTCGAGAGCTGTAATCAGCTTCACCAGCGAATCGACATTGCCCCGAACCATGGCCTCACTCGCCTCCATGCGCTGGATCGTTGGCACTGAAAGCCCGGACAGTTCTGCGAGCCGTCGCTGATCGATGCCGAGGAGCACCCTGGCCGCCCGCAATTGAGCCGCTGTGATCATCGATCGCCCCACCATCCCGATTCGAACGAACACCAAACGTCATCCTTCTATCGTAACTAGTCATGTTACAATGTCAATATATGATAGTTAAAACATCTAATCTAAACGAAATGTCATCGCGGGCTGTCGGTATCCAATCCTGATGCGTCGGGAGCCAACATGAGTTCGACACCGGCGTGCAAGCTCATCGCCCATACGTTTGAGGTTGTCGTCGATGCGGGCGGTGCCGGTTTGCGCGCCACCCAGGGCGCCGTCGGGGCGGGCCTGACGACCGCCTGCATCACAAGGTGTTTGCGACCCGCAGCGATACTGTCGTCGGACGGCTCGGGCCCGCAATGGCCCGGACGATCGATGCAAGTCGCCGCGCATCGTCGCGATTATTCCTGACCTCGACGTCAAACGCGGGACGCCTTCATCCGATCGGCCGGTCGCGTTCGCGTTGCTGCGCCTCCACCACGCCGCCGGACCGGTCGTATGGCCACCTCGACCTTCGTCGGGAGCGACGAACGAGGGCTTGGCTTGCCCATTGAACAACGTTAGATGTAAGCGATCGTGTTATCCGTGGTTAGGTTGTTGTCTCAATCTGCTGCGCGAGTCGAGGGACCAGGCAAATCCTGCATGGTTCCCGGTTGGGATTCAGGCTGTTCTGGCTGGGTGTGAAGTCTGGGTCATGACCATTGCGATTGCGAAAGCGCCTGACGAGACCGCAGACATAACGAGCGGCAATGATCCTGATCTTCCGGCGTCGCTGCTTTCCTTCATTCTGGTAGCCAAATTCCTTGGTGTCCCGGCCGACGCTGGTCAGATCGCTCATGACCATGGCTCGCCGGGCGAGCCGTACCAGCTTGAGGACCTCGCCCGGATCGCCAAGCGGCTGAAGATCGTCGCCAAGGTGAAGCCTGCGGCCATTGAGGCGCTTCACAAGGTCCCATTGCCTGCGCTCGCCGAACTGGAGGGCGGCGAAGCCGTCGTTCTGCTCAAGATCGACCAGCAGCCGGCTGGATCGCGCTTCCTGATCCAGCGCGGCAATGGCGGACGTCCCGAGGTGTGGTCGGCGGACGATTTTGGCGGCCGGTATGCCGGACGGCTGCTGCTCATGACGACGCGCGAGCTGATGGCGGGGGCGACGCGCCCCTTCGACATCAGCTGGTTCATTCCTGCGCTCGTGAAATACCGCGGACCGCTGCGCGACGTGCTGATCGGGTCCTTCTTCCTGCAACTGATGGGACTGATTTCACCCATCTTCTTCCAGCTCGTCATCGACAAGGTGCTCGTCCACCAGTCGCTGACGACGCTCGACGTGCTGGCGGTAGGGCTCTCTGCAGTGCTGATCTTCGAGACCGGATTGTCGGCGCTGCGCAACTGGCTGTTTGCTCACACCACCAATCGCGTCGACAGCGAGCTTTCGGCGCAGCTGTTCCGGCATCTTCTCAACCTGCCGCTGTCGTATTTCGAGGCACGCCGCGTCGGCGACAGCGTTGCCCGCGTGCGCGAGCTCGATCGTATCAGAGAATTCCTGACCTCGAATGCCGTCACCGTCGTGATCGATCTCTTCTTCACCATCGTCTTCTTCGCCGTCATGTACGCCTATAGTCCGCT
Organism: Bradyrhizobium sp. cf659; assembly: GCF_900113725.1. NCBI lineage: Bacteria > Pseudomonadati > Pseudomonadota > Alphaproteobacteria > Hyphomicrobiales > Nitrobacteraceae > Bradyrhizobium > Bradyrhizobium sp. cf659. The sequence continues at coordinate 679,073 of NZ_FOQJ01000002.1, forward strand.
ATTGACCCTGATCGTCACGCTGTCGATCCCCCTCTATGTCGCGATCTCGGTGATCGTGACGCCGCCGCTGCGCGCCCGTCTCGACGAGAAATTCCGGCGCGGCGCGGAGAACCAGTCCTTCCTTGTCGAAAGCGTCACGGGCATCGGCACGCTGAAGGCGATGGCGGTCGAGCCGCAGATGCGGGCCAAATGGGAAAAGCAGTTCGCGGGCTACACCAGCACCGGATTTCAGGTCGCGACGCTTGCGAACTGGGGCAGCCATCTCACCCAGCTGGTGTCCAAGCTGACCACGGTTGCGATCCTGTTCTTCGGCGCGAAGGCGGTCATCGCCGGCGACCTTTCGGTCGGATCGCTCGTTGCCTTCAACATGCTCTCCGGGCGCGTCGCACAACCGATCCTGCGCCTCTCCCAGCTCTGGCAGGACTTTCAGCAGGTGCGCATCTCGGTCGATCGGCTCGGCGACGTGCTGAACGCGCCGGCCGAGCCCGATCACAATCCCAACCGGGCGAGCCTTCCTCCGATCAAGGGCGCGGTGAATTTCGACCGGGTGCGTTTCCGCTATCGCCCCGATGCGCCGGAGGCTTTGCGCGGCGTCACGCTCGCGATCCAGCCGGGCGAGATGATCGGCATCGTCGGCCCCTCCGGCTCAGGCAAGTCGACGCTGACCAAGCTCGTGCAGCGCCTCTACGTTCCGGAGCAGGGCAGGGTGCTGGTCGACGGTGTTGATCTCGCGCTGGTCGACCCGGCGTGGCTGCGCCGGCAGATCGGCGTCGTGCTCCAGGAAAACATCCTGTTCAATCGTCCGGTGCGCGAAAACATCGCGCTCGCCGACACCACGATGCCGATGGAGCGGGTCATCGCCGCCGCTCAGCTCGCCGGCGCCCACGACTTCATCCTCAGCCTTTCGCACGGCTACGACACGGTGATCGACGAGCGGGGCGGCAACCTCTCCGGCGGGCAACGCCAGCGGATCGCGATCGCGAGGGCGCTGATCGGCAATCCGCGCATCCTGATCCTCGACGAGGCGACCAGCGCGCTCGACGCCGAGAGCGAGGAGATCATCCAGCACAATCTCGCCGGCATCGCCCGCGGCCGCACCGTCATCATCATCGCGCACCGCCTGTCCGCCGTGCGGCAATGCGACCGGATCGTCACGGTCGAAGCCGGCGAGATCACCGAAACCGGAGATCACCAGACGCTGCTGCGCGCGGGCGGCCGTTATGCCCAGCTCTATACCAAGCAAATGGGGCGCAGCACTTGACGGCATGGGTCGCCGAGCGCTTTCCGACGCTCGCCAGGCACTGGGCCGTGCTGCGGGCGAGCTGGAGCATGCAGAACGAGGCCGACCGCAACCGGCGGCCGCTCTCCGACCACGAGTTCCTGCCGGCCGCCCTCGAGATCATGGAGAAGCCGCCGAGCCCCGGGCTGCGCATGCTGCTGCTGATGACCTGCGGCTTCTTCACGGCCGCTCTGGTCTGGTCCGTCATCGGCACGGTCGACGTCGTGGCGGTGGCGAGCGGGAAGATCATCCCGTCGAGCAAGGTCAAGACCATCCAGCCGATGGAGATCGGCTCGGTGCGCGCCATCCATGTCGCCAACGGCCAGCATGTCGAGGAGGGGCAGCTCCTCGTCGAGCTCGATCCGACGCTCGCGACCGCCGACGAGGCACAGGCGCGCCAGAACCTGCAGGCCTCGAGGCTCATCCAGGCCCGCAACGCGGCCCTGCTCGCCTATCTCGACGGCCGGCCGACCGGCTTCGTCGCGCCGGACGACACGCCGGCAGCGATGGTCGCGGTGGAGGAGCAATATGTCCGCGCCAGCATCGCCGAATACGAGGCGCAGGTCGCCAGCCTGCAGCAGCAGATCGCCCAGCGCGCGGCCGAGCTGACCTCGGCCGAGGTCGAGATCAACAAGCTGCGCCTCACCCTCCCGCTCGTCGATCAATCGCTCGAGGCGCGCAGGCAGCTCACCGAACAGGGCAATTTCGCGCGCCTGCGGCTGCTGGAATACGAGCAGCAGCGCATCGAGCACGTCCAGAACGTCGACGTGCAGCTCGCCAATGCGACGCGGGCGCGCGCCGCGATGACGGCGCTCGAGGCCGAGATCCGCAAGCTGCGCGAGACGTTCGGCAAGACCGCCGTGACCGAGATGGTCCAGGCCCGCGACAAGGCGCAGCTCGCGGCCGAAGATTTGCGCAAGACCACGCGGCGGCGCGAGTTCCTGCAGCTCCGCGCGCCCGTCGCCGGAACGGTGCAGCAGCTCGTGGTCGCGACGATCGGCGGGGTGGTGCAGCCGGCCCAGCCCCTGATGACCGTCGTCCCCGACGGCGCCGAGATCGAGGTCGAGGCCCAGGTCCTCAACAAGGACATCGGCTTCGTCCGCGAGGGGCAGCCGGTCCGGGTCAAGCTGGAGGCCTTTCCCTTCACCGACTACGGCCTGGTGCCGGGGATCGTCGAGAGCATCAGCCGCGACGCGATCGACCTGTCGCAATCGAACGGCCAGCCGCAGCGCGACGACAAGGGCCGGCCGGTCCAGCCCGGCCTTGTCTACGCCGCACGCATCCGCCTGTTGCAGACCAGCATCCGCATCCGCGACCGCCAGCAGGCGCTCGGCCCCGGCCTCTCCGTGCAGGCCGAGATCAAGACCGGCGAGCGGCGGATCATCCAATATCTGCTGTCGCCGATCACGCAGTCGCTCGATGAAGCCGGGCGGGAACGGTGAGGCGCCGCGCGCCAGGAGCGTGATGCATCTGGCTGCTCGACGTCATCGCCCCCTCGCAAAAAAGTCGCTACCGCCATGCTCGCGAACTTCAAACAGGAGGTGAAGGACAAGCCGGTGCGGATTCATCCGATCGTCAGCTAACTGGTCGATCCGGCCGTGCTGGAGAAGATGAAGGTGCGGCCGGTGGGGGAGGCTGATAGCAACACGGAGGGCGTATGACCCTCGCAGCTGAAATTTTGGAAATCGATATGGTTGATCAGGTCTGGATTAGTGAAGTGCTGAGCAACGGCGACCTCGGCAACAAGCTCGGCCTTCGTCAGAAGTGGTACGACGAGCCGTGGGAGGCTCCCTACGTGCGGCATATCGTTCCCAAAAAGAGCGAACATGTGCGTGCGGCGATCTTCAAGCACTTCGCTGGCCATACGTTGAAGCGCGAGGAGCTACCAGAGGCCTCGGCTGTTTACAGCATGTCGGATTTCAAACGCGCGAAGGATGTATTCTTTGCCGGTGCGTTTCTTGCCGTAAAAGGCCGCATTGCCGATGTGCTGGCGAAATTTGATTTCGGGGCGGGTGGGTTGGTTCCTTACACCATCTACGAAGCGGATGAAAACACCCCGCTGCCGGGACCTTTCTACCTCGTCAACTTCGGATCCTTTAAGGACTGTTTCCTTCCCGCACCAACATCGAAAAAACCGGTGTTCACCACCAGACGGGCCAGACCTATTGGTCGCTCCGATATCTCGAGGACAGCGACATCGCGGTTTCGCCGGCAGCCCTGGCCGGAGCTGACATCTGGATGTGTCCTGGTGTCGAAGGTCGCATCTTCATGAGCAACCGAGTCGTTGAGGCGCTCAGGAAGTCCCTCAGCGATGCCGATCTTTCAGAGTTCAAACTGCACCGCTGCAGGGTCGTTGGGTAACGGGGGAGACGGCCATGGCGGGAATTACGGTGACAGTGCACACAACTCCCGTTGAGCATGGCAGCCTTGGATCCGTCGCCGAATATATGCGGTGATCGAATGGCTCGACCGGCTCATCAAGGTCGCGCTGTCGAGCCTTGTCGTATGACGACACGGTGACGCCACAGCTTCGTTTGCAGCCGTCGCTCGCCTGCTATGAGCCTCGCCACTTTGCGCTGAACGGCCCGAGCCGATCTCCTGAAAGCCACCGAGTTCCCTTCTCCACACTTGTCAATAGATGCCGAGCACAACGGATGGACACATCGCGCAACACTTTTTGGGGCGTGTCGCGATTTCGTCTTGAAGTTGTATGCGGGTTAACGTTCTATGAACTCCGAAGGAGGGGCAGTGGGGCTGCTTCCGATTATCTGTGACTGAATTATACATCTGCTTTCCGCGGCGACCGTTTGGGGCAACCGGGGCGGGTGTGTGCAGATGACGGTTTTTTCGCGTCGGCAGACTCGCGGCCCGGACGGCCGCAGGCCGTCGTGGCAGGCTCACTTCCCCAGTGATCACGATCCGCCCGGTCGGGCGATCGAAATTTGGGAGCGAGAGCCATGGCAAAGAGCGCGAACGAGACGGCGGCCGCCGGCACGCCGGCGCTGAACGGGATCAAGGGCGGGGGCGCGGCCGGGCCGACTGATGCGAAAGAGCGCGCGCTCGATCCGCAAGTGCTGGCACAGATCGCCGCGTTCAAGATGCGGATCCAGGCCGGCGTCGGCGAGGTCGTCCTCGCCATGCTCAACCTGCCGCGCTACCGTAACCAGACCCTGGCCGACGTCATGCATCTCGTCGTCGAGCCGATGACGCGTGACCGTATCGCCATTGCCAAGGCCGGCGGCGAGGGCAAGGTCGAGGAGACCGCCGGCATCGCGATCTGGGCCAGCGTCTCCGACGAGGTCGACGCCAAGATCCGCGAGCAGATCCAGGCACGCGTGTTCCCGGTCCGCCTCAAGGCCGAGGACTGGACCAGCGGCGAGACCACCTGGCTGCTCGACGTCATCGCCCCCTCGCAAAAGGTCGCCACCGCGGTGCTCGCCAACTTCAAGCAGGTGGTGAAGGACAAGCCGGTGCGGATTCATCCGATCGTGAGCCAGCTGGTCGATCCGGCGGTGCTGGAGAAGATGAAGGTGCGGCCGGTGGGGGAGACGGGCAAGACAGCCGGCGAGACCGGCAAATGAAGCGAACCGGGGCGGTGACGCGGATGTGCCATCGCATGCGCTTGGTGCTTGTCGCCGTGGGCGCATTACGGGTGTTGGCCTCCTTCTGCGCCGGCTCTGCCCGTGCGGACGACGTACCCAATTTGGGTCGGGCGGACTATTTCCGCTTCTCGCTCGACATGACTCCCATCCGGATCAGTCTTGTCAACGATGTTGTCGGCAAGGCCAATTTTCCGGAGCTTATCGTGCCCCGGGCTTATGTGGTTTTCGTCAACAGGGCGCCACATAGCAGCGAAGGACCGCTGCCGTCGCAACTGACTTCGAACGAAGTTGAGCTCGCGTTCGTTGATGGAAGCGGTGAACCCTGGAGCGTGGCGGTGGCGGAGCGATCACGGCGAGATGGCCTCGACCGTGTAACGGCCGGCCAGCGTATGCGTGCCGAACTGACCAAAGTTCAGCTTCATCCCAGCAAAATGTCTGCAGCAGCCTATGCGGACGCAACCCGAGCCAACGTGTTGCGATCCGCACCAAAACGTCAGGATGACGATTTCGAGGGACTGGCCCACTACAAGGGCGTTGCGAGCTATTCCAACTATGTCGGTGAGCCGGCTGACGAATTCTTTTCGGTGCAATGTGAGGGGAAGCTCCACCCCGTTTACCTGTGCAACTACACGATGTCGATCGCGGAAGGCGTCGCTGCACGTGTTGGCTTTGTCGACTTCCGCCTGCATGGCGGCCGGGCCTACGCCAATCGCCGCCTACGATTCGTTCGTGAGGTGGTCTGCCGCTATCTCACCCGCTGCTGAACCTCATTCCGGAGATTGACTGTGGCGATCACTCAGCTCGATATAGATAAGATACAGGAACTGCTGGATAGCGGAGACCGCGCTGGCGCTTATATTTATTACTACGAGCTGATTAAGGATGTTGATCCATCGGCCGGCCGCCAAATTCTGATCCAAGCCCAGATTACTACCTATAGCGGCTTCTTTGGCGGTGCTGCGCTTATTGGCAACGCGCTCGCGAAGCACGCAAATCCAGACCTCTATCCGCCCACGCTTGACGGTTTTTCGGTCGATATCGTCCAAGGGTTGATTAACGCCATCAAGGCCGATTTCACGAATGGGGACGGCATCCCAGCCGCGACCAGATTCAGCGGGCCGATAGCGGCGTCTGGGGAATTACGGTGACAGTGCACACAACTCCCGTTGAGCATGGAGCCTTGTATCCGTCGCTGCATATGCGCGGTGATCGAATGGCTCGACCGGCTCATCAAGGGTGCGCCGTCGAGCGTTGTCGTATGACGATACGGTGACGCCACAGCTTCGTTTGCGGCCCTCGCTCGCCTGCTACAGGCCTCGCAGCTTTGCGCTGAACGTGCGAGCCGATTTCCTGAAAGCCACCGAGTTCCCTTCTGCCCAATTGTCAATAGACGCCAATCGCAACGAATGGACACATCGCGCAACATTTTTTTTGGCGTATCGCGATTTCGTCTTGAAGTTGTATGCGGGTTAACGTTCTATGAACTCCGAAGAAGGGGCAGTGGGGCTGCTTCCGATTGTCTGCGACAGAATTATACATCTGCTTTCCGCGGCGACCGTTTGGGACAACCGCGGCGGGTGTGTGCAGATGACGGGTTTCTTCGCGTCGGCAGACTAGCGGCCCGGACGGGCCGCAGGCCGTCGCGGCAGGCTCACTTCCCCAGTGATCGCGATACGCCCCGTCGGGCGGGCTGAATGTTGGGAGCGAGAGCCATGGCAAAGAGCGCGAACGAGACGGCGGCCGCCGGCAAGCCGGCGCTGAACGGGATCAAGGGCGGGGCCGCGGCCGGGCCGACTGACGCGAAAGAGCGCACGCTCGACCCGCAGGTGCTGGCGCAGATCGCCGCGTTCAAGATGCGGATCCAGGCCGGCGTCGGCGAGGTCGTCCTCGCCATGCTCAACCTGCCGCGCTACCGTAACCAGACCCTGGCCGACGTCATGCACCTCGTCGTCGAGCCGATGACGCGCGACCGCATCGCCATCGCCAAGGCCGGCGGCGAGGGCAAGGTGGAGGAGACTGCCGGCATCGCGATCTGGGCCAGCGTGTCCGACGAGGTCGACGCCAAGATCCGAGAGCAGATCCAGGCGCGCGTGTTCCCGGTCCGCCTCAAGGCCGAGGACTGGACCAGCGGCGAGACCACCTGGCTGCTCGACGTCATCGCCCCCTCGCAAAAGGTCGCTACCGCCGTGCTCGCAAATTTCAAGCAGGTGGTGAAGGACAAGCCGGTGCGGATTCATCCCATCGTGAGCCAGCTGGTCGATCCGGCGGTGCTGGAGAAGATGAAGGTGCGGCCGGTGGGGGAGGCGGAGGAGAAGACGGGCGGTGCGGACAAGGCGTGAGAAGCCGCCAGCCAGAGTAGAGCTCTGATAATGCAGATCAATTCAGTGGGTCGCGTTCGTTTTGGAAGACCCGCTGCGAAGTTTGGGAAGGTGGCTGCATGACGATTAGATTTGATCCGGACTTGCGACGTTCAACGCATGTGGAAAGCGGTCTGGCCGTTCAATGGGTGCGCGACGAGCCTCCGATGGAACGCTCTACGCACTTCAAGTTGATTGTCGGCGGAATCGAAGTGCCGTTTACCGCCTCCTACGATTACGGCGAGGACAAGATCAAGAAAGCAAATCCCGATATCGGCGCTATTGAACTCGATCGCCTTTCCACGGCGCTGTGGGAGAAGAACTACCGAGCAGTCAATATTGAGGCCAATTTCGATAAGCAGGTATTCGTCGAGGTTTGGCGAGACCTGGTTTCGCAGGGCCACAGTAGCTATCGGATTTCGACCTACTACACAGAAATTCGGACGCCCCACGCCGGTGAAAAGAACGAGTGGGAGTGCCAAGGATGAGCGCTGATCCGCTTTTGGACCTCCTTCGCGGCGCGATCCCTGAAGGTGGAAAACTCACACTTCAAGCATTCAACGAATTTCTGGACACGGCAATAGCGAACGCCGACAACTTCTTCAATTTCAACGAGACGACCAACGTTTCAAATCGATCTTATCAGAGTACTATTTTCTATTCAGGCAGCTTGGGTCCCGAAGCCGGGAACGTCTATACCGGTGAAATTGCCCGTGATCTGGCAAATCGGAGCAGCGGCCAAATAAGAGTTTTGGACAACACAAAGATTGGCCGGATCCTTATTGGTATAACTCAAAACAGCGGTCTGTCGGGGATTCCGATCGAAGGAAGTCTCGCTGACTTCGTGGATCTGGCGGGCAAGAAATTCACACCGGCATCTGCCCAGTTTACGGCCCTGACTGAAGGTGCGGTCACCACTATCATCGGCCGCACAGCCTCGCCATCGGGCGTGCACGCCGCAACAGAAATCCCAGAAATCCTCACGAATTCCAAGATCACGTCGGTCAATGGCGAGAGTATGGCGAGCGTGAAAGCGGCGCTGCCCAACACCGCCGGCCTGACTCCAGAGGCCAAGAACTCGTTCTATCTTTCCAAGTTTGAGAACGAGTTCTATTCGAAAGTCTATAATTCCGGCGCAGAGCTGTATTGGGACGGTGTCAACGGTCGTACGACCCGAGCCATAGCCACGTTCAGTTCTGAGGCCTTGGCTAGGGTTGGTGTGAACGCTGCGTTGACGCCGCCGGCCACCGAGGGATTTGGCAACCACATCGGTGCGAGCGCCTTCAATGATGAGGTGGGCTATCTCCGGGCGAAGGGTCTTTCCAACAAGGAAATTGTCCTGCGCTACAACAATGCGGGCGTAGAATACTACAGAGTCTTGATGGCGGAAGACAACGTCGTCCGGTCGTACCGCAATCAACTGATGGCGGACGAATTCAAACGACTTGCGACGGCGGGCGGCCAAGGCATCAACACTCCGGAGTCTTCAATCAGTGAGGCTTGGCGCAAATTCATCGCGGGGGCTTCTGCCGTCGGCGAAAGCGTTGCCGAAACGGTTACAAAGCAACTCGGCAGATGGCAAAACGCCTTCCTGACGACCTTCTCCGATTACTTCGAAGGACTCCCCGAGCAACTGGTAAAGACCGGAAAATCCATCCTGGGTTACTACAAGCAAGCTTGGAACGACACGGTCGGCCTGCTTCATTTTGATGGCAATCCCGCAAGCTACTCCTTGAAACTGACCGGCGCTGCGATCGGTGCCTTGTTGGGCGTCCTTGATGGCGTTGCCGAATACAAGAAGGCCGGCGGATTTACGGCACCGTTCTTTGCCTGGGCCGCGAAGACGGCGCTGATCACAGCAGTTGCGATTCCGGTCGTTGGCGCCCTGTCAAGCCTCGCGATCTCGACTTCTCCGGTGTGGGGGACCGCCGGAGTCGTCGCCTTCATGGGGGCGGGCCTGTATCTGGGCGTGCGCAGCGTAGCCGCCAATCTCGTTGAGGCGTATGCCGACCAGCAGAGTTCGATCCTCTATAAATCTGCGTCGACTGTTCTTGGGTATATGAAGAGCTTTGAGGGAGTCGCGGCTTCTTACCTCAAGGAGGCGGCAAGTCTTCTGCCAACCGCAACGCAAGCCAAGGAGCTTCTGGCCGGCATCACTCAGATCGCCATCGATACGTTCCAGATCGTCGGGGCCGGCGGGGCGGGCTACACTTACAACGAGAAGAACGCTGCTCTATGGGGATCGGACGACGCCATCCTGCTCGGCGGTGACCAAAACGACTGGTTGTTTCACTCCGGCTATGGCGCGGGATTCGGAGGAAAGGGCGACGACGTCCTTGTCGGAGTGTTCCCAACAGTTCTCCATGCGGGCGAGAAGATTGGATCGCCTCCGCCGGCGGGCCAGCCGGACACGCGGCAGGTTGCGCAAAGCGATCTGAGTCTCACTCTCGACGGTGGGGCGGGTAACGATTGGGTTATCGTCGCTGGAGGTGAGAAGGCGACGACCGCCGGTGGCCTTGGTCGCGATTGGATCTACAATACCTCGAACGGCGGCATCATCTGGGGCGACACGATCGGGGGCCTTTCGGATCAGCCCGTTCTCGATGCAGACGGCAATCCCGTTCTCAATCCGGACGGTACGCCCAAGACGATCCCGGTCAAGGTCGAGGACACCGCGGCCAACGCCGATAACATCTGGTACTCGGCCAACACCATCGTCAAGGACGCGCAGCACCATGACGTGCTTAAGTTCTATGGACTGACCCTCACCGGCGGCAATGCCGAAGGCGGCATCGCGGGTCTTGCGGCATTCGGCGGTGTTGGTGCCGTCGTCGGCTACACCAATTTCCTGGCAACGGCTGCTGCAAACGGCGGCAAATACGATCCGGCGAAGTCGATCTATTTCGATCATCTGCTGCCGTGGATGACCTATGCGTTCCGACCCAATGCCCGCGGCGGGTTGGACATGTACGTCACCAACCAGTTCGATCAGTTGTTCACGGCGGTGTTCGGCGGCACCGCGAGCGACGCCTACAAGGCGCAGCAGGCGCTGGATGCGCAAGGCATCCTGAAGGGCTGGATGAAGATCGAGAACTTCGATCTCGTCGGCAGTTACATCGGATTCCAGCAGGCAGAGCTTACCGGCCAGGGCACTTTCGGCATGGTGTTTAAGGCGCCCAATCCGATCGCCGATCTGATGACGATGCTCGAGCCGCTGCTCGGGGTGTACGGCATTGCCATTGCCGCTCAATATGGCGGCAATACCCTGATTGATCAGGCCGTGACCCTCAGTGCCGCCGCGACGCGGTTTGCGAAGGGCATGAAATGGGCGGACGGCGCCGATCCGCTGGTGATTGATCTCGATGGTAACGGCATCGAGACGACCGATCTCGGCGTCAGCCAGGTCTATTTCGATATCGACCACGACCTGTTCGCCGAGCGCACCGGCTGGCTGAAGGGCGACGACGGCTTCCTGGTCCGCGACGTCAACGGCAATGGCGGGATCGACGACATCTCGGAGATGTTCGGCGGGGTCGGGCAGTCCGGCTTTGCCCGGCTCTCGCAGCTTGACTCCAATGGTGACGGCAAGATCACGGCCGCGGACGTGCTATGGTCCGAGTTGAAGGTCTGGCAGGACTATGACCGCGACGGCATCACCGACGCGGGCGAGCTGAAGACGCTCGATCAGCTCGGCATCGTCAGCATCGATCTCGGCGCCACCGCGATCGACGTCCGTACCCCGCAAGGCGCGCACCTGACCGGCGTCGGCGACATCACCTTCCAGAGCGGCGCCGTCAGGCACATGTTCGACGCCATCCTGGCATCGAACGACACCGACACCAGATATGCCGGCGAGGCGGGCCGGGCGGCCTGGCAGTCGAGCTCGACGCTCGACGTCAAGGGCTTTGGGCGGGTGACCAACCTTGCGGTGGCCGCAGCCAACGACATCGCGTTCGGCCAGCTCGTGAGCTCCACGGCGGCGGCGATGACGACGCCGAAGCTGCGCACGCTGGTGGCGCAGGTCGGCGACGTGCTCGGCGCCTGGGGCGAGGCGCTGGAACAGACGCGCGAGCTGACGCCGGTGCTGGTCGGAACCGACGCAGGCGGCAAGGCCGTGCTGCTCGACCGCGGCGTCTATGTCGAGGACAGCCAGGGCGGCTACTGGACGCTGGCCTCCGGCGCGCCGGTGCTCGACGCGCAGGGCCAGCCGATCGCGCGCGCGACGATGCAGGACGTGCTGGCGCAGGCGGCAGCGTCCGGCGCCAGCTGGCGCGTGGAGCAGACCTGGTCGCCGTCCGACCGCGACGCCGCGCTGACGGATCGCGATGCCGCGCCCTATCTGATGAGCGTCGTCAACGGGCGCGCCGTCATCCTCGACTACGGCATCAAGCAGGCCGACGGCAGCTGGAAGCTCGCCTCCGATGCCGCCACCAGCTACGCCAGCAAGGACGCCATCCTCGCGCTCGCCCATCCCACCGGCACCGAGTGGCGGGCCGAGCAGCTCGGCTTCAATCCCTATGCCAGCCTGCCCGTCGACAAGATCGGCGTGCGCTTCACCGACGGCATCGCCGTCGACTACACGGTCAAGGTGACCGACCAGGACGGCACGTTCTATGTCTGGGCGCGCAACCTCGACCGCGCGCTGCAGCTGGAATGGAAGACCGGCGACTCCAGAGAATTCAACCTGCGCAACTACGCGATCGACTTCGATACGCTCGACGAGGTGAACTCGACCGACGATTCCACCTATCGCGTCGAGATGCTGACGCCGGCGCAATTCCACTTCGCGACCTCGCTCGGCGGCATCGATTTTCACCCCGAAATGCTGACGGCGCAGCTCGACAATGCGACCGGGCACATCGCCTATGCCGTCGGCCCCGGCGGCAGCGCCAATCTGTCGACCGGTCCGGCGCACTACGTCTCCGGCATCGCGACCATGATCGACATGCTGCAGCCGGTCATGACCGAGTACATCGCGACCTCGCGCCGCTATGCGGTGCGCATCGCAATGCAGGGCGGCTTGAAGGATTTCTTCCAGGGGGTCGCGTACGACGCCGCCTCAGACAGCTACAAGCCGACGACCAATCGCGAGCTCGCCCCGATGTTCGAGGCGATCTTCGCCGGCGCGCCGCCCAGCAACACTGATGATGCCGTGTTCGACTACCTCGCGCAGTGGAACGGGATCCTGGCGCAGGTCTATCCGGATTATCATCCGTCCGGCGAAGGCAATCTCGGCGGCAGCACGCTCGCGGTCAACCAGGCCTTCATCATGCAGATGATGCTGCCGGCCTTCGAGACGGTCGGCGTCGATCTCGACATCCGCGGCGTCGCGCACGCGCTCGGGATCAGCGACGAGCGCATCATCACCCACACGGCCGGCGACATCATCGTCAACGGCACCGACGCGACCGACTATTTCTACATGACCGCGGGGAACCAGACCCTGCGCGGCGGCAAAGGCGCCGACTTCTACTTCGTCGGGCGCAATTCCGGCGACGACGTCATCGACGACAAGGATTTTGGCGACAGCGACGAGCTGCGCCTCACCGACGTGCTGTCGACCGACGTCAAGGCGATCCGCGACGGCGAAGACCTGATCCTGGAGATCCGCGGCCGCACCAACACCATCCGCCTGACCGACCAGTTCCTCGGCGAGAACAACGAGCTCCTGAGCAACGGCAAGCGGGTCGATTCCGGCGTCAGCGCCATCGTGTTCGCCGACGGCGTGGCCTGGGACCGCTTCCGCATGTCGATGGAGGTGCTCGACAGGGACCGCGCCGCGGGGCAGTTCAACGACAGCCTGATGGGCTCGGGCTCGGCCGACATCCTCTGGGGCGGCAAGGGCAACGACTATATGAGCGGCGGCGCCGGCGGGGACATCTACGTCTTCCAGGCTGGCGACGGACAGGACGTCATCGACGACCTCGGCAATTTTTCGTTCGGGCCGGTCAAGGCCGGCATCGACGTGCTCAGCTTCAAGGGCGGCATCAAGCTCGAGAATTTGAAGCTGATCCGCGACGGCGAAAGCCCCGATCTGAAGATCGTCTTCCTCGACGACGACGGCCATCCGACCGGTGACACGCTCGACATCAAGGGCCAGTTCGCCGGCGTCAAGACCGGCCTCGGCCTGTTCTCCGACGCGCTCGGCAGCAGCGACGGGCTCGACTATGTCGCGCCGAACCTGATCGAGCGTTTCGTGTTCGACGACGGCTCCAGCCTCGATTTCACGCAGATCGTCGAGAAGGTGCTGGAGAACGCCAAGACCGCGAACGACGACGCGATCTTTGGCATGCTCAATGCCAACACGCTCGACGGCGGGGCCGGCAACGACTTCCTGTCCGGCAAGGAAGGCGACGACACCTATGTCTTCGGCCGCGGCTACGGCCGCGACGTCGTCCTCGACAACGCCATTCCCGGACTGTTCGATCCGCCGCAGCACGACAAGCTGCAATTCGCCGACGAGATCCGCTGGACCGACCTCGACTTCCTGCGCGACGGCGCCAGCGATACGCTGCGCATGCGCATCAAGGGCACGACCGACGAGGTCGTGCTGCAGGACTTCCTCGCCACCGTTCCGATCCTCGGCTTCATCAACGTCATCGAGGACATCAAGTTCGGCGACGGCACGGTCTGGACCGGGTTCAAGCTGGCCCAGCACTACATCGACATCGCCAAGACCGCCGGCAACGACACGATCTACGGCTACGACGAGCTGTCCGACTCGATCGACGGCGGCGCCGGCGACGACCGTCTCGTCGGCTTCGGCGGCAACGACGTCTATTACGTCGCGCTCGGAGAGGGCAACGACACCATCCTCGACAGCTCGGGCAACGATCAGCTCGTTCTCTCCGGCATCGCGTCGACCGACGTCGACTTCTCGCGCACCGCGCTCGATCTCATCATCACCGTCCGCGCCACCGGCCAGCGCTTCGTGCTGGAGAACCAGTATGTCCGCGACGACGGCCAAACCTATGCGGTCGAGAGCCTGGTCTTCACCGACCGCACGGTGTCGTTCCTCGACGTCAATCCGGAGGACATCGATCTCGTCGGGACCAACGGCGACGAGACCATCACCGGCTCGAATTTCGCCGAAACGCTCGACGGGCGCGGCGGTAACGACACGCTGATCGGCGGCGACGGCGGCGACACCTACAAGTTCGATGCAGGCTACGGCCAGGACGTCATCGTCGACCGCCGCGTGCGCGCGAGCTGGTCGGACCGGCGCGGCGTGCACGTGCCGGTGGACGACGTCGTTGAGTTCGGCGGCGGCATCACCCGTGACAACGTCGTCTTCACCAAGGACGGCGACGACCTCTTGATCTCGATCACCGGCCGCACCGACACGCTGCGCATCCGCAATCAGTTCCGCGACGCCGAGGATGGCGTCGAGCTGTTCCGCTTCTTCGACGGCTCGACCATCAAGATCTCGGACGTCGAGCAATTGCTCCAGATCGCCGGCGGCAACCGGGGCGACAACGTCATTACGGGCCTGCTCGATCAGGAGAACGTGCTGGATGGGCGGCAGGGCGACGACACGCTTTACGGCGGCAACCGCGCCGACACCTACGCCTTCTCGGCCGGCTACGGCTTCGACCGCATCATCGAGCGGCCGGACACGGCGGGCATGGTCGATCGCGTGGTGTTCGGCGCCTCCGTGCGTTTCGAGGACATCGTCGTCAGCCGCAACGGCAACGATCTCGTCGTCGATCTCGGCAGCGGTCTCGACGTCCTGACCATCGTCGACGGCCTGTCGACCAGCCGCGTCGAGCAGTTCGAATTTGCCGACGGGCGGATTCTGTCCGTCGAGGCCATCATCGACCGCATGCTGACCGGCACCGCCGGCGACGACCATCTGATCGGCTTCGACAACCGCGACGATACGCTGTCCGGCGGGGCCGGCCAGGACGCGCTCGAGGGCGGGTTCGGCAACGACACCTACAAGTTCGGCATCGGTGACGGCAGTGACAGCGTCTACGACGCCGGCGGCGTCGACAAGGTCGTGTTCGGCGAAGGCATTACCTCCGACCTCGTCCATTTCAGCAACATCGACGGCGATCTGCTGATCTCGATCGGCAACGGCACCGACCGGCTCGCGATCCTATCCGGCTATAGCGCGAGGCCGGTCGAGGGTTTCGTCTTCGCCGACGGCACGACGCTGTCGATCGAAGACGTGCGCGGTATCATCCGCGACGGTCTGTCGAACGCCAGCCAGGACCTCGTCGACCTGCGCGAGTTGCCGGCCGCCAGCACGCTGCGTCCCGGCGCCGGCCATGACCGCCTCATCCTGGCCCAGGATTCGCGCGTCGTCATCGGCGCGTCGGAAGGCATCGACAGCGTCGAGATGCCCGCCGGCGTGACGAGCGCGACCGTCGTGCTCGAGGCGTACGCCTCGAGCGATGCCATGGTCAGGCTCGTCGCGACCGACTCGACCGACCTCATCGTCTCCTTCTCGTCGGGAAGCCAACTGATCGTCAGGGGCGCGCTCGGCAACGGCAGCCTGCCGAATATCGAATTCGCCAACGGCGTCGTCTGGAATGGGGCCGCGCTGGTGCAGGCGGCCATCGCCGGACAGTCGAGCGCGGGGAGCGACATCATCGTCGGCAGCGGTCGCGCAGACGTGATTGCCGGCGGCGCGGGGGACGACCTCCTGAGCGGCGGGGCAGGCGACGACACCTACAACTTCACGCGCGGCGACGGCCGCGACGTGATCGACGACAGCTCCGGCAACGACACGCTCGCCATCACCGGCTATCGGCCCGACGAACTGCGCGTTTCGCAGATCGATCCGGCGCGTAACGAGCTCGTGCTGTCCTTCGCCGATTCGACCGATCAGATCGTGCTGCGCTACGTCTGGGGTTGGAACGGCGTCGACGCGGTTCGTTTCAGCGACGGCACATCGTTCACGCTCGACCAGCTCCGCGACATGGCGGCCGACGTCGGGACCTGGCAGGACGACCGCATCGCCGGCTCCGCGCGCAGCGAGACGTTCAGCGGCGGGACCGGCGATGACGTGATCATCGGCGGCGGTGGCGACGACATCTACCGGTTCGGACGCGGCGACGGGCAGGATCGCATCGAAAGCAATGGCTCGGCTGACGGCAAGGGAACGCTCGTCTTCGGTGCCGGTATCGCGCTGGAGGACGTCGTCACGACGCGGGATGCCGACGGCAACATCGTGCTGTCGATCAGCGGCACCGACGACCGCGTCACGCTGGTCGATCCCGCCGGCGATATCGATCCGGTCATCGCGAAGATCGTCTTTGCCGACGGTCGTAGCCTCAGCTACCGGGCGCTTGCCGCCTCGATCGGATCGACCGACGGCGACGACCATATCGTCGTTCCATCCGATCTCGCCAATCCCGACATCGGCTCCGCGATCTTCGGCGGCCTCGGCAACGATCACCTCGAAGGCGGCCGGGGTGCCGACGTCGTCACCGGCGGCAAGGGCGACGATCTGCTGGAAGGCGGCAGCGGCGCCGATACCTATTATTTCGGGCGCGGCGACGGGCAGGACGCGATCGCCGATGTCGAGATCACTGATGCGTCCAAGGTCGACAAGGTCCATTTCGCGGCCGGCATCCTGCCGAGCGATATCCGCTTCCTCTCGGTCGGTCCGAATGACCTCGTGATTGGCATCGTCGGCAGCGACGACCGTCTGACGCTCAAGGATATGTTCCGCGCCGGGACCGGCGCGACCGACTATGGGGTCGAGCAGTTCGAATTCGCCGATGGCACGGTCTGGCAGCTCGCCGACATCGTTTCGCACGCGGCCGCGTCGACCGGCGCGGGCGCCGACGCGATCGATTTCGGTCCGCAGCTCGACGTCGCGATCACCCTCGACGGCGGCGCGGGCGACGATGTGCTCGCCGGCGGTATCGGCGACACCACCTACGTCTTCGGCCGCGGCTATGGCCGCGACACGATCCGCGAGGCCGCGAACGCAACTGGCTCCAGCGACACACTGCGCCTGAACAGTGGGATCGCGCCGAGCGACGTCGTCGTCGTCAGGGACGGCAACGATATCGTGCTGCGCTTCGTCGGCAGCGACGACCGGCTGACGATCGTCGGCCAGGCCACGGCGAGTGCGCCACCGATCGACGTCGTGCGATTCAACGACGGCACGCAATGGAATGCGGCGGCGCTGCTCTCGCGCGCGCTCACGCCGGATGCGGCCGAGCACGTGCTGCATCCGAGCAATCCTACGGCCGACCCGTTTGCCGCGCCGGTCTTCGCAGGCGCGGGGTCGGGATCCGGCGGAGGAGGAACGTCCGGATCCTCGACCATCGGCCTCGCCCGCTACGACTCCGTCTCGCGGCCCGTCAGCGGCCTTGCCGTGGTCGGTTCGGCCACGGAGATCGGCAACGGCACCTATCAGTTGACGCCGGAGGCCGGCAGCAGGGTCGGCGCGGTCTGGGGCAGCATCGACCTGTCGCAGAACGTGGTCTGGACCACGAAGATGTTCTTCGGTGCCAACGAGGGCGGTGCCGACGGCTTGTCCTTCGCAGTTCAGAACAAGAGTGCGGGCGAGCTGACGGGGTCGGGCGGCGGCGGGATGGGCACACTGGTCTCCGGCTCGTTCGGTGTCATTTTCGATACCTGGGGGCAGGCGACCGACTTCAGCCAGTTCGTCGTCAACGGCCAGACCGGCGACGACAATTTCGACCCGCAGCACGACTTCAGCCAGCTCGAGGATGCCGCCTGGCACGATGTCGTCATCACTTGGGACGCGGCGAGCAAGACCTTCAGCTACAGCGTCGACGGAACGCCGATCGGACGCAAGACCTACGATGTCGTCGGCACTCTCTTCGGCGGCGATTCCGACGTTTGGTACGGTTTCGGCGCGGCCACGGGCGGGGCAACCAACGATCAGCGGGTCCAGATCCTGTCGGTCACCACCCTGCAAGGGGCCGGCGTCGATCCGTCGACGGTCGGGACCGTCGAGCAGATTGGCTCGGGCCTGTTCGCACGGGAGCTCGCCGGTGCAGCCGCACAGAACAGATATGATGTTTTCGTGCCGCTTTCGCAGTGGGGCGAACGCGTCGACGTCATCACCAACTTCAAGAGCGGCGATGCCGGCGACAGTCTCAGCATCGCCATTGCCGAGGGATTGCCCGGGACGCTGCTGGCGCGCGCGGTCGGCTCCGACACGCTGATCTATTTTGCGGAGCAGGGAACGCAGCGCTTTGCCGACGCCCGGCTGCTGTTGCGTCTGGACAACGTCTCGCCGGCGAGCCTCACCAGCGTCAATTTTGCCGGCGCCGCGTTCACGGTGGTTGCCAACCAGACCTTGAGCGCCAACGGTTCGGCTCCCGTTCAAGGCGGTTGGGGCGATGACACGCTCAACGGAGACAATTCGGCCAACACGCTGTCGGGCGGCGCCGGCAACGACACGGTGGCGGATGCCCGCGACGGCAACGACGTCCTGACCGGCGGCACCGGCAACGACTGGCTGCGCGGCGGCGGTGGCAACGACACCTATGTGTTCAACCGGGGTGACGGTCAGGACATCATCAGCGACTGGAATTACGGGACCGACACGATCCAGTTCGGTGCCGGCATCACGGCCGCCGATGTCGTGGTGACGCAAGGCAACAGCGGCCAGGACCTGATCATCACCATCGCGGGGACCGACGACAGGATCACGATCGAGCGCGGCCTCAGCACCGACTACAATCGGATCGAACAGCTGCGGTTTGGCGACGGCAGCACGCTCAGCTACACGCAGATGGTCGATCGGTCGCTGTCGCCGACGTCCGGCAACGACATGTTCGCAGGGGACCAGTTTGCCAACACGCTCTCGGGCGGAGTCGGCAACGACACGATCTCGGATGCCCGTGAAGGCGACGACACCCTGATCGGCGGGGCCGGTAACGATTGGCTGCGCGGCGGCAGCGGCAACGACACTTATATTTTCAATCGGGGTGACGGTCAGGACGTTATCAGCGACTGGAATTACGGGACTGACACCATCCAGCTCGGCTCCGGCATCACGGCTGCCGACGTGGTGGTGACGCAAGGCAATGGCGGCCAAGACCTCATCATCGCCATCGCGGGAACCGAAGACAGGATCACGATCGAGCGCGGCGTCAGCACCGATTACAACCGGATCGAGCAGCTGCGCTTCAGCGACGGCAGCACGCTCAGCTACGCGCAGCTGCTCGACCGCTCGCTGACGCCGACCAGCGGCGATGACACGTTTGCCGGGGACCAGTTCGCCAATACGATATCGGGGGGCGCCGGCAACGATACGATCCTTGATGGCCGCGACGGCGACGATATCCTGATCGGCGGCACCGGCAACGACTGGCTGCGTGGCGGCAACGGCAACGACACCTATGTGTTCAACCGGGGGGATGGCCAGGACGTCATCAGCGACTGGAATTACGGCAACGACACGATTCTGTTCGGGGCCGGAATCACCGCCGCCGACCTCTCGTTGACGCGAGCCAGCAATGGCCAGGATCTGATCATTGCCATCGCGGGAACCGAGGACAGGATCACGGTCCAGCGAGGCCTCGATACCGACTGGAGCCGGATCGAGCAGCTACGCTTCGCCGACGGCAGCACGCTCAACTACACCGGCATGCTCGCGCTGGCCGACGCCAACGACCGCAGCGGACTGACCCAGATCGGGGCGGTGATCGGCAACGGCATCGTCGGGACCGATGCTGCCGAATTCCTCAATGCGTCAGCCTATGCGACTGGCGCCACATTGGATGGTCGCGCCGGCTATGATCAGCTGACGGGCAGCGCCTATAACGACGTCCTGATCGGCGGCACCGGCAACGACGTGATGACGGGCGATGCCGGCGCGGACACCTACCGGTTTTCAGCGGGCTTCGGCCAGGACACGATTCAGGAAAACACGTCGAACGGCAGCAACAACATCATCGTGTTCGATTCCTCGCGTTCGATCGACGATTTCGTGCTGGAGGCCTATGTCTCGACCGACGGCAACGGCAACGCCGATTTTGGTCAGGCCCGACTGCGCTTCGCCGGCAGCGACGACCGGATCACGATCGGCGATCTCGATACGATCCAGCAGATCCGTTTCGCCGACGGCACCGTGCTCGACAGGCAGCAGATGCTGGCCCGCGCGGTCAGCTTCCCCGACAACAGATCCATCTCCCCGTCGGACATCCCGACTCCGAACCCTCTGAGCGGATCGGCGAAGGACGACCTGCTTGAAGGCCATGGCACCGACGATACGCTCCTCGGCGGCGCGGGTAACGATCGCCTCTACGGCGGCGACGGCGCTGACGTCCTGAGCGGCGGGACCGGCAACGATACCCTGTCCGGTGGCGCGGGCGCCGACGTCTATCGGTTCTCGGCGGGTTTCGGCCACGACACGATCGACACGGATGACACCGGGCTCGACTGGATCGAGTTCGGTTCCAGCCTGACGCCGGCAGACATCGAGCTGCTGCGTCCCTATGACCGGTATGAGGGCGGCGGCCTCACCGACGACTTGCTCGTGCACGTGAAAGGCACCGAGGACATCATCGAAGTCCGCTATACGCTGAGCACGGACCCCTACCAGAGCATTGCCGGCATCCGCTTCGCGGACGGGACGACCTGGGCGCTGGCCGACATCGTCAACGCCGCGGTGCCGGCGCCGGGGATCAACGTGCAAGGCGCGATCTCGGACGATACGCTGGTCGGCACGGCGTACAACGATACCCTCAACGGGGGTGGCGGCAACGATACGTTGATCGGCGGTGCGAACGACGACGTCCTGTGGGGCGCGGATGGCAACGACATCTTCGATGGCGGCACAGGCAACGATGCCCTGATCGGCGATGCCGGTTCGGACGTTTATCGCTTCTCCAGCGGTTTCGGTAACGACTACGTCAATGATTTCCGCGACGCAGGCGCGACGAACGCGATCGTTTTCGATTCGACCGTCGCGGTCTCCGACATTGCCGTCTATTTCTCCCAGACCGGCGACCTGATCCTGAGATCGGCCAACTCGGACGATTCCATCACGATCGGCAGCGCCTATGTCGATGAAAGCTCCGGTGTCGATGAGGTCCATTTCGACGACGGGACGATCTGGACCCGCGACCAGCTCGTTGCCGCCGCGGTGGCACTGCCGGGCAGTGCGATCCAGGGCGACGCGACCGATCAGACGCTGAGCGGCACCGCCTTCGACGACGGCATCTACGGCGATGCTGGAAACGAAACCCTCATCGGCGGCGCCGGCAACGATAGCCTGCAGGGTGCCGATGGTGCGGACATCCTGATCGGCGGAGCCGGCAACGACCAGCTGGACGGGGGATACGGTAACGACATCTATCGCTTCTCGGCCGGCTTCGGCTCG
Source organism: Bradyrhizobium sp. cf659 (assembly GCF_900113725.1). Classification (NCBI taxonomy): domain Bacteria; kingdom Pseudomonadati; phylum Pseudomonadota; class Alphaproteobacteria; order Hyphomicrobiales; family Nitrobacteraceae; genus Bradyrhizobium; species Bradyrhizobium sp. cf659. Next base: position 700,631 of record NZ_FOQJ01000002.1, read on the forward strand.
GACACGGTCAACGTCACCCCCTACTATGCAGACGATAGCGATGTCATCGAGTTCGACGCGACGATTGCCGCGGCGAATGTCCATCTCACCATCGAAGGATACGACGCCTCGCAGAGCGTATTGCTGACCATCGACGGCAGCACCGACCGGATCATGCTGAACGGGCTGCATGCATCCTCCGAGATCCATTTCGCGGACGGCACGATCTGGACATATGACGACATCGTCTCGTTCGCAGCGCCGTGGCAGGGCGTCGACTTGCAGGGCGACCAGGGCACCGACGTTCTCGGAACCAGCGGCTGGGACAAGCTCGAGGCGAATTACGGCGTCGCGTCCACCATCATGGGCTTCGCCGGGGACGACATCCTCAACGGCTCCACCGGCGACGATATCCTCGACGGCGGCGCCGGCGACGACGAGATGCAGGGCAATCAGGGATCCGATACCTACCGTTTTTCGGCCGGCTTCGGCCAGGATCGGATCTACGAGTGGGGGGCCGGCGTCAACCACATCGTGTTCGATTCCACGATCTCGTCCAGCAGCATCATCATCGAGCACGAGGCCGGCTATAACGGCGACATTACCTATGCCGACGTGATCCTGCGCGTCGCGGGGACCGAAGACCGTATTACGTGGGGCGGCGGCTTCGGCTCCGGTGATTTCGACGTCCGGTTTGCCGACGGCACCGTCTGGAATTCCAACGATATCAGGGCGCGCTGGAGCCAGATCGAGCATCCGTATCAAGGCGGCACGCCGATGGTCGGAGGCACGACCAACGACACCGTGTACGGCTCGGTCGTCGCCGACGTCATCGAAGGGGGCGGGGGCAACGACACCCTGATCGGCTATGCCGGTGGTGACATCCTGGTCGGAGGGACCGGGTCCGATCAGCTGTACGGCGACGCCGGCAGCGATACCTACCGCTTCTCTGCCGGCTTTGGCGAGGACTGGATCAACGACTCGGTGTACGGCACGGACGTCAACGTCATCGAATTCGACGCGACGATCGACCCGGCGCAGGTGAGCGTCCTGACGGACGCCTCCAATCTCATGGGCAATTACTATCTGTCCATCGCCGGCACCGAGGATCGCGTCTGGGTCTCGCGCTACGCCCACGACGCCGTGATCTCGCAGATCCGTTTTGCCAACGGCACGGTGTGGACCGCCGCCGACATCGAGGCACGGCTGACCTATTCGAACCGGCCCACGATCACGAGCTCGGCCTCCGGCGCACAGATGGTCGGTACCGCCGGCAGCGACACCCTGACCGGGACGGCCGGCTCGGACGACATCAACGGCGGTGGATCGGTCCAATGGCGGCCGGTGGGCGCCAACCTGATCGTCAACGGCAGCTTCGAGCAGCTTGCCGCGGATGCCAGCCCGCAAAGCTGGGGCTATTCGGCAACGACGTTGCCGGGCTGGACCCGGATCAACAGCACGCAGCCGGCGACGACGCTCGGCATCGAGCAGATCACGTCCGGCTACAATGGTGTCACTGCAACCAACGGCAATTATTGGCTCGATCTCGACGGGACGGGCACTGGCGGCGGTGGCAGTAACGTGCAGATCGCACAGGACGTGACTGGTCTCACCGAGGGCGAGACGCTCCTGGTGCAATTCGACCATGCCAACCGCACCTGGGACTGGAACGGCTCGTTCGACGTGCTGTGGAACGGCACGGTGGTCGCGAGCTTCAACAATACCGGCACGGCGATGGTGCGCTCCAGCGTGCTGGTGACGGCAGCCGCCGGCACCAACCAGCTCAGCTTCCGTGGCACCGGCAACCAGGACGGCGTCGGCGCTTCCCTCGACAATGTGAGCCTCACGCGTACGGAGGCGGTCGCGAGCTCGGCGATCGGCAACGACGTCCTGTCCGGCCTCGACGGCGACGATCTCGTCCGGGGCGGTGCCGGAGACGATGTGATCTCCGGAGGCAACGGCAACGACACGCTCAACGGCAATGGCGGCAACGACACCATTAACGGCGATGCCGGCAATGACATCCTGATCGGCGGCAAGGGTAACGACAATCTGGTCGACGGCCAGGGCAATGACGTCTACCGCTTCGCAGCCGGCGACGGTCAGGACACCATCACCGACGCGAATGGAACCGACCGGATCGAATTTGGCGCCGGCATCAGCCCGGCCGACGTCAAGGTCGCGCTGGTCGGCAATTCCTCGACGCTCGTCGTCACCTTCCGCAACAGCGACGACCGCATCACCATCAACAACGGCTCGGCCAGCGACGGCAGGGCCATCGAGACATTCACCTTTGCAGACGGCACCGTCTGGAACTTCGCCGACATCGCGGCGCGCTGGAAGACGCCGACCGCGGGCGCCGACATCATCCTCGGCACCACGAACGGCGAGACCCTCGCGGGCGGCGCAGGCAACGACAGCCTGATCGCCTTCGGCGCAGCCACGCTGCTCGGCGAAGCCGGCGACGACATCCTGACCGGAGCGAACGGCGCCGATATCCTGGTCGGCGGCACCGGCAACGACACGCTGAATGGCGGGCAAGGCGACGACGTCTATCGTTGGGGCCGCGGTGACGGCAGCGACACGCTCACCGACACCGGCGGGACAGACCGCGTCGAGATCGGCGCCGGCGTCGCGCCCGGCGACATCAAGGTCACTTCGCCCGACGGGCGCAGCTTCGTCCTGCGGATTCGCGACACCGGCGAAGAGCTCAAGCTCACCGATGTGATCGCGAATACGAACAACGTGATCGAGAGCATTGCCTTCGCCGACGGCACCGTCTGGACGATGAACGATCTGAGGGATCAGTCGTACATTGGCGAGGACGGCGCCGACGCCATGGTCGGAACCAGCGACGCGAACCGCCTCGACGGGCGCGGCGGCAACGACAATCTCTCCGGCCTCGGCGGCAACGATGTGCTGCTCGGCGGCGCCGGCGACGACACGCTCAATGGCGGGACAGGAGACGACCGTCTGGTCGGCGGTCTTGGCGACGATTCACTGTCGGGCGGCGCCGGTGCCGATACCTACGTGTTCGCGGCCGGCGACGGCAACGACACGATCACTGACGGCGGCGATGCGACGAACGATACGCTGCGGATCGAAGGCTATAGCCTGTCGCAGATCCGCTTCGGCGCACTCGGTCAGGACCTGGTCATCCGCTTCGCCGGAAGCGCCGATCGCATCATCGTCCGCAATGGCCTCGGCAGCAGCGTCAGCGATCTCGTCGACGCCTTCGAGATTGCGGCCGACGGCGTCACGCTGTCGCTTGCCGACGTGCGCGGCCGTCTGGTCGAGGACGTCGCCGTCACGGGCGAGTTTTTGGCCGGGAGTGCCGCCGACGACGTGCTCACCGGCGGTACGGGCGACGACTACCTGAAGGGCGGCGAGGGGGCCGACATCCTGTCGGGCGGTGCCGGCAACGATCAGTTCGGCGACATTTCCGCCGACAGCTCCGTCGACACGCTGACCGGCGGCGCCGGGCGCGACACCTATTACTACCTGCCGGTCCGGCAGGGTGCGGCGCCCATCGTCGCCGACGTCATCACCGATTTCCAGGCGGGCGCCGGCGGCGACGTCATCCGCCTGATGACCAGCAATCCCAATCCGTTCGAGGGCGGCAGCATCTTCCTGGCGCAATCGGGCAGCGATGCGGTCGTCATGATGCGGGCAAATTCGGGGCCCGACCAGGAGCTGGTGCGCCTGCTCGGCATCGACGCCACCACGCTGACCTCGGCCAATTTCGACGGCGTTCCGATCGCGATCGACAATTCGATCAGCATCAATGACGACGATGCAGGCCACGTCCTCAACGGCAGCGCCCTCGATGACCGCATTTACGGCAATGGCGGCAACGACGTCATCAGCGGCTTCGGCGGCAATGACCGGTTGGCCGGTGGCGCCGACAACGACGTGATCGACGGCGGCCTCGGCAACGACCTGATCGCGGGTCAGGAAGGCAACGACCAGATCATCGGCGGTGGCGGCAGCGACATCATGTCGGGCGGCTCCGGCGATGACGTGATCACCGGCTACGGCGACGGCAGCTTCTCGACCGACACGGATGTGTTCGAGGGCGGCCAGGGCGATGATCAGCTGTTCGGCGGCACCGGCACGGACGTCTACCGCTTCGCGCGCGGCGACGGCCGCGACACCGTCTCCGATCTGGGTGGCAGCGATCGCCTGGAATTCGCCGCCGGCATCGCGGCCGCGGACGTCAGCGTCGTGCAAATCGGCCGCGACGTCGAATTGCGGATCAACAACGAGGGTGGTCGGGTGCGCGTGACCGGCGCGCTCGACGGCGCCAGCGCCATCGAGACGATCGCCTTCGCCGACGGCACCACATGGACCTGGAACGACGTGCTGACGCGATCCTTGCAGGGATCGAGTGGCGACGACGTGCTTGCGGTTCCCGCGAGCTTCCAGGGCAATTTCGTCACCCTCGATGGCAAGGCGGGGAATGACGCCCTGCAAGGCAGCGCGGGCGCAGATGCGCTGATCGGCGGCACGGGCAATGACGTGCTGCAGGGAGCGGGCGGCGACGACACCTATGTGTTCGCCCGCGGCGATGGTCAGGACGTCATTCTCGACGCATTGGGCACCAACACGCTGAGCTTCGCGGCCGGCATCCTGTCGACCGACATTCGTGTCGTGCGCGGCGCTGCCAATCTGGTGCTCGAAATCATCGGCACCGGTGATCGCGTCGAGCTCGGCTCTCCGGCGACGGCGGACATGGGCGTCTCGCGCGTCACCTTCGCCGATGGCACGGTCTGGACCGCGTCGACCCTGATCGCGCTCGCCCGCGCGGCAACGGATGGCGACGACGTCATTCGCGGCGACGATCTCGACAATACGCTCGCCGGCGGCGCCGGCGATGATCTGCTGATCGGCAATGGCGGGACTGACGACCTCGACGGCGGCACCGGGAACGATCGCCTCGAAGGCGGTGCCGGCGACGACACCTACCGGTTCGCCGCCCATGGCGGCCACGACCGCATTGCCGATGCGGCCGGCAACGACACACTGCTGCTGGCGGCCGATATCGTCCCTGACGACATCACGGTCTCGCAGAGCGAGGACGGGGCCGACTTCACGCTGATCGTCAAATCGACCGGCGCGCGCCTCACCATCGAAGGCGCGCTTGGCGCAGGCGGCATCGAATCGATCCGCTTTGCCGACGGCACGGTGTGGGGAACGTCAGATCTGATCGCGCGCGCGCAGAGCTTTGCCGACGACGTGCTGACCGGCGATGCCGGCAACAACGTCATGGTGGGCGGTCTCGGCAACGATCATTTGTCCGGCGGTGCCGGCAACGACACCTATCGCTTCGCCCGTGGCGACGGCAGCGACGTCATCAACGATAAGGCGTCATCTGCGGCCGATCGGCTCGAGATCAGCGGCTACTCCGCCGCGGAGATCAGCTTCCACCGCATCGCCGCCGACAGCGACGATGTCGCGATCCGCTTTGCCGGGACGACCGACCAGATCGTCATCGTCGATGCGCTCGGTGCCAACTCCGCCGGGGTCGAGGCGATCGCGCTCGCCGACGGTACGCAGTACACCGTCGGCGATATGAAGCTGGCGATCCTCGCCAGCCTCACCACCGACGGCAACGACATCATCATCGGCACCGACGGCGCCGACACGCTGATGGGCGGCAAGGGCAACGACCTCATCGACGGCGGTTACGGCAACGACACCTATCTCTATCGCCGCGGCGATGGCGACGACCGGATCAACGCTGTCGGCAAGGGCACTGACGTCCTGAGCCTGACCGACTACAACGTCGCCGACGTCGTCTCCGCCGTCCGCGCCGGCCCCGACAGCAACGATCTCGTGCTCTCTTTCTCGGGCGCGGGCGATCGTGTGGTGCTGATCGACGCCCTCGGTCCTTCCAATAATCCGGCGTTCGGCCTGTCGGTCCGTTTCGCCGACGGCACGGTCTGGAACCGCGACGCGATGCGGGCCCGCGCGCTGTCGGATATCGACGGCAGCGGCAATGACAATGTCTACGGCTTCGACGGCAACGACACCTTCGCCGCGCGAGCGGGCAACGATTTGCTCTCGGGCGCTGCCGGCGACGACCTCTATCTGTTCGGGCGCGGAGCCGGCAATGACACGGTCGTCGATTCCGGAACGGGCGGCACCGACCGGATCCAGATTGCGGACTTCACCTCGACGGAAGCCCACGTCGAGCAGCTCTATCGCGGCTCGGATGCCGTCGTCATCCGCTTCACCGGCAACAGCGCCGACAGCCTGACTGTGTTCGATGCGCTCTCGACCGATGCCAAGGGCATCGAGAGCTACGTCTTTGCCGACGGGGTGACCTGGACCAAGGAGACCCTGCGGCAGCTGCTGGGCAACCGTGCCCCGACGGCCCTGGGTGACGGCTTCTTCTCGGTTACTACCGGTGTCGAGCTCGTCATCAAGGCGGCCGATCTGCTCCGCAATGATTTCGACGCGGATGGCGATGCGCTGACGATCGTCGGCGTCGACGCGGGCGATTCCGGCGTTGCCACGATCGATGGGCAGGGCAACATCCACTACACCGCGACCAACGGATATTACGGCTCCGCCTCGATCAGCTACACGATTTCCGACGGCCATAACGGCTTTGCCACGGCCTCGATCGATCTCAAGGTGCGCCCGGTCGCAACTGCCTATCCGGATACGGGCTTCACCGTCGCCGAGGATGGCTCGCTGGTGATCCGCGTCGAGCGGCTTTTGGCCAACGACCTCGACGGCGACCGTATGATCGTCGGCCAGGTCTATCAAGCCGTCAACGGGACGGTGGCGCTGGCCAGCGACGGCAACATCACCTTCACGCCGAACGCGGATTTCAACGGCACCGCCGAGTTCAGCTATGTGGCGAACACGCCCGAAGGCGGCCGGGCCGAGGCCAAGGTGACGATCCAGGTCACCGCGGTCAACGATGCGCCGGTGGCGCATGACGATACGGTCGATGCGACGCCCGAAAGCACAGGCTTCACGCTGGATCCGAGCACGCTGAGCGCCAACGACTCCGACATCGATCACGACGGGCTCACGGTGCAGTCGGTGATCTCCAACGCGGACGTCACCGTGACGATCGGCGACGATGGCCTGATCCATGTGACCCCGCGCGCTTATTTCTGGGGCAACGCTCACTTCGACTACGTCGTCGCAGACCCCAGCGGGGCGACCTCGACGGGCCGGGTCAACTTCACCGTGACTCCCGTCAACGATCCGCCGGAGCTGCACGACGATCGGTTCGAGACGACCGATAACGGCGATCCGATCCGCGAGGACAACCCGATCGTGATCGGTGCCGATCGGCTGCTCGCCAACGATATCGAGCACGACGGCGAGACGATGACGCTCACCGCCGTCCGCAACAGCCATGGCGGCAACGCCGTGCTGCTAGAGAACAACACCGTCCTGTTCACGCCGACGCCAAATTTCAACGGCGATGCCTGGTTCGAATATCAGGTTGACGACGGTCATGGCGGAACCGCCTGGGCCCGCGCGACGCTGGCCTATCAGCCGGTCAACGACCTGCCGGATGCCCGCAACGACAGCTACACCGACCAGAGCCTGCCGATCCTGCGCGGCACGGAAGACCACGCGATCGAGATCCCGATCATCGAGCTGCTCAAGAACGATAGCGATATCGAAGGTTTCGCGGTGCAGTTCGAGAGCGCCGGCAACGCGGTGCATGGCGATATAGAGGTCACCGACCACGGCACGATCATCTTCACGCCCGATGCCGACTTCTGGGGCGAGGCGACGTTCAGTTACCTCATCTCCGACAATGAAGGCGCGGTCGACGGTGCCACCGTCACGATGTGGTTCGAGAATGTCGGTGACGCGCCGCCGGTCGCGCATCGCGACGTCATCTATGTGAACGAGGATATCCCGACCGTCATCCCGATTGCGACGCTGCTCGCCAACGACACGGATGTGGACCGCGATCCGCTCCGCTTCCTGGGCTGGCGGCTGTCGACGACGTCGGATGCGCTGGTGTTCGGGGGCGATGCCGGCCAGAAGCTGAACGGCACGATCGAATTCGACGCCGACGGCAATCTGGTGTTCACGCCGAACCGGGACGCGAGCCAGAGCTCCGGCTTCGTCTACGGGGTTACCGACGACGCCGACGGCTCGGCGGAAGGCTATGTCGACATCGTCATCGTCCCAACCAACGACGATCCGACCGTTGGCCAGGACGAAGGCTTCGTCACACCGCGCGACGCGCCGCTGGTGCTGCGCGTCACGGATCTGCTGAAGAACGACTACGACATCGAGCAGGCCGATCACGACGGCGACGGCGTGATCGACGACGACCTCGACAACCCGAACCGCGCCCGCCCGACCTTTGTCGGCGTCGACGGCGTCTACGATGCGGATGCGCTCGCGCTCGGCCAGCGCGTGCCGCGCGGCACTGCCGAGGTGGTCGACTGGAACGGCGAGAAGTTCATCGTCGTGCACTTCCCGACCGGCTTTACCGGCCAAGTTGCGGTCGAGTACCGCATCGCCGACGCCGATGGCGCGACCGACACTGGCTTTGCGATGGCGTCGGTGGCGGACAGCTATAACGGCCTGTTGCGCGGGACGGCGAAGGCCGACTATCTCGTCGGCACCGAGGGAGCGGATCTGATCCAGGCGCTCGGCGGCAACGATTTCGTGCTGGCCGGCGGCGGCAACGACCGGATCGAGGCCGGCAGCGGCGACGATCAGATCGATGCAGGCAGCGGCGACGATTGGATCGACGGTGGTGACGGCGCGGATCGCATCGCGGGCGGCGACGGTTACGACACGGTCAGCTTCGAGAACTCCGACTTCCTCGTGCGCGCCGACCTCGAGTCACGCGTCGGACAGGGCGGCTACGCGCAAGGCGACACCTATATCGGTATCGAGGCGCTGGTCGGCTCGCAATTTGCCGATCAGCTCGGCGGCGATGCCGGCGACAACCGGCTTGAAGGCCTTGGCGGCAACGACCTTCTGGAGGGGCGCGGCGGCAACGACATCCTGCTCGGTGGTGGGGGCGACGACGTTCTGACCGGCGGAGAAGGGGCCGACGTGCTCGACGGCGGCCTCGGCAACAACACGGCCGATTACAGCTTCGGGGCGACCGGTGTGTCGATCTCGCTGGCGGCCGGAACGGCCCATGGCGGCGATGCCGAAGGCGACGTTCTGACCAACATCCAGAACCTGACCGGTACCGATGTCGACGACACGCTGGAAGGCGATGCGCTCGCCAACATCCTGTCGGGCGGTCGCGGCAACGACATTCTGATCGGTAATGCCGGCGACGACACCCTGATCGGCGGCCGCGGCGCGGACCAGCTGATCGGCGGCGACGGTATCGATACGGCCGACTACACGCTGTCGACAGAAGGGGTCACCGTCGACATGGCCAACGGTGCCGCCGGCGGCGGCGATGCGCTCGGCGATACCTTCTCCGGGATCGAGATAGTCCAGGGCTCGTATCAGGACGATACGATCAGAGGTGACGCCGGCGACAACCGCATTCGCGGCGGCCGTGGGGCCGATATCATCGACGGGCGCGGCGGCTTCGACATCGCCGACTACAGCAAGGCCGACGAGGGCATCGCGGTCAATCTGGCGACCGGCCTCGGCACCGTTGGCGAAGCGGCCGGCGACCAGCTCACTTCGATCGAGATGCTCGTCGGGTCACTTTGGAATGACCAGTTCACCGGCAGCGCCGGCGACGACTGGTTCCAGGGTCTTCGTGGCAACGACGCGATCGCCGGCGGTGCCGGCTCGGATACCTACGTGTTCGGCTTCGACGACGGCCAGGACGTCATTACCGAGCAGGGTGCGGATACCGATACCGACCGCCTGGTGCTGTCGTCGCCGATCGCGCCGAAGGACGTCTCTGTCATCCGCGAGGGCAACGACCTCCTGCTCGAATTCGAGCGGCAGGACGGCTTCCTGATCGACACCGTGCGCGTCACCGACCACTTCTTCGGCGCCCAGAGCGGCATCGAGGAGATCGTCTTCAGCAACGGCACGGTCTGGAATCGCGACCGGATCGATCAACTGCAGCAGCTCGGCCGCTTCAATGCCGCCGACGATATCGTCCATCTTGGCGTCGAGGACGAACCGGTCGTGATCGATCCGGCGACCCTGTTCGCCAACGACGCCGACAGTGCGGTCAACCTGACGCTCGCCAGCGTCGGCAATGCGGTGAACGGCACCGTGCGTGTGCGCGAGGACGGCAAGATCGAGTTCCTGGGCGCGCCGAACTACAACGGTGATGCCTTCTTCAACTACACCGTGCGCGACCAGTTCGGCCGCGAGTCCACGGCCCGGGTCGAGGTCGATCTCGCGCCGGTCAACGACGCGCCGACGGCGGTGGATGATCCGCTGGTCTATGGCGTCGAGGACCAGATCCTGCGGATCCGGATCGACACGCTGCTCGCCAACGATTTCGACGTCGATGGCGACGCCGATCTGGAAGGGTTGCACATCGTTTCGATCGCACCGCTGACCAACACGTCCGGACAGGCGATCGACAGCTACAAGGATCCCGACTACCGGTTCGAGGGCAGCAACGTGACCGCCCGGCTGGATGGCGACTACATCCAGTTCAAGCTGCGTCCGGACTATTTCGGCGCGGCAGGGTTCGTCTACACGCTGGCCGACGCCAGCGGCGCGACCTCGACCGCCAAGGTCGAAATCTCGATCTCGCCCGTCAACGACGCACCGCGCGACCGCGACACCTATCGCTGGATCCGTCTTGGCCAGGATACCACCGTCACGGTCGCCGACCTGATGGCCAACACCTACGACATCGAGGGCGACAGCTTCACCTTCGTCGGCTTGCATGGCGGTCTCGACAACAACCCCGCCAACAATGGCAGCCTGGTGTTCGACGAGGCGACCGGCACCATCACCTTCACGCCGGCCTCCCTTGGCCCGGCGAGCATCGAATATGACGTGATCGACGCGCGCGGCGCGGCGGCGACCTTGACCTATGACTTCAAGGTCAAGCCGCTCAACGACCCGCCAAAGGCCTACAACGACTATGGCTACCGGACGCTCGAGGATCAGATCCTCGTGATCGACCCGGCGACGATCCTGGCGAACGACACCGACGAGAACGGCGACACACTGGTGCTCGACAGCATCGCCCGGTTCGCCGATGGCGGTAAGGTACGCCTGCGCGACGACGGTATCATCGAGTTCCGGCCGACGCCGGATTACAACGGCGCTGCCGGCTTCCAGTACACGATCAGCGACGGCCATGGCGGCACCTCGTCCGCCTATGTCGCGATCACGGTCCTGCCGCGCAACGAAGCTCCGATCTTGCGCAACGACAATGTCAGCGGCCTGGAAGACGGTCCGCTGTTCGTGATCCCCGCCGAGGCGTTCGGCAACGACATCGACGCGGACGGCGACGTGCTGTTCTTCAAGCGCTCGAGCGTGCTTGGCGTGGTCGACCACCGCTATCTGTCGGCCGGTTACGAGGTCAGCGCGGCCCTGGCCGACGGCTCGGCCCTGCCGTCCTGGCTGCAGTTCGATCCCGCCACCATGCGATTTGCGGGATCGCCGCCGGCCGGAATGGACCCGCTCTCCGTCGACGTTTGGGTGAGCGATCCCTCGAACGGACGGATCTTCAACACGCGGTTCGAACTGACGGCAGGCGAGATCTCGGGCGGCTTCGATGCCAGGACCGATGTCCTCAAGGGCTACGAGATCCGCTCGGCCTTCGCGGTCGACTATGAATTCGATGCGTCCGATCTCGATGCAGACACGACCGTCACGGCAAAGCTCGCCGATGGCTCCGTGTTGCCGTCCTGGCTCAGCTTCAACGCCCAGACGCTGCAGTTCACGGGAACGCCGCCCGAGGGGACGACGGATCCGATCAATGTCCAGCTGACCTTCACGCATCCCGCCGAAGGCGGCGGCAATCCGCGGACCTTCACCGACAGCATGACGCTGGATCCGGCCGCGCTGCCGGCCGGCGTCACCTATGACAGCCAGATCGCGCTGCTCGACACCAAGAGCGGGACGGTGTCGGCCTCGATCGTCGGCGGCCGCCCGTTGCCGGATTGGCTGTCCTTCGATGCAGCGACGCGCACGGTCAGCCTGAGCGGCTTCGCGCCGGATGCGGATGCGCAGCTGGCGCGCCTGCAGGTCGTGTTCACGCCGGCGCCGCGCGTGCTTCCCGACGGGACCTATGCGTCGAGCAATCGGGGCTTCACGCTGGAATTCGTCGTCGATCCGCACGGCGACCTCGCGAGCCAGATGACGGCCATCAACCAGGCGCTGGAAGGCGACGCCTATTTCGCGGGCCAAGGCCTGTTCGCGCTCGACCTGAAGGGCGCCGGTGCGATCACCGCGACCCGCGAGAGCGGCGCGCCGCTGCCGGACTGGCTGAGCTTCGACCCGGCCACTTTCACCTTCTCCGGCATGCCGCCGGCCAACTGGGTCGGCGCCGTGCCGGTCCGGCTCGATATCGCCGCGGGCAACGGCCATCCGGCGATGTCGATCATCACCGAAGCCGTGGTCGACGACACCTTCAAGATTGCGCCGTTCCCGGCCTCCACGGTGCTCTCGCCCGAGCAGATCAACCTCTCGGTTCCGACCGACTTCAACGGCACGGTCGTGCTGACCTACGATGCGACCGACGAGAAGGGCGGCGTGTCCACCAATCCGGCGCTGATCTTCTACGACGTGAAGCCGACGCGCGAGCGGCCGGACGCTGCGATCGACAATCTGACGGGACGCGAGGGCCAGTCCACGCGCTTCGCGGTGACCGACCTGCTGCGCAACGACTTCGATCGCGACCGCGATGCCTTGCGCATTCTGTCGCTGGGGCAGCCGGCGAGCGGCTCGCTCGTCATCGAGCTCGCCCATGCCAATATCGCGCCGCCGGCCGGACTCGGCCAGCTCGACGGCGCGGTCTGGAGCGCGACGCTCGCGGACGGCTCGGCGCTGCCTGGCTGGCTCACCATCGACAGCGCGACCGGCACGCTCTCGGGCGACGTGCCGCTGGCTTTCGCTTCAAACCTCGACATCCGCTTCACGCGCACGCTCGGCGGCGACAGCCAGAGCGCAACCCTGACGCAGCGCTTCGACGGCAACGTCGGGGCCTTCGCCGTCTACACGCCGGCGGATGCCTTCTCCGGCGATGACGGCTTCAGCTATGTCGTGACCGACGATCGCGAGGGTCCTTCGACCGGCTCGGCCGTCGTGCATGTCGCCGCCGTCAACGATCCGCCGACCACGGTCGAGGATACGGTCGCGGCGATCGAGGACACGCCGCTCCTGATCGACCCGGCGACGTTGCTGGCCAACGACTATGACGTCGACAATAACCCGATCCGCTTCGTCGACGTCGCCAATGCCACGCACGGCACCGTCAGCTTCGACGGCACCTATATCGTGTTCACGCCCGACCACAATTTCGAGGGCGTCGCGTCGTTCGAGTACATCGTGACCGACGACACCAACGGCTCGAGCACCGGCAAGGTCAAGGTCAACGTCGCCTCGACCAATCACGCGCCGATCGCCGCGACCGATGTGTTTGCAACCGACGAGGACACCCCGTTCGAGTTCACGACGGCCGATCTGCTCGGCAACGACGGCGATGCCGACGGCGACACGATCACGTTCCAGTCGCTGTCGCGCAGCGCCGGCAACGGCCGCATCATCGAGCTGCCGGACGGACGCTGGCAGTTCGTGCCGAACGAGAACATCAGCGGCGCGGTCAATTTCAGCTACACGATCTCCGACGGACGCAAGACCTCGACCGGGACCGTGACGTTCAACGTCGCCGCCGTGAACGATGCGCCGATCGCCAATCCGGACGGAGCCGGGACGGCCAACGATCCCTCGGGCGTGTTCAGGACGATCCAGGACCAGGCGATCACGATCGACTTCGCCGCGCTGATTGCCAACGACCGCGACGTCGAAGGCGACAGCTTCGAGGTCGTCGAGGTGTTCGACGGCGACCAGGGTACGGTGGTTCGCGTCGGCTCGACCGCGGTCTTCACGCCGAACGCCGGCTATATCGGCGATGCCGGCTTCCACTATCGCGTCACCGACAGCCATGGCGCCTCCAGCGTCGGCTTTGCGACGCTGCTGGTTGCGCCCAACGTGCCGCTGCCGATTCCGGTGTCGGATGCGGGCTTCGAGGTGCTCGAAGATGGCTTCATCGACATCGATCCCGCCGCGCTGATGGCGAACGACTTTGCGCCTGATGGATCGACCCTGACCTTCGTCGGGCTCGAGGGCGCCGAGTTGCTCGCGAACGGCAAGTATCGCGTCACACCGGCCGCCAACTTCAATGGCGAGCTGGTGCTGCGCTATTCCGTCAAGAACGAGCAGGATTTCGCGGTCTCAACGACCGTTACGATCAACGTGCTGCCGGTCGCCGATGCCCCGGTCGCGCGCCCCGACACGCTCGAAATGCGTGAGGATTCGCCGCTGACGCTGTTTGCGAGCCAGCTGCTGGCCAATGACAGCGATGCCGACCGGCAGGCGTTCGTGCTCACCCGGATCGTCGCGACCTCGGGCGTGACGGTCACCGATCTCGGCTTCGGCCAGCTCCAGATCACGCCGAATGCCGATTTCAACGGACCGGCGTGGTTCGACTACGAGATCGAGGATTCGACCGGCCTGACCGCGACGACGCGGGTCAATATCAACGTGGCGGCGGTCAACGACGCGCCGGTCATCTCTGCGGTTCCCGTGCTCAAGGGCATCGAGGATCAGCGCTTCAGCGTGACCCTGCCGGCCGGCTTCGTCACCGACGTCGACGGTGACGCGCTGCTGGTCGAAATCCGGGGCAAGGACGGCACGGCGCTGCCGGGCTGGCTGCAATACGACCCGCAGACGCGGGTGCTGAGCGGAGATCCGCCCGCCAACTTCAACGGCACGATCCAGCTCGAGATCGCGGCGTTCGACGGCACCGCACAGACGGTGCGGGAGCTGCTGGTTTCGATCGCCCCGGTCAACGATGCGCCGGCGAACGTCGGCGCGATCGGTGATGTTGACGTGACCGAGGATCAGCCGTTCTCGATCGCGCTGCCGACCGACGCGTTCGCCGATGTCGATGGCGACGCCCTGACCTTTGCCGTGACGCTTGCCGATGGCTCGCCGCTGCCCTCATGGATTTCGGTGTCCAACGGCCGCCTCGTCGGCACGCCCTCGGCCGACTTCAACGGCAGTCTGGCGCTTGCGATCACGGCAAGCGACGGTGCGCTGTCGACCTCCGCCAGCCTCCAGCTCAACGTGTTGCCGGTCAACGATGCGCCGGTCCTGGTCCGTCTGCTGGACGACCAGGCGGGCCGCGAGGGGGAGGCGCTCGATATCGCGCTCGACAGGTCGGCATTCACCGATGTCGATGGCGACACGCTGACGTTCACCGCACGTTTGAGCGATGGAAACCCGCTGCCGGCGTGGCTCAGCTTCGACGGCACGCACTTCACCGGCACGCCGCCGCAGAACGTGACCGGGGACTTCGACATCGAGGTCACGGCCAGCGACGGCGCGCTGGCCGCCAGCGACGTGTTCCGGCTGACCATCGTCTCGGTTAACGAGGCGCCGGTGCTGTCGGTGCCGCTGGCCGATGTGTCCTTGTCCGAGGATGCGCCGCTCTCGATCGTGATCCCGGCCGGCAGCTTCATCGATCCCAATGGCGATCCGCTGACCTATTCGGCGACGTTGGCCGACGGCAGTGCGCTGCCGTCATGGCTCGGCTTCGACGGCACGAATTTCACCGGCACGCCGCCGGCGAACTTCAGTGGCAGTTTCGATGTCCTGGTCACGGCCAGCGACGGCGCGCGCGCGGCGAGCGACGTCTTCCGCGTGACTATCACGCCGGTGAACGATGCGCCGGTGCTGGCGCAGCCGCTGGCCGACGTGTCGTCGCCGGAGGACTCTCCGGTCTCGATCACGATCCCGGCTGGCAGCTTTGCGGATGTCGACGGCGATACGCTGACCTATGCCGCGACGCTGGCCGACGGCAGCGCGCTGCCGTCCTGGCTCAGCTTCGACGGCACGAATTTCACCGGTACTCCGCCGTCGAACTACAACGGCACGATCGACATCAAGGTCGTCGCCAGCGAGGGCACGCTCACTGCGAGCGATGTCTTCCGCCTGACCATCGCGCCGGTGAACGATGCGCCGGTGCTGGCGCAGCCGCTGGCCGATATCGTCTCGCCGAAGAACGTCCGCGTCACGATCCCGGTCCCGGCCGGCAGCTTCACCGATCTCGACGGCGACACGCTGACCCTGACGGCAACACTGGCCGACGGCAGCGCGCTGCCGTCGTGGCTGGCCTTCGACGGCGCGACCTTCAATGGCACACCGCCCACCAACTACACCGGCGCGATCGACATCAAGGTCACGGCGAGCGACGGTTCGCTCTCGGCGAGCGATGTGTTCCGCCTGACGATTCCGTCGGTGAACAACGCTCCTGTGGTCTCGATCCCGCTGCCCGACGTCTCCTCGCCGGAAGACACCGCATTGTCGGTCGCGATCCCGGCCGGCAGCTTCACCGACGTCAACGGCAACCGGCTGACCTACACGGCGATCCTCTCCAGCGGGGCCGCGCTGCCGTCCTGGCTCTCCTTCGACGGCACTACCTTTACCGGCACGCCGCCGGCCAACTTCAACGGCACGGTCAGCATCAAGGTCACGGCCAGTGACGGCGCGTTGTCGGCCAGCGACATCTTCGTGCTGACGATCACACCGGTGAACGACGCGCCCGTGCTGTCGGTGCCGCTATCCGACGTCAGCTCGGCTGAAGATGCCGCGGTTTCGTACACGATCCCGGCCGGGCGCTTCACCGACGTCGACGGCAACACGTTGACCTATTCGGCGACGTTGGCGGACGGCAGCGCGCTGCCGTCCTGGCTGACGCTGACCGGCAACAAGTTCGCCGGCACCCCGCCGCCCAACTTCAACGGTGCCATCGACATTCTGGTCACCGCGAGCGACGGCTCGCTCTCGGCCAGCGACGTCTTCACCCTGACGATCACGCCGAAGAACGATGCGCCGGTGCTGTCCGTGCTGCTGCCTGACGTAACGTCGCCGGAAGATACGCCGCTGGCGATTGCGATCCCGGCCGGCAGCTTCACCGATGTCGATGGCGATTCGCTGACCTACACAGCGATTCTCTCCACCGGCGCTGCGCTGCCGACCTGGCTCTCCTTCGACGGCACCACCTTCACCGGCACGCCGCCGGCGAACTATAACGGCACGCTCAACATCAAGGTCACGGCGCGCGACGGTGCCCTGTCGGTCAGCGACACCTTCGCGCTGACCATCACGCCGGTGAACGACGCGCCGGTGGTCTTGGTGCCGCTGTCCGACGTCAACTCGCCGGAGGACACCGCGGTCTCCTTCACGATCCCGGCCGGCCGCTTTACCGATGTCGACGGCAATACGTTGACCTATTCGGCGACGCTGGCGGATGGCAGCGCGCTGCCGTCCTGGCTGACGCTGACCGGCAACAGGTTCGCCGGGACCCCGCCACTCAATTTCAACGGTGCCATCGACGTCCTGGTCACCGCGAGCGACGGCTCGCTCTCGGTCAGCGACGTTTTCACCCTGACGATCGCGCCGAAGAACGACGCGCCGGTGCTGTCCGTGCCGCTGCCCGACGTGTCGTCTCCGGAAGATTCGCCGCTGGCGATTGCGATCCCGGCCGGCAGCTTCACCGATATCGACGGCGATACGCTGACCTACACAGCAACGCTTTCCACCGGCGCTGCGCTGCCGACCTGGCTCTCCTTCGATGGCACCGCCTTCACCGGCACGCCGCCGGCGAATTACAACGGCACGCTCAGCATCAAGGTCACCGCCCGCGACGGCACGCTGACGGCGAGCGACATCTTTACGCTGACCATCACGCCGGTGAACGACGCGCCGGTGGTCTCGGTGCCGCTTTCCGACGTCAGCTCGGCCGAGGACGCCGCGGTGTCGTTCACGATCCCGTCCGGCCGCTTCACCGATGTCGACGGCAATACGCTCACCTATAGCGCCACGCTGGCGGATGGCAGCCCACTGCCGTCCTGGCTGACGCTGACGGGCAACAGGTTCGCCGGAACCCCGCCGCTCAATTTCAACGGCGCGATCGACATCCTGGTCACCGCCAGCGACGGCTCGCTCACGGCCAACGACGTGTTCACCCTGACGATCACGCCTGTCAACGACAAGCCGGTCGCGGCCAATGACGGTCCGTTCTCCGTCACCCATGGCGACACGCTCGCAATCGCGCGCGCAAGCTTGCTCGCCAACGACGTCGATATCGACGACGACAACTTGACCATCGTCTCTGTCGGCACGGCGCCCAAGGGCACCGTTGTCATCGACGGGCAAGGCGTCACTTATACACCCGATTTCGGCTACGAAGGGTCAGACAGCTTCACCTATACGATCAGCGATGGCGTGGCGACGGCGACCGCCACCGTCAGTCTCACCATCTCGAACGCCTTTGAGGGCTGGGTTGTGGGGACCTCCAGCGCCGACACGCTGATCGGTGACACGGCTGCTCCGAACAGTATCTACGGCGGCGGCGGAAACGACGTCATCACCGGCGGCGGTGCTGCGGACCGTCTTGCCGGCGGCGCCGGAACCGACGCGCTGAATGGCAATGACGGCGATGACTCATTCTGGGGCATGGCCGGCAATGACGCGATCAATGGCGGCAACGGCACCGATACGGCCTATTACAACGGTGTGATGTCGACCTATTCGATCGTCACGTCGGCGGGGTCGGTTCAGGTCACCGACAACTCCTCGGCGAATGGAAGCGACGGCATCGACACGCTCACGAGCATCGAAAGGCTCATTTTCCGCAATGGCGAGACGGTCACGCTGGCAGCGCCGATCATCCTCGATCTCGATGGCCTGGGGGTGGAAACCAGAACCGCCAGCCAATCCTCGGCGACGTTCGACATCGATGGCGACGGAACGGCTGACGACACCAGTTGGATCGGGACCACGGAAGCCTTCCTGTTCCTCGATCGCGACCGCAACGGAACCGTGAGCGGCATTTCGGAGCTGAGCTTCGTCGACGACGTGGCGGGCGCCCGCTCCGATCTCGAAGGGCTGCGCGCCTTCGACAGCAACCGCGACGGAATGCTGTCGGCTGACGACATTCGCTTCTCGGACTTCAATCTCTGGCAGGACCGCAATGGTGACGGCCTTACCCAGGACGGAGAGATACTGTCGCTGTCGGCCGCGGGTGTGCGCTCGATCAATCTGGCGGCATCCGCGACGGAAGCGTCTTGGGAGTTCGGCAGCACCGTGATCGTGAATCGCGGAAGCTACACCCGCACCGATGCACGCACGATGGAATATGTCGATGCCGCGCTGACGCGGGCGACGGTGCCGCAACCGCTCGCCATCGACGTGGCAAACGTCTCGAGCGCCGCAACTTCAGCCCAAAGTTTGGCCTCGGCGCTCGAAATCCTGTCCGCGAATCCTGTGCCCTCGATCGGCGAACAGTTCAGGCTCGCGATGGATGCGATGGCGGGGCCGGCGTTCAGGGACAAGTTGGAAGCAACGAGTTCTGCGGCCGAAGCCGCTGTTCCGTCGTATCTTGGCGTCAATGCGGACAGTCGGATCGCGCGTGAGGCGAGCGGTGAGGGGGCGAAGGACCGGTCGCCGGCGCTCCTCGCGCTGATGCGGCAGGATATGTCCGCGTTCGGTGCCAATGCCGGTGCTGCCGATCTGGCTTGGCGCAAGGAAGCGGCAGCGCATCCGATGGATTTCTTCGCTTGACGACGCCGTCGACCGTCGAGCCAAACGGCAACCGCAGAGTAATCCGTCTGCCACGGACGATGAAGTTTGCGAGTTCGGTCGAGTTCTTCGCGCGCAATAATGAGCGTGCCCAAGCGCGGTGTGCTGTCCAATCGCGACATCAACTCCGGAAAGAGTGGAGTGCCGTCCTCGCCCGCGAGGTGCGCCAGGAGGGGCTGGAATGCCTCGAATGCAGGTCACGTGATAGTCAGCGCAAGAAGGATTGTTTGAGGATCGTGCCTGTCTCCCGGCCTAAAGCCGAACTTGTCGAATACGCGGCGCATTGCGGTGTTCTCCGGCAGCACCTCCGCCGTCACCTCCTTTAGTCCGGCATCCCGGGCGAGGGCGATCAGGTGACGCATCAGGATCGAGCCGATGCCGCGGCCCTGCCAGGCATCGATCACCATGAAGGCCATCTCGGCGCGCCCGGGTTCGAAGACGACGTAGCGCCCGCCCCCGACGATCACTTCCTGGCCTGCCTCGTCGGCGAGCACGACCAGTGCGACGTGCTTCTTGAAATCGATGTCCATGAAGAAGGCGCGTTCACGGTCGGAGAAGTGGCGTTTCACCGCGAAGAAGCGGCGCTGCAATGACTTCGCGCCGGTTCCGTCCACGGCCGTGAGCATGCCAGCCTCGTCCTCCGGCCGGAGCGCCCGAATTTCGACCGGGCAGCCGTCACGCAGGTGCTCGCGTGCGCTGTAGCGGGCGGCGTCCGGCATCGCAGCTCCCCCCGTGCGGGTAGGCCGGGTTCGCTTGCACCCGGCGTCAGCGATCAGGGCCCCGCGGGCGCTCCGGTCACTTGATCCAGATCAAGATCGCAACGCCGCGGCGCCGGCTACGCTCGGCCTTGGTCTAGATCTGGACGCGGCCTTGAAGACACTTCGCCAGCTTCTCACCGGAGAGGACGTGATCCAGCTCGTGATCCGACTCGGATTGCTGGCTCTGTTGATTGTCTGGACCTTCTATCTGATCCGCCCGTTTGTGACGATTCTGGTCTGGGCCCTCGTCCTTGCTGTCGCGCTCAATCCGGCTTTCGTCCTCCTCGCCAAGATCCTCGGCGGCCGGACGAGGCTTGCCGCGGTGCTTCTCACGGTCGTCAACCTGGCCATTGTCATTGGGCCGGCGGCTTGGCTCGGCTTGGGTGCGGTGGACGGGATCAAGGACTTTGCCGACGAGCTGGCCGCAGGCGATCTGGCGATTCCTTCGCCGCCCGCGGCGATCAAGACCTGGCCGCTGATCGGTACGCCGCTGTTCGAGTTCTGGGATCAAGCCTCGACCAATCTCCGCTCGGTCCTGCAACGGATTGCGCCGTATCTGAAGCCTTTCGCCGGTACGCTCCTTGGCATCGCGGGCGATGCCGGCGTGGGCACGATCAAGTTCCTGCTGTCGGTCGTCGTCGCCGGCTGCCTGTTTCCCTACGGTCCGCAGCTCGTGGCGGCGGGCAGGAGCTTCCTGTCGCGGATCGTGCCCGAGCAGAGCGAGCACTTCCTGGATCTGGCGGGCGCGACCATCCGCGCGGTAGCCCAAGGCGTGATTGGAATCGCCGTCATTCAGGCGCTGCTAGCCGGTATCGGCTTCAAGTTGGCGGGCATTCCGATCGCCGGCTTGCTCGCGCTCCTGGTGCTGTTGCTCTCCATCGTGCAGATCGGCGGAGCCATCGTCATGCTCCCCGTGATGATCTGGATCTGGACCGACAAGGACGTCACTACCGCATTATTGCTGACGTTGTTCCTCGGAATCGTCAGCATTCTCGACAATATATTGAAACCGCTGGTGATGGGACGCGGCCTGACGACGCCGACGCTCGTCATCCTGATCGGCGTGATCGGCGGCACACTGGGCCACGGAATCGTCGGCCTTTTCATCGGACCCATCATCCTGTCGGTGGCTTGGGAGCTCGCCGTGGCCTGGATCAGGACCGATCGCGCCAGCGCGGCGCCGCAAGCGACCATCGACCGTTGACCTAAATCAATGTCGGACGCCTCGGACCGCCTTGGATGAGGTCGCGCGACGACGAGGCGGAGCATGTCGATGGAAAAGCCAAACTTGCCAGGCGGCCCCTTGTCCGGACTTGTCGCTTCGGCCGTGGAATACATGGTCGACGCGAGCCAGCGGAGTGTGCTGTTCCTGGACATCATGCGTCAGCGCGGCGATCAATACCGGGAGCACGTCGCACAGACGGCGCCGCATGTTCTGCAGTATGCCGCCGAACTGATTTTGGACGGCCGTAAGCTGGACGAGCCGGTCAACTATGCGCTGGTCCGTATCATCCCGCCCAGGGACGTGGAGATTGATCTCAACCGACGGCCGTTTGTCGTGATCGATCCGCGCGCGGGCCATGGCCCGGGCATCGGCGGCTTCAAGGCCGATAGCGAGATCGGCGTCGCGATGAAGGCCGGGCATCCCTGTTACTTCATCGGCTTCCTGCCGGAGCCGATGCCCGGTCAGACCATCGAACGCATCGCGCGCGCCGAAGCCATTTTCATCGAAAAGGTCATCAGCCGTCATCCGGACGCCGAAGGAAAGCCCTGCGTGATCGGCAATTGTCAGGCCGGCTGGGCCGTCATGATCCTGGCGTCGCTGCGGCCGGAACTGTTCGGGCCGTTGATCATCGCCGGTGCGCCGCTCGCCTATTGGGCCGGCGTGCACGGCAAGTATCCGATGCGTTATTCCGGCGGCCTCTTGGGTGGAAGCTGGCTCACCGCGCTGACCAGCGATCTCGGCGCCGGAAAGTTCGACGGCGCCTGGCTGGTGCAGAACTTCGAGAACCAGAATCCATCGAACACCCTGTGGACCAAGCAGTACAACGTCTACTCCAAGGTCGACACCGAGGCGAACCGCTACCTCGAATTCGAGCGATGGTGGGGCGGCCATGTCAATCTGAATGCCGAAGAGATCCAGTTCATCGTCGACGAGCTCTTCATCGGCAACAATCTGGCTGCCGGCAAGATCGAGGTGTCCGATGGCCGCAGGGTGGATTTGCGCAATATCCAGTCGCCGATCGTGGTGTTCTGCTCGGAGGGCGACAACGTCACGCCGCCGCAACAGGCGCTGGACTGGATTCTGGATTGCTATGCCGACGTCGATGAGATCAGGGCCTACGGGCAGACGATCGTCTATACCGTTCACAAGAGCATTGGCCATCTCGGTATCTTCGTATCCGGCGGCGTCGCCAAGAAGGAGCACGCGGAGTTCTCGAGCAACATCGATCTGATCGACGTGCTGCCGCCCGGTCTCTATGAAGCCACGTTCGAAGCCAAGGGCGAGGAGACAACGAGCTCCGACCTCGTGGTCGGCCAGTGGGTGATGCGCTGCGAGGCGCGGACGCTCGACGACATCCGCGCCATGGGCGGCAATTCGCCCGAGGACGAGCGGCGCTTCGCTGCCGCCAAACGCGTCTCGGAGCTCAACCTCGCCGCCTATCAGAAGTTCGTCCAGCCCTGGATCAAGACAATGGTCACGCCGCAGATGGCAGAGACGATGCGCCACCTGCATCCACTGCGGTTGCAGTATGAGGCTCTCAGCAGCCAAAATCCCTGGATGGCGGCGGTGAAGTCGGCCGCGGATGAGATCGAGGACAACCGCAAGCCGGCTTCGGGAGATAATCCCTTCCTGGCGTTCCAGGAGCAGATATCCAAGCAGATCGTTCATGCGCTGGATAGCTGGCGCGACGCACAGGAAGCTTTGAGCGAAACGATCTTCCTCAACGTCTACGGCTCGCCGGCGTTACAGGCGGCAGTCGGGATCGATCCGAAGTCCGAGCCGTCGCGCCGGCGCGAGATGTCGTCCGAGCATCGCGCGATGCTGGAGAAGCGGGTTGCGCAGCTGAAATCCGGGATCGGCGAGGGCGGCCTGCGCGAGGCGGCCATTCGTAGCCTGCTCTACATCGGGTCGGCGCGGGGAATGGTCGACGAGCGCAGCATTGAGGCGCTGCGCCAGATCCGTCGCGACTACAGTGGACAGCGAATGACGCTTCCGGAGTTCAAGATGCTGGTCCGCGAGCAGTTCTTCATGCTGCTGATCGATCGGGAAGGTGCCTTGGCAGCCATTCAGAAGCTGTTGCCCGAGGATGTCAACCAGCGGCGTGCGGCCTTCGCGGCGATACGCGAGGTGCTGTCCGCGAGCGGCGAGATCACGGGCGAGCGCGCAAGCCGCCTGCAGCGTATCGCCGCGTTGTTTGGCGTCGATCCAGGGGAAGGGGTGTCGAACGTTGCCCCTTTCGATCCAAAGGCGAAGGCGTCGTAAGACTGTCTGGAAGCATTGGGAGCGACATCATGTCAGCCGAAGCAAGGCAAACGCAGTCTCCCAGCAAGTATGACCGCTTGATCGCGGCAGCCAAGGCCGTGCCGCCGGTTCCGACGATCGTGGTGCATCCCTGCGACGAAACCTCGCTGCGCGGCGCTGTCGACAGCGCGCAAGCCGGCATCATCCGGCCGATCCTGGTCGGGCCCGCGAACAGAATCGGCGATATCGCGCGCAGCTGCGGCCTCGACATCTCCGGCTTCGAGATCGTCAACGCCGCGCATAGCGAGGAGGCCGCTGCCAAAGGTGTCGAGCTGATCCACGCGGCCAAGGGCGAGATGCTCATGAAGGGCAGCCTTCACACCGATGAGTTGATGCGCGCCGTGACCGCAAAGGTGGGAGGCCTGCGCACCGACCGGCGCATCAGCCATGTGTTCGTGATGGACGTGCCGGCCTATGCCGAAACCCTTTTGGTGACGGATGCCGCGATCAACATCTTTCCCGATCTCGATGCCAAGCGCGACATCATCCAGAACGCCATCGATCTCTACAACGAGGCCGGATTCGGCAAGACGCCGCGGGTGGCAATCCTTTCGGCGGTGGAAACCGTGACGACCAAAATTCCGTCGACGATCGAGGCGGCTGCGCTCTGCAAGATGGCTGATCGCGGGCAGATCACCGGCGGCGTGCTCGACGGCCCGCTCGCGTTCGACAACGCCATCGACGTCGAGGCCGCGCGCATCAAGGGTATCAAGTCCGAGGTTGCCGGCCGGGCTCAGATCCTCGTCGTTCCCGACCTCGAATCGGGCAACATGCTGGCGAAAAACCTGGCCTACTTTGCCAAGGCCGACGGCGCCGGCATCGTGCTCGGCGCCCGGGTTCCGGTCGTGCTGACGTCGCGGGCGGACTCGCCGCGGGCGCGCATGGCATCGTGCGCGGTGGCGTCGCTCTATGCCAACGCCAGGCGCGAACGCACCCCAACAGTCGCTGCGTGATCGCCATGGATACGATCCTCGTCGTCAACGCAGGCTCCTCCAGCGTCAAGTTTCAGGTCTATTCGGTCGAGGGAGAGGGCAGGCTCCAACGCCAGATCAGGGGCCAGATCGACGGCATCGGCAGTCGTCCGCGGCTGCGGGCGAGCGGCGCAAATGGCGATCCGCTGGCCGATCGCGCTTATCCGATCGAGGCGGTCTCTGACGTTCCGGCCGCCATGACCATCGCCGGGGAATGGCTGCGCAATGAGCTGCGCATCCATCCGATCGCTGTCGGACACCGTGTCGTGCATGGCGGTCCCGAACATGACCGGCCGGTGTTGATCGACCATGGCGTGGTGGCGCGGCTGGAACGCTTGGTGGCGCTGGCGCCACTGCATCAGCCGCATAATCTGGCGCCGATCCGTTCGATCCTTGCCGGCTTCCCGTCGCTTCCGCAGGTCGCCTGCTTCGACACCGCGTTTCATCGCACGCACGGCCCGCTTGCCGACCATTACGCGATCCCGCATCAGCTTCATGCCGAAGGTGTGCGGCGCTACGGCTTCCACGGATTGTCCTACGAATACATCGCAAAGACCCTTCCGCACATCGCGCCGGATATCGCAAAGCGCCGGGTGATCGTTGCCCATCTCGGCAGCGGCGCCTCGATGTGCGCGCTGAAGGACGGGCAGAGCGTCGAGAGCACCATGGGGTTCACTGCTCTGGACGGGTTGCCGATGGGAACGCGCCCAGGTCAGCTCGATCCGGGCGTCGTACTTTATCTGATCTCCGAGAGGGGGATGTCGGCTTCGAATGTGCAGAACTTTCTTTATCGCGACTGCGGCTTAAAAGGGCTCTCCGGCGTCAGCAACGACATGCGCGAGCTGGATGCCAGCGCTGATCCCAAAGCCAAGCTGGCGGTCGACTATTTCATTTACCGGATCGGCCTCAATGCCGGCATGCTTGCGGCCGCCTTGCAGGGCCTGGACGCCTTCGTCTTCACGGCCGGCATCGGCGAGAATTCCGCGAACATTCGCGCGCGCGTGGTCGAGCAGCTTGGATGGCTCGGGGGCGCGCTCGATCCGATCGAGAATTCCCGCAATTCCAGGCTGATATCGCGTTCCGACAGCCGCATTCCCGTCTACGTCGTGCCAACCGACGAAGAATTGATGATCGCACAGCATACGCTGTCGCTGCTGATGAACGGCCAATCGACCAATCCAAGACAAGAGAGGGTGTCATGATCCCCGTGTTTCCGGATACCAAGGTTGCCCTAAAGGGAAAGAAGGGCCTCGTCGTCGGCATCGCCAACGACCAGTCCATCGCCTGGGGATGCGCCAGGGCGTTTCGTGCGCTCGGAGCTGAACTCGCCGTCACCTATTTGAACGAGCGTGCCAAAAAGCACGTCGAACCGCTAGCGCAGGCGCTGGAGGCGCCGATCTTCATGCCGCTCGACGTCATGGTGGAGGGGCAGACCGAGGCGGTGTTCGAGCGGATCGGGAAGGAATGGGGCCAGCTCGATTTCCTGCTGCACTCGATCGCCTTCTCGCCGAAGGAGGCGCTGCACGGCCGCGTGGTGGATGTCGGCCGCGACGGATTCCTGAAGACGATGGACGTCTCCTGCTGGTCGTTCCTGCGCATGGCGCATCTCGCCGAGCCGCTGATGAAGAACGGCGGTACGATGTTCACCATGACGTACTACGGCAGCCAGATGGTGGTGGAGAACTACAATATCATGGGCGTGGCGAAAGCGGCGCTCGAAGCGGCCGTCCGCTATGCTGCCGCCGAACTGGGCCCAAAGGGCATCCGCGTTCATGCGATCTCGCCTGGGCCACTCGCCACGCGCGCGGCGTCAGGCATCCCGGAGTTCGACGAACTCATGGACAAGGCGCAGTCGAAGGCGCCGGCGCGCAGCCTGGTCAGCATCGACGACGTCGGAAATGCGACGGCGTTCCTGGCGCTCGACGGCGCCAAGCTGATCACTGGGAGTGTTCTCTATATCGATGGCGGGTATCACATCATCGACTGAGCGCACTCAGCGATAGTGCAGGGCGATCAGCTCGGCGACGCAGGCGGGCTTCTTGCCACCTTCGATCTCGATCACGAGATGGTAGTTCACGCGCAAGCCGTCGGGCGGCACGTCCTCGGTCTCAGCGACCGTGACCCGGCCGCGGAGCCTTGAACCGGCCGGCACGGGCGCCAGATACCGGATGCGGTCCGCGCCATAGTTCAGCGTGTTGCGTAGTCCTCTCAAGCCCATCACCGACCGAATGAACAGTGGAGCAAGCGAGAGCGACAGCAGGCCGTGGGCGATGGTGGTCCCGCCAGGCGCTTCCTTCCTGGCGCGCTCCTGGTCAACATGGATCCATTGTTCGTCACACGTCGCCTCGGCAAACTTGTTGATCCGATCCTGCGTCACCTCGACCCAGTCGCTGACACCGATCTCGGTGCCCACGGCGGATTTGATTTCGCTGAAGTCGCTGAATATCCGCATGTCGGTTACCTGCTCAGATCCTCATTTCCGGGACGTTGTCGGGAACGACGAGTTCGGCGTCCGTCACCGCCATGACCTCACCGACGGTGAGGCCGGGCGCGGTCTCCAGCAGGGTGGCCCTGCCGTCGGGGAACGCGATCACCGCCATGTCGGTCACGACCAGATGCACCGGTCGCGCCGACGTCAGCGGCAGCGTGCATTTGGCGACGATCTTGGACTTTCCCTTGGCCGCGTGCTGCATGGCGACGATGACCCGCCTGGCGCCGCTGACGAGATCCATGGCTCCGCCCATGCCCGGCACCATCTTGCCGGGGATCATCCAGTTGGCGAGATGGCCCTGCGCATCGACCTGGAGACCGCCGAGAACGGTGACATCGACATGGCCGCCCCGGATCAAGCCGAACGACATCGCGCTGTCGAAGGTGCTCGCGCCCGGCAGCGCGCTGATCGGCCGGCCGCCGGCGTCGGTCAGCGTGGGGTGCGCCATGCCTTGCTCGGGGATCGGACCGGTGCCGATCAAGCCGTTCTCGGATTGAAAGAACACTTTCAAGTCGGGCGGAACGTAGTTCGCGACCAGTGTCGGAATGCCGATGCCGAGATTGACGAGGTCGCCGCTCCGCAGTTCCTTGGCGACACGTCGGGCGATGATGGTCTGGGCGTCCATGGAATCACCCGTTCGTAATGAGGTAGTCGACCAGTGGTGCCGGCGTTACGACATGGTCGGGCGCGATGACGCCGACGGGCACGATGTTCTCCGCGGTTACGATCACGGTATCGGCGGCCATCGCCATGATCGGATTGAAATTGCGGGAGGTCAGCGCGTAGGCGAGATTGCCGAGGTAGTCGGCCAGAAAGGCGTGCACCAGTGCGAACTGCGCGCGCAATGCGGTCTCCAGCAGGAACGGCTTGCCGTCGACCTCGATCTGGCGCTTGCCTTCCGCGACCAGGGTGCCGACGCCGGTCGGCGTCAGCACGCCGCCAAGACCACAGCCGCCCGCGCGAATGCGCTCGGCGAAAGTGCCCTGCGGAATGAGATCGACTTTGATCTGGTTCGTCAGCATCTGCTGCTGTGCCTTCGGATTGAGGCCGATATGCGTTGCAGTCAGGCGCGAGACCAGAGCTGCGTCGAACAGTTTGCCGACGCCTTTGCCGGGTATCGCGGCATCGTTGCAGATCAACGACAGGCCCGTCTTCTGCTGCCGGACGACTTCGTCGAGGAGACGTTCCGGTGTTCCGACACCCATGAACCCGCCGACCATCACGCTGGCGCCGGCCGGGATCATCGCAACGGCCTCTTCGAGGGAAACGGCCTTCATGATCGGAACTCCAGTCCCAGGCGATCGAAGGAACGCGACGGTCGAATGATGTTGGCGTGCGGTCGGCGCACTCCTTTGATCTGCGTCAAGACTTGTCATCAATCCCACGTCACGTGGTGATGCCGATGCTCTCAAGGGCTTCCGCCCATAGTCTTCGGACTTCCGCGTGGCGCCGCTCAAGCGCCGCGTTGACCGCGTCGCGAAACGGCACGAGGCTCTCGCCCTTCAGCAAGAGAATTTGCGCCTGCAACAGCCGGCCGCTCTCGAATTCAATGCGGCGCAATGCCAACACGAAGGGATCGTCGGCATTGGCGCCTAGCGGCAGCAGGGCCGCCGGGCGGATTCCGGCGTGAACGGCGTGGGCCAGCGTGGCAAGATCGATCGGTAGGGCCAAAGCCAGATTGGTTATCCCCTCGATCGGCTTGGGAAACCAAGCCGTTTCCCAGGAGGCCGCCATGTAGCCCAAGGCCATGTCGGGGACCCAGGAGGCCGTGCGTTGCAACAGCGAGACGATCTCGGACTCCCGATAGAATTGCGCGTTCAACTCGGTCTGCCAGGCGGCCTCGATACGCAGGGGCAAGGCCATCGCGAACTGCCGCGCCAGGGCGCCGTGCGCCGAGATCAGGAACGCGGCTACGCGCGTCTGCTGGTGCGGCGGTACGCGGCCCTCGGAATCCAGCGGTCCGAGAAATCTGCTCATGGCGGCGCTGCCCGAACGGGGATGGCCCGCAAATGATCATAGCCGGGGGGAAATGGGATGAGCTCGCCGCCGGCTTCCTCCGGCGCGATCCAGACGGCCTTGTTGCCCTGCCAGCGTCCGGCCAGCACGTCGTCCGCAAAGCGCGCGAGCAGGTCGGCGGTGAGCGCGCCCTTCTCGAGCGTGAAGGCATGATAGGCTCTTGGAATGATCACCAGCGAGCTGTTGGGGATTTCGACGCGCAGCGTTTCGTGCAGATGACGCGGAGTCAGGAAGTCGAACTCGCCGTTGAGGATCATCGTCGGCGCGGAGATCGCGGACAGGCGCGGTGTCAATGGCTGGAAATCGAGGAAGGATTCCATCAGGTTCTGGAGCGCGTAGACGTCGTTGACCAGCCAGCCCTGGCGCTTGACGCTGTCGAGCTTGTCGAGCAGCGGCTTGAGCCATTGGTCAGACAGGTTCATTGGCAACAGCAGATCCTGGAGGTAGCCGGTGCCGCCGAGGATCAGCCCGGTCCGCAGCGCATTGCCGAGCAGAAGGAGCTGCGGCGTCAGCTCCGCAAAGCAGCTCATCGGCACGAGGCCGGAGAGACGCTCGCCGTGCTCGATGGCGTAGCGCAGCGCAATCAGGCCGCCAAAACTGATGCCGCTCAGGAAGATCGGGCCATCGCCGAGCTTGCCGATTAGCAGGCGCAGCGCTGCGACCTGGTCGTCCTGGTTAATAAAGAGCGTCGGCTTGTCGGAGGCTCCCTGTCCCAGCAGGTCGAAGGTCGCGACGCGAAACCCTCGCGCCAGCAGGGCCTCGCGATAGGCGGCCCACAGTTCGGAGTATTGCGTGAGCCCGTTCACGAGCACATAGGCGGGCGCGCCCGCCGGCCCGTCGAGCTCATAGCGTATCCGATATGAGCCGTGGCTGAGGAGAGGCATCGCGCAAAACTACCGGCGTTCTGATGCCTGCGATCCTCAACCTCGGCGATCGGATTCCATTGAGTTAGATCAAAGCTTCCGCTGTCGTCCTTCCTAGCTTTTCAAAAAGTGCCCAGGGAGGAATCCGTCATGACCGGGACAGATCTCGTGAAGCGTTGCTTCGTCAGCTTGATGATCCTGCTGGTCGGCACGGCTCTCGCAGTCGCGCAACCCTTCACCCGCCGCTCCTCGCAAGAGAAGCATGACGGTCTGAAGAAGACCTACGAGATCGCCAACTTCCGCCTCGGCGGCAAGTACGACCTCGCCAATCCCTCCAAATGGGAGAATGGCGGGGAGGGCGGCGTCACCCTGGAATCACTCGGTGCCGGCAAGCTGCGTACCGCCTATATCGCGATCGGCAATGCGCGGCGCAACGCCGCCGGCGAGATCACCAACGCCGTCGTGATCAATTCCTACTATTCTGGTGATTCCACCGACATGTACGAGCAGTGGGTCGTAGGTGCTCCGCTGTCCGGCAGCGTGCCGATCATCGGTCCGAGCCGGCCAATCGATACCGACAAGTACTACGTCATCATGGTCGATCCGCTGGGCACCTGGGGTGCCAGCAAGCCGTCGGACGGCCTCGGCATCAAGTTTCCGCAGTACAGCTACTACGACATGGTCCAGGCCAATTACCGCCTGCTGCGCGACGGGCTGAAGGTTGCGCGTGTGGCACTTGTCGCCGGCGTCTCCATGGGCGGCACGCAGACCTATGTCTGGGGCGTGATGCATCCGGAATATGTGAGCGCCTTGATGCCGATCGGCGGCACCACGCAGTCGGACGGCGATGACCCCGTCGGCAACTGGACCTTCCAGATGATGACGGCGGCGATCGAGTCCGATTCGGTCTGGCAGGCGACCAAGGGCGACTACTACAAGCTGCCCAAGGAGAAGCATCCGATGCCGGGCGTCGCGTTCGGCTGGTCGATCCTGGGCATGACGGGCTACGACTTTTCCTATCGCACGACCCAGAACTGGGCCGCAGTGCAGCCTGAAATCTTCTACTGGGATTCCCCGAACGAGAAGGCCGGTTTGAGCGTCACCAATCGCGCCAAGCTTTATGATGCGGTCGATCTCGTCTGGCGCAACCGCGTTGGCGAAACCCACAACATCAATCCCTATCTCGGTCGCATCCAGGCGCGCACGCTGGTGATGCACATCACCAACGACCTCTGGCTGAACTTCAAGCTGGCGCAGAAGGCCGTCGATCGTGTGCCTGGCGCGGATTTGATCGCACAGGAGAGCCCGGTCGCCCACTACGGCGTGTTCCCGATCATCAACCAGCGCAAGAACGATCCGAAGTTCGTTGCCTTCATGGACGACGTGGCCGCGCTCGATCGCGCGCAAAAATTCGTCGACAAGAACTATCGCGTGCCTGGCGTTGCCGAGAACATCGATCCGGCGAAATCGTTCTGGAAGGACGCCGTGACCTATCCCTATCCGGTCAAATACGCCAACGCCAAGGATGCGCGTGGCACCACCTGGCAGATCGGCTACATGGACGAATATGCCGGCACCGACAAGGATCCCAAGGTGCTCGTCATCATCCATGGCAAGGGCGCGTTCGGCGGCCATTACGGCAACATCATGCAGTACGCGCTGCGCAGCGGCTTGCGCGTGATCGTGCCGGATCTGCCGCATTACGGCATGTCCGGACCCGGCAATCTCGACAAGAGCCCTGCACGCACCATGCAGGACATGCGCGAGGTGATCTACGACCTCGTGGTCAACCAGCTCGGCGTCAAGAAGGCCTATTATCTCGGCCACTCGCTCGGTGGCCAGTTCGTGGTGGGCTATGCCCTGACCTGGCCGGATGCGGTGCAGGGGCTCGCGCTCGAAGCGCCGTCCGGTCTTGAGGAATACCCGCGCGAGATCACCATCGCCAAGGACAAGAAGGCACCGCTGTTCGAGCAGGGCCAGGGGCGCGACTTCGACAAGTGGAAGCAGGTCTGGGACCAGACCGGCATCCTGGCCGCGGAGAAGGCGCGCAGCGAGCAGAACATCCGCGACTTCTTCTACTTCAAGAAGCGTGACGCTGACACCGGCGCGGTGTCGGCGGCCAAGAGCGGCTATTTTTTCAGCGACAGCGAGTACGCCCGCTTCCACACCGAGCAGCGCGTCGGGCTCACCAAGGGCAATCCGAAGGAGCTCGAGCAGTGGTGCAACATCTTCATCTTCGACATCTACACGATCGGAGCGGAACTGCAGCAGGATGATCCGAAGAACCTCTACGAACGGGTCACCCAGATCAAGGCCCCGATCTTCCTTGCGTTCGGCGACAAGGAGCCGTTCATCCCGACGCCCGCCTTCAACGGGCTGACGGATCTCGGGCGCGACGTGATCACGCCGTTCATGACGCGCATGACCAACGCCGGCAACCGGCCCATGCTCAAGATCTATCCGGAGACCGGACACTTCATCCATACGGACAATCCGGTGGAATACTCCGCTGACGTCGTGGACTTCGTCACCAAGGGAACGGTCGACACCTCATCGCCGCTCGGCACCGATCGCATGATCAAGGGCGCCGTGGCATCGGCCATCCCGGTCGCCCCGACGCCGCCAGGTGCGGCGCCGACGGCCGGTCTCAACAAGTAGGGTCGGTTCATGCCGAGGGTGCGGGCGGGCGACGTCGAGCTGGGCTGGCGGGAGTGGGGACGAGGCGACGTCACCGTCGTCTTCATCCACGGCAATCTCGCCAGCAAGGACTGGATCGAGCTCGCCGCGCCAATGTTTCCGAGCGGGCTGCGGGTGATCGGGATCGACTGGCGGGGCTGCGGCGAAAGCGATCGGCCAAAGCCCGCCGCCGATTATTCCAACTATTCGATGCAGCAGCATGCGCACGACATGCTGACGGCGCTCGATACCCTGGACATCGGATTTTGCCATCTGGCAACCCACTCGACCGGTGGCATCATCGCCGCCCGTATGCTCTTGATGCAGCCGCAACGGTTCGGGCGGGTGTTCGCGCTCGATCCGGTGACGCCGCTTGGCATGTCCTTCGATGCCGACCAGATCGGTCTCTTCCGGGCGATGATGGCAAGCAAGGAGTTGACGCGGACCGTGATGGCGACTGCCGCGTCCTCGCTGTTCGAGCCGGACAGCATGGCCCCGAACGCGATTCCGCGCTTCCGTGAAGGGCTCGGCGAAATCCAGGCGCTGTTCGACCGGATCATCGAGCAGACCTTTGGCGTCTCCGAAGGCATCTGGATCGGAACGCCGGTCAATCTCACCCGGGAGCGGGAGAGCAGGGAATTGGAGCGCCGCATGTCGGAGATCCGGCATCCGCATTTGGTGCTGTGGGGCGAATGGGACGGTTGGATCCCGCCCGCTGACCTGCGCGCCATGGCCGTGGCGATGCCGGATTGCCGGCTTGTGGTCGTCCCAAACATCGGACATTCGATGAACCTGGAAGTGCCGGCCCTCTACGCCGGCTATTTCGGCGCCTGGTTCGGGGGGCTCGCGGCATAATCACAGGGAGTAGCGTCATGGCAGAGATCGATCCATCCGCCGAGAACATCCGCGGAATGCTCACCGAAGCGCTTGTGCGGTTGCGAAAGGCCAATGCGGAGTATTTTGAGCTGCTGGAGAGGGGGCTCAGTTCCTCGCCGCTACCGATCGCGGACCAGGCCAAGCAGTTTTGCAGTTTCATGCAGCGCAACGCCAGCGCGACGTTCGACTTTGGCGACAAGCTCGTTCAAGCCAAGGACGTTCAGGACGCGCTCAAGCTTCAGTCCGAGTTCTTTCAGCAGCAGATGCAGGCCTTGACCGATCAGGCCAGGAGCATGGGCGAGTCGGCGATGAAGGCGGCGACGGGCGCGTTCACGCCCAAGAACTGAATGGACTGAAACCCCGGCGTGAGGCGATGAACAGCCGATCGCCGTGCCCATGCGAGCACAATGGCGGTTCAATTCCTTGTCGGCGCGATCGTCAGCGCCATCAACATCATGATCCACGCCCTGGTGACCGTGGGAACCATTGGCATCGCCCGGACGGCCGGACTAGGACATGCCGAGCGGCCGCGGTTGCATCTGATGGCCGTCATGGTCGCAACAGCGGCGGCGTTGATGGTGGCGCACACGATGGAGGTTCTGGTCTGGGCGCTGGCCTATGCCATGGTCGGTGCCGCGCCTGCCGGCAGCGACCTGATCTATTTCGCCTTCGTCAACTACACCACGCTGGGCTACGGCGACATCACGCCCATACAGGCATGGCGGCTGACGGGTCCGATGACCGCGATGAACGGCATCTTGATGTTCGGCTGGTCGACCGCGGTCCTGTTCGAGGTCTTGCGCAAGACGCTCGACGATCTCGGAGTGACCAAACTGCCGGACGTCAGGTGATCTGACGTTGCGGCAGCCAGGGCGCAGGTAAGTGTGCCCGCTTTCAGGCGCTCAGTGTTGCAGGTCGAGACTGGCGAGCTGCTGCCGGTTCAGCAGCACGATCTGGCGCTGGGTATTGCCGATGAAGCCGAGGACACCAAGATCATGAAGGTGCGATATGGCCCGCGAGACGGTCTCCAGCGTCAAACCGAGGTAATCGGCAATATCGCGCCGGGACATCGGAAGTGCCATGACATCGACCCCCGAGAGCCGCTTGTCCATTTCGAGCAGGAAGGCGGCGACGCGCTCCAGCGACGTCTTCCGGCCGAGCAGGAGCATATGATCCTCTGCGTGCTGCAGGTTGCTCGTCGTCATGCTGAGCATGTTGCGCGCGACCATCGCGTCGCTCTCCGCCACCAGCTCCAGGCTTTGCCGCTTGATCAGCCGGACGGTGGTATCCACGATCGCCTCGGCGGTGAACCGATGCTCGTTGCCGTTCTCAAGTCCGAAAATGTCTCCGGCGAGGTGGAAAGCGCCGATCTGGCGGCGACCGTCCGACAGGAGCTTATAGCTTCGCACTGCACCAGATTTGACCTGGTAGACGTAATCTGCGGGTTCCTTCTCGCCGTAGATCTCGGTGCCTTTTTTATATGTAAATTCGTTTAAACTGACGATTGGATTTGACGCGCTCGTCATGCCGAGGTCTTTGAGCGAATTGGGGCGGGGAGACGCGTCTGTCGTGATGCGAACAAACATAGGCCAACTCCTCAACTGATCGCTGAATTGGTCTGCAAGACTGATATTTCGTCACGAGAAATGTGCCGCCGATGTCGCAATCCCGCTCGGGGCGGTTTACGACTAACGCCGTATTCTTCGCCATTGTCTCATGGTTCATTGTACCAAGGGACAGGTCGGTAGGATGGTGCGCGGAATGAGAAAGCGGCTCTTGCGTCGGATCAAGCTTCGCGTCACAAACTCTGACTTGCGAAACCCACGGTATTGGCGGGATCGCTAGATGGCTCTAGCCCATCCTTGTGTTAGGTAAGCGGTTAAAGCAGGTTGCAAGAAGCAGCGAGGGCCCATTGCCTGGCCTTGTTCACGTGGTCGACGACGATGCTTCGTTCCGAACGGCGATCGAGCGTCGGCTTAAACTTGCGGGCTACGACGTCGCGACCTATGCCTCCTCGCAGGACTTGCTCGATCATGTGCCTCGCGAAGAGCTGCCGAGCTGCATCCTCCTCGACGTGCAGATGCCGGGCCTGAGCGGACCGGACCTGCAGAAACGTCTTCTTGAGCTTGGATCGACCGTCCCGATCGTGTTTCTCACCGGGCACGCCGATACCGCGACGACGGTGCGGACCATCAAGGCCGGCGCCGAGGATTTCTTGACCAAGCCGGTATCGTCCGAGCAGCTGATTGAAGCGATCGAGCGCGCCTTGTTGCAACAGCAGACCGCGCGCGGGCTGCGTAGCCGGCTCGATTTGCGTCGCGCGCTCGTCGCGTCGCTGACGCCGCGCGAACGGCAGGTGTTTGACCTGATTGTGCGTGGGAAGATCAACAAGCAGATCGCGTATGAATTGGGGACGACCGAACGCACGGTCAAAGCGCATCGACACCAGGTGATGGAGAAGATGCAGGTGCGCTCACTCGCGGAACTGGTTTCTACGGCGCAGCTGCTTGGTATGCTGGATACTGAGAGCGGCTCACACGACTAGGCGATGATTATTCGCAGGTTCCCCTCTGTGACTTGCACCAAAGGTCAATGGAAATCCCCCCGAGAGGGGTATTTCAACAAGCCGAAGTGCCGGGAGACGAAGAACCTCGAGGCGCCCGACGCGTTTACGCAAGTCCATCGTGTTCTGCCAAGCCTTCCGTGTATGGAGTTGAGCCACTTGCCGCGCCGCAAGTCCATTTTCGTTGTGGATGATGACCCTTCCATGCGCAGGAGCATGAAGCGGCTGCTGCAGGAGCATGGCTTCGAGGCAAAGCTGTTCGAATCCGCCAATGCGCTCGTAAATCATGGCAACTTTCAGCAGGCCTTGTGCATCATCCTGGATATCGATCTGGACGGTGAATCTGGAATTGATCTGCGACGCAGGCTTGCGGAGCAGAAGGTTCAGGTGCCGGTTGTCTTTGTCACCGGCAACGACAATCATGAAACCCGCGCGGCGGCAATCGCATCGGGATGCATCGCCTATTTGACCAAGCCCTTTGCCGCGGCCGCGCTCATTGAGAGTGTGGAAAGAGCCCTGGGGCAGCCAGGTTAGACAAGTCTTCCGCGGGCTATTCGTCGATCTGCTGGTCGAACGTTTGGGCCGGCGGCCCTTTGTGAGCAGAGACGAACTGAGCAAGTGGCAGCAAGGCGGTAACCGACAGCAGATTGGGGTCGACAACCTCCAGCGCGAGCGTCTTGCCCGTTTCCATCTCCCTTATCAGGCCGGGTTTTGCCACATCCGCCGCAATGCAGGCGTTGTTCAGGCACCATGTGTACGGCACGGCATAGGTGTTGCCTTGGTCGACCCTGAGTTTGACGGGCACCCGGACATACATGCCGACCGGCACGAACATTTGCAGCCGTGCCGTGTGGTCGCCCTCGCGTTCGATCAAGTCCAGCCGAACCGCCGTCTGCCCCGTGTCGAACGTGCCGGTGATCGACGTCCGGCACACGGTCTTGGCGCCGCCCGGCTTGAAACACACTTTTCGCCAGTCGCCATATTTGACGTCGTTCGCCATGCGCTGCCCCCGCGGTGGAATCTCGGCGGAGGCCGGCCTGGTGGTGGCGACGACGAGCAGCAGAAGCACGAAAAGTGCGGTCGCGTGGCTGCTTGTTATCCGGACGGATTGGCGATGTGAGCGAGCCATTGTGTCGTCTCCGGAAATCGATCGCATCGTCTATTTGAGTTCGTCGAGAAATTTGCTCACGAGCGGGGACCAGATCGGAATGGCATCCGGCGAGCCGATGAAGAAATGCCCTTCATCGCCAAACGGCGGTACCAGATGGTATTGCGCCTTGCCCCCGGCCGAGGTGAAAGCCTCATGCATCCGCTTCGACAGCGCGGGGCCGAAGAACGTGTCATTTTCGATATAGATCCACAGCATCGGCACCCGCGAGGTGCGACCGAAATCCATCGTCGCCTCGACCAGTTTATCCGGGGCGCAATTATTGTTCGGCTTGCCGCCGACACGCCCGCCGCGGCCGCCGGCGAAGACGATGATAGCTCCGACCTGCGGCGGGTTCAGACTGGAAAGCGCGATGGATGCCCAGCCGCCCGCAGACTGACCGACAACGACGACATTCTTCGGCGTGATGCGTTTTTCGGCGGCCAGGAAATCGATGATCCAGAGGTCGACCTGTGCCACCGCGAGGCCGACGTCATGGAAATTGGGATTGGAGCACTTGCCGACCTTGGAAAAGAAGGGTCCATAGAGCCCGCGCTCGGGAATATCGATGGCGGAGGCGCCGTAACCGGTGCCGACGGGAGCAACCACGAAGTAGCCGCGCCTTGCGAACCATTTCGCCGCGTCGCGGAACTCGACGAGTGGAAAGAAACTGCGCTGTACAGGGTCGAGCGACACGCCGTGGTTCATGATTGCGAGCGGGAACGGGCCATCGCCAACGGGTCGGACCACATAGGCAAACATCGGCAACGCTAGCGGCAACGCCCAAACTTCCTCCTGGATGCGGCGCGCGGCGGCCTGATCGTCGGCCAGCGACGGTGCAATCAAGGAGGTCGCAAGCAGCTGCACGACCACCAGTAGCGGCTGGATCCATGCCCGGGGCCGCATTCCTTCCTCCCTCAGCCAACAAAGGTGCAGGCCACGATGATCGGCCCGAGCACGGTCAGAACCACATTGCCGACGGCGTAAGGCACGGCGACGCCGAGCACCGGCGTCTGGCTCTCGGCGATCTCGCAAGCCCCGGTCACGGCCGCATCGACCGTCATGGCGCCGGCGAGGGCTCCACAGGTGATGACCGGATTCATGCGCAGGACGTGATGGGCAAACAGCGTCGCGACGATCAGCGGCGCCAGTGTGACCACGAGGCCCATGCCGACCAGCAACAGGCCGTGCGCCTGGATCGCGACCCAGGCGGCGTGACCGTTGGCCAGGCCGATCGCCGCGATGAATCCACCGAGGCCGAGATCGCTCAGCGTCTGCTGCGCGGCCGGCGGCATTGCGCCCATCGTCGGCCGGCGCGAGCGCAGCCAGCCACAGAGGAGGCCCGCGATCAGTGCGCCGCCGCCGCCGCCGAGCGTCAGCGCGATACCGCCGACCTTGAAGCTGACGAGCCCGGCCAGCAGCCCCGCGGCAATGCCCGCCGCAAGGAAGGCAATGTCGGTACGGTCGCCGGAGCGCACGATCTGCCCGACCTGCTTCGCCGCGCGCTCGATGTTGCCGGTGCTGCCGACCAGCGTCATGACGTCGCCGACATAGATGCGCGTATCCGCGCTCAGCGGTGCTTCGCGCCCATGCCGCGTCAGGGCGCGCAAAAACACACCGCGTGCATCGCCGCCGATGCGGTCGGCCACATCCCGGATGGATCGGCCGTGGAGGTTGCGGTTGTCGACCAGCACATCAAGCACATTGCCGGGGATCGCCCTCAGGATCTCATCGGCATCGATCTCGGTGCCGATGATCGGCTTGGCGGAGACAATGGCAGCTGTTCGACCGGCGATGACGATGTCGTCGCCGGCCTCGAGCACGGTGTCCAGGCGCGGCTCGATATTGGCGCCCTGGCGCACGATCCGCTCGATCACCGTGCGGCTGCCGATATCCTCCTCGATCGCCTTGACGGTTCGGCCGGCCGCAGCCGTGACGCGGTAGGCGCGAGCCTGGAACTTGCGATAAGACAGGTTCTCGGTCTTCGGCGGCGCGCCACCTGAAAGCTCGACCTCCAGCTTTTTCGCCTCGTCCTTGAGATTGACCCCCATCAGTTTCGGTGCCGCGAAGGGGACGTAGAGCAGTGTCAGAATGTAGCCGAGCACATAGGTGACAGCATATCCCGCTGCGATATTCGCTTCCTGCTGCTCCAGCACGGTTTTCGGCAATCCAAGCTGAGCCAGCGCGCCCGATGCCGTGCCGATCACGGAAGACTGCGTCAGCGCGCCAGCCGCAAGCCCGGATGCCGTGCCGGGATCGAGCTTGAAGGCGAACGCAAAGGCCAGCACGATCACGAGACCGGTCCCGCCGAGTACGAGCGCCATGGCAACCTGGGCCAGGGTGCGGACACTCAGCGAGGCGAAAAACTCTGGTCCGGACTTGTAGCCGATCGTGAATACGAAGAGACTGAACAGCACGATCCTCAACAGCGCGGGGAACGTAAAGGTGCCGAGTTGTCCGATCAGGACGGACACGATCAGGATGCAGGCCGTGGTGCCGATCGCGAAGCCGCGGATCTTGACGCGCCCAAGCATGGTGCCGATGGCAACCGCAAGCAGCAGGAAGATCTCCGGAGCGGTGGAAATGATCCACCTGACGGTGTCCATGATCGCAAATCCCCGGACGCAATGATTGACATCGGATTCGCTCCCGGGAACCACAGCGACGGCTTGATTTAGATCAAGCCCAAGCCATCATCGCTGCGGCGTCTTTTGGATGATGCAAGGTCTGCGACATCCGAAGTCCGCACCATGAGCACTCTGGATCTAGCTGCGAACGCATCGTTGCGGCGCGATGAGACGCTTGAGGTCGCGCTGCTGCTCGCCTTCGCCGGCGGCTATCTCGACGCCTACACCTGGATGATCCACGGCGTCATGGCGAATGCCCAGACCGCCAATCTGGTCCTGCTCTGGGTCTATGGTTCGGTGGGCAATTGGGCCGCGGCGCTGCATTTCGTGCCGCCGATCCTGTCATTTGCGATCGGTATCCTGGTTGCGGCGTGGCTGCGCCACGCGACGGGAGATCGGGCCAGCGTCATCAGCACGCTGATCGAGATCGTGCTTCTGATCGCAATCGGAATCCTGCACAACCGGCTGCCCGATCTTGCGGGCACGCTGGGCATTTCCTTCGTCGCGGCGATGCAGACCGCAATTTTCACCAAGGTCGAAGGCGTGGTCTACAGTTCGGTGATGATCACCGGCAACATGCGCCAGGCGATCGAGGGCGCGTTTGCGGCGGTCGTCGGCGGAGGTCAGCCAGGACCGCTTCGCCGGTCGGGCATGTTTGCAGCGCTGTGTGTCATGTTCGGCATGGGAGCGGCTGTCGGGGCCTTCGCGACAAAGTCCTTCCCGAACCTGGCGCTCGGCATGCCCGTGATTGCCTTGCTGATCGTGTTGCTGCGCTGCGAGGTGAAGCCCAGCGAGGCTCGCGCATGAACGCCCCGTCCAGGCTGCGGGGAAGCTGGCTGCGGTTCTTTCCGCCGTCGAGCTGGCTTGCGACCTATCGCAGCTCGTGGCTGCCATCGGATGCGGTCGCCGGCGTCACGCTTGCCGCTTACGCAATTCCGGTATCGTTGGCCTACGCCGCGCTGGCCGGGCTGCCGCCGCAGGTCGGGATCTACGGCTACATGCTCGGCGGCGTCGGTTACGCCTTGTTGGGCTCGTCGCGCCAGCTTGCGGTCGGCCCGACGTCGGCAATCTCGCTGATGATCGTGGGCACGGTCGGGCCGCTCGCCGCGGGCGATCCGGTGCGTTATGGGCAGATTGCTAGTCTTGCTGCCTGCGCGGTCGCAGTGTTGTGCCTCATCGCCTGGCTGTGCAAGCTCAGCGTCCTCGTCCGTCTGGTCAGCGACAGCATTCTCGTCGGCTTCAAGGCTGGCGCCGGGCTCACCATCATCATGAGCCAGTTGCCGAGCCTGTTCGGTGTTGCCGGTGGCGGCCATGACTTCTTCGAACGCGGCATTAAGCTTGCCGGGCAGCTCGGTGACATGAATCCGCTGATCCTCGTCGTCGGTCTGGTGGCACTCCTGCTTCTGCTGACCGGCGAGCGGCTCCTCCCCGGTAGGCCGGTCGGGATCGCGGTTGTGGCGCTGGCGATCGTGGTGGCGACCGCGCTCGGCCTGCCGGCTCTCGGCGTGCCCGTGACCGGAAAAATCCCCCAGGGCCTGCCGGTGCCTGGCTTGCCCACCTTCGGCCTGCTGGAGTTCGACGATCTCTTTCCGCTTGCCGCCGGATGCGTGCTGCTCGCCTACATAGAGGGTGTTTCGGCGGCTCGGAGCTTTGCCGCCAAGCACGGTGACAGCCTTGACGTCAGGCAGGAGTTCTTGGGCCTCGGTGCGGCCAATCTCGCCGCGGCCTTCGGTCATGGCTATCCCGTGGCAGGCGGATTGTCGCAATCCGCCGTCAACGACAACGCGGGCGCTCGCACACCGTTGGCGCTGGTCATTTGCGCGGTGACGCTGGCGCTGTGCCTGTTGTTCTTCGCAGGGCTATTGACCAATCTGCCCAAGGCGGTGCTGGCCGCCATCGTCTTTGCCGCCGTGTACCGGCTCGTCGACATCCGCACGTTGGTGCGGATGCGGCGCGTCAGCCGCATCGATTTCTACGCGGCGGCCATCGCATTGATATCCGTCCTGCTGCTCGGAATCCTGCAAGGTGTCCTGCTGGCGTCGATCGCCTCCATCTTCCTGCTGCTGGCGCGCGCGTCACAGCCGAATGTGGCGTTCCTCGGCAAGCTCCCGGGCAGTGGCCGGTATTCCGACAGGGCCAGGCATGAGAACGTGGAGCCGCTGGTCGGGATCATCGCATTCCGCCCCGAAGCCTCGTTGCTCTATATTAATGCCGAGACGATCCTGGAGGCCGTGCTGAATGCGCTCCAGAGGTCGTCGGATGTCAGGCTCGTTGCCTGCGACCTCTCGGCGTCGCCCTACATCGATCTGGCCGGCGCGCATATGCTGCGGAATCTCTACGACGAACTTGCGTCACGCCATGTCGCGTTCTGCATCGTCGGCGCGCATGCGCAATTGCGCGATTTGCTCCGCGCCGAGGGGCTCGCCGAGAGGACCGACAGCGGGCAATGGTTGCGGTCGCTCGACAGCGTGCTCGGCGACAGCCAGGCCAGATAGTGTCCGGGACATTTGCCGATCTCCGGCGCGACTTTTGTTCAGTCGCGCGCCTCCGTGTTGCATCGCGAAGCGTGCAGGCCGCTCGCAGGCCGGCTGATTTCATGCGGACCGTTGACTTGGATCAATGGAGCCCCCTCGCGCCATACCCACGATCCATCATCACCTTCGCCTCAAGAG
Source organism: Bradyrhizobium sp. cf659 (assembly GCF_900113725.1). NCBI lineage: Bacteria > Pseudomonadati > Pseudomonadota > Alphaproteobacteria > Hyphomicrobiales > Nitrobacteraceae > Bradyrhizobium > Bradyrhizobium sp. cf659. The sequence goes on from NZ_FOQJ01000002.1 coordinate 743,554, forward strand.
CCGCCAAGGACGGGAGAGACATGCCCAAGGACGCCACGCCTGCGCAGCAGCGCATCGATCAGTTCTTCTCCGGGCCCGGCGGACGGGCGGACAATTGGCGTGATCTGGTCGAGGCGGCCAAAGCATGGTTTCGCGGCGGAGATCGTGCGAAGTATGATGCTGCGCTGGCCGATCTCTCCGTGACGGAGGAATTCCACGGCTATCCGGGCCTGCAACTGATGGCAGCCTTGCGGGAGGCCGCCGCGACGGGCGATGCGGCAAATTCGCTCGCGCTCGCGACGCGGCTGACGCAGGCCCTGACGACGAGATCTTTCCGTCAGCATGCCGGCGACTGGAATACGAATGACGAAAGCAATGGCGAGGCGCCCGATCTGGTGCCGCAGATGTTCGGTCCGCACGCGGCGCGCCGTCCCTATTTCGAGACGTTGATCGTCACCGGCCTCACGTCCGGCAGTTGGCCCGCGCTCGCCAGCGAATGGCGCAAGCTGCGGCGTCCGGTCGATCAATTTGTCTATGAGCCGGTTATCGTCGGCAGTCTCGAAGACGCCTTCTGCGCCGTAATCCTGAACCCCAACCTCGCAGCCGTCGTCATCAACGAAGGCTTCGCGCTGCGCTCACGTCACGACGCGCCCGTGCTCCGCCCCCTGACTTCGTCGGCGGGATTGAAGGACGAGTCCGACGCTTCGGCGTTGCGGCTCGCCCATATCATCAAGCACGTTCGCCCCGAGCTCGACCTCTACCTGATGTCCAATCGCAACGTGGAGGAGATGGCTGGAAATCCCGAGGCCGATGTCGTCCGCCGTATCTTCTATTCGGTGGAGGAACTGCTCGAGCTGCATCTCTCGATCCTTGAAGGCGTGCAGGATCGCTACGACACGCCGTTCTTCGACAATCTCAAGAAATATGCGCAGCGTCCGATCGGAACGTTCCATGCGCTGCCGATCGCGCGCGGCAAATCAGTCTTCAAGTCGGACTGGATCCGCGACATGGGCGAGTTCTACGGCCTGAACCTGTTCCTGGCCGAAAGCAGCGCAACCACCGGCGGCCTGGACAGCCTGCTGGAGCCGACCGGCAACATCAAGAAGGCGCAGGACAAGGCGGCGCGCGCGCTTGGCGCCGATCGCGTCTTCTTCGTGACCAACGGCACCTCGACCTCGAACAAGATGGCAGTGCAGGCGCTGCTCGCGCCGGGCGACATCGCGATCGTCGACCGCAATTGTCACAAGTCGCATCATTACGGAATGGTGCTGGCCGGTGCGCAGCCGCTCTATGTCGAAGCCTTCCCGATGACGGAATATTCGATGTACGGCGCCGTGCCGCTGAAGACCATCAAGCAGGCTTTGTTGAGCGCCAAGGCCGATGGCCGGCTCGACCGCGTCAAGCTGCTGGATCTGACCAACTGCACCTTCGACGGCCACATCTACAACACCCGCCGGGTGATGGAGGAATGCCTCGCCATCAAGCCCGACCTGATCTTTCTCTGGGATGAAGCCTGGTTCGGCTTTGCACGCTTTTCGCCGTTCCTGCGACGGCGCACCGCGATGGGCGCCGCCAACGAGATCGAAGCCTGGATGCACGACCCGAAATCGGTGGCGGCCTACGAGAAGCAGCAGGCCGAGCTCGGCAAGAATCCCTCTGACGAGGTGCTGCTCAAGACCCGGCTGATTCCCGATCCGCGCCAGATACGGTTGCGTGTGTACCAGACCAACTCGACCCACAAGTCGATGTCCGCGATCCGGCAGGGCTCGATGCTGTCCGTCAAGGACGTCGAATTCCACACGGTCGAGCAGCAGTTCAAGGAAGCCGTCTTCACCCACGCGTCCACCAGTCCCAACCAGCAGCTCATCGCGAGCCTGGACGTCTCGCGACGCCAGATGGAGCTCGAGGGCTATGGCTTGGTGGCCAATGCGATGGAGATCGCGCTCGCCATCCGCCAGGCCGTCAACAACAACCCGCTGATCTCGAAATATTTCCGTATCCTCGGTGCCGACGCCATGGTGCCGGCGCAATATCGCCAAAGCGGGTTCACCGATTATCTGGCGGCCGGCACGAACTGGGCGAGCGCCCTGAAGAGCCTGGACGACGACGAGTTCTGCCTCGATCCGACCCGCATGACGCTGGTGTGTGGCACCGCCGGCTTCGACGGCACGCAGTTCAAGGGCATCCTCGCGAACGACTACAACATCCAGGTCAACAAGACCTCGCGCAACTCGGTGCTGCTCCAGTCCAACATCAACAACACGCGCAGCGACGTGGCACATCTTGTCAGGGTGCTGGCGGAGATCGCCGGCGAGGTCGACCGCGGCCTGACCCAGGGCGGAGCCAATGCGAAGAAGACCTTCGAGGCGCGGGTGAAGAGCCTGATGACCGACGTGCCCGACTTGCCGAACTTCTCGCATTTCCACCAGAGTTTCCGCGGCGATGCCGGCGCCAAGACCAACGAAGGTGACATCCGCAGTGGTTTCTACGCGGCCTATGACGCGGCAGGATGCGAGTACATCCGGCTCGCCGATCCCGAGATCGACCGGCGCCTGAAGGCCGGTCCCGACCTCGTCTCCGCCAGTTTCGTGATTCCTTATCCTCCGGGCTTCCCGATCATGGTGCCGGGCCAGGTCATCACCCAGGAAACCATCGACTTCATGCGCAAGCTCGATGTGAAGGAGATCCATGGCTACGACGCCAAGGAAGGCCTGAAGCTCGTGCGGGCCGAGGCCTTGGCGAAGATCGGCCGGCCCAAGCCCGGCGCGCAGCCGAAGTTGAAGGCCGCCTCATAGACAGGGGACGAACATGCAGGGCTTTTTCACCTTCCTGCAGCAGAATCCGTATCTGCTGCTGTTCTTCGTCGTCGGGCTCGCCGTCTGGATCGGACGAGCCAGCATCAAGGGCTATGGCCTCGGCATGGTCGCCGGCGCCATCGTGGTCGGTGCGGGACTGTCGGTCTGGGCCTCGACTTACGGCGTCAAGCTCGAGTTGAACAATTTTGCCAAGAGCCTTTTCTACTATCTCTTCATGTATGGTGTCGGCCTGCGGGTGGGACCGTCCTTCATCAACAGTCTGAAGGGTGATGGGCTCAAATTCTGCATTCTGGCGCTGGTGTCGAGCGTGATCGGACTGACGCTTGTCGTGCTCGGAGCGAAATTATTCGCACTGCCGACCGGCGCGGCCGGCGGCATGCTGGCGGGTTCTCAGACCATGTCGGCCGCGATCGGTTCGGCCGAACAGGCGATCACCTCCGGTGTGGTCAAGCTGCCTGAAGGCATGAAGCCCGAAGAGGCGTCCGGCATGATCGCACTGTCCTATGGCATCACCTATATCTGGGGCACCGTCGGCATCATCCTGATCTGCAAATATCTGCCGCGCTGGTGGGGTGTCGACGCCAAGGCCGCGGCCAAGAAGTACGAGGAGGATTTCGGCGTCAAGGATCTCGAGGGCGGAGGCCTCACTGGCTATCGGCAGTTCGGACTGCGCGCCTACCGGCTCGAAAACCCGGCGCAGGTCGGCACGAGCATCGCCAAATTCCGCACGGTCAATCCCGAATACCGCATCGTCAACGTGGTGCGTGGCGGTGAATTGTTGGGAGCCGATCCCGACCTCGTGCTGAAAAAGGGTGACGTCGTCGCGCTCGGTGGCTCGACCGAGCATCTGACCGACAAGATGGGCTTGATCGGGCCGGAGGTTGTGGATGCCAAGGCGCTGAACATTCCGATGGATCAGGCGGACATTCTCATCACCAACAAGAACATGGTCGGACGGACCTTCGAATCCTTTCGCGGCACGGCGATCGCAGGGCAGTTGCAGGTTACCAAGGTCGAGCGCGGCGGCGTTGCAATCCCGGCCGGTCTGAAGACCGAGCTCCAGCGGATGGATATCGTCTCGGTGGTCGGCCTGAAGTCCGCCGTCAACGAACTCGGCGAGATGTGGGGGCGCATTGCGCGGACCAACACCTCGACCGATCTCCTGACGCTCGCCGTCGGCATGATCATCGGCTTCCTGATCGGCATGATCGAGTTTCCGGCCTTCGGCGCCAAGGTCGGCCTCGGCAATGCCGGCGGCCTCCTGCTGTCAGGCGTGATCGTCTCGTCCTTGGTCTCCCGGTTGCGCTTCTTCGGCAACACGCCGAATGCAGCGCGGAACGTACTCGAGGACCTCGGCCTCGTCGTCTTCGTCGCCATTGTCGGCATCAATGCAGGCGCGGGCTTGCTGGCCCAGCTTACGGGGGCGGTGGCGCTGAAGATCTTCATCGTCGGGTTTATCGCCTGCACGATCCCGCCTTTTATCGTCTGGGCGATCGGCTTCCATGTTTTCAAGATCAACCCGGCCGTGCTGATGGGCGGCGTCGCCGGTGCTCGTTCGCATTCGGGGCCGTGTCGCGAGGCCGCGGTCGAGATCCAGAGCTCAGTGCCCTGGATCGGCTTTCCGGTCGGTTACGCCGTCTCGGGCATCCTGCTCACGGTATTCGGGTACTTCGCGATGATCCTGGCTCAATAGGCCCGCGCAACAACCAAGGGGAAAGAACGTCATGAGGAAATTTGCCATTGCCGCCGTCTTGATTGCCACGTCCGCCGCCGCTGTCGGCTTCAGCACGCCGTCGCGTGCCGAGACCGGGCAGGTGGCGGTCGTCTTCACCAAGGGCGGCTTCATCGTCGGCGTCGGCGGTGGCGAAGGTGTTCTGCTCCTTCGGGGCAAGAAATATCCCTTTACCGTATCCGGCATGAGCGTCGGCTTCACGATCGGCGCCTCGACCACCAAGCTGGTTGGCCGCGCCCTCAATTTGAGGGGACCGGCATCCATCGAAGGCTCCTACGCGGTGGGCGGAGCAGGCGGCGCCATTGCCGCGGGTGCGGGAGCCGTTCAACTGCAGAACGCCAACGGCGTGATCCTGCAGCTCAGCGGTCCCAAGGTGGGCGCCGAAGTGTCGGCTGCCGTGGGTGGCGTGACCATACGTTTGAAATAGACGCGAAGCGATCGGGCCGCGTCATCGCGCGGCCCGATCCTCATCAATATCGTTCGGCGACGAAATTCATCTCCTTCAGGCTGACCTGGTCATTGTAGCGCCCTTTATCGGACCGCTTCGGCAGCCTGATCCTGTCCTTCTTGATGCGCTTGTGCGGGATCGCCTTCAGGAGATGCGCGATGCAATTTAGCCGCGCGCGGCGCTTGTCGTCGGAGCGGATGATGTACCAGGGCGCGTGTTTCGTGCTCGTCTTCCTGAGCATGAGGTCGCGCGCCCGCGAATAGTCGTACCAGCGCCGGTAGGATTCCAGGTCCATCGGACTGAGCTTCCATTGCCGCACGGGGTCGTCAATGCGCGCCTTGAAGCGGCGCTCCTGCTCGTCCATCCCGACCTCGAGCCAGATCTTGATCAGGACGATGCCGCCGTCGACGACGTATTTTTCCATTTGCGGGCAGAGAGAGAGGAAGCGATCGTGCTCGGCGGGGGTGCAGAAGCCCATCACATATTCGACGCCGGCGCGGTTGTACCAGCTGCGGTCGAAGATCACGATCTCGCCGCCGGCGGGAAACTGCTGCATGTAGCGCTGGAAGAAGAGCTGGGTCTTCTCGCGGTCGGACGGTGCCGGCAATGCCACGACGCGAAACACGCGCGGGCTGACCTTCTCCGTGATCGCCTTGATCGTGCCGCCCTTGCCGGCGGCGTCCCGGCCTTCAAAGAGCACGATGACCCGCAGTTTGTTCGCCCGAACATAGTCCTGGAGCTGACACAGCCCGACCTGGAGCTTCTCCAGTTCCTTCTCGTAGTCCTTGCGTTTCATCCGCTCGGCAGGCTTGTCGTTGGCCATGCTCACCCTTTCGCCGTGTCAGGTCTCATGGGGTAGAGCGCCTAATCACCCCAGGAAATCGTAATGCCGATGTCGCCCGGGACGCCGCCCGGAAAATCGACGACCTGGTAGGCGATGCGATAACCGCGCGGCTTCAGATAATCGGTCCAGAGCTGGAAGATTTCCTTCGGAATCCCGGTCAGGGTGCTCTCCCAACCCTTTTCCATCTGGTTGATGGCGCGGCCCTTGTCGGTGCACAGCGTGTTGGGGAAGCGGTAGACCTGAACCTCGGTCAATCCGTTTCGCACCGCACGCTGGATGATCGTCGAGGCAAGCTTGACCTTCTCGTCCTCGGTCTTGCCAGAGGGCTTGGTGAGGCGTTCAATCAGGGCGCGTTTCTCGGCTTCGGCGGCGGCGGCAAGCCGCGCATATTCGTCGGCCTTCTCGGCCTCCTTGAGGGCTGCTTCCTTGCGGATCTGCGTGGCACTGGGGATGAGGTCATCGATGCCGGGCATGGCAGGCGGCTCCTGTTGGGCTGTTGTGCGTCAGCTTTCGGGCGAGGCTAGGTAGGGCCGCTCCAGGTCCGTTGATTCAGATCAAGCAATTGTAAGACCCGGTACCGACACTGTATTCGCCGCATTGACGTGAACACGTGGCCGAGGGAGAGAGACCGTTGAGCGAGCAGCTTCATCCGATGGCCCCTCATCATCTGCCGTTCTATCTCGCCCCGGGAAGCGGGGTGGATACGCTGATGGTCGTGATGGGCATCTTTCTGATCGGCACCGTGTTTTGGGTTGGCACGCTCTATTGGAAACTGCACAGCCTGCCCGAGCGGATGGCGCACAAGTCGCAGAAGCTGCAATTCGAATTCGTCGCCGTACTCGGCCTGATTTCGCTCTTTACCCATATGCACGTCTTCTGGGTCGCGGGCCTGTTGCTTGCGCTCATCGATCTTCCCGATTTTGGCACGCCGCTGCGCAGCATTGCGGGGTCCGTTGAAAAGATCGCCGATGCGACGCCGGTCGAAGCCGGGGACGCGCTCGCGGATTCCTCATCGGATCGCGAGGCTGGTCTATCGCCGCCGGCACAATCGGGGCCTGCGAAGGAGAAGGAGCGCAGCCATGTTTGAGCTCATGTTCTGCTCGCTCCTCACGATTTTGCCCGACTACCTCTACCGCCGCTATGCCCAAGGCAAGCGTTTCGGCAAGGAGATCACCTTCTTCTCGATCTGGTACGAGCTCAGATGGGGCATTACCGGCTGCCTGATGCTGACGGTCTCGCTGATCACGATGATCTTCTATTTCCATCCCTCCACCACTTCGGCCGCGCTCTATTTCCGCACCGTGCCCATCCTCCCCGAAGGGTCAGGGCGGGTGGCCGAGGTAAAGGTCGGATTCAGCGCACCGGTGAAGCAGGGCGACGTGCTGTTCACGCTGGATAGTTCCAGGCAGAAGGCTGCGGTCGAGACGGCCACACGCAAGGTCGCCGAGGTCGATGCGTCGTTGACGGCGGCGGAGTCCGACGTGGTCAGGGCCGAAGCGCAGCTTCAGGAAGCCAAAGCCAATCATCAGCAGGCCAAGGACGAACTCGACACCAAGTCCGAGCTGCAGCGCCGCAATCCTGGTATCGTACCGCAGCGCGACATCGAGAAGCTCCAGGTGCTGGTCGATCAGCGCCAGGCCGGCGTTGACGCGGCCACTGCTGCGAAGCAATCGGCGACCTTGCAGGTATCGACGCTCATTCCCGCACAGAAGGCGAGCGCCGAGGCGGCGCTGGCTCAGGCCCAGGTCGATCTCGACAAGACACTGGTTCGCGCCGGCGTCGACGGACGCGTCGAGCAGTTCCTGGTTCGCACCGGCGATGTCGTCAACCAGTTGATGCGTCCGGCCGGCGTGCTGATCCCGGAAGGCGCCGGCCGGAAGTCCCTGCAGGCGGGCTTCGGCCAGATCGAGGCGCAGGTGATGAAGGAAGGGATGCTGGCGGAGGCGACCTGTATGTCAAAGCCCTGGGTTATCATCCCGATGGTGATCACGACGGTGCAGGACTACATCGCCGCCGGCCAGTTCCGCTCCGGCGAGCAGTTGATCGATCCGCAAAACATCGCGCGCCCCGGTACCATCCTGGTCTTTCTTGAACCGCTCTACAAGGACGGCCTCGACGGCGTGACGGCGGGCAGCAGCTGCATCGTGAACGCCTATACCAGTAATCACGAAGAGATCACCGCAAAGGACACGGGCACCTTCCGCAAGATCGCGTTGCATGTGGTCGATGGCGTCGGCCTCGTGCACGCGTTGCTGCTACGTATCCAGGCACTGCTGTTGCCGATCAAGACGCTCGTCCTGAGCGGGCATTGATGCGCTTGAATTGAGCGGACGGGTTCGCCGCGTGCGCCGCAATATACGCTGCGGATCAGGGACTGGAAGACCGACGCTTTTGCGGATGCCGACACCTTCGCGTTCAAGCCCCCCGCCGGAGCCGCCAAGATCGAGCTCGATTCCGCCGCCATGGCCGAATTCGTCGAACTTCCTCCCGGAACATCATCAGGAGCCAGGAAATGATCTCGTCACGAAAAATCTATGCCGGGGTCGCCCGCAGAACGACCCGCCGGGCGGTAGGTGTTGGCGTAGCGGCCGGCGCGGCGGGGGCCTATTATGGGGCGTCCTGCGTGCAGGTCGTGGATGCCTACGGCCGGGTCACCACGCGCTGCTGACGGCGAGCCGCTCGGGACGATTGGCTCCTGCGCAATTTGCGCTAGAGTGTGGCCTGCGGGCGGCTACTCTTCGGGAGAAAGCATGGGCGGGCGCATCGCCATGGCCCCGGCCAAGTCGAGTTGGCTGATCGTCGTTGCACGGCTCAGTCTCTGTCTGCTGGTCTGGGGGGCGGTGCTGCCAGTAGCGCTTGCCGCCGATCGCAACGAACCCAAACGGCTCCTGTTGCTCCATTCCTTTGGCCGGGATTTCCGGCCCTGGAGCGAATATGCCCGGAGCATCAAGGCCGAGTTCGAGCAGCAATCCGCATTCCCACTCGACATCCAGGAGCACGCGCTGCTGACGGCCCGGTTCAACAATCCAGGACCGGAAGAGCCGTTTGTCGACTATCTGCGCTCCCTGTACCGCGCCAGTCCGCCCGACATCGTGATGGCTCTCGGAGCGCCGGCAGCGCGCTTCGCTCAGAAATATCGCGAGCAGCTTTTCCCGGATACACCGCTGGTGATGACGGCGGTCGAGGAACGGCAGGTGGACCGGGCGGCTCTGACCAAAAACGACGTCGTCGTTCCGGTGCGTAACGACTTCGGAGTCTTCTTCGGCAGCATTCTTCAGGTGTTGCCGGAAACCCGGACAATTGCCGTGGTCATTGGCGCATCGCCTATCGAGAGGTTCTGGCTCAATGAACTCAAACGGGAGGTCAAGCCATTCGAGAACCGGTTCGAATTAATCTGGTACGCAGACCTGTCGCTTGAAGAGATATTGAAGCGGGCCTCCACGCTGCCGCCACATACGGTGCTGTTCTGGCAACTGATGTCGGTCGACGGTGCCGGCGTCGCCCACGAAGGCGATCTGGCATTGCGCAGGCTGCACGCCGTCGCCAACGCGCCGATCTTCTCCTATCAGGAAGCGTTTTTTGGCCGTGAAACCGTCGGCGGCCCGATGCACTCGATATCCGCGTCCAGCAAGATGACTGTCAGCGCGGCGCTTCGAATCTTCGCGGGCGAGAGGCCGGGCGACATCAAGATCGAACCGATCGGATTTGCCGCGCCGAGATACGACTGGCGCGAGATGCAGCGTTGGGGCATCAGCGAAAGCGATTTGCCGACGGGAAGTGAGGTTCTATTTCGCGAGCAGGGGCTCTGGGAAAGATATCGTTGGCAAATGGCAATGATCGCAGCAGCGTTCCTGGTCCAGTGCGGGCTGATCAGCGGGCTTCTCCACGAACGTCGCCGGCGCAGACTGGCGGACGTCGAGTCGCGGCAGCGCCTGGCGGAGCTCGCGCATCTCAGCCGCTATGCGGCCGCTGGAGAGATGACGACCTCCATCGCGCACGAGCTGAACCAGCCGCTCGGCTCGATCCTGACCAACGCCGAGACAGCGGAGCTCATGCTGAAGAGCGCCTCGCCGAACCTCGATGAACTCAGGGCGATCCTGGCCGACATCAGGCGCGACGATCAGCGGGCAAGCGAAGTGATCCGACGGCTGCGCAGCATGCTGAAAAAGACGCCCTTTGAAGTTCGAGACATTGACCTGAACAATACCGTGGGGGACGTCGTCGGGTTCGTCGCGGATGTCGCCAAGGGACGAGGCGTCGTGTTGAACTACGTTCCGGCGGCGGCCGGACTTCGCGTCCGGGGCGATCCGATTCACCTCCAACAGGTTGTGCTCAACCTCGTTGTCAATGCCTTGGACGCGATGTCCGAAATTCAGGCCGGCAAACGCGAAATCAGTGTAACGACGAACGTCTCCGGTGCCTGGGCGGAGATCCGGATCGGTGACACCGGCGCCGGCATCGCGATGGATGATCTCAAGAGCATTTTCAATCCGTTTTTCACCACCAAGCCGCAGGGCATGGGCATCGGCCTGGCGATCGCCCGGACCATCGTCGAGACGCACCACGGCACGATTTCCGCCGAGAACGCGCCCTCCGGTGGGGCGCTGTTCAAGATCAAGCTCCCGATCGCGCGCCAAGCTTTCGCGTTGCAGCAGAGAGATTAACGCAACCGGGACGCGCCTCTTCCCTTGATCTTTGTCAAAGAACGACCGGGCCGCGGACCGATCCTCCAAATGGTGACTCCGATGGAGGGTGTGATGCTTCGTTGTGCCAGGGCCGTGATCGCGCTCGCGCTCTTGATGGCCATCCCGTCCGTCGCCTCGGCGCAGACGGCCGACAAACCTGCGGCTCCAACCGCTCAGGCGCAGCCTGCAAGCCAGGCTCCGCCAAGCGCCGAACTCCTGAAGCCCGAGCAGCTCGAAGCGCTGGTGGCGCCGATCGCGCTCTATCCTGACGAACTGCTGGCCAATGTGCTGGCCGCGTCAACCTATCCGCTGGAAGTCGTGCAGGCCGATCGCTGGCTGAAAGAACACAAATCGCTGAAGGGCGATGCGCTCAAGACCGAGGTCGAGAAGCAGGCCTGGGACGACAGCGTCAAGGCGCTCGCCAGCACGGCGGACGTTCTGACGATGATGAGTGACAAGCTCGATTGGACCAAGAGCCTGGGTGATGCCGTGCTCGCGCAGCAGCCGGACGTGATGGATGCGATCCAGCGATTGCGCACCAAGGCCTATGACAACAAGAAGCTCGTTACGACCAAACAGCAGAAGGTCAGCGTTCAGACGCAGGAAAACAAGCAGGTGGTCGTCATCGAACCGGCCGAGCCGGGAACGATGTACGTGCCGTACTACGAGCCGGCCACCGTTTACGGGGCCTGGCCCTACGCGGAGTACCCGCCTTATTACTTCGGCTATCCGTCCTATATCGGCGCAGGCGTGGTCGCGGCGGGTCTCGCGTTTGGGACCGCCTGGGCGATCGGACGCTGGGGCAATTACTGGGGCGGCGGCTGCAACTGGGGCAACCGCAACGTCTATGTCAATCACCGGACCACCAACATCGCAAACGGCTGGCAGCACAATCCGGCGCACCGCCAGGGCGTGCGTTACAACAACACCAATGTTCAGCAGCGTTTTGGCAACAGCAATCTGAAGGCGGGTGCCGCGGACCGGATGGATTTTCGCGGCCGCGACGGCCAGCAGGTACTCAAGGATCGTCCGGGCGCCGGTGTCGCTGATCGCGCGGGCGATCGTGCAGGAGATCGAGCGGGTGACCGCACCGGCGACCGTGCGGGTACGCGTGACCGGCCCGGTGGCGGCGACCGCGCCGGCGCTGCGGACCGCGCCAAGGGTAGTGCGAAGGGTAGTGCGAAGGGCGGAGGCGATCGAGCCAAGGGTGGTGGCGACCGCGCCAAAGCCGCCGACCGCGGCGGCGCCGGTGGCGCCAATCGCGCAGCTTCTGCCAATCGCGGTGGTGGAGGCAACCGCGGCGGTGCCATGAACGTTTCCTCGGGCAGAGCGGCTGCAGCGGCCTCCGCCCGCGGCCGGTCGAGTATGGCGAGCATGCCCCGCGGTGGCGGTGGGGCGAGCTTCGCCGGCCGTGGCGGTGGCGGCATGTCTGCCGGAGGCGGCTTCCGAGGAGGCGGTGCCGGTGGCGGTGGCCGGGGAGGCGGCGGCCGGCGTTCCGATATCGCGTTGAAGCACGACGTCGTCTTGCTCGGCTATCTCGCCAACGGGCTCGGCTACTACCGCTTCAGCTATCTCGGCAGCAACAAGGCCTATGTCGGTGTCATGGCGCAGGAGGTCGAACGCGTGAACCCGGAGGCGGTGGCCCGCGGCAACGACGGTTATCTGGTTGTCTACTACGGCAAGCTCGGATTGAAATTCCGCACCTACAGCGATTGGCTCGCCGGCGGTGCGAGGATCCCCGCGGAGATCACGCCATGATCGGTCTGAAGTCACTTCATCGCGCGGCGTTGCCGGGCATCATGGCGCTGGTGCTGCTGAGCTCGACCGCGCTTGCGCAGCAGTCTTTTGCTACGCCCGAGGATGCGGCGGCAGCTCTTGCCGCGGCGGTCAAGAGAGGTCCGGGCGATATTCTCAAGGTGCTCGGCAAGGCTGCCGACGACATCGTCTCGTCCGGCGACGAGGTCGCCGATGCAGACGTACGCCAGCGCTTCACGTCGATGTATGAGGCCAAGCATTCGATCAAGGCGGAAGGCAACAAGAAGGCCACGCTGATGCTGGGGCCGGACGACTTCCCGTTCCCAATTCCACTCGTCAATGCAAAGAGCGGCTGGGAATTCGACACGGCCGAGGGGCGGATCGAGGTTCTCTATCGTCGCATCGGCCGCAACGAGCTCGACGCGATCCAGACCGCGCTCGCCTATGTCGACGCCCAGAATGAATACGCCGAGAAGGATCGTGGCGCGGGCGTGGGCGTCTACGCGCAACGCATCGTCAGCAGCCCGGGCAAGAAAGACGGCCTGTTCTGGCGCGACGACAGCGACCCGAGCCCACTCGGTGCACTGGCGGCGGACGCCTCGGCCGAAGGCTATAAGGCCGGAAGTGTGGGGCCGAGCCCATATCATGGATACTATTTCCGTATCCTGAAGGGGCAGGGATCGGATGCACCCGGCGGCGCTCTCAACTACGTCGTCAAGGGCAAGATGATCGGTGGTTTCGCCCTGATCGCCTGGCCAGCCGAATACGGCAATTCCGGCGTCATGACCTTCCTGGTCAATCATGCTGGCACCGTCTATCAGAAGGATTTGGGAGAGCGCACCGAATTTATCGCCCAGCGCACTACGCTGTTCGATCCGGACCAGACCTGGAAGAAGGTCGATGCCGCAAAACCCTGAGAGCAGGCGGGCTCGTCCGCGCGCGATCGCCGTTTGCCTGATGGCGATCGCACTGCTTGCGCTCGCCATTCCGGCGACGCCGTCGTATGGGCAGGCGAGCGGTCAGGTCCGGGTCAAGATCGTGAAAGCGGGCCTGCTGATCGGCGGCGGCGCGGGCAACGGCGTCTTGACCTATCGTGGTCGCGATTATCCGTTCAACGTATCCGGCTTGAGTTTTGGCATCACGGCCGGCGCGACCGTCGGCCGGCTCGATGGCCGGGCCTCGGGCATCCGCGAGGTCGGCGACTTCGCCGGGACTTACAGTTCGGTCGGCGGCGGCGCTGCCCTGGTCGGCGGCATCAATGGTGTCCACCTGCGCAACGAAAAGGGCGTGACCATCGTGCTGCAAGGTCCGAAGGCTGGCATGGAGTTCGCGGCCAACCTCAGCACGATCACGATTTCACTGAAGTGAGGCCGTCGTGAACCGGATCGGCCCTCGGCGAGTGCCAGAGAGGGAGACGCCATCCATCAATCCGGCCGTGGATGGCCGATTCACGCATCAATCGCTACCAGATAGTCGGCATGAAGAGTAATCGGAGCCTTCGATCCGTCGAGAACCACACGGAGACTCTTCGGATAGTATCCAACGCCAATCACCGTCCCAGTCTTTCCAGCCAAGCGAGGGCCAGCTGTGGGCTTTACCTGAATACGCGACCCCGATGGAAACCTGGGGTTGGTTTGGGTCGATCCTGACATGGCCGGCTTACGGTTTGACGTAGGCCCAGCCCATCTCCTGCAATTCCATCACGCGCACGACGCCCGACTTCACGACTTGCGCCTGCCGAACAATCGGTATGTCCTTGTTCTCGGCCTTCTGCATCTTCTCCTGGGTGTTGCCGCAGGCCTTGAACGAAACCTCGGGCGTGCTCAGGGCCATCTCCTCGATGCGCGTCTTTACCGGCGAGGTGTCTTCACGCAGCATGTGCAGGCCGGGCCCGAACGTGACGACCTCGATCTTCACCTTCTCGCCAGCGTCCTTGTAGTATTGCGTCACATTGGTTGCGTTGTTGAGCGCGAGATTCATCGCTGCGGGGTCGTTGGTATTCACCTGCAGGATCAGATGATGTTCTCTTTTCTTCGCTGCGGCCGCATCCTCCATGCGGGCAAACGCGGAGTGTTTCCGCGTCGCCGTCGCCGGCTTCGCTACCTGTTGCCTCGCATGGCCCGCCTTATGCGGGACGGGTTGCCCGTCCGCCGGCGTCCAGTATTTTCCGCCCTGCTCCGCCGCCGAAAACGATGCGGAAACCAGAACGGCGATCGCTGCCATCACGAGCGCTTTGGCGATATGTTGAAATCTGATCATTATCCGCCTCCATCGAAGAAAATCATGTTCACACCATCAATGATTTGGTGTCGCGATCGCGCGCGGCCATTTGCACGCCGCGGCCATCTTCGCACGCACCGCGTCCAGCCCGGCGAGGGAGAAGGTTCCGTCATGGGCAGCGCCACCCCGTGGTGAGAGCAGGACCATAAGGTCCCCGCTGTCCGGAAGCGAGAGCAGCAGGCGAACAACGTCTCCGGTGAACGCGACGCCGGGACCGAATGCCGGGACGGCTGCCGCAACCTGCACCGCCGGGTTGTCATTGACGCGATAGGAAATTGCATCGTTACCGCCTCCGCGGGAGATGCCGGGGCCCGCGAGTGCCAGCTCCGTCCGGCCGCCGCGACAGCGGATCGATAATTGCATCGCGGATTCGCCGGTCCCGCTGCGCGACGATGTCGTAGCGGTCGCGATCGGTGAGTAGTCGATGGGGGAGGTCGTCTGGCTGACGATCCAGTCGTCTTCGGGCGTCAGGCGATGCTGAGGCGCGGTGGTCCGCGTCAATTTATTCAGACACGCCAAGCCCTCCGCGTGGTCCTTCTGAAGGCAGGAACGGAGCTGCGTCATGGGATCCTGGGCCAACGCATTGCCGCCTGTACCGCCGAGCGCGATAAGAAGAAGGACCGCGGCGCGTTTCATTGCGATGCTTGTGTTGCGCGGGGCTGGCGATCCAGCCACGCCTGCGCCGCAGGGACGCGCGCAAGACCCGGAACTGTCGCAGCGAGGTTGATGGATTTCCACTTCGGATCGAAACCCGGCGCCTGCAATCTGTCGATCCGGGAGAACAGGTGGTCGATGAAGCGCGCGACGCGCTCAGAGCGGTTCGAGTTGGCCGGCCAATTGAACGCGACCAGAGCGGTCGGCACCGCGATCGTTGAAACCCGTTCGCCCGGTTTGATCAGACCGGGATAGTCTGCTTCACCGAGGGCAGCGGGAAGATAGTAGTCCTCGAACCTGCCGTCGTAGGGGAGGGGCAGGAACTTGAATCCCGGCTCCCAGCGCCCACGCACGAAGGCATCCACCGGCTTCGATGTAATGAAGACAACGGCCGCTATCTCGCCCTTGCGCATCTGCTCGAGCGCGACCTGGTGCGGAATGAACGTCTTTTCCACCTCGAGGTTGAGGCGGCTGAAGATCAGCGGCCCCGAATAGGCCGCAGCGGTGCCCTGCGTATTGAAATTGACCTTCTTGCCGGCGAGATCGCTCAAGCTCCGGATCTCCGGCCGAACGAAGATATGCAGCTCGGACGGGAACAGATTCAGGACATACGCAATTCGTCGCTGGATGTCCGGCACCTGGCTCTTGTACTCCTCGAGCGCGTCGGAGTTGATGATTGCCGCATCGATGCCCCGCAAGTAGAGCAGCGAATTCACGTTTTCAGTGGCCCCGCGGGTGACCACCGGCAGGACATGGAGGTTATCCCCATCGTCGACCACACGCGCGATCTCCGCCGCCAGGCGGATCGGCGCGCCCTCGAGGAGACCTCCGGCCAGGCCGATCGTCCAGGCGTTCATGGAGATCACCTCAGGCCTTGGCTGCGGCGGCTCGGGCCGTGCCAGACGAACCTTGTGGGCTCGCGTATCTTGCGGCCGCGCATCCGCCCAAGGTTGAATGGCCAGGAGAAATGGTGCGATCGCCGCGAGCAGGAGCAGCCGGTGCAATGCTATGAATCTTTTCATCAACGAACTCCTTTACGCACGCTGCATCCGTGTCTGCGCTTTCGATCCTTGATGGCACATGTCGGCTGGGAAAATCGCCTCATAAGACCGCGCTATCGGCGCAACGCTTCGAATCGCGCCTTCGCTTCCTTGATTCCTCCAGCTTCGGCCCGCGCATAAAGATTTTGCGCTCTAGTGGGATCGCCTTGCGTTCCGTACGTTCCGAAATTCGGAAGGATCAGCGGATCGTAGGTTTCCGCGAGCACGAAGCTTGCTCGAGCGCTGCCCATCTCAGCGGCACGTTCCAGCACGATCCGCGCCGCGCCGATGTTTCCCTGTTCAAGCAGTACGCTCGCGCGCGCAATCAATTTCGCGGCTTGCACCCCTTCGTTAGGATTGACTTCGTTAGGATTGACTTGGGCACCGCCCTGGCTGCGCGCCGCTATGTCCTGGTCTTGGACTGGTTTGTCTCTGACCGGTTTGTCTTGGACTGGTTTGTCCTGGACGGGCCGGTTCTGGATTGGCCGTGCGGGCGCTGACAGCGGCTCCTCGCGCACGGCCTTGCCGGTGGTAGCCAGCGGAGACGCAGCGGAGGGAATCTTCGCCGCAAGCGCGCCGTTGTCTCGATGCGCCGATGCGAGATCCCTTTCCAGTCCCTCGGCCCGCTCGCGTTCACGCAGCAACAAGCTGCGCAGCTCGGCCGAGTCGCGCTCTCCGGCTTGCTTGATCCTTGCGGTTTCCTCGGTTGCCTTGGACGCGCGCTCGGTCTGCGCGTCGAGATCGCGGCTTGCTTTCGCGAGATCCCGAGCCAGTTGCTCAGCCCGCTGGCGCTCGCGTTCCGATTGCGAGGCGGTATTGTTCGCCTCAGCCTGTTTGAGCTGTGCTGCTTCCTCGCTGGCTTTGGCCGCTTGAGCCTCGTATGCGTAGATTGTGCTGCGTGCCATCGAGAGATCCTGCGCCAGCGCTTCGGCTCTCTCGTGCTCCTTCTGCATCGACCGTCTCTGCTCCGCGGCGCCAGCTCTTGCTGCTTGCGTCAGCCTGGCGATTTCGTCGCTGGCATTTGCAGCAAGCGCCGTCTGCGCATCAATATCTCGTCGCGCAGCCGCAAGCGCCTGCTCCAGCCGGCCGGTCCGATCCCGCTCCTGTTGCAGGGATTTCTGCAACTCCACTTCGCCCTCTGCTGCCGCTTTCAGCGGGGACGGGCCCTCGCTGGCTTTCGCCAACAGCGCTGTTTGCGCCTGATATGCATAAATAGCGCTTCGCGTCAGGGAGAGATCCTGCGCAAGCGTGTCGGCCCTTTCGCGCTCCTTCTGCATCGATTGCCTCAAGTCCTCGGCGCTGGCCTCCGCCGCCCGACTTCGCTGCGAAAGGTCCTCGTTCACGTTTGCCGCCAGCGCAGCCTGGGTTTCGGCATCGTGCCGCGTGGCCGCCAGATTCTGCTCCAGCCGCGCCGACCGTTCACGCTCCTGCTGCAGCGTCTGCAACTCTGTGGCGACGCTCTCTCCCGCCTGTTTCAGCGAGGATACTTCCTCACCTGATTTCGTCGCCAGCGCGGTTTTGGTTTCGACATCGCGCCGCGCGGCTGCGAGATCCTGCTCCAGCCGCGCAGACCGCTCGCGCTCTTCCTGGAGGAATGCCTGCAGCTCAGCCGCGCCACTCTCGCCCGCTTGATTCGGTCGGGAAGCTTCCTTCAGTCGGGAACCTTCCTCGACGGCCTTCGCTGCCAACGCCTTTTGCGTTTCGACCTCGCGCCGCGCATCGTCAAGTGCCTGCACCAGCCCCTCGACCCGATGATGCTCCTGCTCGAGATGTTGCAGCAACTCTATGTCGCGCCTTGCGGAGGCAAGCTCGCACGACAGCGACTCTGCCCAGTCGCGTTGCTGTTTCGGAGGCTGCTGCAGGCCCCCTGTGTCGCTAGTCGTCGCTTGCGCAACCTGTATCGACTTGTCGCTGCCACCCGGGCGCGACGGCAACTTCTTGAACTCGTCAGAACCGCGATCGCGGGCAGTCGTCGCCTGTTGCGCGTCTGCGAGGTGCCGCGCCTGATCCTGGGAAGCCTCCGTTTCCGACGCCCATGTCATAGCGAGCATGATCGCTGCCATCCACAGGGGGGCGCATCTTCCTCGCGTGAGGGAGATCTTCACGTCCCCGTTGAGCAGGACCGTGCGAGCCATCTGCAATCACCTGTCGCGTGGCGATACGATATCCTTCAGAATCCTTTAGATGCCCCCAGATGCCTCATTATGCGCTCCATCTTTACGCGAATCATATAGCTCGAATGGAGGACCCTCCCCACCACTTTTGGGTTAGGCCACAGATTGTGTTCCGATCATCGAAGCCGTGAACTGCTCAAAGCTCTCTTCCGTGTATCTGCATTTCGCGAATGGAACTGATCGCCAACGAACGGTGGCGGGCTCGCCGTCTTCGCCAATGAGCGGCTCTAGTGAGCTGGAGCCTGGGGCCGCCCATTCCGGGCCTGCCTTCAGGAATGCACCGAGAACAAGAACCGCAAGCGCGCTTCTATCGCGCCCCGATAGGGGCGCGGAGCAAGCATTACAGGTTGCTGCTGCCTTCGGCCAACAAGCGGGTCAACAATTCCTACGTGCAACCACAACCAACCGCGCTAGAAATCTCGCTTTTGCTGCTTGAAGAACGGCAGCAGCTTCTCGAAAATCTCGTCCCGATGCCGGTCGATTTCGCGGTTAAGTGCGTCACTAAAGCCAGGCGCATGGGTATGGATTGTTTCCCGGTCTGCCGAGACTTTCGTCGGCGTTCCGCCGAGGTCTACCCAGCCGCTGAGGGCTTTGCCGTCCCATTCAATGGTCTGCGTGCGACTAATCGACAAGCTCGCCTCCGAGTAGCGACTTCCTGGGTCGCCATTGCATTGCCTTCGACCCTGAGGAAAGCAGCTATTGTTGCCACAGCAGCCCGTTAGAACAACTGCCATGGATGGGTACTCCCTATGCATGGCAGCCTGTGCCAAGCGCTATTTGAAATTATACGTCGAGCGTCCAATGATGTTTTGCACGCGGCGTACGAAGAATATTCGCTGAAGCGTTACGAGTATTGGTGTTGCCGTTTGCTGTGGTTGGAGGGAACATGCTCTTGATATCGAGTCTCGGAAATGAAGGGCCCCGGCTGGGGCTACCAATCGAGGCGCCTTAATGGTTCGTACCGCTCTTTTTCGACTTGGCGCGTGGCTGCTCACGGCCATCGTCACTTTCGTAACGCTCGGACCTGAGGGCGTTCGGCCTCACCCTGTTCTCGGGCAGCATGGCGATCACGCGCTCGCCTTTCTTCTGGTCGGCATTCTCTTTGCCCTAGCCTATCCGCAGCGGCGCTGGACTGTTTCAGCGGTCGCCGTTGTCCTGATCGGCCTGCTTGAGATTATGCAACTATGGGCGCCGGGACGGCACGCGAGGTTTGAAGATTTTGTGGTCGATGCGCTCTCGGCCTGCGTTGGCTTCGCGCTGACCGCCGCGGCCGCTCGGATGATAGCGCATGTTGGTCAAGATCCCGACCCGTTGACACGCGAACGTCCTTAATGAGCAGGCTTATCAGCCTCACCCAGAGCTTCTTGCGCGTCACATACCACGCGCGGAATCGCTAAAGCACGGTGAGCCGCAACAGCGCACGTCAGCCCCCGCGACGGTCAGTGCGGTGTTACCGGTGTTTCTTCTGCCGCCTTCGTCGAGGCGATAGTTCGCCATGGACGCGACGTCCTCGGCCTCCGGCAGGTGGCGCGACGCGCTAACGCCGGCGATGTGCGGGTGGCCGTCGCATTCCGAGGATGATGAAGCCGGGCGCGATGGCCTTGTGACGCCGAGTCTACCGACTTCGTGGGCCAGGGTGAGTTATCCGCGGGTGAGGGATTGATCATCGGAAGCAGGGCATTCGGGCTGCAGCTGCACGATTTCTGCATGACGTCCGCGAACTGCCTATGCGCAATGGCGTGCAGGCAGGTCGATGCGCATCCGTGGGGGGCGCCGCGTAGTTGATCTATTGCTCCACCATCCTCGATTCTACCGCCAGCGCCGGCCTCATCGGCCGCTTGCTCATCCGGAGCAGGTCGCTCTCGACGCCTTGGGGAAGCGCGTACCGGCGAGCAGTTCGCGGTCGAACCGCAGTGCAAATTGTCGGTGGAGCTGACCGAGGCGAACGTGCAACGCTCAATCGAGCTCAGTGCATTGGTGCGCGGACACTCCGCCGCCGCCTGGATCGGTGCTGTGGATCGTCGAATTTGAGCTCGGCAACCAGTCGCCAAAGCTGAACCTCATGACCATCCGCCAACCGCCCGGCCCGCTTGGTCGCGGACGCGTCGTCAGGGCAGTCAAGATTGACCACGCTTCCCAATTTGCCGTGTTCGTCCAGGACGTACGCCCGATAGTGTGGCATCGCAAATCCCCATATGCGACTGCATCTTACCTGCAGGCTTGCTCTGCGGTGAGGAGATTTTGGGTCATTACGAGCTACCTCTGATGGGCGGCATGCACGCTGCCGCAGCTCGCCCCCGAACTCCACTCATGCTGTCAGACCCTCAGGTGCGCGTGCCAACACCTCGGACGCGCACGCTCAGGCATGACGACGGAGATGCCTGGAGCGCTCCCGAACCTTCGGAAGCTCGCTGCCCTGATAGCCGTTGGGGTTCTGCAATTGCCAGCGCCAATGGTCCGCACACATTTGCTCCAACGACCGCGTCGATGCCCAGCCCAACGCGTCCTTCGCAAACGTCGGGTCGGCATAGCAGGCGGCGACATCGCCGGCCCGACGCTCCCCGATCTCGTAGGGGATTGATCGCCCGCTCACCGATTCAAACGTACGGACGATATCCAGAACGCTGTTGCCGTTGCCCGTTCCAAGATTGACCGTGATCAGACCGGGTTGGCTGAGCCGGCGCAAGGCACTCAAATGCCCGGATGCGAGATCGACCACATGAATGAAGTCGCGGATTCCGGTGCCATCAGGCGTGTCATAGTCGCCTCCCCAGATCTGCAGCTTCTCCCGCCGTCCAATCGCCACCTGCGCCACAAACGGCAACAGGTTGCTGGGAACGCCCAGCGGGTCTTCCCCGACGAGCCCGCTTTCGTGCGCGCCAACCGGATTGAAGTAGCGCAGGTTGCCGATCCGCCAACCGTCGTCGGACCTGCAGAGATCCTTCAGCATCTCTTCGATGACGAGCTTTGTGCGGCCGTACGGATTGGTCGGACCGAGGGGATGCTTCTCGTCGAGCGGCAGGTATCTAGGTATCCCGTAAACTGTCGCGGACGAGCTGAAGACGAGCGTCTTTACATTCGCTCTCTTCATCGCCGATACCAGCCGCATCGTTCCCAGGACGTTGTTCTCGTAATACATCATGGGCCGTACGTTGGAATCGCCCACCGCCTTCAGCCCTGCAAGGTGGATGACCGCAGTCACGCCGCAGGCACGAAGCATGTCGCAGATCACCACTTCATTCCGGATATCTGCGTGCCGGAAGGCGAGCGATCGCCCGCAGATGGATTGGACCCGCTCGAGCGAGGCCTTGTTGCTGTTGGAAAGATTATCGACGACGACGACGTCGTACCCGGCGTCCAGCAACGCGATACAAACGTGGGACCCTATATAGCCGGCACCTCCGGTCACGAAGATCATCTCGGACACCTTTCGCTTTCGCTCAACCGGCCTCCGTGCACCGTGGATACCACTCTACTTGCAAGTCGCACCGCCGTGAGCGGCGATTTTGGGCTTTAAGAACTACCTCTGATGGACATTCAGACACTTCGTTCAATTTCACTGGTTTCTGCAAATCAGTCTGCGGGCTGTCCAAACGTAACGAGGGCGAGGACTGCAGGAGTGCGTTTTGGATACGCAGGGCAGAGGAGCGCGCCGAGAACGGCAAAGGCGACTAATGCTCAAGTTTCGAGGCGGTCAGTAAGGGAGCTCTTCCAATTCCGTGGCCTACCGATGCAGACTGACCAGTTTCATTTCCGCTGGAACGAGAGCGATTCGTCCGTGTTACGGTGCAAGGTCACGCCGCTTGTGGCCTCATCATCTGCTGCCGGCCGCAACGATTCAGCTGCGGTCACGTCGATGCGGCCCGTCGCCGCTGGGGCGTTCAAATTGCTTAGTTTCTTTCGGGGAGGTGCCTCAAGACCATCCTGGTATCGCAGGGTGACCTCGATGGCATCACCGGGCTGCAACTCGGTGTCTTCGTTGGCAGCAATCCGTTCCGGCCCTTTTTCGCCTTTCCGGATGATGGCGATGTCCGGCTTGCTGCCGCCTCCTCCAGCGAGCTGCGATCGAACCATTGCGGTATACTGAAGCTTCTCACCGACGCTCTGTAGCCTCTCGCGAATTTGGTTCAGCTTTAAGCTCGTGTCCTGTAGCTCGCGGAATAGCTCGAGGCGCCGTTGATCATCGAGCTTTGTCAGCTTTCTGACGAGTTCGTCCTGCTGCTTCTTGACCTGCATCAGTTGCGCGGAGGTCTGCAGCTTCCGGGTTGAGGACAACAACACCGCGCGACGCGCATCTGTAACGCGAGGGCTGGTCAAGCTTCCCCTGGCGAATAAATCCTGCGCCTTTTGCAGCTCTTCCAGGTCTGACTGAAATCCCTCTTCCTCTCTCTTCTGTTGCTCAGACAGTACGCGTACCTCCTCGTCTCCTTGTCGGACTCCCCGCTCAAGAAACGACTTCTCCTGCTGATGATCGCTCTCCTTGATCTTCAAGTATTCCGTTTCTGCATGTACGATTTCTGAAATCGCCGACCGAGCCACGGGAACGTCCGTCAGTGCGCCTGGGCTAATCTGAGTGGCCTCTCCGAGTTCGCTCTTGATGCGCCACATATGCGCCTGTTCCCTGGCGAACTCGGTCCAAAGGGATCCATATTCGCTTCGCAGATCGGCTGACTCGAGATAGGGGTTGTTCATCTTGATGCGCATGATGTCGTAGCCGCCCGCGATGGCGACAAGCTGGCGCGCAGTCATGGACGGGCGATAGGTGTATTCCCCCGGCTTCGAAATGTCTCCGTTTATGTAAACCGGCCTATACTCGGCGACCATCGTCGTGATCCCGTCTCCGTCGATGACGACGATAACCTCGCGGCCATCTGGTGTCCTCTGTCGAAAGACCTTGCTTGTCAGTGCAGCGCCGATCTTGGCTCGAATCTGCTGCACGGGCAGGCCCGCTACCTGGAGCAGCCCGACTAGCGGCAAGGAAATATTGCCATCCATCTGGACGGGAGCCCGATGTCGTAGCTCGGGGACGCCCGCGACCGTAACCTCAAGAACATCTCCAACGCTCACTCGATATTCGGCCTTCGCATGAGCCGAAATCATCAGACTGACCGCGATCAGGCTCCATCTAATGCATCGATTGCGCCTCCTGCTAAACATAGCGTCGCGGAAACGATTGCGCGGTGTGAAGCTCGGCATGGCAGCAAACTCTCCATACGGACGCGGTCATCCAACGAGGTCGTTCAAATCGGTCTATGGCGACGACGCGGCACCACCACCGTCGGGGCAATCGCTTCAAAGGGGGGCTGGAAACTAACGCTCGTTTCCTCGGCGCGCTGGGCCGCTCATTGCCTCGTCTTGGATTGATCTGTCCGTACAATTTAGTCCCGGGCCGCCCCTACTCAATCGACCATCGTGGTTACTCCACTCTACCCATTTATTGCCAACTCCGGCCCGTAATCGAATGCTACTGTTTTTACCGGTCGGCGGACTTGGAGTTGCAGGTGAGTTATGCGTTTTCCAATTCGCCCGCTCCAGCGAAGCGCCAAGCGCATTTTGTCGCTGGAACCAGGGCAGTTGCAGCGGGCACCGGTAAGAACCGCCTGCTTGCATTACTCGTATTGGCGGCAAGCGCTGAACTTGTACTCGTAGCTATTGCCGCCTATTCCGCAGCTGTTCTCTATCATCGGCTGGTCCTGCTCGACCTTCCGGATGCCTCCAAGTACATCCAGCAATCAATCTTCATTTCCACGTTGCAGCTGCTCGTTTCCGTATGGCTGCGCCAATATTCGCGGATCCAGACGCAGCCCCGGCACGTGTTTCTATGGAGCGGTGTTAGCTCCGTCTTCTTCGTATTCTCCTTTTTCATTTCGACTATATTTCTTCTCAAGATCTCGGACGGCTTTTCGCGAGCCACCGTCATAGCCCAGGCGGTAAGCGTTCTTCTTGCAGTGCTCTGCACGCGGACTGTGTGGTTCTCTCTTTTGCAGCCTGCCATTGCGTCCGGACTGATAGATGCAAGGCGCGTCATTCTTATCGGAGACCCGTCTCACTGTTCGGATTTCTCTGCTCGCGTGTTCGTTAGCGGAATTAGGACGATTCGTTCGTTTGAGTTCCCGACGGCTGGCCCGAGTTCTTCGGTAATGGTGTCTGCCCGCGGAGCTCTTCCTCAGGCGCACCAACTGCTCGCGGATTGCCGACCTCTCCGAGCGGACGACATTGTCATTCTAAGTTCGGAGTCCGATGTCCCGGCTGCCCTTGCGCTGGCTGGGGCCCTATCCGAGCTGCCGGTCGACGTTCACGTCGTCCCGGTCGGCGCTATCGATCTGATCGCCATGTCGCGGATCACCCAATTCGGCAACATGGTGACGATGCGGATATTCCAGTGTCCCCTCACTCAGTTCAACCGAGCAGTCAAGCGAGTGTTCGACATTGCGGCCTCTATCGCAGGACTCGTTTTGGCTATTCCCTTCTTCGTTATCATTCCTATCCTGATCAAGCTGGATTCCCGCGGGCCGGTACTGTTTCGCCAGACGCGACATGGTTACAACAATGAGCCCATTCGCGTATTGAAATTCAGATCAATGATCGTAATGGAAGATGGCGACAAGTTCAGTCCTGCCGTCAGAAACGATCCACGTGTAACGCGAGTCGGCCGCTTCTTGCGCCGCACCAATCTCGACGAACTTCCGCAGCTATTCAACGTGCTCATGGGCAACATGTCCCTCGTTGGACCCCGTCCGCACGCGACCTCGCAGAACGAGACGTTTGCCCGGCTCATTGCGTCGTTTTACCGTCGTCACAACGTCAAGCCCGGCATTACCGGCTGGGCTCAGGTCAATGGATATCGTGGCGACATCGATACACTTGAGAAGATGCGGCGGCGTGTTGAGCATGATCTCTTCTACATCGACAACTGGTCGCTTCTCCTCGACGTCAAGATCGTCATTCTGACCTTGTTCTCGAGAAAGGTGTATCAGAATGCATACTAGCTCTCACTAGTGGCCTTCAACCTAGTGTAGCGCACGGAGCGTGCTAGTGCCCGCCACCATGCGTTCTTTTCGCCGGATTGTGTTTCGCCTTCGGTAATGTCTAGCAGCGCAGGTACGAGAACATGGCACAGACGCGTAGAACGGAAGGTTCGACAGATTCGGAAGAATTCCGTTCGCCAGTCGAGTCCCTGGCGGCCGCCTTGGCTTTCGTACGGCGGCACCTCTCGATCATGTCGCTGGCGTTTTTGGTTACGGTTGGCGGTGCTACTTTCTACCTCGCCACCGCAACGCAGACCTACACCGCCACTTCGAAGCTCGTCATAGATGCGAAAGCGCCTCCGATCGACGCTGCGTCTGCTTCAACGATGGTCGAAAGTCAGATCGCCATCATAAAATCCGAGGGCCTCGCGCGCGCTGTAATAAGGAAACTAGGTCTGGCGGAAGATGCGGAGTTTGGCGCGCCATCCGGCGGCTTGCGCGGCACGATCAAGTCGATGTTGCGACTGTTCGGGTTCATGGAACCAGAAACGGAATTTGACGTGATGCGCCGAGCTCTGCGGTCGTTCGACCGCAGGCTCTCGGCTAAGCGTGTCGGTCTTACCTACATCATCGAGATTACATTCGAATCGGCAGATCCCCAGCGAGCTGCAAAGATTCTGAACACTATCGGGGAGACGCATATTGCGGCTCAAATGGAGGCGAAATTCAAGTCGGGCCTGGGCGAAGAAAAATGGGTCAAGGAGAGGATCGCCGAACTAAGCACCAAAGCGTCAGCCGCCCAGAACGCCGTGACGGAATATCAAGCCGGTGGCGTAGGTAAGTCATCGTCGCAATCCCCGGCTAATGCGCAGGGCAATCTCCGCGAGCTGGAAGCTGCTGCGGAAACCTCCACAAAGGCTTATGAGAACTTTGTCCGCATGCTCCGCTACATGGAGGCACAGCAGCAATCTTCCAATACCGAAGCGCATTTGTTGATCGAGGCGTCTCGTCCCTTGGAGGCCAGCTCTCCGAAGCCGCTTATCGTTTTTGGAATATCGATCGTTGGAGGGCTGTTTCTTGGCATCGCGCTCGGAATGCTGCGCGATCTATTTGTTCGAGGCATCCTCGTCGTCGGAGACGCGACCAGGGTGCCATCTGGGATCGCTTGTGAACAGGCACAACCGGCTGTGGTCAATCAGAACTATCCGTCGGCTGTCTTGTCGCGGCTTCGATGGCAAGACGCGCGGGACGAGCCTGGAGCACTAGGAGTGCAGGGCGGTTTCAGACGCGGCCCGGACGCTTAGTCGAGTGATGTTGTTTCGATCTGCCCCCTCAATCAATATCGAGGAGCGAGAACTCTGAGAATCCTGATTGTCTGCGGACCATTCCTCTACGGAATGAGTGCCAGAGCTGTTCAAAACCGACGGTTGGCTAGAACTCTCGCCGCCGTCAATGGGAACACTGTGTCCGTTCTTTCCTTTGATACCGAGGTGGGCGGCCGGCCGGACTACTCGCAATTCCCCGATGAGATAGAAGTGGTGCGGTTTCCTCCCTCGAGTGCGATCCAGGACATCGTCCGGAAGCTAAACCTGGTTCGTTCGACGATCGTCAACAGAGTTGCCACGGAGTTCGCCAGCAACTTCATGTACCCAAAATCGAATCTGCTGATCGGCGCTCTTCGCCGTCGGGTGGCGGAATTCCAACCCGAGCTCGCGATATTCGTCGCACAGCCGTTTTTTGTACCACTGCTCGGACTGCAACTGGAATCCCTCGATGAAATTCGAAAGATCGCTTTCTTCTCGGATCCCTGGCCGTATCAGGGTCTACCTTCGCCTTACAACAGACATGCGTTTCCTTTGGCAGGCAACTACAACAGGAAGTTGATCTCGCAGGTCTACTCGAACTTCGATCGAGTCATATACACGAATTCGTCCGCCGTGGAGTTCATGCTTGATCATTATCCCGAGCTCAAGCGCAACTCCGGCAAGTTGGCTGTGGCGGCGCATCTCGCGGATGAACTCATTGACATTCCGTCGACAGAAGTGGTTGAGCGAGTCCGATCGTCTGTGGTTCATCTTGGTGATTTATCCAAGGAACGATTCTCGCCCCAGCTCAAAAGGGCGATGGCTCAGTGTATCCACTTGCACGGGATGTCGTTCACGTTCATCGGCAGCGTTTGCAAGAAGCTAAAGCAAAGCCTTGAGAGCGGTGAATTCGGGAACGGCGTGTGTCTTTTGGGGCCGTTACCCGACAAGTTTAGCAGGTACATCGCGAGCAGGGCATTGGCGAATCTGATCGTTGAAGCCGACATTCAGGATAGCCCGTTCCTTCCCAGTAAGCTTACGGATGTTTTGACGAGCTCTGATCGTTGGGTTTTTGTTTCTGGCACACGGAGGCAGCCCGGCGTTGGCATCACGCCGGGGGGGGGTACAAAAGGAATATGCGTTCCTCACGATAGCTCTGCGATTGTCGATGCATTGCTCGCCGTCACCCACTCGCATGCCGTCAACGCCGATCCGTGCGTTGGCTCGTTGCGGGCCGGGGCGATTGAACGAAATCGAAACTTGGCAACGAAATATCTCGAGTAGCAGCGCAAT
The DNA here is from genome assembly GCF_900113725.1 of Bradyrhizobium sp. cf659. Classification (NCBI taxonomy): domain Bacteria; kingdom Pseudomonadati; phylum Pseudomonadota; class Alphaproteobacteria; order Hyphomicrobiales; family Nitrobacteraceae; genus Bradyrhizobium; species Bradyrhizobium sp. cf659. The sequence continues at coordinate 771,526 of NZ_FOQJ01000002.1, forward strand.
TCTATGCAGGACGTCCCGTGAGGGCGTCCAAATCGAAGGAAGCGGAGATCGGTTTGCCGCTCATGGTGGAAAGATGAAGATCGCGATTCTCGTTGGAACTCGCCCGGAAATTATCAAGATGGCGCCGGTCATTCGCGAATGCCGGAAGCGAAAGATCGACTACTTCATCATTCATTCGAAGCAACACTACTCCGAGAAGCTCGACGCGATCTTCTTCTCCGAACTCGATCTCCCCGCACCAAGGTACAATTTGAATGTCGGCTCCGGTGGGCATGCGAACCAAACGGGCCGCATCCTGATCGAGCTGGAGCCGATCTTGGTGTCGGAGCAACCCGGTATCCTGCTCGTGCAAGGCGACACGAACACGGTGGTCGCCGGCGCACTCGCCGCACACAAGCTTCACATCAAGGTCGGGCACATCGAAGCCGGATTGCGCTCTTTTGATCAAACGATGCCCGAGGAAAGCAACCGGATCATCGCGGATCATATCTCGGACTATTTGTTCGCCGTCACCGACTTGCAAGTTGATCAACTAAAACGGGAAGGCCTGCCGGATTCGAAGATATTCAAGGTAGGTAACACGATCGTCGACGCCCTGCTATCTCATCGAAGTCAGGCGGAAAAAACGAGCCAGATCCTATGTGCGCTAAATCTCCGGGAAAAAGGGTATTACCTTCTTACCTCGCATCGGGCCGCAAACGTCGATGATCCGAACGCGCTGATCGAGATCATCCGGCTAATCGCCAGGGTTCCCGGTAAGGTGTACTGGCCGATACACTATCGTACACAGAAGGTCCTCAAGGAGGCCAAGATTGAGTTGCCTTCGAACCTGATTTGGACTGAACCTGTCGGATATTCGGATTTTGTAAAGTTGCTGTCCAATTGCATCGCCGTCATTACGGACTCGGGCGGAGTGCAGGAAGAAGCCTGCATCCTCGGCGTCCCCTGCGTGACGATTCGCGACCGGACAGAGCGTCCCGAGACCGTCGACGTGGGCGCAAACGTGCTGGTCCACCGAGACGCAGAAGCGATGCTCGAGGCACTTAATCGGCCGATAGCGACCTGGGAGAATCCATTCGGAGACGGCCACACCGCCGAGAGGATACTCGACATTGTCACGGAACACGAGGTGCTGCCGGTCCTGCAAACGCTCGATACGGTGTGCGTTGTGGGCCTCGGCTATATGGGGCTCCCGACCTCTCTCTTGCTTGCGAACGCCGGCATAAAGGTCGCCGGCGTCGATCTCAACGAAAAGAAGGTGAATGAGATCAGCAGCGGCCACTGTCCGTTCGAGGAGAAGGATATTCCGGAATTATTGGCGGCGACCCTGAAAACAGGAAACTTCAAAGCACTGACGAAGCCCGTGGCGGCAGACGTTTTCGTTGTGGCGGTACCGACCCCGCATGAAAGCAAGAAGTGCGACTTGTCCTACGTTATCTCCGCTGTGAACAGTCTGCTTCCTGTCTTGAACGACGGAAACCTTCTCATCATCGAATCGACCATCAAGCCGAATACTTGCCAGGACGTCGTGCTGCCCATTTTGAAATCGAAGAATCTGAATGTCGAAGTTGCGCATTGCCCGGAGCGCGCGCTTCCTGGCAATACGCTTCACGAAATAGTGCACAATGATCGCATCATCGGCGCGACTTCGCCGGAAGCGGCACAAAGAGCGGCGAGGCTCTATTCAGTATTTGCGAAGGGGACGATACATCGGACGAACCTCGTGACCGCCGAATGTGTGAAGCTTATGGAAAATACCTTCCGCGACGTCAACATCGCTCTCGCCAACGAGTTTTCTCTGATCGCTGACAAGTTCGGGTTCAGCATCTCGGCCGCGATTCAACTTGCAAACAGGCATCCGCGCGTCAACATTTTGCAGCCGGGAATAGGGGTCGGGGGGCACTGCATCGCTATCGATCCCTGGTTCCTGACCGAAGATGTCGACGGCGATCTGACCCTCATTAGAACCGCCCGCGAACTGAACGATGCGATGCCGAAGCATACCGCCGAGCGAATTCAAAACAAGATCGCTCCGTCCGTGCGGAAAATCGGGATCCTGGGCGTTAGCTACAAACCGGACGTCGACGATGCCCGCGAGTCTCCGGCGTTGGAGATCGCAAGGCTCCTCTCGAGAAAATACGAAGTCCGCTGTCACGATCCTTTTGTGAAGGATCGGGATCTCAAGCTGTTCCCGATCGACAAGGTCGATGGTTGGGCGGACGTATTGGTCATTCTTTCAAATCATAAGGTCTACGCCTCGCAGAGGTTCGAGTCTCCGCTGCTTTCCTTTGACAAGCTCATCGACGCGGGGGTGCCTCGCTGGCTGAGGGCGCCCGGCCTCGCTGACACAGACTATTTCCCAACAGAATTGCGACACGCAGACCATGGTCAATATCCTGCAGCCAAAGATGTTCAAGAGAGTTCATAGGCAATCGGCGTCGCGCCTCAATGTCGTGGTGGTAACGCCTCTCGGCGAAGGAGGACGCGGCGGTATCGATCGTATGATGGATGCGATTCGACAGCGGTTTCGCGAATGTCCGCGAGCAGATGTTTCGCTTCAATTCGTGGTCAGTCGCGGGGCGAACATATATGCGTCGCCTATCGCATTGGTATGGGCCCTTCTCAGGATACTGTGGCTCCACGCGTGGCAGGGGATCGACCTCATTCATATAAACCTCTCGGCGAACGCAAGCACGTACCGCAAGATCGCCGTTGCGGCGGCCGCGTCCCTATTGCGAATTCCCTACATCGTCCACCTACATTCAGGTGAGTTCGGCCGGTTCTGGGAGTCGTGTAATCGAGTGACCCGCCGTCACATAGAGACGCTCTTTGCGAGGGCCGAAGCGGTAATCGTTCTTGGTCAGGTATGGTCTGACTTGGTCGTTGGAAAGTTGCCGGAATTGTCAGGTCGCACAGTTATCATGCCAAACTCGACCAAAGCGCGGCGTCGCACTTTCCATCCCAATGGCCCGGTCAAAATCCTGTTTCTCGGTCGTCTCTGCGAAGCCAAGGGAATCGGGAATCTTCTTGATTCGTTCGAGATGATTCGGCATCGCAATGATTGGCAGGCAACCTTGGCGGGTGACGGAGCAATAGCGGAGACACGTATGTTGGTCGAGCGCCTTGGACTTTCCCAGCGTGTGAAAGTGCCGGGATGGCTCGACGACGTATCTGTAGCCGCTGAATTGCAGGCCGCCGACATTCTCGTTTTGCCCTCGTGGGTCGAGAACCTACCGATGTGCGTGGTGGAAGCGTTTGCTCATGGCCTGGCTGTCGTCTGCACCCCGGTCGGAGCCTTGCCCGAGATTGTGGAGCACGAAAAGACGGGACTCTTGGTGCCCGTGAACAACGCACCGGCTCTGGCCTCGGCCTTGGAGCGGCTTCTAAGCAGTCCCGCCCTTCGTACCAGCTTGGGGCTTCGAGCGCGAGCGCTGCATGCTAGCCGATTTGAGATCAACGCCTACGTCGACAGATTGGTAGGTGTGTGGCGCGGGGCTTCGCGGCCAAGATCGGGGCGAGCCGACGCTCGGAGCGCAATGACGACCGGCGCGGGGCGATGGCTGGGATGAGAGGTTTCCGGATGCCACTGGAGCCGGCGCGCGCCAGTTCCGTAGCGTCGGGCTAACGACCGGAAAATGGGCGCCGCAGCGTCGACCGATGGGGTGACAAACGCTCGTGGTAACCGCGTCCAACGCTCTACTTCGGAGGTACTCACAATTCGTAGAACGCAGTCCCCTATGAACTCGATCGATATGTTCCTGTTCTGGATACGCTGTTTTGAATTCTGGATATCCCGACGTGCATTTAAGGACGACTCGCTATGACAGCTAATGGCTTTGATCATGGAGATTGCGGCGTGCGACTGACCGGCCGCGATGCACTGTGTCTGTGATCTCGCACTCTCGGATAGGAATTCTGCAACCCTCAGGATAGCGTTTGCACATGGTCCCGATTGTGAAGGATTGCTTATATTACGGCGCGAGCCGAATCGGCGAGCTGCCGTTCTTCCGGGCACGCCTTGCGGCGAGAGCGGCCATAATTCTGTTTCATGAAATACAGCGCGATACGCGATCAGAGTTGATGACCGGAACGCCGGTTGCGCTCTTCGAGTATTCGCTCAACTGGCTCCGGCAAGAGGGATGGGTCATCGTCAGCGTCGATGAATGTATCGAGAGGCTAGCGCGCAATGATCGATCGGAGCGTTACGCAGTTCTGACCTTTGACGACGGCTATCGAGATAATGCCTCCGTAGCGCTTCCAATAATGGAGCGGCACAATGCGCCGTTCATGGTGTACGTGCCCACCGGCGCCCCAACACGATCGATGCAATCTTGGTGGCTGGGGCTGCGAAGGTTGTTTCTCTCGAGAGATAAAGTTTCAATCGATGCACTTGGTCGCCAATTCCAATGCTCCGACCTTCGGAGCAAGACATCCGCATTGGCCGAGGTGACCCGCTGGGTCCACCAGGATTATCGGCGCTGTGCGATGCTCTCGTCGGCGTTCAAAGAGAGTGGGATTTCGTTAGCGAAGTTGAACGACGAGTACTTCCTGGACGAGCGTGAACTCTGCACTCTTGCGCGTCATCCGCTCGCGTCAATCGGCGGCCATTCGACGTCACACCAGGCGCTTTCAACCCTGGACAGCGACTCGGCGCGAGCCGAGCTAGCCGATAATCGAAGCTATCTTGAGAATTTGCTGCAATTGCCTGTTCGACACGTCGCTTATCCTTATGGCGCGTGCGGGCCTCGCGAAGAGGATCTGGCAAGCCAAGCAGGCTTTCAGACTGCGACGACAACGCGACAGGGACGGTTGTACGACCACAAGCTGAACCCTTTTGCGCTTCCTAGAATTGGCATTTCCAGTCGTTCTGGGCTCAGAGCGCGAATGAGCGGCATCATCGAGGGGATGCAGGCGCTAGCGGAGCGCCGTGTCGTCCCTGAGCTCGGAGATCATCAATGATGATCATCGTGGAGCGGTACCGGTTCATCGGGTGCCCGGTCGCAATCTGCGGAGAACATCACAATACGCTTCGTTCTGAACGAACCCGACCGTGAGAGATTTCAGAAATGATAGTTCGAGATATGGCACGATCCGCCAAGCTCCGGCTGATTAAGAGATTTCCGCCAGTGTCAGCGAAGGAGCTGTTGCGAGGGGATAGACAGTTAGAAGCCCGTTTGGATTGCGGTCCAGTGCGAGCAGTCGAACTGACCCTAGATTGGCTATGCCGTGCCCAAGATATGAGCCCGGGTCGCGACGGAGGCGTTTCAGGCTTCTATACGCTTGGATGGGGGTGGTCCGCATCATACCCGGAGACGACGGGATACATCGTCTGCAGTTTCATTGATCAAGGGCTCGAGCGCTGTGACGATAGTCTTCTCGATCGTGCCCGTCTGATGCTGGATTGGCTGGTGAAGATACAGTTTCCTGAAGGTGGATTTCAAAGTGGACTAATCGATACCGCACGTCCGGTGCCGGTAACCTTCAATACAGGGCAGATACTACTGGGCCTGGCGCGGGGGACGGAGGTGTTCGGCGATCGCTATCGAGATGCCATGGCCCGAGCAGCAAATTGGCTGATCGAAACACAGGATGCGGACGGCTGTTGGCGACGCGCTCCCACTCCGTTGGCTGCTCCCGGCGAAAAAGCTTATGAAACTCACGTGTCTTGGGGGCTTTTCGAAGCCGCCCGGATTTCCGGCAAACGGTCCTGGGGGGAGGCGGGATTGCGGCAGGTTCGCTGGGCGGTGGGCAAGCTGCAGCCCAACGGTTGGATGGCGGACTGCTGCCTGTCGGATCCTGAGGCACCGCTGACGCATACGCTGGGCTACGCACTTAAGGGGATCGTGGAAGCATATCGCTTCTCAAACGACCGCTTCTTTCTCGAGGCCGCCGTTCGCCTCGCGGATGGACTGGCCACTTGTATCGGACAAGACGGATATCTGGCCGGACGTTTGCGCCGCGATTGGTCTCCAGCGGTCGACTGGGCGTGTGTGACAGGCTCATCGCAGATCGCCTGGTCACTTATGTTTCTTGGCAAGAACGCGGAACGGGCCGGGTATCAGGCGCTTGCGCGCAAGCTGAACCAATTTGTCCGGCGAACGATACCGGTAACGGGAGATATCAACATGGTCGGGGGCATAAGAGGATCCTGCCCGTTCGATGGGGAATATTTCCCGCTTGGTTTTCCGAACTGGGCGGCCAAGTTCACCCTCGATGCGAATCAGTTCGAGATCGACAGCGATCCTGAAAACGGACGTAGCAGTCGCCCATGCAATTGAGTACCACCAATCTGAAGGATAGACTCAGGGGCAGTGACTTCGAGGTCTCCTCGACTTCCGCTGTTTCCCCGATACGGTGGACTTTCCTGTCGGCGATTATATCGGCATTGGCCGTGGCCGTTCAGCTTGCGGTTGTCAGTCGGTTCTTGTCGGCATCGCAATTGGGGATCGCCGCGCTGGCAATGATGATCCTGGGATTCGCAACGGTTATCTCCGACTTTGGAATAAACAAGGTCTTGATCAAGGAGCAACATCTAACCCCCGGGCTCAGGACCTTTCTCTATGCTCTCGAACTGATCTTGGGTTTCGCGGTCTGGCTCTTGGTTTGGACAAGTGCGCCTTCGCTGGCCGATTACTACGCGGCGCCGGAGCTTGCATCGCTCCTCAGGTGGGGATCCGTTTCTCTATTGATTGTCCCCATTGGACACCAATTCTATTGCCTTCTTTCAAGAGATCTTCGCTTCAAGCAACTGGTTGTTTTTGAAATCGTGGGCTCCATAGTCGGGCTCGTAATAGCTGTTCTTGCAGCCATTCTAGACCAGGGCGCCTATGCGATCGTCTGGGGCTGGGCCGGCAACAGTTGGGTAAAATATTCGCTTCTCGCGCTTGTCGGATGGCGACAATATCCGCTGACGCAAATGTGGGAGGTCGAAGGTCTCTCGCCGCATCTGAAATTCAGCTTTTACGCGACAGTAGAAAGCATTCTGACCTATATCGCGACCAACATCGACTATCTCCTCATTGGATATTACCTGGGCGCCCGCCAGCTGGGCTACTATGCCTTGGCTTATCAAGTAGCAACTTTTGCGCCTCAGAAGATTGGTCCCATTCTTACGCGAGTTGCATTTCCGATGTTCGCAAAGCAGCAGACGGACGACGCCGTTCTGCGGGCCCGCTATCTGAATTTTTCGCAACTCTCAATCGTCCTGACGCTGCCTTTGCTTGTCGGCGCCCTGATAACTGCGCCCCTGCTGGTGCAAGTCGTGTTTGGAGTTGGGTGGGAACAGTCAATTCCAATACTTCAGCTACTGACGATCGTTGGCTTCGGAAAAATGTTGATAATTCCTGTCGTCCCGCTTCTGTTGGCGAAGGGGCGAGCTGATCTGGCGTTCGCGTCGGGATTGTTAGTTGCCCTGGGCACCCTTGTTGGCTTCTTGCTGGTTGTCGAGATGGGACTGCAGGCCGTTGCGGTGGCTTTTGCCATCGTGGCATGCTGCCATGCAGCCTGCATGCTCGGCCTGGTGAGATGGATGATCCACCTCAAATGGCCGACCTATCTATTGTCGATAAGGACGGCTGTTGTGGCAACAGCTTGGATGAGCCTTGCAGCCTATCTTGTAGTGGCGCAGACCATCATTCCCGTGACGCCAACGGGCCGCCTCCTGGCGGCGATTGTCGTCGGTGGAATTGCATATGGGGTCCATATCATGGTCGCGGATCGGCCTATGGCCCTGAAAATTCAGAATTTGCTGACAGGCCGTTCCGATGGAGTGGCTTGATCTCGCTTGTCGCTCTTGAGGCCTCTTCTCCTCGAAGTGAAATGGTTTGCGCATGGACGGTGAGTTCAAGAGTCATCATCACCCCGTTGGCCCCGACGGCGTCGGCGACCAGGCGGCCCTGTGCCCATCAGAGCGCTCTTCCAGCCTCGCGACAAATTCTTTAATCGACATGTCACTGGGCAGCCGAAGACGCTGCTTGATCCCAATCGCATTTCTGCGTTTGAGCGTCCTTCTTCTCTTGCTTGGATCGGCGTCGTCCAGTTACGGCGCCAAGCTCCTCTTCAAGTCGAGCTTCGAAGGGCCTCTATTGGGCAAGCCATATGATTGTGGAACATCATGTTGGCAGGATATCGGAGGTTCTGATCCAGTGACCGGCTATCGCTGGGCGCCAGAAATCTGGCGGGGCGGTGGAAAGCTTCAGCTTCTCGCAGACACGCCAGTCACGCCGGATACGGTGAGCACTTATGTTTTCAACGAAATCCAGAAAGTCGTGGGGCCGCGAGGTCAGCAAACCTCCGTTCTCTACAGCGAGATACGGCAGCGCGGCGGCGGTGCCACGCAAACCCCATACCTTCTGACGCCTTCCACGACAGCGCGGCAGGAAGACCTTTACGTGAGCTATTGGATCAAACTCCAGCCTGACTGCTTGGAGAGGCTTGGGGCAAACAACTGGCGGGCGCTCTTCGAATGGAAGACGACTGCTCAACGCAGGCTCATTACTTATATTTATACCGACCGCTTGAATAAGCCTTATTGGTTTTTGAAAACGGACGACCTGTCGGGTGGTGTGACGAAAAGCTTCTGGGAAATCGCGAATCATATCGCCCCTGTGCCGATCGGAAAATGGTTCAAGTTCGAGTTTTTTTGGCATCGGAGTGCGCTAGGCGAGGGGCGAGCATGGCAAGCGATCGATGGACAGGTGGTATTTGATCGCTTTGGGCCATTGCTTGGTGGAAACGACCCGATCGACCGGATCATGCTGACGCAAGTGTATGCCGGTGGAGCTGTGCCGAAATATCAGTGGGTGGACGACATTGAAATATGGGATGGATTTCCCTGCGGAGATGGCGTGCCTTGTGAGCCTGGGCTGACCATTCCGAAATGATTGGTGCAGATGTCGTGTGGCGATGAAAATCTCTGCGGATTAACCCAGAACGTGCGACGAGACTGTGCTGGAGGTTGTTGTGACATGACCGATATCGCGTCTTCTCTGTCAGCCGCTAAATTCATTGCACGGAAGTACATCCGTGGTTACTCGATAAGCTCGACGTTCGACACGGAAGAAGGACTGTCTGCGTTCAGCAAGGCCGTCCAATCCTCGAAATGCTATCTGGAGTATGGCAGCGGCAGCTCAACCGTTCTCGCCGCCAAGTTTGCGCAAAGAATGATAAGCGTCGAGAGCGATGCCGTCTTTTGCCGTGCCGTGAGAAAGATGCTTCCGGAGCGCGCCGGCATAAGCCTCATCCACGTCGATATCGGGCTGACCCGCCAGTGGGGATATCCGGTTTTCACGCGACCAACAGAACGCAGAATCCGCCGCTGGCAAAAATACCCCCAAGCCCCGTGGCAGTTGTATGATTTCTCTCCCGATCTGCTTCTCATCGATGGCCGTTTCAGGGTGGCTTGTGCGCTCGAATCGCTTCTTCATATCGGGGAAGAAACCACGATTCTAATCGATGACTATCCCGGGCGGCCATACGAGATAATCGAGGAGTTCGCTGATCGTACCGCCCTCTACGGGACCATGGCCGAATTTAGAAAGAAGAGATCGTTTGACAGCGCAAGGTGCAGGGCACAACTGGGCCTTTACTATGCGGATTACCGCTGATCGATCCAGTCAACCCTTGCCAGCATTGTGCTTACCAGCCGGCTCGCCCATCACAGCATCAGGCTCGTTCGCTGCATTGGCGCGGGGGCGCGTTGCCTGAGTAGAACTGCCAAGATGTAGGTTCAAGCCTGCGATGGACCTGCGGTCGGCGGATCGAGCCGCAATGTCCGGAGCAAGATGTAAGCTTCGGCGAGCCGCGCCGAGCTCATCCATGTGCCGGCAAACCACTCTGCCTCATCGCCGCATCATCCAGGATCCCGCGTGGCATTCGTTGTGTTTGCCCGGTCATGAAAAGCAGAAACAAGAGATTGGATTGATGGAAGATCACGCCATTTGTGAAAAACAGCACCAGGAACAGTGCAACGCAGGTCGCCCTGTATTCAGGGGCCAGACGCGACAGGATCACGTACCAGGCATAGAGGGTCGCCGTCGTGCCGGCGAATCCGTAGCAAACCATCAAGCTCAGGAGATCGTTATGAGCAGCCAGCGGGAAAGCGCCATACAGCCAGATCGCTCCATGCCCAAACAGCAGTTCCATGGGCGATGAGTTTTCCAGCACTTGACCATAGTAGCGCCAGATTTCGTCGCGCCCGCTGGTCAAATTGGAGGCGTCCAGCTCGAAGAAATCTCGATCGCGATAAAGAATTCGTTCCAGGAAGGCGTCGGTCAATTCGGGGTTCGACAGGAGATAGGCTGTCGCGACGGCGGAAACGACCAGTATCGCGAGAAAGGTCCTCAAATTGAACGAGCTGAATTTCTTGACGAAGAATGCGAGGAGGAAACCCAGGAGCGCGGATCGAATATTGAGAACGGTTAGCAAAATCAGAGCAACTATTGGAAAGCCGATCCATTGATTGATCATCAACAGGGAGAACTTCGCTACCGTTTGGGCGACGACATGGAACGGTTGCTCATTGAGGACGGTCAACAGATCTGCCTGTAGTCCACCCATACGCGAAAAGAAAATGAGCAGCAGACCGCAGACGACAGGTGTACCCAATATCAAAGTTCGCTTTCGCAAGCGGACAAAGGTTAGCGGCTCACAGCGCGACAGGATCAGCAGGAAAATAATCGGCAGAAAGACGGTTATCGAAAAATAGAACTGCGGGGTGGCGTCGGCAGGTATCCAGAGCAGGTTAACAATCAGCAGCGAAAAGACGATGGCACAAATGACCATGTCTCCGCGGGACGTCCCGGACGTTGCAATCTTCAGGGCCGTCAGTCCTAACGCCAAAAAGACGTAAAGGGCCACCACCGCCGTCCCCTTGTCTCCGGGACTGAGAATGTCGATAGCGCACCTAAACATGAGGAACGAGAACAGCGCGTTGACAAGCATCACACGGGGTGCTCCGCTGAGTTCGCATTTTTCAAGTTCGGATTATCTTTAACGAGTTTTCGCTGCAATTGCCATCGGAGGTCTCTGCCGTCCGGGGCATCTCGACCAGGCGATTTCCGGGAGGCGAGGGCGCCCTGATTGTTGGCAAAAGGCCGGACACACCGTGAGGCGCGTCGGCGCCCTGCTGACCTGCCTGGTGCCACAGGGATGCGCCCGCTCTTTGACCAACCCGGGATGTGCTTCAGCACGACGCCACCACGCTATCGAGGACGTCAATTGTGATGGTCGAAGGCTTGTCGAGACGGCCCTCGAAAAGGATTTGATCGGTAGGCATGCGGACGCCGAAAGACGGCGACAGCCACCCACGGCCCGTTGCTTGGTCGCCGCGAACCACTCTCGGCTTCAATGGGCCGGCGCTTGCGACTCGAATGAGTTGACGATTGTCATGCGCGATCATCACCCCGCGCGGATCCGGCTCGATTGTTGAACGGCAGGCCGGGTCCAGGAGAAACGATACGGTAACGCTTCTATCTTCGGCGCCCTCGAGAAGTTCGTCGATGATAGTAAACCGCGATGAGCCATCAAATTCTACCGTCCGCTGGTGCTTCACGCCACATTGCGCAAGGTATCCGTCGTGCTCTGCCACGATCCGCGCAACTGGCGTGTCTTCGGACGATATGAGGCGCGTATTCGCCTTGCTCCCCCAGTTGAACGGTCCAGATGGGCGACTTGATCCAATGCCATCGAGCCGCAGGGTGTTGTGGACCGCGGTATCCCTGAACAGGTCCCGCAGGTCCCTGCTCGAGTGATAAAGATACGTTCCTGCATCTACGATAACAGGCTGGTCGCCAACGGAGAGCCAAATGGAAAGCGCGTCCGCATGACCATGGGCCGCGATCGACAGATAGCCGATCGGTCCGTGATCGAACGTGAGTACGACGGGATCCTTCTGCTTGCTTCGGATGACCGAGTAGCCCCCGATCGGAAATGAGCGTACTCCAACGAGTTGTCTTGGCGATGCCTTCGCGGACCCTAGAATGGCATCACGGATGCTTGGATCCTTGGCCGGCGGAGCAAGATGCTGGCGGCCAACGCAATCCGAGACGGCGGCTACAATGGACGCAACATATCTCGGTTCAGGCGCCTGTGTTGTCGCGATAGCCCGGCAGTCATCGAAATCGCCGATCGCGGGCACTTTGGCGCCAGTGTCCATCAACCAAAGGGAATGCTCAGCCCATGCCGAAAGCCGCTCCACGGTTGTTGCCGGCAAGCTGCGTTCGCGTCCGAGTGCAGTAGCCGCAACGAGGAGCAGCTCAATCGAAAATGCAGAGTAGCCGGCAGCTTGTTCGGCACCCACACCATCCGGATAAAGTTGCTGATCAATCTCGGCAAGCAACGCGCGCCAGCTCTTCTCGCGCAAAGCGACCGCACCGGGAAATCCTGGAGCCATGATAGAGCCCACAATCAGTCCCGCAAGCTCGGCGATCCGATGATTGTTGGCGGACGAATTGAGCGATGGAAATCGCCGGATCCAATCGACATGCGCAAAGAAGAAGCGAAGCGCGGCCCGGCGTGCGACACTGTCGAGGCTATCAATCCCGACGATGGAGAGCGCCATTGCGACTGAAATGACACGGAGTGCGAGTTCGATGCCGGAGGTCCAGGTGGGCCCACGAAAGGGTGGATTGCCCGCCATCCATGATCCGATCATGCCGGTCAAAAGCATAGACGCGTTGCTGTTCTCCAGCACTGCCCCCGCGGCGAGAGGTACCAAAAATTGCAGTCGGTTGAGCTCCCAGACGCGCTTCATCTCTCGCGTGTTTATTCCATGCCGAAACGAGATATCGAAGGTATAGGCGTCCCATTGCGGAAAGGGTTCGCCGTCCTCGGGATCGATACGCCAGAAGCTCGGATTCGGTGGGATCGCCGAAGGCGTCGGCCAGCGAGCACCGAGAAGGTCAAAGTTCCCGGCACGGACCCTGTCGGCCTCGCTTGCTATGAGAGCCAACAAATCCGAAGGCAACGCGTGAATCCGGGCACCAACGCCAGGTATCGCCGCTAGTGGACCAAATGGTTCGATCCTATCCCAGCCGCCGTTGTGCCGGCGCCCAATTTGCTTGGCGGCGGTTTCGACTACCCGGTGGACGATCTCCGACGTGCTCATTGACGCCAGACGGTCTCGGTACCAGGCAACTCGTCCCAAAACGGATCTCAAAAGAGTCGTCTCACCTGCATGTCGTCGCTGGATTCCACCATAACGAAAGGCCGCGATCGTGCTGGCCTAACGGGGATCGGCCCGAAACGGCGGGCCTGTGAGGTTGGCCCCGTCGTAGTGGCGGTCGCCCCACGTTTCGTCGTTGCCTTTGGAGCGCCAGGTAGACCATTCTCATGATGCCACCCTGAACGCACGCAAGAAGATCTCGAGATTCACGAACGACCAAAGAAGTCTTTCGTGGTTCTGTCGAGCGTCAAGGTGCTCCGTTACAAGCTGACGGAGCCTGTCGCCGCTTACCATTTGTGCCACGCCGGACGTTTCGCTGACCAGCATCTCCCGCAAGAACTCACGATAGGGACCTCTGAACCATTCCCCGATCGGCACCCGGAAGCCGATCTTCTTCCGCCGTATGATTTCCGATGGCAGAATCTTGTCCATCGCCGCCCGCAAAACTCTCTTGCCTCCCTTGCCTCCGGTCAGAAAGTCGTCCGGGAATCTAGCCACGACGCCCGCCAGCACCGTATCCATAAACGGCATCCGGCCCTCGATTGATCCTGCCATCATCATTCGATCGCCGCGTTCCAAAAGGTTATCCGGAAGCCAAGACGTCTGATCGAAGAACAACATACGTCGCAGGCTGGATCCAATCTGCGACGAATATGGAAACAGGTCGGGCGGGGTTGCTGAAAGCAGTCGCCCCAGCATTGCTTCACTTTCGCCGACCGAAAGACCGCCGAACCATACTCTCATGCGGTTTGCGAGATCGCGCTCGCCTGCGGCCAGCGCAACAATTTTTGCACGCCTCATGCCATACGGCAGCGAGCGGACTAGCGGATGGATCAGCCGCTCGTGCAACAGGTGTGGGATGAGCCATTGATAGAGGCCGATCCATCGCTCGGCCCGATACTTCGGATATCCACCCATCAGCTCATCGGCGCCTTCTCCCGTAAGTACCATCTTCACGCTACGAGAAGCCATTTGCGAAAGCATGAAAATCGGGATGTCAGACGACTCGCTCACCGGAGCACCGCGACGCAGGACGGCGGTCGACCAATGGTCCATGAACGCGCCAGGCTCGACAATTAGATCATTGTGAATGGTGCCGAACTGACCTGCAATGACGCGCGCGTGATCGAGCTCCGAATATCCGGTCTCCCGAAAGCCTACCGAGAACGTCCGCACCGGCTCCGTACTGTGTTTGGCCATGGTCGCCACGACCGCCGACGAGTCGATGCCGCCCGAAAGATAAGCGCCGTACGGCGCGTCGCTGCGCATGCGAATTCGGACAGCCTCGTCGAACGCACCTTCGAATAGTCGAATTGCATCGTTGAACTCCTTGACGTCCGGCACCGCCGTCGCGAACGGCGGCGTATAATAGCGTGTCGACTTCAACATGCCATTTTGCCATACCGCACAATGACCAGGCTGTAGCTTCTTCACCGACTGAAAGAACGTCGACGGCCCCGGAACATAGCGATTAAGAAGATAGTGGCCGAGCGCATCGGAATCTAAGGCGCGGCTGAAGCCCGGGAACTGAACGAGCGGCTCAATCTCTGAGCCGAAGAGAACAGCCCCTTGCGCCTCGGCGAGAAACAGTGGCTTCTTGCCGAAGGCATCGCGGGCAAGCACCAACCGCTGCTCAGCGTCGTCCCACAGCGCAAAGGCGAACATGCCGCGCAATCTGCGCACCGAGTCGAGCTGCCAGGCCCGATATGCCTCGATCAGCACCTCGGTATCCGAGTCCGTACGAAAGTGATGGCCAAGAGCAACGAGCTCCTTCCGCAGCTCAAGGTAATTATAGATCTCGCCATTGAAAACCAAGTTAAAGCGGCCATCCTCGGTCGCCATCGGTTGGGCGCCGCCACCGATGTCGATGATGGAAAGCCGGCGGTGGCCAAAGCCGATTTGATATCGCTCCGCCGTTTCGTAAAGCTGGTAGCCTGAGCCGTCCGGCCCCCGATGTAACATCAAATCGGTTAGCTTGATGAGAGTTTCGCGATCCTGATGCTTCGCGGGCCCAAGAACCCATCCGAATATCCCACACATCGCAAAATGCCTTATCTGGACGATAGTTTGACGATGCTCGTCAGGTCATATGCTCGTTTCTGGCTACCGCTCCGATTTGAGCTATCAATCAAACTGAAGGTCAGAAGGCTGAAACACGGTTCCTCAACGTGAGATCGCTCGCATTAGCGCGGGCTGGCGGCGTCGACTCCAATTAAAGCATAGCAGTGTGTCGTTCGCGGCTTGGCGAGTACGTTAGCGGGGCTTGGTGAACACCTTGGACTGAATGGCCTACATCCGCTCGAGGCGGCAGCCCGCTGTTTTCTCGCGGTGCTATGCCTAACCTCTGGCGTACAATGGCTTGGGCCAGAATGCCGGCGAACAATGTATTGGTCTTGGCATATCGCCACCACATGCGTCTTGGCTCCTGATAGACGCGGTAAAGCCATTCGAGCCCGAGGTGCTGCATGCGAACTGGCGCCCGCCGTACCGCGCCGGCAAGAATATCGAACGAACCACCGACACCCATGATGAAAGGTATACCGAGCGTATCGCGATACGACGCGAGAAAGCGCTCCTTGCGCGGCGAAGGCATGCCGATAAAAAGGCAGTCGGCGCGACTAGACCGAATTTCGCAGACCACTTGGGCCTCCTGCTCGCGTGTGAAGTAGCCGTCCCTGAGGCCAGCGAACGCGATCGAGGGATGCTTGTCGAGGACTCGCCGCGCGGCCTGTTGCAACACACCAGGCGTCGCTCCGAGAAAATACGGTTTGAAGCCGTCCCTTTCACATAGTGCAAGAATCTCGGTGAGCAGATCGATGCCGGTCACGCGCGACTGGACCGGCAGGCCGAGTGCACGAGCCCCCCACACTAAGCCCATGCCATCAATGCTGATCACATCACTGCTAGCGACGTCGGCAGCGAGCACCGGATCAAAGCGCATGCTGACTAACTTGGCGACGTTGAGCGCAACATGTTGCAAACGCTGCTGGCTATGCATTGCTGTGCGTGCGAGCTCGACCGTATCGGCCATCGTCAGGACATCAATGGGGCACCCCAGAAATGACGCACGCATCGCCACCCTCCGCTCACCGCCGTGCAGGCGGCGCAGCAAATCTGATCACCTCTATCCTCATCGAAGCGACAATAGCTTAGGGCCTGCTGAGCAAGTACAAGCAGAAGGGTTGGTACATGGGGCGGAGTGGCTACCCAATTGTGAGTAAGTCCGTGTTGAACAGATTCGCGGTCGTTGCCGGCTGCCTGATCCCGCGACGTGAGAAGCGGAGCTCGAATACAGCCGCGGTCGCTGCGGAGGCTCGCAAGCTTCCACGCGGCTGGCTGGTGTGGCGCGAAGGTCGGTTGCCGCTAGTTGGTCGCCGCGGCGTTGAGGTGGCGGGGCAGTACGAATCTCGAGAAAGGCGGCTAATGTTAAGTAGAGCGGGTCGGCGAACGTCCGGGCCAACCGCTGGACCGACGTTGCTGCAGCGAAGGTATGAAAGTAGCGAGGAGCCAGGAAATCAGGTCGAGTGGCCGTCGCTCAGTCAGAATTGGAAGCCTTGCCGGTTTTATCCAGGCGCCGCCGCATCCTGAGGCGTGATCGGGAAAACAATAATGGGATTTGCGAAACAGCCCATGCGCAAGCAAGAAGCTTGGCGACGATCGCGATTTCGAGTCTCGTCGTGGGCGCCGGAGATATCAGGATGGCGTCGACGGTCCGACACTCGGGAGGACGACCGCGCAGTTCGAGCATCCCCCACCACTCGGCATCGCCAAAAGCGGGAACGAGGTTTGCGCGTCAAAAACCGCCAAAGAAACATCCCAGGCGCGATTGTTTCTCCGCCAATCTGAATGTCGCAAACGCTGCGGCCGGTTCGTTACGCGGCGATAGCCTGCAGTCTTGCCGACGATCGAAGCCATATGACATGTCGGACGCCGGAGGAACTTGAGGCTCCATACATTGGTATAAATCACATTTTGAGGCTTTTTTCGCCATACTTCCTAATTAACCAGCGACCCCAGCAGTTGGGGGGGCGCTATCAAATCCCACTGCTCTGAAAATGGCTCGCAGTGTCACGCACGCCGAGCATGCGGTATGTCGTGCGCCTTCGCGATGCGCGGCAGTGGAATTCCCTGTCTTCAACGTAAAAGGATCATGGAATGGCAACCGGTACAATCACGTCGTTCACGTCTACGCCGCAACAGAATTTGTACATCGACGGCAGCCCCTACAACGTCCAGACGGCGGGCGAGAGCTACAGCCTGACCGAGCCCGACAGCCAGACCCTGCGCTTCGAAATTCACGCAGGTGATCCGGCCTGGTTCGATGGCTCGACTATCGATCGCTCCGAGGTTCAGATGAACAATCTGATTGCGGTCGGCACGCCCACCAACATTTCCTATCAGTTCATGCTGGAGCCCGGCGCCACGAACACCGCGCCGTGGCTTGTGACTGCGGAACTGCACAGCAATGACGGAGACATTGGTGTGTCCACCTCGCCTCCCTTCGCGATCGAAATGCAGGGCGAACATATGGCAATCGTCGCCCGATACGGGAACCCCGCGACGGGCAGCGTCACCACCAGGACGCTGTGGACCGACCCCAATCCCATTGTGCGCGGCCAGTATTACAATATTCAGATACAGACCAGCGTAGTCAACAACAGCAGCGGGTTTCTGGACGTCTACATCAACGGGAATCAGGTTGTGAACTACAACGGCCCGTTGGGCTATGGTTCTCGCACGTACTGGGAAGAAGGGCTCTATCGGCATACCTCACCCGAAGTTCTGGCCGCCGATTTCCGAAACTTGACGATAACAACAGGATCCCTCCCAGCCCCAACTACACCGACGACGCCGACGGTCCAGCCGGCGGTGACGCAGGCCACGGCCTCTCCGGGAACGGGCATCGAGCATGCCGGCGATGTCATCACCCTGTCGCTCGCCTTCAACGAGGCCGTGACGGTGACGGGTACGCCCACGCTGTCGCTCAATGACGGCGGCACGGCCACTTATGCCGGTGGTTCTGGCACGAGCACGCTCACCTTCCGCACCACGGTTGCGTCGACCGACTCGAATACCTCGGCGCTCGCCATCACCGGCGTCAATCTTCCGAGCGGTGCGAGCATCAAGGACGCCTCCGGGGTCGCGGCGAACCTGTCGGGTGCGGTGAAGACGTTCACCGGTCTCCAGATCGATCCGATCTTGCCGACGGTAACCCAGGCCACGGCTGTTCCGGGAACGGGCACCGAGCACGTCGGGGACGTGATCACGCTGGCACTCGGCTTCAACGAAGCCGTGACGGTGACGGGCACGCCCACGCTGTCGCTCAATGACGGCGGCACGGCCACTTATGCCGGTGGTTCGGGCACGGGTACGCTCACCTTCAAAACAACCGTCGCGTCGACCAACACCGGCACCTCGGCGCTCGCCATCACCGGTGTCAATCTTCCGAGCGGTGCGGCGATCAAGGACGCGAGCGGTGTCGCTGCCAATCTTGCTGGCGCCGTGAAGACGTTCTCCGGTCTGCAGATCGACCCGACGTCATCGACGCCCACGACACCCACGACCCCCACCACGCCAACGACCCCATCCGTGGCCACGCCTGTCCTCACGATCGCGGATGACTCGCTCTGGGTGGCCGGGAGAGGTGGTACCGTCGATCTCGGGACGAAGGTGACAACGACCGATTCCAACGATCTCGTGACCGTGCACATCACGGGGTTGCCGAAATATGAATCGATCACCGACAAGCTCGACGGTCAGACGTTCCGGGGAAAAGACATCACGTTGACGGCCGCGCAGGTCGACAGCGGACTGACGCTGACTTCGACCTACAGGGGCGGGGGTCATCCGGTTGCGGCACTAACGCTGACGGCAAGTGCGAAGGATCCGTCGACCGGTGCGGTTGCGACGGCTTCGCCGCAGACCATCACCGTAACGGATCCTCGACCTGCGACGACCACGACCACGACCACGACGACGTCGTCGCACCACCACACCGCGACGGATCATCAGCCTGTTGCCACCACGACGGCCGCGGCCCCGACGACCTCGCACACGACCGAGTCCACGGATCATCAGCACACGGCCGCTGCTAACACGGGGTCCTTGGCAAGCCAGGGCTTTGCGCTGCTCCAGCAGCACTTTGACCCGGCCGCCAGCACCCTGGCAACGACCGCTGCCCATCCGACCATGCCGGCGTTTCATCCGGCTGCGACCGGCACCACGATGGCGTCGCTCGCAAGCCAGAGTTTTGCGCTGCTGAACCAGTATCTGGCCGCTCATACCGGCCAGGTGGACCCCGGTCAGATCGTGGCGGCTCTGTCGCAGGCGACCGGTTGGGGGCACGACTCGTTGCTGGCCCGACCGCAACACTAAGGCCGAGCCGCACCCGGGCCCAGCGCCTGGGTGCGGCACCGTCAATGTTTGGGAATGCATGAGAAGGAACATCATACGCGGCCGGTAGCCGCGAAGGGTTGAGTAATAAATGGCGATCCAGAATGGAAATGCCCATGCCGCAGATCTCGGGCTTCGGTCCCTTGCTCTGTTCCTGCGCCTTCATGGCGTGAACGCCGAGCCCGACCAGCTCCGCGACCGTTGCGGAGAGAGCGCAATCGGCATCCGTGCGATGCTTCGCTGCGCCCGCGATTTCGGACTGAAGGTCGGTTCGCGCACGACACATTGGAAACAACTCGCAAGCATCAGTCTGCCCGGAATCGCAGCGCTGCGTGATGGCGGATTTCTGCTGCTCGGGAAGGTCGATGACGACGCCGCGCTTGTGCTGCATCCGACCTCGGCACATCCGAAGCTGATGCCGCGTGCGGAATTTGAAGAAATCTGGGACGGCCGCTTGATCCTGGCCGGATCTCATGGCCTCGCCGGTCGCGCGCAGCATGCGTTTGCCGGCCTGATTGCGCGCGGGCGTGATCTGGTTGCGCTCGCCGGCGATGCTCTGGCCTCTGCACGGTCCGCGGAACGTCGCGATATGTCCGTCCAGGAGCCGGGTCCTGAGCCTGCGGATGGCGATGAGTCGGGACTCATTGCGATGGCGATCTTGCTGCGTTGCCATGGCATTGCGGCCGACCCGGAGCAAATTCGCCATCGCATGGGCACCTCGCGGATCGGTGTGACCGAAATCCTGCGCTGTACCAGGGAGTTCGGCCTCAAGGCCCGGGCACAGCGATCAAGCTGGAACAGGCTTGCCGTCACCCCGTTGCCGGCAATCGCCGCGCTGCGCGACGGCAGCTTCCTGATCCTGGGCAAGGTCATCGACGACAGGCTTCTCGTTCAGCGTCCATTGTCGTCCCGACCCGAATCCATGACGCAGGCCGAACTCGAGGCCGTCTGGGATGGCGACATCATCCTGATGACCCGGCGTGCGGCCCTGACGGATCTGTCCAGGCGATTCGATATCGGCTGGTTTCTCGGTGCAGTCCACAAGTATCGCCGTCTGCTCGGCGAAGTGCTGATCGCGTCGTTCTTCCTTCAGGTCTTCGCCCTCGTCGCCCCGCTGTTCTTCCAGGTCGTCATCGACAAGGTGCTCGTGCATCGAAGCATCAGCACGCTCGACGTCCTGGTCGCGGGTCTCGTCGCGTTGACCTTGTTCGAGACCGTTCTCGGCACGTTGCGCGTCCATCTGTTCGCGCACACGACGAACCGCATCGACGTCGAGCTCGGCGCCCGGCTGTTTCGTCACCTGATGGCGTTGCCGATCGCATATTTCCAGACACGTCGCGTCGGCGATTCGGTTGCACGCGTTCGCGAGCTTGAGAACATCCGCCAGTTCCTGACGAGCTCGGCGCTCACCCTCGTCGTCGATCTTTTGTTCACCGTCGTCTTCCTTGCGGTCATGTTCTACTATTCGACGGCGTTGACGTGGATCGTTCTGGCGTCGTTCCCGTTCTACATCGGAATTTCCGCCGGCGCCGCGCCGCTGTTTCGCCGGCGACTCGATGAGAAGTTCAATCGCGGCTCGGAGAACCAGGCCTTCCTGGTCGAAAGCGTCACGGGCGTCGAGACGCTGAAGGCGATGGCGGTTGAGCCCCAGATGCAACGCCGCTGGGAGGAGCAGCTCGCCGGCTATGTGGGGGCGAGCTTCCGCGTACTCAGCCTGAACAACACGGCGAGCCAAGCGGTCCAGATGATCAACAAGCTGGTCACGGCCGCAACGCTCTACTTCGGCGCCAGGCTCGTGATCGGCGGCGACCTGACCGTCGGAGAGCTGGTCGCGTTCAACATGCTGGCGGGGCGGGTAAGCATGCCCGTGCTTCGGCTCGCGCAGATGTGGCAGGATTTCCATCAGGCCCGGCTGTCAGTCGATCGTCTCGGCGACATTCTCAACACTATCCCGGAGCCAAGCTTCAGTTCGGCCCGCGCCGCGCTGCCGCCGATCCGCGGCAAGGTCGTATTCGAGCACGCGACCTTCCGCTACCGCGCCGACGGCCCCGAGGTGCTGCACGATGTGTCCTTCGGCATCGAGCCCGGCCAGGTCATCGGTATCGTTGGCTCTTCGGGCTCGGGCAAGAGCACCATCGGCAAGCTGATCCAGCGTCTCTACGTGCCGGAGAGCGGACGCGTGCTGGTCGACGGCGTTGACCTCGCGACGGTCGACCTGACCTGGCTTCGGCGCCAGATCGGCGTGGTCTTGCAGGAGAACGTGCTCTTCAATCGCTCGATCCGCGAGAACATTGCACTCGCCGACCCGGCCATGCCCATGGAGCGCGTCATCGAGGCGGCATCACTCGCCGGCGCTCACGACTTCATCCTGGAGCTGCCCGAGGGCTATGACACCATCGTGGGCGAGCGCGGCAGCAGTTTATCCGGCGGGCAGCGCCAGCGTGTCGCGATCGCTCGCGCACTCATTACCAACCCCCGCATCCTTATCCTCGACGAGGCGACCAGCGCGCTCGATTACGAAAGCGAGCGCGCCATCCAGCAGAACATGAAAAGGATTTCCGCCGGCCGGACTGTCATCGTCATCGCGCATAGGCTCTCTACCGTGCGCAATGCGAACCGGATCATCACGCTTGAGCATGGCCGCATCGTCGAGGACGGAAGCCATGATGAACTCATTCGCTCGAACGGGCGCTACGCAAATCTCCACTATCTGCAGGCCGGTATCCATGACGTCCGCTAACCGGAATATCGTTCCGTTTCCGAGAGCCGAGGTCCGGCGGCGCGAGCACGAGATCGCATTTCTGCCGGCGGCACTCGAGATCACCGAATCGCCGCCGTCGCCGATCGGTCGCGCGATCGGGGCGAGCATCATCGCGGTCTTTTGCGTCGCGCTGTTGTGGGCATCATTGGGCAGCGTCGACATCGTCGCCACCGCGACGGGCAAGATCGTGCCCGGCGGACGCACCAAGCTGATTCAGCCGTTCGAGACGGGCGTTGTTCGCGCCATTCACGTACGTGACGGACAGAGCGTCAAGGCCGGCGACGTTCTGATCGAACTCGACCCGACGATGACGGAAGCCGATCAGGAGCGCCAGAGAAGCGATCTCGTTGCGGCCGAACTCGACGTCGCCCGGCTGCGGGCAGCGCTCACCAGCGATCCGCTTGCCGCCTTCCGATCACCGCAGGGCGCAAGTGCCGCGGAGATCGAGATGCATCGCCAGTTTCTGATCAGCCAACGCGCCGAGCAGAGCGCCAAGCTCGCGGAGATCGAGCGCCAGCAAGGTCAGAAGGAAGCGGAGCGGGCGACCACATCGGCGAGCGTGGCGAAGCTCCAGGCGACGATACCGGTGCTCCAGGAGCGGGTCGACATTCGCAAGGGTCTCGTCGACAAGGCCCTGGCTTCGAAGGTTGTCTATCTCTCCGAGTATCAGGAGCTGGTCGGCCTTCAGCAGGATCTGGTTCTCCAGCAGAGCCGGCTCGGCGAAGCCGACGCCGCCATCGCCCTGCTGAAAGAAACGAAGGAAAGGACTGCCGCGGAGTATCGGCGTGCCACCTATGACGCACTCGCGAAAGCCGAGCAGAAGGCGGCGAGCGCTGCGCAGGAAGTGGTCAAGGCGGATCGGCGCACGAAGCTTCAGCAGTTGACCGCGCCGGTCGACGGCGTCGTTCAGCAACTCGCCGTTCACACGGTGGGAGGCGTGGTGACGCCGGCGCAGTCGCTCGCCATCGTGGTTCCAAGCGAGAGCCAGCTCGAGATCGAGGCCATGCTCTCCAACCGCGACATCGGCTTCGTCCATCCCGGACAGAAGGCGGAGATCAAGATCGATACGTTCAACTTCACGCGCTATGGGCTCCTGCATGGGGACGTGCTCAGCGTGTCGACCGACGCCATCACGCGGGACAGGCAGGGCGGACCGAACGACCGCGCGTCGGGCACGGCGCAGGGCAGCAGCGAGCCGAAAGGCCAGGAGCTGGAGTATGCGGCGCGGATTTCACTCGACCGCACGCACATGCAGGTGGAGGACAAGCTCGTCAAGCTCGGTCCCGGCATGGCGGTGACGGTCGAGGTCAAGACCGGCGCGCGCAGGATCATCAGCTATCTTCTCTCGCCGCTGGCGAGATACAAGCAGGAGGCGCTGCGGGAGCGATAAAGAGCCCACTCCCGCAGGCATGCGCACTCCGCGTCGTCAACCCGAGGCCGAGGAGAGTGTCCGCGCGATCTCGAGTACTGTGCAGGCAAGAGCAGCAGGGAATATGCTGTCGGGCGCCTGGCCGTCGCGGAGTCGACGAAAGTGTCGCAGCTTCACTCCGCGATGCGGCCGTTCGCGCGACGGCAGCCGTTTTCCGAGTCCTGCATCTACTTGTAGAACCGTACCCCGGCGTGAGTTCCTGGGTCCACGCCCTTGCGGAGCAGGCTGTCGATACGGGGTACCACGACGTGGCTGGAGTGAGGAACCAACGGCGCCGGCTCGTTGAGCTGCTCCATTTCGGAGATCACCTCGATGGGCTTCGCGATCCCTCTGCCCGCATCGACGGCTGAGGGGGTGCGATCGTTTGCCGGCCGTACCAGCGCCCCATGGTTCATTCCCCAGATCGCTGCCTGTGTCCGGTTCTGGACCCTGATCTTGCGCAGGATCGCCTTGACGTGGACCTTCACGGTAGCCTCGGCGATATTGATTTTTCTGGCAACGCACTTGTTGGAATCGCCTTCGATTAGGCAGGATAGAATTGCCTTTTCGCGCGGAGAGAGCTGCGGCAGGATCGTGTCGTCTGCAGCGGCGAGGATGGTTTGTCTGCATTCGCCGGGCTCCGCCGTTTCTGGCTCGCGGTCGCGACCGGCATCAAGGGCGAATGACAGGAATGCAGGCGGGAAGACGGTCTCGCCCATCGTCACGAGCTCGACGGATTTGATGAATGCGTCGCACGAATTGACGTTCACGAAGTATCCGTTGGCTCCTGCTCGAAATGCTGAGGCAAGATCGACTGGCCGATAATTGTCGGACACGATCGCGATGCGCGCGTCCGGGTACCGATCTTTCACAAATCCGATTTGCTCTATCGCGACATTGAACCCATCGCCGGTATGGACGATGAGGAACATCAGTTTTTCTGCTTGAAGTGAACTCGGCAACTCCTCGGGGCTCGACGCCGAGACCGGGATGTGAAAATTTGCCGCGTGCAGGATTTTAGCAATGCCTTCTCTAATCAAAACGTTCTTTCCAATAAGAACGGTCTCGCAAGACTGCCGCCTCCTCATTTTACCCTCCAGCCTACTACGCAATGACACAACAGCGATGGGCGGTTGAACTGATATGACTTGTGGTTTTTAGGTGTACTGAGCTACCTCGATCGTGTTCCTCCGTTCTGGTCTCGCCTTCTTTGCCTCGTCTCGTTGGTGGATTTCGAGCAATCCATCTTGCTTAAGCCTTTATGAATGTTAGATGCGAATTTGCGATCGCCCTATATACCGTTGGTTATAGACGCGGGACTGCGTATGCCCGTGTAATTGCGGTACAAAAAACCGCCTTCTGGCGCAGCCTCTGCGTGAATTAGGTGACGATGTTCATTCAACATTGAAAGATTTTTTGGTTGTATTAGCTCATAAATACTATGTCTGAGCGAATGCATTCTGCGAGCGAGTTAACGGCGCGGCATATATTGAACGTTGCGGAAATATCGAAGGCGTGCACCGCTCAGGATTACGCCGTTAGAGGGACTGGATGGGCGCGGAGGCTTGCCCGTCCCGGTCAGATCACCGGAGTCTTACGGGCATTCGCGTTGCATTGCTGTGTTAGACTCCGGGAATCGAACGGAGCAGTGCGCCGATTAACCTAAGTATTGCGCTGCGATACCAACATTGCTTGTATGCTATATGTTGCGGGTGGAAACAGAAGAAGGTGCGCGGAGTTTATATTGGGGGGCGACTGGCTGAGGAGCGCGCAATGCGACGTATCAGTGTAGTCATTGCAGACCGGCATCCGGTGGTCTTGGAGGGGCTGAGCAAGGTGCTCGGTGCTGCAGCCGATTTCAGTATCGTTGCATCTTGTAACGACGCCGCAAGCTGCATCGAAGCGATCCGGAGTTTGACGCCCGATATGGCGATTGTCGATCCCGCAATGCCCGAGCTCGCCGCTGCAAGAATTCTTTCGACCGTCAATTCAGAAAATCGTTCGACGCATTTGGTATTTTTCGTCTCAAGTGAAGATTGCGAACTGGTGTTCTCGGCGACGCCCGTGACCTGTAGTATCATCCTGAGAGATACCGATCCCGAGGCTCTGGTGCAGTCGTTGCGGCACATCGCCAATGGTCACAACGTGCTGCCGTCGACCTCATCCGACTCGATCGTGTCGCGCGAGCAGGGCACGACTTCGGAGAGCGGACTGACCGCGCTGACGGAACGCGAGCGTCAGATCATGCGGCTGGTCTCCGAAGGATTGTCGAACAAGGAAATCGGGCGTCGGTTGAATACGACCGACGGCACCATCAAGGTGCACCTTCACAACATCTTCCAAAAACTGGAAATCAGCAATCGGACAGTGCTCGCGGCCCTCGCCATCTCGCAACATGATCGCGCGACCGCCCCGCGGGAGAAGACTTAGCCGCCCGGATTGAGTCCGACGGGTGGCGAGCGCTGAGGAGAGGCTCGTCACGCACCGCCATTCCCGGTCGACGCTGCCACTGCAATGGGCAGGCGGCCTGTATTGGAATGCAGCGACCCGACCCGAAAGATCCTCGTGAGCCCGCCCGACGCCGGCTGTCTTGCCGGGAAGCCCTGGTTCAGTCGCGCGTACGGCAGGCCTTCCGTGCTATCGACGGCTGCTGAGCCAGTCCAAGGCCGCTATCGATCGCGACCACCCGGCCCAGCATCCGTCTCCTCGGCGGCCGGTGATAAAGGTGCGTCTGTCATGGCGGCGCCCATGCCAACGCAACCAATCGACTGGAACAAGTAGCTTTAGGGGCTGAAGCCTGATTTCAAACGCCGCTTGATTGGCGAGGTCGATGTCCGGGAAGCCTAATGGGGTAGTCCCTCAGGCTTGGCGCCTGATCCAAAATCGCAGCCAAGGCGTCCGGCGGGAAGTGTATTTTGTTCGTCGTCTGCGGCTCTGGGTCGATCGCAGTTTGTCCGCTGTCAGGTAAAACGTAGTCGCGGGCTATGACGAACGGCTCCAGACATGATCGCAGAGATGTGCCGATTGGATCTCGGCGCATCCGGAGCGACGGCCCTGACCCTACCTTCCTGCCCCCCCAGTGGTCAGGGTCGTTCCCTCCTGACGGCCTGCCGTCAGGACCGGAACGCTGTCGTTGAGCTGAAAGCGAGTGCGCGGGCGCATCTTGATGTCCCTTCTGTTTCACCGTGCCGTCGAGGACATGGAAATCTGGAGTGCGGCCGGAGACGGCTTTTCCTTTGTGATCACGTATGAGACTCCTGCCGGTGCCGGCTTTCACGGACGTGCCGGCTATGTGGCTTCGTGGCGGCCGCTCTATCGAGGCAACGGCGCGATCAAGATTGGCGGTTCGGCGTTTTCAACCTTCGCGGAGGCGGAGAAGGCCTGCAACACGATGCTTGAATATCTGAAGGGGCTATCGCCGGATTGAAGTGTCCAGCCTGCTGTCAGGCGAGGTCGACTTCGAGTACCTTTGAGCCGAGAGGAGAGGTCGCCCTCGACGGCGGATGCGCGATTCCCGGCGCTCAGGCCGTGTTACCGGCGTCGACCGTCACCACGGTGCCGGTGATGTTCCGGCCGCCTTCGCCGAGAAGATATTCGACCACGGAAGCGACGTCGTCGGCTTCGGGCAGGTGGCGCAATGCGCTGCGGCGAGCGATGCGTCGACGGCCTTCGTCGTCCAGGGACCTGGTCAATTCCGTCTCGATGAAGCCGGGCGCGATCGCGTTCACTGTGATGCCGACCCTGCCAACTTCGCGGGCCAGCGAGCGGGTGAAACCGACAACCGCGGCCTTGGACGCGGCATACACGGACAAGCCGCTGTGGCCGGTCGAGGCGACGATGGAGGAAATGTTGACGATCCGCCCCGCGCCGTCGGCCATCATGTGGCGCGCCACGTATTTGGTCAGGATCATGGGCGACAATACGTTCAAGCGGATCAGGGCCTCGATATCGGAATTGTGCATGGTCGCCAGCAGTCCGTCGGGACCGACCCCGGCATTGTTGACGAGGCCGTAGATCGCACCGAATTCGTCGCGTAACGATTTTGCGAAGGCGGGGATCGCATTGGTCACAGCAAGGTCGCAGGCGCGGAAATGCAGGCGTCGTTGGGCTTCGCGGACTGCAGCGGCAAGCTCCTCGCTCTCGCGGCGCGCGACGGCGATCACATTATACTCGCCGGACGCGGCGAGCCTGCGCGCAATCGCAAGACCTATACCGCGGCTGCCGCCTGTGACGATGACGTTACGCATCGGTGCGTGCCAGTTTTCCCGCTGCGTTGACGTCGAGCCGTTCGACGAAGCGGATCACCGCAGGCACCTTCCATGCAGCCAGGCAATCTTTGCACTGACCGAGAATCTCCGTGCGAATGGTCTCGTGGCGCTCCGCATTGGTGCCGTTGGTGAGGATGACGTCGGCGACCACAATGGCGCCGGTGATCGGGCTCCTGCGCGAGCGCGCGCGCGACATCTGGACTGACGCGTGCCGGTTGATCACGGCTTCCACCTCCTCCGGATGCACCTTCAGCCCGCCGATGTTGATGATGCCGCCTCGCCGGCCGACGAAGTGGTATCGTTCGCCGCGCAGCTCAACCATGTCGCCGGTATCGACGAAGCCCTCGGTGTCGGCGAGCGGCGGAGCATCGGCGCCGACATAGGAGCGCGCGGTACGCTTGGAACGGATCCGCAGTGAGCCGTCGACCACCTTCATCTCGACGCCGGCGTGATTCTGCCCGATCAGGTGGGCAGGAAAACCCTCGCGCCCATCGTCCACGCTGAAACCGACGCCCGCCTCGGTCGAGGCATAGGCGTGTCCGATTGACGCATGCGGAAATGCTTTGGCCAGGCCGTCCAGCACCGCCTGGTCGGCGATTTCGCCCGACAGGCGGACATAGTCCGGCGAGAAATTGGCGGACGCGCCGCTCATCAGGAGCTTGCGCCAGTGCGACGGCGTCCCTGAGATGTGGGTGACGCCGCCCGCGCGCAGCCGCGCCACATGGGCGGCAATGGCCTCCCCGGGCTCCGAAAGCACCATCGATCCGCCGCCGATCACGGCCCGCAGGAAAATCTGCAAGCCGCCATAGCGGCGGATGTCGTAGAACGTCGCCCAGGTTGCGTTCCGGTGGCGCACGGGCCCCTCGGCGATAATCGCGCCAGCGAGCCCATCAAGCGTATGCCGAACGATCTTCGGCAGTCCTGACGTCCCCGAGGTCAGCATCAGCCACTCGGTCGTGCGATCGACCTCCGATCCCATGGCCCTCCGCTCGGGCAGGTCGACGCCGATAACGACGTACCTGCCAGCGCCACTTCGGTGTAAAAACCGATCGGTGACGATGGTGTCGATATCGGCCTGCTCGAGCAGGACCTGCAGGCGATCCCAATCCAGGTCGGGCGGGCATAGGAGCATGCGGCGGGCGACGCCGTCGAGCTCGATCATGGCTAGCGCGGACAGCAGCTGTCCCGACGTCGCAAGCAGCACCGAGCGGCCGGACAGCTCGGACGATCTGTCAGCCAGGCAGCTGTACTGGATCATGTCGGTCAGCGATACACTGTGCCGGGCATCGGAAATCGTGCGGCCCTTCGGCTCCTCGCCGAGATATTGGCGCAGCGCGATGATGTCAGGCGGGGACATTCTCGTAGGCTCTGACAAACTCACCGACGGTGGACGGGAAGGCGGCGTCCTCGGCGATAGTGAAGGGATCGATACCGAGCTCGTCCTCCAGCCGCGCAACCAGGATGGCGAATGCCAGCGAATCGAACCCGGTTTCGTTCAGTGACAGATCGTCCTCAAGCGGCGGAAGCGTGACTTTCTGTTCTTCGGCGATCTGCTTCATCGCGGAGAAGATCTTCGATTTGACCGACATGGTACACCTCACATTTCGGCTTTCCGAGCCCGTGTTAGAGCCTGATTTCGCCCTCAACGATGCGCGCGTAGACGGCCCGGTCGATCGAACGATAGTCACCGGTTGCCGGATCACGCAGGAACAGCGGATCGTCCACCACCGACGGATCGAATCCCTCGCGGATCAACCGCTGCTTCTGCTGCTTGAAGGTGTCGGTCGTCTCGAGCGCCCGGCACAACCTGACGAAGGCTGGAACTGCATAACGCGGCAGCCGATACGAAAGGTGTTCTCTGAATACCCCGAAATCGAAATCTCGGTCGACCACCAACGCCGCCATGCCGGCGCGGCCATCGGCCCCGGACACCGCAACTCCATAGGTCGAGGCGTCGAGAACGCCGCGGCAGTCCCTGATTGCGTCGTTCACTTCGCTGGTCGCGACGTTCTCGCCCTTCCAGCGGAAGGTGTCGCCGACGCGGTCGATGAAGTGAAAATACCCCTGCTCGTCGCGCAACATCAGATCACCGGTGCGAAACCAAGCATCGCCCACAGCGAAGACGTCGTGCAGAATCTTCCTCTTGGTCTCCTCGGGATCCGTGTAGCCCTCGAAAGGCCGGCCGTCGCGATCGCCACCACCGATGCGTCCGACAGCCTCGCCGGTCTCGCCAGGTGCGCAGGCGATGCAGAGCCCAGCGGCGCTCCGGACCGGGGTGCCGCTGTCGGCATCGATCTTGACGATCGAGGCGGGAAAGCGATGCGCCAGAACCGGCGGGATCCGGCCGATCGCGCCCGGTCTTCCATCGACATTAAACAGCGAGAAATTGCCTTCGGTTGCGGCATAGAATTCGAGGATCTGCGGAATCGCGAACCGGTTGGCGAACGTCTCCCAGATGTCGCCGCGCAATCCGTTACCGACGGCCAGCCGCAGCCGATGTCGCGCCTCTTGTTCAGACGCCGGCGCCTTCAGCAAATAGCGGCAAAGCTCGCCGATATACTGGAAGACGGTGCAGTCGAAACGCTCGATGTCGTCCCAGAAGCTGCCGGCGGAAAACTTCTCCGCAATCGCGACCGAGCCGCCCGCGCAGAGCATGCTGCAGGGAGCTGCGACGCCGCCCACGGAGTGATGGAGCGGCAGGCAATCGTAGAGACGATCGTCGATGGAGGCGTCCGTCAGTCCGGAAAACCATCCGCCCCAGGCGAGAATGCGGCGATGACTGACGTTCGCCGCCTTCGGCAGGCCCGTGGTGCCCGAGGTGTAGATGAGGAGCGCGCGTCCGTCGATCGTGACGTCGCCGCGTTCGGCGGAGGACAGCGGGCGTGGCTCGAAGGCGGCGAGCGCCGCATCCAGGTCGCCGCTTGGATCGCCGGTGCCGAGGCTCCAACATTGCGGCACGCGGTGCAGGTGCGGACGCGAGCTCTCGAACGCATCCACGCAGTCGGCAGCGAGGATGAGGTGATCGGCATCAGCGACGTCGATACAGTGGGCGAGCGACCGGCCGACCAGCCTGGTGTTGATCAGTGCCACCGTCGCGCCGACGCTGCTGATGCCGAGCCAGCAGGCGAGGTAGTCCGGCCGGTTCGGCATCAGCACGCAGACGGTGCGGCCGGCATGGAGGCCGAGGTCCCGCGCCCAGCGCGCATACCGGTTGATCCGGGCAGCGAGTTCGCCATAGGTGAAGGATTGGCCGTCCGAGAGCAAGGCGGGCCGCCCGGGCTGACGCTGTGCCCAATCCGCCACGATGTCGGCGAGCAACCGATGCGGCTGGGCTTCGAGCCGTGCGGTTGATGCGATGGCTTGCAGCCAGGTCTTGGCGGCGGACCGTCTGCGCCGCGGAGCGTCGCGGCTGGTCGCCGGCTGGATCATGGCTTTCTTCGGGACGTGATCATGCGGCTGAGCTGGCTCGACGTGCGCGCGCACCCGTTCGATGCGGCTCGCTTGGTTGTCGGAGCGGAACCTCTGTTCAACTGGCTTCATCCCGCCCCGGATCCCAGCTGGTTGAGGATCATCCGCTCCATTGCCTTTACCGATCGAAAGTTTTCGGGCGTGATCTCGAACTGGGGAAGGATGAGGTCGAACTCGGCTTCGACCTTGAGCATCAACTCGACCATGCCCATCGAGCTGAGCCCGATATCCACGAGTCGCGACTCCGGGTGGACATCGGCGGTGATCGCGTTCTGCTGGAGGACGCTCCTGACGACCGATAGAACACGATTCTGAACGTTGATGGCTATGTTGTGCATTTCAGCCGGTCTCCCGCCGTGGCCAGGCGTGATCACATTCGGGGGCGACGATACCCAACAGTTCCTTCGGCCAATAGCTCTGCTTCGGAGGTACCTCGCCCGGGAGTGGAAGCTCCTTGACATCCACTTCTGCGCCAACGACGCGGCAGGGGAAGTGGGCTAGTTGTCGATTTGGAGCGGAATTCATCTCGATCTGGCTCGCATCGTCCAATCATGACGGGAGGCTCTGGCCCATGACTGTGCAGGAAGTTCAGTTCCGCAGCGTCGCCACGGAAATTGGCCGAGTAGCATTCTCTCCCGACGGCTCCTCGTTCCAGCAGCGAACGGCAAATGTCGCGCAGGTCGCCGCGGCGGAGGCAGAGGCGGTCGATCGCGAGGCGCGCTTCCCGCGGAAGGCGATCGACGCGGCGCGCAAGGAGAGACTTCTGGGCGCCCAGATTCCGGTCGAGTTCGGTGGAGACGGTGCGTCTGTCTCCGAGGTGGCCGATATGTGTTACGCGCTCGGCCGCGCCTGTGCTTCGGTCGGGATGATCTTCGCGATGCATCAGACCAAGATCGCGTGCCTGGTTCGCCACGGCGCGGGCAGTGGCTGGCACGAAAGTCTCATGCGCCGCGTGGCTGCCGAGCAGATGCTGCTGGCATCGTCGACCACGGAAGGCCAGAACGGTGGAAACATACGCTTCAGTTCGGCCGCAGTGGAGAGCGCCGGCACCGAGATCTCGCTGGTGCGCGATGCGACGGTGATTTCGTACGGCGCCGAGGCGGACGGCATCATCACCATCGCCCGCCGCTCGGACTCGGCCGCCGGATCCGATCAGGTGCTACTGGCCATCACCCGTGACGACTATACGCTGGAGCCCACTCTCGCGTGGGAGACGCTCGGCATGCGCGGGACCTGCAGCGCCGGTTTCAAGCTGAATTTCAGGGGCGCCGCGGACCAGATATTCCCCGTGGCATACGAGAAGATCCATGCGCAGACGATGACGCCCGTCGCCCATCTGTGCTGGTCCTCGGTATGGGCGGGGATCGCGGCTGCGGCGGTGGACCGGGCGCAGCTCTTCATCCGCAAGGCCGCCCGCGGATCGGGCGGTAACATGCCTCCCGGCGCGGCGCACTTCACCGCCGCCAAAATGAGCCTGACGAAATTGCGCGCCGTCATCGCCGCGAATCTCCAGTTCTTTGAAGTACGCGAACGGGACGTGCGCGCGCTGTCGTCCGTCGACTTCCAGTCCTCGATCAATCTTCTCAAGGTGGAGGCCTCCGAGCTCGCGGTTGCGACCGTCATGCATGCGATGCGCGCCTGCGGCCTGTCCGGATACCGCAACGACACCGACGTGAGTATCGGCCGCCACCTGCGTGACGTGCTTTCCGCTCCGATCATGATCAACAACGATCGCATCCTCGCCAGCATGGGTACCGCCACGCTGATGAGCACGGTTCCGGACTCCTTGTGCGATTGATCTTCTTCTGAAAAGGAAACGGCCTGATGAACGTGGTCATTGTCGAAGCACCGGCGGACTCCACTCCGCCTCCAGCCGATCCGCTGGACCATCTTGCAGATGCGCTGTTCCACGAGATGGGCTCTCCCGGCGTCTATGGCCGCACCGCACTCTACGAAGACGTCGTGGAGCGAATTGCGGCGGTGATCTCGCGGAATCGCGAGCCGAACACCGAGGTGTTGCGCTTCCCGCCCGTCATGAATCGCGCCCAGCTCGAGAAGTCGGGCTATCTGAAGAGCTTTCCCAATCTTCTCGGCTGCGTCTGTGGCTTGCACGGCATAGAGAGCGAGATCGATGCGGCGATCAGCCGCTTCGATGCCGGCGGCGACTGGACCGCATCGCTATCGCCGGCCGATCTCGTGCTGTCGCCGGCAGCCTGCTATCCGGTCTATCCGATCGCGGCGAGCCGAGGGCCCGTGCCGGCAGCCGGCTGGAGCTTCGACGTGGCCGCCGACTGTTTCCGTCGCGAACCCTCGCGCCATCTCGACCGGCTGCAGTCCTTCAGAATGCGCGAATTCGTCTGCATCGGGAGCGCCGATCACGTCTCGGCGTTCCGGGACCGTTGGATCATACGCGCGCAGAAGATCGCCCGGGATCTCGGGCTGACCTTCAGGATCGACCATGCCAACGACCCGTTCTTCGGCCGGGTCGGGCAGATGATGGCGGTGAGCCAAAAGCAGCTGTCGCTGAAGTTCGAACTGCTGGTGCCTCTGCGCTCCGAGGAGCGACCGACCGCCTGCATGAGCTTCAACTACCACCGGGATCATTTCGGCACCACCTGGGGCATCGTCGATGCGGCCTGCGAGCCGGCCCACACTGCCTGCGTAGCCTTCGGAATGGACCGTCTCGCCGTCGCCATGTTCCATACCCACGGCAAAGATGTCGCTCAGTGGCCGATCGCAGTGCGGGACCTGCTTGGCCTGGGGCAGACCGACCGCGGGGCACCCTCAGCAGTCGAGGAGTTCCGATGCGCCAAGGAAGCCGGGAGCTAGCCCGGGATCGGAGAGCGGAAGGGGGCGCCTCCATGAGGAGAGAGACTCTCGCCGTTCACGGCGGCTTCGAAAGCGATCCGGCAACGAAAGCCGTTGCCGTGCCGATCTACCAGACGGCCTCGTATGCATTCGACAGCGCCGACCATGGAGCCGCGCTCTTCAACCTTGAAGTGGACGGCTTCCGCTACACGCGGATCGGCAATCCGACCAACGCGGTGCTTGAGAAGCGCGTCGCCGCCCTGGAAGGGGGCATCGAGGCACTCAGCGTGGCCTGTGGTCAGGCCGCGGTGAATTATGCGGTCGTGAACATCGCGGAGATGGGCTCCAACATCGTCTCGGTCCCGCAGCTCTATGGCACCACGCATACGCTGTTCGCGCACATCCTGCCGAGGCAGGGCATTGCGGTCCGTTTTTCGGAAGACGACCGGCCGGAAAGCGTCGAAAGGCTGATCGACGACGATACACGGGCAGTGTTCTGCGAGAGCGTCGGGAATCCAGCCGGAAACGTCTGCGACATCCAGGCGATGGCCGATGCCGCGCACAGGCACGGCGTCCCGCTCATCGTCGACAACACGGTGCCGACACCGATCCTGCTCAGGCCGATCGAATACGGCGCAGACATCGTCGTGGAGTCGCTGACGAAATTCATGGGCGGGCATGGCACTACGCTCGGTGGAGTCATCGTCGACGGCGGCAGGTTCCCGTGGGCGGAGCATCGCCGGCGCTTCCCGATGATGAACGAGCCGGAGCAGTCCTACCACGGACTGGTCTTTACCGAGCGCTACGGCGCCGCCGCCTACATTGCGCGTTGTCGCGCCGTCTCCCAGAGGACCACCGGCGCCGTCCTGGCGCCGATGAACGCTTTCCTGCTGCTCCAGGGCATTGAGACCGTCGCGCTGCGGATCGAGCGGCACGTCGAAAATGGCGCAAAGGTCGCGCAGTTCTTGCGCAATGACCGCCGTGTCGAGTGGGTGAATTATGCCGGCTTTCACGACAGCCCTTATTTCGTGCTGACGCAGAAGTATCTAGGTGGTCGGGCGTGTTCGCTGCTGACTTTTGGCGTGGCTGGAGGCTTCGAGGCGGGCAAGCGGTTCTACGACGCGCTGAAGCTCTGCAAGCGGCTGGTCAATATTGGCGACGCGAAAACGCTCGCCTGCCATCCCGCATCGACGACGCACCGGCAAATGTCGGCCGGAGAACAGGACAGAGCCGGCGTGCGGCCCGAGATGATCAGGCTCAGCGTCGGAATTGAGCACATCGACGACATCGTCGCGGATCTCGATCAGGCCCTCTGCGCCGTTGACGTTTCGTCAAGCATGAAGGCACTCGCATGACTGTCTTGATCGACGTAGATTCGCAAGAGCATCACCTCTTATCGAGAGCGCCGGGCACAGGCGCCCACGCGACGGCGTCGCCGGGAAACCGGGCGGAGTGCCTCGATATCGGGCTCATCAACAACATGTCGGATGCTGCCTTGATGTCGACCGAGCGCCAGCTGTTCGACCTGCTGGCTGCGGCTGCCGGACGACTTTGCGTCAGGCTGCATTTCTATACGATGGAGGCGACCCCCCGTTCGGAATGGGGGCGCGATTACGTTCGTCGATACTACCGCGGCATGGACGATCTGCTGAACAGACGCCTGGATGGAGTGATCGTGACCGGCGCCGAACCCAGAGCCGCCTGTCTGACGGAAGAGCCATACTGGACCACCTTCGCCGAGATCACGGACTGGGCCCGGGAGAATACGGTGTCGTCGGTGTTTTCCTGTCTGGCCGTCCATGGGGCCGTCCTGCACCTGGACGGCGTTACGCGCCACAAGCTCCCCACCAAATGCTTCGGTGTCTTCGCCCAAACAAAGACGAGACATCATCCCTTGATGCAGGATGTGCCGAGGACGTTCCGAATTCCGCACGCCCGGTGGAACGAGGTGCAGGAGGAGGATCTCTCGGACTGCGGATATTCGGTTCTCACCTGGTCGGCGGAGGCCGGCGTCGATTGCTTCGTCAAGCAGCAGAAGAACAGCCTTTTCGTCCATTTCCAGGGGCACCCGGAATACGAAACCCAGAGCCTGCTGGGTGAATATCGAAGGGATATGGGTCGCTTCCTCCGGGGAGAGAACGAGGTCTGTCCGACGATACCGAGGGGCTATCTGAACGAGGGCGCGGAAGAGATACTGGTCGCTTTCCGACAGAAAGCCCTTTCCGACAGAAACCCGGAGCTTTTTGCCGAGTTTCCAGTCGATCGGCTGACGAACGACCTGCGCAATGTCTGGCATCTGCCGGCCCAGCGCATATACCGCAACTGGTTGCTGTACATGGTGTCGCAGCGCGCCGGACGCACAAAGCCGTTGGGAGCCCGAGAAGCGGCTCTGTCTGCCGCCGGAATTCCGGCGCATCGCCACGGACGCAGGTTGGTTGCCGCTCGATCCGCTCGTCTGGCGCGCTCGCCAAACCCGGCGACCAAGAGGCGGCTCGGATACTACGAGTGAGAGTTCGAACCATGATCCGATGCCGTGAGATAGGAATAGCCGATCTCGACGCCATCGCCGATCTTCTGACACGCGGCTTTCCGATCCGTTCGCGCGACTACTGGATCGACGGACTCCGGCGCCTGTCTGTGCGCGAGACGCCCCACAGCTTCCCGCGCTTCGGCTACATGCTCGAGCACGACCGGGCGCCCGTCGGTGCTCTGCTGTTGATCCACACCGCAAGGAACGATGGTGGAAGCACCTCCATCCGCTGCAATCTTTCCAGCTGGTATGTGGAACCCGCCTTTCGCAGCTACGCACCGATGCTGACCAAGGTCGCGCAGCGCCACAAGGACGTCACCTACGTCAATATCAGTCCGGCGGAATGGACTTGGCGAGCCATCGAAGCGCAGGGATTCCAGCGCTATTGCGGCGGCTTGTTCTTCTCCTTTCCGGCGGTGTCGCATCCGGTCAAGGCTATGCGCGTGGAGATCTTCCGGCAGGACACGCAGGCGATCGACGGCTTGTCGGAGGCTGACGTTGCGCTGCTGGCGCGTCACGCAGCCTACGGCTGCCTCTGCCTAGTGTGCCGCGCCGCCGATGGCCGTGCCTTTCCGTTCGTTCTGCAGCAGATGCGCGCCGGCGGCATCAGGCTGCCGGCGATGCAAATGATCTATTGCCCCGATGTGGCCGATTATGTCGTATGCGCCGGCGCCATCGGCCGCTTCTTGCTGCGGCGCGGCCGGATATCGATAGCGCTTGACGCCAATGGCTCTGTGCCTGGCCTCGTCGGCATCTACAGGCCGGTCGGCCGCAAATACTTCAAGGGCCCGCATTGCCCACGGCTTGCCGATCTGTCGGATTCCGAGCTGGTGATCTACGGACCATAACTCAGTCGTCCCGGAACGGAGGTTCGTCATGGTTCCCGATACCAAGTCCGTCAGCCATTCGAGGACATGGACATTCTTCCGCGGCCATTGGCACGAGGGCAACGCGCCGATCATGGGGCCGCGCACCCATGGGCTCTGGCTCGCCTCGACCATCTTCGATGGCGCGCGCGCTTTCGAAGGCGTCATGCCCGACCTCGATCGCCATTGCGCCCGCGTCAATCAATCTGCGGTCAATTTCGGGCTCAAACCGGTCGTCGATCTCGACACGTGGCTCGGACTGGTGCGCGAAGGTATCGCCCGTTTCCCGGTCAATGCCGAGCTCTACATCCGCCCGATGTACTGGCCGCAGAACGGCATCGGCGGCGGTGTGCTGTTCGATCCGGAAACGACGGACTGGTGCCTTTGCATCTACGAATCGCCGATCCCGGAGCCCGTCGGCAGCGCTATTACCCTGTCGCCGTTCCGCAGACCGACCGCCGAATGCGCGCCGGCCGATGTCAAGGCCTCCTGTCTTTATCCGAACAGTTCCCGTGCGCTCAGGGAGGCGGTCTCGCGCGGCTTCCAGAATTGCCTGATGCTGGACATGCTCGGTAACGTCACGGAGTTCGGCAATTCCAACGTATTCATGGCGAAAGACGGCGTTGTCTTTACGCCGGCGCCGAATGGCACTTTCCTGAATGGGATCACGCGGCAGCGCGTGATCGAGCTCTTGCGCGGTGACGGCATCACGGTGTTGGAGGCAACGCTGCGCTACTCGGATTTTGTCACTGCGGACGAGATCTTTTCGACTGGCAATTTCGCAAAAGTCGCGCCGGTGATCCGGATCGACGACCGGCAACTCAGGCCCGGGCGCTTTTATGCGCGGGCACGAGAGCTGTATTGGGATTTTGCCCACGGTGTGAAGCTCGCCGCGTGAGAGGACTTCACTGGAGAGGATACGTCACACGACGATGTCAGCGCACCGCCGACGTCATCTATTCCGATCTCGAGATCGCGGGGTAGGAACGGGGGGGATCGATTGGGGGGGGGCCGAGCAAGCGGCAGGTTCGGCGAATCGACCTTGCCGGTTCGGCCGATGCCGAGGCCGCTCAACCCTGGCGGCGCAGAAAGCCCGTGATCGTGACCTTGTCCCAGATGCCGGCCGCGGCGAAGGGATCGGCGCGGTTGAAGGCTTCGACCTCGTTGCGGCCCGGCGCCTCGATCAGGAACAGGCTGCCGATCATGGTTGCGCCGTCGTCGGAGACGAGCGGCCCCGACATCACGATCTTGACGCCGAAGCGCGCGGTGTCGCTGAGAAAGGCCTTGTGGGCGTCGTAATTGGCGAGCCTGGTCGGCAGCGCGCCGGCGCGGTCGATGGCGTGAATGGCGAACAGCATGTGGTCTCCGTTTCTTGCTTCAGTTGTTGGGACGGCCGCAGGAGCGGCCGTCCGGGTTCGTGGTGATCGACTGGCTCATTTCGCGCTGAGCTTACCGGCGTCCTCGAAGGTCGGGCAGGTCCGCTGCTCCAGCGGCACGTCGAACGGCTGGTAATTGTCCTTGGTGATGACGGTCGGCTTCAGCACGATCTCATTGATGACCGGCTGATTGCGCAAGGAGCGGATCGCCATCATGGTGCCGAGGCAGCCTTGCGCAAACCCGTTGTAGTCGCCGCTCGCGAGCAGCTTGCCGGACTTGATCGCGTCGATCGCCTCCTTGGTGCCGTTGATGCCGATCACCTGCGCCTTGCGGTTGGCACCGTCGAGCGCCTCGATCGCACCGACCGCCATGGCGTCGTTGGCGGCGAGCACGCCGTCGATCTGCGAATTCGACTGCATCAGATTCTCCATCACCTGGAGCGCCTGGAGCCGCTGGTAGTTGCCGGGCTGCGAGGCCAGCAGCTTGGCGCCGGCGTTCTCCTTCAGCGCGTCGTTGAAGCCGCGGACGCGGTCGACATTGGTCAGCGAGCCCTTGACGCCCTCGATGATGACGATGTTGCCCTTGCCGCCCAGCGTCTTGAGCAGGAAGCGCGCGGTCTCGAGCCCGAGGCTGTAATCGTCGGCGCCGACGAAGGAGAGGAATTTGCCGCCGGCGGAGCGGTCGGTGATGTTGACGACGGGGATCTTGGCCTCGTTGATCTTCTCGACTCCCGGCACCATCGCCTTGTAGTCGACCGGCGTGAAGACGATGGCGCTCGGCTTCTTCACCACGACGTCCTCGATCTGGCTGAGCTGCTCGGGGATCGAGTCCGGCTTGGTCGGAATGTACTGGAGCGTCTTCGCGTTCAGCGTCTTCGCCATGTTGTCGGCGCCGACCCGCACCGTCTGGAAGAACGGGTTGGTCTGGTTTTTGGTGAAGACGGCGATGGTCTCGCCGTCGGCGCGCGCCTCCGTGGTGAGCGCGGCCGCCATCAGCAGCGGCAGCGCCATATAGCCAAGTTTCCGTTTCATGTTGCCTCCATCCCTCGTTTTGCTTGTTGGAACGTCAAGAACTCATTGCGCGCGGCGCCGGGTCTTCATGTCGAGCCAGACCGCGAGAATGACGATGATGCCGGTCACGAGCGGCTGCCAGTTGGCGCTGACCGAGAGCAGGTTCATGCCGTTCAGCACCAGCGTCAGGATCAGCGCGCCAATAAAAGTGCCGAACACGGTGCCGACGCCGCCGAACAGCGAGGTGCCGCCGATCAGCACGGCCGCGATCGCCGGCAGCGTCAGGCTCTCGCCGATGTCGGCCTCGGCCGAATTGAGCCGCGACAGGAAGATGATCGAGGCAAGGCCAGCCATGGTGCCGGAGACGGCATAGACCAGCAGCAGGCGGCGCGCGACCGGAATGCCGGAGAGCCGGGCCGCGACCGGATTGGCGCCGATCGCATAGATCTCCTGGCCCCAGATCGTGCGCTGGGCAAACAGCGTTCCGATGCCGAGGAAGACCAGCAGCAGGTAGACCGGGATCGGCAGGCCGAACAGATAGCCGCTGCCGATCTGGCGGAAACCTGCCGGGAAACCGTGCAGGGTCTCGCCCGCCATGTACCAGTAGGTGAGGCCGTTCAGCACCCAGAGCATGCCATAGGTCGCGATGAAGGAGGGGATGCGCAGCGCGGTCACCATGACGCCGTTGAGGAGCCCGACGATGCCGCCGCAGGCGAGCCCCGTGAGGATGCCGAGCGCCGGCGAGCCGGTCTTGTGGATCACGGTTCCGGCGATACAGGCCGACAGCGCGACATTGGCGCCGACCGAGAGATCGAGGCCCGCGGTCAGCACCACGAGCGTCAGGCCCGAGGCGATGAAGAAGGTCAGGCTCGCCTGCCTGAGCACGTTGAGGATGTTGCCGAGGCTCAGGAAGGAATCGCTGAGCACGGCCAGCACGGCGCAGATCAGCAGCGCCGCGAGCAGCCGATAGAACACCTGGATCGCGTCCTGCGACAGGAAGGAGCGGGGCGGCACGATCGCCTCTTTGCTGATGTCGGTCATGCGCGGCTCCTGAGGCCGTCGAGGAACAGGGCGACGATGACGAGGACGCCGACGCTTGCGACCTGCACCGAGGAAGGCATCGAGATCAGGTTGAGCCCGTTGCGAAGCACGCCGACCGCGATCACGCCGAGCAACGTGCCAAGCAACCAGCCATTG
The DNA here is from genome assembly GCF_900113725.1 of Bradyrhizobium sp. cf659. Lineage (NCBI taxonomy): Bacteria > Pseudomonadati > Pseudomonadota > Alphaproteobacteria > Hyphomicrobiales > Nitrobacteraceae > Bradyrhizobium > Bradyrhizobium sp. cf659. Next base: position 812,774 of record NZ_FOQJ01000002.1, read on the forward strand.
CCACGCTCGAACGAGGTGCCGCCGACCGCGACCGCTGCGATGGCATCGAATTCAAGGCCAAGGCCCGCGGTGGGGTGACCGGAATTCATCCGCGCGGTCATCAACAGGCCCGCGATGCCGGCCATGGCGCCGCCGATCGCGTAGACCGCGATCAACAGCCGGTTCGGCGAAAGGCCGGCATAGCGCAGCGCCTCACGGTTGCCGCCGAGCGCGAAGATGTAAGTGCCGAAGCGGGTGTGATAGAGCAGGCCGTGAAAGACCGCATAGGTCACCAGCGCCATCACGATCGGAACGGGTACGCCCAGCAGCGTCGCCGAGTAGATGTCGCGCACGCTGTGGGGAATGCCGACCACGCTCTGGCCGTCGCTGACGATCAGCGACAGGCCCTGCGCCATGCCGAGCGTGCCGAGCGTCGCGACGAAGGGCGGGATGCCGAGGATCGCGACCAGCCAGCCGTTGACGGTGCCGAAGGCTGCGCCGACCAGCAGGCCGGCGCCGAGGCCCAGCAGCATCGACTTGGTTGCGAGCGACACGATCGCGACGCAGAGCGAGGTCAGCGTCAGCACCGCGCCCATCGACAGGTCGAGCCCCTCGGTCATGATGATCAGGGTCATCGGCAGCGCGAGCATGGTCAGGATGGTCGACTGCACCAGCACGTTGGAGAGGTTGGCGACCGACAGGAAGCCGGGTGCGATCGCGCTGAACAGCGCGATCAGCAGCACCAGCACGATGGCAACGCCGGGAATGCGTTGCAGCGGATTGGGCTCTGAAACGACCGCAGCTTCACGCATGATGCATCCCCAATCGCACGATGTTCTCCTCGGTCAGTTCGTTGCGCGTCAGGTGTCCGGCGATGCGCCCTTCGCGCATCACATAGGCGCGGTCGCAGACATGGCAGATCTCGACCTGCTCGGACGAGATCATCAGGGCGGCGGCGCCTTCCGCGACCAGGCGGTCGATCAGCGCAAAGATCTCGGACTTGGCGCCGATGTCGATGCCCCGCGTCGGCTCGTCGAAGATGAAGAGCTTCGAGCCGGCCGCCAGCCACTTGCCGATCACGACCTTCTGCTGGTTGCCGCCCGACAGCAGGCCGACGGTCTGGCGCGCGCTGGGCGTCGCAATCCTCAGCTGCCGGATCAGGCCGTCGGAGGTGCGCTGCGCCGAACGTTGGTCGAACAGGCCGCTCGGGAACAGTTTTCGCAGCGCCGACACCACCAGATTGTCACTGACCGACCGCAGCAGCGCGAGGCCTTCGCTCTTGCGGCTCTCGGGGATCAGCGCGATGCCGCGGCGGGCGGCAAGATCAGGCTCGCCGGAAATGGTCTTGCCGTCGAAAATGATCTCGCCGGCGCTGACGGGATCGGCGCCGAAGATGGCGCGCGCGACTTCGCTGCGCCCGGAGCCGACCAGGCCGCACAGGCCGACGATCTCGCCCCGGCGCACCTCGATGTTGATGTCGGAGATGCCGGTCGATGAGCTCAGGCCCTTGACCTCCAGCAGCACCTCGCCGGGCTTGTCGGCGAAATTGCGCGGATAGGTCATGTCGACGGTGCGGCCGACCATCATGCGGACGAGCTGGTCCGGCGTGACGTCGGCGGGGCGGACGCCGTCGATGCGGCGGCCGTCGCGCAGCACCGTGATGCGATCGCCGAGCGCGAACACCTCCGCCATGCGGTGCGAGATATAGACGATCGATACGCCGTCGGCTTTCAGCCGCGCGATCAGCGCGAACAACAGCTCGGTCTCGCGGTCGGACAGCGCGGCGGTCGGCTCGTCCATGACGAGGATGCGCGCGTTCTGGCTGATCGCCTTGGCGATCTCGACCATCTGCTGCTGCGCCACCCCCAGCTTGTCGACGATGGTGGAGGGATCGATGTCGAAGCCGATGGTGCCGAGCACGCGTTTGGCATCGGCCAGGATCTTGCGCCGATCGATGGTGCCGGGGATGCGGCCCTTCGGCTCGCGGCCGAGGAAGATGTTCTGGGCGATGTCGAGATGGGGGACCAGCGAGAATTCCTGGAAGATCACGGCAATGCCGAGCTTCTGCGCATCCGCGGCCGAGCCGATCGCGACCTTCTCGCCCTCGTAGTAGAACTCGCCGGCATCGGCGCTGTAGGCGCCGCACAGCACCTTCATCAGGCTCGATTTGCCGGCACCGTTCTCTCCGAGCAGCATGTGGACTTCGCCGGGGAAGACGGCAAAGGACACGTCGTCCAGCGCCTTGACGCCGGGAAACTCCTTGCTGATGCCGCGCAGCTCCAGCAGCGGCTTGGGCGAGGTGACCTCGATCGGAAGCGCGTCGCTCATGCCTTGGCTCCGCTCGCAAAGATCTTTCCGGGATTCATCAGGCCGTCGGGGTCGAGCGCGGTCTTGACCTGTCGCATCACATCCACGGCCTCGCCGAGCTCGTCGGCGAGATAATCGATCTTGCCGAGCCCAATGCCGTGCTCGCCGGTGCAGGTGCCGTCCATGGCGATGGCGCGGGCGACCATGCGGGCCTGGAGCGCCTTGGCGCCGTCGCTCTCCTCCAGCTTTGCCGGATCGATCAGGATCAGCATGTGGAAATTGCCGTCGCCGACATGGCCGACGATCGGCGCGGTGAAACCGTGCTCGTCCGCGTCGCGCCGCGTCTCGGTCAGGCATTCCGCCAGCCGCGAGATCGGCACGCAGACATCGGTGATCACGGCGCGCGCGCCGGGCCGCAAGCCCAGGCCCGCATAGAGCGTGTTGTCGCGGGCGTGCCAGAGCCGGCTGCGGTCTTCCTGCGCCTTGGCCCAGGCAAAGCCATGACCGCCATGGTCGGCGGCGATAGCCTCTGCGGCCTCGGCCTGCTCGGCGACGGAGGCCTCGGAGCCGTGGAATTCGAAGAACAGGGTCGGGGCCTCGCGATAGCCGAGCTTTGCGTAGGCATTGATGCCGCGTATCATGACGTCGTCGAGCAGCTCGATGCGCGCCACGGGGATCGCGGACTGGATGACGGAGATCGCGGTGTCCACGGCATTATGCAGGGTGTCGAAGCTGCAAACCGCGGCCGAGATCGCCTGCGGCACGGGATGCACCTTCAGCGTGATCTCGGTGATGAGTCCGAGCGTGCCTTCCGCACCGACGAACATGCGCGTCAGGTCGTAACCCGCGGCCGACTTGCGGGCGCGCTTCGCCGTCCGGATCACGCGCCCGTCGGCCAGCACCACCTCCAGCGCCATGACATTGTCCTTCATGGTGCCGTAGCGCACCGCCATGGTGCCGGAGGCCCTCGTCGATGTCATGCCGCCGATCGAGGCGTCGGCGCCCGGATCGATCGGGAAGAAGAGACCGGTGCCGCGCAGCTCCGCGTTGAGCTGCTTTCGCGTGATGCCGGGCTGCACCACGACGTCCATGTCGCTGTCGTGCACCGCCAGCACCTTGTTCATGCGCGCGAAGTCGAAGCAGACGCCGCCGGCGACAGAGGCCGCATTGCCCTCGAGCGAGGTGCCGGCGCCGAACGGGACGATCGGCACGCCCGCGTTTGCGCACAGCTTGACGATCTCGACCACCTCCTGCGTGGTCTCAGGGAAAACGACGATGTCAGGCGGCAGGTTGCGATAATGCGACTCGCTCTGCCCGTGCTGATCGAGCACGCCGCGCGCGACGCTCGCGCGCGGGCCGATCATGCCTATGAGGCGATCGGCCAAAGCTACTGTGCTGACCCGCGGTCCCATCCTTGCTCCCTGTCTGCCCCGATGACGGACTCTTGCCGGTCCGCCGTGTTGTGGTTCGGCTTAGGCGGCTCTTGCGCTGCTCGCAACCTGCTTCAGGCCGAAATCGTAGTTGAGATGGAAATACTCGCTGTCCACCATGCGACCATCCGGCGCACGCCCCGCCGGGTGACGGACGAACTCGCGGATCAGGCTGTCCTTGACGCCGAACACCACGTCGCTGTCGAGATATTGGTCGCCGGCGACGAACACGTGGGTCACGAGCTGCTCGAAGCCAGGCGCCGAGATCATGAAATGCACATGCGCCGGACGCCAGGGATGGCGGCCCTGCACCTCCAGCATCTCGCCGACCGGCCCGTCATGCGGGATCGGATAGGCCGCCGGCTTGATCGACCAGAAATGGAAGCGGCCGTTGGCGTCGGTGTGGAAGCGCGCCCGCATCGCGAGATCGCCGATGTCGTCGAGCTGCTGCACGTCGTAATAGCCGTCATCGTCGGAATGCCAGACGTCGACGATGGCGCCTGCGAGCGGACGTCCGTCGACGGTCGAGACCGAGCCGGTGACCAGCATCGGGTCGCCTTCCATCGGACCCGAGATGTCGGCGCCGCTGTCCTTCTCCGGCGCGGCCTGGACGAAGAACGGGCCGAGCACGGTGGTCTCGGTCGCACCTTCCGGCACCGGATGGTTGATCGCGTCGACCAGCATGGAGACGCCGAGCGTATCCGACAGCAGGATGAACTCCTGGCGCTTGTCGTCGCACATGTGGCCGGTGCGGGTCAGGAAGTCGATGCCGTATTCCCATTCCTTCTGGGTCGGGCGGACCTCGCGGACGAAGGCATGGAGGTGGCGCACCAGCGCCTCGCTGACCTCCTTGATGCGCGGATCGGTTGCGCCTGCGATCCGCTCCAGCACCGCGTCCGTGATCGTGTTTTCGTTGAAGTTGCGCATGGGTGTCTCCGTTGATCAGAGCTTCGGTTCGCCGAGGCCGGACAGCCGCTCGAGATGCTTGACGGTCGCGATGAAGTCGGCCTCGCCGTCGCCCTGCGCCACCAGCGCGCCATAGGTCTCGCGCACTTGCGCGGCGAGCTGCAGCGGCACGCCGACGGCATGGCCGGCGCCGAGGATGAGGTCGAGGTCCTTGGCCATCTGCTTGCAGGAGAAGGTGGACTCGAAGTCCCGCGTTCGAAGCGGCGCGGTCTTGTACTTCACCATCGGTGAGGCCACCGCGCTGTCGTCGAGCACCTTCAGGATGTCCTGCCAGGCGATGCCGCCCTTGCGCGCCAGCGCCAGGCTCTCCGCCATCATCGCGGCCGACACCGCGATCATCAGATTGACCGCGAGCTTGGCGTAACGGGCTTCCTCGGCAGGACCGAGATAGGTCTGGGCGCGCGTAAAAGCTGCGAACAGCGGCTTTGCGCTGTCGAAGGCGTCCTTCGGGCCCGAGACGAAGCAGGTCAGCGCGCCGGTGTGAACGATGCTGGCATTGCCGGAGACCGGCGCGCGCAGATAGGCGACACCGCGCGCCTGCGCGGTGGCCGCAACTTCGGTGGAGGCCTCGACGCTCACGGTGCTGGTCTCGATCAGAACGGCTCCGGGCGCCATCGCGGCGATGAGCCCGGAGGGGCCGAGCAATGCGCCGCGCAAGGCGGCGTCGTCCGGCAGCGACGTGATAACAGCCGCCTTGCCGCTCACGGCCTCGGCCGGCGAGGCGGCAATCGAAATGCCTTGTGTGCGTGCATCGTTGACCCGTGCCGCGCTCTGATCGAACGCGGTGACGGCATAACCGGCCTTGGCGACGAGCACCGACATCGGCAGGCCCATCTTGCCGATCCCGATGAAAGCGACATCTTTTGCAGCGTCAGTCATTGTCGTTGTCCATTGGCGCCTTCAGGCGGCGCGTCCCTGTCGTTCGATATCCTGCACCAGCCGCCGGCCCGATTGCGCCAGCAACTCCTTCTTCGCCGCCAGCCCCTCGGCCAGCAGCCGGCCGTTCCGCTTCTTCCACGCGCCGCCGATCATGACGGACTCGATGTTGGCGAGGCTCGTCTGCATCACGACGGTTGCGACGGGATCGTGCACCGGAAAGAGGTTGAGATCGGATGCGTTGATGATGACGAGGTCGGCGAGCTTGCCCGGCGTCAGCGAGCCGATCTGGCTCTTGCGGCCGAGCATGCGGGCGCCTTCAATCGTGATCCAGCGCAGCGCTTCGCGCACGGGGATGGTGGTGGTCGCCGGAATGGTGCCGCTGTCCCGGCGCGATTCCGCATTGTCGAGCGCCCGCTGCATCGACAGCGCGACGCGCGCGGCGGAGAAGAGATCGCCGGCCAGCACGGATTCCAGATCAATGCCGATCGTCGGCTGCACGCCGCGCTTGAGCAGCCGTCCGGTGATCGGAAAGCCGTGACCCTGAATCATCTCGTTCTCGGGCGTCACCGAGAACGACACGCCGAGATCGACCAGGCGGTCGAGGAGATCGTCAGGCAGATCGTTGCCGTGGACGATATTGATTCCGGCGCCGACGAGACCCGCCGCGATCAGCTTCTCCCAGCCATCGGGCGTCTTGGCGGGCCCGCCGCCCTGGTGCATCGAGGCGATCAGCTTCAGCTCCCGCGCCAGGCGGAAATCGTGCATGGCGACGTCGAGCGTCGAGTAATGCGGACCAAGGATCGCAAGCCCGAGCGTGACGAGGCCGTCGCGATCGGCGAGGGGGCCGGCGAGCAGCCGCTCGACCTCGCGGCGCGGATGCGGGATCTCGGAGAAATGGGGCTCGCCGGGCTTCGGCTCCGGTTTCGGCGAGCCGTGAAAGAATGCGGCGCGGATCCCGCTCTCGATCAGGCCGCGCACGGCGGCATCGGTATGATCGGGCGTCGGATTGTTGTGGCACCAGTCGACCAGCGTGGTGGTGCCGCAATTGATCTGGTTCAGCGCGCCGACCAGCGTGGCGATGTAGATGTCGTCAGGCCGGAACACGGTCGCGAGCCCGGCATGCATGCGGCGGAAATATTCCAGCAGCGTCCAGTTCGCGGCATAGCCGCGTAAGCCCGTCTGCCAGGTGTGCATATGCGCGTTGACGAGGCCGGGGATGACGATCCGGTCCTTGCCATCGACGATCTCGGTCTCGGCCGCGCCGCTGCCGAGGTCGATCGACGCCCGCACGTCAATGATGCGGTTTCCCTCGACCAGCACGTCGCCGGTGCGGAGGTCGCCAATCGCATCATCCATGCTGATGATGGTTGCGGATCTGATCAGCGTGCGCGGCATCGCTTCAAGCCACCGCTTTGGTGACAACAGGCGGCTCGCCGGCCCAGGCGCGCGCGATCAGGTCGCGGATGGCGCCCCGCTCGAGCGGCCGCGGATTCCAATAGGCATTGGTGACGGCGAGATCGGCCGCCTTGTCGATGCCGCTCGCGGGCATGCCGACGTCGCGCAACGCAAGCTTTGCGCCCAGCCGCTTTGCGAGCTCGTAAAGTCCCTGCGACGCATCGGCGGCGCCGATCGCACGCGAGATGCGCGCCATGGCATCGGGCACGGCGGGCGCATTGTAGGCCAGCGCATGCGGCAGCACGATGGTGTGGGTCTCGGCGTGCGGCAGATCGAAGGTGCCGCCGAGCGTGTGGCAGAGCTTGTGATGCAGCGCCATGCCGACCGTGCCGAGGCAGACGCCGCACAGCCAGGCGCCATAGAGCGCCTCGGTGCGGGCCTCGCGGTCGTCGCTTTTGGCGGCAATCGCCGGCAGGGCGCGCGCAAGCGCGCGAATGCCTTCTTCCGCCATCAGCGAGGTGACGGGATTGGTATCGCGTGCGTAAAGCGCTTCCACCGCATGCGCGATCGCGTTGATGCCTGATGTCGCGGCCAGGCTCGCCGGCAGCGTCAAGGTGAGATCGACGTCGTAGATCACGGTCTCCGGCAGCACGGCCGCATTGCGCACCGTGGTCTTCAGGCCGTTCTCGGTCTGGCCGACGATCGGCGTCATCTCCGAGCCGGCATAGGTGGTGGGGATGCAGAGCTGGTTGACGCCGGTGCGCAGTGCCAGCGCCTTGCCGAGGCCCGTGGTGGATCCGCCGCCGAGCGAGACGACGCAGTCGGCCTCGCACGCCTTCATCGCCGCGAGCGCCCGCTCGGTCACGTCGACCGGCGTATGCATGGTCGCGCCGGGAAAGATGCCGGCATAGAGCGGGCCGAGCGCTGTCCCTAAGCTCTTGCCCTGCGCCTCCTGCTGCGGCGTCGTCAGCACCAATGCGCGCTTGCCGCCGAGCCGCTCCACCTCGGCCTTGGCGCTAGCCAAGGTTCCGCTGCCGAACACGACGCGGCAAGGCAGGTTTTCAAAGGTGAACGAACCGATCATGCGCCGGTCTCTTTGATGGGATAATCGACCTGAAAGCGGCCGATCCGCAAGTCGCCGAGCGCCTCGCGCACGCGCAGGTGCTCCGGGTGGGTGGCATAGGCCGCCAGCGCGGCCTGGTCGGTGAATTCGGAGAACAGCACGACGTCGCAGGCGTAATCGACAGCGCTGACGTCGAGGCCGACTTCGATATGGGTGAGGCCGTCGATCCGGCCGCGCAGGCCCTCAAACAGGGTCTTGACCTTGGCCCGGGCGGCGGACCGCTCCTCGGCGGTCTCCCCGCGCAGCCGCCACATCACGATGTGCCTGATCGGGCCCGACATTTCCCAGTTTCCTCGCCTGTCATCTTGCTTGTGTTGGGTCCATTTTGGCTTGCGGGATACGGAAATAAAGGCCAATAATTGTAAGTCTCTTTTCCTAAAAGTGGAAAAATGGATCGCCTGCTGCAATTGGAGGTGTTCGCCAAGACGGCCGAGCTCGGCAGCCTGTCCAAGGCCGCCGAGGCCTTGCGCATGTCCAATGCGGCCGCGAGCCGCCATCTCAGCGCGCTCGAGGAGCGCCTCGCCGTTCGCCTGATCGAGCGCAACACGCGCCGCTTGTGGCTGACGGAGGCGGGGCAGGAGCTGCTGGAGCGGTCCAGCCGGGTGTTGAGCGAGCTGGCGGAAGCCGAGGACATCGTCAGCGATCGCGCGCTGTCGCCGCAGGGCATGCTGCGGGTCACGAGCTCGCTGTCCTTTGCGGTGATCTATCTGGCACCGATGCTGCCGGCCTTCCGCGCGCGCTATCCGAAGCTCAACATGCAGATCACCACCGCCAACCGCTATCCTGACTTCATCGAGGCCGGCATCGACGTGGCGATCCGCACGCGCGAGCAGGAGCCGGATTCGAACATCATCGTCCGCCGCATCGGCCAGATGCGTCGTGTGCTGGCAGCCGCACCCTCCTATCTCGCAAGCGCAGGCGAGCTGGAACAGCCCGCCGATCTCGCGCGCCACAACATGCTCGTCTACAACCTTGCGAACGATCCCTATTCGTTACGCCTGCGCAAAGGCAACGGCGCGCAGACGGTGCGCATCACGCCGACGCTCGACAGCAATGACGGCCAGGTCATCCGCGGCGCGGCGCTGGCGGGTCTCGGCATCCTCATCCAGCCGCTCTACATCGTCCAGAGCGATATCGCGGCGGGCCGTCTCGTCCCGGTCCTGCTGGACTGGGAGCTGCCTCTGCTCACCATGAACATCGCCTACCAGAACCGTGCCGGGCTGCCGGCCAAGATCAGGGCCTTTTCCGACTTCCTCGTCAGCCACATCCGCGAGCATTCGGAGCCGGGGATATGGATGGACGCGGCGAAGTAAGTGACGGACACTGAAATCCCGACTGTTTCCGAGAAGGCACAACATTGAAATCCAGGACATCCGGGACGGCGTGGCGGCATGCCAATATCGGCCGCCTGCTCAACAACGCGGTGCGACGCTTCGAAGGCCGCGTGCTCGAATTGATGAGCGAGCGCGGACATGACGAAACGCGCATCGCCCATGTCAGTCTCACCCGCAATCTCGACGTGGAGGGGACGCGGCTCACGGAGCTCGCCCGCCGCGCGTCGATGAGCAAGCAGGCGATGGGCGAGCTGGTCGATCAATGCGCCGAGCTCGGACTGGTGGACCGCATCGCCGATCCGACCGACCGGCGCGCGCGCATCGTCCTGTTCACGCCGGCCGGGCGCAAATGGCTCGATGCGTTCCGCGATGCCGTCGACGTCGCCGAGCAGGAGATGCGCGCCGAGCTCGGCAAGGCCACGATGGACGCGATCCTGAAGGGCCTGGCGGTCTATGGCGCGCAGTTCGACACGCTCGAAGATGCCGAATAGTCATGCTACTTGACGATATCGTCAGGCAACCTTACCATGCAGGATAATGCTGGTAGGGAGAAGCGTCTTGGAAACACGTCTGACGGCCGCGGTGCTCATCGTGGGCGGGGGGCCCTGCGGGCTGATGCTGGCCAACGAGCTCGGCCGCCGCGGCGTGTCCGCGATCCTGGTCGATGAAAAGCCGGGCACGGCATTCAATCCGCAAGCCAATGCGACGCAGGCGCGCTCGATGGAGCACTATCGCCGGCTGGGCTTTGCCGACGAGATCAGGCGCGAAGGCCTGCCCGCCGACTATCCCACCGACGTCGCGTATTTCACCCGCTACACCGGCTATGAACTGGCGCGGTTTGCATTGCCGTCGTCGTCGCGCGCCAGCGAACTCGTCAAGGGCCTGTCCGGCTCCTGGAGCGCGGCGGAGCTGCCGCATCGCGTCTCGCAGAAATATGTCGAGGCGGTGCTGCGCCGGCACGCCGAACGGCTTCCCGGAATCCAGCTCAACTACGGTCATCGTCTCATCGGCTACACCGAGAGCGACGACGGCATCGTCGGCGAGATCGAACGCCTCGATGATGGCAGCCGCTTCCAGGTTCGGGCCGGCTTCCTGGTCGGGGCCGATGGGCCGCGCTCGCAGGTCCGGCAATCGCTCGGCATCGTCTATGGCGGCGAAACCGGGACGCAGCGCGACTTCATGGGCGGCCGCATGCTGGCGGTCTATCTCCGTTCGCCCGAGTTCTACGCCAGCGTTCCGCATGCCAGGGCGTGGATGTACAATTGCTTCAACGGCGATCGCCGCGCCTTCATGGCCTCCGTGAACGGACGCGACGAGTTCGCGTTCCATACGCAGCTCCGGCCCGGCGAGGACGAAAGCGCGATCACGGCCAACGAGGCCAAGGCGGCGTTTCAGCGCGCCTGCGGCGCGCCGATCGCATGCGAGGTGCTGTCGTTCCTGACCTGGACCGCCGGCCACGCGCTGGTTGCGAATGCCATGCAGCGGGGCAGGGTGTTCCTCGGCGGCGATGCGGCGCATCTGTTCACGCCGACCGGAGGCCTCGGCTACAACACCGCGATCGAGGATGCGGTCAATCTCGGCTGGAAGCTCGCAAGCGTCGTCAAGGGCGTGAGCCCGGCCGCGCTGCTCGACAGCTACGAGGTCGAGCGGCGCCCGGTGGCGCTTCGCAACACCGACTATGCGCGCCGCTTCGCCGACTCCCTGGGCCTGTTCGCGCCCGCGCCGGAGATCGAGCACGCCACGGACGCGGGCGGCGAGGCGCGGCGGATGGCGGGCGTCTATCTCGAGCAGCACGCCCGCGCCGAGTTCAACATCCCCGGCGTCACCTTCGGCGGACGTTACGACGGCTCGCCAATCATCGTCTCCGATGGCAGCCAGCCGCCGCCGGATGCCGCGAATGTCTACGTTCCGAGCGCCTGTCCCGGCGGCCGCGCACCGCATGCGTGGCTGGAGGACGGCGTGTCCTTGTATGACCTGTTCGGATTCGAGTGGACGCTGCTCCAGTTCGGCGACGTCATGTCCGGCCATGCTCCGCTCGGCGAGACCGCCCGCGCGCTCGGCGCCGACGTCAAACTCGTCACGCTGCCGAAGTCGCTGCGCGATCTCTACGAGGCGGACCTCGCTCTGATCCGTCCGGACCAGATCGTGGCCTGGCGCGGCAGCGCGTCACAGGCCGGGACGATCGGGCATGTCCTTGCCCGCGCGCTCGGGCACGGCGCGAGCGACGGCGCACGGCTGGCAAGCTGATCTGTTCCCGCGGCCACATCCAACCCGTGGCCGTACGGCAATGACAACAAACGCAACAACAACAAACAATGACGACGGAGGAGGAAATCGTGACGACAGGAGCATTCGAGGACTACGACGAACACGCCGCCACCGCTGCCGGGCAAACGGCGAGCGGCCGCCGGCGCATTCTGATCGCCGGCACCATCGGCACCGCGATCGAATGGTACGATTTCTTCATCTACGGCCTGATCGCGCCGCTGGTGTTTGACCAGCTGTTCTTTCCGAAGTTCGATCAGCTGACGGCGAGCATTGCGGTGTTCGCGACGTTCGCCGTCGGATTTCTGGCGCGTCCACTCGGCGGGCTCGTGTTCGGACATTTCGGTGATCGCCTGGGCCGCAAATCCGTCCTGCTGTGCACGCTGCTGATGATGGGACTTGCGACCATGTTGATCGGACTGTTGCCGACCTACGCCAGCGCAGGCGTGGCCGCAACCATCGCGCTCGTCGTGCTGCGCTTCCTCCAGGGTTTTGCGCTCGGAGGCGAATCGACCGCGGCGATCCTCATGGCAATCGAGACGGCGCCCGGCAACCGGCGCGGCTTCTCTGCCGCGGTGATCCAGGCCGCGGGGCCCGTCGGCGTCGTGCTGGCCTCGTTCGCGGCGCTCGCGATCTCGCGGCTGCCGGAGGCCGATCTGCTGTCGTGGGGCTGGCGCGTCCCGTTCCTGATCAGCGCGGTGCTCGTCGCGCTCGGCGTCTACATGCGCCTGCGCATCGAGGAGAGCGCGACGTTCCGCGAGGCGAGGGAGGCCGAAGCCGTGCCGGCCGTCGAGGCGGTGAAGGGACATTGGCGGCCGATCCTCATCGTGTTCTTCGCCGAGATGGCGCAGACGTCCTACTTCTATTTGACGGCCATCTTCACCATCTCGTTCGCAACGCGCCAGCTTGGTGTCCCGAAGGACGTGATCACGCAGGCCGTGCTGTTCGCCAATCTCGTCGGGCTCGTGGCCATGCCGCTGATCGGCGCCTGGTCCGACCGGATCGGACGCAAGCGCCTGTTCCTGGCAGGCGTCGTGCTCGCAACCATCTCGATGTTTGCGTTCTATGGTGCGATCGCGAGCCGTGACACCCTGCTGGTGACCTGTGCGGTGATATTGGCCGCAGGCGTGATCCATCCCCTGATGTTCGGCACCGAAGGGAGCTATTTCCCGGAGCTGTTTCCGACCCGCATCCGCTTCACCGGCGTGTCGATTGGCAAGCAGCTCGGCACGGTGCTCGGCGGCGGTATTGCCCCGCTCGTCGCCACCAGCCTGTTCGCGCAGACGGGCTCCACCTACGCAATCACGGGATACTACGTCGCGCTCGCGCTTGCGGCGATGATCGCGCTCGGTTTCGCGCACGAAACCAGCAAATCGCGGCTGCTCGGCTGAGCCCAGCCACAAACATCAGGGAGGTTCTCATGGACGTCAATCTTCTCATCGGCGGGCAGGACCAGGCCGCTTCGACCGGCAAGGTGTTCGAGCGGCGCAATCCGCTCTCGCAGGAGGTCGCGAGCCGCGCGGCCGCAGCGACGGTTTCCGATGCCGACTCTGCCGTGGCGGCGGCGTCCGCCGCGCTCGCCGCGTGGTCGGCACTCGGGCCGAACGCGCGGCGCGCCCTGCTCTTGAAGGCCGCCGATGCGCTCGAGTCCAAGCGCGATGCCTTCATCCGGATCATGATGGCCGAGATCGGCACCACCGAAGTCTGGTCGGCCTTCAACGTCAAGCTCGCAACCGGCATGCTGCGGGAGGCGGCGTCGCTGACCACGCAGGTCGCGGGCGAAGTGATTCCGTCCGACAAGCCGGGATGTCTGGCGATGGCCGTCCGCCAGCCGGCCGGCGTGTGCCTCGGCATCGCGCCCTGGAACGCTCCGATCATTCTCGGGGTGCGCGCCGTGGCGACACCGCTCGCCTGCGGCAACACGGTGGTGCTCAAGGCCTCCGAGATCTGCCCCGGAACGCACCGGCTGATCGGAGAGGTGTTCAGGGATGCGGGATTTCCGCCCGGTGTCGTGAACGTGTTGACCAATGCGCCGGCCGATGCGCCGGCGGTGGTGGAACGTCTCATCGCCAATCCGGCGGTGCGACGGATCAACTTCACGGGCTCGACCCGCGTCGGGCGCGTCATCGCCGAACTCGCCGGCCGCCACCTCAAGCCGGTGCTGCTCGAGCTCGGTGGCAAGGCGCCTCTGGTCGTGCTCGACGATGCCGACCTCGATGCCGCGGTCGCCGCCGTGGCGTTCGGGGCCTTCATCAACCAGGGCCAGGTCTGCATGTCGACGGAGCGCGTGATCGTGGATGAGAGCGTGGCCGATCAGTTCGTCGCCAAGCTTGCCAAAAAGGCGGGTGCACTTCCGGCCGGCGACCCGCGCTCCGGTCCGGTGGTCATCGGCTCGATGATCGACGAGGCGCCGGCCAGGCACGTCGTTGCGCTGATCGATGACGCGATCGGCAAGGGCGCCGTCAAGCTTGCGGGTGGGGAGCGGGCCGGAACGGTCGTGCCGGCGACCGTGCTGGACCGCGTCGTACAGGGCATGCGCATCTACACCGAGGAGAGTTTTGGTCCCGTCGTCTCGGTGATCCGCGCGCGCGGCGTGGATGATGCGGTCCGGCTCGCCAACGACACCGAGTATGGCCTTTCGGCTGCCGTGTTCGGCCGCGACGTCGCGCGGGCGCTGACGGTGGTGCAGCGCATCGAAAGCGGCATTTGCCACGTCAACGGACCGACCGTGCACGACGAGGCGCAGATGCCGTTCGGCGGTGTGAAGGGATCGGGCTACGGCCGCTTCGGCGGCCAGGCCGGGATCGCCGAGTTCACCGATCTGCGCTGGATCACCATCGAGACCCAGCCTCAGCACTATCCCTTTTGATCGCGTCACGACACGACGAAGCATGCCAGGAAATCAGCCCATGAATTCAAAAGTCCTGACGGTCCGGGAAGCAACCCTCGGCGTGCTTCGTTCGTTCGGCGTCGATCGTGTCTTCGGCAATCCTGGCTCGACCGAGCTCGCCTTTCTCGGCGATTGGCCTGACGACATCGATTACGTGCTGGGCTTGCAGGAAGGCTGCGTCGTCGGCATGGCCGATGGCTATGCGCAGGCGACGGGGCGTCCGGCCTTCGTCAACCTGCACTCGGCGGCCGGGCTCGGCCATGCCCTCGGCAATCTCTTCACCGCGTTCCGCAACAAGACGCCGATGGTCGTCACGGCGGGCCAGCAGGCGCGCAGCCTGCTGCGGATGCGGCCCTATCTCTTCGCGGAAGATGCCGAGCAGTTTCCGAAGCCCTATGTGAAGTGGAGTTCGGAACCTGTGCGGGCGGAAGATGTGCCCGCAGCCATTGCGCAGGCCTTCCTCACCGCCATGCAGCATCCGCGCGGCCCGACATTCGTGTCGGTGCCGTCGGACGATTGGGCGCGGCCGGCAGTCGCGCCGCCGGTGCGCCACATCGCAACGGAGTTTGCGCCTGACCCAGCGGCGATCGTCCGGCTCGGCGCAGCCATCGCAGCGGCCAGCAAGCCTGCCTTCGTCGTCGGACCCGAGATCGATCGCAACGGCTGCGTCGATGCGATGGTCGCGGTCGCCGAACAGGCGAGGGCGGCCGTTTGGGCAAGCCCGATGTCGAGCCGTTCGAGCTTTCCGGAATTGCATCCGCAGTTCGCGGGCTTCCTTCCGGCCGCGCCGGGAGGGCTCGCCCGCGCCTTGCGTGGCGCCGATCTGATCGTCGTGGTCGGCGCGCCGGTGTTCACCTTCCACGTCGAGGGACAATGCGAATTGCTCGACGACGGAACGCCGGTCTGGCAGATCACCGACGATCCGACCGAGGCCGCGTCCGCGGCTGTCGGTGACACCATCATCAGCACGCTCCCGAAAGCGCTCGTCGCGCTTCGCTCGGCGCTGCCCGACATCGCCAAGCGCGAGGTGCCGGCCGCACGGACGCGGCCTGCCGATCCCGCCGCGCAAGATCCGATTCCTCCGGCCTATGCGCTGAGCCGGCTGTCGGCGCTGATGCCGCGCGATGCAATCGTGGTCGAGGAGGCGCCGTCGCATCGTCCCGCCATCCAGCAGTTCCTGCCGCGGCCGGGCGCGGACAGCTTCTACACCATGGCGAGCGGCGGGCTCGGCTACAGCCTGCCGGCCTCCATCGGCGTGGCGCTGGCGCGGCCGGGCCGTCGCATCGTCGCCCTGATCGGTGATGGATCGGCGATGTATTGTATCCAGGCGATCTGGACCGCCGCGCAACGCAAGTTGCCGATCACCTTCGTGATCATGAACAATTCCGGCTACGGCGCGATGCGGGCCTTCAGCCAGCTCATGCAGGCGCATCGCCCGCCCGGGATCGACCTGCCCGGGATCGACTTCGTTGCGCTCGCCAAGGGGCTCGGTTGCCCGGGCCGGCGCATAACCGACGTCCGCGATCTCGACCGCTGTCTCACTGAGGCGTTGGCCGCGAGCGGCGCCGCGCTGGTCGACATCGCCGTCGACGACGCCACGACGGACCTGTTCAGCCATCCGCGCTAGACTTGTTCGGCTGTGAAATCACCTCGCGCCGTGTCCTGGCGAGATCAAGGTCACGCGTCGCCCTAGAGCGAGCTGCCACCGCAGATGACGAGCTGCTGTCCGGTGATGGACGCAGCCTCCGCCGAAAGCAGGAACGCCACGGCGTGTGCGACTTCCTCCGGGCGAATGAAGCGGCCGATCGGCGGCAGTCTTGGTGCGACGTCGGCCCGCGCCGGGTCGTTCAGCATCGGCGTCTCGGTCGCGGCGGGCGCAACGACGTTCACCGTGATGCCCCTTGGCGCGAGCTCGATCGCCCAGGATCGCGCGAGCGCCACCAGCGCCGCCTTCGTCGCGGCATATTGCCCGCGGCCGGCTGCGCCCGATGCGGTGCGGCTGCCGATGAAGACGATGCGTCCTCCTCCCGGCAGGCGCGGCGCCAGCACATTCGCGAGACGCCCGGCGACATCGACATGCAGGCGCCACATCGCGGCGCCGTCGTCATGGTCGAGTGCGCCGAGCCGGCCGACCTTGAGCATGCCGGCGGCATGAACGAGCGCGGTCGGCGCGATTTTCGCGACGGCATCTGCGACGGCGTCGACGTCGTTCAGATCGAGCGACAGGTGATCGAACGCCGGATGGTCGAACGGCCCGGGGCGGCGGCTGATCCCGGTGACGTGCCAGCCGTCGCGGAGCAGGCGCTCGACGGTGGCAGCGCCAATCCCCGAGCTGGCACCCGTGACCAGCGCATGAGGCCTCTTGTCCATGATCTCAGTCCCGGGCGGCGCGCGTCACCCATGGCTCGGTCACGCGTACGTACTTGATCGCGCGGCGATGGAATGTGAAGGCCGTGTGGAGCGCGCCGTCGGCGGTCTGCTTGACGGACGGGTAGGACAGCTCGCGATTGGTCTGGTCGCGCGAATTGTTGGTCATGCAATAGCCGTCGCCGGTCTCGACATTGCGTTTGCTCCAGCTTCGTCCGCCGTCGGCGGAGACGGCCAGCGTCATCGGGGCCCGTGGCGCGCCCCAGAACGCGGTGCGTCCGTCCGCTCTTTTGCCGACGCCCGCGAGCACGGGCGGCAGATCATCCTCGATCTCGTCATAGAGCGAGAGGCGGCGCCCGGTCGCATCCCTGGCGCTGGAATCGTTGAAGACGAGCGCGAGATGCCCGTTGCCGAGGCGGGTGAGCTGGATCGAGGAGTTGTTGTTGGGAAGCGCGGTCGCTTCAGGCACCGACCAGGTGCGGCCGTGATCCGAAGACCGGCTCTGATAGATGTTGTCCGCCCAGCGGCTGCGGAACACCGCGAGCAGCGAGCCGTCGTCGAGCCGCGCGATGCTCATATGCACGCAGCCGCGGCTGCCGGGGACGTCCACGTCACGCCAGGTCGCGCCGGCGTCGGACGAAATCTTTACCGCGCTGGTGTCCTCGTCGCCGTTCCATTTCCGTCCCGGCGTGCTGTGGCAATAGAACACGGGCAGCAGCCAGTCGCCGTTGTCGAGCACGACGATCGGCTGCCGGATGAAGGTGCCGCGGCCGCGCTGCTCGGGGAACAGCGTCTCGATCGGACCCCAGCTTTTGCCATTGTCGCGGGAGAGGCGGCGGCGGATCAGGGCGGTGTCCTGGTTGCCCGCCAGTTGCGCCGTCCACGTCAGCCACAGCGTACCGTCGGGGGCGGGGAACAGCACCGGGTTCTGCTCCGAACGCCCGGAATCGTCGGACAGCTTTTCGGCGCGCGACCACTGCGTGGCGCCGCGGGGCAGGCGCGAAAAGTAGACTGAGATGTCCGACATGCCTTCCTGCGTGCCGCCGAACCAGACGCAGGCAAGATCGCCGTTGGCGAGCGGCATCAGATTGGCGGCGTGGTTCTGCACGCAGGGCGAGGGAATGAAGGCGTCGAACCGGTCGGGATCGCCGGCCGCCTGGCGAACGATGCCGTCGGCGGCGATCTCGATGTCGGTGATCTCGATCTCGGTATCGATGATCATGTCGAAGTCCTTTCCGCGAATGCAGTTGGTTCCGGCGTCGCGGAAGCGGTGGGAGCGCGGCCCAGCACGAGGCGCTCGATCGCCATCACGACCAGCGGCGTCGCGGCCGCGATATACATGTTGTCGATGCCGAAGGGGTTGCCGAGCATGTACCAGGCCGTGGTCGAGACGGCCGCGCCGATCAGGCCGGCCGTGGCGCCGCGGTTGCTGGCAAACAGCGGCAGATAGAAGCCCATCATCGCCACGATCGTGATCGACAGCCGCAGCGCGCGCGTGAAGAACGACAGCTTGAGGATCTCCGGAATGAAGAAGACGAAGACCAGCGGCGCGATGCCGATCACGACCGAGAAGATGCGGGTCATCTTCAACTCGCGCTCCGGCGTCGGCTTCCAGTAGGGGACGTAGAAGTCGCGCACCACCAGCGAGGCGATCGCGAGCGCGACGGTGCAGACGCTGACGAAGATCGAGGCGACGAGCGATGTCGTCACGAAGGCGGCGGCCAGCGGCGGCATCTTCTCCAGGAACACCGGCAGCGCGTAGAGGCTGTTCATGTCGGGATAGAGATATTTCGCGGCGACGCCGATCAGCGCGAGCAGGAAGCCCAGCGGCAGGCAGAACGCCGCCGCATAGAAGGTCGCCTTGCGGGCGTCATCCGCGCTCGGGGTCGAGGAGATCGCCTGCACGATGAACTGCGTCGAGAAGATCGCGCCGACCGTGCCGAAGGTCCAGGCGAAGATCGTCGTGAAGCCGATCTTGCCGTCCCAGGTGAAGTAATAGGCGGGAAGCTTGGCCTGGATCGGCGCGATGCCGCCGGTCAGGGACATCGCGACCGCGAAGATGATGAGGATGCCGACGACCTTGAAGGCGCTGTGCAGGATCGTCACCCAGGCGACGCCCTTCAATCCGCCGAACACGTAGTAGAAGGTCGAGACCACTGCGATGATGCACATCGCGACCGGCAGGCTCACATGCAGCGCGGTGGAGATCGCGGCCGCGCCGCTGACGTAATTGCCGACGTTCACCAGCAGCAGCGCGTAGATCATGATCACCGACACCGTGAGCATGGTCGACTTGCCGTACTTCTGCGCGATCGCGGCCGAGATGGTGTATTCGCCGGAATTGTAGAGCTTCTTCACCATCAGCAGGCCGAACAGCAGAAAGCCGATCGAGGCGCCGAGCACGGCCCACCCCGCAGCCATTCCCGACTGGAACGCCTCCTGCGCAGTGCCGACGGTCGACTTGGCGCCGACGAACTCGGACATCATCAGCACGCCGACGACAATGGCCGGCATGGCTCGCGCAGCGGTCATGAACTGGTCGCTGGTCCTGCTGCGCAGCTTGAGCGTGAGCCAGGACGTGAAGGCGATGTAGGCGACGATCATCGCGACGATAAGCGTGCTCTCGCCGTTGAGGATGGCTTGCATCGGTGACGTTTCCTCCGGTGACGCGGATGCGGTGTTGTGATCCCGCTTTGGCCGATCGATCATTGTTCGGAATGCGAACAATTGTTCTATAAACTCATTAGACCTGTCTGAGCTCTATGCGTCAAGCGCGCGCTTGAGCGCCCGGCGGGTGCGTCCCGCCCGGAACCATCGCCGCAGCATGTTTAGAGGGTTGCATGAAGGGTGAGCGGCGCAGCAGCATCGTCGGCGTTTCGCCGAGGCAGCGTCATCCAGCGGAGGCGCCGCTATTCGGCGCTGCGTTTCCAGGCGCCGGTGCCGAGCTTGCCTGTGATCACAGCCTGTGCATCGTGGATCTCGTATGCGCCACCGTCGCTGTAGCCTGACAGGCCCCTGAGGGCACGCAACGTCCAGCGGCCGTTCGCGGCAGTGATCGTGCCTTCGTGCGGACGCGCCGAGCGCTGCGGCTCGGCGTGGAACCTGTAGGTACCGTCGCCCATGATCTCCCAGATCCAGCGCGACTGGCCGCGGCCATTCGGCACCATGATTTCCCAAGTGCCGACCAGCGCGGGATCGATCGTCGACGACGTCGGCCTGCGCGGCGGAGCGGGCGAGACGACGGCCGGAAGCGGGCCGAGCGGCGCCGCACCGTCGGCACCGGCGGGCGGCGGTCCAGCAAGGTAGATCGCCTTGCGTGACAGCGAACCATAGACGAACGGCTGCTGCTGGTTGCGGGTCGCCTCCATCACGTCGTCGCGGACATTGCGGAACATGAAGGTCACCTCGACGCCGGGCGCCTCGATGTTGCGCAGGAGCGCCGCTGCAAACGGGCTGTTGCGCGCATCTCCGTCAAGCGCCGTGGTGCCGTCGCGCGCGGCATAGGCGACGAGAACGTTACCGGTGGGCTCGATGCGGCCGAGCCCGCCCATCGTGGCCGCCCGGGTGGCGAGCGAGCGGCTCATCCTGACGGCAAAAGGATTGTCGCGGCAGGCGTCGAGGATGACGAGGCCGAGGCTCGTGGTATTGGACACCTGCAACATCACGCTTTGCAGGCTGATGGCTTCATTCGCCGCGTCCGTGTCTCGCTTCAGCGCTGCGTCGACCGGGATCAGCCAGTTCTCGCCGTTGATCTCCATGCCATGGCCAGCGAAATACACGGCCGCCATGTCGGCGCCGGCGGCGTCGCGTCCTAATGCGATCAGGCCGCGGCGCATCTCATCGAAGTTGGCGTTCGTGGCCAGGGAGACGGTGAAGCCTAGCCGCTTCAGCGCCGCAGCGATGTCGCTCGCGTCGTTCGGCGGATTGAGCAGCGCGGGAACGTTGCTGTAGGCGCCGTTGCCGATGACCAGCGCGACCCGCCTGCCTTCCGCTGCTGCAGCCGTCGGCGCCACGCCGGCAAACGCGGCTGCGGCCGTCAATCCCGAAACGAATTCGCGCCGATTCATCCGGATCTCGCGGGCTCGAACGAGCTTTTATCCTAGCGCAACCGGTCCGGGGGAGCCACGGGGCGTTCCTAGTTCGACGCCAGCGCCGTCTTGGCGACCTCTGCCATCCAGCGCGATGCCACCGGCAGGATCGCGTCGTTGAAATCGTAGCGCGGGCCGTGCAGCTCGGCACCGTCGCGCAGTTCGCCGTTGCCGATCCAGACGAAGGCGCCGGGCCGCTGCTGGAGGTAGAAGGCGAAATCCTCGCCGGCCATGCTGGGCGCAAGGTCGCGCCTGACCTCGGCCCGCACCTTCTCCGCGGCGGTGCGTGCAAGGCTCGCCTCATCAGGCGTGTTGATCACGACGCCGACGCCCATGACGATCTCGGGCGTGACCCTGACGCCAAAGCTCGTGGCGACGCCGGCGCAGATCTCGCTGATCCGCGCGAGGAGGACATCCTTGACCGCCTCGCGATGAAACCGCAGCGTGCCGCGGATGGTGACGCGTCCGGCGATCTGGTTCGGTGCGGTGCCGCCCTCGATCGTGCAGAGCGAGAGTACGGCGGTGTCGAGCGGATCGACGCTGCGCGATACGATCGACTGCAGCGCCACGATGAGATGACCGGCCGCCATGACCGGATCGCGCGTCAGATGCGGCATGCCGGCGTGCCCGGCATGGCCCTCGATGGTGATGGTGACGCGCCCGCCCGAGGCCATGACGACGCCGTCATGGACCGCGATGGTGCCGGCGGCCAGGCCCGGCCAGTTGTGGAAGCCGAACACCCGGTCCATCGGAAAGCGCTCGAACAGCCCGGCGCCGACCATCGCGCGCGAGCCGCCATAGCCTTCCTCGGCCGGCTGGAAGATGAAATCGACCGTGCCGCTCCAGCTGGTGTCGGCGGCGAGCAGCGCCGCGGCGCCGAGCAGCGAGGCGGTGTGTCCGTCATGGCCGCAGGCATGCATCACGCCCGATGTCTTCGAGGCGTAGGGCAGGCCGGTATCCTCGGTGATCGGCAGCGCATCCATGTCGGCGCGCAGGCCGACGCGGCCCTGCGCGTGCCCGCGCGTCAAGGTCGCGACGACGCCGTGGCCGCCGACGCCGGCCTCGAAGGGAATGCCGAGCTCGGTGAGCCTGTCCTGCACGAAGGCCGCGGTCGCCTTCTCCTGGAGCGACAGTTCGGGATGGGCATGCAAATGGCGGCGCCATGCGGTTAGTTTCTGGTGCAGCTCGGGTGTCAAGGCAGGGGGATCTTTCGCAAAGGGAGGGCCGGCTACTCCGAGCATAGCCGATTATGGGTGCCCTGCATCAAGCCCCTTGGAATGCCTCGCGTGCAGCAAAGCTTGCCACTTCTCTTGCCGTCATTCCGGGGCGCGCCTCTTGGCGCGAACCCGGAATCCATCGCGCGGCTATCTCTGCGGCCCGATGGATTCCGGGCTCGCGACTTCGTCGCGCCCCGGAATGACGAGCAATGAGCATCACGCCAGCTTCGCCAATCCCTTCCAGTCGAAGCCGATGCCGTGGCCGGGCCGCGACGGCGCCAGCGCCTTGCCGTCCTCGAGCACCAGGGGATGCTCGATGTACTTGTCCAGCCCGAAGCCGTGCGCCTCGAGATAGGAGCGGTTCGGGCAGGCCGCGAGCAGGTGCACGGTGATGTCGTGCGCGCCATGGCTGGTGACGGGCAGGTTGAAGGCCTCGGCCAGCCGCGCGATCTTCATGAAGGTGGTGACGCCGCCGCAATTGGTGACGTCAGGCTCGGGATAGGACACCGCGCCCGCGACGATGTAGTTCTTGAACTCCCACAGCGAGCGCAGATTTTCGCCCGCGGCGATCGGCACGCCGCCGGCCTGCATGATGCGCGCATGGCCCGCGACGTCGTCGGGAATGATCGGCTCTTCCAGCCACGTGAGGTCGAACGGAACGAAGGCGCGCGCGGCGCGGATCGCGTCCTCGACCGTCCACTTCATGTTGGCATCCGCCATCAGCGGAAAGCCGTCGCCGAGATGCTTTCGCATGGCCGCGACGCGGGCGACGTCGGATTTGAGATCGGGGCGGCCGACCTTCATCTTGATGGCGCGAAAGCCCTTTGCGAGATTGCCGTCGGTCTGCTTCAGCAGCGCCTCGACCGAGAGATCGAGGTCGATGCCGCCGGCATAGCAGGGCACGTGCGCGTCGAAGCCGCCGAGCAGGTGGAACAGCGGCAGGCCTGCGCGCCGCGCCTTCAGATCCCACAGCGCGATGTCGAGTGCGGAGAGCGCCAGCACCGCCGGCCCGCCGCGGCCGCCATAATGCAGGCCCCACCAGACATGGTGCCAGATCGCCTCGGTGTCGTCGGCCTCACGGCCCTCGACCAGCGGCGGGATCTCGCGCTTGAGGATGTCGGCGGTCGCCCCGCCATTGCGCCCGACCGTGTAGGTGTAGCCCACGCCCTCGGCGCCATCGGCATCGCGCACGCGGCAGGTGATCAGCTCGAACGCCGCGATCTCGCCATGCGTGGAGTCGGAGAGCGTGACGGGGAGGGGGATCCGGTAGAATCCGGTCTCCATTGTTGCGATGCGCGCCATGCAGCCTCCCTGCGTTTTCCTTGCAGGCTAGGCCGGCGCGCGCCGCCGGGCAAGCGCGCGCCGCGCAAACCAGCTCACCGCATCGTCGCGAGCTGGAGCGCCAGCGCGCAGGCGCGGTCGTATTCGTCGAGATTGATCCATTCGTCGACCGTGTGCGCCTCGTTCTGCCCCGCGCCGAACGTCACGGTCGGAACGCCGTGGCGGACCATCCAGTTCGCATCCAGCCCGCCATTGGCGGCGCGGACATTCGGGGTGCCGCCGACCGCGGACACCGCCTCGATCGCGCGTTTGACGACCGGCAGGTTGTCCTTCATGCGGAACGGGTAATAGTCGGTCTCGGCCTTGAACTTGACCTTGCCGGACTTGCCTTGCGCGTTCGTGACCTTCTTGGCCGCCTTCTCGAATGCGGCCTTGTAGGCTTTGGTGATCTCCTTGAAGAATTTTCCGTCGTGGCTGCGACTTTCGCCGCGCACATGCACGTAGTCGGTGACGACGTTGGTGGCATCGCCCGCCGGGCGGCCCTCGCCGCCGGTGACGGGGCCGACATTGCTGGTGCCTTGCTGCTTGCCCTTCACCACCTTGCCGAACCAGCCGCCGGCCTTCGCGTCCGCGAGCGCGAGCGCCATGATCATGGTCGAGGAGATGCCGCGCTCGGGCGCGACGCCGGCATGCGAGGCGCGGCCGAAAATCTCGACGGTCCAGCGATCGGCGCCGACGGCGCCGATGATCACGTTGGAGGCCGAGCCGCCGTCATAGTTGAACGCCATCACCGGCGAGCCGAGCTCGTCGAGCTTGACGTGGCGCGCGCCATAGAGCCCGCTCTCCTCGCGCACGCAGAACAAAAGCGTGATCGGCGGATGATCGAGCTTCTGCTTGGCGAGTTCGGCGGCCAGCGTCACCAGCACGCCGCAGCCGCAGCGGTTGTCGCCGCCGAGCGCGGTCTTCGCTTCGTTGACGATCTTGCGGCCCGACTTCTTCGGCTTGGCGCCGGCGCACAGCGGCACGGTGTCCATGTGGGTCATGAACATGATGCGCGGCTGGTTGTGCAGCGCGCCGCGGCCGGGCAGGTCGACGATGAGGTTGCCGGTCTCGGTCGGCACCGGAATGCGCGTGTTGGCGTCGTCGAGCCGGATCGCCTTCGCCGGCACCCCGCTCTCCTTCAGCGCGGCGGTGAGCTCACGCCCGATCGCTGCCTCCTGTCCGGTGACGCCCTCGACAGAGAGGAAGCGCATGAGGCGGTCGGTGGCGGCTTTGGTGTCGACAGGCATGAGTTATTCCTTTGACGAACGGCAAGGCTGAGGGGTTGCCGGGAGCGAGACGGGACAGTGCGACGCTAGTCTAGCGTCGGTCGCGGCGACGTATAGGCCAAAAAGATCAGCGTGCCCACCAGAAGCGCCAGCGCCATGAACAGCAGCACCGCCGGCAGGCCCGCGAGCGCTGCGACCGCGCCGGTGACCGACTGCATCAGCGCCGCGCCGAGGAAGAAGGCGAGGTTGATCGCGGCGAGCGCCTTGCCCGCGACCTGCGCGTCGACCAGTTGCCTGGACATGCCGAACAGCAGCGGCTGCGCGGAGGTCGCCAAGCCAATCAGCACGAACAGCACCAGGTCGTATTGCGGCGGCATCACGGCTACGCCGAACAGTGCGGAGACCGCAAAGTGCGGCGCGCCAAGCGCCATCAGCGCCAGCAGCAAGGCGCCGGCGAGATGCGAGCCGGCCACCAGCTCGCGGCGGCGGCCGAGCCTGCGATCGATCATGCCGATGAGGAGCGGCCCCACGATCATCGCCAGCGTGAACGCACCGAGCTGGTTGCCGGCCTCGATCCGCGACAATCCCTTGACGTCCATGAGCCACGGTCCGCCCCACAGGCCGCGCAGCACCAGCGAGGTCGCCAGCGACACCAGCGCCAGCGCGATCAGGCCACGCAGCGGCCGCGACAGGCCGAGCCTGAGCACCTCGATCATCTGCGACATCGGCGAGGAGTGATCCTTGTGCTCGGCCGGCTGGTTCGGCACCAGCGCGAACACCGCGAGCGCGACTGCGACGCCGCCAGCTGCGGAGATCCAGAATCCGGCGCGCCAGCCCCAGGTGTCGACCACGAAGGCGAGCGGGCTCGACGACAGCAGCATGCCGATATTGCCGATCGAGAGGATCGCGCCCGACCACAGCCCGAAGCGCGCCGCCGACAATTGCTTGGCGGCCAGCGTCATCGGGCACATCAGCATGCCCGAGGTCGCAACGCCGAGCATGAGCTGGCCGACCGCAAAGCTCTCGGGGCCGGTCGCAAAGCCCGACGCGACCGCGCCGAACACGGTTCCCGCCAGCAGGCCGAGCGACACCGGCCGCACGCCGAACCGGTCCATCGCCGCGCCGACCGGGATCTGCGCCGCCGCAAAGGCAAAATGATAGACCGAGGTCAGGCTCGCCAGTGCCTGCGGTTTGACGTGGAAATCCGCCGCCATCAGGTCGAGGCTGATGGCGGGAATCGTGCGCAGCAAGGTCGAGAGCATGTGCCCGCAGGCAAGGGCGACCAGCGCGAAGATCAGCGCGCGGGTGGCGCCTCCCGCGTCGTTGGTGGTGGCGGTGGCCATGAGTGTCCCGTCCCGAGATGGTTTTGGGTGGGGTACATGATCAAGCGGCCCGTGCCAACCTCGGGAGTGGCAGCCTTAGTGCAAGGCCCGCCAGACAAGATGGCAGATTGCTTCGATGTCGTCGACCTCGCGCTGTTCGACGAGATCGTAGGATGGATAGAGCAAACGAAACCCATCGATCCATTCGTGACGATGATGGGCCTCGCGAAAAGCTCGACCCGTCCTGCGGGCTCAATCGCAACGATGATGGGTTCGCGAAGAGCTCAGCCCATCCTGTGAGCTCAGGAAGCAGTCGCGGCCGTTAGGCCGCCCGCGCAACATCCGCGGGAAGGCGGCTCTCCAACATCGCGATCGAAGCGCGGAGATTGTCCTGGCGTGTCCTCATCGTCTGAGCAAGCATGGGATAGGTGGAACTGCTCGGGTCGGCATTGCCAGCTTTGTCCTCTTCCTCCCGAATATCGGCATCGAGCATCCGGACTCGCCAGTCCAAGTCGGCAATGAGAGCGTGGAGGTGCAAGAAGGTCGCGTCGAAACGGGACGTTGGCTGCATGTGATCGCCTCAATCTGAAACAGACCTCGTCGCGGGTCTGAGGTTTGTGTGCAATCCAGCAATAGGGATGCCAAGACGATTGCGCCGGGGCAGGGCAGCTACGTCGTTGGTATCATTTCCCCGGCGTCCTTCTGCCCCTACGCTGAGTCCCATTGGGAATCCGAATTTTTATTGGGGTAGTGTGATGTCGCACGCGATTGAGTTGATTGTTGACGGCTATACTCGACTGAAGGACCGCCAGTCGCTTGAGGATCTCAGGATGCACCGCCGGCGCCTTGCGGTCGATCTGAAGGCCCGGACGGGCTTTGATTGCCAGTTGTCGATCGCTCAGATCGAACAGGACATCACGGCTATTGAGGCGGGCCTGCAAGCGCTTTCTGGGCCTGTTGGCGGATAGGAGCCCCGGCGCCTTCCCTTGCGCGCAGACGCCGAAGCACGCGATCGAGCCCGCGGCGCGGATCGCGGTTGGCTGGGCGCAGCGTCGTTCCTGCGGTCGATTTGCGGGGCAAGTCGGGAACCCACGCATGACCACGCCTCTCACCTGTCTTTGCTCGCTGATCGTATCCCTGGCGAATAGCGATGCTACCGCCGTGACGTCAGGCACGTCCGACGCCGCTGCCTGAGACGAGGCCGGCCGTCAGGACGTTGTTCCCGGGAAGATGTGGTATCATGGGGACCAGGATCTGCAGCTGGCGGCGGCAATGTCTTCCACCGAGAGTACAAGCAAGACGACCAGTGACGCGGCCCGCCGAGAGCGGAGGAGGAGCAATTCCTTACTGTTGGCTCTCGCCGTTGGATTTCTTGTCTTTGGTGCGGCCGCGGGTGCACTCTACTACGCATTGCGGCCGGAGGTTCTCCGCATCGCCGTTGGACCGCCCGGCAGCGATGATTACAAAGTCATCGAGGCAATGGCCGATGCCTTCAGGAGCGAAAGTCGAACCGTCAGGCTGTCTCCGATCAAAACTGACGGGGCGGTGCAGTCTCTCGCCCTGCTCGGGGCTGGCAAGGCGGACCTTGCCGTCGGCCGCGCTGATCTGGAAATGCCCGCCGAGGCGCAGACCGTCGCCGTCGTGCGTAAGAACTTCGTTGTGCTGTGGGCGCCCTCCGTGCCTGCGGGCAAGGGCTCGAAGGGAAAGCGGTCGCCGAAAATCAAGGAGGTCGCCGATCTCGCGGGGCACCGTGTCGGCGTGATTGGGCGGACCCCCGTGAATGCCGCGTTGCTGCGGGTCATCCTGAGCGCCGCTGGCGTGGACGCCGAGAAGGTCGCGGTGACGCACTTTGGCACTGAACAGATCGGGGAGATGGCGCGCGATCTCACCCTCGATGCGTTCATGGCAGTCGGGCCACTCGACAGCAAAATCACATCCGACGCCGTTGCTGCTACGGCGCGGGCCCGCGGCGAACCGAAGTTTCTCGACATCGAGACATCGGAAGCGATCGCCTTGAAGCATCCCCGGTATGAATCGGAGGAAATTCCGCCCAGCGTCTTCAATGGGGATCCGGCCTGGCCGGGTGACAAGGTCGAGACGGTCAGCGTCAGCCACCTCATCGTGGCAAGAAAGAGCATGTCCGAAACCACGGCAGCCGCGTTTTTCCGGCAGCTCTTTGCCGTCCGTCAGGCGATTGCGAAGCAGGTCCCTGGCGCTGCACACATCACCAAGCCGGACCTCGAGAAGGACACCGAGCTGCCGGTACATCGGGGAGCGGCGGCCGTCATCGACGGCAACGAACGCACCTTTCTCGACCGCTACGGCGATCTCTTCTGGTTCGGGCTCCTGCTTCTCTCCGGGATCGGCTCGGCCGCCGCCTGGTTGCGCCGCTATTTGAACCGCGACGAAAGGGAGGACAACACCAGCCATCGCAAGAGAATCCTCGCCATGGTCTCGAGCGCGCGTACCGCGGAATCCAACCAGGAACTGCTGACCCTGCAGAGTGAGGCGGACGCCATCATCGCTGAAACGCTCGAGTGCTACGATGACGGCGCTATCGAGGAAGAGGAACTCGCCGCATTTGGGCTGGTGCTCGACCTCTTGAGCAATGCCATTGCCGAGAGGCGAGCCGCGTTGCAACGTACCAGCTTCGAAACCATTCGAGGCGCGGCAACAGGCTCTACGCTGCGAGGATAAAGGCGGCCATTTGAACCGGCCGTTGCGGATTCCTCAGCGCCAGCGCCGCCGTGGCTGGACCTCCGATTTCGTCGAAGGTTGCACCGCCGGCGCGCATCCACTGGCTGACGACGATGGCCGTCATCGCGTCTTTCCCGAACGTGCGGGTCGACTCGACAATGATGATCTAGTTCTCGGCCGTCAGCTTGACTTCATCTCGACCAACAGCTTCCGCGTTTCGTCCAGCAACGCCTGGATCGCCTGTCGTTCCGCGATGCCGTCCTGTGTGAAGGCGCCGTGCGTGCGCGCATTCTGGTTTCCTCGCGGCGCACCGGTCCTCAGCGCGCCGCCGTGCATACGGCAGCGCGCCTTGCCGTGTGCGGCTGGTGCGCGGCAGGCATCGCCATCGCGGGTTCGGGCGCCGCAGCGGGGACTGGCCCGCATCGGGGCGGTGTTTCGCGTGTGGTCGCCGGTCATGGGTTGGCGCCTTGCGTTGCCTCGCGCGGGCTCGCCTCCGCGACAAGCACGTTCGCATGCTGCGTGACGTTGCCCACGACCGCTTGTCCTCCGTCCTGCACGGACAGGTTTCGCACCGTGATCGCGCGCTCGTCGCTGTTGCGGTGGCGGCTCAGGGCCTCGACCTGAGCGGCGAAGGTGCGGGTCAGCCGGGTCAATGCGCGTGTGACGCTTTCCTGCTGCGGAAGATTGTCCGTGCAGGCGAGACGACAGGCGCAGCGCATCGCCGCCACGTGAACGGAAACCATCTGGGACACCAGCATGGCCTCGATGGAATCCTTCGGCGCGATGCTCCTGATCATCGAGACCATGAAGGCGAGATTGGCTTCATCGGGCTTCTGCCCGATCGCGCTGGCTTTGACCAATTGCCTCAGCATGCCGTGCAGCGCGTCGCGGTCGGCGGCGCCGAGCGCTTCGGCGAGCAGCCGCTCGCCGGCCTGCGGGTCCGGATGGCTGATCGCAATGCGGCGCTTGTAGAGTCTGATCCGCGGGCTCGCGGCGGGGCCGCCGCGATCGTTTGTCGCAAGCGGCGAGGTGATGCGGCGGTTCGGTGCTGTCGTCATGTGCTGTGTCCTTTGCCGGCGCAGGCGCGCGCGAACGACCGTTCGCTGCTGCGCGCGGATGCGAATTTTCAGATGTCGATGAAGGGTTTACGCGCAACCACGTCGGAGCGGCCCTGGTCGGGCCGGCCGTCACGCTCACGATTGTTGCAATGATGGCATTCTGCCGGTGTTTTGCCCGACGAGTCAAACGGCATTGCGAAGCGCGCAAGTCCTTGTTCTCTCAAGCGCCGGCTACTGTGCATGGGGTTGTTTTCGCACTTTTTGTTTTGAGCCGGCCCGCGCGTGCCGTGCCGCGGAATGACTGCGTGGAAACGCGATTGCGAATTCCCGTGCGGCCGCTCATCATGATCCCCGAACGCGCCGTACCAACAAACATGCACAAGCGGCACTGAAGTCTGGGGAGAGAAGAAATGCAACGAACGGCTCGCCTGCTGGCAGTCATCGCCGGATTGTGCGCCTGCGCGCTGTCGACAGAGGCGCTCGCGCAGAAATATCCGGTGCGGCCGGTCAAGATCATGGTCGGCTTCAGCGCGGGCGGACCGGTCGATGTCGTCGCGCGGATCATCGGCGACAGGCTGAGCAACAAGCTCGGGCAGCCCTTCGTGGTCGAGAACCGCGCCGGCGCCAATGGCATGATCGCCGCCGAGGGCGTGGCGCATGCGGATGCCGACGGCTACACGATGCTGGCGTGCAACTCCTCCACCATCACGCTCAACAAGACGCTGTTCAAGGACATTCGCTACGACCCGCAAGCCGACTTCGCGCCGCTGACGACCGTGGTGTCGGCGCCGCTGGTGCTGGTGGTCAATCCGGAGAACCCCAAGACCGCCGACATCAAGACCGTGGCCGATCTCGTCGCCGCAGCGAAGGCGAGGCCAGGCGAGCTTGCCTACGGCTCGGGCGGTAACGGCAACCTCGCCCATCTCGCCATGGAGCTGCTCGGCCAGAAGGCCGGCATCAAGATGATCCATGTGCCCTATCGCGGCGGGGCCGCGTCCGAGGTCGGCATCCTCGCGCAGGAGGTGCTGGCGGTGTTCGATCCGCTCTCCGCCGTGCCGCTGGTGAAAGCCGGAAAGCTGCGCGCGCTCGCGGTGTCCTCCGCCGAGCGACTGCCGTCGTTGCCTGACGTGCCGACGGTTGCGGAAGCGGGCTATCCCGGCTTCGACCTGTCGTTCTGGGTCGGCTTCTTCATGCCGAAGGCTGTGCCCGCGCCGATCCTGGAGACGCTGCACCGGGAGATCGTCGCCGCCGCCAGGGATCCGGCGGTCGCGGAGAAGCTCGGCTCGCAGGGCGTCGTCAGCGTGCTCAGCCCGGCCGAGTACGCCGCGAAGATCGCGAAGGAGACCAAGGAGCTCGCCGAGGTCGTGGTGGCAGCGAACATCAAGGCGGAGTAGGGCGTCCGCGGCACTGAAGAACGTGGATGCCCGGGACAAGCCCGGGCATGACGACCTCTTGTGACGCTTCGCGCAGCCGTCACAGCCACAGGATCTGCTTGCGATAGCCGAGATCGTCGAGCAGCGGCGCCGCCGGTCCCTGGTGAAACACGGCGCCGCGCTCCAGCGCGAAGACGCGGTCGGCCAGTGCCAGCACGAGGTCGAGATTGTGCTCGACGATCACGATCGACATGTGGCGGCGGAGCTGGTCGAACACCCTGAACAGCTCCAGCGTCACCGCCGGCGCAAGGCCCTCGAAGGGTTCGTCGAGCAGCAGCAGGCGCACATTGCCCGACATCGCGCGGGCGACCGCGACCATCTGCTGCTCGCCGCCGGAGAGGTAGTCGGCCGCGATATTCATGCGCTGCTTCAGCCGCGGGAAGTATTGCAGGATCTGTTCTTCGTCCCAGACCACGCCGTCGCTGCCGTCGGTCTTGCGCGCGAGGCGCCCGAGCGCGAGGTTTTCGCGCACGGTCATGCCGGCGAACAGCCCGCGTCCCTGCGGCACATAACCGACGCCGCGGCGCGCGATGTCGGGGGCGGGGAGGCTTGCGATGTCGGTGCCGCGATACGCGATGCTGCCGGACGCTGCCGGCACGAGGCCGGCGATGGTTTTCAGCAGCGTCGACTTGCCGGCACCGTTGCGTCCGAGCAGCGCGACGATCTCGCCCTCGCGCACGTCGAGCGCGGCGTCATTGAGGATGTGGCTCTTGCCGTAGAACGTATTGACGCTGTCGAGACGCAGCACGGTTTCCTGCGCGCCGGCCTCCTCAGTGCTGCGCCGATGCGCGACGGCGGGAATGCCCTTGCCGGTATAGATCTCCTGCACGCGAAGGTCGGCCCGGACTGCTTTGGGGCAGTCGGACATCAGCACCTCGCCCTGGTTCATGACTGTCACGACCTGCGAGAAGCCGAGCACGCGGTCGATGTCGTGCTCGACGATCAGCACGGGAATGTTGGCCGCGATGTTCTTGACGAGGTTGGAGACCCGCTCACGCTCGGCCGCGGCAAGGCCGGCGAGCGGCTCGTCGAGCAGCAGCACCTGCGGCCTGGAGCCGAGCGCGATGCCGAGATCGACCAGCCGCTGCCCGCCATAGGAGAGCTCGCCGCCCTCGATCTCCTCGATGCCCTCGAGGCCGAGGAATTTCGTCAGCGCCGCGGTCTCGGCGTGGATCTCCGGATACGCGTCGATGTCGTTCCAGATGTTGAAACGCATGGCGTGCCGCGCCTGCAGCGACAGCCGCAGATTCTCGTAGATGGTCAGCCCGCGAAACAGATTGGTGATCTGGAACGAGCGCGCCAGCCCGCGGTGGCAGATCAGATTCGCCGGCACGCCGGCGATGTCGCGCCCCTGCAGGCGGATGGTGCCCTGGTCCGGCGCGTAGAGGCCGGAGACCAGGTTGAACAGCGTGGTCTTGCCGGCGCCGTTCGGGCCGATCAGCGCGTGGATCTCGCCGGCGGCGACTTTGATGCTCGCGTTCTCGACGGCGCGGATGCCGCCGAACTTTCGCGACACGCCGCTGACCTCCAGCACCGTGCCCTTCAGCGACTCCGGCCGCAGGAAGTCCGGCAGCGGCAGGCCCTCATAGATCTTGCGCCGGCTCATCGCCGCCGATTCTTCAGGAGCAGGACGGAAGCGCCGCATGATCAGCGCGCTGATGCCGACGAGGCCGCCGGGCGAATACATCACGAAGGCCACGAAGGTGAGGCCGAACCAGAACAGCCAGTCCGAGGTCCAGATCGAAAACAGTTCGCGGAACAGGATGAAGAACAGCGCGCCGAGCGCGGGGCCGAGCAGGCTGCGCATGCCGCCGATCACGACCATCGCCAGCAGCTCGCCGGCGAACGGCACCGAGACGGCTTCGGCCGAGACCAGATAGTTCAGGAACGCGATCAGCGCGCCGGCAAGGCCGGTGACGACGGCGGAGATCACGAACACCGCGAGTTTGTAGCGCTCGACCGGATAGCCCTGAAAGCTCGCGCGCAGCTGGTTCTCGCGGATTGCCACCAGCACATGCCCGAACGGCGAGCGCACCAGGCGCATCAGCACATAGAGCACGGCGAGTCCGATCGCCGCGACCACGACGTAGTAGTTGAGTGCGCTGTCGAAGCTGACGGAGCCGATGCCGCCGCGCTTCAGCCCGCCGAGCCCGTCCTCGCCGCCGGTGAGGCTGGTCCAGCGGAAGGCGGTGGTGTAGACGAGCGCGGCGAGGGCCAGCGTCAGCAGCGAGAAGT
This sequence comes from Bradyrhizobium sp. cf659, assembly GCF_900113725.1. NCBI lineage: Bacteria > Pseudomonadati > Pseudomonadota > Alphaproteobacteria > Hyphomicrobiales > Nitrobacteraceae > Bradyrhizobium > Bradyrhizobium sp. cf659. The sequence goes on from NZ_FOQJ01000002.1 coordinate 846,308, forward strand.
ACACACCGCGCCGGCGCAGGATCAGCATGCCGATCGCGGTCGAGGCGATGGCGACGACGAGCATCGATCCCAGCAGCGGCAGCCAGATCTCGCCGGGAAGGAAGCGCAGCTGGATCAGGCCGGCGGCATAGGCGCCGATGCCGAACCAGGCGCTGTGGCCGAACGAGACGAGGCCGGTGTAGCCGATGCAGAGGTTCAGCCCCATCGTCGCGATCGCAAGGCCGACGATCCATGTGCCGGTGTTGAGCGACAGGCCGAATGCCCGCAGCAGGAAGGGCAGGGCGACGACCGCAACGGCCGCGATCAGCAGCGGCTTCAGCCTCGCGATGGTCGAGGCGTTCCTCATTCGAACTTCTCGATGCGCTCGCCGAGCAGGCCGCGCGGGCGCACCAGCAGCACCAGGAACATCAGGATGTAGATCGAGGCTTCGCCGGCCGCGGGTTCAAAGTGAATGGCGACGCCGCGCACCACGCCCACGAGCAGCGCGGCGATGACCACGCCCCAGAAGCTGCCGAGCCCGCCGATCACGACGACGACGAAGGCCACCGTCATGATATCGGCACCCATCGCCGGGTGCACGGTCGTGATCGGCGCGAAGAAGGCGCCGCCGAGCGCGGCCATGCCGACGCCGAGCATCACGATCGCGGTCATGTAGGGCTGCAAACGGATACCGAGGGCGGCGACCATGTCGGGCCGCTGGATGCCGGCGCGCACCACGCGCCCGAACGAGGTCTTGTGCAGCAGCAGCCAGATGCCAAGCAGTACCGCGGCGACGACGGCGAGGATCAAGAGGCGATAGCGCGAGAACAAGAAGTCGCCGACGATGACCGAGCCGCGAAAGCTTTGCGGAATCTCGGTCGAGACGGGCGCGGCGCCCCAGATCATGCGGATCGCCTGCTCCGCGACCATCGCAAGGCCGAAGGTCACGAGCAGGCTGAGGATCGGGTCGGCCGTGTAGAAGCGGCGCAGGATGAAGCGTTCGAACAGGATGCCGAGCAGGGCGACGACGAACGGCGAGATCACCACGGAGGGGCCGAAGCCGAAGCGTTTCGTCAGCTCGACGCAGACATAGGCGCCGAGCGCATAGAAGGCGCCATGCGCGAGATTGACGATGCCGCCGACGGAGAAGATCAGCGACAGCCCGAGCGCGATGAGCAGGTAATAGCCTCCGAGCACGAGGCCATTCACCACCTGTTCCAGCAAGAACCCGAACTGCATGGTGCGTCCAAGCTGCGTGTCAGGCCTTCATCTCGCAGGGATTCTGGTCCCTGGTCGGATAGATCGTCTCGAGCGGGTCGTTCGCGGCGGGCACCGCCTCGCCCAGCACCAGCATGTCCCACTGGTCCTTCATCTGGTCCTTCGGCTTGACCGTGAACGGATAGGCCTCCTGCACCAGCTGGTGATCCCAGGCGCGGAAATAGGCCTTCCGCGCCTTGCCGATGTCGAACTGCGCCTGCTTCTCGAAATAGGCGATCAGCTCGCCGCTGTCGGTCGACTTCGTCGTGTTGATCGCTTCAGCCAGAAGCTTCAGCGTGACGTAGTCGATCCAGGCGTGGTTCTCCGGCGGCTTGCCGTATTTCTTGCTGAACGCCGCGACGAAGGCCTGCGAGGCCGGATTGTCCAGCGTGTGATACCAGACCGTCGGCCAGGTGCCGCTGAGATTGCCCGCACCTGCGGCCCAGGCATCGCCGGTGTTGAGGTTGAAGCCGACCAAAGGATAGGGCAGGCCGAACTCGGCATATTGCTTGACCAGATTGGTCACCTGGTTGCCGGCGAGGTTGCAGCAGACCACGTCGGGCTTGGCCTGCCGCGCCTTCAGCAGATACGGGCTGAAATCGGTGGCGTCGGTCGCGATCAGCTCGTCGCCGATCAGGTTGGCATCATGCGTGCCGAAGAAGGTTTTTGCGGCCTTCAGGAGGTCGTGGCCGAAGATGTAGTCGGCCGTGAGCGTGAAGAACTTCTTGCCCTTCACCATGCCCTTCTGCGACAGCGCGGTGCCGACCGCGTTGACCATCACGGTGTTCGGGATGTCGCAGTGGAAGGAGTATTTGTTGCAGTTCTTGCCGCGCAGCGCATCCGACCGCGCGCCGGTCGAGAAGAACACCTTCTTGTTGCGCTCGGCGACCTGCATGATGGTGAGCGAGGAGGCCGAGGAGATCTCGCCCAGCAGCACCACCGCGCCGTCCTGCTCCAGCATGCGCTGCGCCTTGGTCGCGGCGGTCGCCGGATTGATCGAGTCCTCCGAGAGCAGGTCGATCGGCTTGCCCAGGATGCCGCCGGACGCGTTGATCTCTTCGGCTGCGAGCTTCACGCCCAGCTGCGCGTAGCCGCCGATCACGCCGAGAAAGCCGGTGAGCGGCGTCAGATGTCCGATCCGGATCTTGTCGGCCTGCGCCCTTACGATGGCGGGAAACCCCAGTGCGGATGCGCCGATGAAGGCGGCGCCCGCCCGTAACAACGTCCGTCGCGGATAGCGGATCATGTCTGTCTCCTCCCGGGTGCATCGCGTGCCTCCCTTCAAAGCCGGGTATCCGGTATTGTGAGAGACGTTCTTCTAATGCTGGAGGATAATCCCGAACGCCATTGCCGGTGTCAACCGGCAAAATCGCCGCCTGCGCGCGGCTCAGGTTTTTTGCGTGAGCGCCTTCTGCGCCGTGCCCTTGGCGCCGAATTCCGCGGAGAGGCGGTCGGCCGCGGCCTGCACGACCTGGGCGCTGGCGTGCAGCGCCTGGTTGGAGAGCCGCCAGATCGGGCCGGAAATGCCGAGCGCGCCGACCACCTGCCCGGTGAAATCGGTCACCGGCACGGCGACGCAGCGCACTTCCATGTTGAACTCGCCGTCGTCGAAGGCGACGCCGGTGCGCTGCACCTCGGCGATCTCGCGCATCAGCGCGCCGACATCGCTGATGGATTTCGGCGTCGACGGTTTCAGCTCCACGCGATCGATGAACCGGCGGAGCTGCTCGGGGCGGAGCGATGCCAGGATGATCTTGCCGAGCGCGGTGCAATGGGCGGGGCGGACCACGCCGACGCGATCGGTCAGCTGAAACGCGCCGGGCCCGCTGGTGCGGGCGATGACGACCACGGCATCGCCCATCCGCACGGCAAAATGGCTGCTTTCGCTGGTCTGGCGCGACAGCTCCTCCAGCACGGGGGTTGCGACGTTGACCATCTCGATCTCGTCGAGCGCACTTGCCGCGAGCGCGAACAGCGGTCGGCCGATGCGGTAGCGCTTGCTGTCCTTCTCCTGGCGAAGATAGCCGAGCGAGACCATCGTCTTTGCGAGATGAAAGGTGGTCGAGTTGTGCAGGCCGACCAGCTTGCTCAGCTCCGCAAGCCCGATCCCCTCGCGATGGCGTGCAACCTCTTCGAGGATCGAGAAGGCGCGGCCGAGCGACTGGACGCCGCCACCGCGCTGCTTGTCATCGGCCTCGTCGTCGCCACTGGCTTGCGGTGCGGGGACCAGTTTGGCGATCGCGGCCTTGCGCGGGCTTGCAGGCTTCTCGCCGGTCGTGGGCTTGGTACGCGATCTCAAGGACAAGGCCCTCTCTGGTGAATCGTCGTGACTCCGTATCTAGCGACACTAGCACGCAACGAGCGCAACCGTCGGCGCGGCGCGCTGCGTTTCTTCAGGATGATAGCCTATCACAATATAAATTGACGTACAGCATTATGAGAAATAGGCTCCGCGCGGCCCAATGATGACCGGCCGCGTTCCCCGCATCGGTACAGAAGAAGGCGTCGGGCCGAGAGGGAGACGGGTTGATGTCGAAAAACATGCTCAATGGCGCCCAGGTCATTGTCGATTATCTGATTCAGGAAAAGGTGCCGCAGGTTTTCGGGCTGTGCGGTCACGGCAACATCCAGTTCATCGACGCGCTGTACGAGCGCTCTTCCGAGATCAAGACGATCTCCGTGCATCACGAGAGCGTCGCGGGCTTCATGGCCGACGTCTATTACCGCGTCTCGGGCCGACCGACGGCGACCTTCACCTCCTGCGGGCCGGGCTCGGCGAACCTCCCGATCTCGCTGGCCAATGCCTTCCTCGATTCCGTGCCGTTCATGGCGATCACCGGCAATGTGCCGACCAGCCAGTTCAACCGCGGCGCCTTCCAGGAGATGTACCGGCACTACCAGGCGGACTTCCCGTCCACCGTGCGGACGATGTGCAAGAAGGTGTTCCAGCCGACGCGCGGCGAGATGGTGCCGCTCGCGGTGCGGCAGGCCTGGAAGACCATGGTCACGGGGCGGCCGGGGCCGGTGGTGGTCGACGTCCCCTTCGACGTCTTCATGGAATCGGCGGCTGAAGAGGCACCGAAGGCTGCCGAGTGGAGCGCCAACATCTCGAGCCGCTGCGGTGCCGATCCTGACGGCGTCGAGAAGGCCGTCGACATGCTGCTCGCGGCCGAACGGCCGGTGATGCTGGTCGGGCAGGGCGTGCGCTATGGCGGTGCGGCGGACGAATTGCGCAAGCTGGCCGAGCGGCTTCAGATTCCGGTGGCGGCGTCCGCGAGCGGCCTTGGCGCGCTCGACGTCAATCATCCGCTCGCGCTCGGCCTCGTCGCGCGCGCGGGGCACTATCAGGCCAATCACGCGACGCGGCAGGCCGACGTGCTGCTCGCGCTCGGCGTTCGTTTCGATGATCGCACGTCCAGTTCGTGGATCCCCGGCTATTCCTTCACGATCCCGCCGACCAGGCTGATCCATGTCGACATCGATCCCGAGGAGATCGGCCGCAACTATCCCGTCGCGCTCGGGCTGATGGCCGACGTCCGCACGTTCCTGCGCCAGGTGCATGCCGAGCTCGATCGCCGCGACAATCTCTTTGGGAAGTCCGATGCGCGCAAGAAGTGGCTCGCGCAGATCGACCTCTATCGCAAGGAATGGGACAAGTTCGTCGCGCCCGGCTTCTCCGACGACACCACGCCGATCAATCCGCAGCGCGCAGCCAGTGAGATCGACAAGGCATTGCCGGAGGATGCGATCCTCGTCTCCGACATCGGCGTCCATCACAACTGGCTGCTCGGTTTCTGCAAGCCGAAGCGGCCGGATTCGCTGATCGGCTCGATGGGTTTTGGCCCGATGGGCTTTGGCGTCGCCGGGGTGATGGGCGCGAAGTTCGCGGCGCCCGATCGGCCCTGCGTGTCCGTCTGCGGCGACGGCGCCTTCTTCATGCACGCCAACGTGCTCGGCACGGCGGTCGAGTACAATCTGCCCGTGGTCTGGGTGGTCTGGAACAATTACGCCTACGCTTCGATCCGCGGGCTGCAGCGCGGTTATCTCGGTGGCCGTGAGCTTGCGACCGACTTCAAGCACCCGGAGACGGGCGAGCGCTATAACCCTGATTTCGCGGCGATGGCACGCGCCTGCGGCGTCGAGGGCGTGCGGGTCGATCGCGCCGGGGACATCGGCGAGGCGATCCGCAAGGGCATCGCCGCCAACAAGCCTTATCTGATCGACGTCGACATCGCCGCCGACGTCAATCCGGCCGGTGCCGGCGTCTGGGAATTGCCGGGTCTTGGCCAGAGCAAGGCCGGCATCGGGACACGCTTCCAGCCGGGCTGATCGCGGCCCACAGATCGACAATCAAGACACTATCGGGGAGATGGGAATGACGCTTGCAGGCAAGAAGGTCGTCGTAGTTGGCGGCTCCTCGGGTATCGGCCTCGCCACGGCGGAGCTTGCCAAGGCGCAGGGCGCGGACGTCGTCATCGCCTCGCGCAGCGCCGCAAAGCTCGATCCCGTCGCCGAGCGGCTGAAGGTGACGGCCATTCCCACTGATGTCACCAACGATCAGAGCGTCGCTGATCTGTTCCGCCGCACCGGCCCTGTCGATCACGTCGTGCTGACGGCCGCGCAGCTTCGCACCGGGCCGTTCAAGACCGTCGCGATGGAGGACGTGCGCGCCACCATGGAAGGCAAGTTCTGGGGCGCCTGGCGCGTGGCGCGCGCGGCCGAGATCCGCCCGGGCGGTTCGCTGACGCTGGTCACCGGTTTCCTCAGCGTTCGGCCGCGGCCGAATTCGGCGATCATCAGCGCGGCCAATGGCGCGCTGGAATCGCTCGCCCGCGCGCTCGCGCTCGAGCTTGCGCCGGTGCGCGTCAATGCGGTCTCGCCCGGCGTGATCGATACGCCGATCCGCGCCGCGATGCCGGAAGGCGCGCGCAAGGAGATGCTGGCGAAGACAGCCGCCGCGCTGCCGGTCGGCCGCGTCGGCATGGCCGAGGACATCGCCCAGCAGATCCTGAGCTTCATGGCGAACGGCTTTGCCACGGGATCGATCGTCTATGTCGACGGCGGTGCCCTGGTGAACTGAGACACGCGAAAGGGAGTACGAGCATGGCCGAGGAGAGCAACGGCGCCTTCATCCGCAACATCGCCGAGGTACCATGGCGCGAATTCCCCAACCATTTTGGCGGCGCGCTGTCAAAGCCGCTGGTGATGCCGGAGACTGCGGGCTCGCGCCGCATCGACTACCGCATCTCGATGTACCAGCCGATGGCCTATGTCGCGCGGCATCATCACAAGGTGCAGGAGCAGGTCTATCACGTGCTCGACGGCGAGGGGCTGATGGAGATCGCCGGCAAGAACCACGTCGTACGCAAGCACGACGTGATCTTCCTGCCGCCCGGCGTCGAGCACGCGATCTCGAATTCGGGCCTGACCGATCTCGTGTTCCTGGTGGTGACCTCGCCGGTCACCGACGACGAGAAGCCGGTGTGAGCTAGCTCGAGGAGCGTTCGCGCGCCGCAAAGCGGATCGCACGGGCTTTTGCGCTCTTTCCGGCCGCGCGGGCCGCGATCATGCTCCGTGCCTTGCCGTGGGCCCCGGCATTCTTGCGCAGCAAGGATGCGAACCGCTTGCGTGCACGGCTCGCCGAGAGCCGCGCCGCCAGCTGCTCGGCCTTGCGCATGATGGTGACGACCGACGGTGTCAGGTTCACCGGAACCCAGGCGACGTCCTTCGTCTTGGACAGGCTGCCGACGCCTTCGCAAGGCGCTTCGCGCGGCAGCTCGATCCGGATTGCGAGAGCCTCTGCGCGCTCGGTCCAATCCTCGGCCTTGGTGCCCGTGATGATGCGGACATAGTCGCGCGTCTCGCGCGGCAGCTCGCTCTCTCTGGCGAGCCATTTCTGGATGCGGCCGGGACCTGCGTTGTAGGCGGCCGCGGCGAGGCCGAGATTGCCGAAATCATCACGCAGCTTGCGCAGGAATTTCGCCGATGCGGGCAGTGCCTTCATGGGATCGAAGGGATCATCCAACCCGACCTCGGCCGCCGTCTCCGGCATGAACTGCGCGACGCCCTGTGCGCCGGCCGGGCTGACCTCGTTGGAACGAAAGCGGCTCTCCTGCCAGAGCAGGCGTGCGAAGAACGGCACGGGAATGCCGCTGGCCTCGGCCGCTTCCCTGAGCGCGTGGCAGAATTGTTCGGTCGGCGAAGCCGCGGCCTGCACGACGGCCTCGACCGTGCGCGCCGGTTCGATCGTCTCCTCGTAAGCAGCGCGCGCGTTCGCGAGCTCGATGGCCTGCACGCTCGCGAGGAAGAGTTCGACCAGGGGCACCAGCGAGGGGGCGCGGTCGGCCTTGGGAGTGGAGTTGTCGAAGCTTGACGCTTGCCAGGAGGGCGATGAGCCGACGTCGCACATCAGAATCAGGAACGCAGCGCAAGCCGCGACGAGAAATCGCATCTCGGTAAGAGTCCTCGAACTGTGGGGGAACGACCAGCGCCCGCGCCGGTGACGAGGACTTCATTAACCGCAATTGCGGCGAAGCTGCGATTCCGAAGGGCGCCCGGTGTTAGTACGGTGTTCCCGCCGCAGGACATGCGTCGTCCGCCCGCGGATCTACGGGAACGGCAGCGCTGTCACGCGTAGTGTGCGCAGAGCGCCTACGCCTTCGGAAAATCCTTGCGCATCGCGATCTCGGCGGCATCGCCGGGCGACAACACGGTCTGGTCGAAGGCCGGTTGCGGCCTCGTCATGATGTCGTAGAGCGAGATGCCCTTGATGGGCTTGCCCATCAGCTCGCGGACGCAGTCGGCGAGCGTGCCGTTGTAGACGAGATAGGGCGGACCTCGGTCCTTCTGCCTCTCGCCCTTCAGCGACGGCCACTTCTTCAGTTCGGCCGGCGCGTCATAGACGATCGGCGATCCCTCTTTGAACATGCGTCTGGTCTCGGGCGACGTGGATAGGCCGGAAGCCTAGAGCCGCCCGGTAAACGCTTGTTAAAGAATTAGTTCAAATCAGCCGGCAACGAAGGCGAGCAGGGTGCCGTTGGCCTTCGCCGGCGGCACGACGATGGCAGGCCCGCTGCGCCGCGCCGCCGCGCCAAGCGCCTTCTCGGTCGCGGCGAGATCGCCGCTGACCAGCACCAGCGCCGCGCCGCCGCGCTCGGAGAGGCCCGCGAGCGGCACGCCGGGATAGCGCTTGCCGAGCTGGTCCAGCGTCAGATAGACGAAGTCGGCACGATCGCCGCCGGAAGGCACGCTGACCGCGCCATCGGCCTCCGCTTGCGGCTCGCGGTCGATCAGGCGCGCGAGGTGCGCGGCCTCCTTCGCGGGCTCGGGCGTTGCGATCAGCGTCTGCCTGATCCGCTTCGCCGCATTGGCGTGCTGCATCAGCTCGGGAATCCACACGGTCTCGCGGGTCTTGTGCTGGCAGGCGAAGATGCGAACGCCGCCCGGCGCTTCCGCGGTCGGCCACATGAAGGTGCGGAATTTCGCCGCCGAGACCGCGCCATCGGGCAGCGTCACCGGCCGCTCGAAATCGGTCGGGCCGATCGGCGTCAGGCCACGCGCGCGGATTTCCTCCGCGCCGGCGGCGCTATCGACCGCGGTAAAGGCGATGCGCTCGATGCCTTCGCCGCGCGTGTCGAGGAAGGCGCGGGCCGGTGCATTGTGCTCGGTCGCGGCCAGCACGCCGAGCAGCTCCATATAGTCCGGGTCGAACATGATGGTGTAGTTGCCGGTGCCCATATGCGCGCTGTGGGTGCCGCGCGGCGAGACCGTGAAGCCGAGCTGCCGGTAGTTCTCGGCGGCCTTGTCGAGGTCCTTCACCATGACCACGGCGTGGTCGATACCGATGACGTTCTTGAGGGCCACTGTGATTTCCCCGCGGCAGATGCAGATTGGATTTGGACGGCACGAATGGCCGCTGTCCCTATCTACGCCGGATAGACGATCAAGTCATTTTCAAATCGGCGGGACATGCGGAAATTTCATTCCGCGAAACGCGATATCGACGCGTGATGGCGTCAGCGCGCCTGCTCGATATAGGCGGCGAGGATGGCACGCTCCTCGCTGGTCATGTCGGTGATGTTGCCGGGCGGCATCGCGGTGGACCAGGCCGCGACGCGGCCGATCAGGCGGATGTTGCGCTGGATGTGCTCGGGCGCGTCGAGCAATATGCCCTTCGGCGCGGTGACGATCCCGGCCCAGACCGGTTCGGCCGTATGGCACATGCTGCACCGGGACATCACGATCTCCTCGACATTGGCGACCGTGGGCTGCACCGATAGCGCACCGGTCTTCACCTCGCGCGGGCCGGCTGCGGAGAGGAAAAGGATCGCGATCGCCCCCGCGGCGGCGATACCCCACACCCACCACGGCGATTTGCGCCCGGCGTGACGCTCGTTGAAGAAGTGGCGGATCACGGGGCCGAGCGCCAGGATGATCGCGACGATGATCCAGTTGAAGCGCGTGGCGTAGAGCAGGGGATAGTGGTTGCTGATCATCAGCACGACGACGGGAAGCGTCAGGTAGTTGTTGTGGACCGAGCGCTCCTTGCTGGTCTTGCCGAGCTTCGGATCGGGCGCCTGTCCCGCGATCAGCGCCGCCACGATCTTCTTCTGGTTCGGGATGATCAGCGTGAAGACGTTGGCGACCATGATGGTGCCGATGATTGCCGCGATCTGGTTGAACGCACCGCGGCCGCTCAGCACATGGGTGAAGGCGTAGGTCAGTGCGACCAGGAACAGATAGCCGCCGATGGCGAACGGCAGCTCGCGCTGCGCAAGCCCGGTGCGGCAGGCGGCCTCGTAGAGCGCCCATGCCAGAGCGAGGCTGAAGAAGCTGAACAGCCCGGCCTGGAATGGGGTGAGGTCGAGGATCGACTTGTCGACCAGGAACAGATCGGCCTCGAGATAATAGACCACCACCATCAGCGCGAAGCCGGACAGCCAGGTGGTGTAGGCCTCCCATTTGAACCAGGTCAGCTCGTCCGGCATCCGGGTGGGCGCGACCAGGTATTTCATGATCCGGTAGAAGCCGCCGCCATGGACCTGCCAGGCTTCGCCCTGCACGCCATCAGGCAGATCGCTCCTGGGTTTGAGGCTGAGGTCGAGGGCGATGAAATAGAAGGAACTGCCGATCCAGGCGATCGCCGCCACCACGTGCAGCCAGCGGAGCAGCAGGCTCGCCCATTCCGATATGATGGATCCCCACATGATCACCCCATCAGGTGCGACACAAATGCCGCAGCTTTGATGACCGCAACCGGCGGCCGTGCCCTTACAATGTGTTGCACCGATCAACGGCATTTTCCAGTACGATGGGTCGCGGCTGATGCACATCGTGCGGGCATGAGCTGATGTGGGATTCGGCAGGCGTTTGACCCGCCGCAGAACGTTTACGGATCGATCGGCGTTGACGTTCGAGACGTGCAGGTCGGGAGGAAGACGACGTGAAGAACCGGATTTCGACTGCGGTGATATCTGTGGGCTTGCTGCTGGCCGCCGCGGTCGGCGCACAGGCCGAGCCGGTGCTGCAGGGCAAGGATGCCTACGGCGACTGGCAGGCCGACAAGCCCGGCACAATCAGGCTGATCCGGCCGCAGGATCTGGTCAGGCCCGGCGCCACGCGGTCGGTCGCGAGTTCGTCGCGTGTGGTGCCGCGTCCGCCGGAGGCCGCCCTTCAGGTGCCGGCGGGCTTCAAGATCGAGCTGTTCGCGGAAGGCCTGCGTGCTCCGCGCATCGTGCGCGTGGCGCCGAACGGCGACGTCTTCGTCGCGGAGACGCGGGCCGGCACCATCCGCGTGCTGCGCGCCGGCGAGGGCGGCAAGGTCGCGACCAATGAGGTATTTGCCAGCGGCCTGCGGCAACCGTTCGGCATCGCCTTCTTTCCGAACGGCGACAATCCGCAATGGGTCTATGTCGCCAACACCGACAGCGTCGTCCGCTTTCCCTATCAGGCCGGTGACCTCAAGGCGCGCGGCAAGGCCGAGACGATCGTGGCAAGCCTGCCGCATGACGGCGGCCATTCCACCCGCGACATCGTCTTCACGCCTGACAACAAGCGCATGCTGGTCTCGGTCGGCTCGCTCAGCAACGTCGCCGAGGGCATGGGCACGCCGCCGGGCGGGATGGATGCGTGGTCGAAAACGCAGCCGCTCGGCGCGGCCTGGGCCAGCGAGACCGAGCGCGCCACCGTGCTGGCCTTCAATCCCGATGGCAAGGAGCGGAAGATCTACGCCACCGGCATCCGCAATTGCGTCGGCCTCGCGATCCAGCCGCAGACCGGCCTGCCGTGGTGCTCGACCAATGAACGCGACGGCCTCGGCGACGACCTCGTGCCGGACTACGTGACCAGCGTGAAGGAGGGCGCCTTCTACGGCTGGCCGTGGTTCTATATTGGAAGCAATGAAGACCCGCGCCACGCCGGCGCGCGGGCCGACCTCAAGGACAAGGTGACGATCCCCGACGTGCTGATACAGCCGCACTCGGCCTCGCTCGGCATGACCTTCTACCAGGGCACGCAGTTTCCATCCGAATACCAGGGCGACGCCTTCGCCGCCGAGCACGGCTCCTGGAACCGGTCCAAGCGCACCGGCTACAAGGTGATCCGTATCAGGATGAAGGACGGCAAGCCGACCGGCGAATACGAGGATTTCGTCACGGGGTTCGTGGTGAGCGACACGGAGGTGTGGGGCAGGCCAGTGGGAGTAGCAGTTGCGAAGGACGGATCGCTGCTGGTGTCGGAGGACGGCAACGGCACGATCTGGCGGGTCAGTCGGTCGCCGCAGTGACAGTGCACCCTCTCCCCTTGTGGGAGAGGGTGGCTTCGCGAAAGCGAAGCCGGGTGAGGGGTCTCTCTCCGTGAGGCCCTTTGTTAGTTGAGTTCGTGGATGCAACCCCTCATCCGGCGCCATAGCCGAAGCTTCGCTTCGGCGTTCTTAAGAACGGCGGCCGAAGGCCGCCTATGTCACCTTCTCCCACAAGGGGAGAAGGGAAGGGCACCGCGCTCGCCTCGACCTACCCCCGTCTCACACTGGCCCCGCCGTCCACCGGCAGCGTCACGCCGGTGATGAAATTCGCCTCGTCCGACGCCAGGAACAGCGCGGCGTTGGCGACGTCCCACCCCGTGCCCATCTTCTTGCGCAGCGGCACCTTGCTGTCGCGCTCGGCTTCGACTTCGGCGCGGGTCTTGTGCCACTCGCGGGCGCGGGTATCGACGGCCATCGGCGTGTTCATCAGGCCGGGCAGGATGACGTTGGCACGGATGCCGTATTCGGCATTCTGATAGGCGAGCTGCTCGGTGAAGGCGATCATCGCCGATTTCGTCGCCTTGTAGGCGACGTAAGGGTAGGTAGTGATCGCGGCCATCGAGGAGATGTTGATGATGGCGCCGCTGTGCTGCGCGCGCATGATCGGGATGACTTCTTTCGCAGCGAGAATGCAGCTCTTCAGATTGATGGCGACGACGCGGTCGAACGCCTCTTCGGTGATCTCTAGCAATTCGGCATCGCCGCCGGACAGGCTGACGCCGACATTGTTGTGCAGCACGTCGATCCGGCCCCAGCGTGTCTGCGCGTCCTTGACCATCGCCCTGATGTCGGCGGCTTTCGTCACGTCGGCCTTGAAGGCCGCGGCGGTGCCGTTCTTCTCGGCGATCATCGCGACGGTTTCCTGTGCCGATTCCAGATGATGGTCGACGCACAACACCCTGGCGCCCTCGCGCGCGAAGGTCAGCGCGGTGGCGCGGCCGTTGCCCATGCCTTCGCCGGGGCTCTGGCCGGCCCCGACGACGATCGCAACCTTGTCGTTCAGGCGCATGACGCTTTCTCCCTGCTTTTTCATCACGATAGCACGGACAAGCCGCGGCAGAAGAGCGATCGTGCCAGGCGATGGTCGCGCCGGGTGCACATCGTCCTGCCGAACACGCATGGCTGTATCGCGACGGTGAAAGCACATGCCGGCCAACGGCTTGCCGCCGTGCAGGAACCGACCTCCTGCGATCGCGTTTGTTGCGGAGCCTTTCCCAAGCTAGGCTCCGCCCCGGGGTCTCCCAATCGCCTGTGGCTTGCCGATGAATCTGCTTGATCCACAAGGGCCGGTGGCTGCCGCCAACAGCACCATCCTGGTCGATTCCGTCTTCATCATGCTCGTGATCGTGGTGCCGACCATTTTCGCGATCCTGGCGTTTGCGTTCTGGTTTCGCGCGTCCAATACCAAGGCGCGCTTCCAGCCGGACTTCGTCTATTCCGGGCGCGTCGAGATGGTGGTGTGGGCGATCCCGGCGCTCACCGTCATTCTGCTCGGCGGCGTCGCCTGGATCGGCTCGCACCAGCTCGATCCCGCGGCGCCCGTGCCGGGCACCGGCAGTCCAGTGCGGATTCAGGCGGTCTCGCTCGACTGGAAATGGCTGTTCATCTATCCCGACCAGCGCATCGCCACCGTCAACGCGCTGACGGTGCCGGCCGGCGCCGAACTGAACTTCCAGCTGACGTCGTCGAGCGTGATGAACACGTTCTTCATCCCGCAGCTCGGCAGCATGATCTACACCATGAACGGCATGGTGACGCGGCTGAACCTGCGCGCCGACAACGAGGGCAAGCTTCAGGGACTGTCGGCGCATTTCTCCGGCGACGGTTTTCCCGACATGATGTTCGACGTCAACGTGATCTCGCCGCTCGCCTTTCCGGATTGGGTCGCGACCACGGCGAAGTCCGATGCCGTGCTCAACGAGGAGAGCTACACGAAGTTGATGCAGCAGGGCATCGAGAGGGGAAGGCCGACGTACCGCCTCGACGATCCCCGGCTGTTCGACCTGATCGCGACCCAGCATATTCCGCCGGGGCCGGGGCCGGAGCTACTCTCCGATGCCGGGCGGCCGCACAGTGGAGGCCACGATGCTCGGTAAGCTCGATTGGTCGGCCATTCCATTTGATCAGCCCATTCCCCTCATCGCCGGCGCAGTGGTGCTGGTTGCGATCCTCGCGGTGTTGATCTGGGTCGTGGTGAAGGGACATCTGCCTTATCTCTGGCACGAGTGGATCACCAGCGTCGACCACAAGCGGATCGGCGTCATGTACATCCTGCTGGCCTCGGTGATGCTGCTGCGCGGCGGCAGCGACGCGATCATGATGCGGATTCAGCAGGCGGTGGCCTACCAGTCGCAGGGCTATCTGCCGCCGGAGCATTACAACCAGATCTTCTCGGCCCACGGCACCATCATGATCTTCTTCGTGGCGATGCCGTTCGTGATCGGTCTGATGAACCTGGTCGTTCCGCTCCAGCTCGGCGTGCGCGACGTCGCGTTTCCCACGCTCAATTCGGTCGGCTTCTGGCTGACCGCGACCGGCGCGCTGCTGGTCAATCTCTCGCTCGTGATCGGCGAGTTCGCCCGCACCGGCTGGCTCGCCTTCCCGCCGCTGTCGGGACTGTCCTATTCGCCGGGCGTCGGCGTCGATTACTACGCGTGGTCGCTCCAGATCTCCGGCGCCGGCACGCTGGTCGCCGGCATCAATCTCGTCACGACCGTGCTGAAGCTGCGCACCAGGGGCATGAACTATCTGCGCATGCCGATGTTCTGCTGGACCACGCTGGCCTCGAACCTCTTGATTGTCTCAGCGTTTCCGATCCTCACCGCGACGCTCGCGATGCTGCTGCTCGACCGCTACCTCGGCTTCCACTTCTTCACCAACGAAGCCGGCGGCAACGTCATGATGTTCATGAATTTGATCTGGGCCTGGGGCCATCCGGAGGTCTACATCCTGGTGCTGCCGGCCTTCGGCATCTTCTCCGAGGTGGTTTCGACCTTCTCCGGCAAGGCACTGTTCGGCTATCGCTCCATGGTGCTCGCCACCATGGCGATCTGCGTGATCTCCTTCATGGTCTGGCTGCACCATTTCTTCACGATGGGCGCTGGCCCCGACGTCAACGCCATCTTCGGCATCGCCAGCATGATCATCGCGGTGCCGACCGGGGTGAAGATCTACAACTGGCTGTTCACGATGTATGGCGGCCGCATCCGCTTCGCGACGCCGATGCTGTGGGCGGTCGGCTTCATGGTCACTTTCATCATCGGCGGCCTGACGGGCGTGCTGGTCGCGGTGCCGCCGGCCGACTTCATGCTCCACAACAGCATGTTCCTGGTCGCGCACTTCCACAACGTCATCATCGGCGGCGTGCTGTTCGGCGCTTTCGCCGGCTTCGAATACTGGTTTCCGAAGGCGTTCGGCTTCCGGCTCGACGAGCGCTGGGGCAAGCTCGCGTTCTGGTTGACCTTCCTCGGCTTCTACGTCACCTTCATTCCGCTTTATGTCGCCGGCATGCTCGGCATGACCAGGCGCTTGCAGCATTACGACGTCGCGGCGTGGCGGCCCTGGATGCTGGTTGCGGCGGCCGGCATGGCCGTGCTGACGATCGGGGTGATCTGCCAGATCATGCAGCTCGTCGTCAGCATCAGGAATCGCGAGGCCCTGCGCGACCGCACCGGTGATCCCTGGGACGGGCGCTCGCTGGAATGGGCGACCTCGTCGCCGCCGCCGGTGTTCAACTTCGCTTTCAGTCCCGATGTGCGCGGCGAGGATGCCTATTGGGACATGAAGACCCATGCCCGGCAGCAATCGTTCGAGCACGAAGTGCCCGAATATCACGACATCGAAATGCCCCGGAACTCGCCGACCGGCTTCGTCTGCGCGTTCTTCGCCACCATCATGGGCTTTGCGCTGATCTGGCACATCTGGTGGATGGTGATCCTGGGCGGCATCGGCGCGTTCGCGACCTTCGTCGTGTTCGCCTGGCGCGACCATGACGAGTACGTCATCCCGGCCGACGAGGTTGCGCGCATCGATCGCATCAATCTCGAGGAGCGGCGCAGCCTCGTCAGCATGGCGGGGGCGGTCTGATGTCGATGACGGCAACAGTCGGCCGCGCCCATGCCGATCCCCATCACATCGGCGTCGTGATCGAGCATCCCGGGCCGGCGTCGAAGCGCATCGTGACCGCCTACGGCTTCTGGGTCTTCCTGCTCTCCGACATCGTGATGTTCTCCTGCTTCTTTGCGGCCTATGCGGTGCTGTCCGGCCAGACCGCCGGCGGCCCCAAGGGCTCGGAAATCTTCGAGCAGCGCAACGTCGCGATCGAGACGGTCTGCCTCTTGCTGTCGAGTTTCACCTGCGGCATGGCCAGCATCGCGGCCGACGTGCGCAACCGGTTCTGGTTCTATCTCGGCATGACCGTGACCTGCGTGCTCGGGCTGATCTTCCTCGCCATCGAGTTCCGCGAGTTCGCCGATCTCGTGGCGCGCGGCTACGGCCCGTCGCGCAGCGCGTTCCTGACGTCGTTCTTCTCGCTGGTCGGCTGCCACGGCCTGCACGTCTCCGCCGGGGTGCTCTGGCTCCTCACCATGATGGCGCAGGTTTTTGCCAAAGGCTTTCGCGCCGACGTGTTGCGGCGGATGATGTGCTTTGCGCTGTTCTGGCACGCACTCGACATCATCTGGGTCGGGGTGTTCTCTGTCGTCTATTTGCTTGGGGGTGGCGCATGAGCGATCAGACCCATATTCCGGCCGGGCACGATCTCGCGCCGGGCGAGGAAGAGCAGCATAGCGTCGGCGCGCGCATCCTCGGTTACGTCGTCGGCCTTGCGCTTGCGCTGCTGCTCACGGCGACGTCGTTCTTCATCGCCGGCACTGACCTGGTCTGGCAGCCGTCCATTCCCGTCGCGCTGATCGTGCTCGCGATCGCGCAGATGGGTGTGCATCTCGTGTTCTTCCTGCACATCACCACGGGGCCTGACAATACCAACAACGTGCTGGCGCTCGCCTTCGGGCTGCTGGTCGTCTTCCTGGTGGTCGGCGGCACCGTGTGGATCATGGCGCATCTCAACCAGAACATGCCGCCGATGGACCAGATCATGCCGATGCGGAACTAGGGAGCACAAAAAAGAAGAGCCGCTTGTTTGTGACAAGCGGCCCAAGTCTAGGGAGGAAACGCCCGAGCAAAGACGATCCAATGAGGATCGTCTGCCAAGGAAGCGCTCGCGCAAAGCGCGTGCGCACGTTGATAAGTGCAGCAACTCGCCATGGAGTTCAATTCCGGATCAATACTGTCTCCGGTTACCGCTCACGGCTGCGTGAACGACTTGTTCACTTCGGCCGGCGGCAATTGTAGGCCTTGCGGAAGCCGGCGGCCTGGGCGTCGTCCTCCGAGCAGAACCAGCGGTCCGGCTTGGTGGTCGCCGGATAGCTCGGGCAGCCCCGTAAGTGATAGATGCCGATATTGCCGGTGACGCGGGCGCGCACCGCAAGCTTGCCCTTGATGCCGCAACTCGGCGGCATGGTCAGCTCCTCCGGAAACAGCACGGCGCGGATTTCCTTGTCGCGATCCGGCCGGCAGGCGGCGCCAAGGAGCGCGCCGTCCTTCTTGCCGGTGCGGAATTCTTGCGGTGCAACAAAGCAGCCCTTCCAGATTCCGGACGAGGCCGTCTTGGCTTCCGCCGCCGACGGCTTGACGTTGGCCTTGATCGGCTCGCGGGCGATGGCGAAGCCGAGCTTGACCAGTTGCTCGTTCAGGCTGGCCTTGTCGCCCTCGGCGGTGCAGATCGCACGGTGGCGTTTGCCAAAGCTCTTTTCCGGCCCGACATCGTCACAGCGCACCGCCCGTTTGCCGATCAGCTTGGCCAGCTGGTCGCGGGCCTCGATGCCGCAGGTCCAGGGATCGGCGTGATCGTCGATGCAGACCTGGTCGAGCTCGGGCGCGTCGACGCCGTCGAGCCGATAGGTGACATCGCCAAGCTGGATGGAATTGGCGTCCCGGACGGTCGCAGCCGCCGTCAGCGCGGAGGCAGGGCCGGAAGAGGCCAGAAATCCGGATAGAGCGAGAAACAAAACAAGCGCGACAGCGCGGGCGGCGGCAAATGAATTCTCGAAGGACATACGGTCTCGCTATCGATTGCTCTTGCAGCTCGTTCCTAGCATCCGGATGTGGCGATACCAATGGTCTGCGCCCTGCGAAGTGCGACATTCCGGCCCCGCGGCTTTACTCAGCCGTCGCTCTGACCCTATCGTTTGCGCCGGCCTTGCGGACTGCGGAGGCCGAATCGCCCGGGAAGCGGCGAGGGGGAGGAAAAGGTCGCGATGAAAGACCCCGTGGACGTCCTGATCATCGGCGCCGGCGCTTCAGGCGCCGCGGTGGCGTGGTCGCTGGCCGAGACCAAGATGCACATTCTCTGCCTGGAGCAGGGCGGCTGGATGAACCCGGCGGAATATCCCAGCACGGGCCGGGACTGGGAAGCCAAGTTCTACGGCGAGTGGTCGTCGAGCCCGAACGTCCGCGGCCGGCCCGAGGACTATCCGATCAATGACGACAATTCGCCGATCAAGGTCGTCAACTACAATGCGGTCGGCGGCTCGACGGTGATGTACACCGCGCACTGGCCGCGGCTGCATCCCTCCGATTTCAAGGTGAAGACGCTCGACGGCGTCGCCGACGACTGGCCGATCGACTACGACGCGCTGACCCCGTTCTTCGAAGAGAACGACCGCATGATGGGGACGTCCGGCCTGTCGGGCGATCCGCTCTCGCCGTTGACGCGTCCGCCGATGCCGCAGCAGCCGATGGGACTGTCCGGTGCGATCATCGGCGAGGCCATGAACAAGCTCGGCTGGCACTGGTGGCCGTCGGACACGACGGTCGCGACCATGGATTATGAGGGCCGGGCGCGCTGCATCAATCTCGGCCATTGCACGCCAGCCTGCGCGCAAGGCGCCAAATCCTCGACCGACATCACCTATTGGCCGCACGCGATCCGCGCCGGTGTCGAGCTGCGCACCCATTGCCGGGTGCGCGAGATCACCACCGACGAGAACGGCATGGCCTCTGGCGTGGTCTATTACGACAAGGACGGCGTCGAGCAGTTTCAGCCGGCGCATGTCGTCATCATCGCCTGCAACGGCGTCGGCACGCCGCGGCTGCTTTTGAATTCGGCGTCGGGGCGCTTTCCGAACGGGCTTGCCAATTCGTCGGGTCTCGTCGGCAAGAACCTGATGTTCCATCCCTATGCGCAGATCTACGGCTACCTGAAGGAGCCGACCGATAGCAACCGCGCGCCACCGACCTGCCTGTGGAGCAAGGAATGGTATGACACCGACCTTTCGCGCGGCTTCGTGCGCGGCTACGGCGTCCAGTTCGTGCGCGGGGCAGGGCCGGTGTTCGAGGCCGTCGTCAGCGAGCAGAAGGGCATCCTGCCCTGGGGCGCCGATCATCACCGTGTGTTCCGCAAGCTCAACGGCCATCGGCTCGGTTTCTCCGCGATCTGCGAGGACCTGCCCGAGGAACATAATTGCGTCACGCTCGATCCCGTCCTGAAGGACAGCCACGGCATTCCCGCGCCGAAGATCGACTACACGATCAGCGAGAACAGCCGGAAGATGATGGAGCATGCGCTGGCGCGTGGCCGGGAGGTGCTCGAGACCGCGGGGGCGACCGACATCTGCGTCAACTCGCCGATCCCGTGGGGCGGCTGGCATCTGCTCGGCACGGCGCGGATGGGCACCGATCCCGAACGTTCCGTCGTCAACGAATGGGGCCGCTCGCACGACGTGAAGAACCTCTTCATCGTCGACGGCAGCATCTTCGTCACCTCGGGCGGCGTGAACCCGACGTCCACCATCCAGGCCCTCGCGCTCTACATCGTCGACCAGATGAAGCAGCGCCTCGCCAATTTGTTCGACTGAGGCTTCTTATGACCGAACAGCTCACCCTCACGCCGCGACAGCGTCAGGATTTGCGCAGCATCGCCGCGATGATCATTCCGGCGAGCGAGGAATACCGGGTCCCCAGTGCCGGTGACGAGATCATCCAGACCGACATTCTTGCAACCCTCGGCCGCGACACGAGGCCGGTCGTGGCGGCGCTCGATCATCTGGCGCGGCTTGCCGGCATGCCGCTGGCGGACCTCGAACCCGCCGCGCGCGATGGCGTCGGGCAGGAGTTTCGCAGCTCCGGCGGCGCGGCCGCTGCAACCCTCGTCCGCGTCGTCCTGCAATGCTACTACCGCGACGACCGCGTGCTGCGCTCGCTCGGGCTGGAACTGCGCGCGCCGTTCCCCAAGGGGCACGTGCTCCCGGACGGCGACTGGTCGCTGCTCGACCCGGTCAAGGCAAGAGGGGGCGCGCTGCGGCGGGCACCCTGACAGTCAAGCTCTGGCAGCCCAGCCTTGCGCCCCAGGCGGCCACTTGCGTGAAGGGGAACAGGCCACCATCTGTGTGAGCCTCAAGGACTCTTGCCATGCTGGATTTTACCTCAGATATCGCCGATGACGCCTCGTCATCGCGAACGGCAGCGGCTGTGCCGGCCGATGACCGGGCGCTGCTGGACGCCTATTCCAATGCCGTGATCGACGTCACCGACCGCGTCGGCCCTGCCGTCGTGCGCGTCGAGACCGGGCCCAAGGTGCCGAACGGCCGCGAGCGCGGCGGGCTCGGCTCGGGCATCGTGATCTCGCCGGATGGGCTCGTGCTCACCAACAGCCACGTGGTCGGCGCCTCCAGGGAGATCCGGCTGCGGGATGTGGAAGGCCATGTCGGCGACGCCCAGGTGCTCGGCGTCGATCCCGACACCGATCTTGCGCTCCTGCGCGCCAACGGCGTGCGCGACTTGCCCTATGCCGCGCTCGGCAACTCCAAGACCTTGCGCCGCGGCCAGCTCGTGATCGCGATCGGCAATCCGCTCGGATTCGAATCGACCGTGACCGCCGGCGTGGTCTCGGCGCTGGGGCGCTCGATCCGCTCGGTCAGCGGCCGCACCATCGAGGACGTCATCCAGACCGATGCCGCGCTCAATCCCGGCAATTCCGGCGGCCCGCTGGTGTCGTCGAATGCCGAGGTGATCGGTATCAACACCGCCATCATCAATGGCGCGCAAGGCATCTGCTTCGCGGTCGCCAGCAACACCGCGCAATTCGTGCTGGCGGAGATCATCCGCCACGGCTATGTCCGCCGCGCCTATATCGGCGTCGCCGGACAGACCGCGCCGGTTCCGCGGCGGCATGCCGTGCTGGCCGGCGTCGAGAACAAGATGGGCGCGCTTCTGATGCAGATCGAGCCGGACGGGCCGGCGGCGAAGGCGGGCCTGTTGCCCGGCGACGTCGTGATTAGGCTCGACGGCGTCGAGATCAACGGCGTCGACGATCTGATCCGCGTGCTCGACCGCGACCGGATCGGCCGGCGGCTTGCCATGGACGTGCTGCGGCTCGGCCGCCTGCGGGCGATCGACATCGACCCGATCGAGCGGAAGCCCGCCCGCTAGCTGCGAGCCCGCGGGCGAGGTATGACGATGTCATGCCTCGCCTCCGGAAACTTGCCGCATGATGCCGGCGCAAGAGACTTACGACGTCATTGTCGTCGGCGCCGGCGCCGGTGGCATGACGGCGGCGGCCGTCGCGGCCGCCGAAGGCCTGCGCGTGCTGGTGATCGAGAAGACGGCCTTCGTCGGCGGCACCACAACGTGGTCTGGCGGCATGGTCTGGATCCCTGCCAACCCGAAGATGAAGGAGGCGGGGCTGTCCGACAGCGTCGCCGATGCCGTCCAGTATCTGTCGAGCACGGTCCCCGAGCCCGCCAATGCCGGCCTGCGCGCCGCCTTCCTCGCGCGCGGACCCGAAGCGATCGCCTATCTCGAAGCCAGGACGGAAGTGCGCCTCCAGCCGGTGAAGGCGTATCCCGACTATTATCCGGAACGGCTGGGCGCCACGCCCGGCGGGCGCGTGCTCGAGCCCGTGGCTTTCGATGGCACGCGGCTGGGCCGGGCTTTCGTGCGATTGCGGCCGCCGCTGCCGGAGTTCACGCTGTTCGGCGGGATGATGGTCAATCGTCTCGACATTCCGCATCTGCGCCGGATCGGCAAGTCGCTGCGTTCGACCCTGCGCGCGGCGCGGCTGGTCTCGGAATACATGTTGCAGCGGCTGCGTAGCCCGCGCGGCACGACGCTGCATCTCGGCAACGCGCTCGCTGCGCGGCTCTACGCCTCGCTGCTGGCGCGGCAGGTGGAGATCCTCTTCAGCGAAGATGTCGAGGATTTGTCGATGCAGGGCGATCGCGTCAGCGGCGTGGTGATCCGTCACGGCTCCCGCGACCGTGCGATCGAGGCGCGCCGCGGCGTGGTGCTCGCGGCCGGTGGCTTCTCGCACGATGCTGCCTTGCACAAGCGGTTCTTCCCGCCTGCGGCCGGATTTGTCTCGGCGGCCAATCCATCAGGCACAGGCGACGGGCTTCGGCTCGCGATGACGGCCGGGGCTGCACTCAATACGGAGGCGACGAGCCCGGCCTATTGGGTGCCGGCCTCGCTGTTCCGGCGCGCTGACGGCAGCCGTGGCGTCTTTCCGCACACGGTGACCGATCGCGCCAAGCCCGGCGTGATCGCCGTCAACGCCGCGGGCCGGCGCTTCGTCAACGAGGCGCTGTCCTACCACGAGTTCGTGCTCGCCATGCTGCGCGACGGCCATGGCGAGCCAGATCGGCCGTTCTACCTGGTCTGCGATCGTCAATTCTTGTGGCGCTACGGCCTCGGCCGCATCAAGCCGTTCACGCGAAGTATCCGCCGCTATGTGGCGAGCGGCGAGTTGCTCAAGGCGCCCGATATCGCGCAGCTCGCGGCGAAGATCGGTATCAAACCGTCGGTGCTCTCGGCGACGATCGTGAGCTACAACGTCGGCGCGAAGGAGGGCCGCGATCCCGAATTCGGCCGCGGAAGCACGATCTATCAACGTCACCTCGGCGACGCCGCGCACAAGCCCAACCCCTGCGTCGCGCCGATCCTGCGCGCCCCGTTCTTCGCGCTACGGATCTATCCGGCCGATCTCGGCACCGCGATCGGCATGAAGGTCGATGCGCAGGCCCGTGTGCTGCGGGGCGACGGCACGCCGATTGCGGGCCTTTACGCCTGCGGCAATGACATGGGCTCGATCATGAACGGCAACTATCCAGGCCCGGGGATCACGCTCGGGCCGGCGCTGACGTTCGGGTATATCGCGGGGCGGCATCTGGCGGAGGGGAGCGTGGCGATAGCGACGACGCCAGCCGCCGCAGGAACTCCGGTCTAGCCAACCCCACCTCTGTCATGCCCCGCGAAGGCGGGGCATCCAGTACGCCGCGGCCTATCGGTTTAATCACTACCGCCTCGGAGTACTGGATCGCCCGCCCCAGTGCGCAATTGCGCACAAGGCGGGCGATGACACCGAGAATGAGGCGCGCGCCTGTCGCCTCATCGTCATTGCGAGCGAAGCGAAGCAATCCAGGCTGCCTCTGCGGAGGGATTCTGGATTGCTTCGTCGCTTCGCTCCTCGCAATGACGCGGAGAGGGTGCGTGCCTTTCTGCTACTCCGCCGCAGCCGCAAAGCGGCTGTTCTCCAGCTCGGCTTCCAGCCGCGCTTTCTCAGCCGCCGCCTGCTTGATATTGCCTTCCTTCACGCGGCCGAATCCACGGATGGTCTCCGGCACGCGCGCGAGCCGTGCCAGCAGCGGAATCTGCGCCGCGTTCAGCCCGGTGATCCGCTGGTCGATCATTGCCAGATAATCCTCGATCAGCTTGCGTTCGGTCCGGCGCTCCTCGGTGCGGCCGAACGGATCGAACGCGCCGCCGCGCAGGAATTTGAGCTTGGCCAGCACGCGGAAGGCATGGATCATCCAGCCGCCGAATTCCTTCTTCTGGAGATGCCCGGTCGTCTTGTCGCGCTGCGCGAAGATCGGCGGGGCGAGGTAGAACTTCAGCGTGAAGTCGCCGTCGAATTTCTCCGACACCTTCTTGGCAAAGCTGCCGTCGGTGTAGAGCCGCGCGACCTCGTACTCGTCCTTGTAGGACATCAGCTTGAACAGATTCTTGGCCACGGCCTCGGTCAGCTCCGTGGACGCGGGCGAGGCCGCGCTCTCCGCCTTGCGCACCTTGGCAACGGCTGCGAGGTAGCGGTCGGCATACGCCTTGTCCTGATATCCGGTCAAAAATTCCGCGCGCGTTGCGATGATGTCGTCGAGCGATTTGGTCGGCGCGGAGGCGCGGCTCTTGAACTGGAGCACGCTGCGCACCCGTGACATGTCGTGGGCGGCGAGGCGTCCCCAGGTGAAGGCGAGCTTGTTCATCTCGATCGCGGCGCCGTTGATCTCGATGGCGCGGAGCAGCGCCTCCAGCGACAGCGGGATCGCGCCCTTCTGGAAGGCGAAGCCGAGCATGAAGGGATTGGTCGCAATGGAATCGCCCATCAGCGCCGCGGCGATGCCTGTGGCGTCGATGATGTCGAGGTTCTTGTCGCCGACGGCGTCGCGCAGCACGGTCTGCATCGTGCCCATCTCGAAATCGAGATCGGGGTTTTGCACGAAGCTTGCGGTCGGCTGCAGATCGGCATTGATGTAGGCCTTCGTCACCCCGCGTTCGGCGCGGCTGAGCGCGGAGGGACCGGCCGAGACGATCATGTCGCAGCCGAGGATGACGTCGGCGCCGCCGGTGGTGATGCGGACCGCCGAAATATCCTCGGGCTTCGGTGCGATGCGCACATGGCTCATCACCGCGCCGTTCTTCTGCGACAGGCCGGTGAAGTCCAGCGCCGAGCAGCCGCGGCCGTCGACATGGGCGGCCATGCCGAGCAGCGCGCCGATGGTGATGACGCCGGTGCCGCCGATGCCGGTGACGAGGATGTTGTAGGGACCGTCGAGCTCACGCGCGGGCGGCAGCGGCAAATCGGCGAACAACTGCCCGGAATCGACCGCCGAGGTCTTGACCCGCTTCAGCGCGCCGCCATGCACGGTGACAAAGCTCGGGCAAAAGCCTTCGACGCAGGAAAAGTCCTTGTTGCAGTTCGACTGGTCGATCTGGCGCTTGCGGCCGAATTCGGTCTCCAGCGGCTGCACAGAGACGCAGTTGGAGGCCTGCGAGCAGTCGCCGCAGCCCTCGCAGACCAGCTCGTTGATGAAGGCGCGCTTGGCGGGGTCGGGATAGAGCCCGCGCTTGCGGCGGCGGCGCTTTTCGGCCGCGCAGGTCTGGTCGTAGATGACGACCGTGAGGCCCTTGATGTCGCGCAGCTCGCGTTGCACGGCATCGAGCTCGCGGCGGTGATGGATCGTCGCGCCTTGCGGGAAGTAATTGCCCTCCGGGTATTTGCCCGGATCGTCCGAGACGATCGCGAGGCGCTTGACGCCTTCGGCCCAGACCTGGTGCGCGATCTGCGCGACGTTGAAGCTGCCTTCGGCCGGCTGGCCGCCGGTCATCGCCACGGCGTCGTTGTAGAGGATCTTGTAGGTGATGTTGATGCCGGCGGCAGATGCCGCGCGAAGGGCGAGAAGTCCGGAATGGGTGTAGGTGCCGTCGCCGAGGTTCTGGAAGATGTGCTTCTCGGTGGTGAAGGGCGACTGGCCGATCCAGTTCACGCCCTCGGCGCCCATATGCGAGATCAGGTCGGTCCGGCGGGTCGGCATGCTCAGGGCCATGCCGTGGCAGCCGATGCCGGCCATGGCGCGGCTGCCCTCGGGCACGCGGGTCGATGAATTGTGCGGGCAGCCCGAGCAGAAGAACGGCGTGCGCGCGAGCTTGATCGGCGCGCTGGTGGTGACGGGATTGTCGAAGGCCTCGAGCCGCGCGAGGCGCTGCTCCAGCACCGGGCTGTGATGGCCGAGCTTGCGCAGCCGCGCAACCAGCGCCGACGCCACGATGGTCGGCGTCAACTCGCCCTCGCTCGGCAGCAGCGGCGCGCCGCGCTCGTCGCGTTTTCCAGTGACGGTCGGGCGCCTGGACGCGTCGATGTTGTAGAGGATGCGCATCAGCTGGTCTTCGATGAAGCCGCGCTTCTCTTCGACCACCAGGACATCCTGAAGTCCTTCGGCGAAGCGCTTGGCTCCGCTTTCCTCCAGCGGCCATGTCAGCGCGACCTTGTAGATGCGCAGGCCCAGATCCTGCGCATCCTTGTCGGTAATCCCTAAGTCGGCGAGCGCCTGGCGCAGATCGAGATAGGCCTTGCCGGTTGCGACAATGCCGAGCCGGGCGGGCTTTGAGTCGAGCACGATGCGGTCGAGCTGGTTGGCGCGGGCAAAGGCCTGCACGGCGGCCATCTTCGGGCCGAACAGGCGCCTCTCGGCGTCCAGCGGCGGATCGGGCCAGCGGATGTTGAGGCCGCCGGGCGGCATCTCGAAATCGTCGGGCAGCTTGATCTGGATGCGTTCGGGATCGCTGTAGATGGACGCCGAGCTCTCCACGGTCTCGCTGATCGCCTTGAAGCCGACCCAGCAGCCGGAGAAGCGCGACAGCGCAAAGCCATAGAGGCCGAGGTCGAGATAATCCTGCAGCGTCGCCGGATTGATCACGGGGATCAGCGCTGCCGCGAACACCTGCTCGCTCTGATGCGCCAGCGTCGAGGACTGGCAGCCATGGTCGTCGCCGGCCAGTGCAAGTACACCGCCATTGAGCGAGGTGCCGGCCGCATTGGCGTGCTTCAGCGCGTCCACCGAGCGGTCGACGCCAGGGCCCTTGCCGTACCAGATGCCGAACACGCCGTCGACCTTGGCGCCGGGGAACAGGCCGACCTGCTGGCTGCCCCAGACCGCGGTCGCAGCCAGGTCCTCGTTCAGGCCGGGCACGAAGGCGATGTCGTGCTGCTGGAGGTGCGACTTCGCCCGCCACAGCGCGTGGTCGTACATGCCGAGCGGGGAACCGCGATAACCCGAGATGAAGCCGCCGGTGTTGAGCCCCTGAAGCCGGTCGCGTTCGCGCTGCAACATGGGCAATCGAACCAGCGCCTGCGTGCCGGACAGGAAGATCCGCTTCGATTCGAGCCGGTATTTGTCGTCCAGCTCGACCTGCATCAGCGTCATTTCGGAAGTCCTTGTTGTCCTGGTCGGGCGAGGGATTTTGCGCCGCGGGAGGCTGGCGGCTGTGCGAAGCGGGAGATCGCAGTCAAGAGCATGGGCCGGCGAAGTCAATATCGCTGGCCGCATCCGTGGCGCTCCTGCTAGTCATGGCTTGCTTGCGGAGGACACCATGACGGCAGACGCATTCGACACCGAGATCACTGAGACGGCCGAGGCCTTGATCGGGCCGTGGCGCCAGCCGCGCCAGATGCTCCACGCGCAAACTTACGATGCGCACGCCTCGATCCATGATGACGCCACCGCGCAAAAGCTCGGCTTCAAGGGCGGCACCATCGAAGGCCCGACGCATTTTAGCCAGTTCGCGCCGCTCGGCGCACGGCTGTGGGGACAGGCCTGGTTCGAGAGTGGCTGTCTTTCCGCGCATTATCGCAACGCCTGCTTCGAAGGCGAGGAGGTGCAGGCGATCCTGTCGAAACCTCCAGCCGGCGCGGGCCAGTGCCAGATCCAGATGGTCAAGCGCGACGGCCCCGAAGTGCTGCGCGGCACGGCCTCGGTCGGCGAACCGCACGCGACGACCGCGCTCGAGACCCGCCTCACCGAGCTCAAGCCGCTCGCCGATCCCGTGATCCTGCGCGAGGTGAAGGTCGCGCAGACCAGCAAGCGGCAGACGGTGCGCATGGCGTTCGACCAGACCATGGGCGACCTCTATCCGTTCTCCCTCAGGCAGAAGCTCGCGGTCATCACCGAGAACTCGCCTTACTATGCAAGCGCCGACAACCCATGGCGCAAGCCGATCATCCCGATGGAGATGCTGAGCGTGCTGTTCCAGTACCGCTCCAAGGACGATCCGCTGCCGACGAAGGGACCGGCCGTTGGTCTGTTCGCGGACCAGGAGATCAGGCTGGTGAAGGGGCCGCTCTTCGTCGACGACGAGTATGAGGTCGAGCGCGAGGTGGTCGCGCTCTCCGGCAGCCGCCGCACCGAAAGCGCCTGGGTCAAGACGCGCGTGTTCGACAAGACGGGCGCGATGGTGGCCACCATGCTGCTCAACATGGCGACGCTGAAGGATTCCTATGCGCCGTATGAGGAAGAGTATCGGCGGCTGTATGGGGCGGGGCGGTAGTGGCAAGGCGTCGCCACACACGCTCCTCGTCATTCCGGGGCGCGCGTCGCGCGAACCCGGAATCCATTTCACCTCCCGTATGGCGGCCTAAGGAATTCCGGGCTCGCGACTTCGTCGCGCCCCGGATTGACGGCTGATGGAGTGCCTCGCCGCCGCTCATCCTTTAAGCAAATGCACGCCGCAAAGCCGTCGCACAGCGAATGAGCAGACGCGCGTTCCTCTCCTAACATTCTGATAGCGCAGCAAATTCTCTCGCCGCCCGCGCCCCGCAGCTATTGTACACAATGGCACGGCGTTTGCAGAACTCCCGGCAAAGAGAGTTCTCGCGAGGGGCGGGCGTCATGTTGAACTCGACCAAGCCGACATTGGGCGTCATCAGCGCCGAGCCCGAGCCGATCAGGCTCGATTGGCCCGCCACCGCGCTTCTCATCATCGACATGCAGCGCGATTTCATGGAGCCAGGCGGCTTCGGCGAGACGCTCGGCAACGACGTCAGCCAGCTTGCGCGTGCGGTGAAGCCGATCGGCGCGGTGCTGAAGGCGGCGCGCGAGACCGGCATGCTGGTGATCCACACCCGCGAGGGGCATCTGCCCGATCTCTCCGATGCGCCGCCGGCGAAGGTCGAACGCGGCGCGCCGAGCCTTCGCATCGGCGATCCCGGCCCGATGGGGCGCATTCTCATTCGCGGCGAGGCCGGTCACGACATCATCCCCGAGCTCTATCCGCTCGACAGCGAAATCGTGATCGACAAGCCGGGCAAGGGCGCCTTCTACGCCACCGAGCTCACCGACGTGCTGGAGAAATACGGCATCGAAAATCTGCTGGTGTGCGGCGTCACCACCGAAGTGTGCGTCAACACCACCGTGCGCGAGGCCAATGACCGCGGCTATCGCTGCGTCGTCATCTCGGACGGCTGCGCATCCTACTTTCCCGAGTTTCACGAGATGGGCCTGAAGATGATCAAGGCCCAGGGCGGCATCTTCGGCTGGGTCGCGGACTCAGCCGCAGTACTGGAGGCGATGAAGACTTCTTATATTTCAGCTTAGGGGCATCACCATGAGCACAGGTATGACGGGGACGGCCGGCAAGTCTGATCTGAACACGTCCGAGTTCAAGCCGGCACTATGGACATCGGGCGACTGGAACGCGTTTTTCGGCTTCGGCACCAACATCCTCGTCAACATGCTGGTGCTCACGGGCCTGTTGCGCTTCGTGCTGAAGATGCCCGATAGCCTCGTGTTCGGCCGCATCCTGCCCGCGCTCGGGCTGATGATGTGCCTGTCGACCTTCTATTACGCCTACCTCGCCTACCGCCTCGCGCAGAAGACCGGCCGCAACGATGTCTGCGCGCTGCCGTCGGGCGTCAGCGTGCCGCACATGTTCATCGTCACCTTCGTGATCATGCTGCCGATCACGATCAAGACCGGAGATCCGCTTAAGGGCTGGTCGGCCGGCCTCGTCTGGGTGTTCTTCCAGAGTTTTATTCTCATGATCGGCGGCTTCATCGCGCCGTTCATCCGCAGGATCACGCCGCGCGCGGCGCTGCTCGGCACGCTCGCCGGCGTCTCCGTCACCTTCATCTCGATGCGGCCCGCGCTCGAAATGTACATGACGCCGCAGATCGGTCTCGTCTGCTTCGCTATCATCC
This sequence comes from Bradyrhizobium sp. cf659, assembly GCF_900113725.1. Taxonomy (NCBI): domain Bacteria; kingdom Pseudomonadati; phylum Pseudomonadota; class Alphaproteobacteria; order Hyphomicrobiales; family Nitrobacteraceae; genus Bradyrhizobium; species Bradyrhizobium sp. cf659. The sequence continues at coordinate 876,145 of NZ_FOQJ01000002.1, forward strand.
TGGTGAGCTGGTTCGGTGGCGTGAAATATTGGCGCGGCATTCCGGCGGGTCTCGTCGCCATCGCGGCCGGCATGATCATCGCCTGGGGCTCGAACCTGTTCGGTCTTGGCCTCGGCGGATTGAGCATCGCGGGCGTCGGCGCAGCGTTCGCCAATTTCGGCTTCTCGGTGCCGATCCCGGCGGTGGGCTATGTCTTCTCCGGCTTCGAATTCCTCGGCGTCATTCTGGTCACGGCCATTCCATTCGGCATCTATGATCTCGTCGAGGCCATGGACAATGTCGAGAGCGCAGAAGCCGCCGGCGACGAATACCCGACCACGCGCGTGCTCACCGCCGACGGCGTCGTCAGCCTGATCGGCTGCCTGATGGGCAATCCCTTCATCAACGCCGTCTATATCGGTCATCCCGGCTGGAAGGCGATGGGCGGCCGCATCGGCTATTCGGCTGCGACCGGCATCATGGTGGTCGTGCTGGCCTGGTTCGGCATCATCTCGGTGCTGCTGGCGCTGGTGCCGGTCGTCGCGATCTCGCCGATCCTGCTCTACATCGGCATGCTCATCGGTGCGCAGGCGTTCCAGACCACGCCGGTCAAGCATGCGCCCGCGATCGTGCTGGCGCTGACGCCGCATCTGGCGGCCTGGGCCAAGCTCCAGATCGATACGATGCTGGGCTCGACCATGATGGCGGCGACCTCTGTCGGCGGGCTCGCCGCCGACAAGGCCGACGCGGTCAAGGCGGCCGCGATCGCCGCGCTGCCACAGCAGGGCGTGTTCTATCACGGGCTCGAAGTCATGGGCGGCGGCTCCATCCTCGGCGGCCTGATCCTGGGTGCGATCGGTGTCTTCATCATCGAACGCGACTTCGAGAAGGCCTCGGCCTTCGCGCTGGTCGGTGCGGTGCTGACCTATTTCGGCTTCATGCATGGCGAGGCCGTCGGCATCGGCGGCGGCTTCGGCGTCACGCCCGCGGTCGCGTTCGCCTATGCCGTGATGGCCGCCGGCCTGTTCGCGGCCAGCAAGCTTGGCACCACCGAGCACTATGCCGCGCATCCGGAGATGCACGCCGCGCCGGCGGAATAGATCGTCGCCAGCAATGATCGCGGCCGGGTGGCGCAAGGTCGCCCGGCCGCCAATTTTCAGGCCACGCCAAGGTCCGATAGGATATTGGCCCCCGCGCGAACCTCGTGGCTCGATCCTTCGAAGTCCTCGCCAATGGGCTCGCACGCACCGCCCAGATGCCGTGCAAAAAACGCCTCGGCAATTGCGATGTAGGACAGCTGATTGGCTGGCTTCTGGAAGCCGTGCCCCTCGTCGGGGTAGACGATGTAGGTCACCGGAATGTTCTTGGCCTGCATGGCGGCGACGATGGTGTCGCTTTCCGCGATCTTGCACCGAACGTCGTTGGCGCCATGAAAGATCAGCATGGGCTTCTCGATATTGTTGACCTTGTTGATCGGTGAGCGCTCGGCGAGCAGCTTGCGGCCCTCCTCGGTGCGCGGATCACCGTAGCTGCGATACATGAACTCCGCGAAACCGGCCCAATAGGGTGGCATCGATTCCAGCAGCGTTTGCAGGTTGGAGATGCCGACCACCGGCACCGAACAACAGAACACCTCTGGCGTGAAGGTCGCGGCGATGAATGAGGCCAGTCCGCCGTAGGACACGCCGAAGATCGCGACCTTGTCCTTTTGCGCGATGCCTTCGGCAATAGCCCAATCGACCATGTCGATGAGGTCATCATGCATCTTTCGCGCATGCTCCTTTTCGCTCGCGGCAACGAACGCCTTGCCGAAGCCCGTCGATCCCCGATAGTTGACCGAAAGGACGGCGTAGCCGCGATCGGCCAGCCACTGGTGATCGCGGCGATAGCCGTAGATGTCGCGCCCCCATGGACCACCGTGGACGATGAGGACCATCGGCAGCGGACGAGGCGGGCGGTCGGCCTCGATATCCGCCGGCAGGGTCAGGTAGGAGACGAGGGTAAAGCCGTCGCGCGATTTGCCTTGCACAGCCTGCATTGGCGCCAGGCGATAAGGCTTGAGTTCGGGCCGCGCCGTAAACAGCTCGGTGATGGTCTGCTTGTCGCGGTCGAGAAGGTGATATGTGGCGGGCTGATCCGCCGTGTGGCTCATCACGATCCACCGGCGATCGTCATCACTTTGGCTTTCGACATGGAACGCGTGGCCGGGAAGTCGCGCCTTGATCAGATCGAGCTCGCTTGCAATCGCTGGCGTCAAGGCCGTCCATTCCTGCCGGCCGGGGTCGATGCAGACCGCTTCGGGTTCGAAGGTCCGGGCATTGAATATGGCGCCCGTCACGTCGGCGCGGTCGCTTTTGAACAGGACGCGTTCTTCACCGGTTGACCAGTTGATCCGCAGAAGCGCCGATTTGTCGTGCTCCAGGCTCGAGCTCATGTGGAGGTGGTTGCATCCGGCGTCGAACGTCCAGAGCCGTGTGCTCGTGTAGGCTTCGTACGGGACGTCGCGCCAATGGGTGACCTTCTGCTCGTCGATGCGCCAGAAGCGTGTGCCTCCGTTGGGCGCGTTGCTGTGGGCGTGGCGCGGCTTGAGCCGCCAGTCGAGTCCCACGAAATGGAATTCCTGGCGATTCTCCCAAACCAGTGTGCGCTCGCCGGTTGCGAGGTCGAGCAGGAATGTATCGTGCCATCGCACGTCGCGATCGTTGAGGCTGACCGCGATCTTGTCGGGGACAATGTGCGACCAGTGCGTCGGCAGCGCACGGACATTGGCGAAGGGCGTGAGATCCCGGAGTTCCGAACTGCGGGGATCGACAACGAACAGGTGCAGATTTTCATCCCCGTTCTCATCGTTGAGAAACATGATGTAGCGACCGTCCGGACTCCAATTCTGCCAGTTGATCGGTCTGCCCCTGGTGCGCGTCACGGGCTGGCCTGCCGTAATGCTGTCGACCGGGGATACCCAGATGTTCAGAACGCCGTCGACCGGGGCGAGCCAGGACAGCAATTGTCCATCCGGCGATAATTTGGCGCCGACGTAGGTCGGATTACCAAACAGCTTCCGGCGCGGGATCAGGGGACGAGCTGACATTGGCGTCTCTCTGGCGTTTCGTACGCAGGATGCGACTTTCGTCACGCTGAGTAATGCTACGAACCGTAGCATATGTGCGCGCCAACCGTGCGTCAACTCCAAGTAGAATGTGGGCCGTTTCTTTCCGGGCGAGTCAGCCGAGCCGGACGATCCACTCGCGAAACAGTTCCGGGCCGGCTTCCACCGCGGCTGCAAGGTCCTGCGGTCGGGTGTCGCGCGCTGCGCGCGGCGAGTAGCCGAAATGCTGCCGGAAGCTACGGCTGAAATGGGCCTGGCTCACGAAGCCGAATTCAGCGGCGATCTCAGCATTCCAGCGATCTTCATCGGCGTCATCAAGCAGCACATGGATCGCTTCGAGCCGCCGCCCGCGAATGTAATCGGCGACGCCCGCGAGCGGCGCGAAGACGCGATAGAGCACCGAGCGCGACACGCCGATCTCGCGGCAGATGGTCGCCACCGAAAGGTCGGAGCGTCCCAGGTTCTGGTCGATGAAGCGGCTGGCGCGGTGAAGGATGGCGATGTCACGCCGGGCAAGCCCCTGCTCGCGCGGCCGGGCGGCCACGCTAAAACATCCGCGCAGCAGGTCGAGCGTCGTCCGGACCGCGTCGGGCGCGTCGTTCTCGTCCATCGCCGGAAGCCTGCGCCGCAGGAGCGCCATGTGATCGGCGAGAACGCGGCCGGCGGCGCCGTCAAGGACGAGGCCGTGCAGGTCGAGGCCGCCGGGCGCGGCGCTGACGATCGGATCGCGCTCGACGTCGAGGCTGATGGTGTCGGTCGCCGTGGCGATGCCGTCGAAGGGCCGGGTCAGATCGAGCACCAGCACCTGGCCGGGACCGGCCGAGATCGGTTCGCCGTCGACTTCGCCGCTCCAGGCGCCGCGCCTGAGCAGCAGCAGCGCGAATGAATTGCGGCCATCGGCCTTGGCCAGTGCGGCGGAGCGGGTGAAGCGCACCGGCCCCATCCGCGTGGACGCAGTGACCAGTCCTCCGAGCAGCCAAGCCTCGGCCCGGACCTCGAAGTCGTCCCGGTCCGTGCCCTCGGGGACTGTCACGTCGTAGTGCGTGAGAATCGCGCGGTAGCGGTCGAGCCGCTCGGCGGCAAGCAATTCCGCGGTGTCGAAGCGCAGATACGGAATTTTCGTCATGCCAGGCCGCTCCCTCGGGCAGTTGGTCTGCAAATTGGGACGATCAGGCAAGTTTCCGCACCGTCGAACCGCAGTCTCCGGACATGAATATTCATATTATTGCGCGCGGGCCAGACGTGTGTGTTTCGCGGCTCGGACAATTTGCAATGACGTGAAGGTGAGCGATGTACGAGCGGGGGTTGAATCTTGCGGCGCGATTGGCCGAGGGACGGATCAGCGAGCGGGCCGGACGAACGGGGAGGAAGGCGGCGTGGCGACGCACGCGGCCAGCCGCGATTTGTGCAGCGGCGGCGATCGTGCTTGGCGCCTTGCTCGATCCTCCATCCGCACAGGCGCAGTTCGTCTGCGTCGACGCCAGCAACAGCACTGGCGGCGCGGGCGCAGGCTCTGCCGGAAGTACGGCGTGCGGCGCCAGCAGCACGGCCGGCGGCCCATCCAGCTCGGCCTTTGGTGCGTCCAGCAACGCGTTTGGCAATTTCAGTCTTGCCGCCGGCGCCCTGAGCCAGGCGACCAACGAGCAAAGCGTCGCGCTGGGTTATGGCGCCAACGCGGGCGGTCGATACACCTCCGCCACCGGGGCGCAAAGCGCGGCCTACGGCTATGAGAGCTCCGCCTACGGCTATGTGAGCAATGCGAGCGGCGACTTTGCCGTTGCCGTCGGCTCCAACAGCAGTGCTGCCGGTTGGATGTCCACGGCGGTGGGGACCAGCTCCCATGCCTCCGCCGACTACGCGACCGCATCCGGCGGCTGGAGCACCGCGACCGGCATGTCCAGCTCGGCGTACGGAAACAGCAGCTACGCGGCCGGCGAAAGTTCGCTGGCCGTCGGTGCGTGGGCGATTGCCAATGCAGGCAGCACGAACGGAACGGCGGTCGGATCCAACAGTGTGGTGACCGGCGCCAACAGCACCGCGGTCGGCGCGAACAACAGCGTCACCGGCAGCAACAGCGGTGCGTTCGGCACCGGTCAGATCGTTCGCGGCAATGGCAGCTTCGCCATCGGCGACCCCAACACCCTGAACGGCAACGGCAGCTTCGTGCTGGGCGACAACAACACGATCAACGGCGCCAACCAGACCGGCCGGGGCGACAACGTCAACGTGGTCGGCTCCAACAACACCGTGGCCGGCACCGCGAGCGCGGCCGGCTCCTCCGTGTTCGGCTCCGGCAACGCCGTCAACGCGCCCAATGCGCTGGTGATGGCGAACACGGCCACCGTGACCGGGGCAGGCGGCATCGCGATCGGCAACACCGTATCGGTCGCAGGTGCCAACGCCGTCGCCGTCGGCAACAACACCAGCGCCGGCTTCGCCAACTCCGCGGCTTTCGGCAACGGCGCCACAGCGACGCGCGCCAATCAGCAGGCGTTCGGCACGGCAGGCAACACCTACACCATGGCCGGCATTACCTCGTCGGCCAGCAAGGCCGCGCAAAGCGGCGCGACGCAGCTTGTCACGTCCGACGGCGCCGGCAATCTCGCGACCACCACGCTCGCCAATCTCGGCCTGGCCTCGACGAGCGATCTCGGTGCCATCAATGCGCAGCTCGCCAGCATCAACGGCCGTCTCGACGACCTCAGCGCGCGGACCAGCAAGGCGACCAGCGGCGTCGCCATGGCCTTTGCCATGGCTGGTGTGCCGACGCTGCTGCCGGACGAGACCTTCGCCATGACGATGAACTACGGGACCTTCGAGCGAGCCAACGGTCTCGCGTTCAATGCGGCGCTACGCCTCAATCGGAACATGCAGTTCAACGGCGGCATCGGCTACGGGCCGGACCAGAAGGTCGCCGGCGGACGCGTGGGCCTGCGCGTGGGCTGGTGAGCCCACCAGGATCGCATCTCCACGATTGGCGGCATCGGGTGATCACCCGCCCTTGACGGCACCCGCGGTGAGCCCGGCCACGATCTGCCGCTGCGCAAACACCGTCAGCAGCAGCACCGGGAGGGTGACGATCAGCGCGGCTGCCGCGAGCGGCCCCCAGCTCAACTGGTCGAACGAGATCATGTTGTAGACGGCGACGGGCAGGGTGCGCGTCTCGCGTCCAGCCAGCACGATGCCGAAGACGAAGTTATTCCAGGAGAAGATGACGGCGAGGATGAAGGCGACCGCGATCCCCGGCTTGGCGATCGGCAGGGCGACGTGGCGAAACACCTGCCAGCGCGTGGCGCCGTCGATCAGGGCGGCTTCCTCCAGCTCGAGCGGCGTCGTCTCGAAATAGCCGATCATGATCCAGATCACGATCGGCACCGTCACCACGAGATGGATGATGATCTGCGGCACCAGCGTGCCGAGCAATCCGAGCCACTGGAACAGCAGGAACAGCGGGATCAGGTAGGACAGGCCGGGCGTGATGCGGGCGATCAGGATCACGATCGCGGATTTATGCGCCGCCATGCGCGCGATGCCGTAGCCGGCGGGAACGCCGACGAGCAGTGCCAGCAAGGTCGCGCTGCCGGTGACGACCAGGCTGTTGACGAAATAGGTCAGGAAGCGGTTGGAGGCGAGCACGTCGGCATAGTTCTTCCAGGCGATATGCTCGGGGAAGAACACCGGCGGGTAGGCGGCGTTGTCGATCTCGAATTTGAGCGACAGCGACAGCATCCAGAGGAAGAACAGGATCGCCGGCGACACGATGACGAACACCGAGAGCCACAGGCCGATCTTGCCGATGATCTGACGAGGTGTCATGCGTCGCTCGCGATTTCTGTCCACACCATGCGCTGTCGGGCGTAGAGCATCACAGCCGCAAGCAGGACGATCAGCAGGAAGAACACCACCGCGATCGCCGAGCCGTAGCCGAGGTCGTAATAGGTGAAGGCGACGCTGTAGAGGTAGATGTTGATGGTCTCCGACGCCGAGCCGGGTCCTCCTTGCGTGATCGCGAAGATGATGTCGAAACTCTTCACCGCGTCGATCATGCGGATCATGCCGGCGATGAACAGGAACGGCATGATCAGCGGCAGCGTGATGAAGCGGAACACCTGCCAGAGATTGGCGCCGTCGATCTGCGCGCTCTCATAGGGCTCGGTCGGAATTGCGGCGAGGCCGCCGAGCACGATCAGCATCACGAGCGGCGTCCATTGCCAGGTCTCGACCAGCACCAGCGAGGGGATGACGGTCGCGGGATGAAACACCCAGAGCTGCGCGGGTATCCCGACCAGCGACAAGAGGTAGTTCAGTACGCCGAGCTGCGGGTGGAACATCATGGTCCAGACCAGCGCGATGGCGACGGGCGTCGCCATCATCGGCATGATGAAGACGCCGCGCAGGAAGCCGCGGCCGGCGAATTTCTGGTGGAACACCACGGCTGCGAATGTGCCGAGCACCAGCGGCAGCAGCACCGACAGCGCGGTGTAGACCATGGTGTGGCCCACCGCTTCGATGAAGCGCGGATCGCTGGTCAGCCGCAGATAGTTGGAGACCCCGACGAAGGTGGTCGGCGAGCCGACCTTCCACTCGTTCAGGCTCATCCAGATGGTGAAGACCCACGGGAAGATGATGATGGCGAGCACGACGACCAGCGCCGGCACCACGAACGGCCAGTAGGACGGAGGCCGCAACTCTTTCTCCGGCGCGGCATCGGACTGTGCCGCAGCCGGATCAGCTTGTGTCAACGCACTCACGTCTTTTCGCTACGCTCCAGGATCGGCCGGAACTGCTCGTGGGCCTTTTTCAGCTCTGTGGCGGGGTCGGTACCTGTGATGGTCGAGGTAACTGCGGCGCCGACAAGATCGCGGAATTCGGCGACCGGGATGATCACGGGCAGGCCCAGCTTGCTGATCTTGGCGGAGTCGATCACCGATTGCAGCCACTCCTTGGGCATCTTCACGCCGCTCTGGACTTCAGCGTCGTTCAGGATCGAGTTGCGGAACGGCACGCCGCCGCCGGCCTGCAGTAGCCGCGCGCCTTGCTTCTTCGAGACCGCCCACTGGCAGAGCAGATAGGCGGCTTCCTTGTTCTTGCTCGCCGCGGCAATGCCGAGGCCGTCGCCGTAGGTGGCTGAATATTGTCCCTTCGGTCCGGCCGGCACGACGGTGTAGCCGACCTTGCCGACGACGCGCGAGGCGGCCGGATCCTCCAGCGGCGGCGCCCAGCCGACGCCGTCGATCCACATTGCCGAACGTCCTTGCGTGAACGAAGCCATCGACTCCATCCAGTTGAAGCCGACGACGCCGGGCGGAGCGACCTTCGTCAGCAGCGTCTGGTAGATTTTTGTCGCCTCGATTGCTTCCGGACCGTCGGTCAGGATGTTGCCTTTGGCGTCGAGGAATTCGCCGCCGCAATTGAGGAAGAAGTTCGTCCACAACGTCATGTTGGCGTTGCGCAAGCCCCGTCCGACGAAACCGTAGGTCCCTTCCTTGGGATCGGTGAGCTTCTCGGCGGCCGCGATCATCTCGTCGAAGGTTTTCGGGACAGCGACGCCCTTCTTCTGGAACAGCTCCTTGTTGTAGTAGAGGATGAAATAATCGACCGACCACGGCAGCGACAGCATCTGCCCCTTGTCGTTCTTGGCATATTGCAGGCCGGCGGCCGAGAAATCGCTCTCGACGAGATCGGGCGCGGTCAGTGTCGGATCCTTCATGAACGGCGTCATGTCGGCGAGCCAGCCGGCTTTCTCGAATTGCCGCTTCTGCACGTGATAGCTCATGTGCACGACGTCGAAGCTCGGCCGGCCCGAGGTGAGCTCGATCACGACCTTCTGGCGCTGCTGCTGTTCGGGGATTTGCTCGGATTCGACCTGGATGCCGGTGAGATCGGTGAACTCCTTGATGTTCTTTTGCAGGTTGTCGCCCCGCGGACCCTTGGCGAGGATCACCTCCAGCTTGGTCCCGGCATATTTCTTCCAGTTGACCTCGGCGCGCGCCGGCAATCCGGTCAGGCTGAGTGCGCCAGCCGCTGCGGTGCCCGCCAGAAGCGTACGGCGCGAGATTCTGTAGTCGACCACTTCAAGTCCTCCCTGTGACTCATCGTCTTTGGGAGGGATACTAGCGACCGTGCCGCGCCTGCCTAGTCCTAATTCGAAGGAATCAAGGCCGCACGGCCGGTGTTTCCATCGGCAGGCCGCGCGCCCGCGACATCAAATAGAGCTCGAGCGCGACGAGCTCCGGTGCGCCGTAATCGTAGGCCTGGGCGCGGACGCCGGACATGCAGCTGCGCAGACGCCGCTCGAGCGACCCCAGCGTCTGCCATTCCAGCCGATACAGCGGATAGCCGGTCGGCTGTCCCTGCGTGATCGGCGCGCCGGCGAGATGCTTGTCAAAGTTGTCGTCGTGGCAATTGGTGCAGGCGAGGTTGAGCTGGCCCTCGCGCTGCATGAAGAGGTCGCGGCCCTGTTCGACGAATGGCTTGAGTTGCGAATCCTCGCCAGCCGTGATCGCGACGCCGCGCGACTGGTGGGCGACGAAGGCGGACAGCGCCAGCAGGTCGCGGCTCTCGTAGGGGAGCGGCGTTGCCTGCTGATGATTGGCGCGGCAGAGATTGATGCGTTGATCGAGTGTGACAGGGCGTCCCTGTGTTTTGTCGAAAGCGGGATAGCGCGCCGCGACGCCCTTCATGCTGCCCCGCGCATCGCCGTGGCAATCCGCGCAGGCCTTCTCCACGCTGCCGGTCTTCTTCGCCCAGAGCGCCTCGCCGTCGAGCACGAACAGCATGCCCGGATTGGACGTGTCGTCATCCTGCATGGCACGCGTGTCCGGCCCCATGAAGGCGTAGCCAGACCGGCGCGCCTCGGGCGCGATCTCGCCGGCGAGCAGGGCGGAGCCCGTGCAGAGCAGCATCGCCACCGCTATCGCGCGCCAAGAATTCATTCGACCGTGATCGATGCCGTCGCGGTGGACGAATAGCCGTTGTCGCCGGTCCATTCGAACTCGAACTTGCCGCTCTCCTTCGCGACCGTGAAGAACGACAGGTATGGGTTCGCGGCGATCGCCGGAAACAGATCGGCGCGAAAGATCTCGGTGCCGTTGTAGCGGCAGGTGAAGTTCGTGATGATGTCGCGCGGCACGAGCCGGCCATCTGCGGTGTGGCGGAAGCCGGTTTCCATGATGTGCGAGGTCAGCGTGCGGATTTCGATGACGTCGCCGCGCTTGGCCTTTGCCGGTACGTTGATCAGCGCGGCCATCAGTTCAGCTCCTCGGTGCAGGCCGCCAGCGTCACGACGATGTCGGCGGCGACCTGCCAGAACGTGTCGTCGGAGAGACGGGCGATTGCGACCACCTTCTGGGTGTCGGCCAGCCTGATCCTCGTCGAGACCTGGGCGCGGCCGGAGGAGGGACCGAGATGGAAATTGCCGATGTTCGGCTGCGGGTTCTTCTCGTTGAAGACGTGGATGCTCTTGACGTAGTCATCAGGCGTCATCGGGCTTGCGACGCTCACGGTCATCGGCACGGTGTTGCCGTTCTCGACCAGTGGCGGAATGTCGAGCTTCACCCTGCCGGTGCGAATCTGGGCTTCACCGACGACGTTGCGGATCGCCGCGTTGAGCATCGCGGGCGTCGCCTCCAGCGGCCGCAGCGTGACGATCGGGATCGTCCCGGCGGCGGTGATGCCCCCGGCAAGGCTCAGGAATTGTCGTCGCGTGGTTGGCATGAGCAGTCCTAGTCCCGAAGCGTTGCAAGATAGGCCACGATGTCCTCGATCTCCGCCGCCGATAATATCGGTTTGCCGGCGAAATTGCGTCCGACGCGGACGAGGCCGTCGTTGCGATAATAGGACGGCATGATGGTCTCCGCGTTGAAGCGTGACGCATCGACCAGACGAAGCCGCAACTGGCTCACCGACCACCGGTTCCCGGCGCCGGTCAGATCGGGCGCGAGGTCGCCCTGGAACCGCGTTTCCGGGAAGGGGCCGGAATGGCAGAGGATGCAGGTCGTCGTGCGCGCCAGCACCAGCGCGCGGCCGCGCGCGGCATCGCCGGGTGAGCCGGTGAGCGAAGCCGGAATGCCGTCGCCGACGACCGTGTAAGGCGCGAACTCCTCTGCGCCTGCTCCACAGGCGAATGTGAGACCAGCGGCGATCATCGCTGCAATATGGACGGTTGATCTAGCCAAAGGTGTCCGCCGTGATGGTTTGAAACCAGCGCTCGGCTTCAGTCGCCTCGCGGGCGCGCAGCTCGCGCGGGGCGTCGACCGGGCTGGTCGCGCCGCCCTCGACCTCGGCAAAGATATCGCCTCTGGGCTGGTAGTTGCCCGCGAGCGAGAAGCCGTAACCGGGCGCGACGGTGGTGTAGCAGACACCGGTGAGCCGCGGCGCCTCCGGGGCGCGGCCTGCGAGCAGGCTGACGATCGCGGCGGCGCAGGCCTTGCCTTGCGCGCTCGCGGCTGACGCTGATTTGGGAATGCCGCCGCCGAGGCAGGCATCGCCGATGACGTGAATGTTCGGGACCAGTTTCGACTCGAACGTCATGGGATCGATCGGGCACCAGCCGGTCGCATCCGCCGCGCCCGCGATCTGGGCGACGTGGCCGGCGCGCTGCGGCGGGATGACGTTGGCGACGTCAGGGGTGTAGTTGCCGAACTCGGTGACGATGGTCTTCGTCGAAGCGTCAACGGAGGTCACGCGGCCGCCCTGCGACAGCGCGACGCGTTCGATCATGTCGCCGTAGAGCTCCTTCCATGCCTTCTCGAACAGCCGTTGCTGCGAGAAACTGTCCTTGGCATCGAGGATCAGGACCTTCGAGCGCGGCTTGTTCGTCTTCAGGTAATGCGCGATCAGGCTGGCGCGCTCGTAGGGCGCCGGCGGACAACGCGAGGGGTTGGCGGGGATTGCAATGGCGAGCGTGCCACCGTCGTCCATCGCCTCCAATTGCCGGCGCAGCAGCAGCGTCTGCGCGCCGGCCTTCCAGGCATGCGGCATTTTTTCCGACGCCGCGTCGTCGTAGCCGGGCAGGGCTTCGAAATGGAAGTCGATGCCGGGCGAGAGCACGAGGCGGTCGTAAGTGAACGCGGCGCCGTCGGTCGTCGTGACGCTGCGTTGCTGCGGCTCGACCTTCGTCGCTGCCTGGTTGATCACCGCGACGCCCTCGGCGGCGAGCCTGTCATAGCCGAACTGCTGCGCCTCGATGTCGCGCAGGCCTGCGATCACCTCGTTGCTGAACGGGCAGGAGGTGAAGAGTTTGTTCGGCTCGATCAGCGTCACCTGCAATCTGGCGTCGGCACGTTTGAGCGCGCGGGCGCAGGCCGCGCCGCCAAAGCCGCCGCCGACCACGACAACGCGGCCCGCCGATTGCGCGCGCAGGATTGAAGGTAGGGTGAGCGATGTGGCCGCGGCGGTGATGCCGAGGACGGCATTCCGCCGTGTCACCGGCACATTCATGGGCCTCATCCGGAAAAATGCCGCGGCGGCCGTCGTGGCCGCCGCGGCGTCTCCTAGGCGAAGGTAATGTTCTGGTCGCGCAGCGGCACCGAGCGGATGCGCTTGCCGGTCGCGGCGAAGTACGCATTGAGCACCGCCGGCGCGGCGACGCCGATGGTCGGCTCGCCGACACCGCCCCAGAACCCGCCGCTCGGCACCATCACCGATTCCACCTTCGGCATCTCGTTGATGCGCATCGAGTTGTAGGTGTCGAAGTTGGTCTGCTCGATCTTGCCGTCCTTGACCGTGCAGCCGCCGTAGAACAGCGCCGACAGGCCGTAGACGAAGGAGCCGGCGATCTGCCGCTCCACCTGCGCCGGATTGACGACGTAGCCGGGATCGGTGGAGGCGACGATGCGATGCACCTTGATCTTGCTGCCGTCGGTCACCGAGATCTCGGCGGCGCCGGCGACGTAGCTGCCATAGCCCATCACCTGCGCGATGCCACGATAGATGCCCTTGGGTGCCGGCGTGGTCCAGCCGATCTTTTCGGCCACGGCATTGAGCACCGCCAGATGCTTGGGGTGATTGCCCATCAGCTTGCGGCGGAACTCGAGCGGGTCCTGGCCTGCGGCCTGGGCCAGCTCGTCCATGAAGCATTCCATGTAGATCGCGTTGTGATTGACGTTGACGCCGCGCCAGAAGCCTGGCGGAACGTGCGGGTTGCGCATCGCATGCTCGATCAGCAGGTTTGGCACCGAATAGCCGAACGCCGCTTCGCCGGATTGGGCGACGCCCTGGAAGGCGGCCGGATCCATGCCGTTCTGGAGCGCTTCGGGGCGCAGCGAGAACAGGATTGATTGCCCGGACAGGCGGTAGTGCAGCGCGACCAGGTTATTGTCGGCATCGAACGCGCCGGTCATCTTGCACTGGGTGATCGGGTGATACCGGCCGTGCGCCATGTCCTCTTCGCGCGACCACAACAGCTTGATCGGCGTGCCCGGCATCTGCTTGGCGATCATGACCGCCTGGCGGACATAGTCGGTCTGGCCGCGCCGGCCGAAGCCGCCGCCGGGCATCACCTTGTGCACGTCGCACTTCTCCGCCGGCAGGCCGGAGGCCTCGAGCGTCGCGGCGAAGGCCGCCTCGCCATTCTGCGTGCCGCACCAGACCTCGCACTTGTCCGCCGTGTAGAGCGCCGTGGCGTTCATCGGCTCCATCGTGGCATGGTTCTGGTAGGGGTAGCTGTAGACAGCCTCGACCTTCTTCGCGGCGCCGGCGATCGCGGCCTTCACGTCACCGTTCTTGTTGCCGATATAGGCCGGCTGCCCGTCGTCGAGGCCTTCGGCGAGCCACTTCGCGATCGACTCGCTGGAGACCTTGGCGTTGTCGCCCTCGTCCCAGACGATCGGCAGCGCTTCCAGCGCGGTCTTGGCGTGCCACCAGGTGTCGGCAACGACCGCGACTGCGGTATCGCCGACCTTGACGACCTTCTTGACGCCTTTCATGCCGGCGATCTTGGCTTCGTCGAAGCTCTTCAATTTGCCGCCGAACACCGGGCAGTCCTTGATCGCGGCGTTCAGCATGCCCGGCAGCTTGACGTCGATGCCGTAGACCATCGTGCCGGTGGTCTTGTCGGCGGTGTCGAGGCGCAGTACGCCCTTGCCGACCAGCTTCCAGTCCTTCGGGTCCTTCAGCTTGACGTCGGCCGGCGGCGTCAGCCTCGCCGCGGCCTCGGCGACCTTGCCGTAGGTCGTGGTTCGGCCCGTCGGCGTATGGGTGATGACGCTGCTCGCGGCCGTGCATTCGGAGGCCGGCACCTTCCACGTGTCGGCGGCGGCCTGGATCAGCATCACGCGCGCGGTGGCGCCGCCCTTGCGGACATAGTCCTGCGAGGAGCGGATGCCGCGGCTGCCGCCGGTCGAGAAATCACCCCATACGCGCTTGCGGGCGACGCTCTGGCCGGGGGTCGGATATTCGGTCGTGACCTTCGACCAGTCGCATTCGAGCTCCTCGGCGACGAGCTGGGCGAGGCCTGTCAGCGAGCCCTGGCCCATCTCGGAGCGGGCGATGCGGATCACGACGGTGTCGTCGGGTCTGACCACAACCCAGGCGCCGACCTCGGGCGAGCCGTCGGCGGCGCGCACCACGGCGGGACCGCCGAAGGGAAGATCGAGGCCGATGGCCAGGCCGGCGCCGACCGCGGCGCTGCCGATGACGAAGGCACGACGGTTCATCTTGGGAGAGACGTGCTTGTTCATGTGCGGCTCCTTACGCGCTTGCGATCGTGTGGATCGCCTCGCGCACCTGCTGGAAGGTGCCGCAACGGCAGATATTGGTGATGGCCTCGTCGATGTCGGCATCGGTCGGCTTCGGCTTCTCGTTCAGGAGCGCCGCCACCGCCATGATCATGCCGCTCTGGCAATAGCCGCATTGTGGAACGTCTTTCGCGATCCAGGCTTCCTGCACCTTGTGCAGCGTTTTGCCGGAGGCGAGCCCTTCGATCGTGGTGATCTTCTTGCCCTCGGCCTCGCTGACCGAAACCCCGCAGGAGCGGGTGGCGACGCCGTCGATGTGAACGGTGCAGGCGCCGCATTGTGCGATGCCGCAGCCATATTTGGTGCCGGTCAGGCCGGCATTCTCGCGGATCGCCCAGAGCAGCGGCGTATCCGGTTCGACGTCGAGTGTGAGGGTTGTTCCGTTTATTGTTAGATTTGCCATCGCAAGTCCCCTGATTGGCCCAATCCACCGATTGGACTCAGGGGCGCAATGTGTCCGGCAAACTGGAACTGTTCAAATCAACAGTCCGCGGGGTGGCGATCAAAGAGACTGGAGCGCGCCGGGAAGATTGTTGGACGTGCGGTGTTGTCGCGCTCTCGCAATCGTATGAACGGCCATTCGCTTCCGCAGCCTTTGGTCGCATCGAATTAATTTGACTATCTCTGGGTATTGTACAACCTTTGGTTTGATGGATTATTTTTCCATCCTAAGGGAGAAGCGCCATGGGTCGCATCGTCACGATTGATCTCGAAAAAGTTCTTGCGTCAGGTAACGATCTCAAAGCCAAGTCGCCTTCTGGACTCACCAGCCACGCCGATCTGCTCGGCCTTGCCAGCGACGTCAGCAAGGACCCGGTCTCCTATCTGAGCAGCGTCGGCGTTCAGCTCGACGACCAGACGGCGTCGATGCTGCGGAACAAGCTGGCCTCGCGTAGCGGTGGCGTACAGGCCGGCACGATCCATATCGACATCCTCTGATCCGCATCGGCAGACTTTTCGTCGGCAGATCATGATGGCCGGCTGACCGGTTCGCCGGGCAGCCGGGATATGAGGTGGTCGGCCATGGCGCTCGGCGCACAATATTTATCCGATTTTCCTGCGGCCAGGGTGACGCCTGCCAGTCTCGTTTTGAACGTCACCCTGAAATGTCCGCTCAAATGTTCGCACTGCTGCTTTTCATCCGACATGTTTCAAGGCGGACATCTGTCCGCCGCTGACGTTCATCGTTGCATTCAGCAGGCCGCTCAAATCCCGTCGATGGAGATCGTCCATTTCGTCGGTGGTGATCCGATGCTTCATGCAGACATCGTTGCTGACGCCGTGGCGCTGGCCGCGTCGCTGGGCTTGCGCGCCGGCATCACCACGAGTGCGTTCTGGGCCAAGTCGCCCGCGCGCGCGACGGCGGCTGTCCAGCGACTGCGCGCCGCTGGCCTCACCGAAATGACATTGTCTTACGATGATCCCCATGCCGAGTTCGTGCCGCTGAACTTCATCGCCAATGCGGTCGCGGCCGCGCGGGAGTGCGGCCTGCTGCTCCGGATCGCGGTGGTGGTCGAAGGCGGCTCGAAGATCACGGCTGCCCGCCTGCGTGCCGATCTCGGCCTTCAGGACGAGCCCGGCATCAACATCTATGAGACCGTCGCCAATTCGACCGGCCGCGGTGATGGCACGGATGAGGGAACCCAAGCGGCGCGCGTTCACCACGCGTCGGCCTATCGCGGTCCCTGCGAGTCCGTTCTCCACACCGTCACGGTCGATCACGAGGGCGGCATCCGCCCCTGCTGCGGTGTGCTTCCGCACTACGAATCCCTGAAGGTCGGCCATATCGCGGAGGAGGGGATCGAGGCCGCGATGCGCGCGGCGGCCGACGATCCGCTTTACAGATGGATCCGGCTCGAAGGGCCGGTCGCCATCCTTGCCGCCGTCACGGCCGACGATCCCGCGCCCATGCGCGCCGAGGATTTCGACGGCATTTGCACGGCGTGCGATCGAATCTTCCGCTCTCCAACGCTGCTGGCGCGCGTGCGTGCAGCCGCCGAAGCACGCCGCGGCCAGATCGAGACTTGCGAAATCCTGCTGGACAGACAGTCCGCGCCTGAAAACATCGTGGCCGCCCAATGAGCGTCGATGTCCTGTTCTGCTCGGCTCCCGTGATGTCCGTGGTACGGCCGTCGGCAGCGCTCGGCCTGTTGCAGGCGCTGCTGCGGGAGAAGGGCATTCGGGCCGAGTCACTCTATCTCAATCTGCTCTTCGCGGACCGCGTCGGGCTTGACCTGAACGAGCAGCTTGCGGAGAAGCTGCCGAGCCACCTCCTGGCCGGCGACTGGCTGTTCGGCGATTGCCTGGGTACCCGGCCGGGCCGGCCGCAGGCACAGCGTCACATCCGGGAGCTCGGCGTAGCCCTCCAGCGCAAAGGGCTGGAGCGGCTCTACGAGATCCGCCGCAACCTGATCCCGTCCTTCGTTGCGGAGGCAGCCGGCCGGCTGCTTGAGCGACGCCCCAAAATCATCGGCTTCACCTCGATGTTCGAGCAGACGGTCGCTTCGCTGGCGATTGCGGCCGCGGTCAAGGCGCGCGATCCCTCCGTCGTGATCTGCTTCGGCGGCGCCAATTGCCATGGGCCGATGGGCGCGGTGCTGCTGAAGAACTTTTCGCAGATCGACTACGTCTTCAACGGCGAAGCCGACACCGTGTTCGGTCCGGCCGTCGAGGCGATCCTGCGCGGCGAGCGGCCCGGCGGCATGCCGGGATGCCTCTCGCGCGACCAGCCTGCCACAGGTGGCGCGGCCGGTCCGACCGTGATGGATGCGCTGCCGATACCCGACTACGCGGATTATTTCGCGCAGCTGGCCGGACTGTCCGAAGCCGCGCGCGTGCGTCCTTCGATTCCGTTCGAGTCCTCGCGCGGCTGCTGGTGGGGGCAGAAACACCATTGCACCTTCTGCGGCTTGAACGGCGAGGGCATGGCGTTCAGGGCGAAGTCGGCGCCGCGCGTGCTGAGCGAGATCGAGACGCTGCATGCGGAGTTCGGGATCGGACGTTTCGCAGCGACCGACAACATCCTGGGCATGTCCCACATCGACGGCGTGCTCGGAAAGCTTGCCGAACGCCCGTCGCACGGCTTTCGCTTCTTCTACGAGATCAAGGCCAATATGGACGAGGCGCAGCTCGAGAAGCTGGCGCTTGCGGGGACGGTCTGGCTGCAGCCCGGAATCGAGAGCCTGTCGGATCCGGTGCTGCACCTCATGCGCAAGGGCGTGAGCGCCTTGCTCAACCTCCGTCTGCTGCGCAATTGCCGCGAGCTCGGCGTCGGGCTGGTCTGGTCGATCCTGTATGGATTTCCCGGCGAGCCCCGCGATGCCTACGACGCCGTCGCCAAGATGGTCCCGCTGCTCGAACATCTTCAGCCGCCGGTCGGCTGCGGCCGCATTCGCCTCGACCGGTTCAGCCCCAATTTCGAGCGCGCCTCCGAGATCGGTTTCCACAACGTCACGCCGATGCCGGCCTATGGCGCGATCTACGACGTCCCGGACGAGGATCTCGCCGATCTCGCCTATTTCTTCGAGGGCGAGGCGCCCGATGCCGCGCGCGAGCAGGATCTGATGGCACTGAAGGCCGCAAGCGCCGCATGGCGCGCGCGCTGGTTCGATCAGCCCTTTGCACCACAATTGACGATGACGGCCGCAGGCACCGCGCATCTCCTCAGCGACACCCGGGCCTGCGCGCTCCAGCCGTTCTATTGCCCGACACCGGCCGAGGTCGTCGCGCTCGATGTGCTGCGCAATCCCTGCACGCGGCCGAACGTCGTTGCGCAGCTCGCCGATCGTTTCGATGTCGTGACGGTCGAGGCCGCAATGGATACGATCTTGGCGCGGCGGTTCGCGGTCGAGATCGACGGCAGAATGCTGTCGCTGATCACGGAGGCCGGGCGAGAGATCTTCGACGCCAACGATCGCGCCGAGTTTCCGCTCGGCTTCGTTCTGCCGCGTGAGCGTGTGGTCATTCGGGATGAACAGCCTCACGCGGCGTTGACGAACCTTCGCGATGAACCGGTTGGCCTTGCACAGGTGCAGCCATGACCGTCGAAGTCCGCCCGCTCGGCGACAAGTGCAACATCAAGTGCCGCTATTGCTATCAGGAGGGCATCCGCACCGCCGGCAATGTGCCGACACGCTACGATCTCGACGCGATCATGGCCACGCTGGACAGATTGGCGGAGCCGTTCAGCCTGTTCGGCGGCGAGATCATGATGACGCGCCGGCCCGATCTCGAGCGGTTGATGCAATTGGGATTCGACCGCCACGGCGGCGTCGGCATGCAGACCAACGGTACGCTGATCGAGGAGCGCGACATCGAGCTCTTCAGGAAATACCGGGTCCGCATCGGCATCTCGATCGACGGTCCGGGACCGCTCAACGATGCGCGCTGGGCCGGCAGCCTCGCGACAACGCGGCGGGCGACCGCGCGCATCGAGGCGGCGATCGAAACGCTGTGCCGGGAGGGAATGCCGCCGAACGTGATCGTGACGCTGAACCGGATGAACGCCGCGCCGGAGCGGCTGGGCGTGCTGTGCGAGTGGATCAGGTTTCTCGGCAGCCTCGGCGTCCGCAAGCTGCGCCTGCATCTGCTGGAGCAGGACGAAACGGAGGCCGGCGAGGGCCTGCCGCTCAGCGCGCAGGAGAACCTTGCGGCTCTCAGGCGGCTGCGCATGCTCGAACGGGAATTGCCGTCAGTCCAGTTCGACATCTTTGCCGAGATGGCGGCGATGCTCAGGGGCGACGACGCGCAGACCTCCTGCGTCTTCCATGCCTGCGATCCCTATGCCACCCGTGCCGTGGTGGGTGTCGAGAGCGATGGCCGGCTCGGCAATTGCGGCCGCACCAACAAGGATGGCGTCACCCATATGCGTGCCGGCCGCGAGGCATTCGAGCGCCAGCTCTCGCTTTACCGGACGCCGCAGGCCGAGGGCGGATGCCAGGAGTGCCGGTTCTTCCTCGCCTGCAAGGGCAATTGTCCGGGGACCGCGATCGGCGGCGACTGGCGGATGCGCTCGATCGATTGTCCGGTTTGGTTCGGCCTGTTCGAGGACATCGAGACCGAACTCCAGGCGAACGGGGAAACCGCAATCAGCCGGTCGGAGCGCCGGCCCGATCTCGAGGCCAAGATGATCGCTGCCTGGTCGATCGGCGACAATCCAACCCTGCATTCGCTGATCTCGCAGGTGGAAACAACATGACGGCCGTGCGGCCGACATGCTGGTTGACCTGGCCCCGTCCTCCGCTTGCGGCGGTGCCGCGCGAGCCTGTTGCGCCCAAGGCGGCCACGCAGCGCATCAGCTTCAGCGGCCCGCGGGCGCGCGCGCTCTGGCAGCCGCGTCTGGAACGTCTTGGCGAGGTGGCGCTCGCGATCGAGCTCGAGATGGTGCGCCGACGACGCATCCCGGCCACGCTGGTGTGGACCGGCTATGATGGCATCGAGGCCTTGACGGAGCGGGCACGCTCGATCGGCCTCGAAGCGAAGCCGGTCAAGGCTTCGCTCGGTTATGCCGCCGACTGGCCGCTGGAAGCGTCGATCGACGAGCCGAGGCGGCTGCTCGACTATGCGTTCCTGATTGGCGCTGCGCCGCTTGATGGGGCGATCGCCGAGCCAGCGGCGGATGGCCTGGTGCAAGCGGCGATACGGTTCGGCTATCCCGCATGCTGCGCAAAATCCTGGGCCGACTATCTCGGACGGGGCGGAAGTGATCCGTTGGCAAGTTTGCTCGCGCGGGAGAACAAGGCGCCGATGCCTGCCTACGTCGCGCTCGCGGCTCTGGGGCTGGGACCGGTGCGGCACGCGTCGTGTTCTGCGGATTGTCTCGCCACGCGTGCGTGTTCGCGCGCATTTATCGACCTCGGCCGCGAACTGGAATTTGGCGAAGAGATGGCGTGGCTCGAAGAGATCGCGGATTGGGCGGTCGATGCGTCGCTGGTCAACGGCATCGCCGAGATCACGACGGCTGCCTTCCGCTGCGCATGGGTCTCCGACGATGGCAGGCCGTCCCCTCGACGGTCTCGTGATGGCGCAGCGGGGACGCGCCTGGAAAAACGCAAGGCCGCGGCGGTCGAGCCCGCGAATGGCGCCTCCATTCTCGCGGAGCTCGGCACCGGATTTGAAGCGGCGGGGTTCGAGAGTCCCTTCGCGATGCGCTCGCGCTTCAGCACAATTGTCTGGGAGCAGACCGGCGCGCTGCGTCGCGCGGGATCTGCCGTGCACATCGGATGCGGCGATGGGGTGTTGCTGGAGCTGATCGCGCAGACGAGGCCCAAGCTGAGATTGTACGGCACCGAGGAAGATCCCGCGGTCGCGGAGGCCGCGCGCCGGCGCCTCGGTGCGTCGTCGCCGGTACTCGGCGGGGCCAGCATCGAGGCGCTCGCGGCGCTGTCGCGCCTTGCGCCTGATGGCATCGATCTCGCTTTCGTCGATCCGGAACGGCCTGGCGGTCACGATGCGCTTGCCGCCGTCCGCGCGGTTGCGCGATCGGTGATCGTGATCGGCACCGACCGCTCGCTGCATCGGTTCAAGGACATGGATACGCTTGCCGCAACGATGGGGCTCGCCTTGCTGCCTGGACGCGCAGCGCGCGTGTCCGCGGCCCTTTCGGCGACGAGTGGTCGCCCGCACTGACCGGTTCGAAGGAGAGCTCGCCATGGATGCGACGTCGATTGACTGGGAACGCACGGCCCGACCGCAGGCCGACGGCTACGATACCGCCGTCGCCCTCGGCCTGATCGCAACCGAGCCGACGCCCTGGCGGCCGCTGCCACCGCAGCGCCCCCCGGTGAACGGCGCGCCGGCCATCGCGGAGGGCAGGGTTGCCCTGCGCACCGAGGATCCATTGCTGCCTGCGCCGCGATTCGTCCCCGACGCGCAAGCCATCCCGGCGCTGGAGCAGGCACTTCACTACGTCCGCCGTTGGCCGTTTGCCGCCAAGCAATGGCCTGATATCGTCCACACCATCCAGTGCTATCACGACACCGAGCAGCCGACCGAGGGGCCCGGCCGCCTCGGCTCGGCCAGTCACTCGGTCGACGCGCGGTTCGGCGTCATCGGCCTCACGGTCAACTGCCCGCTCGCGGCCGCGCAGGCGATCGTCCACGAGATGGCGCATCACAAGCTGAGGGCGTTCGGCGTTGCCAACGAGAATGCGATCCGGATCATCAGTAATCCGCAAGACGAGCTCTATCCCAGCCCCATCGTTGTAGACCGGCCGCGGCCGATGACAGCCGTCCTGCACGCGCAATATTCGTTCATCCACGTCACCCAGCTCGACGTGCACATGCTCGAGCAGGAGGAGGACCTTCAGGTCCGCAGCGACATCCGCGCACTGCTGGCGCGCAATGCCTCGCGGATGGAGAAGGGCTTCGAGACGTTGCGGCAGCATGCCCGCACTGACGCGCCCGGCCGCGAGTTTCTCGGCGCGTTCTTCGCCTGGTGCAGCGATGTCCTGGCGAGCAGCCGGAAGCTGCTTGCGAGCGAACGCTGCTGATTGCTCGCTTCGCCACGGGCCGGGTTCCAGGCGCCAATCCGCGGCTTGGGGCGACGTCCGGCCGTGAACGCCGGTTCCAGGCCCGATCACTGCTGCGCTGCGGCGACAGTTTGTCCCCTTTTGCCGGGATGCAAGACGAAGTCGCTCTGCTACACTCGGCCGAAGCTAGAAGGAGTTCCATGGACGTGCCGAGCCCCTGCAACGTGTTAATGCTCTATCCGCTGTTCACCGCGGAGTCGTTCTGGAGTTTTGGCGAATCCTGCGAGCTGATGGGCGTGAAGCGACCCGCTGCTCCTCTCGGCCTGATCACCGTTGCCGCGATGCTGCCTGCCGACTGGACGGTGCGCCTCGTCGACTGCAACACGGCGCCCCTGAGCGACGAGGATCTCGCCTGGGCCGACGTCGTCTTCACCGGCGGAATGCTGCCGCAGCAGGCCGACACGCTGCGCCTGATCGAGCTATGCCGCGCAGCGGGCAAGCCGGTGGTCGTCGGCGGTCCCGATCCGACCTCGAGCCCCCACATCTATGAGAAGGCCGATTTCCGGGTGCTCGGCGAGGCCGAGAGTGTCATCGACGAATTCATCGCGGCCTGGGAGGGCGGTGCGCGCTCCGGCGTCTTCACTGCGCCGAAATTCCAGGCCGACGTCACCAGGACGCCGGTGCCGCGGTTCGACCTGCTCAAATTCGAGGACTATCTCTATCTCGGCGTGCAGTATTCGCGCGGCTGTCCGTTCACCTGCGAGTTCTGCGACATCATCGAGCTCTACGGACGCGTGCCGCGAACCAAGACGGCCGAGCAGATGTTCGTCGAGCTCGAGACGCTCTACCAGATGGGCTACCGCGGCCATCTCGACTTCGTTGACGACAATTTCATCGGCAACAAGAAGTCGCTGCGGCTGTTCCTCCCGCAGCTCGCCGAATGGCAACGCGCCCACGGCTATCCGTTCGAATTCTCCACCGAAGCCTCGATCAACCTTGCCGACGATCCCGAGCTGCTGGAGCAAATGGGGGAGGCCAATTTCTTCGGTATCTTCGTCGGCATCGAAAGTCCGGATCCGGCGACGCTGGTCGCGATGCGGAAGAAGCAGAACACGCGGCGCAACATCGCCGAGAGCATCCACAAGATCTACGCCGCCGGCATTCTCGTCACCGCGGGCTTCATCGTCGGCTTCGACAATGAGAAGGTCTCGATGGCGGAGGCCATGATCGAATTCATCGAGGAGGCGGCGATCCCCGTCAGCATGGTCGGCCTACTCTATGCCTTGCCGAACACGCAGCTGACGCGCCGCCTGGAGCGCGAAGGCCGGCTGCACCCGGGCCACGATCTGGCTCCGACCATCGGCGCCGATCAGTGCACGGATGGGATCAACTTCGATCCGGTGCGCCCGCTGCGCGACATCCTGATGGATTACAAGCGAGTGCTGGAGCGCATCTACAGCCCGGCTGCCTATGCAGGACGCATCGACCGCTTGATGACGCTGCTCGACCGTTCGCGGCAGCGCCACGAGCTTGCGGAGGGCGATATCCGCGCCAAGCTCGGCGCCATGGAGACCGTGCACCGCGTGGTCACCGCGATCCCCGAGGCGCGCGGGCCGCTCTGGCAGACCTTCATGAACTGCGCCAAGCGCGACACGTCATCGGCGCGGATCGCGGTGCAGATGATCGCCGCCTATGCCCATCTCGGTCCGTTCTCGCGCAAGGTCATCGCCGCCATCGATGCGCGTCTCGCTGCGCTGGACGACGGGACCGTCATCCCGGCGGCAACGATCGACGCGACGGCAGCGCGGCACCTGGCCTGAAGGCCCTACTTCACCGCCAGCCGCAAGAAGCTCATCACGCTGCCGAGCGCGGCAAAGCCTGCACCGAGCGCCAGCGCGACGGTCGCGCCGTCATGACCGGCCAGCGCAAAGCAGAGCGCCGCGAGCGCAGCTCCCGTCGTCTGTCCGGTCAGGCGCGCGGTGGCGACGATGCCGGAGGCGCTGCCGCTACGGTGCGGCGGCGCGCTCGACATCACCGCCTTCATGTTCGGCGCCTGGAAGAAGCCGAAGCCCATGCCGCAGATCACCATCCGCCAGAAGATATCGGGGATAGCAGGGTTGGCCGGCAGCAGCGCGAGCAGGGCCATGCCGAGGCCGAGCAGCACGAGCCCGATGCCGCCGAGCAGTCCGACCGCATGCCGGTCGGACAGGCGCCCGGCGATCGGCGCCATGATGCCGACCACCAACGGCCAGGGCGTCATGAAGAAGCCGGTCTCGACCTGCGAGCGCCCCAGCACGTCCTCGAAATAGAACGGCAGCGAGACGAAGGCGAGGCCCTGCACCGCGAAGGAGCACACGGCCGTCGCCGCCGACAGCGCGAACATCGGCCGGCTGAACAGGTCGATCGGCAGCATCGGCGCCGGATGATCGGCGTGACGGCGCGTCAGGATGAAGCCGAGCGCGAGGGCCGTGACCAGCTCGATGCCGACGACGAAAGGCGACAGATTGTGCGCGGCACTGCCGATCCCCGTGATGAACAGGCCGAGGCAGGCAGACGCCAGGATCGCGCCGAGAAAGTCAAAGCCGTGATCGGCCCGCGGCGTCTTCGGCAGCATCGCAAAGCCGATGCCGATCGCAACGAGGCCGAAGGGGATGTTGACGGCGAACAACCACGGCCACGGCCCGAGCGCGAGGATGGCGGAGGCAATCGAGGGCCCGAAGGTGAAGGCGGTCGCGACCACCAGCGCGTTGTGGCCGAGGCCGCGGCCCAGCATCCGGCCGGGATAGACGAAACGCACCAGCGCCGTGTTGACGCTCATGATGCCGCTGGCCCCCAGGCCTTGCAGGGTGCGCGCCACCAGCAGGCTGTCCAGCGACCACGCCACCGCGCAGAGCAGCGAGGCGATGGTGAACAGGATCAGGCCGCCGAGATAGATGCGCTGGTGTCCGACGATCTCGCCGAGCGCTCCTAACGGCAGCAGCGTCGCCACCAGTGCGATCTGGTAGACGTTGACGACCCAGACCGATTGCTCCGGCGTGACATGCAGATCGGCGGCAATGGCGGGCAGCGCGATGTTGGCGATCGCGGTGTCGAGCGAGGCCATCGCCAGCGCGGTGAAGATCGCGGCGATCGCCCAGCGCCGCTGCGCGGCCGGCAGGCCGTCGGCGATCGGGTGGTCGGGCTCGCGCGCGGCGGCAGGTAACGTGATCGTCATTGCGTTGGCGCGTTGCTCCGGCGGCGTGGCCATAGGGGACTTTCGGCATGTACTACGCTTGAGGCCGCTTCCACAGGCATATGCTTGCATGCTGTGTATGCGCGAAGGTCAGGCGATCGCCTGCGCGCTGGCGTATGATCGCGCCGGCGCTGCAATTTGAGGGGATCGTCATGCATATCGTCGTTTTGCCCGGTGACGGCATCGGACCCGAGATCACGACCGCGACATCGCTCGTGCTGCGCGCGGCCTCCGAGCGCTTCCAGCTCAACCTGCGCCTGGAGGAGCACGCGGTCGGGCATGCGAGCCTCAAGCAATTCGGGACGACGGTGCGCCCCGAGCTGCTCGACATCGTCCGCGCCGCCGACGGCCTGATCCTGGGCCCGACCGCGACCTTCGACTTCAAGGACGAGGCGCATGGCGAGATCAATCCGTCGCGGCACTTCCGCAAGAGCCTCGACCTCTACGCCAATGTCAGGCCCGCACGCACTTATGCCGGGCAGCCCGGCCGCCTCGGCGATTTCGATCTCGTCGTGGTGCGCGAGAACACCGAAGGGTTTTATGCAGACCGCAACATGGAGCAGGGCAACGGCGAGATGCTGGTCACGCCTGACGTCGTGATCTCGCTGCGCCGGATCACGCGTCTGTGCTGCGAGCGCATCGCGCACGCTGCCTGCCGTCTCGCCATGAAGCGGCGCAGGCACCTCACCATCGTGCACAAGGCCAATGTGCTCAAGATCGGCGATGGCATGTTCCTGGACATCTGCCGCGAGGCGGCGAAGGCCTATCCCGGCCTCGCCGTCGACGACATCCTGGTCGATGCCATGATGGCGCATGTGGTGCGCAACCCCGATCGCTTCGACGTCATCGTCGCCACCAACATGTTCGGCGACATCCTGTCCGATCTCACGGCGGAGCTGTCCGGCAGCCTTGGCCTCGGCGGCTCGCTCAATGTCGGGGACCACTATGCCATGGCGCAGGCCGCGCACGGCTCGGCGCCCGACATCGCCGGGCAGGACGTCGCCAATCCGGTGTCGCTGATCCTGTCGACGGCGCTGCTGCTGGCCTGGCACGGCGAGAAGAGCGGCGCCGTCCGCTACGAGGAGGCCGCGCGTGCGATCGAGGCGGCGGTGGCGAAGGCAATCGGCGAGGGCAGGGCAACGCGCGATGTCGGCGGCAGGCTCGGCACGCTCGCGGCGGGCGCTGCGATCGCGGAGATGTTGCAGGGGGAGTGAGGGTTCTCTTCGCCTCTCCCCGCCTGCGGGGAGAGGCCGACGCGCGCCGAGCGATGCGAAGCATCGTCCGGAACGCGCGGCGGGTGAGGGGGAGTCTCCACGAGTCCAACTCTCACCGTGTTCGCGGAAGCAGCCCCTCACCCCCAACCCTCTCAGGGCGAGCGAAGCTCGTCCCGGCCCGTAAGAACGGGGGAGAGGGAGCGCACCTGTGCACTGCCGCCCAAAACAAAAAAGGCGAAAAACAACCCCATGCACAGTAGAAGGCCCTTGATCGACAAGGGATTTTCGAACTGCGCCGCGACGACATTCGTGATCGCGATCACGTTGACCCGTCGGGCAAAACACTGGCAGGATGCTATCGTGGCGGCGGTCGGTGACAAGGCCGGAGCGCATTCTCATCCAGCGCGACGTCCGCATCATGCCATAAAGCGGCGCGTCTCCTCCGGCCCACGTTGAGGCAGATCAATACTCGCCTCGCAGGCCCGCCAGACCTTTCCATCAGCGCATCCATGGAAAGGGCGGCCGTCATGCAAACCCTGCTCAGGGAAATCCGGGATACCCCTTTGCTCTGGATGCTGGTTTTCGTGCCCATTGTGCTGGTGGCCGAGGCGGCTGCCCCGCATTCCCACACGCTCCTCTTCGTGCTGTCGGTGCTTGCGATCGTGCCGCTGGCGGCCCTGCTCAGCCACGCCACCGAAGCGGTCGCCGTGAAGACCGGCGATGCCGTGGGCGGACTGCTCAATGCGACGCTCGGCAATCTGACGGAGCTCATCATTGCCGTCACGGCGCTGCGTGCAGGCCAGTACATGCTGGTGAAGGCCTCGATTGCGGGGGCGATCGTCACCAACGCGGTGTTCATGCTCGGCGTCTGCCTGCTGCTCGGCGGCCTGCGCTACCACGTGCAGGAGTACAACCGCGCCGGCGCGCGGCTCTCGTCGGGCCTGTTGCTGATGGCAACCGTCGCCCTGCTTGCGCCTTCCGCGGTCGCCGATCTTGATCATCTGCCCGAGGGAGGGACCGTCATTCACAAGCTCAGCGTCGGCATTTCGGTCCTGCTGATCATCGCTTATGCGCTCGGCCTGCTGTTCTCGCTCGGGACGCACAAGGAATTGTTCACAAGCGCGGATCATGGCGACGACAAGGAGGAGGCACACTGGCCGATCGGAATCGCGGTCGGGACGCTGCTGGTCGTCACCGTGCTGGTCGCGCTCGTGAGCGAAATCTTCGTGGAATCGGTGCAGAAGGCGGCGGAAACGTTCGGGATGAGCCCGGCCTTCGTCGGCTTCATCGTCGTCTCGCTGGTCGGAGCCGCCGCCGAATTTGCAGTTGCCTTTGCCGCGGCCCGCAAGAACCGGCTCGACATGAGCGTCAGCATTGCGCTCGGCAGCGCCTCCCAGATCGCGCTCTTCGTTGCACCCTCGCTGGTGCTGCTCAGCTACGTCGTGGGGCCGACGCCGATGAGCCTGCAGTTCTGGCCGGGCGCCGTCACCATGGTGATGATCGCCACAGTCACGTCGGCCTTCATCACGGCCAGCGGACGCTCGGCATGGTTCGTCGGCGCGCTGATGATCTTCATCTATGCGGTCTTTGCGCTGACGCTTTATGTCGTCCCGCCGGCGGGCCAGGGATGAGGGCGGTCGCAAGTCCGGGGCCGTAGGATGGGTGGAGCACTTGCGAAACCCATCATGTGTCACGTTGGATGCTGTCGATGGGTTTCGCTGCGCTCTACCCATCCTACGGAGTCCAACCGGCTTCAGAACTGATACCTCCGCAGTCCCCCATCCACGGGGATCACCGTCCCCGTGATGTACCGCGCCACGGGCGAGGCCAGAAACACCGCGAGTGCCGCCAGGTCCTCCGGCTCGCCCCAATAGCCGACCGGGATCTCTTCCTCGGCAAAGCGCTCGCGATAGTCCGGCGGATAGTTGCGGCGGATCTGCTCGCTCATGATGCGGCCGGGCGGGATGCAGTTGATGGTGATGCCGTGCTCGCCGATCTCGCGCGACAGGCCCTTGGCCCAGGCGTGCACGGCGGCCTTCGCGGCGAAGGCGGCATTCAGCCCTTCCGGCTCGGACTTGCCGGTGATGTTGACGATGCGGCCCCATTTGCGCGCGATCATCTGCGGCAGCAGCGCATGCGCGATGCGGCGGTAGCTGGTGAAATTCAGCGCGATCGCTTCGTCCCATTTGCTGTCGGGCGCATCGACGGGAAGGGGACGACTGCCGCCGGCATTGTTGACGAGGATGTCGACATGGCCGAGCTCCTTCAGCGCAAAGGCTGCGATCTTCTCCGCCGCGTCCTTGGCCATCACGTCCTGCTCGAACGGCGTGATCAGTCCGCCGCCGACCTCCTGCACCAGCTCGGCGAGCAGGTCGGTGCGCCGCGCCACGCCGACCACGCGCACGCCTTCGGCCGCCAGGCCCTTGGCGATGGCGCGGCCGATGCCGATGCTCGCTCCGGTGACGACAGCGGTTTTCGATTTGAGCCCGAGGTCCATGGTCGCACGCTCTCTTGTTTGGTTTCTTGTTGCGGTTCGTTTCCTGTCCGTCCCTGTCAGGACGAATTGCCTGAGCGGGACGAGCAGTGGTAACCAAGAGCCACGTTGAAGGAAACACGAAAAAGAAAAGGCTGAAACGATGGTCTGGGATCCGCAGCAATATCTGAAGTTCTCCGGCCACCGGCTCCGGCCCGCCGTCGACCTCTTGATGCGGATTCCGGATTTTGCGCCGCGCGAGATCGCCGATCTCGGCGCCGGCGCGGGCAACGTCACCAAACTGATCAGGGAGCGCTGGCCGGATGCGACCGTGACCGGCGTCGAGGGCTCGGCGGAGATGGTTGCCGCCGGCCGCAAGGCGGCGCCGGACGTGCAATGGTCCCATGAAGACCTCGGCCAGTGGCGTCCGGCCAAGCGATATGACTTGATCTATTCCAATGCCGCACTGCACTGGCTGCCCAATCATGCGGCACTCTTCCCGTCAGTGATGGAGAAGGTCGTGCCAGGCGGCATACTCGCGGTGCAGATGCCGCGCAACTTTCTGGCCCCCTCGCATGTGCTGATCGGCGAGACCGCCTTGAACGGACCCTGGCGGCCCAAGGTCGAGCATCTCGTCACCCCGCCGCCGGTCGAGGGGCCGGCCTTCTACCACGATCTTCTTGCGCCGATGTCCGTCAATATCGACATCTGGGAGACCGAATATCTTCAGGTGCTCGAAGGCGAGAACCCGGTGAAGGAATGGACCAAGGGCACCTGGCTGACGCGCTATCTCGACGTGCTCGCGGGCGACGAGAAGGCTGCCTTCGAGGCGGCCTATGGGATGCGGGTGGCGAAGGCGCACCCGAAGAATGCGGCGGGGCAGACGCTGTTCCCATTCCGGCGTCTGTTCATGGTCGCCCAGCGCAAAGGCTGAGTGCCTTGCCGCAATGCGACATAAGCGCTCGCTCCCCGATACGAGCGCGGGTGCCGGGTTGCGTCAACGACAGCCGTCAAGATAGCTTGGCTGCGGCAAATTGGGCTTAGGTCTAGTTGTTCGGGTGGCGGATTGCTGCCACTACTGAAATCGGAAAACAAAAAAGACCCGGTTTTAGAGGTTGTTGGGAGGTTACTTCATGCACAAGCTGCTCCTTGCGGTCGCCGCTGCGGCTGTTCTCATGGCCCCCGCTGTCGCCCAGGCCCAGAGCCCCGTTGTCATCAAATTCAGCCACGTCGTCGCCAACGACACCCCGAAGGGCAAGGGCGCGCTGAAGTTCAAGGAGCTCGCCGAGAAGTACACCGACGGCAAGGTCAAGGTCGAAGTCTACCCGAACTCCACGCTCTACAAGGACAAGGAAGAGATCGAGGCGCTCCAGCTCGGCTCAGTGCACATGCTAGCGCCCTCGACCGCGAAATTCGCGCCCCTCGGCATCAAGGAGTTCGAGGCGCTCGACTTGCCCTGGCTGTTCAGGGATGAGCAGACCTATGCCAACGCGATGAAGGGCACGGTCGGCAAATGGCTGTTCCAGAAGCTCGAGGCCAAGGGCATCACCGGCCTCGCTTACTGGGACAACGGCTTCCACATGGTTTCCTCCAATCGTCCGCTGGTGAAGCCGACGGATTTCCAGGGACTGAAGTTCCGCATCTCGGGATCGAAAGTCGCCGACCAGTATTTCCGCCTGGTCGGCACGATCCCGCAGATCATGGCGTTCTCAGAAGTCTATCAGGCCTTGCAGACGGGCGTGGTCGATGGCTGCGAGAACACGGCGTCGAATTACTGGACACAGAAATTCTACGAGGTGCAGAAGGACATCACCGTGTCCTATCACGCGCATCTGCAATATGCCGTGATCGTCAACTCGAAATTCTGGTCCGGCCTGCCGCCCGATATCCGCGCCCAGCTCGAAAAGGCGATGAACGAGGCGACCGACTACACCAACTCGATCGCGCGCCAGGAGAACGAGGACGCGCTGGCGGAGATCAAGAAGACGGGCAAGACCACGCTGCATTACCTGACCGACGCCGACCGCAAGGCTTGGCATGAGGCGATGCAGCCGACCTACAAATGGGCGAAGGGCCGGGTCGGGCAGGAGGTGCTCGATCTCGTCGCCAAGGAACTCGACGTCAAGATGAACTGACGGCCGCGCCCTGCGAAGAACAATACCGACGGTCGGGGGTGATCGCACTCCCGGCCGTTTCGCTCTTGAATGACGAGTCGATGCTGGGGGGATCAAGTTGCTGCGTGTGCTGAATCGTTTTCTCGATCATCTCGAGGAGTGGCTGATCGCGACGATGATCGCGGCTGCGACGTCGCTCATCTTCGTCGCCGTGCTGCACCGCTATGGCGCCGGCCTGTCGATCGATATCGCCAAATGGGCGGAAGCCCGCAACCTGGCCTTCCTCGCCGTTCCCGCGCGCGCGGTATTCACCTGGCTCGCCGATCTCGACCTGTCCTGGGCGCAAGAGCTCTGCATCTACATGTTCATCTGGATGGCGAAGTTCGGCGCGGCCTATGGCGTGCGCACCGGCATCCATGTCGGCGTCGACGTGCTCGTCAACGTCCTTCCCGGCGGATCGCGCCGCCGCGTCATCACCTTCGGGCTCTTGTGCGGCGCGCTCTTCACCGCGATCGTGAGTTATTTCGGAGCCGCCTTCGTCAGCCAGATGTGGCAGACCGGGCAGCAATCGAACGATCTCGAAGCGCCGATGTGGATGGTGTATCTCACCATCCCGCTCGGCTCCGGCCTGATGTGCTTCCGCTTCCTCCAGGTCGCCTGGTCGTTCTACCGCACCGGCGAGCTGCCGCATCACGACATGGCCGGCGTCGAAGGCGTCGAGGCGGATCCGGTGCATCCGGCCCCGGTCACACCCAGCCAGGTCGTCCGGGACGAGCGCAGCCCGCTCGGCTGGATCCTGATGCTGCTGCCGGTCCTGATCGTCGCCCTCTGTTTTGCGCATGCGGGTCACGTCATCACGCTGCCGCATGGCCTGCGCGTCGTCATCGTGTTCGCACTCCTGCTCTCCTTGATGCTGACGGGCATGCCGATCTCGATCGCGCTGGGTCTGACCGTGCTCAGCTACATGTTCGCGCTGACCGACGTGCGGACGGAATCGGTGGCGCTGAAGCTGTTCACCGGCATCGAGAATTTCGAGATCATGGCGATCCCGTTCTTCATCCTCGCCGGCAACTTCCTGACCCATGGCGGCGTGGCGCGCCGGATGATCGCGTTCGCGACCGCACTGGTCGGCCATTGGTACGGCGGTCTCGCGCTGTCTGGCGTGGTTGCCTGCGCGCTGTTCGCGGCGATTTCCGGCTCGTCCCCGGCGACCGTGGTGGCGATCGGCTCGGTGATCCTGCCCGCCATGGTCGCGCAGGGATTTCCGAAGCGGTTCGGGGCGGGCGTGATCACGACATCAGGCTCGCTGGGAATTCTCATTCCTCCCTCGATTCCGATGGTGCTTTTCGCCGTCTCCACCAACAGCTCGGTCGGCAAGCTGTTCATCGCCGGCATCGTGCCGGGGCTCATGCTGGCCACGCTTCTCGGCGCCACGACGTTCTATCGTGCCTGGCGCAACGATTACCCGCGGATGCCGAAGGCGACCTTCATGGAGCGCTTCGATGCGTTCCGCAAGTCGGTCTGGGGCATCCTGCTGATCGTGATCGTGATCGGCGGCATCTACAGCGGTCTGTTCACGCCGACCGAAGCTGCCGCCGTCAGCGCGGTCTACGCCTTCATCGTCGCCGTGTTCATCTACAAGGACCTCAAGCTGCGGGACGTGCCGCGCGTGCTGCTGTCATCGGCGAATCTTTCGGCGATGCTGCTCTACATCATCACCAACGCGGTCCTGTTCTCGTTCCTGATGACCTACGAGAATGTGCCGCAAGCCCTGGCGCAGTGGATGATCGATCAGGGCCTTGGCTGGATCGGCTTCCTCCTCGTCGTCAACCTGCTGCTGCTGCTCGCGGGCAACGTGATGGAGCCGTCCTCGATCATCCTGATCATGGCGCCGATCCTGTTTCCGGTCGCAATCAAGCTCGGCATCGATCCGATCCATTTCGGCATCCTGATGACGGTCAACATGGAGGTCGGGCTGTGCCATCCGCCGGTCGGGCTCAATCTCTACGTCGCTTCCGGCATCGCCAAGATGGGCATCACCGAGCTCACGATCGCGGTCTGGCCGTGGCTCCTGACGATGCTGGCGTTCCTCGTGGTCGTGACCTACTGGCCGGGTCTGTCGCTGTGGCTGCCCAACCTGCTGGGAATGTAGCGGCGCGGGATGTGATGAACGAGCTGGCGAGCGCGCGCTGGGATCCCAGCGCCGGACAGCGGTGCGCGGATGGCAATCGGCAGCCGGATGCGGTTAGATCATCGTCAGCCAATCAGCCGGGAGGACGAGCGATGAGCGAGACCAGCAGCTGCGGGACGGCGGAGGCGCCGAAGGACGCGTCTCCGTCCGTCATCGCGCAGCAAACGGCGATGCTGAATGCGCTGCCGTTTTCCGACACGCGGGATTTCGACGATGCCGCGCGCGGCTTTCTCGGCACGATCGAGAATGCGGCGATCACCAACCCGCAGGGGCGGACGGTCTGGAGCCTCGAGCCCTACGGCTTTCTCTCCGCTGAACAGGCGCCGCCGACGGTCAATCCCAGCCTGTGGCGGCAGTCGCGCCTCAACATGCAGCATGGGCTGTTCGAGGTGGTGCCCGGCGTCTACCAGGTGCGCGGGCTCGACATCGCCAACATGACGCTGATCGAGGGCGACAGCGGCGTCATCGTCGTGGACACGCTGACCTCGATCGAAGGCGCGCGCGCCGCGCTCGATCTCTACTTCAGGCACCGCGGCACGAAGCCGGTGGCCGCCGTCATCTTCACCCATACTCACACCGACCATTGGGGCGGCGCGCGCGGCGTGCTGGAGGAGGACGCGCTCGCCACCGGCCGCGTGCCGATCATCGCGCCGAACCTGTTCATGGAGCACGCCGTCTCCGAGAACATCATCGCGGGGCCTGCAATGCTACGGCGGGCGCAATATCAGTTCGGCCCGTTCCTCGCCAAGGGGGCGCGAGGGCAGGTCGATTGCGGGCTCGGCAAGTCGATGGCGGCAGGCTCCGTCGCGCTGCTGCGCCCGACCGACCTGATCATGGCGACCGGCGACAGGCGCGTGATCGACGGCGTCGAATTCGAATTCCAGATGGCGCCGAACAGCGAAGCGCCGGCGGAGATGCACTTCTTCATTCCGCGCTACAAGCTGTTGAACCTCGCCGAGAACTGCACCCACAATTTCCACAATCTGCTGCCGTTCCGCGGCGCCGACGTGCGCGATGCGCTGGCCTGGTCGAAGTACCTAAGCGAGGCCCTGCAGCTGTGGGACGGCAAGGCGGAGGCGATGTGCGGCCAGCATCACTGGCCGGTGTGGGGCCGCGAGCGCATCGGCACGATGGTCCGGCAGCAGCGCGACCTCTACAAGTTCGCGCATGACCAGACCATCCGCCTGATGAACCACGGCCTCACCGCCGCCGAGATCGCCGAGACGATCCAGCTACCGAAGAGCCTGGAGGGCGCCTGGCACGGCCGCGGCTATTACGGCCACATCCGGCACAATGTGAAGGCGATCTATCAGAAATATCTCGGCTGGTACGACGCCAATCCGGTCAATCTCGATCCGCTGCCGCCGGTGGCCTCGGGCAGGAAGTATGTCGAGTATATGGGCGGCGCCGACGCGATCCTCGCCCGTGCGCGGACGGATTTTGACAAGGGCGAATTCCGCTTCGTCGCGCAGGCGCTCGGCCATCTCGTCTTCGCCGAGCCTGACAATGCGGCGGCACGTGGCCTGCTGGCCGATACGCTCGAGCAGCTCGGCTATGCCGCCGAGAGCGCGACCTGGCGCAATGCCTATCTGTTCGGCGCCCAGGAATTGCGCCAGGGCATGCCGAAGGCCCCGCCGCGCCCGCCAATGCCGCGCGAGACGCTGGCGGCACTGCGCACCGGGCAGCTCTGGGACGTGCTCGGCATCCGCCTCAACGGCCCGAAGGCGGAAGGAAAGCACATCATGCTGAACTGGCGCTTTTCCGACACCGGCGAG
This sequence comes from Bradyrhizobium sp. cf659, assembly GCF_900113725.1. NCBI lineage: Bacteria > Pseudomonadati > Pseudomonadota > Alphaproteobacteria > Hyphomicrobiales > Nitrobacteraceae > Bradyrhizobium > Bradyrhizobium sp. cf659. Next base: position 911,435 of record NZ_FOQJ01000002.1, read on the forward strand.
ACCTTCGTGCTCAACCTGGAGAATTCTGCGCTGACCTATGCCGAAGGCGTTCAGGCGGAGAATGCCGACGCCAGCTTTACACTGGCGCGCGCAACGCTCGACGAGGTCATCGCGAAGCTGACGAGCTTTCCGGAGGCGGTCGCCGCCGGTAAGATCGCGCTGTCAGGCAATCCGATGAAGCTCGCCGAGCTGATGGGCCTGATGGACGAGTTTCCGCGGATGTTCGAGATCGTGGAGCCGAAGCGGGCGGTGGTGGGGTAGGGCTTCTCGCAATGGCGCGTTGAAGCCGCAACACACTCTGTTGTCGTCCCGGCGAAGGCCGGGACCCATAACCCCAGGGAGAAGTCGTGGCGCGAGACTGATAACTCCGAGTCTTCGCCAAACCGCGTTCTGTGGCTATGGGTCCCGGCCTCCGCCGGGACGACGGGTGAGATTGTGGCAACTACTCCGCGCTGCTCACCAGCTTGATCCGCGGCGCCTGCGCTTCCGTCAGGCTGCGATAGGCCGCGAGATAGTCCAGCGCCATTCGCCGTGCCGTGAACCGCTTTTCGAACTGCTTGCGGATCGCCGCGCGGTCCAGTTGCGGAAGGCGTTTGACGACGCCGGCGGCGCTGATGATGTCCTCGACCACGAAGCCGGTGAGGCCTTCGTCGATGATCTCCGGCACCGAGCCGCGGTTGAAGGCGACGACCGGCGTTCCGCAGGCCATGGCTTCGATCATCACGAGGCCGAAGGGCTCGGGCCAGTCGATCGGCAGCAGAAGTCCGAGCGCACCGCTCAAGAAATCCGACTTCTCGTGATCGCTGATCTCGCCGATGAAGTCCACCAGCGGATTGTTCTCGATCATCGGCCGGATCAGCTCGTCGTAATAATCCTGGTCGGCGCGATCGACCTTGGCTGCGATCTTCAGCGGGATGCCGCAATGGGTCGCGATCTTGATGGCGCGGTCGACGCCCTTTTCCGGCGCGATGCGACCGAGCACGGCGAGATATTCCTGCCTGGCCGGCTTCGGCGTCAGCAGGTTCTCCGGCAGGCCGTGATGGATCGTCGTCACCCAGTTCGCCTGCGGCACCGGCCGCCGCTGGGCATTCGAGATCGAGATCACCGGCATCTTGGAGAAGATGTTGAACACAGGCTGATGCTCCGGCAGGTCGAGCCGGCCGTGCAGCGTGGTCACGAACGGTGTCGGCTGCCGGTGGAACAGCGACCACGGATAATAATCGAGATGGAAGTGGAGGAAGTCGAACTCCTCGTCGTCACATTTTTGCCGCACGCGCTCCAGCAGCACCATGTGCAGGGCGTTGGGGTCGCGCACGGAACCGTCGAGGCGAAGCGCCCGCGGCCAGAGGGCGTCCAGCTTCGCCGACGTCTGCGAGTCGCCGCTGGCGAACAGCGTCACGTCATGTCCCAGGGCCACCAGCTCTTCCGTCAACCAATGCACCACCCGCTCGGTGCCGCCATATAGCTTGGGTGGAACAGCCTCCGTCAACGGAGCTACCTGCGCAATGCGCATCTCACCTTCTCCTCTGCGATCATGAACGTTGAAAAACCCCCGCCTGTACGGCACCGGCTATGCCAGGGAAGGGAACGTTCCCGCACTTGCGAAGTTCCTCTCAACAAACGTTACATATTCGACACATCGCACGCCTTGTCTCGATGCTGCCATCTCCTCTTCGCAGATCGTCCGCATCCGCATGTCGTGATCGCCTGGCCCGGAACCGGGACGAAGCGGTCGATGTTCAGTCGGCTGGTAGAAAAAACTGTAATCATCAGTACGGGGCGACAGCCACATGGATCATCTTTCTGGATACGCGCGCAGGCCATTTGCCTTTGTCTTGCGCTATCTTCGGCGACGGCTTGCCTCCCATCTGGTGATCCTGACCGCTGTCGTTGCAGCCGTTGCCTGCTCCGTGGGCACGCAGTATGGCGTCAAATCCCTGGTCGACAGTCTGTCGGCGGGAACCGCGCATGGCGGCAGCGTATGGCTGGCATTCATTCTGCTCATGTCGCTGATCGCCGCGGACAATTTCCTGTGGCGGATCGCCAGCTGGACGGCGAGCTTCACGTTCGTCCGCGTCACCGGGGATTTACGACGTGACATCTTTCGCCATCTGACCGGACACGCGCCGAGCTACTTCTCCGACCGTATGCCTGGCATGCTGACCAGCCGTATCACGGCAACATCGAACGCGGTGTTCACGGTCGAGAACATGTTCGTCTGGAACGTGCTGCCGCCATGCATTGCCACAATTGCGGCAATCATGCTGATTGGAACCGTCAGTCCCTACATGGCGCTCGGCCTGATCGTGGTCGCGGGCGGCATGGTGGTTGCGATGTTCCATCTGGCCGCAGCCGGCAAGCCGCTGCATGACGACTTCGCCGACAAGGCGGCGGTCGTCGACGGCGAGATGATCGACGTCATCAGCAACATGCCGCTGGTCCGCGCCTTCTGCGGCATCAGCCACGAACACGAGCGGTTCGATGCGACGGTGAACCGGGAACTCACCGCGCGCGGCCGCAGCCTGCGCTATCTGGAGAAGCTGCGGCTCACGCATGCCGGCGTGACCGTCGTGCTCACCATTGCGCTGATGGCCTGGGCGATCACGCTCTGGCAGGACGGTCAGGCGACCACCGGCGACGTCGTGCTGGTTTGCACCCTCGGCCTGTCCATTCTCAACGCGACGCGCGATCTCGCGGTGGCGCTGGTCGACGTCACCCAGCACGTCGCGCGGCTGACCGAGGCGATCGCCACGCTGCTGGTGCCGCACGAATTGCGCGATCACCCCGAGGCCGAGCCGCTGGTCAAGAGCGGCGCCGCGATTGCGTTCAACAACGTCACGTTCGGCTATCCCGGCGGCGAGAAGATCTTCGAGCGGTTCAGCTTGCGGCTCCAGCCCGGCCAGCGCGTCGGCCTGGTTGGCCAGTCCGGCGGCGGCAAGTCGACGCTGTTCACGCTGCTGCAGCGCTTCTACGACGTCGACGAAGGCAGCATCACCGTCGACGGCCAGGACATCGCGATGGTGACCCAGCTCAGCCTGCGTGAAGCGATCTCCGTCGTGCCGCAAGACATTTCCTTGTTCCATCGCTCCATTCGTGAGAACATCCGCTACGGCCGGCCGAATGCGACCGACGACGAGGTGCTGCGCGCGGCGATCGCGGCGCGCTGCGATTTCATCGATAGCCTGCCGGAAGGTCTCGACACCATGGTCGGCGACCGCGGTGTCAAGATGTCCGGCGGCCAGCGCCAGCGCATCGCGATTGCACGCGCCTTCCTGAAGGACGCGCCGATCCTGCTGCTGGACGAGGCCACCGCGGCGCTCGACAGCGAATCCGAGGAGGCGATCCGCGAGGCACTGATGCGCCTGATGCGCGGCCGGACCGTGATCGCGATCGCGCATCGCCTCGCGACGCTGCGCAATTTCGATCGCGTGGTGGTGCTGAAGGCCGGCAAGATCATCGAGGACGGTGCGCCCGATCGCCTGATGCAGGGGCACGGACCCTATCGTGAGCTGGTGACGCAGGAGATGAGCAGGCTCGCGAAGTTCGCCGCGTAAACCCGACAGTCGCGTTCGCGTTGGTTGCGTTTCGAAACAGGCGCAGGGGAGCAGCTTATGCCAGCCGAAGTCGTCACCAAGTTCGTCTCCGTGGCGCGGACCGTGGAGCAGGTCGCGGAGCAGCCGTTCTACATCCCGATGACGGGGCCGTCGGCGCGGCCGCGACGCTCGCTCAAGCACGACGACACCTTCATCGTGCTCGACAGTCATGGCGACATCGGCGCATCGGCCGGCGGCCCGGACGGCCTGTTTCACCATGACACGCGCTACCTCGCGCGGCTGGAGCTCGTGCTCGACGATCTCCAGCCCCTGCTGCTCGGCTCCAACCTGCGCGACGACAATTCGGCGCTGGCCGTCGACCTCACCAACCCCGACATCTACCGTCAGGGCAGCCTCGTGCTGCAAAAGGACCTGCTGCACATCGTGCGCACGATCTTCCTGTGGCGCGGCACCGCCTATCAGCGCATCGGCGTGCAGAACCATGGCGACCGGCGCGCCAGCTTCGAGCTGACGCTGCAGTTCGACAATGATTTTGCCGATCTGTTCGAGGTCCGCGGCGAGCGGCGCCCGCGCCGCGGGACCGGCGCCAGCCGCCTGCTCGGGCCGACCGACGTCCTGTTCGAATATCGCGGCCTCGACGATGTCGAGCGTACCACGGGCCTGCATTTCGACCCGCGTCCGACGCGGCTGTCCGTCAACGCCGCCACCTGGCAGCTCGAACTGGATCCGCACGAGTCGAAATCGCTGTTCGTGGCCGCGTCCTGCAACCGGCCGGTGGCGGAGAAGCCCGCGCGCTTTTTCAGGGGCCTGTTGGCCCACCGCCGCGAGATGCGCCAGTCGACCATGGGCGCGGCCAGCATCGAGACCTCCAACAACATCTTCAACGAGGTGCTGTGCCAGGCCATGGCCGACCTCAACATGCTGATGACGGAGACGCCGCAGGGCCGTTATCCCTATGCCGGCATTCCCTGGTACTCGACGACCTTCGGCCGCGACGGGCTGATCACCGCGCTCCAGATGCTCTGGGTCGACCCGCGGGTCGCCAAGGGCGTGCTGCGGCGGCTGGCGCATTTCCAGGCGAAGGCGATCGATCCGCTCGCCGATGCCGCGCCCGGAAAGATCCTGCACGAGATGCGCGGCGGCGAGATGGCGGCGCTGCGCGAGGTGCCGTTCTCGCAATATTACGGCAGCGTGGATTCGACCGCTTTGTTCGTGCTGCTCGCCGGAAGCTATTTCGAGCGCACCGGCGACGAGGCCACGTTGATCGAGCTGTGGCCTGCGATCGAGGCGGGACTGGCGTGGATCGACGGCCCCGGCGATCCCGATCAGGACGGGTTCGTCGAATACCAGCGCGCGACGGAGAAGGGCCTGGCCAACCAGGGCTGGAAGGATTCCTACGACGCGATCTTCCATGCCGACGGCCGGCTCGCCGAGGGCAATATCGCACTCGCGGAAGTCCAGGGTTACGTCTATGCGGCCAAGCAGCTTGCCGCGCGTTGCGCGCTGCGGCTCGGCAAGCCGGACCGCGTGCGCAAGCTCGAGGCCGAGGCCAAGGCGCTGGCCGAACGTTTCGAGCAGGCGTTCTGGTGCGAGGAGCTCAGCACCTATGCGCTTGCCCTCGACGGCAACAAGCGGCCCTGCAAGGTGCGGACCTCGAATGCCGGGCAGATCCTGTTCAGCGGCATGATCCGCGAGGACCGCGCCCGTCTCGTCGCCGCCGACCTGATGCGGCCGCATTTCTTCTCGGGCTGGGGCATTCGCACGGTCGCGCAGGGCGAGGTGCGCTACAACCCGATGTCCTATCATGACGGCTCGATCTGGCCGCACGACAACGCGCTGATCGCGCTGGGGCTCGCGCGCTACGGCCTCAAGCATTCGGTGGCGCATGTCTTCAAGGGGCTGTTCGACGCGGCGACCTACATGGATCTGCGGCGGCTGCCCGAATTGTTCTGCGGCTTCCGGCGCGAGAAGCGGCGCGGCCCGACGCTCTATCCGGTCGCCTGCGCGCCGCAGGCCTGGGCCAGCGCGACGCCGTTCACGCTGCTGGAGGCGGCGCTGGGCATCGAGTTCGACGTGGCGCGCGGCGAGATCCGCCTGCGCAATCCGCATCTGCCGGCGTTCTTGAACGAGGTGATCGTGCGCGATCTGCGTCTGGGCGAATCCAGCGTGGACCTGCGCGTCAGCCGCCACGGCGACGACGTGGCGCTCGAGGTGTTGCGCACGCGCGGCCAGATCCAGGTGTCGATCGTGCTGGCGCGCTGACCGCGCGCCGCGAGGAGGGTCCATGCGTACCGCCGGATGGTTGGCCTTGAGCGTCGCGATCGTCGCGGGATGGACGGTCGCGGTATCGCGTGCCGCGGAGGAACAGCCCGCGCCGCCGAGTGCACCCCCAAGCGAAGCGAACGCGCCGGCGACGGCACAGCCGCCGGCCTCGGCGGTGCAAGTCACGCCGAAGGATGCCGCGCCGCCGCCGTCGGTGACCATCATCGGCGCGAGCGATGCGCACGGTGTGCTCGGCCGCGACGTGCTCAGCGCGGCGAACGAGGACATGGGCCGCATCGTCGACGTCATCGTCGACCGGAGCGGGCGTGTGCGCGCCGCCGTAATCGATTTCGGCGGCTTCCTCGGCGTCGGCAGCCGCAAGATCGTGGTGGACTGGAACGCGATGCGGTTCGGCAAGATCGTCAACAAGAAGGACAGCATCACCCTGGAATTGACCAAGGCGCAGGTCGCGGCCGCGCCGGAATACAAGGAAGACACGCCGATGGTGGTGCTCGGCGCATCCGGGAGCCTGCAACCGCTGCAAGCGATTCAGTGAGGGGCGGGGAGGGATGGCCGCCGGTGCTGTTGTCGAGAAAGCCGAACCATGCAGCCGAGCATCGCGCCGGCCGCGTTGAACAGGACAACCTTGCCGCGCCGTCGGCCGCAGGTATTCCGGCGCCGTCGCGCCGGAGCCTGCGCGGCCTCGACTGGTTCATCTTCTTTCTCGCCGACGTGCAGACCGGCTTCGGCCCCTTCATCGCGGTCTATCTGACGACGGAGAAATGGACGCAGGGCCAGATCGGCCTCGTGCTGTCGATCGGCGGCATCGTCGCCCTGATCGGGCAGATGCCGGGCGGGGCGATCATCGACGCCGCAAAATCCGAGCGGCTGGTCGCCGCCCTTGCCATCGTGACCATCGGCTTCTGCGCGCTCGCCTATGCGGCCATGCCGATCTTCCCCGTGGTCGTGACCGCCGCGACGCTGCATGCGGCCGCGAGCTGCGTGCTGGGCCCGGCGATCGCCGCGATCAGCCTCGGCCTCGTCGGTCCGCTCGTGATCGGTGAGCGGCTCGGCCGCAACGCGCGGTTTGCCTCCCTCGGCAATGGCGTTGCTGCCGCCGTGATGGGCACGGCCGGCTATCTGCTGTCGAGCCGCTCGGTCTTCCTGGTCACGTTCCTGCTCGCGATCCCCACCCTGATCGCGCTGTCGCGCATCCGCGAGGAGGAGGTCGACATCGCGCGCTGCCACGGCGAGATGCCGCGCGAGGCGAAGGATCGCGGCGACACCAATGTCTGGCACCTGATCCGGCAACGGCCGCTGATCGTCTTCGCGCTCAGTGTGCTGTTGTTGCAGCTCGCAAACGCCGCGATGATGCCGCTGATGGCGAGCGCGGTGACGGCGCGGTCGAGCCAGTGGGCGACGGTGCTGGTCGCCTTTTGCATCGTCGTCCCGCAGGCGATCGTGGCGCTGTTGTCGCCAACCGTCGGGCGCAAGGCGCAAGCCTGGGGCCGCAGGCCGCTGCTGCTGATCGGATTCGGCGCGCTGGTGATTCGCGGCCTGCTGTTCGCGACCGTGCGCGATCCATATCTGCTGGTCGCGGTGCAGGTGTTCGACGGCATCACCGCGGCGGTGTTCGCGGTGATGATTCCGCTGATCGTCGCCGACGTCGCCTTCGGCAGCGGTCACTTCAATCTGGCGCAGGGCATCGTCGGCACCGCGACCGGCATCGGTGCGTCGCTGAGCACGGCGCTCGGCGGTTATGTCAGCGACAAGTTCGGCAACGCCACCGCCTTCATCGGCCTGTCCGGCGTTGCTGCGACGGGGCTCCTTCTGATCCTCCTCGTGATGCCGGAGACCCGGCGCACGCTCTGAGCCACAAAAGAAATGGCCGGCCGAAACGGGTTCGGCCGGCCAAGTGGGTGGGGAGGAGGTAGATCAGGCGTCGAGATTGTGCAGGCGCTGGCGGTTGCGCAGCACGATCTGGCGGGCGCCGGAGAAGCCGAGAATGCCCTGGGAGTGAAGCTGCGACAGCGCGCGCGACACGGTTTCGAGGGTGAGGCCGAGATAGTCGCCGATGTCGCGGCGGCACATCGGCAGCGCCATCATGCCGGCGACGGCGAGGCGGCGGTCCATTTCGAGCAGGAAGGTCGCGACACGCTCCATCGCGGTCTTGCGGCCCAGCAGCAGCATGTGGTCTTCGGCGTGGCGAAGCTCGCCGGCGGTCATCGCCCAGAGCTTGCGGGCGACCTGCACGTCGGTGCCGGCAGCCTTCTCGAGGCTGGAGCGCTTCACGAGGCGCACGCTGGTGTCGATGATGGCTTCAGCGGCAAGGCGGTGGCTGGGGCCGGATTCGAGGCCGAACACGTCGCCGGGAAGATGGAAGGCGCCGATCTGGCGGCGGCCGTCGGAGAGAAGCTTGTAGCTGCGCACGGCGCCGGTGACGACCTGGTAGACATATTCGGCCGGCTCGTCCTCGCCATAGATCTCCTCGTCCTTGCGGTAGGAGAACTCGGTGGCGACGAGGCCGACGTGGCCCGTGATCGCACCGAACTGGTCGGAGACGGGATGGGCAGGGGCAATCTTGCCACCGATTTGGGTGTTGATCGCCTGGGTCTTGAGTGTCTGGGTCAGCATCTGCGCCATCTCCGTTGTGATGACGCATTGGTACGCGGTATCCGGAGGTTCGAAAATTTCGAGCGATATCTTAAGGGGGTCTACCTACGTAGAACCCCGTAGGTCAGAGCATGATCCGGAAAAGTGCGCCGCGGTTTTCCGAAAAGATCATGCTCAAGCAATTATTTACCCCGCCGGTCCTGGATGGCGCGGCGGATGCGCTTGAGCAGGTTTTCATCGAGAAGCGGCTTCAAAACCACGTCTTTTACGCCCGCTGCGGCGGCCCGGGTCGAGATGTTCTCGTCCGGATAGCCGGTGATCAGGATCACGGGCGTGTCGCCGTCGGATTTGCGCAGGCGGCCGGCGAGCTCGATTCCGTTGATGTCGGGCATCTTGTAGTCGATCACGTAGCAGTCGGCCCCGGGCGCGCCGCCGGCATTGAGCAGCGCCGTGCCGCTCCTGAAGGTCCGCACGGCAAAGCCGTCGGTTTCCAGCAGGAACCGCAGGGACCCCAGGACAGCGGCATCGTCATCGACCACAAACACGGTGGGTTTTGTGGAGGACGGCAGCCGCTCGTGATGTGAACTGACCTCGATCATGCTGCTTGACTAGCACAGCATCCGGCAAGGGCCTTGACTTGCCTCAATCGTTGAGCATGCCGGCGCGCATCGCCAGGCGGACCAGCTCCGAAAGGCTGTTGGCCTGCATCTTGGTCATGACGTTGGCCCGGTACACCTCGATGGTGCGCGGGCTGATGTCGTATTCGCGGGCGATCAGCTTGTTGGAAAGGCCGGCGATCAGCCCTTCCATGACCTGACGCTCCCTGGGGCTCAAGGAGGCGACGCGGGCGGCGATATCCTGCGCGACGGCCTCGCTCCTGGCGGCCGGCTCGGCCTGGCGGATCGCAGATTCGATCATGGCGGTGAGGCGGTCGTCCTCGAACGGCTTTTCCAGGAAATCGACCGCCCCTAACTTCATCGCCTCGACCGCGAGCGGCACGTCGCCGTGACCGGTCATGATCAGGATCGGGAACGGGCTCTGCTGCGCCTTCATCCGCTTCAACAGCTCGATCCCGTCGAGGCCCGGCATGCGCACGTCGGAGACGACGCAGCCGAAGGCGAGGCCGGGCAGGGCGTCGAGAAAGGCTTGCGCGTCGTCAAACAGCGTGACGCCGAAGCCGGCGGAATCCAGCAGGAAGTTCAGCGAATCCCGCATCGCCGCGTCGTCGTCGATGACGTAGATATGTCCCTTGGTCGTCATGCATCAATTCTCGTCGGCTGCCGGGAGGGTGAAGCGGAAGGTCGCCCCGCCCGATTCGTTGCTCTCGGCCCACATGCGCCCGCCGTGAGCCTCGATGATCGAGCGGCTGATGGACAGTCCCACGCCCATGCCGGTGTCCTTGGTGGTGAAGAAAGTCTGAAACAGGTTGGGAATGACGTCGTCCTGGAAACCGGTGCCGGTGTCGGACACTTCGACCTCGATCATGTCGTCGGCGACGGGGGTGTTGGTGACGACGAGCTCGCGCCGCGGCGACTGAGCCATCGCTTCCAGCGCGTTGCGAAACAGGTTGACCAGGACTTGCTGGACCTGCACCCGGTCGGCGAGAACGAGATCGGCCGCCGGATCGAGACTGAAGCGGAGCTGCACGTTCTGCTCGCGCGCACCGGCGAGCCCGAGCGCGCCGGCCTCCTCGATCAGCTTGGACAGGCTCTCGACCCGCTTCTCCGATTCGCCGCGGGCGACGAAGTCGCGCAAGCGCCGGATGATCTGGCCGGCGCGCAGCGCCTGCTCGGCGGCACGGTCCAGCGCGCTTTCGACCTTCGACGTGTTCGGATCAACGCTGCCGGCAAGCAGCCGCCGCGAGCCCTTCATGTAGTTGCTGATCGCCGCCAGCGGCTGGTTGAGCTCGTGGGCGAGTGCGGATGCCATTTCGCCCATGGCGCTCAGCCGCGAGACATGGACGAGCTCGGATTGCAGCTCCTGGAGCCGCGCCTGGGTCTGCTGGTGCTCGGTGAGGTCGCGGACGAAGCCGGTGAAATAGGGCTCGCCGCCGGACTGCATCTCGCCGATCGACAGGTGCATCGGGAAGGTGGTGCCGTCGCGACGCCTGCCGGTCACGATGCGCCCGATGCCGATGATGTGGGGATCGCTCGTGGTGCGGTAGCGCGAAATGTAGCTGTCATGCCGGGAGCGGTCGGGCTCCGGCATCAGGATGCTGACGTTCTGGCCGATCGCCTCCATCTCCGACCAGCCGAACAGGCGCTCGGCGGCCGTGCTGAACAGCTGGATGATGCCGTGGCCGTCGATGACGATCATGGCGTCGGGAATTGTGTGGAGGATCGAGCGGAGGTGGGTCTCGCGGGTACGGAGCGCTCCCTCGACCTGCTTCTCCTCGTCGATATCGAGAAAGATGCCGCTGAGATGGCGGGCGGTGCCGGCTTCGTCCCGAATGAGTCCCGCCCGGGCGCGAATCCACTGTCCTCCGTTGGAGGCGTCGGCGACCCTGAAGGACACGTCGAAGCCGCCACCGCGTTCGGAGACGCGCTTGATCGCGCTCTCCACGCGCTCGCGGTCCTCGGGCCTGAGGCGTGACAGGAAGAGGTCGTAGCTGGCCGGCTGATCCTGCGCGATCCCGAGCAGGGTTCGCGCGGTATCCGACCAGTCCAGCGCCCGGGTCTCGAGGTCGAGATCCCAGGTGCCGACGCCGAATCCCTCGATCCGGACCCGGAAATGCTCACCCCGGCCGTCATCCGGCGGTTGCGTTACGCGGGTCGGCGCCAAGTCGTCACTCCCATTCTCGTGCCGCGGGCCCGGGTGCCGCAACCACGGCGGCAATTTCGCCCAAGCCCGGGCTGGAGGCAAGTTCCGATGTTTGATTCCATTAGTGTAATTCCGGTGGTCCGGGGTGCAGGGCGGTTTGATCTATCTCATCCTGCTTCGCGCCGGCAGCGCTAGATTCCGCCGCAGTTCATTGCCTCCCGGAGAATCCCGATGACATACGCGACCGTGATGGTCAGCCTGGCGCTCGATCAGTCCAACGAGGCGCGTCTTCAGGTCGCGGGCGAACTCGCCGAGCGATTCGAGGCAGCCATCGTCGGGGTTGCAGCGGCGCAGTTCGCACCGCCACTCTATTTCACCGACGGCGCCGAGGCCCAGAGGCTGATCGACGACGGCGAAGCGTCCGTCAAGCGGCGCTTGGCCGGTCTGGAGGCGCAATTCCGCGCCGCCACCAAGAATCGCGGCGGGCATGTGGAGTGGCGCAGCGCCATGGATTTCCCGGCGCGATTCGTCCTGGCACAGGCGCGCTGCGCCGACATCGTCGTCAGCGGCGGACAGAGCACGGTCTTCTCCGACGCTTTCGCGCTCGCAAGCCCCAAGGATCTGGTGATGCAGGTCGGTCGCCCGCTTCTCGTCGTCCCCGATGGGGCCAGCTGGCTCGACCTGCGCAGCGTGCTGGTGGCCTGGAAGGATACGCCGGAGGCGCGGCGGGCGGTGGCGGACGCGCTGCCGATGCTGCGCAAGGCGAGGGAGGTCACCATCGTGGCAATTCCGGAGCAGGACGATGACCGCTCGGTCGTGATGGCCGGCGTCACCGACGTTGCCGCCTGGCTCGCCCGTCACGGCGTCACTGCGACTGCGCGCGTCTCGGAGTCCGCGCGGAACGAAACCGCCGCCGCGCAACTGGAGAAAGTCGCCGGCGACGTCGGAGCCGGCCTCATCGTGGCGGGCGCCTACGGTCATTCGAGGTTTCGTGAGCTGATCCTGGGAGGCGTCACCCAGTCTCTGGTCACGCAATCCGCCCGTTGCGTGCTGCTGTCGCACTGACGGCCGGTCGGCCACAAGAGATTCGAGGAGGACGCGCCGTGTACAGATTTCTTGAGCAGACCGTCGACGGCTACATGACGCGCAACGTCAAGACGGTGCAGCGCGACCTCGACATGCTCGAACTCAGCGAGATGTTCGAGCGCGACGATTTCAACTCCTATCCGGTCGAGGACGACGGACAGGTGGTCGGCATCGTCACCAAGTTCGACATATTGAAATGCTTCGCCTTCACGCCGAGCCAGATGCTGCCGCGCTATCATGACCTGATGAGCCGCAAGATCGGCGACGTCATGACGCCGGAGTTCATCTATGTGAGCCCCGACACGCGGCTGACGCGCGTGCTCCAGATCATGGTCGAGCACCGTATCAGAAGCATCATCGTGCTCGACGGCGCGCAGAAGCTGGTCGGCATCATCGCCCGCGAGGACGTCATCGCGGCGCTCAAGGCGACGGCGCGCGACTGACGGGCTGCTCTGGTCGGAATTCCCGTGATTTCACGGTGAGTTTCTTTTTCTTCCCTTCTCCCCTTGTGGGAGAAGGTGGCGCGAAGCGCCGGATGAGGGGTTTTCTCCACCGAGAGACTCTCCGTGCGGAACTAACCCCTCACCCAAGTGAGTGCGCGGCACGGTCCTCGCCGCCCTCTCCCACAAGGGGAGAGGGCATTTCAACAGTCGCCTCACATTAACAGAAATCCACCTATCTTGATTTCAATCAATTCCTCGCGAGGGTGAATGTGGTTTCTGGCGCTGTGTTCTTTCAGAGAGAATCCGCATGAGCCAGCCCTCCATCTCCAAATCCATGACCATCGGTGAAAGCGGCCTGGCTGTCGTGTTCGCAGCCACCGCCTTCCTCTGCGTGATCGCCGCGGCCAAGGCGCTCGATGCACCCTTCGCCTTCCACGCCGCGCTCAGCGCGGCGGCGAGCGTGGCTGCGGTGTTCTGCATCGTCAACCGCTACTTCGAGCGCCCCGCGGCACTGCCGCCGGCGGAGATCAACGGCCGTCCCAATTACAACATGGGGCCGATCAAGTTCTCCTCCTTCATGGCGATGTTCTGGGGCATCGCCGGATTCCTCGTCGGCCTCATCATTGCCTCGCAATTGGCCTGGCCTGCGCTGAACTTCGATCTGCCCTGGATCAGTTTCGGCCGCCTGCGTCCGCTGCACACCTCCGCGGTGATCTTCGCCTTCGGCGGCAACGTGCTGATCGCGACATCCTTCTACGTCGTGCAGAAGTCCTGCCGCGTGCGCCTTGCCGGCGATCTCGCGCCCTGGTTCGTTGTGGTCGGCTACAATTTCTTCATCCTGGTCGCGGGCACCGGCTATCTGCTCGGCGTCACCCAGTCGAAGGAATATGCCGAGCCGGAATGGTACGCCGATCTCTGGCTGACCATCGTCTGGGTGGTCTATCTGCTCGTCTTCCTCGCCACCATCATCAAGCGCAAGGAACCGCACATCTTCGTCGCGAACTGGTTCTATCTGGCCTTCATCGTGACGATCGCGGTGCTGCATCTCGGCAACAACCCGGCGCTTCCCGTCTCGGTGTTCGGCTCGAAGTCCTACGTCGCCTGGGGCGGCATTCAGGATGCGATGTTCCAGTGGTGGTACGGCCATAACGCGGTCGGCTTCTTCCTGACCGCAGGCTTCCTCGCCATCATGTACTACTTCATCCCGAAGCGCGCCGAGCGGCCGATCTACTCCTACCGCCTGTCGATCATCCACTTCTGGGCGCTGATCTTCCTCTACATCTGGGCTGGTCCGCACCATCTGCACTACACGGCGCTGCCCGACTGGACGCAGACGCTCGGCATGACCTTCTCGATCATGCTGTGGATGCCCTCCTGGGGCGGCATGATCAACGGCCTGATGACGCTGTCGGGCGCCTGGGACAAGCTGCGGACCGATCCCGTGCTGCGCATGCTCGTGGTCTCCGTCGCCTTCTACGGCATGTCGACCTTCGAAGGCCCGATGATGTCGATCAAGGTGGTCAACTCGCTCAGCCACTACACTGACTGGACCATCGGCCACGTGCATTCCGGCGCGCTCGGCTGGGTCGGCTTCGTCTCCTTCGGCGCGCTCTACTGCCTGGTGCCGTGGGCCTGGAATCGCAAGGGCCTCTACAGCCTGAAGCTCGTCAACTGGCACTTCTGGGTCGCGACCCTCGGCATCGTGCTCTACATCTCGGCGATGTGGGTGTCCGGCATCCTCCAGGGCCTGATGTGGCGCGCCTACACCTCGCTCGGCTTCCTCGAATACTCCTTCATCGAGACCGTCGAGGCGATGCATCCCTTCTACATCATCCGTGCTGCCGGTGGCGGGCTGTTCCTGATCGGCGCGCTGATCATGGCCTACAATCTCTGGATGACCGTCCGCGTCGGCGAAGCGGAAGTCCAGATGCCCGTCGCTCTTCAGCCGGCGGAATGAGGAGCTCAAGCAATGTCGTTCTGGACACGTCACCAAGTCTTCGAAAAGAACTCGATCATCCTGATCGTCGGCATCCTGCTGGTGATCGCGATCGGCGGCCTCGTCGAGATCACCCCGCTCTTCTACCTCAAGAGCACGATCGAGGCGGTCGACGGCGTCAGGCCGTACACGCCGCTGGAGCTCGCGGGCCGCAACGTCTACGTCCGCGAGGGCTGCTATCTCTGCCATTCGCAGATGATCCGGCCGCTGCGCGACGAGGTCGAGCGCTACGGCCACTTTTCGCTGGCCGCCGAGAGCATGTTCGACCACCCGTTCCAGTGGGGCTCGAAGCGCACCGGTCCGGACCTCGCCCGCGTCGGCGCCAAGTATTCCGACGACTGGCACGTCACCCATCTGACCAACCCGCGCGCGATCGTGCCGCAGTCGGTTATGCCGGGCTATCCGTTCCTCAGCGCAACCGAAGTCGATCCGGACACGATCGCCGACCACATGCGCACGCTGAGGACCGTCGGCGTGCCCTACACGGACGACCAGATCGCCAACGCGGGCGCCGATTTGAAGGCCCAGGCCGATCCGGACAATGCCGGCTCCGACGCCTTCAACAAGCGCTACGCCAAGGCCGTCGTGCGCAACTTCGACGGCAAGACCGGCACGCCGACCGAGATGGACGCGCTGATCGCGTACTTGCAGATGCTCGGCACGCTGGTCGACTTCAAGATCTACAACGAGAAAGCCAATCTTCGCTGAGAAGGCATCAACGATGAAAGCCATCCTGACACTCGACAATCTCGCGTCCGGTCTCGTGACCACGATCTGGACGCCGGTGTTCGTCGCGATCTTTCTCGCGATCATCGCCTACGCATTTTGGCCCCGTAACAAGGCTGCGTTCGACGAAGCAGCGCACCTGCCGTTGCGGGAGGAGTGAGAGACCATGACCGATCATAGTGAAGTCGATACCGTCACCGGCAAGTCCACGACCGGACATGAGTGGGACGGCATCAAGGAGCTCAACACGCCGCTGCCGCGCTGGTGGGTGATCTGCTTTTACCTCACCATCGTCTGGGCGATCGGCTACTGGATCGTGTATCCGGCCTGGCCGCTGGTCGCCAGCAACACCACCGGCCTGCTCGGCTACTCCTCGCGCGCCGACGTCGCGGTCGAGCTCGCCAATCTCGAGAAGATCAGGGGCGACAAGATGGTGGCGCTGGGCGCGGCCTCGCTCGCCGACATCGAGAAGGATCCGGCCCTGCTGGCGCTTGCGCGCGCCAAGGGCAAGACCGTGTTCGGCGACAATTGCGCGCCGTGCCACGGCTCCGGCGGTGCCGGCGCCAAGGGCTTCCCGAACCTGAACGACGACGACTGGCTGTGGGGCGGCACGCTCGACCAGATCATGCAGACCATCCAGTTCGGCGCGCGTTCCGGCCATGCCAAGACGCATGAGGGCCAGATGCTCGCCTTCGGCAAGGACGGCGTGCTGAAGGGCGACGAGATCGTCACGGTCGCCAATTACGTGCGGTCGCTGTCGGGGCTGCCGACCCGGGCGGGCTACGACAAGGCCAAGGGCGAGAAGATCTTCGTCGAGAATTGCGTCGCCTGCCACGGTGACGGCGGCAAGGGCAACCAGGAAATGGGCGCGCCGAACCTGACCGACAAGATCTGGCTCTATGGCTCGGACGAGGCCGCCCTGATCGAGACCATCAGCCAGGGCCGCGCCGGCGTCATGCCGGCCTGGGAAGGGCGGCTCGATCCCGCCACCATCAAGGCGATGGCGGTCTACGTCCACTCGCTGGGCGGTGGAAAATAGCCGATCAGCAGCGAACGGGGGCGAACAAAAGTGCCCCCGTTTGAGCTGGATCAACTGACGCAGCGACGTCGGGTCTAGGTTTAATCGCACCTCCTCGAAAAGCGTTTGGCGATGAACAAGACCGTGAACCCGAAAGACCTCACATCGGAAGATGACGTCGGGCCCCTCTACGCAGCCCGCAAGAAGGTCTATCCCCAGAGCGTCTCCGGCACGTTTCGCCGGATCAAATGGGGCCTGATGGCGTTCTGCCTCGGCGTTTACTACTTCCTGCCCTTCGTGCGCTGGAACCGCGGCCTTGGCGCGCCCAGCCAGGCGGTGCTGATCGACCTTCCCAACAGCCGTTTCTATTTCTTCTTCATCGAGCTGTGGCCGCAGGAGGTCTACTACTTCACCGGCCTGCTGATCGTCGCCGCCATCGCGCTGTTCCTGATGAACTCCATCGGCGGCCGGATCTGGTGCGGCTATCTCTGTCCGCAGACCGTCTGGACCGACCTGTTCTATGCCGTCGAACGCCTGATCGAGGGCGACCGGCGCGAGCGGATGAAGAAGGACAAATCGTCCGACCCGATGAAGCTCGAGCGCATCTCCGAGATCGTGCTCAAGCATTCGATCTGGCTGCTGATCGCCTGGTGGACCGGCGGCGCCTGGGTGCTCTACTTCAACGACGCGCCGACCCTGGTGAAGGAGCTCGTCACGTTCCAGGGGCCGATGATCGCCTATGTCTGGATCGGCATCCTCACCGCGACGACCTATCTGCTCGCCGGCTACATGCGCGAGCAGGTCTGCACCTACATGTGCCCGTGGCCGCGGATCCAGGCGGCGCTCACCGATGAATGGGCGCTCAACGTCACCTACCGCTACGACCGTGGCGAGAAGCGCACCTCGGTCAAGAAGGCGGCCGAGCTGCGTGCGCTCGGCCAGCAGGTCGGCGATTGCGTCGATTGCTACCAGTGCGTCGCGGTTTGCCCGACCGGCATCGACATCCGCAACGGACCGCAGATGGAATGCATCCAGTGCGGCCTCTGCATCGACGCCTGCGACAACGTGATGACCAAGATCGGCCGGCCGAAGCGGCTGATCGGCTATGACAACGACATCAACATCCATCGCCGCCAGGAAGGCAAGGCGCCGATCTACCGGATCGTCCGGGCCCGCACCGTGGTGTACAGCGCGATCATCGCGGCCATCGGCGGCTTCATGATCTATACGCTCGCGACGCGCAGCCTGCTCGACGTCAACGTGCTGCACGACCGCAATCCGGTCGCGGTCAAGCTCAGCGACGGCTCGATCCGCAACGCCTACACGGTGCGGCTATTGAACAAGAGCGGCTACGACCGCGTCATCGCGATCGACGCGAACGGGCCGGCCAACCTGACGATTCACGTCATCGGCGTCGATTCGGTGACGCCGGATCGGCCGATGATCGTGATCCCCCGCGACTCCACCAGCGAGCTGCGCCTGCTCGTCACCGCGCCGGCGGACAGCAATCCCGAGAAGTCGATCCCGGTTCGCTTCCACGTCACCGATATCGGGCTCGGCGAGGTCGCGTCCGCCACCGACAATTTCGTCGCGCCGTAGGATCAGGAGACAGCCATGGCCACCAAGCCGCTGACCGGAACAAAAGTCTTCCTGATGCTGGTCGCCTTCTTCGGCGTCGTGATCGGCGTCAACGTGACCATGATGAAGCTCGCGATCGCGACGCTGCCAGGCACCGACGTCGACAGCCCCTATGCCGCGGGTCTCACCTATGATCGCGAGATCTCGGCGGCGCAGGACCAGGCCGCGCGCAAATGGAAGGTCAACGCCCATATCGAGCGCCGCTCCGATGGCGGCGCCGTGCTTCAGGTCGAGGCGCGCGATGCCAGCGGCCAGCCGGTGTCCGGATTGAAGTTCGGCGGCCGGCTCGAGCGGCCGACCGACAAGCGCGCCGATCTCGCCGTCGAGCTCACTGAAGCCGGCATCGGCCTTTATCGCGGCAATGCGGCCTCCGTCGCGCCGGGCCAGTGGGACCTGGTGATCGAGGGCGAGGCGCGGGGAACGCGCGTGTTCCTGTCGCGCCACCGCGTGATCCTGAACTGAAGGACTTCGTCATGCACGTCACGCGGGATTTCTCGCACTACGTCCGGAGCGCGGGCGAGGGCGTCCAGCACATCGATCTCGCGGTCGAAGGCGTTCACTGCGCCGGCTGCATGGCCAAGATCGAGCGCGGATTGTCCGCCATTCCCGACGTCACGCTGGCGCGCGTGAACCTCACTGACCGCCGCGTCGCGCTGGAATGGAAGGCGGGCACGCTCGACCCGGGCCGTTTCATCGACCGGCTCGAGGAGCTCGGCTACAAGGCCTATCCGTTCGAGACCGAGAGCGCGGAAGTGGCCGAGGTCGCCGAATCGCGCTTCCTGCTGCGCTGCCTCGGCGTCGCGGCGTTCGCCACCATGAACGTGATGATGCTGTCGATCCCGGTTTGGTCGGGCAACGTCTCGGACATGCTGCCCGAGCAGCGCGACTTCTTCCACTGGCTGTCGGCGCTGATCGCGCTGCCGGCGGCGGCCTATGCCGGCCAGCCGTTCTTCCGCTCCGCCTGGCGCGCGCTGTCGAACAAGACCACCAACATGGACGTTCCGATCTCGATCGGCGTGATCCTCGCGCTCGGCATGTCCGTGGTCGAAACCATTCATCACGCCGAGCACGCCTATTTCGACGCGGCGATCATGCTGCTGACGTTCCTGCTGGTCGGCCGCGTCCTCGACCAGAACATGCGGCGACGGACGCGTGCGGTCGCCGGCAATCTCGCCGCGCTGAAGGCGGAGACGGCGGCCAAGTTCGTCGGGCCCGACGAGATTTCACAAGTGCCTGTCGCCGCGATCAATCCCGGCGACATCGTGCTGCTGCGGCCCGGCGAGCGCTGTGCTGTCGACGGCACCGTGATCGAGGGACGTTCCGAGATCGACCAGAGCCTGATCACCGGCGAGACGCTCTATGTCACGGCGGAGCAGGGCACGCCGGTCTATGCCGGCTCCATGAACATCTCCGGCACGCTGCGGGTGCGTGTTTCGGCGGCCTCGGAGGCGACGCTGCTCGCCGAGATCACGCGGCTGCTGGACAACGCGCTCCAGGCGCGCTCGCGCTACATGCGGCTCGCCGACCGCGCCTCGCGGCTCTATGCGCCGGTGGTGCATGCGACCGCGCTCATCACCATTTTGGGCTGGGTCATCGCCGGCGCGTCCTGGCACGATGCGATCGTGACCGGCGTTGCGGTGCTGATCATCACCTGTCCTTGCGCGCTCGGGCTTGCGATTCCGACGGTGCAGACGGTGGCCTCGGGTGCGATGTTCAAGTCCGGCGTGCTGCTCAATTCGGGCGATGCGATCGAGCGGCTGGCGGAAGCCGACCACGTCATCTTCGACAAGACCGGTACGCTGACGCTGCCCGATCTCGAAGTGATGAACGCGGCCGACATCCCCGCCGACATCTTCGAACTGGCTGGCCGGCTCGCGCTATCGAGCCATCATCCGGTCGCCGCCGCGGTCGCGCAGGCCGCCGGCGCCAGGTCGCCGATCGTCGGTGCGGTCGAGGAGGCCGGGCAGGGCGTGCGGGCAGACGCCGACGGCGTCGAGATTCGCCTTGGCCGTCCGTCCTTCTGCGGCGCCGAGGCGCTGGTCGGCGGCGCCACGCTCGATCCTGAAGCGTCGGTCGTGGCTTTCAGCAAGGGAGCCGAAAAGTTCATCCTCTCGGTGCGCCAGGGCCTGCGTCCGGACGCTCAGGCCGTGATCGCGGCGCTGAAGGCGCGGGGCATCGGCATCGAGATCCTCTCCGGTGACCGCGAGCCGGCGGTGAAGGCCGCCGCCCACGCGCTTTCCATTCCCGAATGGCGCGCCGGCGTCACGCCGGCCGACAAGATCGCACGGATCGAGGAATTGAAGCGGCGCGGTGCAAGAGTGCTGATGGTCGGCGACGGCATGAACGATGCGCCCTCGCTGGCGGCGGCCCATGTCTCGATGTCGCCGATCTCGGCCGCGCATCTCAGCCAGGCCACCGCCGATCTCGTCTTCCTCGGCCGGCCGCTGGCCCCCGTCGTCGCCGCGATCGATTCCGCGCGCAAGGCGCTGCACCTGATGCGGCAGAACCTCTGGCTTGCCATCGGCTATAACGTCCTCGCGGTGCCGGTCGCGATCAGCGGCGTCGTGACGCCCCTGATCGCCGCTGCCGCCATGAGCGGATCGTCGATCCTGGTCATGCTGAATTCGCTGCGCGCGCGCAGCGCCTCGCGGGAGATCGTGTGATGGAAATCCTGGTCATCCTGGTCCCGCTGGCGCTGGCGCTCGGAGGCGCCGGTCTCGTCGCCTTCCTGTGGTCGCTCCGAAGCGGCCAGTACGACGATCTCGACGGAGCGGCGTGGCGCGCGATCGCCGACGACGAGCCGCCGCAGGAAGCCCCGGCCAAGCGCTAGCGCTTCAGGGCGAATGTGAGCCTGGCTGCGGCCGCGAGGGCCACGCCGACACCGGCGACGCAGGCGTGCCAGCCGAAGCTGTCGAACAGCCGCCCGAGCACGGCCGTGCCGACGAGCCCGCCAAAGAAGTAACAGGCAAGATAGGTCCCGCTGGCGACGCCGCGGTTGTCGGTGGCGGCCTGCCCGACGAAACCGGTCGCGGCCGCCTGCGCGAAGAATGTTCCGACTCCAACCAGGACCATGCCGATGAGCACTTCGCCCAGATGCGGCGCCAGCATCAGCGGCAGGCCCAGTCCGGCGACCGCGAGCGAGCCCCATATCGTCGGCCGCGTCCCCAGCCGCGAGGCCACCCTGCCGGCGAGCAACGTCGTGACGACCGACGGCAGGAAGACGAAATAGACGAGGCCCAGATCCATCATGCCGAGCGACAGCGGCGGCCGGACCAGCACGAAATTGACGAAAGTGAAGGTGCCGATGAAGGCGAACAGGATGCAGAAGCCGATGCCGTAGGCTGCACGCAGCCGCGGATTGCGCCAATGCGCGATCATGGCCGCCAGCGGCGGGCCCGCCGGCGTCATGGCATGCATCGGCTGCACGCGCCTGACGGTGAAATAGACCAGCGCCGCGCCGGCCAGGTTCAGGGTGGCGAAGAAATAGAAATTCCAGGCGAGACCAAGGCCGTCGGCGATCGCCGCCGAGATCAGCCGGCCGACGAGATTGCTGGCGACGTTGCCGGTGATGTAGGCGGCAAACGCGCCGCCGGCGTCCATCGCGCTGCATTGTTCGCCGAGATAGGCGAGGGTGAGCGCGAAGGCGGATGCCATGCACAGGCCTTGCGCGATCCGCAAGGCGGTGAAGACCGCAAGATTTGGTGCGGTCGCCAGCAGGACCGTGGGGACCGCCAGCAGCGTGAGGCTGAGCAGGATGCCGGTCCGCCGGTTGATGTGCGGGCTGAAGAAGCCGACGAGGAGGCTAGCTGTCGCCATGCCGAAGGTGCTGGCGTTGACGGCAAAGCCCATCGCCGCCGGCGTGACGCCGTAATGGCGCGTCAGCGAGGGCAGGATCGCCTGCGTCGCGAAGAGATCGACGACGGTCAGGAAGGCGGTGAGGCCGATGACGAGCGAACGAAGCGCAAGGCCCGGGGAATGCTCATCCATCGTCATCGCGGCCGGCTCGATGGGAGCGGAGAGGTCGGTCATTGGAATGGCATCTCTCGGACGACGGTTGTCATTCCGGGCTGGTGCGGACGGGACCGCACAATGCGGCCCGGAGCACCAGACCCGGAATCTCGAGGTTCCCAGGTGCGCAATTGCGCATCATAGTTCGATGCTACGCATCGCCCCGGAACGACGGCCTGTTCAAGCGCCCGTTACATGTGATGATCATTGGGGTCCCTGCGGACGTCGCCGACATAGAGAATGACCGTCTCCTTGCCGAGGTTCTTCCACCAGTGCGAGGTGCCTGATACCTCGGGGCGGATGTCGCCGGCCTTGTGCACGATCGGATCGGCGCAGTTGGAGGCGTATTCGACGATCTCGCCCTGCTGCACGAAGATCAGGGCAGGGCGATCGTCGTGGCTGTGCCAGGGCACGATGCCGCCGGGCTCGATGGTGAGCTTGCGGAAACGCAGCTCGCGACCCTCGATATGCGCCGGCTGCTTGCCGAGGTCGATGGCGCCGAGCGTGATGTCGGTGACGCCGACCGGCTTGGTGTCCACCATCTGACGCGCATTCGGCTTGATCTTGTCGGCCGGGCACTCGCCCGCAAAGGCCGGCTGCGCCGCAAAGGTCAGCATGCCGAGAACGGCAAGGCCGGGCCGGACCAGGCGCGACAATATGTGATGCCTAGACATGGGGAAGTCTCCTCTGTTGGCCGCAACCTCGCTGGTCTCCGGCTATGGCAGGAGCTTCGTCGAGAGCGAGCCCGTTCTGAAATGCCGTTTCGCTTTCGGTGCGATAGCCCCGCGCTATGTTGATGCGCGGCGGCTATCGAACCGATTGGGCATCGGCATTTCCGCTTTCGGGAGATCCGGCGTCCGATGGTGGGGCGCCCGATTGGCGACGGCCGCCCCTTGCGGGCGGCCGGACCAGGAACCTAATATTCGTCCTTCGAACGCCGGAGCGGAAGATGACGTCTCTCTCACCAGCTGACGCCGAGCAGCTCAGGCTTGCCTTCCAGCGCTGCCGCGAGATGGAGGGAAAGCTGAACGAGCAGCTCCTCGCGTATGCCGACGCAAGCCGCCGGGTGTTTCCGGCCTATGGTGAGGCGGTCGATCGCCTGGTGGCGCGATTGAACGGGAACGGCGGCGGCGAGAGCGCACCGCGTCCGGGCGATGCGATGCCGCCATTCATGCTGCCTGACGAGGGCGGGCGTCTCGTGGCGCTGCCCGCGCTGCTGGCGCAAGGCCCCGTCGCGGTGATGTTCTTCCGCGGACACTGGTGTCCCTATTGCCGGCTCAATGTCCGCGCCGTGGTCCAGGCGCAGGACCGCGTCGAGGCGATGGGCGCGCAGATCGTTGCGATCATGCCGGAGACGCAGGAATACACCCGGCAGCTCAGGGCTGATTCCGGTGCGCCATTTCCGATCCTGACCGATCTCGACAATGGCTATGCGCTGTCGCTCAATCTCGCGATCTGGCTCGGCGCCGAGATCCAGCGCCTGTTGTCCTATCAGGACATGACGAAATTCCACGGCAATGACGGCTGGATGCTGCCGATCCCGGCGGTGTTCGTGGTCGGCCGCGACGGCATCGTCAAGGCTCGCTTCGTCGATCCCGATTTCCGCAAGCGCATGGAAATCGACGATCTGCTCGAAGCGTTGGAGAGCGCGAGCCGGGAGAAGTGAGGCTGCGCACTTTTCTCACCCTCTCCCCTTGTGGGAGAGGGTGGCTCGCCGCGTAGCGGCGAGACGGGTGAGGGGTCTCTCTCCGCGCGCGAATCTTTTGCGTCGAGTGCGCGGATAGAACCCCTCATCCGGCGCCATAGCCGAAGCTTCGCTTCGGCGTTCCTAAGAACGGCGGCCGAAGGCCGCCTATGCCACCTTCTCCCACAAGGGGAGAAGGAGAAGAGCAGCGATCGTTCTCGCAGCTACCCCGCAATCGCCCGCCAGTCCGCACCGCGCAGCATGCGCATCACGGCATTGGCCACCGCCGTGCGCTGGCGGCCGGCGACGCCATAGAGATTGACGGTGCGGCGGGCATCGAGGCCGGTGACCGCAGCGCGTTTTAGGCTTTCCGGCACGGGCGAGGTGTGGGGCATCATGGCGATGCCGATATCAGCCTCCACCAATTCGATCAGGTCGCGTTCGCTCGAAATCTCGTGGCCGTGATCGACATCGATGCCGTGCTCGCGCAGGCTCGCGGCGATGCGCTTGGAATGCTCGCAGTAGCTGCGGCCGAGCAATTGTTCCGCGCGCAGGTCGTCCGGCTCGATCGTGTCGTGCCCGGCAAGCCGGTGCTCCCTGCTGACGATGAGATCGAACGCCTCGGTGAACAGCGGCCAGACGTCGAGCCGATCCCAGGCCTCGTCGATCTCGGCGGCGATGCCGAGCTCGGCCTCGCCCTTCTTCAGGAATTCGCCGACCTCGCGGCTCGTCCCGCGCAGGAAGCGGAATTCGAGCCGGTTGAACTGCCGCCTGATCTCGTTGAGGTGGGGGATGAGCAGCGCCAGGTCGACCGAATGCGTCAGCGCAACGCGGAGCGCGCCGACCTCACCGCTCCTGAACGAGGAAGCGAGCGAGCGCGCACCGGCGGCGGCGTCATAGCACTGCTTCAGCAGCGGATGCATGCGCTGGCCCAGCTCGGTCAGTTGCGCCGCCGGCCGTTCGCGGCGGAACAGGTCGCCGCCGAGCTCGGCCTCGAGCTGCTTGATCGCGCGTGTCAGCGAGGGCTGCGTCACGTTGCATTCCTCGGCGGCGCGCGTGAAATTCAAGAGCTGCGCCACCGCGAGGAAATAGCGGACCTGGTGCATTTCCATGGATCGGCTCCCGGCAGGATCGGCCGGAAATCTAACCGATCGGGACAGGGAATGATATCCTGGCCGCGATAGCGCGTGCGTATGGTTTCGAAAGCCAAGCGGCATTTCCAAAAGACCCGACAATCGCGGAAAATGGCAAGACGTAACAATAGCCTTACGCCTGACGAATGATAACCATAGGCTCGACAGGAGCGAGACATGAACGGCATGCCGGACAACGGGCAACGAAAGAGCATGGACCTGCCGGGTCAGGTCGTCCTCGTGCTTCAGGGCGGCGGCGCGCTTGGCTCCTACCAGGCCGGCGTCTACCAGGCGCTGCACGAGGCCGGCATCGAGCCGGACTGGATCATCGGTACCTCGATCGGCGCCATCAATGCGAGCCTCATTGCGGGCAACGCGCCGGAGCATCGGCTTGCGCGCCTGAAAGAGTTCTGGAAGCGGATGGAGCAGAACCCGGTCTGGAATTGGCGCTCTGTGTTTCCCGACTTCAACGAGAAGCTCGCCTATTGGTCGACCGTGACCCACGGCATTCCCGGTTTCTTCCGGCCCAACCCGCTGGCGCATGCCGGGGATTCCTATCCGCTGGGCGCCGATCACGCCGGTTTCTATTCGACCGCGCCGCTGGAGAAGACGCTGAGCGAGCTGGTCGATTTCGACCTCGCCAATCGCTGTGCGCCGCGCCTGACGGTCGGTGCGGCCCATGTCGGCACCAGCGAAATGCGCTATTTCGACAGCCGCGACAGCGAACTGACGGTGAAGCATGTCATGGCCTCGGGCGCATTGCCGCCGGCCTTCCCGGCGGTGCGCATCGACGGCGAACTCTATTGGGACGGCGGCATCCTCTCGAACACGCCGACGGAAGCGGTGTTCGACGACAATCCACGCAGGGATTCGCTGATCTTCTCCGTGCATCTGTGGAATCCGGTCGGCGCCGAGCCAACCACGATGGCGGAGGTACTGAACCGGCACAAGGATGTGATGTATTCCAGTCGGATCGCGAGCCAGATCGCCCGCCAGCAGCAGGCCCATCGGCTGCGCCACGTCATCAACCAGCTCGCCGCGCGTCTGCCCGAGAGCGAGCGCAGCGATCCCGCGGTGAGGGAGCTAGCGAGCTACGGCTGTCCGACCCGCATGCACGTCGTGCGGCTGCTGGCGCCGCAGCTCGACCGCGAGACCCATACCAAGGACATCGACTTCAGCCCGTCAGGCATTACGCGGCGCTGGCATGCGGGCTACGCCCACACGAAGTCCGTGCTCGCACGAAAGCCGTGGATCGGCGAATTCGATCCGCTCGCCGGCGTGGTGCTGCACGAGCATATGGACGAGATGCCGATTGCGGCGGAGTAGGGGCCTTGTCCGTCATTTGTTTCGGGCAGTGACGATATCGCGAGCGCGCTGTCTGGGCTATTGTCGCGGCGTCTTCTTCGCGAGGCTCGCAATTGGTCGTTGAGAAAGATCTGGAGGCGGCGCTCGATCAGGTCCGCGCTGACGCAGCGGGGCCGGTCGCGGGCGTGTTCGGTCCCTCCTCGGTCACCTGGCAGATCGACCGGGAGGCTGTCATCTTCCTCGGCGCCGGCCGCGCGCTGCTGCTGCAGCTGGCGCATCCCTGGGTCGCTGCCGCCATCGCCGAGCACTCGCGGACGTTGGCCGATCCGATCGGCCGCTTCCATCGCACCTTCGACATCGTCTTTGCCATGGTGTTCGGATCGCTCGACCGTGCCTTGCTGTCGTCCCGGCAACTGCACCGGCGCCACAGCATGATCGTCGGGGAGATGCCCGAGACCGTCGGCCCCTTCGCGGCCGGCTCGCGCTACTGCGCCAACGATATTCCGTCATTGCGCTGGGTGCATGCGACGCTGGTCGAGACGGGGCTAATGGCGCATGATCTGGTTCTGCCGCAGCTCTCGGCGGAGGAGCGCGAGCGCTATTGGACCGAGAGCCGGCTGTTCGGTGCCTTGTTCGGATTGACCGGGGATGATTTGCCGACGGACTGGTCCGGCTTTGCGGCCTATACAGCAGCAATGGCGCAATCGGACACGCTGACCGTCAGCGCGGCGGCGCGCGACATCGCCACGCAGATATTTGACGGCGCCCGTCCGTGGTTGCGTCCGCCGCGATGGTATCGTGCGCTCACGGCAAGCCTGCTGCCGGAACGATTGCGCGCAGGCTTCGGTTTTGAGCTCGATGCGCGGGATATCAGAGCTGCCGACAACGCCTTGAAATGGATTCGGCGCGTCTATCCGAGATTGCCCGACCGGCTGCGCGATGTCGGTCCGTACCAGGAAGCGCAGGCCCGGCTGCGTGGCGAGCCGCGGCCCGACTGGATGACGCGGTGTCTCAACAGGGCCTGGATCGGGCGGCCGCAGATGGATCAGCGCCGCTAAATTGCTCCCACGTGTCCCGGACAAGCTGCAACGCGTGAGCGTTGAAGCGCAGAGCCGGGACCCAGAAGCGACGGGCTTCCTGTGCGGCATGGGCCCCGGCTCTGCAGCGCACCACGTCGCAAGGGCGACGCGCCGCGCTGCGTCCGGGGCACGAGAGAAGAGTGAGGCCACACCTTCTGCGCCGTCATTGCAAGCATAGCGAAGCTCTAGCCCCGTCATCCTGAGGTGCGAGCCATGCGGCGCGAAGCGGCGCATGGGAAGCCTCGAAGGATGCACGGCCCCGCTGCTGCAGCCGGGCCGTCGCCCTTCGAGGGCCGCTGAAGAAGCGGCCACCTCAGGGTGACGGGGCTAGAGCTTCGCTGCGCTCGCAATGACGGAGAATGTCGAAGCGTCTCGGGGGCTTTCTCACACCGCCGCCAGCTTCCGGTACAGCGCGCTGTAGCTGCCGGCGGAGATGCTCCAGGAGAACGACCGTCCCATGGCGCTGCGGCGCATGGAGTCGAGCTGGTCCTGCGCCATGAACGCCTCGAAGGCCCGGCGGACGCCGCCGAGGAAGGATTCGTGCGAGGGTCTTGAGAACAAAAAGCCGGTCTCGCCGTCGGTGATGGTCTCGGCCAAGCCGCCGGTCTGGTGCCCGATCGGCAGCGAGCCGAAGCGCTGCGCGTACATCTGGCTGAGGCCGCACGGCTCGAAGCGCGACGGCATCAGGGTGAAGTCGCTGCCGGCGAAGATGCGCCGCGCCTGGGCGTCGTTGAAGCCGATCGCAACGCCGATGGCGTCGGGGCGGCGGCGATGCGCGTCGATCAGCGCCTGCTCGAGCGCCGGCTCGCCGGAGCCGGTGACCACGATCTGCCCGCCGGCATCGATGATCTCGTCGGCCGCGGACAGCACGAGGTCGATGCCCTTCTGGTGCACGAGCCGCGCGACGATGCCGAATATCGGGCCGCGCGACACCGCAAGCCCGAACTGCTTGCGAACGTAGTCCGCATTGGCCTTCTTGCCGACCCAGTCGCCGGCGCCGAATTGCTGGGCGAGCTGCGCGCAGGAGCGCGGGTCCCAGCTCTCGTCGATGCCGTTGAGGATGCCGGTCAGCTCGGCGGCGTCCGAGCGCAGGCGGAGCAGACCCTCCAGGCCGCAGCCGAACTCGGCTGTGGTGATCTCGTGCGCATAGGTGCCGCTGACGGTTGTGAGATGCGAGGCGTAGACCAGCCCGGCCTTGAGGAAGGAGACCTGGTCGTAGAATTCGAGGCCGTCGATGTGGAAGGCGCTCTCCGGTGCGCCGATCCGCCGCAGCGAGTCCTTCGGGAAGAGACCCTGATAGGCGAGGTTGTGAATGGTCAGGATCGACGGCAGCTTGGCGCCGCGCCAGGCGAGATAGGCCGGCACGAGCGAGGCCTGCCAGTCATTGGCATGGATCAGGTCTGCTGCCCAATTCTTGTCCAGCTTGCCCATGGCCAGCTCAGCGGCTGCCGAGGCAAAGCGCGCGAAGCGGATGTCGTTGTCCGGCCAGTCACGCCCGGACTCGTCGCCATAGGGATTGCCGGGCCGGTCGTAGAGTTGCGAGCACAACAGCACATAGACCGGCAGGCCGTCCTTGGTCGCGGCCCGGCCGAGCGAGCAGGCCGGCAGATCCGCAAACGACGGGCAGCGGCCAACGATCTGAATATGCGTGAGCTGCTCGATGATGTCGCGATAGCCGGGCAACATGATCCGGATATCGGCAAAGGGGCGAAGGGCTCTGGGGAGGGCAGCGGAAACGGCTCCAAGTCCGCCGACGCGGACGAAGTCGTCCATCTCTGTCGTAACGAACAAGACCCTCAAGAACAGTTGCCCCTTGCCGATCCAGTTTGCTGCTATGCAAGAACGGGTCCAATTGCCCCGGAATTCCCAAGCACGCCTGCGGAGCGCCCCCGTTCGGTAAACACTTTCCTACTCAGCCGCCGCCCTCTAGGGTCGAGCGCAGCAACAAGAGAGCATTGATTGTTCCCGGGATACGCCAAGGAGACGCAGCACGTATGCAGCTAGCAGATAAGCATGAGAGGACGACGACAAAAGCCTTCGCCGGACTCAGGGTGCTGGATTTTTCGACCACCATCGCCGGTCCCCACTGCACGCGGATGCTCGCCGACATGGGCGCCGAGGTCATCAAGATCGAGACCGACGGCGGCGAGACGATGCGGACCCGGCCGCCGCTGCGCAAGGGGTACAGCACCGTATTCGGCCAGCTCAATGTCGGCAAGAAGAGCGTCGTGCTCGACCTCAAGTCCGAGGACGGCAGGGAGGCGGTCCGCCGGCTGGCCGCGACCGCCGACATCCTGGTCGAGAACTTCCGCCCCGGCGTGATGCACCGGCTACGGCTCGACTACGACAGAATGCGCCCGGTCAATCCGAAGCTGATCTACTGCTCGATCTCCGGCTACGGCCAGACCGGCCCCTCGGCCGAGCTGCCGGCCTATGCGCCGGTGATCCACGCGGCCTCCGGCTACGACATGGCGCATCTCGCCTACCAGCCCGGCCGCAACCGTCCCGATTATTGCGGCATCTACCATGCCGACGTCGTCACCGGCACCTACGGTTTTGGCGCGATAGCCTCCGCCCTGTATCAGCGCACGGTGACCGGCCTCGGCCAGCACATCGACGTCTCCATGCTGGAGTCGATGCTGACGCTGACCGTGATCGAGTTGCAGAGCTCGCAATTTGCGGTGAAGCCGCCGCCGCGCCCGATGTTCGGGCCGACCGAGACGGCCAATGGCTATGTCATGATCACGGTCGCAAGCGAAAAGACGTTTCAGGGATTGATGGGCGTGATCGGCCGCCCCGACTGGATCCCCGATCCGCGCTTCGCCACCTACGCTGCGCGCCGCGAGAACTGGGCCGACTTGATGGACGGCGTCGAGGCCTGGTCGCGACAGCTCTCGACAGAGGCATGCCTCGTCGCACTCGGCGCGGCCGGCGTGCCGGCCTCGGCCTATCGCACCGTGTCAGAGGCGCTGGCCGATCCGCAGCTCGCGCACCGGCAGGCGCTCTCGTCGGTGGAAGATGAGGGCGGTTCGTTCCAGGTGCTCAACCTGCCGTTCCGGATGTCGGGCGCCGACACGACGCCGGCCAAGACGATGGCTGCGCTCGGCGAGCACACGGATGCGCTGCGCGACGAGATTGGCCTCGCCGATGATGCGTCAATTCCGTCAGGCAAAACAGCCGTGCAAGGATGACGGAGGGCTCGGTGCGGCGAGCAATGCGGCCTTGCGCGCGGCCGGCTTGCCACCATCGGCCGGCGTAAACTAGACAGGTGCGCGTTTGTCTCGCCTCGCCGGCCATGGCATGGTGGCGCGACAACAAGAAGCATGCGGGAGGACGCCGATGAAGAGTTTCAAGGTCGCCGATTTCAAGGCGCCGTTGCAGGAGTTCGACGAGGCCACGCCGCAGCCGTCGGGCACGCAGGTGCTGATCAAGGTGAAGGCCGCCGGCGTCTGCCACAGCGACCTCCACATCTGGGAAGGCGGTTACGACCTCGGCCATGGCCGCAAGCCGCTGTCGCTGAAGGACCGCGGCATCAATCTGCCGCTGACCATGGGCCACGAGACGGTCGGTGAAATCCTGGCTTTCGGTCCTGACGTGAAGCCGACTGATCAGGGCGATCTCAGGCTCGGCGATGTCGGCCTGGTCTATCCCTGGATCGGCTGCGGCAAATGCGCGACCTGCCTTGGCGGCGACGAGAACATGTGCCTGACGCCGCGCTCGCTCGGCGTCTATTGCGACGGTGGTTATGCCGATCACATGCTGGTGCCGCATCCGCGCTACCTGCTGAACCTCAAAGGGCTAGATCCCGCGACGACCGCGCCCTATGCCTGCTCGGGCGTCACCACCTACAGCGCGCTGAAGAAGGTCGAGCAGCATTTCGACACGCCGATCGTGATGTTCGGCGCCGGCGGCCTCGGCCTGATGGCGCTGTCGCTGCTGAAAGCCATGGGCGGCAAGGGCGCGATCATGGTCGACATCGACGCCAGGAAGCGCGAGGCCGCGGAAAAGGCCGGCGCGCTTGCGACCGTCGATCCCAAGGCGCCGGACGCGCTGGAGCAGCTTGCGAAGAAGGCGGGCGGTCCGATCCGCGCCGTGATCGACCTCGTCGGCAACGCCGCGACGACGCAGCTCGGCTTCGACTGCCTGACCAAGGGTGGCAAGCTCGTCATCGTCGGCCTGTTCGGCGGCGGCGCGACCTGGGCGCTGCCGCTGATTCCGATCAAGGCGGTGACCATCCAGGGCAGCTATGTCGGCAATTTGCGCGAGACGCAGGAGCTGCTCGACCTCGTGCGAGCGAAGAACGTGCCGCCGATCCCGGTGACGCGTCAGCCGCTCGCCAAGGCCAACGACGCGCTGGTGCAGCTGCAGCAGGGCGCGGTGGTCGGGCGCACCGTGCTGACGCCGTAATCTCGACTCTCTCCGTCGTCATTGCGAGCGAAGCGAAGCAATCCAGAGTCTTTCCGCGGAGACAGTCTGGATTGCTTCGTCGCAAGAGCTCCTCGCAATGACGCGGCCACACTTTCCGTCACCTAGGAACCCCCCATGTCCGCAAACAACGCCTTCCACATTGCCGTGCTCGCCGGTGACGGCATCGGCCCTGAAGTCATGGCGCCGGCGATCGAGGTGCTGCGCAAGATCGAACAGAAATCGGATCTGCGCTTCCGCTTCACCGAGGCGCCGGCCGGTGCCAACAATTATCTCGCCACCGGCAAGTCGATGCCGGATAGCACGATCAAGCTGTGCGAGGAGGCGGATGCGATCCTGCTCGGGGCCTGCGGCCTGCCGTCGGTGCGCTATCCTGATAACACCGAGATCGCGCCGCAGATCGAACTACGCTTCATCTTCGATCTCTATGCCGGCGTGCGGCCGGCGCGGCTCATTCCGGGCGTGCCGAGCCCGATCGTCGGCGCCGACAAGCGCGGCATCGATCTCGTCGTGATCCGCGAATCCACCGAGGGCCTGTTCGCCTCGATGGGCAAGGGCGTCGTCACCCATGAGGACGCGCGCGAGACCATGGTGATCACCCGCCGGACCTCCGAGCGCCTGTTCGAGTTCTCGTTTCGCCTCGCCGAACGCCGCAAGGCGCGCGGCAAGCCGGGGATGCTCACCTGCGTCGACAAGGCGAACGTGTTCAAGGCGTTTGCTTTCTTCCGCGGCATCTTCGACGAGATCGAGAAGAGGCATCCGGAGGTGAAGACCGACCGGCTCTATGTCGATGCCTGCTCGGCGATGCTGGTGAAGCGGCCCTGGGATTTCGACGTGATGGTGATGGAGAACATGTTCGGCGACATCGTCTCCGACATCACCGCGAGCCTGATCGGCGGCCTCGGCATGGCGCCGTCGGCCGACATCGGCGACAAATACGCCGTGTTCCAGCCCTGCCACGGCACCGCGCCCGACATCATGGGGCAGGGCAAGGCCAATCCGACCGGCATGATCCTTTCGGCCGCGATGATGCTGGACTGGCTCGCCGACAAGCACGGCGTCGAGAGCGCGGCAGAAGCCGGCGAGACCATCGAACGCGCGGTGGACCAGGTCTATGCCGGCGGCATCAAGCCGATGGAGTTCGGCGGCAGCAACGGCACGGCCGACATCACGAAAGCGGTGCTGGGGGCGCTCTGATCTGCCACTTCAACCCAACGGTGATGGCAACCGGCCAGACGACGCTGGGCGGATCGATGGCGGCGTTCGATCTCTCCCCATCGTCATTGCGAGGAGCGTAGCGACGAAGCAATCCAGATTGTCTCTACGGCAGGATTCTGGATTGTTTCGCTGCGCTCGCAATGACACCAAACTTGCCGATCGACGGTCCGCTCAGACGCCACGGGTTGCTTTTGCAGTCCACTTTCGCTCCCGAATGACGCTACAAATCTGGAATTTGAACTCGCTGAAGAAAGCCGCGATCCCACGTCGCTTGGCCTTGCCGTGCTCGGGATCAATCCGCCATTGGTGAAGCGCTTCCTCGGACTCGAACTCGACGATCGTCACGCGCTCTCCATCGTCGGCGACGAAACCCTTGTGCGAGATGTAACCGGGTATTGTTCGCGCCAGTTCGCTCATGCGTTTTGCCATCGGCCCATATTCATCCTGCACGCCGGGATTCATTCGCGTGCGAAATACGGTGACGATCATCGGACGGACTCCTGTGTGGAACTGCCGTGATCTTTACCGAATGCGTATTATCACATATAATGAATAATTATGATATAGTTGATCACTCAGAGGGATGTAATGGATCTGTCGGATCTGCGGATATTCGTTGCTGTGGTGCGCGAAGGCGGCGTGACCCGGGCGGCCGAGCGGCTGCGCCGCGTTCAGTCCAATATCACAACCCGTATCCGGCAGCTGGAGGAGGATCTCGGCGTAGCCCTCTTCATTCGAGAGGGCAAACGCCTCCATCTGGCGCCCCAGGGGCAGGTGCTGCTTGGCTACGCCAATCGCTTGCTCGCGCTTGCGGATGAAACACGCGATGCTCTGCAAGATGCAAAGCCCCGCGGTACGTTCCGCCTCGGCGCGATGGAGAGCACGGCGGCTGTCAGGCTGCCGGGACTGCTTAGCGAATACCATCGGCGGCATCCGGGAGTCGTTCTTGAGCTTCGCACCGGCAATCCGCAGGTTCTCGCGAGCGCCATTCTCGCCGGCGATCTCGATGCCGCGCTCGTCGCCGAACCGATCGCCGACGAGCCATTCGAAAAGGCGCCGGCCTTCGAGGAGGAGCTGGTGATCATCGCGGCTGCCAATCACCCGCGGATCGGCAAGAAGGGCAGCAACCTGCCACGTACCATCATCGTCTTCGAACACGGCTGCCCGCATCGCAAGCGGCTTGAAGACTGGTACGCAACGCGAAACGAAATGCCGGAACGCATGATCGAGCTCGCGTCATATCACGCCATGCTGGGTTGCGTTGTCGCGGGCATGGGCGTAGCCCTGATCCCAAAGAGCGTTCTGACCACTTTTCCAGCCAGAAGGCTTTTGACCGTCCACCCGCTGGGAAGAGCAGAGAACCGGGCGTGGACTGCGCTCATCTGGCGCAAAGGTGCGGGCTCCGCGAACGTTCAGGCTCTGAGGGAGATCTTGGACAGCCCCCGGTTCGCGAGTCCCAGGCGAGTGCGGGCCGTCGGGGCCGCCTGAGGCGCTATTTTCCCGAAAACTGCGGCTTGCGCTTCTCCATGAAGGCCTGCCGGCCCTCGCGAAAATCCGCAGAGTCCATGCAGGCATGGCCGATCGCCTTGATCGCGTCCATGTCGCGTCCGCTTTCGTCTTTCAGAACCTGCGCGATGGTGATCTTGGCGGCCTTGATCGCGAGCGGGGCGTTCTGCGAGATCGTCTCGGCGATCGCCATGGTCTCGCCCCAAAGCTGATCATCCGGGATCACGCGCTCGACGAGGCCGATGCGCAGCGCTTCCGCGGAATCGATGCGCATGCCCGTGTACATCAGCAGCCGCGCCCAGGACGGGCCGACCAGCGACACCAAATGCCGCAATCCGTCGTAGCCATAGGCGATGCCGAGCCTTGCTGCGGGAATGCCGAACTGGCTGTCATGCGCGGCGATGCGGATGTCGGCGAGCATCGCGACCTGCATGCCGCCGCCGAGACAGAAGCCCTGGATGCAGGCGATCGTCGGCTTGGGATAGTCGGCGAGCAGCGCGCGCTGGGCGGCGCTGCGCCTGGCATATTCCTCGGACGCCGCCGCGTTGTGGCGCGTCTTCTCGAACTGGCTGATGTCGGCGCCGGATACGAACGCCTTGCCGCCGGCGCCGCGCAGGATCACGACGCGCACCGCGTCGTCGTCGCGCAGGCTCGTCAGTGCCTCGCCAAATCCCTCCCACATCTCCAGCGACATCGCATTGCGCTTGTCGGGATTGTTGAAGGTGATCACGCCGACGCCATCAGCAATGTGCTTGAGGATCTTGCCGTCGGCGAAAGGAGTTTCATTGGAAATGTCGGGCATCGCGCGCTCGCTTGTCATTTGCGAGGCGCAATGTGCTGCCGGGCCGAGGTCCGGGTCAACCGCGGCGAGGCGAGGGGCTCTGCATCCGCCTGTGCCGCGATTGCATGGCGCGGCTACCCGCGCCAATCCTAGCGCGTCATGTGCGCGGTCAGCGGATGGCTGCCGGCATTGCTGAAGAACGCCGCCTCTTCGGCGGTCGCCTCCAGCAACTGCTCGTCCTGATGATAGACGTCGTTGCGGAACTGGACGGTCTGGTCCTTGGTCATCCACCCCGTGAGATAGATCCAGGCCACCGGCACCTTTCTGGCCATGGCGACGTCGAGATGCTGACCGCTGGCGATCTCCGCGTCGATCGCGGCGCGGCTCCACTTCGGCTGGTCCTTGAGCAGCCAGGCGGCGAGATCGCGCACATTGTCGACGCGCGAGCAGCCGTGCGAGTCGAAGCGGTAGTCGTCGCTGAACAGATTGCGCTGGTTGGTGTCGTGCATGTAGACCGAGTAGGCGTTCGGCATGTCGATCTTCACCGCGCCGAGCGCGTTGAAGGTGCCGTTGTGCTGGCGCACGGTGAAGTTCGGCGTGTGCGTGCCCGACCAGTCGACCGAATGCGGATCGATCGGATTGTCGTGGGCGTCGAGCACCTCCATGTGCATGCGCGACAGGTAGGTCGGGTCCTTGCGCATATGCGCGGAGATTTCGGTCTTGGCGATCGAGGACGGCACCGTCCAGGTCGGATTGAGGACGACGCTGGTGATCTGGGCCGTCAGTGTCGGCGAGGGCTTTTCGGTCTTGCCGACGATGACGCGATAGCGCCGCACCACGACGTCGTTCTCGACCGCTTCGGCGAAGGCCGCGGGGATGTTGACCACGACATAGCGCTGGCCGAAGCCGAAATTCATGTTCTCAAGCCGCTGGAGCGAAGCCTCCAGCTGCCGGATGCGCTTCTGCACGGAGACGTTCATCGCCGCGAGCGTGCGCGGCGTCACCATGCCGGTCGGCGCCAGCCCGTGGCGGGCCTGGAAACGCTTCACCGCGTCCGCGAGATCCTGGTCGAAGGCGCCGCTCGCCTTGTCGGCGGAAAGGTCGCCGGAGATGATCAGCCGCTTGCGCAGCAGCTCGTCGCTGGCACCCTGGACGCCGAGTGCGAATTTGGCGTCCGCCGGGATCGTCGGCCAGCCGCCGCGCACCGCGAGATCGGAATAGCTGAGCGCCGCGTCCTTGATGCGCTGGGCCGAGCCCTCGTCATAGGTCGGCTCGTGCGTCATCGCGAGCGCCGCGGCCGAGCGGCTTTCCGGCGTTGACGCCGACGTCGACGCGGCGGTTTTCGGCGTGGCCGCGTGGGCCGGATTGGCGGCGGCCGGCACGGCGCCGCCCGATGTTGCCGGCTTGGGTCCGGCCTGGCCCGTGGTCTCGGTCTGCGCGAGCGCGGAAGCGCTGGCGAAGAGGCCCATGGCAATGATCACGGCATGGCGCTTCGACATCTGTCTTGTTCTTCCCCTGAGGACGAGGCCCGGACGGGCGCTCGCATTGGCAAATTCCCGGTCGCCGCGCCGCGGGCGCCGATTGGCAAAATCGGCGGGAAGCTAGGGCACCAATGTTGAGGTCCCATTAAGCACGGCAGTCGAAAAACCCCGCGCGTCCAATGCGGAGTCTCTCGATTGGGTCGCGGCAGAGTGGGGATGGGTTCGCGAAAACTGCGGGCGGGGACAGTGAAAAGGCCAAGAAAAAAAGCCAAGAAAAAGGGGCGGTCAGGCCGCCCCGAGAAACGAAGGCCGCGCGCACGGCGCGCAGGCCAAGTCTGATCAAGGAGATCCGATCCGGCAGGTCTCGTTCAATCCGGCCGCACCCCGTGACGCGGTGGATTGAACGTCGGCCATAAAAGGCCAGACCGTCGATGGATCAGGCTTCGTTGGCCGCGATCGATTCCATCAGCGAGACGAGCTGACGCTGCACCGTCTGGTCCTTGATCTTGCTGTAGGCGCGCAGCAGGCGGAGGCTGAAGGCCGAATCGAGGAACAGCAGGCTCTCGACTTCGCGCGCCTTGTTGTCGCCGTCGTAGAAGAAGGTCACGGGCACATCGAGGGCGGAGGCGATCTGCTGAAGCCGAGCCGCGCCGACGCGATTGACGCCCTTCTCGTACTTCTGAACCTGCTGGAAGCTGACGCCGAGCTTCTCGCCCAGCTCGGCCTGCGAGATCTTCATCTCAACGCGCCGCAGACGGATCCGTTTGCCAAGCTCGATGTCCGGCTTGCCGGCACTGCGCTGCTTCATTCTTTTCGCCGCTGTTTTCATGTTCGTTCTCACCGTTCTTCGGTTGAAAATCCCCCGAAGAGCTGGGTCAGGGGTTCGCCCATATACGAGTCCTTGAATTCATGCGGGTGCACGAACTCTTCCTTAAACCACGGGAAGCGAGCTGGATTGAAGGCTTCGATCAGCCAGTCAATCATATGCCGTACGCGCGGAATCCGGCCGCTACCGGGATGGTAGGACAACCAGATATCCAGCGGTTTGTTCAGCTCGACCTCCAGTGGAATCAACTTCCCGCCAAGCGCAACGGCGTAGCTCGGGAATACGCCGATTCCGGCGCCATTCGCGACAGCCCAGTAGTTGGCGCTTGATACGTTGGTCTTCATGACCAGAAGGTCACGTTCCGGAACGCCTGGGAAGAAGCTCTCGAAAGTTTCCTTGGCGGCGAGCTGGTCGGCGAATTGCAGCACCAGGCGGTGCTTGATCAATTCCATTGCCGTGCGCGGCGCGCCATGTCTTTCGATGTATTTCTCGGAGGCCCAGAACATCAGATGCATGCGGCCGAGCCGCACCAGCTTGACGTCGAGCGCGGAGGGACGCGACAGGTGAATCGCGACGTCAGCCTCGTGGCGGGAGACGTCTGCGGAACGCATCGCGCAATGCAGGTCGACCAGAATCTTCGGATAGGCCTGCTGGAATTCGACCAGGCGCGGGGCGAGCCAGAACGTCCCGAGGCCCTCGGTCACGGCGACGCGGACCTCGCCGGACAGGACGTTGGCCGTCGAATCGCTGGTGCGCAGCACGTCGAACGCAGCCGCCTCCATTCGTTCGACGGCGGCGACCACCACCGTGCCCTCGTCAGTCAGGTGGGTGCCGTGGACGTCGCGTGTGAAAAGGGTGGTGCCGGTCTGGCGCTCGAAATCGTCGATCCGGCGGCGGACGGCGTTGATCGACAGCGCCAGGCGTTCGGCCGCCGAGCGGAAACTTCCGCACCGGACGACTTCAAGGAAAATGCGGGCTGCATCCCAATCCGAGAGGCCGCTGAGATTTGTCTTTTGGCGTTCTTCCAGTGGAACGCCCCTTTCCGCCAAGGAGTGCATACAATTTCCTTCAGGTCGTTAAAGTGGCAGAATCTGGCGCAAACCACAACCACGGCGGGTTGCGGAATGACGAGTTTTGAACGTCATCCTTACTACCCGTGGGCGGTATCCGAGTGCGGCCAAGAGCTGGGAATCGGACAAACTTTCGTCCGAATGAGGGGTGTGGCGTGAGTTCCGTTGCGAGCCGCAAAATGGCTGCGGGATTGTCGGCGCTGTCCGCAATGGATCTCCTTGCGAGAGCGGCGTTACCGCCCTCCGGGACGGATCAATCACAGCGCATCGTGCGTTCAACCCTTCGTCGTTTCGACGATGGCCAATGGCGTAGCGGGGCGATGTTCGCCGGAACCGCAGTTTCAACGCAGAAACACACTGAAATCATGTTCGGAGGCGCAACGGCCTCGTGCTATCCTTGGTTCTCCATGGGGGCCAAAGGGGTCGTCACAAACACGTCTCACAGGCCGAATTAACGGAAAGAACGCCGGTGTCGCATTCAGACGAACAGTTGCAGTCGGTGCTGGAAACGCTCGAGGAGTGCCGCAGGGTTCTCAACGAGATCAACAGCCGTGAGTCGGCCGAGCTGCTGTCCATCGTCATCCTGGACGTGCGGATGAAACTCAAGGGAATTGACAGTGCCGATCTCAAGGCATTGTGCGACGAAATGCTGCGGAGCGCTGCGAGCGAACCGCCATCCTCCTCCAAGCAGACGCAGGACCAGCCCCGGCGTCCGCTGCTCCGCGTGGTGAAGTAGCCGCGCCGCCGAGTCTCGCTTTTTGGCGAGGTTTGTGCGCGTCCCGATGCCGCATCTGTGATTGCGGACGGCATCGGGAGGAGCCCTGGTTTTGTGCGCCTCTGTTGCGCATTTTCCGGCATCGGCTACACCAGAGCCGGTGCTCCGGGCCGCGCGCATTTCCCGCGCGCCGCGCCGGCGCCTGAGATGGCTCCGACTGCATCATGCAAAATGTTTCGATCCCGGCGGCCCTGATAGCCGGCCTCGTCAGCTTCCTCTCCCCTTGCGTCCTGCCGCTGGTCCCGCCCTACCTGATCTATCTCACGGGCGCGACGATCGAGCATGTCGAGAGCGACGAGCCGGCATCGGCCTCCAAGCGCGCGATCATGATGTCGGCGCTTCTGTTCGTGCTCGGCTTCTCCACCGTGTTCGTGGCGCTCGGCGCCAGCGCCTCGCTGATCGGCGGGCTGATCCGGGCCTGGTCGGCGGAGCTGTCGATCCTCGCCGGCCTCGTCATCATCGTGATGGGCCTGCATTTCCTCGGCCTGACGCGCATCGGCCTGTTGATGCGCGAGGGCCGGATGCCGATCCCGAGGCCGGTCGGCCTGTGGGGCGCCTACATCATGGGCCTCGCCTTCGCCTTTGGCTGGACGCCCTGCATCGGCCCGATCCTCGCTGCGATCCTCTCGATCGCCGCGGCCGAAGCCACGGTGACCAAGGGCGCAGGGCTGCTCGCGGTCTATTCCGCGGGCCTCGGCATTCCCTTCCTGATCGCCGCCCTGATGATCGAGCAGTTCTCCGCGCTGTTCGCGCGCATGAAGGGTCATCTCGTCAATGTCGAGCGCGCCATGGGCGTGTTGATGGTGATCACCGGCATCGGCTTTCTCACCGGCGCCGTCTCGAATGTGAGCATCTGGCTGCTCGAGACGTTTCCGGCGCTGCAGACGATCGGGTAGGTCGTGTGGAATGGGAGTGCTGCAATCATTTCATACGCAGCAAGGCCGGAAGGTGGCTCATGCGATGAAAGAGGTCGTCGCAGACAGCTGCTAACTCTCGCTCGATTTCCGGATCACCTCCGGTAAAACCGAGGACCCTCATTCCTGCGGCCTTTGCCGCGCGAATCCCGGACAGCGAGTCCTCAACAACGACGCAACGTGAGGGGTGGGCGCCCAATGTTTGCGCCGCATGCAGAAACAGGCCGGGGTCCGGCTTCCACGAACCAACCTCATACGCGCTAAAGATGCGTCCTTCGAAGTGCCCCAGCAGTTTCGTCAATCCGAGCGCATGCGTGAGTTTCGACATAGGTCCGTTAGACGCCACGCAAACCGGAACGGTAATTTCAGCCAACGCTGCATGGATTCCTTCGACAGGCTTCAATTCGGCATCAAAAGCCAGCGCGGTTGCTCGCCGAACGTCGGCGACGAAAGTGTCTCGGACGCTGCGGCCTAACCGGCGCTCTATTTCGCGCACGCATTCCGTCATCTTCAACCCTCGGAATGAACGTATCGCGTCTTCCACGCTGATCGCTACGCCTTCCTCAGATGCTGTCCGGACCAGGACGGTCAGCGCAATGATCTCACTATCGACCAGGACGCCGTCCGAATCGAAGATAATGAGTTCGGGACTTGCACAGGTCATCCTTGCGATGCTCCAACCACATGGTTCATTGGCTTCTCGCTATATCCGGGTCGGCGGACGGAGGCCATACTGGGCTGATTGAATCAGGGCGCACACTCTGCCATGAGCGCGCGCCCCGGTTCTGCCTAACTCAATAGGCGGTCAGTAGTCCCAGAACACCGGCACCCAACGGAAGGCATCGCCGTCGACCGCCACCCGGCCGACCGACGGGAACGGCAGGTGAGTGGCGACCAGCATCTCGCCGGTTTCGGCAAGCTGTCGCAGGAGGTGGATACGAACGCGCGCCGCCTCCTCGGGATCGTGCTCGAAGCCGTTGTACCAGTCGGGTTGCTCGAACCCGACGGCGAACACGGCGTCGCCGGCGAAGGTCAACGCGTCGCCGCCGGACGCTACGCGGACCACGCTGTGTCCGGGGGGGTGACCGCCGGTGCGACGGGCGATGACGCCGGGCGCAATCTCGTGCGTCTCATCGAACTGCCGCAACTGACTGCCGTACTCGCTCACGAACCGCTTGGCGGTCGCGCGAAGCGCGTCGGGGAAGCCCTGCGGCATGTTGGTGTGGGAGAAATCGGGCGCCTCCCAGAACTTGACCTCGGCGGCCGCCACGTGGATGCGCAGATCCTTGCGCAGTCGCTGCTTCACGCCGTCGACGAGCAGCCCGCCAATATGGTCCATGTGCAGATGGGTCAGCACCAGGTCGGTCACGGACGACAGATCGATGCCGGCGGCCTCCAGTCGCTTGATCAACTGCCCGGCTCGTGGCAGGTGCAAGTTCGGGTCGGACCCCAGTCCAGCGTCGATGAGGATGGTCTTGCCGCCGCTGCGGACCATGACCGCGTTCAGCGCCCAGTCGAAAGCATCCTGTGGCAGGAACATGTCGTGCAGCCAGGCCGCACGTTCGGCCGGGGCGGCGTTGTGCGCCAGCATGGTGGTCGGCAGCGGCAGCACGCCGTCGCTGACCACAAGCACGTCGATCTCGCCGATCTTCAGCGCGTAGCGCGACGGAACGAGCTCTTCGGGGCCCGATGACACGGGATATGAGGTGCTGTGCAGGTTCATGTTGGTCTCCTGTTTCCTGATAAGGCTCCTGGCTGGTCTTGGTTGAGCGTGCCGCGTAGCCAGGAGAACGCGGCCGTCATCGCCTCGTGCGTCTAGAGGTCGGTCACGCGTTCCGGATCGGCCGACGCGAGCGCCGCGGCGCGCTCGGCCTTCGGCGGATAGATCCAGACCGCGTTGATCTCCTGCTTGGTCTTCTTGGCGACGTCGCCGACCATCTCGACCTTGCGCTCCCAGCCGCGCGTGAACAGCGCGCCGGCTTCGCCCAGATCGAGGCAGGTGACGTAAGCCTTCTGGTGATACGGCCTGGTCGGAACGCCCAGCAGTTCGGCGGCGGCATTGTTGCCGGCAAAGGCGCCCATGCGCGTGGCGTGCTGGCATGACATCAGCGCGTAATTGCCCTCGTCGTCGCATGCGGCGCGGGCGGCATCTCCGGTGGCGAAGACGCCGGCGACGGCAGGCACGCGCAGATCGCGATCCACCAGCAGCCGGCCGAAATTGTCGCGCTCGGCGGGAATCTGCGCGGTCAATGGCGCGGCGCGGATGCCGGCCGCCCAGACCACCGTCTCGGTTTCGATGTGTTCGCCGGTCGACAGCGTCACGCCGGATTTGTCGAGCGAGGCGACGCCGGCCCCGAGCCGTGTCTCCACGCCGAGCTTGCGCAGCGCGTCCTCGATGAGCGGGCGAGGGCCTTCGCCCATGTCGGGCGCGATCGCGCCGTTGCGCTCGACGATGATCACGCGCGCCCTGGAATCCTTGCCCAAGATGTCGCGCAGGCGCGCGGGCAGCTCGGTTGCCGCCTCGATGCCGGTGAAGCCGCCGCCGGCGACGACCACCGTGTCGCGTCCGTTCACGGCCGGCCGGTCGGCGAGACCGTGCAGATGCCTGTCGAGCGCGATGGCGTCATCGAGCGAGTCGACGCTGAAGCCGTGCTCGGCAAGGCCCGGAATGTTGGGGCGGAACAGCCGGCTGCCGGTGGCGACCACCAGACGGTCGTAGGACAGGGTCTTTCGCGCTCCCTTGGGAGTGGTGACCTGCACCATCTGCGCCTTGGTGTCGATCGTCTCGGCGCTACCCTGGATGTAGTCGACGTCGATCGCCTTGAGGACATCGAGCAGCGGTGCCGTCAGGGTTTCCGGCTTCGGCTCGTAGAGCCGCGGGCGGATCACCAGCGTCGGCTCCGGTGCGATCAGGGAGATTTCGAGATCGTCAGGCGAAACGCCGTGGATGTCGCGCAGGCGGGCGGAGGAGAGGGCGGCGTACATGCCGGCGAAGCCGGCGCCGATGATGAGCAGTCGCATGTGGTTTAACTCCTGGGTTTGGTTCGCTCGGGGCGCGCGCCATCGCCGCCGCCTGGTGTCGGCAGAGCCTGTTGCGATCGGCGATGACGCGAAGAGGTGAAACGGAGGCCGCGGAACCGTTACGGCGCGGCGCAGTTCGGCAGTGAGGAGAGCAGCGCAGGGCCTTCACATGCCGCCTGGCAGCTTCTCGAGCCCGATGGCCAGCCGCGCAGAGCCACGGGCACCATGGGCTTCCTCAGCCAGGTCTGATTGACTAGGATCGACGTCGCGGGACTGGCGCTTTGCGCAGCCTGTACCGGCGCTTCTTCGGCTGTTGGCGAGGTGAAACGCACGCTCAGTGAGAGCCCGTACATCAGCGCCGTCGCGATGGCTTTCCGTCGCGGTGCGATTGCAAGGTGTTTCCAGTCCATCGTTGGTCTCCGTCCGCGTCGTGGTGCGATGCCGAGATGTTTAGCGAACCAGATATCCGACTGCCCCAGAGCGATTGCCGTCCCTGTCGAGAGATTGCTGCTAACGCATGCGCCTGCGCCAATCGCTCGGCGTTTCTCCCATCAGCTTCTTGAACGCCGCGGCGAAGGCGGTCTGCGAGGAATAGCCGAGCGCCGCGGCGATCGAGACCACCGATTCGTCGCTGTCTCGCAGCATGTTCATGGCCTGCTCGAGCCGGTGCTGGCGCAGCCAGGCATGCGGCGAGAGCCCGGTGCTTTCCTTGAAAGCACGGCAGAAGTGAAAGCGCGAGAGGCCGGCATCGGAAGCCAGCGCATCGAGCGAGACGTCCGCATCGCTGTCCGAGCGCAACCGTTCGATCGCACGGAGCAGGACCTTCGGCGACAGACCACCCATGGTCGGTTGGAACGTGGTTGTCGAACCGGTGTGGGCAACCAGCAGGCGCGTCGCCAGAAGATCCGTCAGCTGATGACGGAACAACGTATCCAGGGCTCCGTTGCCCCCCAGCGCATCGGCCGCGCTCAACAGCAGTCTGGACGTAATGGGATCGGGATGCGCCGTTCGCTCCAGCAGGGCGGCCGGTTTAGTGGTTCCCGCTTCGTCGGCAACGCGCTTCAGTGTTGCATGCGGAAGATAGAGCTGGACCACATCGACAGGCTTCGGAATATCCCATCGGGAGCTCGATCCCTCAGGAATGATGATCACAACGCCGGGACGAAACGTGCCGATCGCAACCGATTTTCCCGACCGCCGCTCCATGCGCTGCATCACGCCGTTGTACGCCATGATCACATGGTGGCTCATGGGCTCCACGACGTCGTGCAATGGATCATGTTTCCAGTGGGCGATGCCGGCGCCGGAGGAGTCTAATGCCATGCGTGTCGGTTCGGTCCTGAGCACCCGCGCCATTTCCGCATCCGCAGCGCGCCGTTCGTGCGCCGTGCCATCGTCGGGCTGTTCGCCAGGTACGGGTGGCAGGCCCCTGTGTGAGGGATTGCGCATGAGTGCAGTGTTCCCGGTCATTGTGTGGCTTCTCCTGATTGCCGCTGGTTTCAAATCAGGGCCCGTATTTGTACGGGTCGGCGCGTGTTCTATGTGCGCGAGGGCATGGCGTCTTTCCTGAAGCGGCCATGCTTTGTCCGATCCTGCTCCGGGCAGGCGCGCGTTTTCGGAAATGCACGACGGG
This sequence comes from Bradyrhizobium sp. cf659, assembly GCF_900113725.1. Taxonomy (NCBI): domain Bacteria; kingdom Pseudomonadati; phylum Pseudomonadota; class Alphaproteobacteria; order Hyphomicrobiales; family Nitrobacteraceae; genus Bradyrhizobium; species Bradyrhizobium sp. cf659. Next base: position 956,390 of record NZ_FOQJ01000002.1, read on the forward strand.
CGGCGGCGAGTTGCCTGGGTCTTGAACGGAGATTTTGTGAAAGACGTTTTATGACAAAAGGCGCGGCAGGCCTTCACATGGCTATCGCGCTAACCGGCAAGTCCGGCATTGGCGATGATCATCCGGTTGATTCACCGCGCCTCGTCCAGCGTGCAGGTCACCGTGCAGACCACGCCGCGCGGCAGGAAATCGACGGTTGCCTCGCCGCCGAGCTGGTCGCGGGCGCTGCGCTCGATCAGGCGCGAGCCGAAGCCGCGCCGCACCGGCGCCGTCACCGGCGGTCCGCCGATCTCGGTCCAGATCAGCCGCAGCCGCGGCTTCGGTGTGTCGGCGATGACCTCCCACTCCACCGTCACCCGGCCGGTCTCGTTGGACAGCGCGCCGTATTTCGCGGCGTTGGTGGCGATCTCGTGCACGATCATCGACAGCACCACGGCAAGCCGCGGCGACAGCGGCACCGCGGGACCGTTCATCCGGATGCGCTCGGGCGCGTTGGGCAGGAACGGCTGGAGCCCGCGCGCGATCACGTCCTTCAGTTCCGAGCCGGCCCATTTCTCCTGGCTGAGCAGATTGTGCGCCTCGGCGAGCGCGCCGAGGCGGCCCTCGAACTTGGCTCGCTCCTCGCGGCTCGCGCTGCGGAAGGTCTGCACCGCGATCGCCTGCATCAAGGCCAGCGTGTTCTTGACGCGGTGGTTGAGCTCCTCGATCAGCAGATCGTGCAGCATCTCGCCGCGCGCGATCGTCGTCGCCATGCGGACCGCAAAGGTGAGGCCGGTCAGCAGCAGGATGCCGCCGATCAGGCTGGTGATGGCGATGTTGCGCCAGAGCGGGGCGATCAGCGAACTCTCGGCGACGCCGGCAGCCACGGTCCAGCCGGTCAGCCGCGAACGGGTGTAGGCGGCGGCGAGCGCGACGCCGTCGAGCGACACGGTCGGAAGCGCCGCCTCGTTGCTGCGGAACATCTCGGCGTAGAGCGACGGCGAAGCACGCTTGCCGAATGTCTCGCTGGGGTTCGGCGCGCGCGCGAACACGATGCCCTTGGCATCGAGCAGGGTTACCGTCCATTGCCGGTCGGGGCGCTGCTTCTCCACCAGATCCTGAAAGATGCTGACCGGCGGGCTGAAGCAGAGGTCGTAGATCACCTCGCCGTTGCGAAGCACCGGCACTTCGACGGTGAGAACCTGTCGCCCATTGAGCGCGCCGGTGAACAGGTCGGAATATTGCGGCGCCCTGGTCGCAAACACCTTCTCGACGATCTCCAGATTACCGCGCGGCGGCAGGCTCGCGGTGTCCTCCGTCGCCGAGGAGAACAGCAGCCGGCCCTTGCGGTCGGAGATCAGCACCAGGCCGCCCTTGCCATACTGGTCGAGGAAGCCGAGCGCGATGCGGCGAAAGGTCGGGAAGTCGTCGTTGCGCAGCGAGTTCGTCAGCGCGAGCACCTGCAAGCCGCCGGTCATCCGCTGCACCTCGGAATCCAGCACTAGGCGCATGCTGCGCACGTTCTCCAGCACGCGGAGGATCGCGTCGCTGCGGTCCTGCTTGTAGTTGTAGACGGCGATGCCAACGGCGAAGACGATCAGCGGCAACATCGTTCCCGCGACCAGGAGAGCGAGCCGGACCGGCAGGGTGAACTTTGACAAACGCGGACGTCCCGATTCCAGCGCGACGGCGCCGGACAGCCGAAGCATAAAGCAGGGCCGCCATTGCGCCACCGCTCAATTGGTCATGGACCGCACCCGTTCCAGCCCGCTGAAGGAGCGTCCAGGAGGTGAAGGTTGCAGTGCAATAGATCGCGTGAGTGCGGGTCCTGCGTCGAACTGTATCAGCGCAGGGCTCATCATTGTCCAGATCACGCATCTGAATTGGCTTCCGTCCCGCCGTAGTTTTTCATACCCTCCCCGAATGCTGGCCGCATGCCGGCCGCGCTCACGCTCCGGTTACAGGGGCGGGGCATCAAAGGGAGGGGAGACGATGAAGCGAAGATCATTTCTCGCTGGTATCGGTGCGACCACTGCGGCGGCTACGATCGGCATGCCGTCGATCCTCAGGGCGCAGGCGCCGATCACTCTGAACGGCGCGGTCCAGTTCAACGACGACCACGCCTTCAACCGGGCGCTGATCCGGTTCGAAGAGCTGGTCAAGAAGTACTACGGCAAGCCCGTCAACTTCACCCTGCACAAGAACTCCTCGCTCGGCCTCGAGAAACAGTATTTCGAGTACATGTCGCAGGGCAAAGCGGTCGATTACGGTATCGTCTCGCCGGCTCACATGTCGACCTTCGCCAAGGCGGCTCCGTTCATCGATGCGCCCTTCGTGTTCAAGGGCATCGAGCACATGAACAAGGTCGTCGAAGCCAATATCCTGGCGCCGATCGCCGACGAGGTCGCGGCGAAAGCCGAGGTCGTTCTGATCGGTTATTCCGGCGGCGGCATCCGCAACATTTTCGCCAACAAGCCGCTCAGGAATCTCGCCGATCTCAAGGGACTCAAGGTTCGCGTCCAGGGCGCGCCGATCTGGTCGAAGACCTTTGCGGCCGTCGGCATGAGCCCGACGGTGATCGCCTATAACGAAATCTACAACGCGATCCAGAACGGCGTGATATCGGCCGGCGAAAACGAAGCCGCCGGTGTCGAGGCGATGAAGTTCTACGAAGTGGCGCCGCATCTCAACCTGACCCAGCACGCCGTGTCGATCCGGCCGATCTGCTTCTCGGTGAAGACGCTGAAGACGTTGCCGAAGGATTTGCAGGACGCGATCATGAAGGCCGGCAAGGAGGCCGGCGACTACGGCCGTCAGCTCGAGTCGAGCGAAGAGGTGGTCAAGCTCGACACGCTCGAGAAGGCCGGCAAGCTCAAGCGCGTTCCCTTCGAGGAGCGGGACGCCATGAAGAAACTCGCCGACCCCGTGATGGCCACCTACGCCAAGGAAATCGGCGCGGAAGGCATTTTCGAGAAGATCAACGTCGCCTGAGGTCGTTGCGTCCGCCGACGACATTCCGGGCAGGCCCCGCTTCCTGCCCGGACGTTGCGGATGAGCTGCCGTACGGAGCTCCAATGTCTGAAATGCCCGTCCCGTCCACACCATCGCTGTGGCGCCGCGTAACGGCGGCCTATGCGAAATTGCTGGAATTCCTGCTGGCCGGCTGCGTCGGCGTTCTGGTTGTTCCGGTTACGCTGCAAATCATCTCGCGCTACACGCCTTTCATTCCGTCCTACATCTGGACGGAGGAAATGGCGCGGTTCCTGTTTATCTGGACGATCATGATCGGGGCCATGGTCGGCGTGCGGGAAGCGCAGCATTTCGAGGTCGACGTGTGGCCTGATCTGTCGCGGCGGTCGGAGGCTGCGGTGCGGGTCCTCGCGCGGCTCGGCGTACTGGCGCTGGCGCTGGTGTTCGTATGGGCCGGCATCGAGTTCACCCGCTTCGCCTGGAACAGAACTTCGGAACTGGCCGATCTGCCGCTTTGGCTGATTCACGTCGCCTGGCCTGTGACCGGCGCCACCTGGATCGTCTTTGCGGGTGAACAGATCATCGATGAAGTGCGCGTTCTGGTTGGGGCACGGCAATGAACGGCAATGTACTCTCCGCCGGACAGGCTGCGATGGTGCTGTTCGGGGTTTTCATCGGCCTGCTGGTCGTGCGCGTGCCGGTCGCTTTCGCGCTCGGCCTTGCCTGCGTGCCGATCCTGCTGATCGAGCCGCATCTGTCGCTGATGACGCTCGCGCAGGAGACCTTCAACGCGTACAATTCGTTCATCCTGCTCGCGGTTCCGTTCTTCCTGCTGACGGCGAATCTGATGAGCATCGGCGGCATCACCGACCGGCTGGTGGCGCTGTCGCGCTCGATGGTCGGGCACTGGCCGGGATCCCTGGCGCAGATCAACGTGGTGCTGTCGGTGTTCTTTGCAGGCATCTCGGGCTCCTCTACCGCTGATGCGGCGAGCCAGTCCAAGATCTTCATCGATGCGCAGACCAAGGAGGGCTACGATCTGTCGTTTTCCATCGCCATTACGGCGGTGTCGGCGGTTCTGGCGGTCATCATCCCGCCGTCGATCCTCATGATCGTGTGGGGCGGGCTGATCTCGACCTCGATTGCGGCGATGTATCTGGCCGGCATCGTGCCGGGTCTGCTGATCGCGGGCGCGCAGATGGCGACGGTGCACATCTATGCGGTGCGCCGTGGCTACCCGACCTATCCGAAGTCGACCTGGGTCGAGATGCGATGCGCCATTTGGCAGTCGCTGCCGGCCCTGATGACGCCGTTCATCATCGTCGGCGGCATTCTGCTCGGGTGGTTCACCGCGACCGAGTCCGCCTGCGTCGCGGTGCTCTATTCTGTCGCGCTCTCGGCGTTCTTCTACCGCGAGACAGGTCCACGCGAATTGTACAAGGCCTTGCTCGACACCGGGCGTCTTGCCGGCGTCGCGCTGTTTTGCGTCGGCACCGCAAGTGCGTTTGGCTGGCTGCTCGCCTACTACAAGATTCCGCAGGCGCTGCTGGCCAACGTCTCGACATGGGGCATGGGCGCCGTCTCGGCCGGCTTCTTCATCGCCTTCTGCTTTCTGGTGGTGGGCTGCTCCCTCGACGCCATCCCGGCCATCATCATCGTTGGCACCGTGCTGGAGCCGCTGGCCAAGTCCGTGGACCTGCATCCGGTCCAGTTCGCGATCATTTCCATCGTATCGCTGGCCTTCGGACTGGTGACGCCACCCTATGGCCTATGTCTGATGATCGCCTGTTCGATCGCCGGCGTGCGGCTGCGTTTTGCACTGAAGGACACGGTGATCATGCTGATCCCGATGCTGCTCGTGCTGGCGGCGGTCATCGTTTGGCCAAGCGTGTCGCTGTTCCTGCCACGCCTGATCGTGCCGGAGATGCTCAAATGAGCGTCCGATATCGCGATTCCGCGGCCGTCGGCCGCGGAATCGATCCAACCGGTTACAGATTGCTCTCGGTGATCGCGGCGTACACCATGCTGCGCAGCTCGCGCCGGAGCGGGTAGGCGCTCGAGGGCAGCACCTGCGTCATGAAGATGGTGATCAGCTCCTCGGCCGGGTCGATCCAGAACGAGGTCGTGGCCGCGCCGCCCCAATTGTATTCGCCGGGGCTGCCGGCGATCAACGTTTCGGACGGGCGCATCGTCACGGCAAAGCCGAGGCCGAAACCGATGCCGTTATAGGTGGCTTCCGAGAACAGCGAGCGCGACACCTCGGGCAGCGTGCGTCCGCCCGGAATGTGGTTGCTCGTCATCAGCGCCAGCGTCTTCGGCCCGATCAGCCTGACGCCGCCGAGCTCGCCGCCGTTGAGCAGCGCCCGGCAGAAGGTGAGATAGTCCGCGACCGTCGAGCACAGGCCGCCGCCGCCGGAGATGAACGAGGGCGGTGACAGGAACGAGCTCGTCGCCGGGTCGTCCTGGAGCGTCAGGCCCTCGCGGCGCTGGCCGGCGTGGAAGGTCATGCCGCCGCCCGGGTCCGCCGAATAGCAGGCGGCGAAGCGATGGGCTTTCGACGCCGGCACGTGGAAGTCGGTGTCGGTCATGCCGAGCGGATCGAGAATGCGCGCTTTGAGGAACTGCTCGAACGGCATGCCGGAAATCTTGCCGACGAGGTAGCCCAGCACGTCGGTCGCGACCGAGTAGTTCCAGGCCTCGCCCGGCGAGAACTCCAGCGGGATTTTCGCGAGCGCCTCGATCATGGTCTGGAGCGTGCCTGACTTCTCGACCTCGCCGATCTTCTCGGTGCGATAGGCGGCATCGACATTGGAACGCTGTTGGAAGCCGTAAGTCAGCCCGGAGGTGTGGCGCAACAGATCGACGATCTGCATCGGCCGCGACGGCGGCCGGGTCAGGAAGGCCGGCGCGGTGCCGGCGACGAACACGCCGAGATCCTTCCATTCCGGAATGTATTTGGCGACGGGCTCGTCGATCGCGACGAGGCCTTCCTCGACCAGCATCATGAAGGCGACGCTGGTGAGCGGCTTGGTCATGGAATAGATGCGGTAGATGGTGTCGTCCTTGACCGGCACCTTGCGCTCGACATCGGCAAAGCCCTGGACCGAGCTGTGCGCGATCTTGCCGCGGCGGTAAACCAGGAGCTGGGTGCCCGGGAAGCGGCCGGCATCGATGTACCGGTTCTTCAGGTGCGCATCGACGCGGTCGAGCGCGGCCTTGGACATGCCAACGGATTCGGGCGAGGCGGGGGTGGGGGCGAGCATCAGTTCCTCCGGGCAGTTTTGTCGGAAAGTTGATAGCCAAATGGCGGCCGCATTCCAAGCCGGTCACGCTTAACGCGGGCCGGCCGACTGGTGTAGTGTCCGGCCTGGAACGCCACCAAGGAGCCCCTGGGACCTCTAATGGGGCCAACGAGAAAAACGTAGGGCAAACGCACCATGACCCAGTTCAACGAGACCGAACTCACCGAAGCCGTCGTCCGGAGCTTTGACCAGACGCCGAACCCGCGTGCAAAATTCCTGCTCCAGGAACTGGTGAAGTCGCTGCACGATTACGTGAGCAAGACCGGCCTCACCTTCGAGGAATGGGAATACGCCATCGATTTCCTGACCCGCACCGGTCATAAATGCACCGACACCCGCCAGGAGTTCATCCTGCTCTCCGACGTGCTCGGCGTCTCCATGCTGGTGGACGCGGTCAACCATCGCGATCGCGAGGGCGCCACCCAGACCACGGTGCTCGGCCCGTTCTATGTCGGCGAGCACAAGGTGACCGCGCACGGCACCGACATCTCGCCGAACAACCTGACCGGCGAGCGGATGTTCGTGCAGAGCCGCGTCACCGACCTCCAGGGCAAGCCGCTCGCGGGCGTTCCCGTCGACGTCTGGCATGCCGATGACGACGGCTTCTACGATTCCCAGAAGCCGAACTATGACGAGGTCGGGGCCTCGGCGCGGGCGCGCTTCATCACGGACAGCGACGGCCGCTTCTTCTTCCGCACCATCCTGCCATGCAGCTATCCGATCCCGACCGATGGTCCCGTCGGCGAGATGATCGTGCAGACCAATCGCCATCCGATGCGCCCGGCGCATGTGCACTTCCTCGTCAACGCGAAGGGCTATGAGCCGCTGATCACGCATGTCTTCATGGACGGCGACAAATATCTCGATTCCGACGTGGTGTTCGGGGTCAAGGACGACCTCATCGCCAAGGTCGAGCCGCGCAACGACCCGGCGATGCCCGACGGCACCAAGGCGAGCGGGCAATGGCACCTGATGACCTACGAGTTCCACCTCAAGCCCGGTGGCGGCATGGCGCCGAAGCCGCTCGGGGTGAAGGCGACGGAGCCGGCGTGAACCGACCTTGTCCGGCTATCGCAGCCGAAGCGCCGCGAGCAGCGCGATGACCGTGCAGGCCAGGATCGCCGTGGTCAGCTTCCAGAACAGCAGCGGGTTGCGCTCCAGAAGAGGCGTGGTCCGCGTGGCGAGATAGGCCGGATTGGGATTCCTGAGTTCGAAGACGAACTCGGAGAGGTCCTCGTGGCGCTTGTAGGGATCGGGATGCAGCGCTTTCCTGAGCGCGCCGTCGATCCATCCCGGGATGCCCCGCTCGGCATCGATGGCCGGGCGATATCTTAGTTTCCACGCGTCCGATCTTCCCCGGATTTTGGCGAGCTGGGCGCCGTAGGGGAGATGTCCGGTGAGCATGTGGTAGCAGATGGCGGCCAGCGAAAACATGTCGGACCGGGGCGAGCCTCCTTCGCCGAGGAAATACTCCGGGGCCGTGTATTGGACCGTGCCGAGAATTTCCTCGTCGGCCGATTTCGGCGCCGCCTCTGCGACGCCCGCGACCCTGACCGATCCGAAGTCGATGATCTTCGCGGTGCCGGTCTTGTCGATCAGGACGTTGTCGGGCCTGAGGTCCTGGTGCAGCATCTCCATGCGGTGGAAGGCGCGAAGCCCGGTGGCGATCTGCTCGACGATCCTGCGGACCGTCTCCAGATCGGGACGCGGGTTGTCGAGCATCCACTGCCGCAGGGTCTGCCCCTCGATGAACTCGGTCGCGACGTAGAGGTAGCTGCGCCGTCTCGACTGTGACAGCGGCTTGAGCACGTGCGGGCTGTCGATGCGGCGTGCGATCCACTCCTCCATCAGGAAGCGCTTGAGATAGGCGGCATTGTCGCGCAAATCGATCGACGGCAGCTTGAGCGCGACCGGCTCCTCGGTCTCCGCATCGACGGCAAGGTAGATGTGACTGCGGCTGCTGCCGTGAATCTCGCGGACGATCCTGTAACCGTCGAACATCGCCCGCGGCTCCGGCAGCGCAGGAAGCGGCAGTTCGGAAGTCTGGTTGAAGATGCCGGCCGAGTCGCACTGCGGCACCGCGTCGATGCGGAGGATCTGGACGGTGATGTTGTCGTCGCTGCCGCGCCGGTAGGCTTCCTCGACGATTGCCTTCGCCGCGCCGTCGAGCTCGGCTGCATGCTCGCCGAGCGCGGTCGTGATGAAACGATGGTCGACGAATTCGTAGGCGCCGTCGGTTGCCAGGATAAAGGTGTCGCCGGCCTCGATCTCGACCGTCTGGTAGTCGATCTCGAGCTGCGGATTGATGCCGAGCGCGCGGCCGAGATAGGTCTGCTCCGACGACACGATGATGCGGTGATCGTCGGTCAGCTGCTCGAGCGCCTTGCCGGCAACGCGGTAGATGCGGCAGTCGCCGACGTGGAAGATGTGCGCGGTGGTCGCCTTGATGACCATGGCGCTGAGGGTGCAGACATAGCCCTTGTCGCGGTCATAGGCATATTGGCTCTTGCGCGTCTGCGCGTGCAGCCAGGAATTGGTCGCGTCGAGCACGCGGCGGGCGGAGGTCTTCACCGTCCAGGATTCCGACGTGCAGTAATAGTCCATCAGGAAGCTCTTGACCGCCGACTCGCTGGCGATCTGGCTCACCGTGCTGCTGGAGATGCCGTCGGCGAGAACCGCCGCGATGCCCTTCAGGCTGAGCAGCGGCTCCTCCGGGATCAGGACGCCGTGAAAATCCTGGTTGACGGGCTTGCGACCCCTGTCGGAGTGCTGGCCGATCGAAATCAGGAGTCCGCGGGTCATCGTCATCACCGGCAAAGGGGAGCCTCACCCTGCTCGGGCGAGGCTCCCCTGTCGAGACGTTGTTTGATCAGGCCGCGACGCGGGGCTGCGTGGTCTTGCCGGCCTGGCGCTTCGGCAGGGTCATGACGTGCGTGGCGTAGAGGGTCATGCCGGTGAAGGCGAGGCCGCCGACGAGGTTGCCGAGCACGGTCGGGATCTCGTTCCAGATCAGATAGTCCATGATCGAGAACTTCGCGTGCAGCATCAGGCCCGACGGGAACAGGAACATGTTCACGACGGAGTGCTCGAACACCATGTAGAAGAACACCAGGATCGGCATCCACATCGCGATGACCTTGCCGGGGACCGAGGTCGAGATCATGGCGCCGACGACGCCGGTCGAGACCATCCAGTTGCAGAGCATGCCGCGCATGAACAGCGTCGCCATGCCGGCCGCGCCGTGCGCGGCATAGCCGAGCGTTCGGCCCTCACCGATATTGCCGATGGCCGCGCCGACCTTGTCGGGGTCCTGGGTGAAGCCGAAGGTCGTGACGAAGGCCATCATGAAAGCGACGGTGAAGGCGCCGGCGAAGTTGCCGACGAAGACGAGGCCCCAGTTGCGCAGCACGCCGCCAAAGGTGACGCCCGGGCGCTTGTCGATGAGGGCGAGCGGCGAGAGCACGAACACGCCGGTCAGCAGGTCGAAGCCGAGCAGGTACAGCATGACGAAGCCGACCGGAAACAGCAGCGCGCCGACCAGCGGCTGGCCGGTGTTCACGTTGATGGTGACGGCGAACCAGGCCGCCAGCGCGAGGATGGCGCCGGCCATATAGGCCCGGATGATGGTATCCCGGGTGGACATGAAGATCTTGGACTCGCCCGCATCCACCATCTTGGTGACGAATTCCGAAGGCGCGAGATACGACATCAATGGTTCCTTTTGCTTCGTAAGTGAGATCGACACGCCCCCAGAGAGAGCGCGGCTGAACGTGGCTGAACATTTTGGGCCGTGCGGACAGCTCTGCCGCGCACGAGGGCTATGGAGGTCTGGAAGCCTTGGGAATCGCGTCACGACGACTGAGCCGGGAAGGGCCGCGAAGCAGTTGAGCTTCCGGTTTGCAGCCGCCAGAGGCTGCAACAATGCGGCAAACCGCAGTCTTCGTTGACGCCAGTGGAAATGCAAGTCGCGTGCCGCTTGGGTGTGATAGAAAACGTGAGCGATTTCAACTGGATGAGACGTGCCTTGATCCGGCTTTTGCCGGCTCGGCGGCCTTTTGCTTAGGCGGCTGCATAAGATTTGTGCGTCGCACAAGAAATAAGCAGTCCGCAAATTTCGCGTGCGCAGCAAGCCTGCGACAGACTGGCGCGGCGCATATAACCCATTGAATACTAATTGGTTTATGAGGTGCAGCGCTTGGCATGAAGCTTGAATAGTTCCAAGCCGACGCCATTGAAGCCGTCCCGCGAGACTTCTCATCCGATTTTGCTGACGCCACCAGACGGGGGTCCCCCCGTCGCGCGTTCGCATGCGCCTTTTTCGGGCGTCACGGACGGACGGGCTGCTCGTGCGCACTGACGCAATCATTCCGCAACGACGCAAAAGGACGACACCACCGATGACCAAGCGCATCCGCCGGCCCTCCGAGACTGGCCTCAGCCGCCGTCAATTGTTGAAGGCCACCGGCAGCACCGCTGCCCTTCTTGCCGCCGCCAAGCTCCATTTCCCCGCCGGCGCGTTCGCGCAGGACGCAGGCCCCGAGGTCAAGGGTGCCAAGCTCGGCTTCATTGCACTGAGCGATGCCGGTCCGCTCTTCGTCGCCAAGGACAAGGGCCTGTTCGCCAAATACGGCATGCCCGATGTCGATGTGCAGAAGCAGGCCTCCTGGGGCACCACGCGCGACAATCTCGTGCTCGGCTCGGAGGGTAACGGCATCGATGGCGCGCATATCCTCACCCCGATGCCGTATCTGATCTCGGCCGGCAAGGTGACGCAGAACAATCAGCCGACGCCGATGTACATCCTGGCGCGGCTCAATCTCGATGCGCAGTGCATCTCGGTTGCCAAGGAATATGCCGACCTCAAGGTCGGCGCCGATGCGTCGGTGCTGAAGGCCGCGTTCGAGAAGAAGAAGGCCGAAGGCAAGTCGGCCAAGGTCGCGATGACCTTCCCGGGCGGCACGCACGATCTCTGGGTCCGCTACTGGCTCGCCGCCGGCGGCATCGACCCGGACAAGGACGTCGAGACCATCACGGTGCCGCCGCCGCAGATGGTGGCCAACATGAAGGTCGGCACCATGGACGCCTTCTGCGTCGGCGAACCCTGGCCCGGGCAGCTGGTCCACCAGGGCATCGGCTACACCGCCGTCAACACCGGCGAGATCTGGAGCAAGCATCCGGAGAAGTCGCTCGGCATGCGCGCGGCCTGGGTCGACAAGAACCCGAAGGCCGCCAAGTCGATCCTGATGGCGGTGATGGAAGCCCAGCAATGGGCCGACAAGATGGAGAACAAGGAAGAGCTCGCCACCATCATGGGCAAGCGGCAGTGGATCAATTGCCCGGTCGAGGACATCGCCGATCGCGCCAAGGGCAAGTTCGACTACGGCAACGCCGGCAAGGTGGTCGAGAACTCGCCGCACATCATGAAGTACTGGCGTGATCATGCCTCCTATCCGTTCCAGAGCCACGATCTCTGGTTCATGACCGAGGACATCCGCTGGGGCAAATACGAAGCCGGCTTCGACAGCAAGGCGCTCATCGCCAAGGTCAACCGCGAGGATCTTTGGAAGGACGCGGCCAAGATGCTTGGCGTCGCTAGCTCCGACATCCCGGCCTCGACCTCGCGCGGCAAGGAGACCTTCTTCGACGGCAAGGTGTTCGATCCTGAAAATCCGGCGGCCTATCTGAAGTCGCTCGCGATCAAGCGCGTCGAAGTCTGATGGAGCCCTGCGGCCGCCGCGAGGCGGCCGCATCGTCCCGGAGCCGGAGAGAGATAGCGATGAACATGCCTGCCACGAAGATTGAGGTTGAGACCGCGACACCCGCGGGAAGCGCCGCGCCCGTCGTCGCGATGACGCCGAAGCGGCCGCCGCGGAGCGAGGCCTATGCGCGAATGGCAAGGGAGCTCGCCGTGCGCGTGATCCCGCCGCTCGTCGTGATCGCGCTGCTGACGCTGGTCTGGGAACTGGTCTGCCGCCGCGCCGGCTCGGCGCTGCCGCCGCCGTCACGGGTGTTCAAGGACACCAAGGAGCTGATCCTCGATCCGTTCTTCGACCATGGCGGCATCGACAAGGGCCTGTTCTGGCATCTCTCCGCCAGCCTTCAGCGCGTCGCCTTCGGCTATTCGCTCTCCGCGATCGCCGGCATCGCGCTCGGCGTGCTGGTCGGCCAGTCGGTCTGGGCGATGCGCGGGCTCGATCCGTTGTTCCAGGTCTTGCGCACCATCCCGCCGCTCGCCTGGCTGCCGCTCTCGCTCGCCGCGTTCCGTGACGGCCAGCCCTCGGCGATCTTCGTCATCTTCATCACCTCGATCTGGCCGATCATCATCAACACCGCGGTCGGCATCCGCAACATCCCGCAGGACTATCGCAACGTCGCGGCCGTCGTGCAGCTCAATCCGCTGGAGTTCTTTGGCAAGATCATGATCCCGGCAGCCGCGCCCTACATCTTCACCGGCCTGCGCATCGGCATCGGTCTGTCGTGGCTCGCCATCGTCGCCGCCGAAATGTTGATCGGCGGCGTCGGCATCGGCTTCTTCATCTGGGACGCCTGGAACTCCTCGCACATCAGCGAGATCATCCTGGCGCTGATCTATGTCGGCATCGTCGGCTTCGTGCTCGATCGCCTGATCGCGGGCCTCGGCAAGATCGTCACCCGCGGCACCGCGACGAACTGAGGGGAGGGACACATGACCGCCTATCTGAAGCTCGACCACATCGACAAGATTTTTACCCGCGGCGCCGCCACCACGGAGGTCCTGAAGGACATCAGCCTGACCATTGAGAAGGGGCAATATGTCTCGATCATCGGCCATTCCGGCTGCGGCAAGTCGACCCTGCTCAACATCATCGCAGGGCTGACCAACGCCTCGACCGGCGGCGTGCTGCTGGAGAACCGCGAGGTCAACTCGCCGGGGCCCGATCGCGCCGTGGTGTTCCAGAACCACAGCCTGCTGCCCTGGCTCACGGTCTACGAGAACGTCAGGCTCGGCGTCGACAAGGTCTTCGCCAGGACCAAGACTCGGGCCGAGCGCGACGCCTGGGTGATGCACAATCTCAACCTCGTGCAGATGGCGCACGCCAAGGACAAGCGTCCTTCCGAAATCTCCGGCGGCATGAAGCAGCGCGTCGGCATCGCGAGGGCGCTGGCGATGGAGCCGAAGGTGCTGCTGCTCGACGAGCCGTTCGGCGCGCTCGACGCGCTCACGCGCGCGCATCTCCAGGACTCGGTGATGGCGCTGCACCAGAAGCTCGGCAACACCATTCTGATGATCACCCACGACGTCGACGAGGCTGTGCTCCTGTCCGACCGTATCGTGATGATGACGAACGGGCCGAGCGCGCGCATCGGCGAGGTGCTGGAGGTGCCGCTGGCGCGTCCCCGCAAGCGGCTCGAGCTCGCCACCAACACCACCTACCTGAAGTGCCGGCAGCGCGTGCTCGAATTCCTCTACGAGCGTCATCGCTTCGTAGAAGCCGCATAAACGAAGGTTTAACGCGGACGATATGCGCGCCTAAATAATCGACACCTCGCTCAATCCTTGTGCGTCGCACAGGGATTGAGCGGATCGCAAAATTTGCGTGCGAAATAGCCCTGCTAAAAATTCGGGCAATTCGAATAAGCCGCTGAATTCCCTGTATTTCCCGAACGCGCGCAATTGGCACGGAAATTGAAAAGCATTTGCGCGACGCCAACGACGACGTCCCTCAACATCATCAATCAGCATCGTGAACTCGCCACCGGGGTGAAGCCTCGGAGCGCGCCTCCGTGGCCGGAGGCAGAGCCTGCAACGACGCAGCGGTGAGCCTAGAAGGGATACTCAATGACGAAGAATCCAACTTGGATTTCAGACTGGCGCCCCGAAGATGAGGCGTTCTGGAACGCGACTGGCAAGACTATCGCGCGACGCAACCTGATCTGGTCGATCGTGGCCGAGCATATCGGCTTCTCGGTCTGGCTGATCTGGAGCATCGTCACCACCAAGCTCCCGCAGGCAGGCTTCCATTACACCACCGACCAGCTGTTCCAGCTCGTTGCCGTGCCGGGCCTGATCGGTGCCCTGATGCGCTTTCCCTACACATTCGCGGTGACGACGTTCGGCGGTCGCAACTGGACCATATTCAGCGCGGCGATCCTGTTCATTCCGACGCTGTCGCTCGCCTATTTCGTGAGCCAGCCCGACACGCCGTTCTGGCTGATGCTGCTGATCGCCTCGACCGCGGGTCTCGGCGGCGGCAATTTCGCCTCCAGCATGACCAACATCTCCTTCTTCTTCCCGGACAGGATGAAGGGATGGGCGCTGGGCCTCAACGCAGCCGGCGGCAATATCGGCGTCTCCAGCGTGCAGCTCCTGACCCCGATCCTGATGACGCTCGCGGTCATCAACCTGTTCCAGGCAACCCCCGTCGACGGCGTGTTCCTTCAGAACGCCGGCCTGATGTGGGTGCTGCCGATCGCGATCGCGGTGTTCGGCGCGGTGTTCTTCATGAACAACCTGACCACGGCCAAGTCGTCGATCGGGAATCAGCTGGCGGTGGTCAAGCGCAAGCACACCTGGATCATGGCGTACCTCTATATCGGCACGTTCGGATCCTTCATCGGCTACTCCGCGGCGTTTCCGCTGCTGCTCAAGACGCAGTTCCCGTCGGTGACGATCGCGATCGCGTTCCTCGGGCCTCTCGTCGGTTCGCTGTCGCGCCCGTTCGGCGGCTGGCTGGCCGACAAGATCGGCGGCTCGGTCATCACCTTCTGGAATTTCATCGTGATGGCGGGCGCCACCGTTGGCGTGCTCTATTTCGTCGGGCAGAAGGATTTCATCGGCTTCCTGTCGATGTTCCTGATCCTGTTCGTGACGACGGGCATCGGCAACGGCTCGACCTACCGCATGATCCCCTCGATCTTCCGCGAGCAGAACCTGTTCAAGGTGCGCGGCAAGGGCGATGCGGCGCGTGCACTCGCGCTCAAGACGGCGAGCATCGAGAGCGGTGCGGCGGTTGGCTTCATCGGCGCGGTCGGCGCGGTCGGCGGCTATCTGATCCCGAGCGGTTTCGGCAAGTCGATCGCCATGACCGGCGGCCCGCAGCTCGCGCTCGCGATCTATCTGGCCTTCTACGCGTCCTGCCTCGGCCTGACCTGGTGGTTCTACCTGCGTCGCAGCCCGCAGCGTGAAGGCGCGCCAAGCCTCGCCGAAGCAAGGGTGTGACCGCTTGGTATGAATCTCGCTTCTCCCCGTACGCGGGGAGAAGCATTGCCCGACAGTTTGACCATGAACCTGGTTCGCAATGGCGCGCACCAAGGCAAACCCAACAGGCAGGAGAACATCATGACTTCAGAACAGATCGCCCTCATCCAGCAGAGCTTCGCCAAGGTCGCGCCGATTTCGGAAACCGCCGCGGTGCTGTTCTACGATCGCCTGTTCGAGGTGGCGCCGCCCGTGCGCGCGATGTTTCCCGAGGACATGACCGAGCAGCGCAAGAAGCTGATGGGCATGCTCGCCGCCGTCGTCGGCGGCCTGTCGAACCTGGACTCGATTCTTCCCGCGGCCTCCGCGCTCGCCAAGCGTCACGTCGCTTACGGCGCCAAGGCCGAGCACTATCCCGTGGTCGGTGCGACCTTGCTGTGGACCCTGGAGAAGGGGCTTGGCGAAGCCTGGACGCCCGAACTCGCCACGGCCTGGACCGACGCCTACGGCGTGCTGTCCGGCTACATGATTTCCGAGGCCTACGGCGCGCAGCCGCAGGCCGCCGAATAGGAGATGCCTTGTGAGTGAACCGCTGGTCATCGTCGGTAACGGTATGGCGGCCGCGCGTCTGGTCGACGAGCTAGCCAAGACCGCGCTCGGCCGCTACGCGGTCGCCGTGATCGGCGAAGAGCCGCGGCTCGCTTACAACCGCGTGCTGCTCTCCTCGGTGCTCGCCGGCGAGACCGGCTCGCACGAGATCGAGCTCCGGCCGGCCGATTGGTGGCGCCATCGCGGCGTCACGGTGCGCTACGGCTACCGCGTCACCGAGATCGACACCGGCCGCCGCGAGCTCAAGATCGAGGGCGAGGAGAGCATGGAATATTCCAAGCTCGTGCTCGCAACGGGATCGACGCCGCTGCGGCTGAACGTGCCGGGCGCCGATCTCGCCGGCGTGCACACCTTCCGCGACACGCGCGACGTCGACCTGCTGCTGACGCTTGCGGCGGCGAAGAAGCGCGTCGTCGTGGTCGGCGGCGGTCTGCTCGGGTTGGAGGCGGCCTATGGGCTTGCCAAGGCCGGCGCCCCGGTGACGCTGCTGCATCTGATGGACCGGCTGATGGAGCGCCAGCTCGATGGGCCGGCCGCCGACCTGCTCAAGACGCTGGTCGAGCGCAAGGGCATCCGCATCCTGCTCAATGCCAGCACGAAGTGCATCCATGGCAACAGCCATGTCGAAGCCGTCGAACTCGCCGACGGCAGCCGTATCGAGGCCGATGCGGTGATCTTTGCCGCCGGCATCAGGCCCAACGTCGCGCTGGCCAAGGACGCCGGCATCGCGGTCAACCGCGGTATCGTGGTCAATGACGTCATGCAGACGGCGTCGCCCGACATCTTCGCGCTCGGCGAATGCGCCGAGCATCGCGGCACCTGCTATGGCCTGGTCGAGCCCGCCTATGAGCAGGCGCGCGTGCTGGCGCGGCATCTCGCCGGCCGGCCCGCCGCCTATCAGGGCAGCGTGGTCTCGACCAATCTGAAGGTCTCGGGCGTCAGCGTGTTCTCCGCCGGCGACTTCATGGGCGGGGAGGGCAGCGAGAGCCTCGTGCTGACCGACCGCAGGCGCGGCACCTACAAGAAGCTCGTCATCGCCGACGGCCGGCTCACCGGCGCGGTGCTGATCGGCGATACCGTCGATGCGCTCTGGTATCTCGAACTGATCCGCAACTGCGACAAGGTGGCGGCGATCCGTACCGACATGATGTTCGGCCGCGCACTCGCGCGTCCTTCCAAGGCGGCTTGACAAGGCAGCTCGATATGACGGCGATCGACCCGAAGCTCCGGACCACCAAGACCACCTGCCCCTATTGCGGCGTCGGCTGCGGCGTGCTCGCAACACCGGACGGCAAGGGCGGCGCGGCGATCGCCGGCGACCCCGACCATCCCGCCAATTTCGGCCGGCTGTGCTCGAAGGGCTCGGCGCTCGGCGAGACCGTCGGGCTGGAGGGCCGGCTGCTCTACCCGATGATCCGCTGCAAGGGCGTGCTGGAGCGCGTCGCCTGGAGCGATGCGCTCGACCACGTCGCCCACCGCATGCAGCACATCGTGGCGCGCGACGGTGCCGACGCGGTCGCGTTCTATCTCTCGGGCCAGCTCCTGACCGAGGATTACTACGTCGCCAACAAGCTGATGAAGGGCTTTGTCGGCACCGCCAATGTCGACACCAACTCGCGGCTCTGCATGTCGTCCTCGGTCGCCGGCCATCGCCGCGCCTTCGGCGCCGACACCGTGCCCGGCTGTTACGAGGATCTCGACCAGGCCGACCTGCTGGTCTTCGTCGGCTCGAACGCGGCCTGGTGCCACCCGGTCCTGTTCCAGCGCATGCTGAAGAACCGGCAGGAGCGCGGCGCCCGCATGATCGTGATCGACCCGCGCCGCACCGACACCGCGAGCGATGTCGATCTGTTCCTGGGGCTGAAGCCCGGCACCGACACCGCCTTGTTCTCGGGCCTGTTCGTCCATCTCGCCGACAGCGGCGCGCTGGACCAGGACTACATCGCGGGCAACACGTCGGGCTTCGACGACGCGCTGGCGCGCGCGCGCAACATCGCCGGCAGCGTCACCGCGACCGCGCTGGCCACGGGCCTCTCCGAGCAGGACGTCGCGACCTTCTTCAAGATGTTCCGTGACGTCGAGCGCGTCGTCACGCTCTATTCGCAAGGGGTCAACCAGTCGGCGCAGGGCACCGACAAGGTCAACGCGATCCTCAACTGCCATCTCGCCACGGGCCGCATCGGCAAGCCGGGCGCCTCGCCGTTCTCGCTCACCGGCCAGCCCAACGCGATGGGCGGCCGCGAGGTCGGCGGTCTCGCCAATCAGCTCGCCGCGCACATGAACTTCACGCCGCCGGACATCGACCGTGTCAGGCGGTTCTGGAAGGCGCCGCGCATCGCCACCCATGAGGGATTGAAGGCGGTGCAGCTGTTCGAGGCGATCAACCGCGGTGAGGTCAAGGCGCTCTGGGTCATGGGCACCAACCCGGCGGTGTCGCTGCCCGATGCCGACTTCGTGCGCGAGGCACTGAAGAAGCTCGAGCTGTTCGTGGTTTCCGAGAACGTGCTCTCCAACGACACGGTCGAGGCCGGCCCGCATGTGCTGTTGCCCGCGCTCGCCTGGGGCGAGAAGTCGGGCACGGTGACCAACTCCGAACGGCGCATCTCGCGCCAGCGCTCGTTCCTGCCGGCGCCGGGCGAGGCGCGGCCGGACTGGTGGATTCTCAGCGAGACCGCAAAACGTCTCGGCTTCGGCGACAGTTTCGACTACAAATCCGCCGCCGATATTTTCCGCGAGCACGCGGCGCTTTCGGCATTCGAGAACGATGGCAGCCGCGATTTCGACATCGGCGCGTTGACCTCGCTCTCGAACGAGGCCTTCGACGCCTTGAAGCCCGTGCAGTGGCCGGTGCGCGAAGGCGGGGCGTCCGGCGAGCGCTTCTTTGCGACGGGCGGCTTCTTCACCAATGACGGCAAAGGCCGCTTCGTCGCGCCGGAGATGCCGTCGCTGCGCGGCGAGACCGGCGCGTCGCGTCCGCTGCGGCTCAACACCGGGCGCATCCGCGACCAGTGGCACACCATGACGCGCACGGGCCTCAGCCAGCGGCTGGGCGCGCATCTACCCGAGCCGTTCGTCGAGGTCCATCCAGACGACGCCGGCAAATACGGTATCGCCCACGACGGCTATGCCCGCATCACCACCGATTACGGGCAGTGCATCCTGAAGGTGGTCGTCAGCGATCGGCAGCAGCGCGGCACGCTGTTCGTGCCGATCCACTGGAGCGCGATGAACGCCTCGCACGGCCGCGTCGGCGCGCTGGTGCAGTCCTTCACCGACCCGTTCTCGGGGCAGCCGGAAACGAAGGCGACGCCGGCCGCGATCGCGCCCTATGAATACGTTTTCCGCGGCTTCGCGCTGTCGCGCAAACAGCTCGATCTGCCGCCCAATCTGCTGTGGACCCGCGTCACGGTCAGCGGCGGCTTCGGCTATCTCTTCGCCGACAACGCCGATCTGTCGCGCTGGCCCGCCTGGCTCGAGAGTGTCGCCGGCGAGGATGTCGCCGAGTACCGCGATTTCGGCGGCGGCGTCTATCGCGCGGCCTCGTTCGCGGGCGACCGCATCGAGACCTGTCTGTTCGTCGGCCCCGCCCATGATGCCGGCGACTGGGAGGTGGTGAAGAGTCTGTTCGTGGCCGATCAGGTCACCGACGACCAGCGCCGCATGCTGCTGTCCGGCAAGTCCAGCGAAGGCGCCGCCGCGACCGGCCCGATCGTCTGCGCCTGCTTCGGCGTCGGCCGCGGCACCATCTGCGACACCATCGCGACCGGGGCGCGCACGACGGCCGAGATCGGCGCCAGGCTCAAGGCCGGCACCAATTGCGGCTCCTGCATCCCCGAGCTGAAGCGCCTGATCGCGACGACGGAGGTAGCGCCAGTGAAGCAGGCGAAGGTCGCGGGCGCAGCGGGGTAGGAGCGACGTTTTTGGTCGTCGCCGCATACTCCGCTGTCATCGCCCGGCTTGTCCGGGCGATCCAGTACTCCGAGACGTCTGTGGTTCGCCGAGAAGCTGCGGCGTACTGGATTCCCCGCCTTCGCGGGGAATGACAGTGGGGGCGAGGAGCCATGCCCACCGCGCCAATCGACGCGCCAGCCATTGTGCCCTATGGTGCCGCGCTCTTCCCCCTCAACAATCATAAAAACAATGATGTACCTGGAAACGCCGCCGCGTCTCATCGAGACGACACTCTTCTCCGCCATGCCCGACAAGTTCCGCCGCAAGGGCGTGCGGACGGATTGGGCCGATGCCAACCGGCCGGGTGTTGCGACCGATAGCTTCATCGAGGGGCCGTCATTCGACAAGGACGGCAATCTCTACATCGTCGACATTCCCTTCGGCCGCATCTTCCGCATCGCGCCTGACGGCGAATGGTCGCAAATCGCCGAATATGAAGGCTGGCCGAACGGACTGAAGATCGCGGCCGACGGCCGTATCCTGGTCGCCGACTACATGCACGGCATCATGGAGCTCGATGCGACGGCCGGCTGCATCAAGCCTATCCTGACCGCGCGCAATTCGGAATCCTTCCGCGGCTGCAACGACCTGCATCTGGCCTCCAACGGCGACATCTATTTCACCGATCAGGGGCAGACCGGCCTGCACGATCCGAGCGGCCGCGTGTACCGGTTGACGCCGAGCGGCAGGCTCGACTGCCTCATCGACACCGGTATCAGCCCGAACGGCCTGGTGCTCGATCCAACCGAGACCGTGCTGTTCGTCGCGATGACGCGCGACAACGCGGTGTGGCGACTGCCGTTCATGAAGGATGGCAGCGTGTCGAAGGTCGGCCGCTTCTGCTCGCTGTTCGGCACCAGCGGTCCCGACGGCATGACGATGGACGCGCGTGGCCGCCTGTTCGTCGGCCACGCCTCGCTCGGCCACGTCTTCGTGTTCTCGCCGAACGGGGAGTTGCTTGCCCGGATCAAGTCATGCGCGGGACCGAATTGCACCAATGTCGCAATCGGTGGCGCGAACAAGGATCGTCTCTATATCACGGAGTCCGCGACCGGCAGCGTGCTGGTCGCGGACATCGGCGGATTGAACTCTTGATTCCCGCGTGCGGGGAGAGGCCGACGCGCAGAGCGCGGCGGGTGAGGGGGAGTCTCCGCGAGTCCTATTGTCAGCGAATTTGCGGATGCAGCCCCTCACCCCGACCCTCTCCCCGCAAGAACGGGGAGAGGGAGAACTGACAGTGGAGCGAACATGAACACAAATCCCTTCGGCAAGACCGGCACCAACGTCTCCGTCATCGGGCAGGGCACCTGGTATCTCGACCATGGCGATCGCAAGCGCGCGATCGCGGCGCTTCAGCATGGACTCGATCTCGGCATGACCCATGTCGACACCGCCGAGATGTATGGCGATGCCGAGCTCGTCATCGCGGACGCGATCGCGGGCCGGCGCGACGAGGTGTTCCTCGTCTCGAAAGTGCTGCCGAGCAACGCCTCGCGCCGCGGCACGATTACCGCCTGCGAACGCTCGCTGAAGCGGCTGAAGACCGATCGCCTCGATTGCTATCTGTTGCATTGGCGCGGCTCCTATCCGCTCGAAGACACCGTCGCAGCGTTCGAGGAGCTGGTGAAGGCCGGCAAGATCAAATCCTGGGGCGTCTCCAATTTCGATGCCGATGATCTCGACGAGATGCTCGATGTCGCAGGGGAAGGCCGCATCGCCTGCAATCAGGTGCTCTATCATCTGAAGGAACGTGCGATTGAGCATGCCGTGATCCCGTGGTGCGAGCGGCACGGCGTCGCGGTCGTCGCCTATTCGCCGTTCGGCCATGACGATTTTCCGGCAAGCAACAGCAAGGGCGGCGCCGTGCTGGCGCGCATCGCGGAGGCGCGGCGCGTGACACCGCGTCAGGTCGCGCTCAGCTTCCTCACCCGTGCAATTACGGTGTTCGCGATCCCGAAGGCGTCATCGGCGGAACATGCCGGCGAGAATGCGGCCGCCGGCGATCTCGTGTTGACGAAAGAGGAGATTGCGGCGCTGGATGCGGCGTTTCCGCGCGGTCCGAAGCCGCGAGGCCTGCCTATGCTGTAGTGCAGCAAGCGCGCATTCTTAATGGAATATTGACGCGCGCAGCCCGCAGCGCATATCGGCATCCTGTTTTCGGAAGTTGTGAACGCGGCGCATTTGTCGTTTTTTGACGGCCGTCCCCGATTCGCATTTTTCCAGAGTTTCTGCCGTGACTCCGCCGCCCGCCGCAGCCGCAAGGCTCGACAGTATTTCCATGCCTATGCCGGAGAAGAAGAACATCGGCCGCCGCGCGCCTGCGCGCGTCGATCATCCCTTCAAGGGCATCGCGCTGATCCTGCTGTCGACGGTCTTTCTCGGCTGCTCCGACATCACCGCGAAATATCTGTCGACGAGCCTGCCCTCGATCGAGATCACCTGGATCCGCTTTCTCACCTTCGCGCTGATCTTCACGCCGGTGATGCTGCGGTCCTCGCCGTATTACGCGATGCGCACCGAGCGTCTTGGATTGCACGTGATGCGCGGTGCGGTGCTGCTCGGCTCCTCGCTGTTCTTCATCACGGGGCTTGGCTTCCTCCCGATCGCGGAGGCGTCCGCCACCGGCTTCGTCGCGCCGCTGTTCGTCACTGCGCTCTCGATCGTCTTCCTCGGCGAGAAGGTCGGCATGCGCCGCTGGTTCGCCACAGCGCTCGGCCTCATCGGCGTGCTGATCATCCTGCGCCCGGGCACCAGCGCGTTTCATCCGGCTGCATTCTTCCCGGTCGTCTCGGCGGCCTGCTGGGCCGGCACGCTGATCCTGACGCGGATGATGAGCGGCCGCGAGGCCGTCGTGACCACCATGGCCTATTCCTCGCTGACGGGCCTTGCGATCCTGACCGCAATCGTGCCGTTCGTCTGGGTGACGCCGTCCTGGACCGCGATCGCGCTCGGCATCTTCATCGGCGTCGCCTCCACGGCGGGCCAGTGGATCGTCGTGCTCGCCTATCGCTACGGCGATGCCTCGGTGCTGGCGCCGTTCTCCTACTCGCAGCTGTTGTGGGTCAGCATTCTCGGCTTCTTCATCTTCGGCGAGGTGCCGAGCATCTGGACCGTCATCGGCGCGGCCTTCATCGTCGCCAGCGGCCTCTACATCGCCCATCGCGAGCGCGTCCGCCGCGCTCAGCTGCTGGTGCTCGAAGAGCGCTCCCCGAACGCCTGACGCAAGTTCGCGGCTTCCGCTTCGTGCTATCAACGGCTCCAACAACACTACGGGAGGAGCCGGATGCGCGCCGCGATTTTCAGGAACGGTGAGATTGTCGTTGGTCAGATGGCCGAGCCGAAGCCGGGCCCCGGCCAGGTGCTGGTCAAGACGCTCGCCTGCGGCATCTGCGGCTCCGACCTGCATGCGCGTCAGCACGCCCACCGCATGGTGGAGATGGCGCGGAAGGTCGGGCGCAAGCCGATGGACCTCGCGCGCGACGTCGTGTTCGGTCATGAATTCTGCTGCGAGATCGTCGACTACGGTTCCGGCACCGCGCGCAAGCTCAAGCCCGGCACCCATGTTTGCTCGCTGCCGGCCTTGGTGACGCCGCAGGGCATCGAGGGCATCGGCTATTCCAACGACAATGTCGGAGGCTATGCCGAAGCGATGCTGCTCAGCGAAGCGCTGCTGCTCGAAGTGCCCAACGGTCTGGCTCCCGAACATGCCGCACTGACCGAGCCGCTCGCCGTCGGCGTCCACGCCGTGGCAAGAGCCAACATGAGCGGCGGCGAGGTGCCGCTCGTGATCGGCTGTGGCCCGGTCGGGCTCGCGGTCATTGCCGCGCTGAAGATCAGGGGTCTGCATCCGATCGTTGCCGCCGACTATTCGCCGGCGCGGCGCGCGCTCGCGGCCAGGCTCGGCGCGGATATCGTCGTCGATCCCAAGGTGTCGCAGCCCTACACGGCCTGGGCCGAGCACGCGCAGATGTCAGACGCCGAGAAGGCGGCGCGACCGCCGTTCCAGGCGATGCTGCCGGCGCTCAAGCCCGCGATCATCTTCGAGTGCGTCGGCGTGCCCGGCCTGTTGCAGCAGGTGTTCGAGGGCGCACCGCGCGATGCCAGGATCGTCGTGGTCGGCGTCTGCATGGAGAGCGACAGAAACGAGCCCATGCTCGGCATCATGAAGGAACTCAACGTCCAGTACGTGCTCGGCTACACGCCGGACGAGTTCGCAGCTTCCTTGCGCTTGATCGCCGAAGGGCAGGTGGACGCCGCAGCAATGGTGACGGCGGAGGTCGGCCTCGACGGCGTCGCAAAGGCCTTCGCGGACCTCGCCAATCCCGAGGCGCACACAAAGATCATCGTGCAGCCGTGGCGGTAGTTTTCGCGTCGTAGGGTGGGTTAGCACTGCGGCTGCGCGAAGCGCAGTCCGCACGGCGTAACCCACCACTTCTCTTGCCGCGGTGACAGAAGAGGTGGGTTACGCCGTGCAGATGCGCTTCGCGCACCTGCCCAGCTAACCCACCCTACAAGACCTCCGTCAGTATTTCGCAGGCACATACATCTCAGGCGGAACCGGCCCGCGGTGATAGTCCGGGTTGCGCACGCGCGGCGGCAGCACCACCGGCACGCGTGCGACCTCCTGGTACGGGATCTGGCTGAGCAAATGCGCGATGCAGTTGAGCCGGGCGCGCTTCTTGTCCACGGCATCGACGATCCACCACGGCGAATCCGGAAGGTGGGTGTGCTCCAGCATCGTCTCCTTGGCCTTGGTGTAGTGCTCCCAGCGGCTGCGCGCCTCGACGTCCATCGGACTCAGCTTCCACTGCTTGAGCGGATCCCTGATGCGCATGCTGAAGCGGAACTGCTGCTCGTCATCGGTGATCGAGAACCAGTACTTGACCAGGATGATGCCGGAGCGGATCAGCATCCGCTCGAACTCCGGCACCGTCTTGAAGAACTCCTGGTACTCGTGCTCTGAGCAGAAGCCCATCACGCGCTCGACGCCGGCGCGGTTGTACCAGCTGCGATCGAACAGCACCATCTCGCCGCCGGCGGGAAGATGCGCCACGTAGCGCTGGAAATACCATTGCGAGCGCTCGCGTTCGCTCGGCGCCGGAAGGGCGGCGACGCGGCAGATGCGGGGATTGAGCCGCTGGGTGATGCGCTTGATCACGCCGCCCTTGCCGGCGGAGTCGCGGCCCTCGAACAGCACCACGACCTTCTTCTTTTCGCTCTGCACCCAGTCCTGGAGCTTGACCAGCTCGCCCTGGAGGCGGAGCAGTTCCCTGAAATAAAGCCTGCGGTCCACCGTCGGATTGAGCGTGCCGGTCTCGTCCAGCAGCTGGTCGAGCCTGCTGTCATCGAGCTCCATCTCCAGCTCTTCGTCGAGATCGTCGGTCATTTCCCGGATGATGCGCTCGCGTTTGGCCATTTCAGGGGTGCGGTCGGATGCGGTCATGGGTCCTTCTTTCGGCAGGGTGCCTGTCGCCCGTGACCATCGGCGGGCTTTATTGCGCCCATGTGACACCGGTTCCGAAACGGCCCGGCGGGGCCGTCACACCGGCAGCGCGATCGAATATTTCACCTGGCTCAGCGCAAAGCTCGACTCGATCGAGGCGATGCCGTCGAGCCGGGTCAGCTTGGTCTTCAGGAAGGTCTCGTAGGAAGCGAGGTCGGCCGCCACGACGCGCAGGAGATAGTCGCGGTTGCCGGTCATCAGATAGCACTCCAGCACCTCGTCCCATTTCGAGATCGCGCGCGCGAAGCGGCTCAGATCCTCCTCCTTCTGCCGCGCCAGCTTGATCGAGATGAAGACGCTGACATGCAGGCCGAGCGCCTTCTGATCGACGGTCGCGATATAGCGCGAGATGACGCCGCGCTCCTCCAGCAGCTTGACCCGGCGGTGGCAGGGCGACACCGAAAGCCCGACCTTGTCGGCGAGCTCCTGCATGGTCAACCGGCTGTCGGTCTGGAGCAAAGCGAGGATCTTTCGGTCGATGGCGTCGAGCTCGGGCATTGGGATGAAACCTGTGTTCTATGGGGGCTCCTTGGTAAAATATCCCAATATCGGCAGGTATGGCGCGAAAAATTGAGAAGTTTGGCGCCCCTCGCGGGAGTATCATCGAGGCCATATTCTTCCGGAGCATCGCCATGCCCGTCGATTCCGCGCGTCTCGAAACCCTGACTGCCCTTGGCCGCAAGGCGCTGTGGCTGTCGTCATGGACCATCCACCACGCCAACCATATCCGCTCCAACGCGGACGGGTTGAAGGTCGGCGGCCACCAGGCCTCGTCGGCCTCGCTCGCCACCATCATGTCGGCGCTGTATTTCCACGTGCTGCGCCCTGAGGATCGCGTCGCGGTGAAGCCGCATGCGAGCCCGGTGTTCCACGCCATCCAGTATCTGTTCGGCCGGCAGAGCCGCGAGAAGCTGGAGAATTTTCGCGGCTTCAAGGGCGCGCAGTCCTATCCCTCGCGCACCAAGGACGTCGACGACGTCGATTTCTCGACCGGCTCGGTCGGCCTCGGCGTCGCGCAGACGCTGTTCGCCTCGCTGGTGCAGGACTACGTCAAGGCGCATGGCTGGATGAAGGACCGCCGCGAAGGGCGGATGATCGCGCTGGTCGGCGACGCCGAGATGGACGAGGGCAACATCTTCGAAGCCTTGGCAGAAGGCTGGAAGCACGGCCTACGCAACACCTGGTGGGTGGTCGACTACAACCGCCAGTCGCTCGACGCCGTCGTGCGCGAAGGGCTCTGGGAAAAGTTCGAGACCATGTTCCGCAATTTCGGCTGGGACGTGGTGATCGTGAAATACGGCCGCCTGATGCGCGAAGCGTTCGCCGAGCCCGGCGGCGAGGCGCTCAAGCGCTGGATCGACAATTGCCCGAACGCGCTCTATGCGGCGCTGTGCTTCCAGGGCGGCGCGGCCTTCCGCAAGCATCTGCACGACGAGATCGGCGATCAGGGGCCGATCACCAAGCTGATCGACAAGCGCAGCGATGAGGAACTGCTGGCGTTGATGTCGAACCTCGGCGGCCACGACATGGCGAGCATGCTGGAGGCGTTCGAATCCATCGACCATGATCGCCCGGTCTGCTTCATCGCCTACACCATCAAGGGCGTCGGCCTGCCGTTCCAGGGCCACAAGGACAACCACGCCGGCCTGATGACGGTCGCGCAGATGGAGAAATATCGCGAGAGCCAGAACATCCGGCCGGGCCACGAATGGGACAAGTACGAGGGCCTCGCGCTAGCTCCCGCCGAGCTCGACGCGTTCCTCGCGCGCGTGCCGTTCAACCAGGACGGCCGCCGGCTGACCGCGCCGGTCGTCGAGGTGCCATCGCAGCTCGCCTTCAAGCCGTCGCCGCAGATGTCGACCCAGCAGGGCTTTGGCCTCGTGCTGAACGAGATCGCGCGCGGCGATAGCGAGCTCGCCAGGCGCATCGTCACGACCTCGCCCGACGTCACCGTCTCGACCAATCTCGGCCCGTGGGTGAACCGGCGCGGCCTGTTCGCGCGCGCCGAGAAAGCCGACTTATTCCGCAGCGAGAAAATTCCCTCCACCTACAACTGGGACGCCTCGCCCAAGGGCCAGCATCTCGAGCTCGGCATCGCCGAGATGAATTTGTTCATCATGCTCTCCGCGCTCGGCCTGTCGCACCAGATCAACGGCGAACGGCTGCTGCCGGTCGGCACGCTCTACGATCCCTTCATCGAGCGCGGGCTCGATGCGCTGAATTATGCCTGCTACCAGGATGCGCGCTTCATGGTGGCGGCGACGCCGTCGGGCATCACGCTCGCGCCCGAGGGCGGCGCGCACCAGTCGATCGCGACGCCGCTGATCGGCATGGCGCAGGACGGGCTCGCCTCGTTCGAGCCGGCCTTCGTCGACGAGCTCGCCGTGATCATGGGCTGGGGGTTCAATCACATGCAGCGCGATCCGGGCGAGGGCGGTTCCGTCTATCTGCGGCTCTCGACGCGCAGCATCGAGCAGGCGCAGCGGATCATGACGCCGGAACTGGAGCAGGGCATCACCGACGGCGCCTATTGGCTGCGCAAGCCCGGGCCCAATGCCGAGCTGGTGATCGCCTATACCGGCGCGGTCGCGCCCGAAGCGATCGAGGCGACCGGGTTCATCGGCGAGAGCCGCCGCGACATCGGTCTGCTCGCAATCACTTCGGCTGACCGCCTGCATTCCGGATGGACCGCCGCACGGAAATTGCGCCGCGATCGCCGCGGCGTGCAGCACCTCAGCCACATCGAAAAGCTGCTGGCGCCGCTGCCGCGAGACTGCGGCATCGTGACCGTGATCGACGGCCACCCGTCCGCGCTCGGCTGGCTCGGCAGCGTCCGCGGCCACCGCGTCGAGGCACTCGGCGTCGAGCAGTTCGGCCAGACCGGCAGCATCGCGGACCTCTACCGCCACTACGGCATCGACGCCAACGCCATCATCGATGCGGCCGAAAGCCTCACCACCGGCGCGCCGGTGCTGCATCGGAAGATGGCGGTTTAAGCCTCCGTCGTCGTCCTGGCGAAAGCCAGGGCCCATACGCCGCGGCAGTGATTGTAGGCGACGGGCGGTAGACGCCTGAGCAAGCCAACCAAGGTTGGTGGTGGGTCCTGGCTTTCGCCAGGACGACGTCGGTTGCGACCTTGCCTCCCTCCCGCCATCGGCTCATATAACCTCCGTCCGCCGCAACGCTGGCCCCGCATATGGCGGGTTCAATTGCCGGCGCTTTCGTGCAAGGATGCCTGCCGAAACGCCCCCTCCAAGCCCCCAAGAAGAGGTTAACGATGGTCAATCGCTTGCAATTCTACATCGACGGCGCCTGGGTCGATCCCGCCGTCAAGAAGTCCACCCCGGTCGTCAATCCGGCGACGGAAGAGGCGATGTACGAGGTTGCGCTCGGCTCCAAGGCCGATGTCGACAAGGCCGCTGCCGCCGCCAAGCGCGCCTTTGCAACGTTCTCCCAGACCAGCCGCGAGGAGCGCGTCGCGCTGCTCTCGAAAATCATCGAGATCTACAAGGGCCGCCTCAAGGAGATCGGCGCTGCCGTCTCCGACGAGATGGGCGCGCCGCTGCCGATGGCGGAGAAGCTGCAGGCCGGCGCCGGCCTCGGCCATCTCATGACCACGCTCGACGTGCTCAAGAACTATCATTTCGAGGAGCCGGTCGGCACCGCCATGGTGCTGCGCGAGCCGATCGGCGTGGTCGGCATGATCACGCCCTGGAACTGGCCGCTCAACCAGATCGCCTGCAAGGTCGCGCCCGCGCTCGCCGCCGGCTGCACCATGATCCTGAAGCCGTCGGAGTTCACCCCGACCTCGGCGCTGATCTTCGCGGAAATCCTCCATGAAGCCGGCGTGCCGAAGGGCGTGTTCAACCTCGTCAACGGCCTCGGCCCCGAGGTCGGCGCCGCCATGAGCGAGCATCCCGATATCGACATGATCTCGTTCACCGGCTCGACCCGCGCCGGCATCGACGTTGCCAAGCGCGCCGCTCCCACCGTGAAGCGCGTCAGCCAGGAGCTCGGCGGCAAGTCGCCGAACGTCATCCTCGAAGGCGCCGACCTGACCAAGGCGGTGACCGGCGGCGTGATGCACATGTTCAACAACTCCGGCCAGTCCTGCAACGCGCCCTCGCGCATGATCGTGCCGCTGTCGAAGATGAAGGAAGTCGCCGCGATCGCGAAGGCGGTCGCCGACAAGACCAAGGCGGGCGATCCGCGCGCCGAAGGCACCACCATCGGCCCCGTGGTCAACCGCGGCCAGTGGGACAAGATCCAGGGCCTCATCAAGAAGGGCATCGACGAGGGCGCAACGCTCGTCGCCGGCGGCCCGGGCCTGCCCGAGGGCGTCAACAAGGGCTTCTACGTCCGTCCGACCATCTTCGCCGACGTCACCCCCGACATGACGATCGCCCGCGAAGAGATTTTTGGACCGGTGCTGACCATCATCGGCGCCAAGGACGAAGCCGACGCCGTGCAGATCGCCAACGACACGCCCTACGGTCTTGCCGGCTATGTCTCGGCCGACACGGTCGAGAGCGCCAAGCGTGTCGCCCGCCAGATCCGCGCCGGCAACGTCAACCTCCAGGGCGTGCCCAACGACCGCACCGCGCCGTTCGGCGGCTACAAGCAGTCCGGCAACGGCCGCGAGTGGGGCAAGTACGGCCTCGAGGACTTCCTCGAAGTGAAGGCCGTCGCCGGCTTCAACGCGGCGTAAGCTTTAGCGACTGAACAACGTGACGCCGGAGCGGAAAACCGCTCCGGCGTTTTTCGTTTCGTCATTGCGAGGAGCTCTTGCGACGAAGCAATCCAGACTGTTTTCGCGGAGGGATTCTGGATTGCTTCGCTTCGCTCGCAATGACGGAGGAGGGACCTCGTAGGGTGGGCAAAGGAGCGTAGCGACGTGCCCACCATCGCGAGCCGAACGAGAGATGGCGGGGCACGCTTCGCTTTGCCCACCCTACGAAACCCTCTCTCGTCATTCCGGGGCATCGCGAAGCGATGAGCCCGGAATCCATTTGGCCACACACTCTGTCGCACGATGGATTCTCAGATGCGCAATTGCGCATCATAGCTCGCGACGAAGACGGCGCGCCCCGGAATGACGGTGGCGGTGCTATCCCCCCACCGCGCCCTGCGTGTTCACATACAGCGCGTAGATCGACTGGCTCGCCGCCATGAACAGGCGGTTGCGCTTGACGCCGCCGAAGCAGAGATTGGCGCAGCGCTCGGGCAGGGCGATGCGGCCGATCATGACGCCGTCGGGCGCGAACACCACGACGCCGTCGAGCTCGGGGTCGCCCATGCCCCAGCCGCACCAGAGATTGCCGTCGATGTCGCAGCGCATGCCATCCGGCGTGCCGGGACCTGCATCGATATGGACGCGCTTGTTGGAGATGGTGGTGCCGTCCGCCGCGACGTCAAAGGCGAGGATCTTGCGGTTCGGCACGCCGCGCGATTCCACGACGTAGAGGATCTTCTCGTCGGGCGAGAAGCACAGCCCGTTGGGTCCGAGCACGCCCTCAGCGACGATGGTCGCCTTGCCGGTCGAAGGATCCAGCCGATAGACGTTCGGATCGATCTCCGGCTCCGCCTTGTAGCCCTCGTAATTGCCGAGCAGGCCGAAGGTCGGATCGGTGAACCAGACGGAGCCGTCGGACTTCACCACGACGTCGTTCGGCGAGTTCAGCCGCTTGCCGCCAAAGGAATCCATCAGCACGGTGATGCTGCCGTCATATTCGGTGCGGGTCACGCGGCGCCCGCCATGCTCGCAGGTGACGAGCCGGCCCTGGCGGTCGCGCGTGTTGCCGTTGGCGAAATTGGAGGGCTTGCGGAAGACCGAGACGGCGCCGGTCTCCTCCTCCCATTTGATGATGCGCTGGTTCGGGATGTCGCTGCACAAGAGATAGCGTCCGTCGCCGAACCAGACCGGCCCCTCGGCCCAGCGCAGGCCGGTCGTCAGCCGTTCCACCGCCGAAAGCTTCAGCCAGTATTTTTCGAAGCGGGGGTCCAGTGCTTTTATCGCCGGATCGGGGTAATAGGTCGCCGGCCGCCAGCCTTGTGGCCGTTCAGTGTGGGACGATGCATCGTTCATGTGCAGGTCTCGTTGTTGCGTTCCCTCTGTCCAAGTCTGCTAGCATCAGTTATCTACGGCCGCAAATCGGTCACCACAGGCGAGGGAAGACATGCCGCGTATTTTGATGACGGGAGCTTCGGGTGGAATTGGCAAGAGCCTGCGAAAGCTGCTGCCGCCGATCTATCCGGATCTCCTGCTCTCCGACATCAAGCCGCCCGCCGATCTCGGCGCGAACGAAAAATTCAAAGCGGCGGATCTCGCCGATCTCGCCCAGTGCGAAGCGATCTGCGAGGGCGTCGACGGCATCATCCATTTCGGGGGCTATTCGGTCGAAGGCCCCTGGAACGACATCCTCCAGGCCAATATCATCGGCGGCTACAATCTGTTCGAGGCCGCCTACCGCAAGGGCGTCAAGCGCGTTGTGTTCGCCTCGTCCAACCACGCCGTCGGCTTCTATCCCCGCCACCACAAGATCGGGACCGATGTCACCCCGCGCCCCGACGGCCGCTATGGCGTCAGCAAGGTATTCGGCGAGGCGGTCGGTGCGCTCTACGCCGACAAGCACGGCCTGAAGGTGACGTGCCTGCGCATCGGCAATTTCGGCGACATGCCGCTCGACCAGCGCCGGCTCTCGATCTGGCTGAAGCCCGACGACCTCGTGCAGCTCTGCCGCATCGGGCTCGAACATCCCGATATCCATTTCGAGGTCTTCTACGGCGCCTCCCTCAACGAGCGCGCCTGGTGGGACAACCACCGCGCCTACGAGTTCGGCTATCGCCCGACCGGCCGCTCCGAGGATCACGTCGCGCACGCGATGGCCGAGCAGGCCAAGCTGAAGCCCGACCCGATCGGCGACCACTATCAGGGCGGCGCATTCTGCAGCAACGAGTTCGACGGCGATGCGAGCCGCATCATCGATTGGACCAAGCGGTAGCGTCGATGCTTGCAGGAGCGTAGCTGCGCTTCCCCGGCTCCGCTTTCCGGAGCCGGGAGAGGTTCGCGCGTGCAGCAGGTCTGAAGGGCCCCTTGCGACTAACGTCTGCGTCCACACCGTAGAGTTCCGGATTTCCGTTTTCGGAAATAGGCGTTCTATTGTCGGAACACGTGAGTGTTTCTTCTATGCATTGCCTTACGCGGAAGTGACCGCCTTTTCATTCCAGCGATTGTGGAAGCAAGATGCGCAAGATGGTTCTGTCGGGGGCCGCGGTATTGACGGTCGTCCTCGTCGCGGCGGCCTCCTGGCCAACACCACGGCCGAATGTGGAGCAATTCGGAGATAGCGTCTACGAAACCATCTGGTTCTGGCGCATCCCGGCCTACGCCTACAATCCTGCCTGGCGTGTGCGCTGGATGTGGAACGATCCGCTTCACGCACAGGCAAGATGCTGCCGGATCACGCTGCAGCCGGTGGCCGAACCGGCTCCGCAGGTTCCTCCAGCTGGTAAGGTGGTCGCGCGCTTGGCAGGCAAGTAGAAGGGCGCGCGTCAGGCCCTCTTCGGAGGTGTCCGGGTGCTTGGCGCGCTGCGGCCGGGTGCGCGTACATGGTTCCGGAGATTGTTTGCATTTCTCTCAAATAAGTTCCTTGCTTTAAGCTTAACCAGAAACCTAATCCTCGATTTACAGCCGCAATCTACAGTTTACCTTGTTCTTGAATCGGCAATTCAAGGACGCCAACAATGCGCGGCTCAGCGCCCAAGACGTGGCTCGTTATTGTTCTGGCGGCATCCAGTTTCAGTGCGCGTGCCGACGAGAACAAATCTGATGGCGGCAGCTCGGCGTCGCTTGCTCCCCGCGCCAGGATCGAATGTTCGCTCAAGCGCAAGCCCGGTGAACCCCTCGATCCTCCGTCGACGGCTGCCATTCCCGGTCCCGAATCCTTCGTTGCGAGCCAGCATTTCAGGGAAGACATCGCGCCGACCGCGGCTGTCAAGATTTCGTGGCTTGGGGCGACCTTTGCGCGCCGGTTCGCGGTGAAGGTCGAAGCCGCGGACGATACGTCCCTGCAGACTCATGTCCTGAATAAGCCCTCGAGTGCCGTGCAGATCCTCGGTGAGCTAGGCCCACGCGCTGAGAGCAAGCTTGCCGACATCTGGTGTCTCTTGAAGCTGCAGGCCAACGGCGAAAGCGGGGCGCTGCAGACCAGCTCGGTTCCGAACCTCTTCTTCGTCCGTGACAGCATGGGCGATCTTGGCGTGGTTGACGCCCTGTGGGGTGGCGCGGGCTGGGAAATCGGGGCCAGTCCAGTCGGAAGCCAACGGCCATGGACTCCTGGCACGCGCGTATTCTCTCACTGACTGGCCCTCGCCCGGCCTTGGGACGTTTGAACGCAGCGCCTGTGGCCTATCCCTCCGAAGGATCGAGCATTTCGCCGAGCTTGTGAACGGCAACATTGATCGACATGCCGAGGTAGTCGCCGAAATCGCCGTACCACGAGCCGGCCAGCGGCACGGCCTGCCCCGGGTGCCGCGCTATGGCCACCGGGATGAGGTCGAAGCCGGCGCTCAGCATGTTGGTTGGATCGTAATCGAGCCAGCCGGCGCCAGGCAGGAACACCTGCACCCATGCATGGGTGGCGCCGGAGCCGGTCATCCCCACGGCGGGTGAGTGTCAGCTCGCTGCCGGGCTCGCTGAAGTCCATCACGGTGACGGCATTGGAGCGGGAGTCGGTGACCCAATGCACCTTTGACGGCAGGCTGGTCGAGGCGGACCAGCGAAGCAGCCGGGTCGAGGACCCACGCCGCGGCAGGAACATGGCCCGGTGCGTGCCGAACGTCACCGGCTTTGCATAGCGATAGGTCGTCGTGTGCGTGATCTCGCCGATGATCGCCATGCATCAATCCCGCTTCGCGTTGCGGGGCTCGTTGAGCGCCTTCCGCACGGGAAAGAGCAGGCTCCAGCTGTCGGCTCGGCCGCTTCTGCCCATTGATCTAGATCAACATCGTTCCGGGGATCGTCTGGCCCATCAAACGATCACGCAGTCCTTCAAAGGTTGATGTGCGAATTGACCGAACGGAGCGGTGGACATGGGCATCCTTTGGACGATCATCATCGGATTTCTCGTAGGACTGATCGCGAGGTTCATCATGCCCGGCGACAAGTCCGAGCCCAAAGGGTTCATCTTGACGACGGTGCTGGGAATTGTCGGCGCCTTCATTGCGACCTGGCTCGGTCAGGCCGTGGGATGGTACCGGTTCGGGGAGGGCGCCGGCTTCATCGGAAGCGTGGTCGGTGCAATCATCCTTCTGTTTCTGTATGGCCTTGTCATGGGTCGTCAGGGGCGCGCCTGAGCAATCCAAATGTTCTGCCGCGTGGTGACCGCAAGCAACACGATCGTCGAAATCGTGCTGACAGTCGTCGCGATGCTCGCGATGATCGTATCAGGACCGGCGCAAGCCGCCATGCTCAGCGATGCCGAAGCGATGTTCCTCGACCAGCTCGTCACCGCATCCGTAGTGCTGGAGCAACGATGCGACGGTTACGAGGTTGATGGTGCCGGCGGCGTTCAACTCGGCGCCCGGCTGCTCGGCAGTCCTGAGGCCGCGATGGCCATGATCGACGCCTATGCTGCGGCCATCAAGGCCCGCGATGGCGAGAGCTACGATCCCCGCAAATTCCGTCCCGAAGTGTCCGACGCGGCCCGCAAAACGTTCAGGCGCGTCCGGACGGACTTGATCAGAAACCCGAAAAGGGCCTGCGCCGATTATGGCGAGATCAGCGTGGAGCAAGGGCTGCTGAGGCGGTATTGAGCTGCGCGCGGCGCGATTGCGAGCAAGGGCGCCGGCGGCGACGCATTGGAATAAACGGTAGCTCACCGCGCAGATCGGTCTCGTGTGGGCGTCGCCCGCGAGCCCGCCGCATGGGCACTATTTCAGCGATAAAGGTGCGTCGGAGAACGCCTTGCGAAGGGCGGGTCTGGCACGTTTGCGATCAACCTGCCATACCGGGGCTTAAGTTGTCTCCCCCGCAATCCTTGCCAGATAATCCGACTTGCTGAACTGCATATGATCCACGCACAGCTGGGCCAGCGCCCAGCTGTCGCGCCCCCTAAGCAGCTCGATCATCAGCTCGTGCTGGCGCCGCGATTGCGCGAGCCCCTCGCGGTCGGCAAGGTTCTTCGCACGCATCGGCAGCGTCAGGTTCATGTAGTCCTGGAGCGAGCGCACCAGATAGGGATTGCCGCAGGCTGAAAACAGCGCGAGGTGGAAGGCGTCGTTGGCCTCGTGGATGCCGCGCAGATCTTGCGCGTCCGCCTTCGCGCAATATTGCCGTTGTAGCGCCGTCAGCTCGTCGATCAGGCCTTGCGGTGCGGGCAGGGGGATCATCAGCGCCGCCTGCCGGGTCAGCATCTCCCGGACCTCGTAGATCTGCCGGACCTCGTCGGCCGAATAGAACCGCACGGTGGCGCCGACGTTCTTCTCGCGGCGGACGATGCCGCGCCGCTCGGCATCCACCAGCGCCTGCCGCACGAAGTGCCGCGAGGTGCCGTAAGCCGACATCAGCGCGTCCTCGGTCAGGCGCGCGCCCGGCGCGAGCCGGCCGAAGATGATGTCCTCCTCCAGGCGCGCGACCACGTCGTCCGGATCGTCGCGCCGGACCGTCATGCTGTCTGCGGTGTGATTCTCGGGCATCCCCTCGGCCTCCGGCCCCGCGCCGGTCCGTCCTGTGGAGCAGGGAAGGCTTGGATTGTCAATAATCTGCTCGTTTGGCGGTGCGGCAATCCAGAAATTGCCAGATATGCGCCTATCTTATTGACAATCGAGGGGCAGCCTGTACGACAATGGCAAGGTGAATGGAGTGGCATGATGACGAGTGGCTTGCGCAAGGGTCTGACGAGCTATGGCGATGCCGGCTTCTCGCTGTTCCTGCGCAAGGCGTTCATCAAGGCCATGGGCTATTCCGACGACGCGCTTGAGCGTCCGATCGTCGGCATCACCAACACCTACAGCGACTACAATCCCTGCCACGGCAACGTCCCCCAGATCATCGAGGCCGCCAAGCGCGGCGTGATGCTGTCGGGCGCGATGCCGTTCGTGTTTCCGACCATCTCGATCGCCGAGAGCTTCGCGCATCCGACCTCGATGTATCTGCGCAATTTGATGGCGATGGACACCGAGGAGATGATCCGGGCCCAGCCGATGGATTCGGTGATCGTGATCGGCGGCTGCGACAAGACGCTGCCGGCGCAGGTGATGGCGGCGATCAGTGCCGACCTGCCGACCGTGGTCATCCCCGTTGGCCCCATGGTGGTCGGCCATCACAAGGGCGAGGTGCTGGGCGCCTGCACCGACTGCCGCCGGCTGTGGGCGAAATATCGCGCCGGCGACATGGACGACGTCGAGATCGAGGCGGTCAACGGCCGTCTCGCGCCGTCGGTCGGCACCTGCATGGTGATGGGCACGGCCTCCACCATGGCCTGCATGATCGAAGCCATGGGCCTGTCGCTGCCGATGAGCGCGACGATCCCCGCGCCACATGCCGAACGCTTCCGTCTTGCGGAAGCCAGCGGCCGGGTGGCGGCTGAGATGGCCAGGACCAAGGGGCCGAAGCCGAGCGAGTTGCTGACTCCGGCATCTTTCAAGAACGCGCAGGTCGTGCTTCAGGCGATCGGCGGCTCGACCAACGGCCTGATCCATCTGACGGCGATGGCGCATCGCTCGCCGCACCGGCTCGATCTCGAAGTCTTCGACCAGATCGGCCGCGAGGTGCCGGTGCTGGTCGATCTCAAGCCGTCCGGCGAGCACTACATGGAGCATTTCCATCACGCCGGCGGGGTGCCGAAGCTGCTGGCGCAGCTCGGCGATCTCGTCGATCTCGACGCGAAGACCATCACCGGTCAGACGCTGCGCGAAATCGCGGCGAATGCGGAAGACGTGCCTGGCCAGGACGCGATCCGTCCGCGCGACAATCCGATCAAGAAGGAAGGCGGCCTCGCCGTCCTGCACGGCAATCTCGCCCCGCGCGGCGCGGTCATCAAGCAATCGGCCGCGAGCCCGAAGCTGCTGCAGCATACCGGGCGGGCGGTGGTGTTCGAATCCGTCGAGGACATGACCTTGCGGATCGACGATCCCGATCTCGACGTGACCGCCGAAGACGTGCTGGTGCTGCGCAATGCCGGCCCGAAGGGCGCGCCGGGCATGCCGGAGGCGGGCTATCTGCCGATCCCGAAGAAGCTCGCGCGCGGCGGCACCAAGGACATGGTGCGCATTTCCGATGCGCGCATGAGCGGCACGGCGTTCGGCACCATCGTGCTCCACATCACGCCGGAATCCGCCGTCGGCGGGCCACTGGCGCTGGTGAGGAACGGCGACATGATCCGGCTGGATGTTGCCAGGCGCAGCATCGAGCTGCTGGTCGATGCCGCCGAGCTGGAACGGCGGCGCGCCGCGCTCAAGCCGGCGGCGGCGCCCGAGGAGGCGCGGCGCGGCTACGCCTGGCTGTTCAACGAGACCATCATGCAGGCCGACGAGGGCTGCGATTTCGATTTCATGCAGAGGACTGGGAAGCAGACCGAGAAGGGGTGACCGACCACCCGAACGAACGCCCAGACCGCTGAAGCGGCGGGCGATAAAACAGGGGGAAACGATGATTGCACGATCCATGCGTGGGTTGGCGGCGCTGTCCGCCATGCTGTTCGTCACCGGGGCCGGGGCACAGGAGGTGAAGCATTATCGCTTCGCCTATGACCAGCCGCGCAACACCGGCTATTCGATCGCGGGCGACCTCTTTGCCGACAAGCTCAAGGAATTGAGCAAGGGCACCATGATCATCGACCAGTACCCCGGCGCGCAGCTCGGGCAGGAGCCGCAGGTGCTCCAGCTCGTGAAAGCCGGCGACGTCGAGTTCGCGATCATCTCCTCGGCCAACACCGCGACGATCTCGCCGCAGGCCGGCGTGATGTCGCTGCACTTCCTGTTCCGCGACGAGAACCACGTGGTCAAGGGGCTGGCCGATCCCCGCGTGTTCGAAGCGCTCAAGACCATGATCGACGAGACCACGCAGGGCCTGCACGTGATCGCGACCGGCTCGCAGGGCGTACGCCACATGTACAGCAGGCGGGAAATCCACAATGTCGGCGACGTCAAGGGCCTGAAGGTCCGCGTCCAGGCGACCGCGACCGAAGACATGATGTTCCCGGCCTATGGTGCCCAGACCGTGCACATGCCGTTCGGCAGCGTCTACACTTCGCTGCAGACCGGCGTGGTCGACGTCGCCGAGAACAGCATCAACGTCTACCTCGTCAACAAGCACTACGAGGTCGCGCCGGTCCTCAACATCACCGAGCACGAAGCCAACAACGCGCTGGTGTTCATCTCCGACAAGCTCTGGCAGAGCCTGTCGGCGGAGCAGAAGGGCTGGGTGCAGGCGGCGGCCAACGAGATCAGCACCAAGGAGCCGCAGAAGGCGTTCGACCTCGAGCGCACCGCGGCCGACAAGCTGAAGAAGATGGGCGTCAAGATCGTCGACAACGTCGACAAGAAGAGTTTTACGACGATCGCCGATCCCTATCTCGACAAGCTCGCCAAGGAGCTCGGCCCGCATGCCGAGAAGGTCAAGAATTTGATCCGGTCGATCAACTAGGCCGTCTGCGCAGGCGCCCCCACGAGTCGTCCCGGCCTAGTGCGCAATTGCGCACGGGAGCCGGGACCCATACTCCGCGGCGGTGCTTTGGGCAGGATGGCTGTCAGCTCGCTTTAATCATAAGGGCTTGGGGGTATGGGTCCCGGCCCCCCGTGCGCAATTGCGCACTAGGCCGGGACGACGGGAGCAACGATGGCCATCGCCGACAAACTGCTCGTTCAGCGCCAACGCCACCTGAAATGGCGCGGGCTCGACTGGCTCGAGCTTGCGCTGATGATTCTCTGCGGCGTGCTGTGCTTCGGCTTCTCGCTCTCGGTCACCGCCGACATCGTCACCCGCACCATCGGCCATCCCTGGCTGTGGCTTCAGGAAGTCACCTCGACGCTGTTCATCTACGCGATCTTTGTCGGTACCGCGGCTGCGACGCGGCGCAACGATCACCTCTATCTCACCGCGATCTCCGAGGCGATGCACGGCACGCCACGGCTGATCGTCGAAGTCATCATCCGCCTGGTCGTGCTCGGCGTCGCCTTCTGCCTGATCTGGTACGGCTATCAGAATTATCTCCGCGGCTTCGGCAGCTTCCGTCTGCCGTCGGGCACGCCGATCGCCTCGCTCTATGCGATCATTCCGCTCTCGGGCGTGCTGATCGGCCTCTTCACCATCGAGCAGCTCGTCAACGGCCTGCGCAACGGTTTTGACCATCCCGAGCCGCCGGACGAGGATGCAGCGCCCGGCCTCACAGAGGCGCAGATGAGGGCGCAGCCATGAGCGCACCTGTCGTCCTGGCGTTGATGTCGATCTGCTTCCTGTCCTTCGGCTATCTCGGCGTGCCCGTGCCGTTCTCGCTGATGGCCGGCGTCTTCATCGGCGCGATCCTGTCCGACGTGTCGCTCGCCGCCATCATCCAGAAGATATTCGACGGCGTCGATTCCGAGGCGCTGCTGGCGATCCCGTTCTTCCTGCTGGTCGGCGAGCTCATGAGCTCGGCCAATGTGGTGGTGCGGATCGCGAACCTGTCGGTGTCGCTGGTCGGGCACATCAGGGGCGGGCTGTCGCAGGTGGTCGTCGTCTTCAGCATGTTCTTCTCGGAGATGTCGGGCTCGACCACCGCCGACGTCGCGGTGATGAGCCGCGCGCTGGGCGGCCCGATGAAGCGCGAGGGCTACGAGCCCGCCTTCATCGCCGCGATCATCGCATCCGCCTCGACGATCGCGGCGCTGGTGCCGCCGAGCATCACGGCGGTGGTCTATGGCGCCGTCGGCAACGTCTCGATCGCCGGCCTGTTCATGGCGGGCGTGGTGCCGGGTCTGATGATCGGCTTCGGCCTGATGATCTACTGCTATTTCTTCGGCCCCTCCGGGCTGCGCAAGCCGCGCGCCCCGCTGCGGCAGGTGGTGTTCGCGGCGGGCGATGCGGCCCTGCCGCTGATGATCCCGGTGATCCTGCTCGGCGGCATCCTGACCGGCTGGTTCACGCCGACGGAGGCCGGCGTCGTCGCCGTGGTCTGGATCGTCCTCGTGGTCATCCCCGCGCTCAACCGCGGCCACTTCAGGAAGATCCCCTATGATTTCTGTCTCGCCGGGCTGATCTTCTCGCTGCCGCTGATCACCATCGGCGCCGCCAACGCCTTCGGCTGGATGCTCGCTTACTTGCGCGGCGCGAGCTACATCGCAGAAGTGATCACCTCGATTGCCGGCCACGATCCGCACCTGATCATGCTGCTGATGGTGCTGCTGTTCACCGTGGTCGGCGACTTCATCGAGCCGGTGCCGACCATCATCATCTTCATGCCGCTGGTCAACACGCTGACGGAAGCGGGCGACATCAACGCCGTGCATATGGGCGTGGTGCTGATCGCCACGCTCGCCTTCGGCCTGATCACGCCGCCTTATGGCTTGGTGCTGCTGATGGCGTCGAAATTTGTCGGCATCAGCTTTGCCAAGGCCTTGCGCGCCGCATTGCCGATCTATGTGGTGTTCCTGGCGACGATCGCGTTCGCGATCTATTTCCCGAGCGTCGTGCTGTGGCTGCCGCGGCACGTGCTGCCGGAGTCGGTCGGCTGCTTCAAGTCGCCGGCGGGGACGGGCTATATCTGCCCGCAGTAGCGACCTGCTCGATCCGCCATTGCGCCTGCTCGCGCACGTAACGGAACGGCGTGCCATGGCTGTTCTTGAAGTAGCTGCCGCACAGCGCGTTTGCCATGCCCTGCATCACGGCGTCGTGGCAGACGAACAGCAGATTGTCGTCGGGATGACGGTCGAGCCACGCGGAGACGCAAGCCAGCGACCGTTCCGTCATGGCGTCCCAGCTCTCGCCATCGGCGGGCAGGATCGAGACGAGGCCCGTCGCCGACTTGACGCCGTGCTTGATCATGAGGTCGCGAACGGGAAGGCCTTCAAAGCTTCCGAAGTCGAACTCGATGATGCCGTCGTCGATCGCGAGCGGCACCGAGATCGCAGCCGCGATGATCTCGGCCGTTCGCGCCGCGCGGACCAGGGGGCTCGCGACAATGCGGCTGATGCCGGCGCCGCGCAGCATGTCCACGGCTTCGTGCGCTTGCGCAAGCCCGTCCTCGTTCAGCGGATTGTCGGTGCGGCCCTGAAAGCGTCCCTGCCGGTTCCAGTCGGTCGCGCCGTGGCGAAGGCCGTAGAAGGTGCGCGCGGGTGTCACTTCGACTTGCTCGTGAACTTCTTCACGGCGAGCCGAAACTCCTCCGTGTTCATCGCCATGATGATCTTGTGTTCCTCGGCATCGAGCTGCTGCTTTACCGGCGTCGTGGCAGCCTGGTAGACCAGCGACTTGGTACCGGCGATCGCGGCAGGCGGGTTCTGCGCGAGACGTTCGGCGAGCTGCCGCGTCGCCGCCTTCAGCTCGGTCGCGGGAACGATCTTCGCGACCAGGCCCCATTCGTAGGCCTGCTGCGCGGTAAAATTGTCCTCGGACAGGAAGATCTGGAGCGCGCGGCGGGAGCCGACCGTGCCGACGATGCCGACCGTCGAGCCGCCGTCCGGCGACACCCCGATCTTGGCATAGGCCGGCGTGAACTTGGCGTCCTCCGCGGCGATGCAGAGATCGGTGACGAAGGCGAGGCCCATGCCGGCGCCGGCGGCCGATCCGTGGACGCTGGACAGCGACAGTTTCGGCATGCGCCGGATGGTCTCGATGAAGGTGTGATAATGCTTCAGCAGCTCGCCGACCACCGGCGTCACCGTGCCGGCTTCGGCCGCAGCTCCAATCGTCTGCAAATCGCCGCCGGCCGAGAAGGCGCGGCCTTCGCCCTCGATCACCACGACCCTGATGGCGTCGTCGCCTTCGAGATAGGACGCGAGCTGTTCGAGCTTTTCCGCGATGGCCAGGTTGATCGAGTTGAACGCGGCAGGGCGGTTGAGCGTGATGGTCGCGATCGGGCCGTCGATCCGCAGCAAGGCGGGATCATCGGGGTGGGAGGTGGGAGCTGGCATTGGAAATCCCCAGCATGAGGAGGTTCGTGCGACTAAATCGCAGAAGGCGAGGGGAGACAATCCCTGCGTACCACCCTTGCGCAAGGCGGAACGATAGGCTCAAATAGGGCTGCCTTCGTTGAGGGACGGACACGAGCGCCGGCTCCTCCTAGGCTAGCCAAGCCAATATCAGCATGAGAGGAGACGACATGGGTCACGCTCGTGTCTCCGGAAGTGGGCTGTTCCAATGACTGGCGGTCCGGTGATCATTGTCGGCGCCGGCCATGGTGGCTACCAGGTCGCGGCATCCCTGCGGCAGGCCGGTTTTTCCGATCGCGTCTGCCTGATCAATGACGAGGCGCACCTGCCCTATCAGCGGCCGCCTTTGTCCAAGGCTTACATCAAGGGCTCCGCCGGGCCGGAGAGCCTGATGTTCCGGCCGGAGAAGTTCTATGCGGACCAGAAGATCGAGCTGATCGCTGGCCGTGCGATGTCGATCGACCGCGCCGGGCGCAAGGTGCATCTCGCATCGGGCGAGACGCTTGATTACGCCCACCTCGTGCTGGCGACCGGCGCGCGCAATCGGCTGCTCGATCTGCCCAACGCCAATCTTCCCGACGTGAAATATCTGCGCATCCTCGACGACAGCGAGGCGCTGCGAAAGATCATGGCGTCGAAGACGCGGGTGGTGGTGATCGGCGCCGGCTTCATCGGCCTGGAATTCGCGGCCACCGCGCGGATCAAGGGGCTGGAGGTCGACGTGCTCGAGCTTGCCC
The DNA here is from genome assembly GCF_900113725.1 of Bradyrhizobium sp. cf659. NCBI lineage: Bacteria > Pseudomonadati > Pseudomonadota > Alphaproteobacteria > Hyphomicrobiales > Nitrobacteraceae > Bradyrhizobium > Bradyrhizobium sp. cf659. Next base: position 999,746 of record NZ_FOQJ01000002.1, read on the forward strand.
CGCGCGTGATGGCGCGCGCGGTGACCGCGGAGGTCTCGGAGTATTTCCAGGCGCGGCATCGCGAGGCCGGCATCCGTGTTCATCTCGGTGTGCAGGCAACCTCGATCGAGGCCGAGGGCGGCAAGGTCACCGGCGTCTCCTTGAGCGACGGCAGGCATCTGCCCGCCGACCTCGTCGTGGTCGGCGTCGGCGTGCTGCCGAACATTGAGCTCGCGGCCGAGGCGGGGCTGCCGGTCGCTGCCGGCATCATCGTCGACGAATATCTCGCGACGGCTGATCCCAACATCTCCGCGATCGGCGATTGCGCGCTGTTCGCAAGCCCGCGCTTCGGCGGCTCGCTGCGGCTGGAATCGGTGCAGAACGCAACCGATCACGCCCGCTGCCTCGCGGCGCGGCTGACCGGCGACAGCAAGCCTTACGACGGCCATCCCTGGTTCTGGAGCGATCAGGGCGACGACAAGCTCCAGATCGCTGGCCTTACCACCGGCTACGACCGCGTCGTGCTGCGCGGCGATCCCGCCAGGAAGGCGTTCTCGGCGTTCTGCTACAGGGGCGACAAATTGCTCGGCATCGAGTCCATCAACCGCGCCGGCGATCACATGTTCGGCCGCAGATTGCAGGGCATGGACCGCTCGATCACGCCGGAGCAGGCCGCGGATGAAAGCTTTGACCTGAAGAGCGCGCTGGCGTGATCATGTTCTCCCTCGCCCCGCTTGCGGGGAGAGGGTCGGGGTGAGGGGGAGTCTCCACGGGGACGGTGACAGTCGGACTCGTTGAGACTCCCCCTCACCCGGAATTTGCTCTCGCAAATTCCGGCCTCTCCCCGCGGGCGGGGAGAGGCGAAAGGAAGCGCTCTACAGAACCGCCATAACTTCCGCGGCTGTCGGCATCGACGGCCCGGCGCCCATGCGCTGCACGCTGATCGAGGCGGCGGCGTTGGCGAAGGCGAGCGCGGTGCGTAAGGGGATTTCGTCGGCGAGTTGCGCCGCGAGCGCGCCGACGAAGCAATCGCCGGCGCCCGTCGTGTCGACCGCCTTCACCACGCGGCCGGGCACTGAAAGTTCCTCCTGGCCGGCGAGGGCGAGCACGCCGCGCTTGCCGAGCGTGACGCAGATGGTCTGGTCCTCGCGCGCCTGAAGCTGCCGCGCCACGTCGATGATCCGCGCGGCCTCGTCGCTGTCGGAGAGCTCGGTGCCGGCGAGGAAGCCGAGCTCGGTCTCGTTCAGAACGAGGAGGTCGACCAGCTCAAGCAGCTCGCGGTCAAATTTCTGCGCCGGGGCCGGGTTGAGCAGCGTCGTCGCCTCTGCCGCCCGCGCCCGCCGGAAGAAGGCGGCAATCGTGGGGAGCGGGATCTCGAACTGGCTGACGGCGACATCGCCTTTGACGAGCGGGACGACGCTGACGTCGTCGGCGCTGACCAGCGCATTGGCGCCGGGAATGACGACGATGGTGTTGTCGGCGGCCGCGACCGTGATGATGGCGGTGCCGGTGTGCGCCTGCGCCGTCTCCTGAACGTAGCCGAGATCGATGCCCTGACCGCCGAGGAACGCCTTCAGTTCAGCGCCGAATGAATCCTTGCCCAGGCGGCCGATCAGCGTGGTCCGGGCGCCGAGCCGCGAGGCCGCGACGGCCTGGTTGGCGCCCTTGCCGCCGGGGAAATACAGCACCTGTTGGCCGGCGACGGTTTCGCCGACTTTTGGATGGCGGTCGGCCGTTGCCACCACATCCATGTTGATGCTGCCGGCGACGTAGACGCGCCCCATTTTGAACCTCTGCGAAGACTAGGCTTTGACCTCGAACTCGTGCCTGACCTTGGCGATGTCGACAAGGGTCGGCAGACCGGCCTCGTTGCCGAGGCGCTGGATCTTGTAGGTCGAGGCGGCCCGGGCGAAGTCGAAATGCTCGCGCCAGCTTTTGCCGGGATGGGCGAGGTAGGAATAGACATAGGCGCCATGGAAGACGTCGCCGGCGCCGTTGGTGTCGATCACGCGCTCGCGCGGGATCGGCATCGCCGGCATCACCTGGACCGTCCCGGTCTCATCGTACCAGAGCAGGCCCTTCTCGCCCATGGTGATGCCGCCGATCTTGCAGCCGCGGCTCTTCAGGTAGTCCAGCATCTTCTCCGGCGTCAGGTCCATCTGCTCGCAGAGGCGCTCGGCGACGATCGCGACGTCGATGAATTCCAGCAGCTCGTGCGTGTTGGTGCGCAGGCCGCCGCCGTCGAGCGAGGTCAGGATGCCGGCCTCGCGGCAAACCTTGGCATAGTGGATCGCGGCGTCGGGCTGGTGGCCGTCGACATGCAGCGCGCGGCAATTGCCGAGATTGAGGATCGGAAAGGGATGGATGTGGGAATCGTCGCGGCAGCGAACGATCGCGCGCTTGCCGTCCTTGGGCATGATGAAGGACAGCGAGGACTGGTTCACCTTTCGCGCATGCAGCGAGATCGCGTATTTCGCGCACATGTCCTGGAACATGCGCCCCAGCCAGTCATTGGCCGCCGTGGCGATCAGATCGGGCACGATGCCGAGCTTGGCGCAGCAGAACGCCGCCGTGACCGCGTTGCCGCCGAAGGACACGGCGTAGTCCGAGGCCACGTGCTTCTCGTCGCCGGTCGGCATGTGGTCGGTGATGAAGACGACGTCGATATAGGTCTGTCCGATAAAGAGAGCCTGCATTGCTTGTCCGTGATGCGCTGGGTGGTCCCGGCCGGCTGCTTACCTTAGCACCGCTTCGGCGGGAGCCAAAAACATTCGCAGAGCCAAAATATTTGCAGAGTCATGGCGATAGGCGCTTGAGGTCAGTATGGGGCCGGAATACGACCGTGGGAGGGCCAGCGTTGCCCGGGCAGAACCGACGACCCCAGGACGTCTGTTCCGGCCCCGTCGGGAGGGAGGGAACATGATCACCGGCCTCGATCACGTCGTCGCTCTGGTGCGGGATATCGGTGCGGCCAAGGCGGCGTATCAGACGCTTTTGGGGCGCGCGCCGGCCTGGCAGAATTCCGGCGAGGGCGCCGACCGGGCGCTGTTCACCCTCGAGAACATGACGATCGAATTGATGGCGCCGAGCGGCTTCAGCGTCGCCGCCGACCGGATGCGCGCGCTGCTCGACGACCATGAAGGCGTGCTCGCCAGCCTGTGCTTTCGTGTCGCAGACATGAGCAGGATGCACCGACGGCTGGAGCGGGTGGCGCTCAAGCCCGATCCGGTCGCCGAGGTCGAAAGCAGCGATGCTGAATCCGAGGCCGTCCTGCACTGGAAACGCACGCGCGCTGCCACGGAACTCACGCGCGGCGTGCGCATGTTCTTCCTCGAGCTTGCCGAGGAGCGCCCCAGATCGGTCGCGACCGACATTGCGCCGATCGACGCGCTCGACCACGTCGTGATCACCACCGAGGATTCCGAGCGCGCCGCCGCGCTCTATGGCGCACGGCTCGGGCTTGATCTCGCGCTCGACCGGTCGCACCAGGACTGGGGCCAGCTCATGTTCTTCCGCTGCGGCGACCTCATCGTCGAGGTGGTGCGCCGCCCCGTGGCGGGCGGCGACCTCGCGCATGATCGTCTCTGGGGCCTGAGCTGGCGGGTCGCCGACATCGACGCCACGCGCGCCCGCCTGATCGCCGCCGGCCTCGACGTCACCGAGGTGCGCAACGGCCGCAAGCCGGGCACGCGGATCATGACGGTGCGGAACGGCACCTGCGGCATCCAGACCGTGCTGCTGGAGCGGTCGCCGAAGCCGGCGGATTAGAGCCGCCTCTCTCCTTCGTCATTCCGGGGCGTCGCGAAGCGACGAGCCCGGAATCCATTCATCCATACACACCGCGGCACGATGGATTCCGGGCTCGCGCCCAAGAGGGCGCGCCCCGGAATGACGAAACGTTCTCAAACCCGCGCGCGCGTGTTACAGGACATCCTGACAGCACCCAGCGAGCAACCGGTTTGGCGAAGGCGAAGGCAAAGCGAAATCTGAGATGGCAGCGCGATCCCGAGGGGATGCGGCTGCGCATTCTCGAAGCCGCCAAGCAGGAGTTTTCCGCCCACGGGCTTGCCGGCGCGCGCGTCGACCGCATCGCGGCCAAGGCCGGCGCCAACAAGCGCATGCTCTACTACCACGTTGGCAACAAGGACGAGCTTTATCTCGCGGTGCTCGAAGGCGCCTATGACAAGATCCGCAGCGAGGAGCGCGGGCTCGATCTCGAGCATCTCGATCCGCCCGAGGCGATCCGCCGCCTGATCGAATTCACCTGGGGCTATTTCCTGCGCAACCCCGAGTTCCTCTCGCTGCTCCAGACCGAGAACCTCGCGCGCGCAAAGCACCTGAAGCGCTCGACCAAGGTCAAGTCGATGCACTCGCCCTTCGTCGAGATGATCCGCACCGTGGTGCGGCGCGGTGTCGAGAGCGGCGACTTCCAGGTCGCGGTCGATCCGGTGCAGCTCTACATCTCGATCGCGGCGCTCAGCTTCTTCTACCTCTCGAACTCGGCGACGCTGGGCGTGATCTTCGGCCGCGATCTGCTCGCCAAGGACGCCAAGGACGAGCGGCTCGCGCACATGGCGGGCCTCGTGCTGGCCGCGCTGACGGGGCGGTCGTCGGAGCTGCTGCAGATCGTCAACGCGCCGAAGAAGCGCACGGCCGTGGTGCAGACGGCGTAGTGGCGGCGCAGTCCGCGCGCTGGTGGATGTAGCGTCCGCCGTTTCCACAATCTCCGCTGTCATCGCCCGCCTTGTGCGCAATTGCGCACTGGGGCGGGTGATCCAGTATTCCAGAGACGGTCCGAGGATACGGAGAGGCCGCGGCGTACTGGATTCCCCGCCTTCGCGGGGAATGACACCGGGAGTGGCGCGCGATTGCACCTCCCCATCGTCGTCCTGGCGAAAGCCAGGACCCATACCGCGTGATCTATCGATGGCGCGTGGTGCCAATCCCGAACGACCAGTCTTCGTCCAATTCCTCCCTGTGGTTATGGGTCCCGGCCTCCGCCGGGACGACACCGCATATGCGGAACCCCCGCGCAAAACGTCACAGGGAAAGGTCTGGACAGTATTTATCCAACGGGTTAATTTCTCCCGAGAACGAAGAAGAATGCCGGGAGTGAAAATTGGCCGAACCGAAGCAGCAAGGTGCGGTGTCCAAGGTGCTGAACGCGGCCTGGGTTCGGCCGTTTTTGTTCCTGGTCTTCATCGTGGTGGCCTGGGATCTCGCGATCCGGGTGTTCAGGATTCCCGCCTACCAGATCCCGGCTCCGCTCGATGTCGTCGCGGTGCTGCGCACCGAATGGCCGGAACTGCTGCGCCAGTCCTGGCCGACCACCTATGCGACCGTCTGCGGTTTCCTGCTGTCGGCGCTGTTCGGCATTCCCGTCGCGATGCTGATCGCGGGCTCCAAGACCGTGGAGAGCTACGTCTATCCGCTGCTGGTGTTTTCGCAGTCCGTGCCGAAGATCGCGATCGCGCCGCTGTTCGTGGTCTGGTTCGGTTTCGGCATCATTCCAAAAGTGATTTCGGCGTTCCTGCTCGGTTTCTTTCCGGTGGTGGTCTCGGCGGTGCAGGGCTTCAAGTCCGTCGACCCTGATATGGTCGATCTTGCCCGCGCGATGCAGGGCAGCCGCTTCCAGGTGTTCCGAGCGGTGAACCTGCCGCATGCGCTGCCGGCGATCTTTTCCGGCCTCAAAGTCTCGGTGACGCTCGCCGTGGTCGGCGCCGTCGTCGGCGAGTTCGTCGGCTCCAATTCCGGCATCGGCTATGTGATGCAGCGCTCGATCGGCACCTTCGATCTGCCGACGATGTTCGCAGCCCTCGTGATCCTCGCGTTGCTCGGCGTCATTTTGTTCTGGATCGTGGACCGGATCGAGAAGCTGGTCATTCCCTGGCATGTCAGCCAGCGCGAGGACGTGATTTTCGCGGCGTAAGCGAAGCAACGAACGGCCACCAATGGCCGAAACAACAACGACAAGGGAGAGTGACGATGAAGCGGTGGATAGGAGCTGCATCAGTGGCGCTGCTGGCGTTCGCGGCCATGCCGGCGCAGGCAGCCGACAAGGTCGTGCTGATGCTGAACTGGTACGTCTATGGCGAGCACGCGCCATTCTATTACGGCAAGGCCAAGGGCATTTACGCGGCTGAAGGCATCGAGCTCGAGATCCAGGAAGGCCGCGGCTCGGCTGCGACCACGCAGGCCGTTGCCGCCAAGACCGCCGACTTCGGCTATGTCGACGTGCCCACCATGATGCGCGCCGCCATCAAGGGCGCGCCTGTCGTCGCGACCGGTGTGCTGCTCCAGACCTCACCGATGTCCGCGATGGGCTTCGTCGACAAGAACATCAGGAAGCCCGAGGACATCAAGGGCAAGACGGTGGCGATCACGCCGGCGGACTCCATGACCCAGATCTGGCCGCTGTTCCTGAAGAAGACCGGCCTGAAGGAGAGCGACTTCCAGACGGTGGCCGGCGACGGCCAGACCAAGCTCAACGCGGTCATCAACGGCCAGGCTGATCTGTTGCTCGGCTACGTCATGGACCAGTCGATGAAGATCAAGGACGCCACCGGCAAGGAGGTCTATCCGATCAAGTTCGCCGACTACGGCATCAACATGGTTTCGTCAGGCATCATCGCCAACGCCGACTATGTGAAGGCCAATGCCGACCTCGTCCGCCGCTTCATGTCGGCGACGACGAAGGCGGTCGAAGCCGCCGAGAAGGAGCCGAAGGCCGCGGCGCAGTCGATCCTCGATGCCAACCCCAAGGGCGGCAAGATCGACACGCTGACGCAGGGCTTTGAGCTGACCATTCCGCTCTACCGGACCGCGGAGACCAAGACCAGGCGGCCGTTTCAGGTCACCGACCAGAACATGACCGAGACCGTCAATCTGCTGGTCGAATATGGCGGGCTCGACGCCAAGGCCAAGGAGAACCCGAAGGCGTTCTACACCAACGATTATCTTCCGAAGAGCGGCTCGTGAAATTAAAAACACCGTCATTCCGGGGCGCCCGAAGGGCGAACCCGGAATCTCGAGATTCCGGGTTCGATGCTTCGCATCGCCCCGGAATGACGATGCGCTTCGTCTAATGGGCTTGATCGGATGAACCCAGCAACAAGACCGAGCGACACCGCGCAGCCGGCCGCGCATCTGAGACTGGTGAGCGACCGGGCTGCCGGCGAGGCGTCGGGCATCAAGCTGTCCGGCGTGTCGAAGACCTACCGGACGCGCGACGGCGACGTGCCGTCGCTGCGGCCGCTCGATTTTGACATCAACGACGGCGAGTTCTTCGTCGTGGTCGGCCCAAGCGGCTGCGGCAAGTCCACGCTGCTCAAGCTGATCTCGGGGCTGCTGCCGCCGACGTCAGGCGAGATCCTGGTCGAGGGCGAGAAGGTGACGAAGCCGCACGGCAATGTCGGCATCGTGTTCCAGAACGCGCTGCTGCTGCCATGGCGCAACATCCTGTCCAACGTGATGCTGCCGATCGACATGAAGCGGCTGCCGCGACAAGAATATCTCGAACGCGCCAAGGCGCTCTTGAAGCTGGTCGGGCTCGAAGGTTTCGAGAAGAAGCTGCCCTGGCAGCTCTCTGGCGGCATGCAGCAGCGTGCCTCGATCTGCCGCGCGCTGGTGCACGATCCCAAGATCATGCTGATGGACGAGCCGTTCGGCGCGCTCGACGCGCTGACGCGCGAGCGCATGAATGTCGAGCTGATGCGGATCCAGCGCGAGACGAAGAAGACGGTGCTGCTGATCACGCATTCGATTCCGGAGGCCGTGTTCCTCGCCGACCGCGTGCTGGTCATGACCGAACGTCCCGGCGCGGTCGCCGCGATCTACGACGTGCCGCTGCCGCGCCCGCGCTCGCTCGACGTGATGGCCGATCCTGTCTTCACTGAGCTGGTGCAGCGCATACGCAAGCATTTCTTCTCGCAAGGGGCATTGGATTAACGACCCATGGCGCCGCGCCTGAAGCTGCGAGACATCGCATTCTTCGAACGTCCCGTGCATTTCGCGCGGCCGTTCCGCTTTGGCGCGATCACGCTTCACGCGACGCCGCAGCTGTTCGTGCGGGTCGAGATCGAGGTCGAGGGCAGGGGAACCGCGGTCGGCGCCAGCGCCGAACTGCTGGTGCCGAAATGGTTCGACAAGCGGCCGGAGCTGTCGCCGGCGCAGACGGTCGACGGCTTGCGCCGCTCGCTTCAGATCGCCCGCGGGCTCTACCTGGCGCGGACTGGATTCCTGACGGCGTTCGACCTGCATGCGTCGTGCATCGGTGCTCAGGTCGCGACGTGCGCGAAGAAGAACATTCCGCCGCTCGCCGCCGCCTATGGTCCGGCGGAGATCGACAAGGCGGTCCTCGATGCGCTGCTGCGCGACGTTGAGACCAGCTTCTTCGATGGGATGGCCGGGAATATCGCCGGTATCGATGCACGGTTGTCGCCCGACCTGAAGGAAACGGATATCACGACGTTTCTTGCCGGCCGCAAGCCGCTGCCGCGCGTTGCTATCAGGCATACCGTCGGCCTCGACGATACGGTCGAAGGTAGGGGCGGCGTCGCCGACTCTCATGAGAACGCCGGTGCGAGTTACTTCAAGCTGAAGCTGTCGGGCGATCCCGCAGCCGACGCAGCGCGGCTGGCGCGGATCGGCAAAGAGCTCGATACGCTCGGGCACGGCTACAAGGTGACGCTCGACGCCAACGAGCAGTACGCCGATCTTGCAGCGCTCCAGGCGTTGATCGATCGGCTCGATCGTGACCCCGGCCTCGGACCGATCGCTTCGCGATTGCTCTATGTCGAACAGCCGATGCCGCGCGATATCACGCGGCAGTCACCGCTCGGCTCGCTCGCCGCGCGCGGTTTCATCATCGATGAGGCCGATGACTCCTACGATGCCTTCCCTGCCGCTCGGGCACTCGGCTATCACGGCATCTCCTCGAAGTCCTGCAAGGGGCTCTACAAGTCCGTCGTCAACGCGACGCGCGCGGCGAAGTGGAGTGCGGGCGGAGAGACGTTCTTCGTGACCGGCGAAGACCTGACCTGCCAGGCCGGCCTTGCCGTGCAGCAGGACCTCGCGCTCGGCGCCTTCCTCGGCATCGCCCATGCCGAACGCAACGGCCACCACTACGTCGACGGCTTTGGCGACACGCCCGCCGCTGAAGCTGCGGCCTTCGCCGCCGCGCATCCCGACCTCTACGCCGATGCCGGGCAGGGCATCCGCCTCTCCATTCACAACGGCGATCTCCTGACGGGATCGCTTAACGCAACGGGCTTTGCGACCTCGGTCCACCCGGACTGGTCGGCGCTCCGCCCGCTCGAACAGCCAAAATCACCTTGGGAGTAATTGGCATGACCACCCAACGCCTCGGCCTCATCATGAACGGCATCACCGGCCGCATGGGGCTCAACCAGCATCTGATCCGCTCGATCGTCGCGATCCGCGAGCAGGGCGGCGTCCGCTTGAAGAACGGCGACCGCGTGATGCCCGATCCAATCCTGGTCGGCCGCAGCGCCGACAAGGTCGAGGCCCTCGCCAAGCGCTTCAACATCGCGCGCTGGACCACCGACCTCGACGCTGCGCTCGCCGACAAGAACGACACCATGTTCTTCGACGCCGCGACCACGCAGGCGCGTCCGGGCCTTCTGACCCAGGCCATCAATGCCGGCAAGCACGTCTATTGCGAGAAGCCGATCGCGACGAACTTCGAGGAGGCCCTCGAGGTCGTCAAGCTCGCCAACGCCAAGGGCGTCAAGCACGGCACCGTGCAGGACAAGCTGTTCCTGCCGGGCCTGAAGAAGATCGCCTTCCTGCGCGATTCCGGCTTCTTCGGCCGCATCCTCTCGGTGCGCGGCGAGTTCGGCTATTGGGTGTTCGAGGGCGGCTGGCAGGAAGCGCAGCGGCCGTCCTGGAATTACCGCGACGAGGACGGCGGCGGCATCATTCTCGACATGGTCTGCCACTGGCGCTACGTGCTCGACAACCTCTTCGGCAATGTCCAGAGCGTGGTCTGCATCGGCAACACCGACATCCCTGAGCGTTTTGACGAGCAGGGCAAGAAGTACAAGGCAACCGCGGATGATTCCGCCTACGCGACCTTCCAGCTCGAGGGCGGCGTCATCGCCCACATCAACATGTCCTGGGTCACCCGCGTCTATCGCGACGATCTCGTCACCTTCCAGGTCGACGGCACGCTCGGCTCGGCCGTCGCCGGCCTTTCGGACTGCATGATCCAGGCGCGGCAGGCTACCCCGAGGCCGGTGTGGAATCCCGACGAGAAGCGGCTGCACGATTTCTACGGCGACTGGCAGAAGCTGCCGGACAATGTCTCCTACGACAACGGCTTCAAGGAACAGTGGGAGATGTTCATCCGTCACGTCTACGAGGATGCGCCCTACAAGTTCATGCTGCTCGAAGGCGCCAAGGGCGTGCAGCTTGCCGAATGCGCGCTGAAGAGCTGGAAGGAGCGGCGCTGGATCGACGTCGCCCCGATCAAGGTCTGAGGAGGGAAGTATGAACAAGCCCGTCCTGCCAATGTCATCCCTATCCTTGAAGCTGCCCAAAGCCGACCGGTCCATCGAGACCTACCGGCTCGCGGCCTCGCGAACGTTTCCGGCGAAGCTCGAGGGACCGCTGAACCGCATCGCGTTCTCCGCCGTGCACACGGTGGCCGATCCCTTCGCCGACAATGACCCGTGGCTCTCCGTCGCTGTCGACTGGGACAAGACCATCGCCTTCCGCGAGCACGTCTGGGACCTCGGTCTCGGCGTCGCCGAAGCCATGGACACGGCGCAGCGCGGCATGGGGCTGGACTGGCCGACCTCGCTGGAGCTGATCACGCGCTCGGTCGGCGCTGCCAAGCGTCGCAACGCGCTGGTGTTCTCCGGCGCCGGCACCGATCATCTTGCGGTGGAGGATGCCAGGAGCCTCGACGACGTGATCCGCGCCTATGAGGAACAGATTTCGGCGGTGGAGAAGGTCGGCGGCCGCATCATCTTGATGGCGTCGCGGGCGCTGGCAAAACTCGGCCGCAATGCCGACGACTACGCGAAGGTCTATGACCGCGTGCTGTCGGGGGTAGCGCAGCCTGTGATCATCCACTGGCTCGGCGACATGTTCGATCCGGCGCTGACGGGATATTGGGGCACCAAGGATCTCGACAAGGCGATGGACACGGCGGTGGCCATCATCAACGCCAACGCCGCCAAGGTCGACGGCGTCAAGGTCTCGCTGCTCGACAAGCAGCGCGAGATCGACATGCGCCGTCGCCTCGACACGTGTATCAAGATGTATACCGGCGACGACTTCAACTATGCGGAGCTGATCGCCGGCGACGAGCAGGGCTTTTCGCACGCGCTGCTCGGCATCTTCGATGCGATCGCGCCGGCGGCGTCCTACGCGCTGTCGCGGCTCGCTGCCGGCGACGAGGCCGGCTTCCACGACGTGCTGGGACCGACCGTGCCGCTGTCGCGCCATATCTTCAAGACGCCGACGCGCTTCTACAAGACCGGCGTGGTGTTCATGGCGTATCTCAACGGCCATCAGGATCATTTCACCATGGTGGGCGGGCAGGAGAGCGCGCGCTCGATGCTGCATCTGGCCGAGCTGTTCCGGCTGGCCGATCAGGCCGGTCTGCTCGCCAATCCGGAGTTGGCGACGCGGCGGATGAAGACCGTGCTGGCCTCGCACGGACTGGACGCCTGATGCGCGATTTTTCGTCCGACCACCGCTGGCTGTCGCTCAACACGGCGACGGTTCGCAAGCAGGGTGACCTCGTCGAGATCATCGATGCCTGTGCAAAGCACGGCATCCGTGCCATCGACCCCTGGCGCGACCAGGTTGCTGCCGTCGGTCTCGACCGTGCCGCCCGCGCGGTGCGCGACGCCGGGCTCGAGCTGTCAGGCTATTGCCGGGGTGGCATGTTCACCTCCGACGCATCGCGCCGCACCGAGGTGCGCGACGACAACCGGCGGTGCGTCGATGAAGCCAAGGCGCTGGGCGCGTCCTGCATCGTCCTCGTGGTCGGCGGCCTGCCGCAATATTCGCGGCCGGGCAGCGAGGCGTCGAAGGATATCGTGGCGGCGCGCGGGCAGGTCGAGGAGGCACTCGCCGAGATGCTCGACTACGCCAAGCAGGCAAGCTTGCCGCTGGCAATCGAACCCCTGCATCCGGCTTATGCGGCCGACCGCGCCTGCGTGAACACGACGAAGCAGGCGCTCGACATCTGCGACCGGCTCGACCCCGGCCGCACCGGCATGCTCGGTGTCGCACTCGATGTCTATCACATCTGGTGGGACCCGGAGCTGATGAGCCAGATCGCGCGCGCCGGCAAGGATCGCCTGCTCGCGTTCCACGTCTGCGACTGGCTGGTGCCGACCAGGGACATCCTCAACGACCGCGGCATGATGGGCGACGGCGTCATCGACATCAAGTCGGTGCGCAAAGCGGTCGAAGCGCAGGGTTTTGCCGGCTATTCCGAGATCGAGATCTTCTCCAACGACTGGTGGGGCAAGCCGATGGACGAGGTGCTGCGCACCTGCATCGCGCGGCACAGGACGGTGGTGTAGGCCCCACGAGCGCCGCCCTTGCGGTCCTTCATGCCTGCGTCGGCGGGATTGTTATGCGATGGACTTCCATCTTTTGACCGCCCCCCTTCAGGTTCTCGTAGTTGCACGACACCGGGCGTGATTTGACGATGTCAGCGACGCCCGGTGCCTCCATCACCGTTGCGCTGATGCAGACTTCGTTGACATCGGCGAGACCTTGCACGCGTGCGGCGATATTCACGTCCTGCCCGAAATAGTCTTTCGGTCTCGGCAAACTTGTGACCGGCGGCAACCTCTTGCTCGATGAAACGACGCGAGTTGTCAGGCACGATCCCGGCCGTGCCGCTGCGCACACCTGGAAATTCAGCGATCGATAAGTGCTACGGCCTCCTGTTCCTCGGCAGGTGCGGCTTCATTGGTCCGCACAAATACGAAACGGGATACCACCGAGATCTGTGCGTCGGGGCTGCCATCCTGGCCGATGAGAATGAGTCCCGCTCCGCCATTGGCTACATTCAAGATGACGGGTGCGCCCTTCCAGGTCCTGATTGGCCCCATTCCGATGATGAGAAATTCACCGATCGGCTGGTCAAAATATTGCAGCCTCAGCTGTGGCCCGACTTCTGCTGCCGCGAGTCCGAAGCCCAGCTGTTTGGCGCGCGCATAAATGTCCGCCAGCGACGCTGTACCGGTCTTAAAGCCGAGTTCGGCTGCCGACACCGCAAAAAGCTCTACGTTTGTTTTCGTGCCGCGAAGGGTAAAGGTCGGTCGTGCGAGAATTTCGCCAGCCGAGTTTCCGATGCCGCAACCTACCGCATCCAATGCGTTACTGAGGGCAAAGACATTTGCAAACGTCCCGATTGTGATCCTCTTCCACACGGGAACATCGACGGCGGATTTGATCGGGATTTGCGGCCTGTCAGGTGACGGAGCTTTCTTGAGCCTTAGTTGGTTCTGCAGGACATCTCGTGCCGTGCATTGAGCGCTGGCTTCGCTCGTAGACAGGAGAGTGCAGGCGGTACAGAGCATCGCAACAATGAGACTGCCACAGCGGCGCCATCCTGGCGAACGACACGATATGGCATGGCAACGGACTTTCTTGCCAGCTGTTCGGTCCATAACGGACCTCTCTTGCGCAAATGCAGCGCCAAAGAATCAGACTGTCACTTCACTATGGTCGGGCCGGTTCACGGCAGAAAAGCCGTCCTCCTCGCAGCCTATAGAGTTTGGTCCCGGAAATCCTACAAAGGTTCAGCGACGATGACGCCGGATGACGAAGTCAATATAGGTCAGCGTGGGTGCACGTCTTGCGAAGCGGCCAGCTCGTGCGGGTCAGCGAGCTGGGAGTACCACCAATGATGAGGTGGACAGCCGTCGGCTTTCAGGCAGAATGTCATCACCCCGATGCCGCAGCCTGGCCACAGTGTGTGCCAGATCGGATGCGGTAATCAGTGGCATCAACGATCAGCAGGCTCGGCGGATGTACCCATGCCTGATGATCTTGAATGGCCCCGACGTGTCAACGTCGGGGCCATTGTTGTGATCGGCGTGCAAGGCTGGCGACCTTTGCCGAACGCGCCGGCCTGGTCCAGCCTCGGACCCGTTTCATTGCGGCGAAAAGGAAAGACCGCCCGAAGGCGGTCTTGCAGTCCAATGCGCCGGGCCAAAATAGTTTCGGGATCAAACTTTGTCCGGCCCGGTCTGATCGCAAGTTAACCATCATCCAGGGAAGGTCGCTCACAATTGAGATTTCAGCCCTGAAATGGAATGCAGCTGCGACGTGGGGCCTCTGGCAGGTTGCCGGACGGGCTGTCATTCTGCGCAGCGCCTCTTGTCGCCGCCAATGCCCGCGTCGTTCGGCCCGACTATTCGGCGAAAAGTCAGACGATTGCGCTGTCATCGATTGACCGTCAAACACCGGACTATCACTCGTCAATTCAATCTGCAAAGCTGTGACAACACAAATGCGCCTGTAAGCAAACAAGCGCGAAGGAGGTTCGCAGTGGAGAAGGTGCAACGCTTGCGTGCGATGGGTTCGCTGTGCCGTCAACAGGCCGCATACAACAGCATGAACAAATGGAAGCTGCTCGCAGAAGCAGAATACTGGGATCACCTGGCCGATCTCGAGTTGTCTTCTTACTTCCAGCAATGCAACGCCACAGGCTCGGACGAGATGGAGCGGTCGCAAGCGATCACAAACTCGAACGAGGCTGGGCAGAAGACGATTTCCGCCGCGTGAGGTCACAACGAGCTGCCGGCTGAATCCCGTGCCACCACGCTTCTTACGGGGAGCCGCGGCCCGGACACGCGTGTTCTCGTCGAGCTTGGAAGCTGGGTGATTGCGTCACCCCACGTCGTTCGGTCGCTGCGCAATTGCAACGAGTGAATGCGACGCCGCCCTCACGGGCCTGCAACCTGTTGCAGCGTGTTGAAGCGCGCCTTCTGCTCGCTGCTCAGCATAGCGTAGAACTCGTCCAGGGCGGGCTCGACCAGCTTGGCGCCCTCAGCATGGCCCCTCCGAATTGACTTCCGCTTTCAGCGGCAGAACGGACATTGGTCGGACTTGCTGCTGGATCGCCCCGGTCGCGAATGCCCCCAAAACGGAAATGCCGCGGACCCGGCAAAATTGGAGCGAATGAGCGGAGATGTGACATCTTTCCACTTGCCGAGAGACGCAACATTCTAGACTGGCTTCCAGCTGGGCCAATCGCGGCCAATGCGTGAGCGTGGCCAACGAGCCGGCCGGATCTGGAAGTGACCGCCAATGAAGCATTGGATCGACTGGCTGCCGGCAATCGAAACCCTCCGCCGATATGAGGCGGCGTGGCTTCCGCGCGATATCTTCGCTGGACTCGTTCTGGCGACGATGCTGGTCCCGGTTGGAATTGCCTACGCGACAGCATCGGGCTTGCCTGGCATCTCCGGTCTGTACGCAACGATCGTACCGCTGTTGGTCTACGCGTTGTTCGGCCCCAGCCGCATCCTCGTGCTGGGACCTGACTCGGCGCTGGCCGCCGTCATCCTCGGCGTTGTCGTCCCACTGTCTGGTGGCGATCCTCTTCGCGCCGCGACGCTCGCTGCGATGATGGCGATCGTTTCGGGGACGGTATGCATTCTAGCCGGCATCGCGCGCTTGGGTTTCGTCACCGAACTGCTCTCCAAGCCGATACGGTACGGCTATATGAACGGAATTGCATTGACCGTTTTGATCAGCCAACTGCCAAAGCTCTTCGGCTTCTCGATCGAGAGCGAAGGACCTTTACGAAGCCTATGGGCGATCGCCGATGCAATCCTTGAAGGCAAGACAAACTGGGTCGCATTCGGGATTGGGCTCGGCACGCTGATGGCCATCCTGCTGCTCCAGAACAACAAGCGGCTGCCAGGCATTCTGATTGCGGTAGTCGGGGCGACGGCCATCGTCGGTGTGCTTGATCTTGGGACTCGTTACGGCGTGGCGGTTTTGGGTCTTCTTCCGCAGGGCCTGCCGGGTTTCGCGATCCCCTCGATCACCTACGGCGATATCGTCCCGGTACTGGTCGGCGGCTGCGCAATCGCGCTGGTATCATTCGCTGACACCAGCGTGCTTTCGCGCGCCTATGCCGCACGATTGGGCACTCATGTCGATCCCAACCAGGAGATGGTGGGGCTTGGCGCGGCCAATCTGGCAACCGGCTTTTTTCAGGGCTTCCCGATCAGCAGCAGCGCTTCGCGCACTCCCGTTGCAGAAGCCGCCGGCGCCCGTACCCAGCTAACCAGCGTCGTCGGCGCGCTTGCCATCGCCGTCCTTCTGCTGGTGGCGCCAAACCTGCTTCAGCATTTGCCCACCGCTGCATTGGCGGCCGTCGTAATCGCCGCTGCGATCGGCTTGTTTGAGGTCACCGACCTCAAGCGAATCTATCGGATTCAGCAGTGGGAGTTTTGGCTATCGATGGTCTGCTTTGTCGGCGTGGCGGTGCTCGGGGTGATTCCAGGAATTGGTCTGGCAATAGCAATCGCCATCGCCGAGTTCTTATGGGACGGTTGGCGCCCACACTCCGCCGTGTTGGGTCGCGCCCAAGGCGTCAAAGGCTATCACGACATCACAAGATATCCGGATGCACGCCAAATCCCCGGGCTGGTCCTGTTTCGGTGGGATGCGCCTCTGTTCTTCGCAAACGCCGAATTCTTCAAAGAGCGCGTACTGGACGCCGTGGCGAAATCGCCGACGCCCGTACGCTGGCTGGTCGTTGCGGCGGAGCCTGTCACCAGCGTGGATGTCTCCGCCGGCGATACAATCGCCGAATTGGACGAGGCGTTGCACGCGCAGGGTATCGAGTTCTGCTTTGCCGAACTGAAAGATCCAGTCAAGGACAAGCTGAAGAGATTTGGACTGTTCTCGCAGCTTGGCGAGCAATATTTTTTCCCAACCATTGGCGCAGCCGTTTCCAGTTACCTGGAAATCAGTGGTGTGGAGTGGGAGGACTGGGAGGACCAAGCCAAACGTTAGGAAGTGGCATGCCGGGCTTGAATACACACGCCGATGGACTTCCGCCCGGAGGATTGCTGCCGGGAGGCCCATCCATCGACGGCGTTGGCGACCCAACTGCGACGTCTCGCAGGACGGCGAAGTTCGCTTTTGGCCCATCGGACGAGGTGCTGCGCACCCGCATCGAGCGGCACAGGACAGCGGTGTGCTCTCCCGCGCGCGCCGCCCTCACGGGCCTGCGACCTGTTGCAGCGTGTTGAAGCGCGCCTTCTGCTCGCTGCTCAGCATGGCGTAGAACTCGTCCAGGGCGGGCTCGACCAGCTTGGCGGCCGTCAGCATGGCCTCGAGCCGGTGCTGCATCGCCTCCAGCCGTCCGACCGGCGTCAGCGGGACATCGTTCGGACAGGCCGCCTGCAGGCCCTCAACGCCCTTCGTCGTCGCTTCGCTGAGACGGTCGAGCGCTTCCTTCTGCTTGCCCGCGGGGTGGAGCACGGCCTCGATCCTCTGGATCGGCAACTGGGTCAGGCCGGACTTCGGATCGCCGCAGGCCTCGGCACGGGCTTCCTGGGCACCGGCTTCCTGCTGCGGCGGCGAGCGGTCGCCGACATTGGGGCCGAGCGCGTTGAAGCGGGCCTGCTGCTCGTCACTGAGCGAGTTGTAGAAATTCTCCAGTGCCGGTCGCACGATCTTGACCGCTTCCAGCGTCGCGTTGACGCGGTTCATCATCGCCCGCAGACGGCCGGGCGGAGTCAGCGCATAAGTCTCCGCGCAGGAGTCCTTGAACACACCGGCAGCGTTGGCCGCCGCAGTCTTCAATTCGTCGAGCAGCGCGCGTTGCTCCGGCGTCGGCCGCACCGCCCGCGCGATATCGGCAAGCGGCCAGGCGGTGACGCCCTTGTCCGGTGTGCCGCACAATTGCTGTAGCGTTTGCGGGCTCACGCTGGCGCGCTGGCGCGCGCGGGAGCCGCCGCCGGCTTGCGGATAGTCGTACGGGTTGATGCTGGCATAGGCGGAATAGGGGCTGTCACCACCCCAGTATACGGTGTCGACGAAGTCGTCATACGCGTACGCCCAATAGCCTGGCTCGTAAGCATAGGACCAGAACGTGTAGTCAAAAATGTCGGAATAGGCGTAAGGCCAGAACACGGGCCCAAGCCACGCCACGAACACCGCGGGATGGCGGTGTCGCCAGGCCTGCCGGGGATACCAGCCGCTCTGGCGGGCGACGAGGGCCGCTTGGGTCTGCGCAGTGGTCTGCTCGCGGAAGCGCGCGGCAAACCGTCCGCGCTCGGCGGCGCGCGCGGCGACCGCCGCCGCGGTTGCAGTGGGAGCCTGCAGTCCCAGCCGCTGCTGGCGCGCCAGATCAGCTTGCTGCGTGCGCTGCTCGCGCTGCAGTAGGCGGTTCTGCGCCTGGAGCACCCGTTGCTGCTCGCGTTGAGCCCGCGCGCCTTCCGGCTTTTGCGATTGCAATTGCTGCACGCGCTGCTGCAGGCGATCGATGCGGGTCTGGCGGTCCGCGGTCTGGCGCGACAGCATCTCGCGCTGCCGCTGCTGTACCATCTGCTGGCGCTGCTGGATCTGCTGCTGATGCTGTTGCGCGCGCTGATCGATCTGCTCGCGTCGCGACAGCCGCTCGCTTGCGGCCGGCGCTGCGCCTGGACGGGAGGGAGCGGCGATATGCGGTGCCGGCCGTGGTGCCATGGCCGGACGTTCCGGCGCTGCCGGCGCCCGATGAATTTCAGGCCGGGGTGCCGCTATGTGCGGGGCAGCCCGCTGCGGCGGTGCAGCGAAGTGGGGAGCCGGGCGCGGCGGCGGTGAGGCGAAGTGCGGCGCCGGATGCGGCGCCATGGCCGGTCGCTGCGGCATGGCCGGGGGATGGAATGCCGGCGCGGCGGGACGCGCCATGGCTGGCGGGGCCGCCGGACGGGCCATTGCCGGTGGTGGTGCTGCCGGCCGGGCCGCCGGCGCTGCGGCCGGCCCCGGTGGTCCACCTCTTCCGTGTCCCTGGGCGGACGCGCCGACGCTCGTCGTCAGCATCGAGACACCCACCAAAAAAGCCGTCACGCAAACGCCACGCGAAAGCATGATCGTCGCTCCCAGCTCGAAATCGCCCACAATTTTCAACGCATAGTTGGCGCAATGGTTCGTTGTTGGCCGCGGCCGGCACTGCGATCTTCCGACGCAGGCAACTTCAGGAGAAATCCTGCGTCAGGGTCGTGGCGAACTGCTCCAGCGCCCAGTCGATCTCAAGCGGCTGTCCAGCTTGAGCCAATTGCGGGCAGGGGCAATTGGACGAGATGCTGCGCACCTACATCGAACGGCACAGGACGGCGGTCACGAGCGCTGCCCTCACGGGCTTGCGACCTGTTGCAGCGCGTTGAAGCGCGCCTTCTGCTCGCCGCTCAGCGTGGCATAGAACTCGTCCAGGGCGGGTTCGACCAGCTTGGCGGCCGTCAGCGTGAGCCCTCTGAATTGACTTCCGCCTTCAGCGGCAGAACGGACATTGCTCGGACTTACTGCTGGCTCGCCCGGTCCGGCACGCTAAGACGCGCGGTTAAGAAAGATCGGCAGCCCCTGCTTGTTGGCGTAGATGGGGCGGTAGCGCTCCGTGTTGTAGCTGCTCGCAACGTCCAATTTGCGCGGACCGAGCTTGGCGTCAGGGATGGGCACGAGGTCGTAGCGGCCCTCGACCAGCGCCGACATGAGGCCGGTCTTGCTTTCCAGCATGGCATCGTAGGCCATGTTGCCGAAAGTCAGGGCCACAAGCTTGTCGATGAAGTCCGGATCGCCCGATCGCAGATCGTAGGTGAGATCGGAGGTGATCGTCTCCTCGCCGGTGCGCCGCTTGATCTCGTCGGCAAGCGATTCCGCCACGTTGGCCTTCTTGCGGTGACCGTAGGCGTCAGGCTCGCCGTATTCCCGCAGCTCGTAGCCTTCCCACTGAGCTCCCTCGCTGAGCACGATCAGCGCGTAGTTGCTTGGATTGGCGCGCTTGTCCTCGATGAGCAACTGGATCAGCTTGTCGAGGTCGACTTTATACTCCGGTATGACGCATCGTATCGAGGTCGCATACGCGGTGTAGAGTGCCGTAAATCCGGCATCGCGGCCAAAGACGCGGAAAATGCCAATTCGCTCATGCGAGCCGACGGTGGTGCGCTGCCGCTGGATGGCATCGCTGGCGCGGGTGATCGCGGTCGAGAAGCCGATGCAGTACTCGGTGTTGCGGACGTCATTATCCATCGTCTTCGGGATGGCGATGATCTTGACGCCGAGTTCGTTGAGCTTGGCCGCATAACTGAGCGTGTCGTCGCCACCGATGGCGATCAGGTGTTCGATGCCAAGTCCCGAAAGGTTAGCGAGCACCCGGCTGGTGAGGTCCCATGTCTTTGTCGCGATGCCGCCGTTGGTGCTCAGCGAGACCGGAACCTCATTGCCGACGAGATGACCGGGCAGCTTTTGTATTTTGGAGGGATTGACACGGCTCGAGTGCAGCACGGTGCCGCCGCGCCGGTCGATGGTTCGCGTGTTTTCACGGTTCAGCGGGATGACGTAGTGGGACCTGCTGTTTGGGTCGTCGAGGTTCAGGTGCGTGAGGGCCTCCCAACCACGGCGCAGACCGACAACCTCGATGTCGTCCTCACTGCCGCGATAAGTCACGCTCTTGATGACTGCATTGAGGCCGGCGACGTCGCCGCCGCCCGTGAGAATGCCGATGCGTTTTTTCGCCATATCCACCTCCCGGATCGGCACGTCGTCATGGCGCCTGCATCTGTCGATTGAACGGTGAACGTCGCTCCAGCTTCTGATTGGAGGCGGTCGCTACTCGGCCGCTTCCGGCTTGCGGTCGTCGCGCAGTCGAAAACGCTTCAGCAGCCCGGACACGGTGTCGCGGAAGCCGCCATATTCCAGTTCGGAATAGGGTAGCATGGCGGCGCCAGACCAGCCTTGGCTGCGCATCTCGATGGCCTTGCGCTGGGCGCGCCGGCGGACCTCATCCCATGCCGGGTTGTCGAAGAAATCGGTGTAGGACTCGGCAAAGCGGCCTTCCCTGTCGATCGAAAAGCCGACGCAAGAAACGATCGGCAGGCAGTACATGCCGGTAACCGGCGTGTTGAGCGGCACCGGCATGAGCGGCATCACATGCGAGCCGCGTGCATCGCCGCCCACGAAGTGCGCTTTGGCGAACGGCGAGATTATTTCCTCCGGAGCAGGGAAAATCCCCTGGTTCCTGACGATCGCGACTGGATCATCCTTGCCGGTGTACTTGCCTGCGATCGCGTGGAGGCGCTGCGCCGAAACGGCCACGACGACCTCGCCATGGGTTCGAGAAATGATGCGATCGATGCCGAAGCGCTCGTTGTCGCGAAGCAGGGCGGCAATCTGGTAGCTGTCGGCGGGTGCGTCGAGCTCGAGTAGGCTGTCGCCGGCTGTGTTGTCCATGTCGATGACATGGAAACGGAATCCCTTGATCATCGGAGGCAGCATCAGCCCGGCGCAGTACATGGGGTCGGCAAAGGCGAGATAGAGCGGCAGGTTGTAGGCGCCGGGGCCGCATTTGTCGGCCGCGAACACCATGAAGGACTCCGCGGGTCGCACGCCGGAGAGGCTGTGGTCGAAGCTGAGCTCGGCGACGCCTGGGCCGGCGCCGCGAATGTTCCCGGAAGGCGCGTCGGCGAGAAGATCCTGGCCAGCGCCATAGAGCCCGGAGGTTTTCGCGACCGAGGTGGCCGCGAGGAACGTCTTCCAGGCGAGTTGATGGACCTCGGAGCTTCCTTCGCCCCGTGTGTGCGTCATGATGATCGCAATGTCGTCGCCGGTGTGGCAGATGAAACCGTCGATCAGCAGACCATTGCAGATCGCCTTGGCAACCTCGCCCTCGACAGTCGCCATCATGCGTGAAGACGGTTTCGTGTGCCCGCCAACGGAGCCAACGTCAGCTTTGATGACTGAAAGAGTGAGTCTCATGAGCATTTCTCCGATCAGCGCAGCTCAGCGCCTCCGGCTGCGCCGGGCACGGCGCTGCTCATTCGCGGACAAAAACGTCCGTCGCTCCGATAGGTTCCACGCACCCGTTCATCCGGTTGCCGGGATCATGCCGAGTTTTGCCCTAGGACCATGCGTCACTATTTGCTGCGCTGCACGAGTCCGGTTCTGGCGGGGCCGCTAACTCGTTGTCGGCCGCGGCCGGCATTGCGATCTTCCGACGCAGGCAGCTTCAGGAGAAATCCTGCGTCAGGGTCGTGGCGAACTGCTCCAGCGCCCAGTCGACCTCGTCGCTGGTGATCACCAGCGGCGGGGCGATGCGGATCGTGTGCCCGTGGGTGTCCTTGGCGAGGATGCCCTTGCCCTGGAGTGCCTCGCAGTAGCGGCGCGCGCGGCCGGCCTCGGGATGCAGCTCGACCGCCAGCATCAGGCCGCGCCCGCGCACGTCGCGGATCGTGTTGGCGCGGATGTCCTTCAAGCCTTCCAGAAGGCGCGCACCCTGCCTGGCCGCGTTCTCGATCATGCCTTCCTCGACCAGCACGCGCATCGCCGCGCGCGCCACCGCGCAGGCAAGCGGATTGCCGCCGAAGGTCGAACCATGCTGCCCGGGTCTCAATGTCCCGAGCACCTCGTTGTTCGAGAGCACGGCCGACACGGGATAGAAGCCGCCGGACAGGGCCTTGCCGAGCAGTGTCACGTCCGCCTCGATTGCCTCGTGCTGTTCGGCGAGCAACTTGCCGGTGCGGCCGAGCCCGGTCTGGATCTCGTCGAGCACCAGCATGACGTTGTTGGCCGTGCAGAGCTCGCGCACCCTGGCGAAATAGCCGGCTGGTGGAATGATGACGCCGGCTTCGCCCTGGATCGGCTCGACCAGGAAGGCGACCGTGTTTGGCGTGATCGCTTGTTCGAGTGTCGCGGCGTCGCCGAACGGGATGATCTTGAAGCCCGGCGCGAACGGACCGAAGTGTCCGCGGGTCTCGGGGTCCGTTGAGAAGCCGACGATGCCCAGCGTGCGTCCGTGGAAATTGTCGGCGCAGACGATGATCTCGGCTTGGCCGTCCGGCACGCCTTTCACCTCGTAGCCCCATTTACGCACCGACTTGATCGCGCTTTCGACCGCCTCGGCGCCGCTGTTCATCGGCAGCACCTTGTGGGAGCCGGTCAGCGCCGCGATCTCCTCGTAGAACGGGGCGAGCTGGTCGTTGTGGAAGGCGCGCGAGGTGAGCGTCAGCCTGTGTGCCTGTTCCACCATCGCCGCCAGGATCTTGGGGTGGCAGTGGCCCTGGCTGACCGCGGAATAGGCGGAGAGGCAATCGAGATAGCGGTTGCCGTCGGTATCCCAGACCCAGACACCTTCGCCGCGCGACAGGACGACCCCGATCGGTTCGTAATTATGGGCCCCAAAGCGCGCTTCCGTGGCGAGGTAATCAATGACGGACGAGCTCATCTTTCGTCACTCCATTGCTGCGTGCCGGCGTCGACCGACTGCACCGCGCTCAAATCGATCCGGGCAGCGGCGAGGTGCGCGATGCCGCGGATTTGCCTCCCCTTGTCAAATGGTTATGCGGATCCACCGAGGCAATCTCCCGCCAACCTCCGCTACTGTGCATGGGGTTGTTTTCGACATGTTTGTTTTGAGGCCTCAGCCGATCGCGCAGGGCACGCTCAAAAAGCCGCGGAACCGCACCCGTCCGCCGCGCACCGGCTGGCCGTTCACGGCGTAGTTCGGGAAGCGCGCCAGGAAGCGCGAGATCGCGATGGCGCCTTCGAGCCGGGCCAGCGCCATGCCGGCGCATTGATGCGCGCCGGTGGCGAAGGCGAGATGCCGGTTCGGCGTGCGCGCGATGTCGAAGCGTTCGGGGTCGGGAAACTGCGCGGGGTCGCGGTTGGCGGCCCCGATGCACAGCGTCACCGACGTGCCGGCGTCGAGCATGACGCCGCCGAGTTCGACCCGTTCCGTGGTCATGCGGTTGCCGAGCTGGTTGGAGCTCTCGTAGCGCAGCATCTCCTCCACCGCTGTCTTGATCATGTCGGGGTTGTCGATCAGCCGCTGCCTCTGGTCCGGATTCCGGTCCAGTGCCACGAGGCCGTTGCCGATCAGGTTGGTGGTGGTCTCGTGCCCGGCATTGAGCAGGAAGATGCAATTGTGCAGCAGCTCCTTCTCCGTCAGCCGCTCGCCGTTACCTTCTCCCTGGATCAGGCGCGTCAGCACGTCGCGATCGGGATTGCCGGGCTTGCCGCGCCGGCGCGCGACCAGCGTTTCGAGATAGGCGAGAAAGTCCTTCACCGCCTTGTTGCCGCGCGCGGCCGCTTCGGGCGACACCACGGGTTCGAGGGCACCGAGGATCGCCAGCGACCAGTCGCGCAGCGGCGCGCGCTCGTCATGGGGCACGTCGAGCAGATTGCCGATCACCTCGATCGGGATCGAGGCGGCGAAATCCTCGATCAGCTCGCAATGGCCCTTGGCCGCGATGGCATCGAGCAGGCCGTTGACCAGCTTGATGAGATCGCCCTCCATGCCCGCGATCGCCCGCGGCGACAGCGCGCCCATGATCAGGCGGCGCACGCGCGTGTGCGCCGGCGGATCGTTGAAGACGAGGCTGGTGGTGTGGTGCTCGTAGAGCGGGGTGTCGCCGTATTTCGGCGCGAACTCGCGCTTCTTGTCCGAGCTGAACGACTTGGTGTTCTTGTAGGTGGTGACGAGGTCGTCGTAGCGGGTCAGGAACACGGTGCCGTTCGGCAGGCGCTTGACCGGCTCGTTCTCCCGCAGTGCACGATAGGTCGGGTAGGGGTTGTCGTAGAACTCCGGCGTCAGCTTCTCGAGATCGAAATTGGCCGCCAGTTCTTTCGCACTTGCGTTCATTGCCGCCATACTCGCCGGTTGAGACCGATATGCCGTTTTCGCTCTTTCGAGCGGCGCGGATCACCGTCTACAGTCGTGCCGTGATTTGCAAGCCGACCGGACAGGAAAATGCACGCCCGCGCTGACGCTGCCGACACGGCGCCTTCATGGCCCGACGATATTTTCGCGACCCTGCAACGCTTCGACGTCCGGCAGGTGCCTTACGTGCCCGATGCCGGCCATTCGAAGCTGATCCAGCGCGTGCTGGGCTCCTCCACGATGCGCGGCATTGCCTTGACGACGGAGGAGGAGGGCGTGGCGCTTCTGGCGGGCGCCTGGACCGGCGGGCAGCGCGGCGTCCTGCTGATGCAGTCGAGCGGCGTCGGCAATTGCATCAACATGCTGTCGCTGATCCCGATCCTGCGCTTTCCGTTCCTCACGCTGGTGACCATGCGCGGCGAGTGGGGCGAGTTCAATCCGTGGCAGGTGCCGATGGGATCGACCACGCAGGGCGTGTTCGAGCTCTCCGGCGTCAAGGTGCTGCGCGCGTCCAATGCGGCCGAGGTGCCGGCGGTGTTGGAGGCAGCCGCAGCGCAGGCCTACAACGCGCTCACGCCCACCGCCGTCCTGCTGTCGCAGCGCCTGATCGGCGCCAAGGTTTTCACCAGATGAGCAAGGCCAATCTCCTCGACCGCCGCCAGGTGGTCTCCGCGCTGCTCGCGGACCGCAAGGACGTGGTTGCGATCGGCGGCCTCGGCGCCTCCACCAACGACATGTGTGCCGCCGGCGATCACGCCCGCAACTTCTATCTCTGGGGCGGGATGGGCGGCGCCGCGATGATCGGGCTGGGGCTTGCGCTGGCGCAGCCGGAACTGCCGGTGCTGGTCATCACCGGCGACGGCGAGATGCTGATGGGCATGGGCAGCCTTGCCACCATCGGGCTCCAGAAGCCGTCCAACCTCTCCATCGTGGTGCTCGACAACGAGGCCTATGGCGAGACCGGCGGCCAGACCAGCCACACCTCCGCCGCCGCCGACCTCGTCGGCGTCGCCAAGGCCTGCGGCATCGCAGACGCCCGCGCGATCTCGACCATGGCCGAGGTCGCGGCCTTTGCCAAAGCCGTCCACGACGTCTCGGCGGGGCCGCGATTTGCCAATGTGAAGATCGACAGCGCCAGCCTCGAGCGGATCCTGCCGAGCCGGGACGGAACCTACATCGTCAACCGGATCCGCGGCGATCTCGGCTTCCAACCGATCTAGGTCCATTCCCCGCAGCGACCTCGTCTGCATGTGGGCGGTGCAGGCGGGGCAATTTCTACTGAATTTACAACGATTTCAGGTTGCGATGCAGCATAATGCTTGACTTTTGCGTGGGTGAGTGCTTACTCACTACCCCATGAGCTCATTGCGAATGACGAGCGACCTGAGGCGTCAATTGATCCTCGGCGCCGCAAAACGCTGCTTTGCCCGACACGGCTATACCGGCACCACGACCAAGAGCGTGGCGGCCGCCGCTGCCATTTCCGAGGCCCTGCTGTTCAAGCATTTCCCTTCCAAGGCGGCGCTCTACGCTGAAATTCTCAGCGACGAATGCGAAGCCGATCCGGCGCTGACGGATCTTCTGGAGCGGGAGCCATCCACCGCCACCATGGTCGAGCTGATCCGCGGCATGGTCCAGCACTTCCTCCGCATCGCCGATGGTCCGGACCAGGAAGAGGCCCAGCGCCTGCGACTGATGGCCACGAGTCATTTGGATGATGGCGAATTCGCGCGTTTGCTATATGCCAAGATCGAGAAGCTGATCGGGGCGGTCTTCATCGCCTCGGTCGAGCGTGCGGTTGCCGCCGGGGACGCGCGGCCCTGCACTGGCGATCCACTCAACCTGTTCTGGTTTGCGCATCATTCGTTGATGACGGCGGCCCTGACCAGGCTGCCGGCCACGCCCTGTCTCGCTTACGGCAAGGCGAACGATCTGGAGCGTCAGCTCTGTGAGTTTCTCCTGAGAGGTATCGGACTTAACGACGCCGCAATTGCTTCACATCTGGGCCGCGATCAGGCGCCGGGTGTCGGCAAGACGGCGATTGCAGAAAGTGCATGACATGAACATCGTAACCGAACACAAGATTTCGGGCGAACCGATCGACAAGGCTCCCAAGCGTCCGGTCCGGCCGGTGCTCTGGTTTGTCATCGTCGGCACGCTGCTCGGCGTGCTCGTCGGCGGCCTCGTCTGGTTCAATTACTTCCGCGGCCAGATGATCAAGCAGTTCTTCGCCAACAACAAGCCGCCGCCGACCGCGGTCAGTGCGGCCGAGGCGAAGTCCGAGGTGGTGCCTAACCTGCTGACCGCGGTCGGCGGGCTTGCCGCCGTGCACCAGGTCGATGTCAGCGCCGACGTCAACGGCCGCGTCACCGAGATCAAGTTCGAGCCGGGCACGCATGTCGAGGCCGGCACGCCGCTGGTGCAGCTGTTCGACGCGCCCGATCAGGGCGACCTCGCCAATTACAAGGCGCAGGCGACCGTCGCACAGCTCTCGCTCGATCGTGCCAAGCAACTGGCGTCGCGCCAGTTCGGCCCGCAGGCGACCGTCGATTCGGCGCAGGCCGCGTACGACCAGGCGCTGGCCGGCATCGCCAAAACCGAAGCGCTGATCTCGCAGAAGCTGGTGCGCGCGCCGTTCTCCGGCGACCTCGGCGTCCGCAAGGTCGAGGTTGGCCAATATCTGACGGCCGGTACGGCGATCGTGTCGCTGACCGATCTGTCGGAGCTCTGGGCCAACTTCACGGTGACGGAAAAGGACTCGGGCAACCTCAAGGTCGGCCAGGCGGTTCGGCTGAAGGTCGACGCCTATCCGGGCCGCACCTTCGACGCCAAGATCACCACGATCGAGCCGCAGATCTCGACCGACACCCGCAACATCCGCGTGCAGGCGACCGTCTCCAATCCGGAGAAGATCCTGAAGCCGGGCATGTTCGTGACCACCACGGTGGTGCTGCCGGACAAGCCGGCGGTGATCACCGTGCCGGAGACGGCAGTGGACTACACGCTCTACGGCGACTCGGTGTTCGTGATTACCGAGAAGAAGGAAGAGGACGGCAAGACCAGCCTCTCCGCGGTGCGCACTTTCGTGCAGACCGGCAATCGGGTCGAAGGCCGCGTCGAAATCATCAAGGGTGTGAAGCCGGGCGACAAGGTCGTCGCCGTCGGCCAGCTCAAGCTGCAATCGGGTGCGGCGGTGTCGATTTCGACCGATCCGGCCCCGCAGATCCCGGCGCAGCCGCCGCGCTACTGACCCCTTACCACCCTCAAGTGATCCGGCTCGGCCGGATCACTTTTCTTGAGACAAAGAAATCGAGATCGCCGCGATGGCCTTTACCGATATTTTCATCAAGCGCCCGGTTCTGTCGGTCGTCGTCAGCCTTCTGATCCTGCTGATCGGCCTGCGCGCAGCGATGGTGCTGCCGATCCGGCAATATCCGAAACTGTCGAACACGGTCATCAACATCACGACCGTCTATCCCGGCGCGTCCGCGGACCTGATCCAGGGCTTCATCACCACGCCGATCGAGCAGGCGGTCGCCTCGGCCGAAGGCGTGGACTACATCACCTCATCCTCCGTGCTTGGTACCTCGACGATCCAGGTCTACATCAAGCTGAACTTCGATCCGAACCAGGCGCTCACCGAGGTGCTGGCCAAGACGAACTCAGTCAAATACCTGATCCCGAAGGAATCCAACGACCCGATCGTCACCAAGACCACGGGTCAGACCACGGCCGTGATGTATCTCGGCTTCTCCTCCGAGGAGCTGTCAGGCTCGGCGATCTCGGATTACCTGACGCGCGTGGTGCAGCCGGTGCTGTCAACCGTCGATGGCGTGGCTTCCGCCGATATTCTCGGCGGCCAGACCTTCGCGATGCGGCTGTGGCTCGATCCCGTGAAGATGGCTGGCCGCAACGTGTCGCCGGCCGACGTCTCGGCCGCGATCGCCGCCAACAACTTTCAGTCCGCGGCGGGCCAGACCAAGGGCTACCTCATCGTCTCGAACATCTCGACGAACACGGGTCTGACCGACGTCAACCAGTTCAGGAAGATGATCGTCAAGGCCAAGGACGGCGGCTTCGTGCGGATGGAGGACATCGCCACCGTCGAGCTTGCAGCCCAGAGCACGGACGCCAGCGTCGCCTTCAACGGCGAGCATGCGATCTTCATCGGTGTGCAGGCAACGCCGCAAGGCAATCCGCTGACGCTGGTCAAGGGCGTGCGCGCGCTGTTCCCCGAGCTCGAACGCAATCTGCCGCCGTCGATGAAGATGAAGGTCGCCTACGACTCGACCAAGTTCATCCAATCCTCGATCGACGAGGTGGAGAAGACGCTGGGCGAAGCCGTCATCATCGTGATCGTGGTGATCTTCCTGTTCCTGGCCTCGCTCCGCTCGGTCATCATTCCCGTCGTCACGATCCCGCTGTCGATGATCGGCGTCTGCACGCTGATGCTGGCTTTCGGCTTCAGCTTCAACCTCTTGACGCTGCTGGCGATGGTGCTTGCGATCGGCCTCGTGGTCGACGACGCCATCGTGGTGGTGGAGAACATCCACCGCCATCTGGAAGAGGGGAAGACGCCCGTCCAGGCATCGCTGCAAGGCGCGCGTGAAATCGTCGGCCCCGTGGTCTCGATGACGATCACGCTCGCGGCCGTGTACGCGCCGATCGGCTTCCTCGGCGGCCTCACCGGTTCGCTGTTCCGCGAATTCGCCTTCACGCTCGCGGGCTCGGTGATCGTATCAGGCGTGATCGCGCTGACGCTGTCGCCGATGATGTGCTCGGTGCTGCTGAAGAATACCGAAGAGGGCCGCTTCGCCAAGGCCGTCAACAACGTGTTCGGCGCCCTGACGCGCTGGTATGGACGCAGGCTCGACCGCTCGCTCGACTACAAGGCCATCACCGGTCTGTTCGCAGTGACGATCCTCGGGCTGGTCGGCTTCCTCTACATGCACACGTCGAAGGAACTGGCGCCGGAGGAAGACCAGGGCATCGTGTTCGCGGTGACCAAGGCGCCGAAATACGCCAACATCGACTATGTCGACTTCTACGGCGAGAAGCTCGACGAGAAATTCCAGAAATTCCCCGAGACCGATCTGCGCTTCGTGCTGAACGGCATCAACGGGCCGCAGGGCGGCATCGCCGGCATGCTGCTGAAGCCGTGGGAGGAGCGCAAGCGCTCGTCGATCCAGTTGAAGCCCCTGGTGCAGGCCGAACTGTCCAAGATCGAGGGCGTGCAGGCCTTCGCCTTCAACCTGCCGCCGTTGCCCGGCGGACCCGGCGGCCTGCCGGTGCAGATGGTGATCAACTCCACCGCCGGATTCCAGACGGTCTATGAGCAGATGGAGAAGCTGAAGGACGCTGCGCGCAAGAGCGGCATGTTCATCGTCTCCGACAGCGACCTCGCCTATAACCAGCCGAACGTGCAGATCACGATCGACCGCACCAAGGCGCAGGACCTCGGCGTCAACATGCAGAACCTCGGCAGCACGCTCGCGGTGCTGCTCGGCGGCAACTACATCAACCGCTTCAATCTGGAGGGCCGCTCCTACCAGGTGATTCCGCAGGTGCCCCGGGGCAAGCGGCTCTCGCCGGAATCGCTCGGCGGCTACTATGTGACGACCAATACCGGCCAGCAGCTTCCGCTGTCGACCGTGGTCTCAATCAGGACCAAGACCGACCCGAACTCGCTGACCCACTACAATCAGCTCAATTCGGCGACGTTCTCGGCGGTGCCGATGCCCGGCGTGACCGTTGGTGCTGCGGTCGACTTCCTCGAAAGCGAGGCCAAGAAGCTGCCGCAGGGTTTCAGCCACGACTACCTCGCGGACTCCAGGCAGTATGTGCAGGAAGGCAACCAGCTCGCGATCACCTTCGGCTTCGCGCTGATCATCATCTTCCTGGTGCTGGCAGCCCAGTTCGAGAGCTTGCGTGACCCGCTGGTGATCATGATCTCGGTGCCGATGGCGATCGTCGGCGCGCTGATCCCGCTGTTCTTCGGCGTCGCGACCATGAACATCTACACCCAGGTCGGTCTGCTCACCCTGGTCGGCCTGATCACCAAGCACGGCATCCTGATGGTGGAGTTCGCCAACGAGCTCCAGGTCAACGAGCGGCTCGACCGCCGCTCCGCCATCGAGATGTCGGCCCGCATCCGCCTGCGGCCGATCCTGATGACCACGGCCGCGATGGTGACGGGTCTGATCCCGCTCCTGACTGCGACCGGCGCAGGCGCGGCCAGCCGCTTCTCGATCGGTCTGGTCGTCGTTGCCGGCATGTCGATCGGCACGCTGTTCACGCTGTTCGTGCTGCCCGCCGTCTATGTGGTGCTGGCGACCGACCATCGCGCGGCGGCCGATTCCGAGCGGAACAAGCAGGTCAACGAGCTCGACCTCGGTTCCAAGGCGCTGCGGCCGACCTGAGGCCGGTAGCAAGCGAATCGGAGGGCGGCAGCGGCCAATCCGCTGCCGCCCTTTTTTCGTTGTACCCGCCGGCGCTGATGCGGTAGTCACCGCGGCCGTCGGGCGGGCCCTTTGCCGCGCTCGCGAGAGACAAGGTCTCGTCTTCTTGCTAGGTTCCGCGGGATGAGCCTCTCCCTCCATCCCGACACCCCGGAAGCCCGGACGTTGCCGAGTGCGGCCCCGGATGGGGCCGTGGCCGGCGAAGCGACGAGGCGAGGGATCAGGACCCGGCTGTTCACCAAATACGTCGCGCTGTTCGTGGCCGTCGTCGCCGTCGCGCTGCTCGCCAACGGGCTGTTCGAAGTCTTCTTCTACTATCGTGAGCACAAGGCATCGCTGATCCGCGTCCAGCATGAGCAGGCCGAGGCGGCGGCCGCCAAGATCGGCCAGTTCGTCAAGGAGATCGAGAGCCAGCTCGGCTGGACCACGCAGCTGCCGTGGTCGGCGGACTCGATCGAGCAACGCCGGTTCGACGCGCTGCGGCTGCTGCGCCAGGTGCCAGGGATCACCGAGCTCGCCCAGGTTGATTCGAGCGGCAAGGAGCGGTTGCGGGTCTCGCGGCTGGCGATGAACGCGATCGACAGCGGGATCGACCTGTCGGCCGACCCGAAGTTCACCGAGGCGGTCGCGCACAAGGTCTATTACGGGCCGGTCTATTTCCGCAGGGACTCCGAGCCCTACATGACGCTGGCGCTGGCCGGCGCGCGCAAGGATGCCGGCGTCAGCATCGCGGAGGTCAATCTCAAGCTGATCTGGGACGTCGTCTCCCAGATCAAGGTTGGCGAGCACGGAGACGCCTACGTGGTCGGGCCGGAGGGGCGCCTGATCGCACATCCCGATATCAGCCTGGTCCTGCGCAACACCGACATGTCGAATCTCGCGCAGGTCCGCGCCGCGCAGGCCGGAGGCGGCACCATGTCCGATCCGCTTCCCGAAGCGCGCAACATCCAGGGGCAGAAGGTGCTGACCGCATCGGCCCCGATCGAGCCGCTGCACTGGACCATGTTCGTCGAGCTGCCGGTCGAGGAGGCCTATGCCGCGCTCTATGCCTCGCTGCAACGGCTTGCGATCGTGCTGCTCGCGGCGTCCATCTTCGCGGTGCTTGCGGGGATATTCCTCGCGCGCCGCATGGTGGGACCGATCCAGGCGCTGCGCAGCGGTGCCGAGCGGATCGGGGGCGGCGATTTTTCCCAGCGCATTGCGATCCGGACCGGCGACGAACTCGAAGGGCTCGCCGACCAGTTCAACGACATGGGCGCGCGTTTGCAGGAATCCTACGCGGACTTGGAAAAGAAGGTCGAGGTGCGAACGGCCGAATTAAGCGAGTCGCTGGAGCAACAGACGGCGACTTCGGAGGTACTACAGGTGATTAGTTCGTCTCCCGGCGAACTCACGCCGGTGTTCCACAAGATGCTCGAGAATGCCACGCGGGTCTGTGGCGCGAGTTTCGGGATCATGAATCTGTGGGACGGCGAAGGTTTCACCATCGCAGCTGACTACAACGTCCCGCCTGCGTTCGCCGCTTCGCGAAGAGATGTGGCGATCCGTCCTCATCCGGAGAGCGCGCTCGCCTCTATCGTCAGGACACGTCAGGTTGTTCACGTTCACGATGTGCAAAACACTCCTGCCTATCTCGCTGGAGGTTCAAGTATTCGCGGAATCTCCGATGTCGGCGGCGCCCGCACGATCGTCATAGTGCCGATGCTGAGGGACAACGAGCTGATCGGCACGATCGCAGTCTATCGCAAGGAAGTTCGGCCGTTCTCCGACAAGCAAATTGCCGTGGTCGAGAATTTCACGAAGCAAGCCGTCATCGCCATCGAAAACACGCGGCTGCTGAATGAGTTGCGCCAGCGCACGATGGAACTCTCGCAGTCCCTTGATGAATTGCGCTCGGCCCAGGACCGCCTGGTCCAGACCGAGAAGCTTGCTTCGCTCGGCCAGCTCACCGCCGGCATCGCTCATGAGATCAAGAATCCGCTCAATTTCATTAATAACTTCTCCTCGGTGTCGACCGAGCTGATCGACGAGCTCAACGAGGTTCTGCGATCAACGCAGCTCGACGGCAAGACGAAGGAGGATGTCGACGAGCTGACCGGCATGCTCAAAGGTAACCTCGAGAAGGTCGTGCAGCACGGCAAGCGCGCCGATTCCATTGTCAAGAATATGCTGGTGCATTCGCGCCAGGGTTCCGGCGAGCATCGCCCCGTCGATATCAATGCGGTCATGGAGGAGAGCCTCAATCTCGCCTATCACGGCGCGCGCGCCGAAAGGCCTGCCTTCAACGTCACGCTCCAGCGCGCGTTCGACCCCGCCGCCGGCCTGGTCGACATCTATCCGCAGGAGATCACGCGCGTCTTCCTCAACCTGATCTCGAACGGTTTCTATGCTGCGGCCAAGCGCAAGGAGAGCGCGGGGGACAGTTTTGAGCCGACCCTGAGCGCCGCAACCAGGAGCCTCGGCGACAAGGTCGAGATCCGGATCCGCGACAACGGCACCGGGATTCCGCCCGAGGTGAAAGAAAAACTATTCAATCCGTTCTTCACGACCAAGCCGGCCGGTGAGGGGACCGGGCTCGGCCTGTCCATGAGCCATGACATCGTCGTGAAGCAGCACGGCGGCACGATCGACGTGAAGACCGAGCCCGGTGTATTCACCGAATTCATCATCACGCTGCCGCGCACGATGGCAGCGGGCGACACCGCCGGAGGCAAGACTTGAACGTTTATATCCTGGTCGTCGATGACGAGCCCGACGTCGAACCGCTGTTCAGGCAGCACTTCCGGCGTGACCTGCGCGCCGGCCGCTTCCAGATGGAGTTTGCCCCCTCTGCGGCCGATGCGCTGAGGCGGGCGGCCGAGGTTCGCGATCCTTCGCTGATCCTGATTCTGTCGGACATCAACATGCCCGGCATGAGCGGGCTCGACCTGCTGCCGAAGGTGCGCGCCGACTATCCGCACGTTCCCGTCATCATGATCACCGCCTATGGCGACGCCGAGACACGCAGAAAGGCGATCGAGCGAGGCGCCCACGGGCTCCTGACCAAGCCGATCGACTTTGCGCTGCTGCGCCAGGAGATCGACACGAGGCTCGAGCAAGCCGCATGACTGCGACCATCCTCTTCGTCGACGACGAGCCGGACCTCGAGGCGCTGATCCTGCAAAAGTTCCGCAGGCAGATTCGCGATGGGCTGCTCACCCTCATGTTCGCTCGCGACGGCCTCGAGGCGCTGGAGGCGCTGGAGCAGAATCCGCATGTCGACATGGTGGTCTCCGACATCAACATGCCGCGGATGGACGGGCTGTCGCTGCTGGCAAAGCTCCAGGAGGCCGAGGACAAGAAGTCGACCATCATCGTCTCCGCCTATGGCGACATGAGCAACATCCGCATCGCCATGAACCGCGGCGCGTTCGACTTCCTGACCAAGCCGATCGACTTCGGCGATCTGGAGGCCACGATCCAGAAGACCATCGGCCACGTGGAGATGCTGCGCGAGGTGCGGCGGCGCCAGATGGAAGCCGAGCGCGCCCATGCCTCGCTGTCGCGTTTCTTCTCGCCGGAGATCGCAAGGCGACTGGCTGCGGATGTCGAAGGCGGCATGGAGGTGCAGTGGCGCGATGTCGCCACCCTCTTCACCGACATCACCGGCTTCACCTCGCTGGTCGAGAGCGCGGCGCCCCAGACGCTCGGCGAGCTCCTCAACGAATATGTCGGCGGCATGACCGAGATCGTCTTCGCGCATGAGGGGACGGTCGCCAAGATCATCGGCGATGCGATTCAGGTGCTGTTCAACGCGCCCGGCGACCAGCCGGATTATGCGACGCGCGCGGTCGCCTGTGCCCATGATCTGGACGCCTGGGCGGAGGACTTCTCCGCGCGCTGGAAGGCGAAAGGCGTGAATTTCGGGACGACCCGGATCGGTGCCCATGCCGGCCCGGCGCTGGTCGGCAATTTCGGCGGCAACCGCTTCTTCGACTACACCGCCTATGGCGACTCCATCAATATCGCGGCGCGGCTGGAAGCCGCCAACAAGCATCTCGGCACCCGCATCTGCGTCAGCTCCAGCGTCGCCGGGGCGGCCGAGAATTTTCAGGGCCGTCCCGTGGGCGAGCTGATGCTGCGCGGGCGCAGCGAGCCGCTGCGCGCGTTCGAACCGCTGCCGCGGGCCAAATTCGAAGCGCCGGTGACGGCGCTCTATTCCGAGGCTTTTGCCAAGATGGAGGCCGGCGATGCCGCCGCCATGCCGGCCTTTGCCGCGCTGGTCGGGATGCATGCCGACGATCCGCTGGCCGGTTTTCACCTGAAGCGCCTGCTCAACGGCGCCAAGGGCATTCGCATGCAACTGGAATAGGAGTCCGTCATGACGCGTGAATTCTCCGCCGGCAATTACCGTTTCATTCCGTCCGTGTTCCAGTATTCGGCCGGTGCAGCCGCGGACGAGGGCTATGAGATCGAGCGCGTCCGCTTCGATCGCCTGGTGCCGCTGGCCGAGGGCTTTGCGCTGGCGGCGAAGTTCATCCGGGAGGCCGGGCGCCCGCTGACCGCGTTCTGCGCCTGCGAGTTGCGTTCGCCGGCGGCCTTCAGCGAGGAAGGCTTTCGTGCGTTCAACCTGCACTATGTGAAGACGCTGTCCGAATGGGGCATCTTCGACGGCACCACCAATCCGGTGGCGCGCAGCAATGTCTGTCCCGAGATCGATCCGCCGTCCGAGCCGTCGTTCTACGCGTTCTCCTTCACGCGCCCGACGCGGTCGAAGGCCCCGAGCTTCGTGATCGCCGGCGGTGCCGAAGCACGCGAGGGCAGCGGCACTTATGTCGAGCGCACGGTGCGCTACCGCGACCTCAGTCCGGAGGGGCTGCGCGAGAAGGTGCGGTTCACCACCACCTCGCAGATGGAAAACCGGATGGCGGCCTTCGGCTTCGGCTGGAAGGACACCACCGGCGTGCAGGCCTATTCCGTGCACGACTTCCACCATGCGCTGGTCGACGAACTGGTCCGCCGCGGCGCATTGCGCTCCGGCCTGACCTGGCATTATGCCCGCCCGCCGGTGGTCGATCTCGAATACGAGATGGACTGCCGCCGCGTGATGCGCGAGGTGGTGATTTGATCCGTCGACGGTCGATCTTCACCTCTCCCGCAGGGAGAGGTCGGATCGCATCAAAGATGCGATCCGGGTGAGGGGTCTAGGTCTCACTGAACACTGCGGCCCCTCACCCGGATTGCTGCGCAATCCGACCTCTCCCCGTCGGGGAGAGGTGAAGGGCGGCGGCCTTGAGCTAGCTTTAACGCTGGCGCGGGTCGAGCGCGTCGCGCAGGCCGTCGCCGAGCAGGTTCAGCGACAGCACCACGAGGAAGATCGCGAGCCCCGGCCAGATCGCCATCCACGGCGCCTGGGTCAGGAAGCGCTGCGCCGCGTTGAGCATGCTGCCCCAGGACGGTGCGGGCGGCTGCTGGCCGAGGCCGAGGAACGAGAGCGCGGCCTCGGCGATGATGGCGGCGGCGATCGACAGCGTCGCCTGCACCAGCAGCGCCGGCAGGATGTTGGGCAGGATGTGCGAGAACGCGATCCGCCAGCCGGGGTTGCCGAGGGCGCGCGCGGCCTCGACGTAATCCTCGGCCTTGACGCTCAGCACCTGGCCGCGGGTCAGGCGGATGAAGATCGGGGTCGCCGAGATGCCGATCGCGATCATGGCATTGCCGAGGCTCGGACCGAGAAACGCGGCCAGCGCGATCGCCAGGATCAGGAACGGGCAGGCGAGCATCGCATCGGTGATCCGGCTGATCAGCGCATCGACAAACCCGCCGCGATAGCCGGCAAGCAGGCCGAGCGGCACGCCGACGCCGAGCGCGATCGCGACCGAGATCAGGCCCGCGAGCAGGGAGGCGCGCGCGCCGTAGACGATGCGGCTGAGGATGTCGCGGCCGAGCTCGTCGGTGCCGAACCAGTGCGCCGCGGTCGGCGGCTTGCGCACCAGGCTCCAGCTCGTCGCGATGGGATCATAGGGAACGACGACCGGCGCAAGGGCTGCAAGCGCGATGAACATCGTGATCACGACGAGCCCGAACACCGCCGCCTTGCGCTTGAACAGCCGCCGCCGCGCGCGGCGCGCCGGGCTGTCCAGCTCATAGGCTTGCGTGATAGGGCTGGGCAGGGCTGCATCGGTCATGGCGCTAGCCCCGCAGCCGCGGATTGACGAGGATGTAGGCGACGTCGGCAACGAGGTTCAGCGTGATGTAGACCGTGGCCGTCACCAGCACCACGCCCTGCACGACCGCATAGTCGCGGTTGAACACAGCGTCCACGATCAGCTTGCCGAAGCCGGGAATGGAGAAGATCTGCTCCGTCAGCACGGCGCCCGACAACAGCGTGCCGAGCTCGAGCGCGCCGAGCGTGATGATCGGCGTGAGCGCGTTGCGCATCGCGTGCTTGAGGATGACGGAGCGCTCCGACAACCCCTTCGCGCGCGCCGTGCGGACATAGTCGCTCTCCAGCACCTGGAGCATGGCGCTGCGGGTATGCCGCATCAGGATCGCGGAAATCGCGTTGCCGAGCACGAAGGCGGGCATGATGGTGGCGGCCAGGCTCGCGCGCCAGTTCTCGGTGAGCGGCACGTAGCCCGAGGCCGGCAGCCAGCCGAGCTCGATCGAGAACAGGAAGATCAGCAGGATCCCGAGCCAGAAATTCGGCGTCGAGATGCCCCACAGCGCAAACAAATTCGCGCCATAGTCCCACGCCGTGCCCTTCTTCACCGCGGAGACGATGCCGGCGGGAATGCCGATGAAAAACGCGATCAGGATCGCCATCGAGCCGAGCTGGAG
Source organism: Bradyrhizobium sp. cf659 (assembly GCF_900113725.1). Lineage (NCBI taxonomy): Bacteria > Pseudomonadati > Pseudomonadota > Alphaproteobacteria > Hyphomicrobiales > Nitrobacteraceae > Bradyrhizobium > Bradyrhizobium sp. cf659. The sequence goes on from NZ_FOQJ01000002.1 coordinate 1,037,873, forward strand.
CGTCACCGGCAGTTTCTGCGCGATCAGCTCGCGCACCGGCATCTTGTTGCGCAAGGACTCGCCGAAATTGCCGGTGAGAACGCCCTTGAGCCAGTAGACATATTGCACGGGGATCGGCTGATCGAGCTTGTACTGCTGCCGGATCTGCTCGATCGCGGCGGGATCGCGTTCCTCGCCGGCCATCACCAGCGCCGGATCGCCCGGCAGCAATTGCTGGAGCGAAAAGATCAGCACCGACACGAAGAACAGCGTCGGCACGATCTGCGCGATGCGATGGGCGAGGAACTTCAGCATGGCCCCACCTGTGTCCCGGGTGATGCCGCGATCACTTGAACTTCAGCCCGACCACGCGCACGAGGCCATCAGGCATCTGCTTGTAACCCTGGAGCTTGGTGGTGTGAGCGATCAGGAGCTTACGGTGGTAGATGTAGATGATGGGCAGATCGTCCAGCACGATCTTGGTCAGCTTCTCATAGATTGCCTTGCGTTCGTCGACGTTGGAGGTCATCCGCCCATCTTCCAGGAGCTTGTCGGCCTCGGGGTTCGAATAGACGCCGTCGTTCTGCGGCGCCTTGCTGCGGATGAAGATGTAGGAGTTGCCGTCCGGGTCGATGCGTCCGCTCCAGTTGATCTGGAAGATCTGGAACTCGCCGGCCTGGGCCTGTTTGAAGGTGGTGGCGAATTCGACAACGCGGACCTTGATGTCGAAGCCGGCTTCGGCGGCCATCGACTGGACGACCTGCGCCACGGCTTCGTTCTCGGCGCCCTTGGGGATCATGTAGTCCACGGTCACCGGCACGGTGACGCCGGCCTCCTTCAACAGCGCCTTCGCCTTGGCGATGTCGCGTCCACGGACCGGGAATGCCTTCTGATAATAGGGATGCGTCGGGCTGACCCATTGGTTGCCGGGGCTGAATTCGCCGTTGAACACGACCTGGTTGATGGCCTCGCGATCGATCGACAGATCCAGCGCCTGGCGGACCTTTGCCGACTGGCTCAGCGGCCCCTTGGCCTTGTCGTTGCCGATGTTGACGGTGAGGCCGTAATAGCCGAGCTCCGGCGCGGTCGACAGCACGAGGCGGGAATCGGCGCGGACGTCCTTGATGTCGGTGGCCAGCACGCGCTCTATCAAATCGAGTCCGCCGGACTTGAGGTTGGCGAGGCGCACCGTGGCGTCGACGATCGGCAGGAACACGACGCGATCGATATGGATGTTGTCTTTGTTCCAGTAGTCGGCGAACTTCTCGAACACCATGCGATCCTGCTGCACGCGCTCGACGAACTTGTAGGGGCCGGCGCAGACCGGATGCAGGCCGAACTTGTCACCGGCCTCCTTCGCCGCCTTGGGCGAGACCATCATGCCGGAGCGGTCGGTGAGCTGGGCGATCAGCGGTGAGTACGGCGTCTTGAGCACCAGCTTGATGGTCAGGGGATCGACGACTTCGACATGATCAACACTGGCGAGCTCCGACTTCCGGAACGAGGTCGGCAGCGTCATGTGACGCTCGATCGAGAATTTTGCAGCTTCGGCGTCCAGCGGCTCGCCGTCGTGGAATTTGACGCCTGGCCGAAGCTTGATCGTCATCTCCTTGCCGTCGGCCGACGTCTCGTGGGACAGCGCGAGCTGCGGCACGATGTTGAGCTTCTCGTCGATGTCGAACAGCTTGTCGCAGAACGCTGAGAACACGATGCGGCCGACATAGGTGCGGCCGATGCTGGGATCGAGGATATCAGGGTCTTCGGCGATTCCGATGCGAAGCGTGGTCTGAGCCTGGGCTGTGCCCACGAGCGACGTCAGCAAGGCCGACGCCAGGATTGTCAAACGCATAAAGCTCATCGGTCTCAACCTCTGTTTCACGGCTATGCGGGGTCCGTCCCCAATGAACTAACCCCGCCAGCGCGTGCTGCTTCCGGACCGCCGCTGAAGGCGGCAACCAATTTTTCAAGAACCGGCGAGAAACCGCCGTCCATGGGGACGATGGCCGCGGACGACGGCAGTTCCGACGTTCGGTGGCAGGCCGTTGCATGTCCGATGCCATCCGAGACAAGCTGAGGCATTTCGCTGCGGCAGCGGTCCACGACATAGGGACAGCGGGTGTGGAAGCGGCATCCCGGCGGCGGATTCAGCGCGCTGGGGATCTCTCCCTGAAGCACAATCCGGCTGCGCTTTGCCCGCGGTTTAGGCACGGGAATCGCGGACAGCAGCGCGCGGCTATAGGGGTGCCGGGGCGCGGCGAACAGCGCGTCCGCTTCCGCCGTCTCGACGATCTGGCCGAGATTCATCACCGCGACGTGGTCGGCGATGTGCTTGACCACGGCGAGGTCATGCGAGACGAAAATGTAGGCAAGGCCGAGCCGGTCCTGGAGCTCACGCAGGAGGTTCAGGATCTGCGAGCGGATCGAGACGTCGAGCGCCGAGACCGGCTCGTCGCAGATGATCAGCTTCGGTTCGACCGCGAGCGCGCGGGCAATGGCGATGCGCTGCCGCTGGCCGCCCGAGAATTCGTGCGGATAGCGCCGGGCAAGGCGCGGCTCCAGGCCGACCAGCCGCAAGATTTCCTCGACGCGCTCGCGCCGCCGCGCCGGCGGCACGAGATCGTGCAGCGCCAGCGGCTCGGTCAGGATCTGGCCGACCGTCATGCGCGGATTGAGCGAGGCGTAGGGGTCCTGGAAGATGATCTGCGCTTCACGGCGGAACGCGCGGAGCGTTCCGGCGTCGAGCGAGAGAAGGTCGCGGCCATCGAAACGGATCGTGCCGGCATCCGGCTCGATCAGCCGCAGCACCAGGCGGCTGACGGTGGATTTGCCGCAACCGGATTCGCCGACCAGGGCCAGCGTCTTGCCGGCTTCCAGCGAGAAGCTGACGCCATCGACCGCTTTGACATGCGCGAGCGCCCGGCCGAACAGCGAGCGCTCGGCGACGAAATGCTTGACCAGGCCTTCGACCTCGAGCAGCGCCATCACGACACCAGACGTTCGAGCGGCGCGCGGATGCAGCGCGAGAGGTGACCGGGGCTGATTTCCACGAGCGGTGGCGGCGCCTTGGTGCAGGCGTCCAGCACAAAGGGGCAGCGTGCGGCGAAGCGGCAGCCGACGGGGGGCTGCGCCATGTTCGGGACCATGCCTTCGATCGTCGCAAGCTGCTCGGCACGGTGGTCGAGCCGCGGGATCGAGCCGAGCAGGCCGACGGTGTAAGGATGCTGCGGCGTCGAGAACAATTCATCCACCGGCGCGCGCTCGACGATCTCACCGGCATACATCACCGCGACCTCGTCGCAGACCTCGGCGACCACGCCGAGGTCGTGGGTGATCAGGATGATCGCGGCGCCGCTTGCCGCCTTCAATTCCCGCATCAGCTCCAGGATCTGCGCCTGCAAGGTGACGTCGAGCGCGGTGGTCGGCTCGTCCGCGATCAGGAGGCGGGGGTCGCAGGCCAGCGCCATCGCGATCATCACGCGCTGGCGCATGCCGCCGGAGAGCTTGTGCGGATATTCGTCGATCCGCCGCTCCGGCGAGGGGATATGGACCCGCCGAAGCAGCTCGATCGCGCGGTCGCGTGCGCTGCGCCGCGAGCCGCCACGATGGCGCAGGATCGTCTCGATGATCTGGTCGCCGATGGTGAAGCTCGGGTTGAGCGAGGTCATCGGCTCCTGGAAGATCATCGCGAGCCGGTTGCCGCGGAGGTCGCGCAAGGTCTGATCGGATGTCTTCAGCAGGTCGAAGCCGTCGAAGCGGATCGCGCCTGATATCTCCGCGCTTTGCTTCGGCAGCAATCCCATGATCGCCAGCGATGTCACGCTCTTGCCGCAGCCGGATTCGCCGACGAGGCCGAGCGTCGCGCCATTGGCGACGCTGAGATCGACACTGTCGACCGCATGGGTGACGCGGCCGTCGTCGCCGTGGAAGCGGATACGCAGATCCGTGATCTCGATGAGTGGGCTTGTGCTCATGATCGTCTTGCACGCGCCGCGGCGATGCTGGCGTCGATGACGCTGCGATCGGTGTTGCCGGCCGGGTTCTGCCGTGTCGGCATGGAGTTGCGGAAGTGCACCCAGAGCTCGTGGCTGACCCGTTCGAGCCGCTCGAGCTCGCCGAGCGGATCGGAATGATCGTCGGCGCGAATGTCCAGCGCCGGCCATTCCTCCTCGCCGTGGATCAGGAGTGCTGCGGACTGCTTGCCGCGCTTGTCGCCGCCGGCGGCTTCGCCCGCGCGCATCGCCGCGAGCAGGCGGCGCGGAAAGGGCAGGCTGTCATTGGCGATGTAGGTTTTGGCCGTCTCGTCGAGCACGTCAGGGCCAGCCAGCATGTTGCCGGCGATGGAGAAGCCGCTGCCCGCGATGTGGCCGCACCAGTCGACGCAGTCGCGCCCGGTGTGCGCGGCAATCGCGCCGCTCGCGTCCATGATGTGAATCTGGCGGCTTTCGCGCCCGTCGTCGGTCGCGAGCAGGCTGGCGAGCACGTCATGCGCGTTCAGGCCTTCACGCAACAGCTTGACGCCGTCGATGCCGTAATAGGGATTGACGAAGGCCTGGGTCGCGATCGCGCCAAGGCCGGCGGCGATATAGGGCACGCGCGCGCCGACGGCGAAGAAGCGGGTTGCAACCGCGATGCCGAACTGGCCGGTGGCAGGATCACGTGCGATGATCGACCAGGTCATATTCTGTCCATCAGCGTCCTGCTGCGTAGCCCTGCATGCCGCGGGGATTGGCGGCGGCGCGGCGGCGCACCCCGACGCGCGAGGCTGCGGTGAGGCGGCCCTCGGACCAGTCGGGGCCGATCTCGACGATATGCCCGCGCTCACGCAGATTCTCGATCGTCGCCTTCGGCACGCGGTTCTCGACCACGAGCACGCCGGGGCGCGCGGTGCGCGGCCAGAACGAGATCGGGAAGTGCTCGGAATGCCAGGCCGGCGCGTCGATCGATTCCTGGAGATTGAGATTGCAATGGACGTGGCGCAGGAAGAATTGCGTGATCCACTGATCCTGCTGGTCGCCGCCCGGCGAGCCCCAGGCGAGATACGGCTCGCCGTCGCGCAGCGCCATGGTCGGCGACAGCGTCGTGCGCGGCCGCTTGCCCGGCGCGAGCGATGCCGGATGGTCTTCCTCCAGCCAGAACATCTGCGCGCGGCTGCCGAGGCAGAAGCCGAGCTCCGGAATGATCGGCGAAGATTGCAGCCAGCCGCCCGACGGCGTCGAGGAGACCATGTTGCCGGCCTTGTCGATGATGTCGAAATGCACGGTGTCGCCGCGCACCTCGCCGAAGCGTCCGACCGTCGGCTCGCCGGCGCCGAGCGCGCCGACCGCTTCGCGCTGGCCTTCGGCGCGCCGCAGCTTGACCACGCCGCCAAAGCCCTCGACCGAGCCGGGGCGGAAGTCGAGCGAGGCCTGCTCGGCGACCAGCTTGCGGCGTTCGTCGTTGTAGGCATCCGACAGCAGTGTCGCGACCGGGATCTCGTTGAACTTCGGATCGCCGTAGAATTTTTCGCGGTCGGCGAAGGCGAGCTTGGCGCATTCGATCTGGAGATGGATGAACTCCGGCCCGGTCGGGTCGAGTCCGTCGAGTGCAAAGCCCTTGAGCAGCGCGAGCTGTTGCAGCGTCACCGGCCCCTGGCTCCAGACACCGGCTTTGCAGACGGTGTAGCGGCCATAGTCGTAGGTGAGCGGCGCCTCGATGGTCGGCTGCCAGCGTGCCATGTCGTCGGCTGAGAGCACGCCGCGATGCGGCGAGCCGCTGACGTCCATCACCTCTTGCGTGCGGCAGAATTTGTCGATGGATTCCGCGACGAAACCGTGTGACCAGGATCTTCGCGCGCGCTCGATCTCGGCATCGCGGCCTCCGCCGCCGCTCTCGGCCTCGCTGAGGATGCGGGCGTAGGTCGCGGCCAGCGTCTTGTTGGTGAAGAGCGTGCCGGGCTTGGGTACCTCGCCGTTCGGCAGGTAGACCGCGGCCGAGGTCGGCCAGTGCTTGCGGAACAGCTGCTCGACGGTCTGGATCGTGGCGCAGGCGCGCTCGACCAGCGGGTAGCCGTCGCGCGCGTAGGAGATCGCGGGCTCCAGCACGTCGCGCACGCGCATGGTGCCGTAGTCTCGCAAGAGCATCATCCAGGATTCGAAGGTGCCGGGCACGCAGGCGGCGAGCAGGCCGGTGCCCGGCACCATGTCGAGGCCTTCGCTCTTGTAATGCGCGATGGTGGCGCGCGCCGGTGCAGGACCCTGGCCGCAGATCACCTCGGTGCGGCCGCGCTTCACGTCGTGCACGATAACGGGCACGTCGCCGCCTGGGCCGTTCAGATGCGGCTCGACCACCTGGAGCGTGAAAGCGGCGGCGACGCCGGCATCGAAGGCGTTGCCGCCCTTTTCCAGAATAGCCATGCCGACGGCGGTCGCGATCCAGTGCGTGGTGGCGACGACCCCGAACGTGCCCTCGATCTCGGGACGCGTCGTGAAGGGATCTGGATTGACGTTGCTGGCCATGGGATTTCGCTACCTTCGTTGTGGCGCGCGCAATTGATCACAGGCGATGCCGTGCCGCCAATGCGCAGGCCGCATGGCACGCGCGCGTCACGCCGGTACCGGCGCGGTGTTAACCGCATGGCAGGCGACGCCGTCGATCAGTTCCGGCGCTTCCTTGCGGCAGAGATCGAACGCCAGCGGACAGCGCGGATTGAAGGCGCAGCCGGGCGGCGGATTGATCGGGTTCGGGATCTCGCCCTTGACCGGAATGCGCTGGCGGCCGCTCATGGCAAGATCAGGCACGGCGCCCAGCAGCATCTTGGTGTAGGGCATGCGCGGACGGGCGAACAGCTCGCGGCCTTCCGCGATCTCGACGATGCGGCCGAGATACATCACGCCGACGCGGCTCGCCATGTGGCGGACCACGGCAAGGTTGTGGCTGATGAACATGTAGGTCAGGCCGAACTTGTCCTGGAGGTCGCGCATCAGGTTCAGGATCTGCGCCTGCACCGAGACGTCGAGCGCCGAGGTCGGCTCGTCGCAGACGATGAACTCGGCATCGGAGGCGAGCGCCCGTGCGATCGCGATACGCTGGCGCTGGCCGCCGGAGAATTCGTGCGGAAATTTCAGCCGGTCGTCGGGATGCAGGCCGACGAGGCTGAGCAGCTCGCCGACGCGCGCCTGGATGTCGCGCTCGCCCTGGATCAGGTCGAAGGCGCGGATCGGCTCGGAGATGATGGCATCGACCCGGAAACGCGGGTTCAGGCTCGCATAGGGGTCCTGGAATATCATCTGGATGCGGCGGCGCAGCTTTCGCCGCGCCGGCGCCTGCCGCGGGTCGGCCATCGAGACGCCGTCGATCTGGACGTCGCCGGAGCTCGGCGGCAACAGGCCGACCACCATCCGCGCCACCGTGGTCTTGCCGGAGCCGGACTCGCCGACCAGCGCAAAGGTCTCGCCCTTCCTGATGTCGAAGGTGACGTCGTCGACAGCCTTCAGATATTCGAGATGCCCGCCTTCCAGCACGCGGTTGAGCCAGGGCTTCGAGACATCGAAGACGCGGCGCAGATTTGTGGCCTTGACGAACGGGGCGCTCATGCCGCGCTCTCCGCCGGCACGTTGTCATAGAGATGGCAGGCGACTGATTGCGTGCCCCGCGGCAGTGGCTCCGGCCGATCGACACGACAGCGGTCGAATGCGAATGCGCAGCGCGGATTGAACGAGCAGCCGCGCGGAATCGCCGACAGGCGCGGCATGGAGCCGGGAATCTGCACCAGGCGCTTGTCCTCGCCCGCGAGCGTCGGGATCGCGCCCATCAATCCCTTTGCGTAGGGATGCAGCGGGTTCCTCACGACGTCCTGCACCGGACCGATCTCGGCGACGCGGCCGGCATACATCACCGCGACGCGGTCCGAGGTCTCCGCGATCACGCCCATGTCGTGCGTCACCAGCATCACCGCGGTGCCGTGATCGCGGCCGAGCCGCTTGATCAGCGAGATGATCTGCGCCTGCACGGAGACGTCGAGCGCCGTGGTCGGCTCATCCGCGATGATCAGCTCCGGCTCGGCGCAGATGGCCAGTGCAATCACCACGCGCTGGCGCATGCCGCCGGAGAACTCGTGCGGATAGCCGTCGATGCGCTTTTCCGGCGCGGGAATACCGACTTCGGCGAGCAGGTCGATGGCGCGGCGGCGAGCCGCCTGTTCGGACAGATTGAGGTGGGTCCGGATCGTTTCCACGATCTGGTCGCCGACCCGATACAGCGGATTGAGCGAGGTGAGGGGATCCTGGAAGATCATGCCGATGCGTTTGCCGCGGATGCGGCGCATCTCCTCCGGCGGCAGATTATCGATGCGCAGGCCCGCGAGATGAATCTCGCCGCCGGCGATGCGGCCCGGCGGATCGATCAGGCCGATCACCGAAAGGCCGGTGACGGATTTGCCGGCGCCGGATTCGCCGACCACGCCGAGCACCTCGCCCTTGGCGATGTCGAAGGAGATGTCGTCGATGGCGCGCAGCGTGCCGCGGCGGGAGGCGAACTCCACCTGAAGATTACGCACGGAGAGAACAGGTTCGGTCATGGGCGAGGCGTACTCATCGAAGTTTTGGGTTGAGCGCGTCGCGCAGCCAGTCGCCGAGCAGGTTGATGGAGAGGATCAGCGCGGCGAGCGCGAGCCCCGGAAAGGCGACGATCCACCATTCGCCCGCGAACAAATAGTTGTTGCCGATGCGGATCAGCGTGCCGAGCGAGGGCATGGTGTCGGGCAGGCCGACGCCGAGGAAGGACAGCGTCGCCTCGGTGATGATGGCGAGCGCGAGGTTGATGGTGGCGATGACCAGGATCGGACCCATCGTGTTCGGCAGCACATGCCGCAGCATGATCACGGGAGCGGGCAGGCCGATCAGCTGCGCGGCGGCCACGTAGTCCTTGTTCTTCTCGACCATCACGGAACCGCGCACGGTCCGGGCATACCCGACCCAGAAACTCAGGCCGATCGAGATCACCAGCACCACCAGCATGCTGGTCGCATCCAGCCGGTTGCCGAGGATCGATTTCGCGATGCCATTGACCAGCAGCGCGATCAGGATGGCGGGGAAGGTGAGTTGGACGTCGGCGATCCGCATGATCACGCCGTCCACCGCGCCGCCGAAATAACCGGCGATCAGGCCGAGCGCGATGCCGAGCGCACCGGCGAAGATCACGCCGGCGACGCCGACGGCGAGCGAGATACGCATGCCATAGAGGATGGCGGAGAACACGTCGCGGCCCTGCTCATCGGTGCCGAGCAGGAACGGGCTCTGGCCGTCGGCGGTCCATAGCGGCGAAATCCGCGAGTTCATCAGCTGAAGTTGCGCCGGATCGAACGGGTTCTGGACCGCAAGCCAGGAGGCAAAGATCGCAAGCAGGAAGAACAAGACCGTGATGGCGGCCGCAACCATGGTGAGCTTGGAGCGGCGGAAGGAATAGAAGACGTCGCTGTCGAGCGCGCGGCTGAACCAGCCGCGGGCGGCGTACGTCGGCTGCGTGCTCTGCTTGTCGGAGTTGGAGACGACTGCGTCGGACATGCAGGCTGCCTTATGTCGCGCGGCCGACGGTCGAGCGCAGGCGCGGATCGACCACGGTGTAGAGGATATCGACCACCAGATTGATGGTGACGAAAATCAGCGAGACCATCAGCAGGTAGGCGGCCATGATCGGGATATCGACGTTTTGCACGGCCTGGACGAACAGAAGTCCCATGCCCGGCCACTGGAACACGGTTTCGGTGATGATCGAAAATGCAATAACCGAGCCAAACTGGAGCCCGGCCACCGTGATCACGGGAATGAGCGTGTTCTTCAGCGCGTGGCCGAAATGGATGGCACGGGTGGTCAGCCCCCGGGCGCGCGCGAAGCGGATATAGTCGGTTCGCAGCACTTCCAGCATCTCCGCGCGCACCAGCCGCATGATCAGGGTCATCTGGAACAGGCCGAGCGTGATCGAGGGCATGATCAGCGCCTTCAGGCCCGACAGCGTGAGCAGGCCCGTCGTCCACCAGCCGAGCCTGACCACCTCGCCGCGGCCGAACGAGGGCAACCAGCCCAATGTCACCGCGAACAGATAGATCAGGAGGATGCCGATCAGGAACGTCGGCAGCGAGATGCCGATCAGCGAAACCGCCTGGAATAATTTGGCGAGCGCGGTGTCGCGCTTCAGCGCCGAATAGACGCCCATCAGGATGCCGAACACCATGGCAAATACGGTCGCGCAGATCGCAAGTTCCAGCGTCGCGGGCATGCGCTCCATCAATAGCGTCGAGACCGGCTGGCGGAACTGATAGGAGACGCCGAACTTGAACTGCGCGGCGTCGCCGAAATAGCGCACGAATTGCACCGGCACGGGATCATCGAGGCCGAGCGACTTGCGCACGGCTTCGCGTTCGGCCGCCGACGTGTCGATCGAGACGATCTGGTTGACGGGATCGCCGGCGAATCGGAACATCGAGAATGCGATGATGCCAACGGCAAACATGACGCCGATAGCCTGAACGGCGCGGCGTAGAGTGAAAGCGAGCATTTCTTCCACTGTCCTTGGGTGTGCTTACAGCCGACGTCTTGGTCGGCCGGAAAAGGAAAGGTCCCGGAAGCCTGACGCTCCCGGGACCTTGTGTTCAACTGACGCTATTCCTTCTTGGTCGCCCAATGGAACATGACGAGATTGTCGGCGCGCTGCGGCAGGTTGACCTTCTTCGATACGCCCCAGGCCAGCGCCTGCTGGTGCAGCGGGATGTAGGACCAGTCCTTGTTGCCGATTTCGTAGGCCTGCTTGATCAGCTGGTTGCGCTTGGCGGTGTCGGTTTCGACCAGCACCTTGTCGGTGATGGCGTCGAACTCCTTGTTGCAGTAACCGCCGAGATTGGCCTCACCGCGCGAGGATTTCGCATCGTCGCGGCAGCCCATGATGTCGTAGAGCACGTTATGGGAATCCATCGTGCTCGGCGTCCAGCCCAGCAGATAGAACGAGGTCTGGTAGCCGCCCTGCTTCAGCACCTTGGCGAAGTACTGCGCCTTCGGCTGCGCCAGCAGATTGATCTTGACGCCGATGCGGGCGAGCATGCCGACGACGGCCTGGCAGATCGCGGCGTCGTTGACATAACGATCGTTCGGGCAGTCCATGGTGACCTCGAAGCCGTCGGGATAGCCGGCCTCGGTCAGGAGCTTCTTGGCGCCGTCGGGATCGAATTTCGGCCGCGTGAACTCCTTGGACAGTATGAACAGCTCCGGCGCAATCATCAGCGCCGACGGCGCCGACAGCCCGCGCATCACGCGCGTCTTGATCAGCTCGATGTCGATCGCCTTGTAGAACGCCTCGCGGACCTTGATGTCCTTGAACGGGTTCTTGCCCTTGATGTTGGAGTAGAGCAGCTCATCCCGCATCTGGTCGAAGCCGATGAAGATGGTGCGCAGCTCCGGCCCCTTCAGCACCTGGGCATTCGGGCTGGAATCGACGCGGGAGATGTCCTGGATCGGCACCGGCTCGATGACGTCGACTTCGCCCGAGAGCAGGGCGGCGACGCGGGTGGCGTCGGAGGAGATCGGGGTGAAGATGATCTCCTTCAGATTGCCTTCGACCTTGCCCCAGTAATTGGGATTGGCCTTGAACACCGTCTTCACGCCGGGCTGATGGCTCTCGATGATGAAGGGGCCGGTGCCGTTCTCGTGGAGCGAGGCGTAGCTCGGCGTGGTCGCCGCCACCGGCGTCGGGTCGACGACGTTGTTCTCCTCGGCCCATTTCTTGTCCATGATGTACCAGACATCCCACGAGTTATGAAGGATGGGATTGGGCGAGGGCAGGACGAAATCGACGGTGTAGTCGTCGACCTTGACCACCTTGACGTCGGGCGCAAGACGGGTCTGCATATTGGACCCCTTCTTGCGGACGCGATCGGCGGAGAACACCACGTCGTCGGCGGTGAAGGGGTCGCCGTTGTGGAATTTCACGCCCTTGCGCAAATGGAAGCGCCAGCGGGTCGGCTCCGGAGTTTCCCAGCTTTCCGCCAGCGCCGGAATGATCTTGAGGTCCTTGTCGCGCGCGGTGAGGCCTTGATAGACGTGACCGAGATGGGCGTGGGTGGTGCTCTCGTTGAGTGTATAGGGGTCGAGCGACTTCAGGTCACCCTGGTTGGCATAACGTAGCGTCTGGCTCGACGCCGGCGAGACCGCCAACGCAAGCGTACCGGCGAGCGTCGCCGCAAACAGAGTTCGTCCGACTGACATTCTTGACCCTCTCCACTCTGCCGCGCCGTGATTTTTCATTGTTCGGCGGGGCTTATCGATCCATGTTGCCCAGAGTTCACGACCCGTGCAAGCGCCATTCCAGCAAGGAACGCGCCAAGTTGCACCGCTGTGCAGCAATGCTGACCGGCAATCTAGGGGAGGCAGGCGCGCGAATGACATTCGACTTTCGACCTGTGAAGTCCCGGGATAAAGGGAGACTGGCCCTGTCGGCCGTTGGCCTCTCCGCGGTCCGCGCTGCGGTCGCGGCCGAGCGATTTGATTGACCATACCCGCCGATTGCGGGAGCCTGCGCCCCGCAGCGCGTCTGAGGTCGCTTGCGTTGCACACCGTGTCGCGGCGATACTCCGACAGACTGCTCGAATCTCATCCGGAGGGGACATGAAAGTTAACATCGAAATCGACTGCACCCCCCTAGAGGCCCGTCAGTTCTTCGGATTGCCGGATGTCTCGCCGATGCAGATTGCCGTCATGGACAAGCTGCAGCAGCAGGTCCTGAGCAATATCGACAAGGTCTCGCCGGAATCGCTGATCCAGAGCTGGTTCACTTTCGATCCGAAGCTCGCCGAGCGGTTTCAGGACATGTTCGTCACCATGGCCGGCCTCGGCGGAACGCGCAGCAGCGACAAGAAGAAATAATGGCGCCCGGGCGGGACGGGCCGCAAGCGTCAGACCGGCTTCGTCCGCCGGGCCTTGGTTTGCTGCTCGCCGAAGCCCGCGGGCTGTTCGAGTTCAACGCCAGCCTGCTGTTGTCGCCGCTCCTGATGCGCGCACCCAGGGGCGACGGCCATCCGGTGCTGACGCTGCCCGGCTTTCTCGCCAGCGATCTTTCGATGGCGCCGATGCGGCGCTATCTCAGCGAGCTCGGCTATGAGGCACATGCCTGGCGGATGGGCCGCAATCTCGGCGGGCTGGGGCGGATGCGGGAAGCTCTTCGTGCCCGCCTCGCCGAGATCCACGCCGCGAGGGGGCGCAAGGTCAGCCTGGTCGGATGGAGCCTCGGCGGCGTCTATGCCCGCGATCTCGCGCTCCAGGCGCCGGACATGGTCCGTTACGTCGTGACGCTCGGCAGTCCTTTTGCCAACGACGTGCGGGCGACCAATGCCACGCGGCTCTACGAGGCGCTGTCCGGCGAACGGGTCGAGGATTTTGCCGAACTGCGCGAGGCGATCGCCGGCGATCTGCCGGTGCCGGCGACGTCGATCTATTCTCGCGCCGACGGTGTCGTGAACTGGCGGACCTGTCTGTTGCGCCCCTCGGACCGTGCCGAGAACATCGAGGTGCACCTGGCGAGCCATATCGGGCTCGGCGTGAACCCCGCAGCGCTGTGGGCCGTGGCGGACCGGCTGGCGCAACCGGAGGGGGAATTCTGGCCATTTGACCGGGCAGGGCCGTTTGCCATTGCATATGCCCCGCCGGAGCGGGCAATATCGGCCTGACGAGAAGCGCCGCCAAGGCGCCCGTCAAATCTTGCGGGAGGGAACTATGGCTGACGGTAAGAAGCTGTCGTCGCTGGACGCGTCGTTTCTCTATCTGGAAACGCCGGAAATGCCGATGCATGTCGGCAGCATGGCGATCTTTCGCCTGCCCGACGATTACAAGGGCGACTTCTTCGAAGACTTCAAGGCGATGATCGTCTCGCGCCTGCACATCGCGCCGATCCTGAAGGCGCGGCTGGAGAAGGCGCCGCTCGACATCGACCATCCCTCCTGGGTCGAGGACGATCAGTTCGACATCGACCGTCACATCTTTCGCGCCAGCCTGCCGCAGCCGCGCGACCGCGCCACGCTGGAGCGCATCGTCGGCTGGATGCACGCCAAGCTCCTGAACCGCGCCCGCCCGCTCTGGGAGTTCTACGTGTTCGAGGGCATGAAGGACAACGAGGTCGGGCTCTATTCCAAGATGCACCATGCCGCCATCGACGGTGGTGCCGGCGCGGCCCTGACCAACATGATCTACGACATCTCGCCGATCCCGCGGAAGGTCGATCCGCCGGCGGCGGGAGCAAAGCCCGGACAGGAGCCGCGCGACATCGCCGCCAACCTGCTCGATTCCTACCAGCAGCTCTTCAGCCAGCCGCTCGATGCGTCGGCCGCTGCGAAGAACCTGCAGCTGCCGCGCACCGGCAAGAGCGACATCGGCTCGATCCTGTTCGACAACGCGATGTACCAGATCGAGAGCGCGGTGCGCTTCGCCGGCAACATCCCGACCGTGCTCAAGAGTGTGTCCGACGTGCTCGGCAAGGTCGCCGATCCGAAGTCGCGCGAGAGCCTGGCCAGCATGGTGTCGCCGCCGACCATGCTCAACAAGACCATCTCCTCGGAGCGCAGCTTCGCCGGCGTGTCGATCCCGCTGTCGCGGGCGAAGGCGCTGGCCAAGCAGGCCGGCGGCAAGCTCAACGACGTCGTGCTGGCGCTCGCCTCCGGCGTGGTCCGCCGCTATCTCCGGCAATACGGCACGCTGCCGGCGAAATCGCTGACCGCCGCGGTGCCGATCTCGCTGCGCGAGGAAGGCAACACCGAGGCCAACAACCAGGTTTTCGGCATGATCTGCGCGATCGCGACCGACATCGACGATCCAAAGGCGCGACTGGAGGCGATCATCGCGCAATCGACCAAGTCCAAGGAGATGTCGCATCCGCTGCGTGCCCTGATGCCGCAAGTGTCCAACATCTCGATGCTGGGCGCGCCGATCATGGTGCAGATCCTGGCACTGCTCTACAGCCGCTCGAACCTGTCGGACGTGCTGCCGCCGGCCGCCAACATCACGGTGTCCAACGTGCCCGGACCGCGGCAGACGCTCTACGCGGCGGGTGCCGAGCTGCTGCACATCTTCCCGGTGTCGATCTCGACGCACGGGCAGGCGCTCAACATCACCGTGCAGAGCTATCGCGACCAGCTCGATTTCGGTTTCATCGTCGGTGCCAACATCATTCCGCATGTGCAGGTGATGTGCGACATGTTGCCCGAGGAGTTTGCTGCGCTGGAGGCGGCCTACGCCCCACCCGCGGCCGACATCAAGGGCGCTGCAGAGTAGGATTGTCTCGATGATCGAAATGCCGCCGCTCAAGTTCGTGCAGACGAACGGAATCCGCATGGGTTATTACGAGGCGGGTCCGGTCTCCGATACCCCGCCGATGGTGCTGTGCCATGGCTGGCCGGAACTCGCCTTCTCCTGGCGCCATCAGATCAAGGCGCTGAGCGAGGCCGGAATCCGGGTGATCGCACCGGACCAGCGTGGCTATGGCGCGACCGACCGGCCCGAGCCGGTCGAGGACTACGACATCGAGCACCTGACCGGCGATCTCGTCGGTCTGCTCGATCATCTCGGGATCGACAAGGCGATCTTCGTCGGCCACGACTGGGGCGGCTTCATCGTCTGGCAGATGCCGCTGCGGCATATCGGCCGTGTCGCCGGCGTGGTCGGCATCAATACCCCCCATACCAACCGGGCCTGGGCCGATCCGATCGAGCTCCTGCGCGCGCGGTTTGGCGACAAGATGTACATCGTGCAGTTCCAGGACCCGTCGCGTGAGCCCGACAGGATTTTTGGCAGCCGCGTCGAGCAGACCTTCGATGCGTTCATGCGCAAGCCGGCGCCGCGCCCGCCCGACGCGCCGGCGGAGGAAGTGGTTGCCGGCGTCGGCGCTTCGCCACGGCTCAACCTGGCGTTTCCGCAGATGATTGCGGCCTATGACGCGAAGCACGATCCGCGTGCGCCGATCCTGTCGCCGGAAGAGAAGAAGGTGTTCGTCGACAATTTCACCAGGACCGGCTTTACCGGCGGCATCAACTGGTACCGCAACATGTCGCGCAACTGGGTGGGCGCCGAAGGGCTCGATCATACGGTACGCGTGCCGTCGCTGATGATCATGGCCGAGAACGACGCGGTGCTGCCGCCGTCTTCCGCCGATGGTATGGACAAGCTGATTCCCGATCTCGAAAAATATCTGGTCCGCGACAGCGGCCATTGGACGCAGCAGGAGAAGCCGGACGAGGTCAGCGCCAAGCTGATCGAATGGCGTAGAAGGCGATTTGGGTAGTTCGTCATTGCGAGCGAAGCGAAGCAATCCAGGATCTCTCCGCGGTGACGGTCTGGATTGCTTCGTCGCAAGAGCTCCTCGCAATGACGAGGGTTACTGAGGGGGAAGCGCACGTCAATGTCATCCAAGAATCGTCTGGACCCGATTCCGCAGCCGCCGACCAAGCCGGTGGTCGGCAACATGCTGTCGCTGGATTCCGCCGCCCCTGTGCAGCACCTGACGCGGCTGGCCAAGGAGCTCGGGCCGATCTTCTGGCTCGACATGATGGGCTCGCCGATCGTCGTCGTCTCCGGCCACGATCTCGTCGACGAGCTCTCCGACGAGAAGCGGTTCGACAAGACGGTGCGTGGCGCGCTGCGGCGCGTGCGCGCGGTCGGCGGCGACGGCCTGTTCACGGCCGACACCAGGGAGCCGAACTGGAGCAAGGCGCACAACATCCTGCTTCAGCCCTTCGGCAACCGCGCCATGCAGTCCTATCACCCCAGCATGGTCGACATCGCCGAGCAGCTCGTCAACAAATGGGAGCGGCTGAACGCCGACGACGAGATCGACGTCGTCCACGACATGACGGCGCTGACGCTGGACACGATCGGCCTGTGCGGCTTCGAGTACCGCTTCAATTCGTTCTACCGGCGCGACTACCATCCCTTCGTCGAGTCGCTGGTGCGCTCGCTCGAAACCATCATGATGACGCGCGGTCTGCCGTTCGAGCAGATCTGGATGCAGAAGCGGCGCAAGACGCTCGCCGAAGACGTCGCCTTCATGAACAAGATGGTCGACGAGATCATCGCAGAGCGCCGCAAGAGCGCGGAAGGGGTCGACGACAAGAAGGACATGCTCGCGGCGATGATGACCGGCGTCGACCGCTCGACCGGCGAGCAGCTGGACGACGTCAACATCCGTTATCAGATCAACACGTTTTTGATCGCCGGCCACGAGACCACAAGCGGCCTGTTGTCCTACACGCTCTATGCGCTCTTGAAGCATCCCGACATCCTCAAGAAGGCCTATGACGAGGTCGATCGCGTCTTCGGTCCCGATGTCAACGCGAAGCCGACCTATCAGCAGGTGACGCAGCTCACCTACATCACGCAGATCCTGAAGGAGGCGCTGCGGCTGTGGCCGCCGGCGCCGGCCTACGGCATCTCACCGCTGAGCGACGAGACCATCGGCGGCGGCAAGTACAAGCTCAGGAAGGGCACGTTCATCACCATTCTGGTGACGGCACTGCATCGCGATCCCTCCGTCTGGGGGCCGAATCCCGATGCCTTCGATCCCGAAAATTTCAGCCGCGAGGCGGAGGCCAAGCGGCCGATCAATGCCTGGAAGCCATTCGGCAACGGTCAGCGTGCCTGCATCGGCCGCGGCTTTGCCATGCACGAGGCCGCGCTCGCGCTCGGCATGATCCTCCAGCGCTTCAAGCTGATCGACCACCAGCGCTACCAGATGCACCTGAAGGAAACGCTGACGATGAAGCCGGAGGGCTTCAAGATCAAGGTTCGCCCCCGCGCGGATCGCGAGCGCGGTGCTTATGGCGGGCCTGTCGCAGCTGCATCCTCAATGCCAAAGGCACCGCGCCAGCCGACGGCGCGGCCCGGCCACAACACGCCGATGCTGGTGCTTTACGGCTCCAATCTCGGCACCGCCGAGGAACTCGCGACGCGCATGGCCGACCTCGCCGAGATCAACGGCTTTGCCGTGCATCTCGGGCCGCTCGACGAGTACGTCGGCAAGCTGCCGCGGGAGGGGGGCGTGCTGATCATCTGCGCCTCCTATAACGGAGCGCCCCCGGACAATGCGACGCAGTTCGTCAAATGGCTCGGCGACGACCTGGCGAAGGATGCCTTTGCCAGTGTGCGCTACGCCGTGTTCGGCTGCGGCAACAGCGACTGGGCCGCGACCTATCAATCGGTGCCGCGTTTCATCGACGAGCAATTGTCGAAGCACGGCGCGCGCGCGGTCTATCCGCGCGGCGAGGGCGATGCGCGCAGCGACCTCGACGGTCAGTTCCAGAAATGGTTCCCGGCGGCTGCCCAGGTCGCCACCAAGGAATTCGGCATCGACTGGAACTTCACCCGCACCGCGGAGGACGACCCGCTCTACGCGATCGAGCCTGTGGCGGTGACCGCCGTCAACACCATCGTCGCCCAGGGCGGCGCGGTGGCGATGAAGGTGCTGATCAATGACGAACTTCAGAACAAGAGCGGGTCCAATCCGTCGGAGCGCTCGACGCGACATATCGAGGTGCAGCTGCCGTCCAATATCACCTACCGCGTCGGCGATCATCTGAGCGTCGTCCCGCGCAACGACCCGACGCTGGTGGATTCGGTTGCCCGCCGCTTCGGTTTCCTGCCGGCCGACCAGATCAGGCTTCAGGTCGCCGAAGGCCGCCGCGCGCAATTGCCGGTCGGCGAGGCCGTATCGGTCGGCCGCCTGCTCAGCGAGTTCGTCGAGCTGCAGCAGGTGGCGACGCGGAAGCAGATCCAGATCATGGCCGAGCACACGCGCTGCCCGGTCACCAAGCCGAAGCTGCTGGCCTTCGTCGGCGAGGAGGCCGAGCCGGCCGAGCGCTACCGCACCGAGATTCTGGCGAGGCGCAAATCGGTGTTCGACCTGCTGCTCGAATATCCGGCCTGCGAATTGTCGTTCCACGTTTATCTGGAAATGCTCTCGCTGCTCGCGCCGCGCTATTACTCGATCTCCTCCTCGCCGTCGGTCGATCCGGCGCGTTGCAGCGTCACGGTCGGCGTGGTCGAAGGGCAGGCCGCCTCCGGGCGCGGCGTCTACAAAGGCATCTGCTCCAACTATCTCGCCAACCGCCGCTCGGGCGATGCGATCTACGCCACCGTGCGTGAGACCAAGGCCGGCTTCCGGCTCCCGGATGATCCATCCGTGCCGATCATCATGATCGGCCCGGGCACGGGACTTGCGCCGTTCCGCGGCTTCCTCCAGGAGCGCGCCGCGCGCAAGGCGAGAGGCGCTACGCTTGGTCCGGCCATGTTGTTCTTCGGCTGCCGCCACCCCGACCAGGATTTTCTCTACGCCGACGAGCTGAAGGCGCTGGCGGCAGGCGGCATCGCCGAGCTCTTCACGGCGTTCTCGCGCGCGGATGGACCGAAGACCTATGTGCAGCACGTGATCGCAGCGCAGAAGGACAAGGTCTGGCCGCTGATCGAGCAGGGCGCCATCATCTACGTCTGCGGCGACGGCGGTAAGATGGAGCCGGACGTGAAGGCCGCGCTCGTCGCGATCCATCGCGAGAAGAGCGGTAGCGATGCCGCCGCCGGTGCGCGCTGGATCGAGGAGATGGGCGCGAAGAACCGCTATGTGCTCGACGTCTGGGCGGGCGGTTAGCCGTAGATTGTAGGGTGGGTTAGCGAAGCGTAACCCACCATGTTTCAGCGCACGCAGAACGAAGTTGGTGGGTTACGCCTTCGGCTAACCCACCCTACGATTTCCGATCGTGCTAAAGCTCGCGCATGATTCCCTGGGAAAAGATCGACACCGCCCAAATCCCCGGCTCCGATGGCGAGCTCCGCCTGATGCGGCGCGGCAAGGAGTTCTCCATCATGCTCGGCACCAACGAGCTGATGAACAGCCGCCTGTCGGGCTCCGAGGCAGCGCTTGCGACATTGGCGGCGAAGCAGATCGAGACGGTCGCAAAGCCCGTCGTCCTGATCGGCGGCCTCGGCATGGGCTTTACGCTGCGTGCGGCGCTCGCCGTGCTCGGCAGCGAGGCGAAGATCGTGGTCTCCGAGCTCGTGCCTGCGGTGGTCGCCTGGGCGCGAGGTCCGATGTCGCAGGTCTTCGGCGACAGTCTCGATGATGTCAGGGTGAGCATCCGCGAGACCGATGTCGCCGAAATTATCCGGGCGCAGCGGTCGGCCTTCGATGCCATTCTCCTCGACGTCGATAACGGGCCGGAGGGGCTGACCCGGAAGGGCAATGATGCACTCTACAACGCGAGCGGGCTGAAGGCGGCCAAGACGGCGCTGCGGCCGGGCGGCGTGCTCGCCGTCTGGTCGTCGGGGCCCAACCCGGCATTCACCAGGCGCCTTGGGAGCGTCGGCTTCGACGTGAATGAAGTCAACGTCCGCGCCACCGGAAGAGGCGGCGGCGCGCGCCACGTGATCTGGATCGCGAGGAAGAGCTAGGCGGTCTGCCTCTCTGCGTGTTCGATCCGTCAGAACATTGTGTTGCCGTTTGCCGGATTTTCAGGAATCTCCTGAACGACGTCCCAGTGTTCGACGATCTTGCCGTTCTCCAGCTTGAAGATATCCACGATCGCGCGGCCCCTGGTGCCGGGCTCGCGAACGGAGTGGACGTGCAGGATGACGTAGTCGCCATCCACGAAGCTGCGCTTGATCTCGCTGCGCGAGTTCGGAAACTTTTCACGGAGGAAGCCGATGAACTTCCGGAAGCCGTCCGGACCATCTGCCGCATTCGGATTGTGCTGCACATAGCGGTTACCGATATAGGCGATCGCTGCATCAGCGTCCTTCTGATTGAGGCCCTTCTCGTAGAAGGCAAGCACGGCGGCGCGGTTGGCTTCTTCCTGCGCGCTGCCGGCGATCGCGGCGCCGCTACCGAGGGACAGCATGAGGATGGAAGCCGCAATCATTGCGATCGGGCGGACGATGAGATGCATGTGACCTCCGAGAGGCCGCGGCCTCTGTCTTGCGATTGAGGGAGGCCTGTATAGCTTTCGCGCCGGCTCGCGTTAAGACAGTAACCGGCAGCTCACATGGTCACTGCGGAGAGACCACCCGCGTCGATCTACGCCGCCCGCACTGCTGCGCCATGCGCGTGCTTGTCGATGGCGCCGATGATCTCCGGCCAGAAGCGCATCGGTAGCGCGTGGCCCATGCCCTCGATCATCAACAGTTTTGCGCCGGGGATCGAGGTTGCCGTGTCCTTGCCGCCTTCGGGATGGACCAAGGGATCAACCGTGCCGTGGATCACCAGCGTCGGTGCTTTCACGCTATGCAGCCGCTCCTTGCGGCTGCCGGAGGCAAGCACGGCGCGCAATTGCCGGCCGACGCCGGCCGGATTGAGCCCGCGCGCGAACACGCGCTCGGCACGACCAGGATCGAGTGCTTCCTCTTCCGGAAAGGCCCCGGCGCGCAGCACCTTCCAGGTCTGGCCGAAGCGGACGATGAACTCCTCCTTGCTGCGCGGCGGCGGAGCCATCAGCATCGCGGCGGCCTCGCGTGTCGGCGGCGGCACGCGAGGATTGCCCGTCGTCGACATGATCGAGGTCAGCGAGCGCACGCGCTGCGGAAACGACAGCGTCACCTCCTGCGCGATCATGCCGCCCATGGAGGCGCCGACCAGATGCGCCGACTTGATGCCGAGCGCGTCCATCAGGCCAACGGTGTCCTTGGCCATATCGATCAGCTTGTAGGTTGCGGCGACGGGAATCCTGAGGAAGCGCAGCTTCAGCAGCTCGAGCGGCGTCAGGCGTTTGCCGCCGGTCAGATGGCTCGACTTGCCGATGTCGCGATTGTCGAAGCGGATCACGCGAAAGCCGTGCACGGCGAGCTGCTCGCAGAACGCATCGTCCCAATGGATCATCTGCGCCCCGAGCCCCATGATCAGCAGCAGCGGCTCGGCGTTGTCGTCGCCAAAAATCTCGTAGCAAATGTCGATGCCGTTGGCGCGGACGGTCTTGGGCGGCTGATGGGCGTTCACGGGCGCGGTCCCTCCTGCTGATCGATGCTGTATCGCACGGTTTCCTGCCGCAAAGAAGCGGCGGGCGCATCAGCGCACCTGTTGCTTGCCGGTTGACCGGCACCGCCCAACGGTGTCGTATGGCGAAAAAAGAAGGGCATCGCAGCTCTCGATTTCAGGAGGACGCCGATGACCGACAAGTCCAACGACCCCATTGCCGTGTGGCAGAAGATGGTTGGCGAGATGGAGAAGGGGTTCAACTCTTTCGCCAATCAAGCCATGTCGTCGCCTGAGTTCTCGCAAGCGATGAATCGGGCCGGCGGCGTTGCTGCAGGTGCTCAGAAGCAGCTCGGCGAGCTCATGGAGAAATACCTTGTCAGTATGAATCTGCCGAGCCGGGAGCAGGTCACGGGTCTTGCGGAACGGCTACAGTCCATCGAGGCCCAGATCGGCGAGATGAAGTCGATGCTGAGCCAGATGGCGGCAGGTTCCGGACTGCCGCAAGGCGTCGACGGTGCGCCGCGGCCGCCGCGGACGAAACGCCCGCCGTCCGAAGGCGGAGAGCCCAAATGAACGCGCCGACGGGACTTGATTTCGCCTCCATCCCGGAGCGCATCCAGTCCGAGGTGCAGCGCGCAATCCAGCGCAGCATCAAGGGCGTCGAATATTTCTCGACCTCCGGCCCGACGCTCGGCTCGACGCCGAAAGACGTGTTGCATTCGCGCGGCACGATGAGCCTCTACCACTATCGGCCGATGTCGGACGAGATCTACCGCGTGCCGGTGCTGATCGTGATGGCGACCACCAATCGCGGCTACATCCTCGACCTCGTGCCGGGCCAGAGCTTCATCGAGTTCCTCCTGAGGCGCGGCTACGACGTCTACATGCTCGACTGGAGCGCACCGCGTCCGGAAGAGAAGAGCCTGCGGATGGAGGACTACGTCCTCGACTTCATCCCGGATTGCGTCCGCCGCGTGCAGCAGGATTCCGGCGAGCAGGACGTCTCCGTCATCGGCTACTGCTTCGGCGGCGTGCTGTCGCTGCTCTACGGCTCGATCCACAAGGACGGGCCGATGAAGAACTTGATCTGCTTCACCACGCCGATCGACTTCCGCGAGATGAAGCTGTTCTCCAATTTCTCCGACCGCCGCTATTTCGACGTCGACCGCCTCGTCGACAGCGTCGGCAACGTGCCGCCGGAGATGATCCTGTCTTCGTTCGAGATGCTGCGCCCGGCCTCGCGCACGGTGAGCCAGATTCAGCTCTGGGAAAACATCTGGAACGACGAGTTCGTCAAGTCCTACCGGATGTTCGATCGCTGGGCGACCGATACGCTGCCGCTGGCTGGAGAATATTTCCGCACCATCACCAAGGACCTGATGTGGGACAACAAGCTGTTCAACGACACCATGTCGGTCGGCGGCCGCGCGGCGAAGCTCGAAGACATCAAGGTTCCGATCCTGCATGCGGTCGCCGAGCACGACCACATCGTGCCCTATGATGCAGCAAAGCACCTGATCGCGAAGATTGGATCGGCGGACAAGGAGGAGGTGATGCTGAAAGGCGGTCACGTCTCGCTGGTCGCCGGCGCCAACGCGGTGAAGCGGCTGTGGCCGAAACTGGACTCCTGGCTGGGGAAGAGATCGACATGAGTGAGCAGCGTTCCTATCCGCGTCAGGTCAAGACCGACGCCGGCGATATCGAGATCCGCCTGATGTCGTCTGCGGACGAAGCCGCGGTGCTCGCCTTCGGCAAGGGCCTGCCGACGCACGATCTCCTTTTCCTCCCACGTAACATCAGCGAGCCAAAAGTGCTCTCGGCCTGGGTCAAGGAGATCGAGCGAGGTGCGATCACGAGCCTGCTCGCGGTGAAGGACGGCAAGGTCGTCGGCTGCGGCACGCTGGTGCGCGATCCGCATTCCTGGTCGCCCCATGTCGGCGAGATTCGCATGGTGGTCTCGCTCGACGTGCGCGGGAAGGGGGTGGGGCGGGCGCTGTCGCAGGAGACCTTTGCGCTCGCGCTCGGCGCAGGCCTGGAAAAGCTCTCGGTCCAGATGACGGTCGATCAGCAGGCGGCGATCGCGCTGTTCGAAAGCCTCGGCTTCAAGGCCGAGGCGCTGCTGCGCGACCACGTCCGCGACGTCGACGGCAAGACCCACGACATTGTCGTGCTCGGCCACAACATCGCGCAGGTCCAGGCCCAGATGGAGGCCTATGGGCTGCCGGGCGCCGTCCAGCATTGAGACCACAAAGACCGGCCGGTCACTGTTGCTCGGGAACCAATTGGTGAGGGAGGCATCATATTGCCTCCTGTTAAGGCTGTTCACGATTTCGTGATATCGCAGTGCAATAGGAATATTGCACTGCACAATTAACTGTGTCATATAAGCCGTGCCCCGGGCCAATGCGGACGGGGTGAGCCCATAGCTCAGACCAATGAGGATGGAGAGACCCCCAATGACCACCGAAACCAACACCGCTTTCGAGGGCTTCAAGGACGCGTTCAAGAACATCCAGAACCTGGAAGTTCCCGAGGCTGCCCGCGAGTTCGTCAAGAAGAGTGCCAGCACTGCCAAGGACCGCGCTGCCGAGGTTTTCGCAGGCTCCGAGCGGGTGACCGCCGCCGTCGAGAACGCGGTGACCGAATCCGTCGCCGAAGCCGGCAAGATCAGCCGCAACATCCAGCAGGCGATCTACGAGGACGCCGAAGCGTTCTTCTCGGGCATCGACAAGCTCGCGTCCGCCAAGTCGTTCAGCGAAGCCGTCGAGATCCAGTCGAGCCTGCTCCGCTCCCGCGGCGAAGCGCTCGTCTCGCGCGCCAAGGCGACCACCGACTATCTCGGCAAGCTCGCCGCCAACGGCGCGAAGTCCGCTCAGGACAACTTTGCCAAGGTCTACAACAAGACCGCCTGATTGCGCGTCGCGTTGACAAACTGAATTTTGAGGCCCGCTTCGGCGGGCCTTGTTTTTTGCGCTGCCGTCATCATCGGTCGTCATTCCGGGGCGCCCAAAGGGCGAACCCGGAATCTCGAGATTCCGGGTCCGGTCCTGCGGACCGTCCCGGAATGACGTAACCTCGGTGAATCATGACCCCACCCGCCGCCCTCTCCTTCGACACACCCGGCGACGCCGAGCGCGCGGCCGAGTTGCGCCGCGTGAAAGCCTTGGCGACGTTGGTGCTCGCCTCGACGCTGGCCTTGTTCGTCGTCGCGAAATGGCTTCTGCCCGTGCATCCCGTGTTCGGCTTCATCGCGGCCTTCGCGGAAGCCGCGACCATCGGCGGCCTCGCCGACTGGTATGCCGTGGTCGCGCTGTTCAAGCGGCCGCTCGGCCTGCCGATCCCGCATACCGCGATCATCCAGAGCAACCAGGCCCGCATCGCCGACAAGCTCGGCGAGTTCATCCAGGTGCATTTCCTCGAGGCCGGACCCGTCGAAGCCAAGCTGAACGAGATCGATTTCGGCTCCTTCGTTGCCGACTGGCTGCGCGACCGCAAGCGCAGCGATGATCTCGCGCGCTTCGCGCTACGCCTGCTGCCGGAGGCCGTTTCGGCGACGGAAAGTTCCGGCCTGATGACCTTCATCATCCGCCGCATGTCCTCGCAACTCCAGGCGATCGACCTTGCGCCGCTCGCGGCCGGCACGTTGCGCGGCTTCGTCGCGGAGGGGCGGCACCAGATCCTGTTCGACGATCTCCTGCGCGTGATGCACGAGACGCTGAATCAGAAAGAGACGATGGCGATGATCCGCGAGAAGGTGCGCGCGGAATTGCCGACCCTGCTCAGGCTCTACCGCGCTGACAAGTTTCTGGTGAACAAGATCGTGGCGTCCGCTACCGCTTTCTTCAATGAGGTGCGCAGCGATGCCAAACATCCGTTCCGCGGCGAGTTCGACCGCATGGTGCTGAGCTTCGTCGACCGGCTTGGCACCGACCAGGCCTATATCGATCGCATCGACGGCCTGAAACGCGATCTGCTGGCGCGGCCCGAGCTTGCCGATCTCGCCCGCACCGTCTGGGCCAACGCGCGCTCCTTCATCGAGCGCAGCGCCTCCGGCGAGACGCAGGTGCTTCAGCATCATCTCGCCGGCATGTTCGTTGCCGCGGGCGAGGCGCTCGCCGGCGATGCCGAACTGCGCGGCGAGATCAACAAGGGTCTGGTGACGGTGCTGCGCAGCTTCGTCGCGGACCAGAAGAGCGGCGTCTCCACCTTCATCTCCGACCAGGTCAAGGCATGGGATATGGCGCAGCTGATTTCGCTGATCGAAATCAACATCGGCCGCGACCTGCAATACATCCGCTTCAACGGCTCGCTGATCGGCGGCCTCGCCGGACTCGCGCTCTACTCCGTAGAATTCCTGCTTCGATGGCTGTGACTTTTGCGTCACGGACGTTAGCATTAACGCACGGGCCTATTGTGGCCCCGCGTCTCTCCCGCTTGAATGTCGGGAACCGGCCGCCTAGCTGATTCATGTTGCGCTGCGGAACGTTCAAGAAGCCGGCGTATTGGAATTCACGCCCATTGCCGGCGTCGCAGCCGGCGCCTTCCCAAGGGAAACATTGATGATCGCTACTGCCCAGACGCTGCGTCCGCCGTCCCGTGCCCTGATGTTTCTGGAAGGGCGCGCGATCCACGAGTTCGGCGCATTCCTCGGTGCGCTGCCGCTGCTGAGCCTCGCGCCGCGCGGCGACGGGCATCCGGTGCTGGTGCTGCCGGGCCTGGTGGCCTCCGACGCGTCCACGCGCGCGCTGCGCAGCTTTCTGTCCGGCAAGGGTTACGCGGTGAGCGGCTGGCGCCAGGGCCGCAACTACGGCCTGCGTCCGGGTGTGCAGCATGCGATGGTCGATCTGGTCCAGGAGCTCAGCGACACGCACGGCCGCAAGATCAGCCTGGTCGGCTGGAGCCTCGGTGGCCTCTATGCGCGCC
The DNA here is from genome assembly GCF_900113725.1 of Bradyrhizobium sp. cf659. Taxonomy (NCBI): domain Bacteria; kingdom Pseudomonadati; phylum Pseudomonadota; class Alphaproteobacteria; order Hyphomicrobiales; family Nitrobacteraceae; genus Bradyrhizobium; species Bradyrhizobium sp. cf659. Next base: position 1,064,735 of record NZ_FOQJ01000002.1, read on the forward strand.
AGCTCGCCAAGATGATGCCCGAGCGTGTGCGTCAGGTGATCACCCTGGGCAGCCCCTTTGCCGGCGATCCGCGCTCCACCAATGCCTGGCGCGTCTACGAATGGGCGAGCGGCCAGAAGGCCGACCAGGTCGATCCGCGCTTCGGCGGCGAGCTTGCCGTGCCGCCGCCGGTGCCGACCACCGCCATCTTCAGCCGCACCGACGGCGTCTGCGCCTGGCAGGGCTGCATGGAGAAGTCGGGCGCCGAGACCGAGAGCATCGAGATCGAGAGCAGCCATTGCGGCATGGGGCATCACCCCGCCGCGGTTTACGCTGTCGCGGACCGGCTTGCGCAGAAGGAAGGCCAGTGGATGCCCTTCGACCGAAGCGGCTGGCGCAGCCTGTCGTATCCCGATCCGCATCGGTAAGCGGGCCTTCATGGTTCGAGACGCGCGGCTTTGCCGCGCTCCTCACCATGAGGGTTGAGGGCAGCTGACGCCGCACCAAAGCGATTAGACCTCATCCTGAGGAGGCGCGAAGCGCCGTCTCGAAGGATCGAGCCCGGCTCTCGCTTCCATTGTCGCGTCCGTCCATTGTCGCGCCTGCACCAAACGCGCTATGCCTCGCGCATGGCGCATCCGCTCTCCCGTATCATCGACCAGCTCAAGCGCGAGCCGTCGCGCACCGGCTCCATCGTCATCACCGTGTTCGGCGACGCGATCGTGCCGCGCGGCGGCTCGGTGTGGCTCGGCACGCTGCTGGAATTCTTCGAAAGCCTGGACATCGACAGCGGTGTGGTACGCACCGCGATGTCGCGCCTGGCAGCTGACGGCTGGCTGACGCGTGAAAAGGTCGGCCGCAACAGTTTCTATCGGCTCGCCGACAAGGGCCATCAGACCTTTGAGGCCGCGACGCGCCACATCTACGATCCGCCATCGTCGGACTGGACCGGGCGGTTCGAGTTGCTGCTGATCGGCAATGGCGAGGACCGCGACGCCTCGCGTGAGGCGCTGCGCAATGCCGGCTTCGGCAGTCCGCTGCCCGGCGTGTGGGTTGCGCCGTCGGGCGTGCCAGTGCCGGACGAGGCTGCGGGCGCTATCCGTCTTGAGGTCTCTGCCGAGGACGATAGCGGGCGCCGCCTGCTCAGCGCGAGCTGGCCGCTCGATCGCACCGCGGATGCCTATCTGAAGTTCATGAAGACGTTCGAGCCGCTGCGCGCCGCGATTGGCCGCGGAACGACTCTTTCCGACGCCGACGCCTTCACCGCCCGGATCCTGCTGATCCACCACTATCGCCGCGTCGTGCTGCGCGATCCGCTGCTGCCCGAGAGCCTGCTTCCCGCGGATTGGCCGGGCAGGGCCGCCCGCGCACTCTGCGGCGAGATCTATCGCGCACTGCTTGCTCCGTCCGAACAATGGCTTGATGGCCATGGAACCAATGAAAAAGGGCCATTGCCGGCGGCGCGAAAACTCCTGGAACGGAGGTTCGGCGCCTGATCCTTATGTTACAGAAATATCTTGCATGACGTAATTTATGTTATATATTGTCTCCCAATAAAACGGGAGGATGCGCATGTACACCCAGGCGCTGAACACGGCCGAGACCGAGGATCGCGGTCTTGAGGACGCGGCCAGGGCTGCGCAATTCCAGGCTCGCATCGATGCGGAGGAACGCATCGAGCCGAACGACTGGATGCCGGCGGCCTATCGCAAGACGCTCACCCGCCAGATCTCCCAGCACGCCCATTCCGAAATCGTCGGCATGCTGCCCGAAGGCAACTGGATCACGCGCGCGCCGACCTTGCGCCGCAAGGCTGCGCTGCTTGCCAAGGTGCAGGACGAGTGTGGCCACGGGCTCTATCTCTACGCCGCCGCCGAAACGCTTGGCACCTCGCGCGAGGAGCTGGTCGACGCCATGCTCGCCGGCAAGGCCAAGTACTCCTCCATCTTCAACTATCCGACGCTGACCTGGGCCGACATCGGCACCATCGGCTGGCTGGTTGACGGTGCTGCGATCATGAACCAGATCCCGCTGTGCCGCTGCTCCTACGGTCCATATGCGCGCGCGATGATCCGCGTCTGCAAGGAGGAGTCCTTCCACCAGCGCCAGGGCTACGAGATCATGCTGACGCTGTGCCGCGGCTCGGACGAGCAGAAGGCGATGGCGCAGGATGCGCTGAACCGCTGGTGGTGGCCGGTGCTGATGATGTTCGGCCCGCCCGATGCCACGAGCCAGCACAGCGACACCTCGACGAAGTGGAAGATCAAGCGCTTCTCCAATGACGAACTGCGCCAGAAGTTCGTCGATGCCACCGTGCCGCAGGCGCAATATCTCGGCCTCACCATTCCCGATCCCGGCATGACGCAGGATGCGGAGGGGCACTGGTGCTACAGCGAGATCGACTGGACCGAATTCAAGCAGGTGCTCGCCGGCAACGGCCCCTGCAACCGCGATCGCGTGGCGGCACGCCGCAAGGCGCACGACGAGGGTGCCTGGGTGCGCGAGGCGGCCGCCGCCTATGCCGCAAAGCGCTCGCGTCGTCAGACCGCGCAAGCAGCCGAATAGGGGGATCACGATGACCACGCCGAACACGCCGCTGTGGGAAGTCTTCATTCGCAGCCGCAACGGGCTCGCGCACAAGCATGTGGGATCGCTGCATGCCAGCGATGCCACCATGGCCCTTCAGGCCGCCCGCGACATCTACACTCGCCGCGGCGAGGGCCTTTCGATCTGGGTCGTGCCGTCCACCGCGATCACCGCGAGCGACCCCGCCGAGAAGGGCATGATGTTCGAGCCGGCGGAGTCGAAGATCTACCGGCATCCGACATTTTATGAGGTCCCCGAGGAAGTGGGGCATATGTGATGCCGGTCGCCAACACCCAGGTCTCCGAAACGCCGCTGGTGCTCTACGCCCTGCGCCGCGCCGACGATGCGCTGATCCTCGGTCATCGACTGTCGGAATGGTGTGGACATGCGCCGATGCTGGAAGAGGACATGGCGCTCTCCAACATCGCGCTGGACCTCATCGGCCAGGCACGCGAGCTCTACACCTATGCGGCCAAGGCCGAAGGCAAGGACAACGACGAGGACAAGCTCGCTTACCTGCGCGACATCAGGCAGTACCGCAATCTGCTGCTGGTCGAGCAGCCCAACGGCGACTTCGCCCAGACCCTGGTGCGTCAGTTCTTCTATTCGGCCTTCGCCGACCTCTACTGGCGCGCAATGATGGCCTCACGCGATGTGACGCTCGCCGCCATTGCTGCCAAGTCCGAAAAGGAGAGCGCCTACCATCTGCGGCATGCTTCGGAATGGATCATTCGGCTCGGCGACGGCACGGACGAGAGCCATCGACGAGCGCAAGCCGCGATTGACCATCTCTGGGCCTTCACCGGTGAGATGTTTGCCGTTGATGACGGCGAACGCGCTTTGATCCATGCGGGTGTCGCCATCGATCCGGGTGTCTTGCGCGGGCGTTGGCTGAAGATGCTCTCCGATGTCGTCGGCGAAGCCACGCTCACGCTGCCGCAGAACGACTGGATGCAGCAGGGCGGCCGCGTGGGCCGGCACAGCGAGCATCTCGGCCATCTCCTGTCGGAGCTGCAATCGATGCAGCGTACCTTCCCGGGGCAGACATGGTGACGGTGCTCGAGAGCGGTGCCGATCTGCGCCAGCGCGCCTGGGATGCCGCGGCGAGCGTCGTCGATCCGGAAATCCCGGTGCTGACGATCGCCGATCTCGGTGTGCTCCGCGATGTCGTGCTCGACGGGGACCATGTCGAGGTCGCGATCACCCCGACCTATTCGGGCTGCCCGGCCATGAACATGATCGCGCTCGAAATCGAGGTCGCGCTGGACCGCGCCGGCTTCCGCGGCTCAAAGGTACGCACGGTGCTGTCGCCGGCCTGGACCACCGACTGGATGAGCGAGGAGGGACGGCGGAAGCTGCGCGCCTACGGCATCGCGCCGCCGCAGGCCTCAAGCTCGCGCCGCGCGCTGTTCGGTGAGCAGTCTGTCGCGTGCCCGCAATGCGGCTCTGAGAAGACCGAGCTGTTGTCCGAATTCGGCTCGACCTCCTGCAAGGCGCTGTGGCGCTGCAAGGCCTGCCGCGAACCCTTCGATTACTTCAAGTGTCATTGACCATGTCAGCAGCCGCACCGCGTTTTCACCGCCTGGCCGTCAACGATCTCCGCCGCGAGGCCTCCGACGCCATCTCGATGACCTTCGCCATCCCAGGCGAGCTTGCCAGCGACTACGCCTTCACGCCCGGGCAGTACCTCACGCTCCGCACCATGCTGGACGGGGAAGAGGTGCGCCGCTCCTACTCGATCTGCTCAGGCCCCGACGATGGCGAGATCCGCATCGCGGTGAAGAAGGTCGATGGCGGCGCGTTTTCGAGCTGGGCCGCCGATGAACTCAAATGCGGCGACGAGCTCGACGTGATGACGCCGACCGGACGCTTCGGCGTGGTCGCGCCGGCCGATACGGGGCGGATTCATGTCGGCTTTGCCGCCGGCTCCGGCATCACGCCGATCCTGTCGATCGCCAAGGGCGTGCTCGCGCGCGAACCAGATAGCCGCTTCTTCCTGTTCTACGGCAACCGTGCGACCGACAACATCATGTTCCTCGAGGCACTCGAGGAGCTCAAGGACCGGTTCATCGACCGCCTCTCGATCTTCCACGTCATCTCCGGTGAGGAGCAGGACATCCCGATCCTGCATGGCCGGCTCGACGGCGACAAGGTGAGGGTGCTGCTGCGCTCGCTGGTGCCGGCGGCAAGCGTCGATCACGTCTTCATCTGCGGTCCGTCTGGCATGAGCGAGGACATCGAGGCGACCTGCCGCGATCTCGGCATCGCGGAGGAGCGCATCCACGTCGAGCGCTTCGTCTCGGAATTCGGCGGCAAGCCGCGGCCGAAGAAGGCCGTTGCGCCCGACGCGCCGCCGAAGGCGATCGCCTCGCTGATCATCGACGGCAAGCGACGCGACGTGCCGGTCGCCGAGGACGAGGCGATCCTCGATGCCGCGCTGCGCGCCGGCGTCGATCTGCCCTTCGCCTGCAAGGGCGGCATGTGCTCCACTTGCCGCGCCAAGCTGGTCGAGGGCGTGGCGCCGATGGACATCAACTATTCGCTGGAGCCGTGGGAGCTGAAGGCCGGCTTCGTCCTGACCTGCCAGGCCAAGCCATCGTCGGAGCGGGTCGTGGTCGACTATGACCATGTCTGATCAGGCGGATCAGTGCCCAAGAATGCAAATGCGTCGCATTATTTGACACCCTGAACCAACCAGCAGAACATCATGTGCAAGCAATTGGCCGGGAGAAGCGCGTGAACGTCAAAGCCGCCCTGTCGCCTGAGGATATTGCCCGCGCCTGCGCCGATGCGATGTGGGCGGAGGACGATGCCTCCAAAGGTCTCGGCATGGAGATCGTCGAGATCGGCCCGGGCTTCGCGACGCTGGCCATGACGGTGCGTCCGGACATGGTCAACGGTCAGCGCATCGCCCATGGCGGCTTCATCTTCACGCTCGCCGATTCCGCCTTTGCGTTTGCCTGCAACTCGCACAATGAGCGTGTGGTCGCGGCGCAGGGCCAGATCACCTTCATCAAGCCCGGCAAGCTCGGCGATCGGCTCATTGCGGAGGCGCGGGAGATCGGCCGCGGCGGCCGCTCGGGGATCTACGACGTGCGTGTCACCGCAGGCGACACCGTCATCGCGGAATTCCGCGGGCATTCGCGTGTCATTCCCGGCACGTGGCTGCCGGCACAAGACAAATAAAGAAAAGAACAGATCAATGTGGGGAAACGAGGATGGCTCTGACCAGGCTCAAGGAAGGTGGCACCACCTATAGTGCCGAGATGGACGCGCATGAGCGCGCCTCGCGCGACGAGATCATGGCGTTGCAGACGCAGCGGCTGGGCTGGTCGCTGAAGCACGCCTACGACAACGTCGCGCATTATCGCAAGGCCTTCGACAAGGCCGGCGTGCATCCGTCCGATTTTCGCGAGCTCTCCGATCTCGCGAAATTTCCGTTCACCGTGAAAACGGATTTGCGCGACAACTATCCTTTCAACATGTTCGCGGTGCCGCGCGAAAAACTGGCGCGCGTGCATGCCTCCTCCGGCACGACGGGTAAGCCGATCGTCGTCGGCTATACGCAACGCGACATCGACACCTGGTCGGAGGTGATGGCGCGTTCGATCCGCGCCGCGGGCGGCCGTACCGGCATGATCATCCACAACGCCTATGGCTACGGCCTCTTCACCGGCGGGCTCGGGGTGCACTACGGCGCCGAAAAGCTCGGCTGCACGGTGGTGCCGATCTCCGGCGGCATGACCGAGCGGCAGGTGCAGCTCATCAACGATTTCCGCCCCGACATCATCACGGTAACGCCGAGCTACATGCTGGCGATTCTCGACGAGTTCAAGCGCCAGAAGCTGGATCCCCGGCAGTGTTCGCTCAAGGTCGGCATTTTCGGGGCCGAGCCCTGGACCAATGCGATGCGCGGCGAGATCGAGGACGCCTTCGACATGGATGCGACCGACATCTACGGCCTGTCCGAGGTGATCGGCCCTGGCGTCGCGCAGGAGTGCATCGAGACCAAGGACGGCCTGCACATCTGGGAAGACCACTTCTATCCCGAAGTGATCGACCCCCAGACGGGCGCGGTGCTGCCGGATGGCGAGAAGGGCGAGCTGGTCTTCACCTCGCTCACCAAGGAAGCGTTCCCGGTGATCCGCTATCGCACCCGCGACCTGACGCGGCTGCTGCCGGGCACGGCCCGGCCGGGCATGCGGCGCATGGAGAAGGTGACGGGACGCTCGGACGACATGATCATCCTGCGCGGCGTCAACCTGTTCCCGACCCAGATCGAGGAGGTGCTGCTCGCCACCGACTGGTGCGGCGGCCACTTCATCCTCGAATTGACCCGCGAAGGCCGCATGGACGAGCTGACCATCATTGCCGAGGCGCGGCCCGAAAGCTGGGACGGCCGCGGTCTCGTCGACCATGCCGACCGGATCGCGACCCACATCAAGAACACGATCGGCATCAGCTCCAATGTGCGGGTGGTCGCGCCCGCCACGCTGGAGCGCTCGCTCGGCAAGGCCAGGCGCCTCTACGACAAGCGCCCGAAGGATTGACTTGACCACCCGTAAGGGCGACAAGGCCCGCGAGAAATCGCGGGTCTTTCCGATGTCACCAGCCGATACCAAAGCCGTCGAAGCGCGCTGCGTGCGCCTCAATGCCAAGGCCGAGAACGCGGCCGCGCTTGCGCCGGTTGTCGAGCGTCAGACGCTCACGCGCGGTCCAAACGATCTCCTGATCGAGGTGAAGGCCGCCGCCGTCAATCCGTCCGACGTCAAGGCCGCGACCGGGCTGATGCCCTATGCCGTATTCCCGCGCACGCCGGGCCGCGATTATGCCGGCGTGGTGATCGATGGTCCGGCCGGCACGATCGGCCGCGAAGTGTTCGGTTCCTCCGGTGATCTCGGCATCCGCCGCGACGGCACCCATGCCAGCCATCTCGTCGTCGAGCTTGATGCGGTGGTGGAGAAGCCGAAGACCGTCTCCTGGGAGGAGGCCGCTGGCATCGGCGTTCCCTTCGTCACCGCGATGGAAGGCTTTCGCCGCGCCGGCGTGCCGAAGGCCGGTGAGACCGTTCTGGTGTTCGGCGTCAACGGCAAGGTCGGCCAGGCCGCGGTGCAGATCGCGACGTGGCAGGGCGCGCGCGTCATCGGCGTAGTGCGCAGGGCGGAAGCCTATGATGGCCATGCCAACGCGTCCATCGATGTGATCGATGCCTCCGCGACCGATGTTGCCACGCGCGTGCGCGAAGTGACCGGCGGCAAGGGCGCCGACATCGTCTTCAATACGGTCGGCGACCCTTATTTCCAGGCCGCGCACAAGTCGCTCGCCTTGCGCGGCCGCCAGATCCTGATCGCCGCGATCGACCGCATCGTGCAATTCAACATCCTCGAATTCTACAGGGGCCAGCACACCTATGTCGGCATCGACACGCTCGGCCTGTCTTCGACGGCGACCGGCGCGGTGCTGCGCGACCTCGGCCCCGGTTTTGCGAGTGGTCACCTGAGACCGTTTCCGATCAAGGCGAATGCCGTCTATCCGCTGGAGCGCGCCAGGGAGGCGTATGTCGCGGTCGCCGGCTCTTCGCGCGACAGGGTAATCCTGCGGCCATGAAACTCGTCATTGCGAGCGCAGCGAAGCAATCCAGAAATGCATCCGCGGAGATGGGCTGGATTGTTTCGCTGCGCTCGCAATGACGGAGAATGACGAGAGATCTGAGAATAGCCGATGGAATCCGCCCAATTCGTCATCCTCGCCGGCCTCGTCATCGGGCTCATTTACGGCGCCGTTGGTCTGCTCAGCGGCTTCTGCCTGATGAGCAGCATGCGCGGATTCCTCGCCGAAGGAGACGGCCGGCTGGTGCGGTCCTATGCGCTGGCGATCGCTGTCGCGATCGCCGCGAGCCAGGTCCTGGCCGGCAGCGGTGCCGTCGATCTCGGCAAGTCGATCTACCTGCAACAATCCTTCTCGGCGCCGGTGCTGTTCCTCGGCGGCCTGCTGTTCGGCTACGGCATGGTGCTGTCGAACGGCTGCGGCTCGCGCGCGCTGGTGCTGCTCGGGCGCGGCAATCTCCGTTCCTTCGTCGTCGTGATCGTGCTCGCCATCGCGGCGCAAATGACGCTCAAGGGCCTGGTTGCACCCGCGCGCATCGCGCTGGTCCAGGCCTCGCAAGCCACGGTCAACACGAATTCGCTGCCGTCGCTGCTGGCGGCGCTCGGTCCCTCTGAAGCTCTCTCTCGCGCGATTGCCGCTGCCGGGATCGTCGTCGCCCTGATCCTGTTTGCCTTCGCAAACCCCGCGTTCCGCCGTTCGCCGGGCCAGATCGCGGCGGGCATCATCGTCGGTGTCCTCGTTGCGAGCGGCTGGTTCGTCACCGGCTATCTCGGCGCCGACGACTTCAATCCCGTCCCCGTGACCTCGCTCACCTTCATCGCGCCGATCGCAGATGCCTTGCAATATGCCATGCTCTCGACCGGTCTGACGCTGAATTTCGGCGTCGCGACGGTTGCCGGTGTCTTCGCCGGCAGTCTGGCGACGGCACTCGCTACGGGTCGCTTCAAGCTCGAAGGCTATTCATCGCCGCGCCACATGCTGCGCTCAGGCAGCGGCGCCGCGCTGATGGGCATCGGCGGCGTGATGGCGTTCGGCTGCTCGATCGGACAGGGGCTCACCGGCGTGTCGACGCTGGCGCTGGGCTCGTTCGTTGCGCTCGCCGGCATCCTGCTCGGCACGACGGCAGGCCTGCGCGGCGTGCTGCGCGTTCAACCTCTTGCGATGGCCTGACTACGCAGCAGGCGATCCCCGAGCGTTGCCAGGCCGATGCCGGCGACGATCAGTCCGGCCGCGACAGCAAGGCTCATGTCGATCGGTTCGCCCAGCAGGATCGCCGCACTGGCGATGCCGACGAGTGGTGTCGCCGTGGTGCCGAGCGATGTCGTCAGCGCCGAGATGCTCCTGTTGACCATCGACATCGCCCAATAGGCCAGCGCCGTCCCGATCAGCCCGGAATAGAGAAACAGGAGCACGAGCCTCCACGACCATTCTGCGTGTGGCAGGCCGTCCGTGATTGTCGCGCTGACAGTCAGGACGATCGTTGCGACGAGGACCTGCCAGATCAGCAGCTGGAGCGGGGAGGCGATCCAGCGATGCGCGCGGATATAGATGATGTTCGCGGCCCAGGAGATCGCGGCCAGGATGACCATGCCGGCGCCGAGCACGACGTTGGTATTGGTCCAGTCGATCGATGCCGGGTTCAGAATCACGGCAAGGCCGATCAACCCGAGCAGGGCGCCGGCGAGTTTTGGCGCGGTCAGTGTATCTTTCCCGAGCAGCGGCGCGGCGATCGCGACCCAGAGCGGCGTGGTGTAGCCGAGCACGATGGCCTTGCTCGCGGGCAGGAAGCGCACACCGGCCGCAACCAGGACCGAGAACACCGTCATGTGCAGCAGCGCGACGCTCAGGACCACAGGAATGTCGCGCCGCTCCGGGATCACCAGATTGTTGCTCAGTCCGAGGATCACGAACAATCCAGCCAGCGCGATCCAGCTCCGGATCGCTGAAGTCCACAATGGCGGAAGGAACTGGACGAGCTGTTTCGTCACCGACCAGTTCACACCCCAGGCCAGCACGACGATGAGGAACAGGCCGACGGCCGCACGGGGTGACAGGGAGTTCATCTCGGAGGTCCTTGAAGCAGTCCGGCCTGGCGGATAGCATCCGGGCTGGCACCAGCAAAAGTGCCAGATCGTGAAGGAATAAGGTGCCAGTTGCAGAAGAGATGATCGCCGGCCTGATCGAGCTGAAGCGGACCGGCGAGGAAGGGCTGATGGCTCAACTGACGAGCCAGCTCAGGGAGCTGATCGGAAGCGGCCGCATCGGCAGGGGCCGCGTGCTGCCGTCGAGCCGGCAGCTTGCGAGCGATCTCGGCGTCTCCCGCAACACCGTGACCTATGCGTTCGAGCAGCTTGCCGCCGAAGGATATCTGGCTGCGTCGCACGGGCGGCGCCCGGTCGTGACGGTCGATGGCGGTGAGCGGATCGAAGCAGTCGGCGCCGCGACTTCACGTGTCCGCGCCGGCACGCCGCGCCTCTCTCCCTGGGCCTCAAAGCTCAAACAGGCGGACTGGCCGATGTCCTATCTGGCGCCGCTGAAACCCCTGCGGCCGGGGCATGGCGATTTCAGGGAGTTTCCGAACGAGGTCTGGGCCCGCTGCCTGCGCCGCAGCGCCGTGCGTGCGGCCAGGCGCGAGCTCGGCCCCGTCAACCGGCCGCGCCTGCGCGAGGCGCTGGCGCATTACCTGGCGACCAGCAGAGGCGTTCGCGCCACGGCAGACCAGATCATGATCCTGCCGAGCGCGCAGGCCGCGCTCACCTTGATCGCGGCGGCCGTGATCACGCAAGGCGACGAGGTCTGGGTCGAGGATCCCGGCTATCCCGGCGCCGCGGCTGCCTTTCGTGCCTCCGGCGCGCGCGTAACCGGCATCAGGCTGGACGAGCAGGGCATGCAGCGGATGCCGGGAATTGCGGCTCCAACGCTGATCTTCATGACGCCATCGCACCAGCATCCGACCGGCCGTTTGATGTCGCTGGCCCGTCGCACCGAATTCCTGGGCATGAGCAAGCCCGGCAAGACCTGGATCGTGGAGGACGACTACGACGGCGAATTCCACTATGACAGCCGGCCGGTGCCGGCGTTGCAGGGGCTCGATACCCATGGCCGCGTTTTCTATGTCGGCACGTTCTCGAAGGCGATGACCTCGGATATCCGGCTCGGCTATCTCGTCGTGCCGCCGGCGCTGGTCAGCACCCTGGAGATCGCGCAGCGGCATATCGGACTGATCGCCGCCAGCCATGTCCAGGAAGCGCTGGCCGAGTTCATTGCCGACGGGCATTTCCTCGCGCATCTGCGCCGGATGCGCCGGCTCTATCACGCGCGCCGCGATCATCTCGTCGAGGGACTGGCGCGCCATCTCGGCGAGGTGCTCACGGTCGAAGTGCCGTCGGGCGGCATCCAGCTCGTCGCGCGTCTCAAGCGCGGTCGCGCTGATCAGGCCGCGGTCAAGCGGCTGGTCGAAGCGGGGGTCGAGACGCGCGCCTTGTCCAGCCTTGCGCTCGGCCGGCCGCGCGACCACGGCCTGCTGCTCGGCTTTGCGGCATGGCGCGAGAACGAGATCAGCGCCGCCCTGCGGACGATGGCATCGTGCTTCTAGAGCATGATCCGGAAAAGTGTGAAGCGGTTCTCCGAAAAGATCATGCTCAACCAATAAGGCGCTAGTCCACGGCCTTGGTCACGATGCGGATCTCCGAGGTCAGCGTGCGATGCACCGGGCACTTGTCGGCGATCTCCATCAGCTTCCTGCGCTGCTCGGCATCGAGCGCGCCGTCCATCGTGATGTCGCGCTCGATCCGGTCGAGCATGCCCTCGCGCGTCTCGCATTCCGCGCAGTCATTGGCGTAGATCTTGGAATGTTTCAGCGTGACCGTGACGCGCTCCAGCGGCAGCGACTTGCGATCGGCATAGAGGCGCATGGTCATGGAGGTGCAGGCCCCTAAGCCTGCGAGCAGGAAGTCATAGGGGCCGGGCCCGGCATCCTCGCCGCCGGCGGCGACCGGCTCGTCCGCCACCAGATGATGCGGCCCGACGGTGATGATCTGGTTGAACTTGCTCTTGCGGGTCTCCTGCACCACCACCTTGCGCGGCTCCTCGACGAGATCCATCGCTTTGGCGGGCTTTGCGGCATCGATGTAGCGGCTTGCCCAGGCCGCGATCATGTCGGCCGCATAGAGAGCGTCGGTCGGCCTGGTGAGGAGATGATCGGCGTGGTCGAGCGAGACGAAGCTCTTGGAATGCCTGGCCGCGACGAAGATCTTGGTCGCATTGTCGATGCCCACGGTGTCGTCGACCGGCGAGTGCATCACCAGCAGCGCCTTGTGCAGGCCGGTGACGTCCTTCATCAGCTCATGCTCGGCGATGTCTTCGAGGAATTCGCGCTTGATGCGGAATGGACGCCCGGCAAGCGACACTTCGATCTCGCCCTGCGCGCGGATCGCGTCGACATGCTCCCTGAACAGGCCGGTGACGTGGGCGGGGTCGGATGGCGCAGCAATGGTCGCCACCGCTTTCGCCTCGGGAACTTTGCTGGCCGCGGCGAGGATCGCAGCGCCGCCGAGGCTATGGCCGATCAGGATCGAGGGCGCCTTGCGCGTCGAACGCAGATGATCGGCCGCGCGCACGAGATCGGCGACGTTCGAGGAGAACGTCGAATTGGCGAAATCACCCTCACTGGAGCCGAGGCCGGTGAAGTCGAAGCGCAGCACCGCGATGCCCTTGGCGGCGAGCGCGACCGAGATGCGTTTGGCCGCCAGCGTGTCCTTGCCGCAGGTGAAGCAGTGCGCAAACAGCGCGAAAGCCGCGGGTTCGCCGTCCGGCAGCTCCAGCGCGGCCGCGAGCTGATGGCCGCCTTCGCCAGTGAATTGAAAGCGTTCCGTCGGCATGGGCTTCCCCCGTCTCCTGTTTGAACCTTAATCGCCTGAATAGCGCTGCTCGGCCCAGGGATCGCCGCGGTTATGATAGCTGCGGACTTCCCAGAAACCCGGCGCGTCGTCGGTCAGGAATTCGATCGCCTGGAGCCATTTGGCGCTCTTCCAGAAATACAGATGCGGCACGACCAGCCGGACCGGGCCGCCATGCTCCTCCGTCAGTGGCCGGCCGGACCAGCTATGGGCGAGCAGGGCGTCCTCGGCGGCAAAGTCGTCCAGCGCGAGGTTGGTGGTGTAGCCGTCATAGGAATGCAGCACGACGAAGCGCGCATCCTCGCGCGGCCGGCAGGCGGCGAGCAACTCGCGCGTGGCGAGCCCCTCCCACTCATTGTCGTAGCGCGACCAGGTCGTCACGCAGTGGATGTCGGAGGTGAACTGGGCCTGCTTCTGTGCAGTGAACTCGGCGAAGGTCCAGAACACGGGATGTTCGATCGCGCCGTACACGTCGAGCCGCCAGCGCTCACGCGAGACCGGTGGCACGACTCCGAGGTCGAGCACCGGCCAGTCCTTGGTGATGTGCTGGCCCGGCGGCAGCCTTTGATCTTCCGGACGCGTGATCTTGCCCGTGAGGAAGCGGCCCTCGCGCGCCCACTTCTCCTTGGTGCGCGTCAGCTTGCTGTCGGGCGGCTCGTTGTCGTCGGCCATCAGCTTACTCGTGGCGATGCATGGCGGAGGCGTGCTTGGTGTCGCGCATGGTGGAATAGATGATCAGCGACAGGCAGATGACGCCGCTGAGGTAGAAGTAGAACCATTCCTCGTGACCGATGCTCTTGAAGTAGAGCGCGATCGCCGGTGCCGTGCCGCCGAAGATCGAGACGGTGATGGCATAGGGCAGGCCGACGCCGAGCGCGCGGACATTGGTCGGGAACAGCTCGGCCTTCACCACCGCGTTGATCGAGGTGTAGCCGGCGACGAACAGCCAGGCACAGCAGATCAGGATGAACGCCATGAAGGGCGACTTCGTCTCCTTCAGCGTCATCAGCAGCGGCACGGTCGCCAGCGTGCCGGCGACACCGAAGAAGATCAGCAGCGGCTTGCGGCCGATCTTGTCGGAGATCGCGCCGTAGATCGGCTGCAGGATGGTCGCGAAGATCAGCGTGCCGAAGATCACGAAGGTGGTCTGGTCTTCGGTCAGCCCGACCGAGAGTTTTACGAACGTCTGCATGTAGGTGGTGAAGGTGTAGAACGCGGCGGTGCCGCCCGCGGTCAGGCCGACCACCAGCAAAAGCTCGCGTGGGTAACGCAGCAAATTGGTGATCGAGCCGGTCGGCTTCACCACTTTCTTGGCTTCCTCGAAGGCCTCAGTCTCGTGCAGATTGCGCCGCATCACCGCGGCGAAGATCGCGAGCGCCGCGCCGATCGCAAACGGGATACGCCAGCCCCAGGCCTTCAGCTCTTCGGGCGTCAGGAAGACCTTTTGCAGGAGCAGCAGCACGATGATCGCCGTGAGCTGGCCGCCAATCAAGGTCACATATTGGAAACTCGAATAGAAGCCGCGGTGTTTGGGATCAGCGACTTCGCTCAGATAAGTGGCGCTGGCGCCATATTCGCCGCCGAGGCTCAGGCCCTCGATCACGCGGGCCAGCGCCAGGATCACCGGCGCCGCAAAGCCGATCGTCGCATAGGTCGGCGTCAGTGCAATGATCAGCGAGCCGAAGCACATGAAGACGACGGATAGCGTCAGCGAGATACGCCGGCCGTAATGGTCGGCAAGGTAGCCGAAGAACCAGCCGCCCAGGGGCCGCATCAGGAAGGTCGCCGCGAATACGACGGCGACATTCAATTGCTGCACGACCGGGTCATTGCCGGGGAAGAAGGCCGGGGCGAAGTAGAGCGCGAATGCCGTATAGGCGTAGAAGTCGTACCACTCGACGAGATTGCCGATCGAGCCGATCAAGATCGCCTTGATCCGCCGCTCGGCGTCGGCGATGTCAATGTGGTCGGAGGCCGGTTGGGTTGCTTGCTCAGTCACGTCCGGCCTCTCTCCGTATCTCTGTTGGAAAGGCCTACATCGCCTTTCCGAGCAGAAATGGCAACTGGCGGGGGCCTCTCACCGTGCCCTGCGACCAGGTCACGGTGCCTGCCGGATCAAGCCGGAAGTCCGGAATGCGCTTCAGCCATTCCTCCAGCGCAACCTGCATCTCCATGCGCGCAAGGTTGGAACCGACGCAGCGGTGAATGCCGAGGCCGAAGGCGGCGTGGCGGTTTTCGCGGCGGTCGATCACGACTTTGTCAGCGTCCGGAAACATCTTCGGGTCCCGATTTGCGGCCGGGAAGGACAGCAGCACCATGTTGCCCGCCTTGACCGGGCAGCCCGAGATCGTGGTCTCCTTGACCACCTCGCGGGCCATGGTCACTGGCGAATAGGCGCGCAGCAGCTCCTCGACCGCCGTCGGGATCAGGGCTGGCTCGGCGATCAGCCGCTCGCGGTCGGCGGGCGTCCTCGCGAGATGCCAGAGCGAGGAGCCGATTGCGCTCCAGGTGGTGTCGATGCCGGCGATCAGGAGCAGGCGCAGCGATCCCAGCACGTGGGACTCTTCCAGCGGCTGGCCTTCCTTGTCCTTGGCGTTCATCAGATAGGAGATGAGATCGTTGGTCGGCTTCGATCTACGCACCTCTATATGCGTCCTGAAATAGGCGCTCATCTCCTGCACGGCCTGGAGCAGCTTGGTCTCGTCCTTGATGCCGAGCTCGAGGATCATGTGGATCCAGTTGATGAAGAGATCGCTGTCGCTCTCGGGGATGCCGAGCATGTGCGCGATGGCCTGGACCGGGATATATTTGCTGTAGCGCGCGGCCGCGTCGACCTTGCCGTCGGCGATGAACCCGTCGATCAGCTCGTTGCAGATCGCGCGCATCCGCGGTTCCAGCTTCTTCATCGCATCCGGCGTGAACGGCGGCAGCAGCAACTGCTTGGCCGGCTTGTGCACGGGAGGATCGGAGGTGATCGGCGGGGCCGCATTCCGGGAAATCTCCGGCCGGACGTCGCGGACGATGATGCGGCGCGAGGAGAAATGCTCGGAGTCGTTGGCGATCTCGCGCACCGCCTCGTAGGTCGTCGGCATGTAGCAGCCGAGGAATCGCTCGGTGTGCACGACCGGGCTCGCGGCGCGCAGCTCATCCCAGATCGGAAACGGATCGTCCGTCCATTGCGGATCGGTGTGGTCGAAATCGTTGACCCAGTCGATGACGGGCGGATGGGCGACGGGCTGGCTGACGTCGGACATGTCAGGGGAATCCTCGGGCTGGTGGTCGCTGGAAGTACGCGCACGCGGGCACACAGGAAGCCCGCGCTACTCCTCGATCACATCGATTGCGATTTCCGGACAATTGGATTTGGCAAGCCAGGCCTTGTCTTCAAGCCCCGGCGGGACAGTGCCATCGCCGGCTTCATGCGCGTTGCCGTATTCGTCGAGCTCGAACAGCTCCGGCGCCAGCGCCTTGCAGCGCGCATGGCCCTGGCATTTGTCGGGATCGACGTGAACCTTCAGTCGCTCTGTCATGGCGGCTTCCTTGGTCGTATGCGCGGCGCCCGAAGGACGGCGCGTTCCTCTCATGGGCGGCATTTGCCGTTTGTTCTAAGTTATACGCTATTACATTCGCGGCGGGCTTCCCCTGTCAAGCGCAAACTTATAGGCTTCGCCGTAACATGCGTTCACAACTCGCCCGCAAGCCCGAGAACACCTACCACCATGGCGATCTCCGTGACGCCCTGATCAAGGCCGCGTTGCGCGAGGCGGAGCAGGGCGGCGCCGAGGCGATCAGCATCAAGGCGCTGGCAAAGCTCCTCGGCGTCTCGCAACCGGCGCCCTACCGGCATTTCGCCGACCGCGAGGCGCTGCTGGCGGCAGTGACGGCGGAGGCGTTCCGGCAGCTCAGCGCGATCCTGCGCGAGGCGATGGCAAAGCCGTCCAAGCAATCGAAACTGTCGCGGCTGGCGCAGGCAACACTCGACTTCGGCCTGCGCCGCAACGGCATCTATCGCCTGATGTTCGCCTCGCGCACCGTGTCGTGCGCGGCCAAGGGCAGTGAGCTGCACGCGGCCACGCGCGAGACGTTTTCGCTCGTGATCGAAGCCCTGGAAGTGCCTGCCGTCGGCTATTTGCGCGAACGGCAAGCGCTCAAGATCTGGGCGGCCGTGCATGGTGTGGTGATGCTGGCGGAGCAGGGCCTGTTCACCGGCGAGTCGGCGCATGCCACGCGCGAGGAGCTGGTCGAGGATTTCGTCGACGAAACGAAGGCTGCGCTCGCGGCGGCGATCAAGGGCGCACGGCGTCGGGGAAAGCCCGGCGTCTAGCTCCTTGCTGCGAGCAGCCTCATCAGCTTCTCGACGGCGCTATCCGGCGTGGTGACGACGGGACGCCCGGTGGCTTCTGCGACCAGCGGCGCAGTCGCCGCGATGCTGAACTGCGCCAGCGCAATGACGTCACAATCGCGCAAGTCGCGCGAAGCTTCCGTGATCAACCGGTCATGCGTGGCGCGGTCGCCGCGGTCGAGCGCCGCGAGTGCGCCTTCGGCGAGTTTCGGGACGACCTGGACGGAGCTGGGAAACTCCGGCGGCATCGAGGCCAGCGTCGGCGCAAAGGTCGAGAGCAGGCCGATGCGCTTGCCCATCGTCACCGCCCGTTCGATCATGGCCTCGTTCGGCTTGAGCACCGGCATCGGCGCATGCGCGTGCGCCACCGCCTCGATGCAGGGACCGAAGGCCGAGCAGGTGAACAGGATCGCATTCGCGCCCGTCGCGGCGGCGTAGTCGCCGAGCGCCAGGAAGCGCTCGGTCATGGTGTCGTTGAGCGCACCGTCGCGCGCCAGGTCCGCCGACAGGCTGTCGTCGAGCAGGTTCATCAGCCGCGCCTCTGGCCACGCTTTTGCGAACGCGGCCTCGATCGGGGCGATGGAATGCTTGAGAGCGTGGATGAGGGCGATGCGCATGGGACGTCTCTTCTCCCTCGCCCCGCTTGCGGGGCCGCGACGAGCTTCGCTCGCGCTGAGAGGTTGGGGTGGGGGGATTCTCCGCGAGGACGGTGAGAGTTGGGCTCGCGGAGACTCCCCCTCACCCGGATTACTGTGCAATCCGACCTCTCCCCGCACGCAGGGAGAGGTGAAACACCGTCTACTTGAACGGCACGGCGTACATCAAGCCGCCCTTGTTCCAGAGGCCGTTGAGGCCGCGGTCGAGCTTGAGCGGGCTCGCCTTGCCGACATTGCGTTCGTAGATCTCGCCGTAATTGCCGGTGGCCTTGATCGCCGTGACCAGCCATTTGTTGTCGAGCCCCAGCCGCGAGCCGAGATCGCCGGAGGCCCCTAACAGCCGCTGGATCGCCGGCGTCTGCGACTTCGCCATCTCATCGACATTGGCCTGGGTGACGCCGAGTTCCTCGGCCTCGATCAGCCCGTAATGCAGCCAGGTGATGATGTCGCTCCAGACCTCGTCGCCGTTGCGGGTGAAGGGCCCGAGCGGCTCCTTGCTGATGGTCTGCGGCAGCACGACGTAGTCGGCCGGGTTGGGCGCTGCGGTCGTCACCGCGCCGGCAAGCGCGGAAGCATCCTGGGTCATGGCATCGCAGCGGCCGCCGAAGAAGGTCTGGTACATGGTGTCGACGCGGTCGAACACCAGCGGCTTCCAGTCGATGCCGTTGGCGCGGCCGTAGTCGCCGAGCGTAACCTCGTGCGTGGTACCCTGCGCGACACAGACGGTGGCGCCCTTGAGATCCTTGATGTCCTTCACGCCAAGATCCTTCTTCACGACAAAGCCCTGGCCGTCGTAGAAGTTGATCGGGCCCTGGCGCAGGCCGAGCGTCACGCCGCGCAAATAGGTCTGCGTCGAGTTGCGGTAGAGCACGTCGATCTCGCCCGATTGCAGCGCGGTGAAGCGATTCTGCGCCGTCAGCGAGACGTAACGCACCTTGCTGGCATCGCCCAGCACGCCGGCCGCGAGCGCGCGGCAATAGTCGACGTCGAGGCCCTTGTAGTTGCCTTGCGAGTCCGGCGCCGAGAAACCGGCAAAGCCTGCGCTGACGCCGCACACCAGCGTGCCGCGGCTCTTCACCGTGTCGAGCGTCGCCGCCTGCGCGACCACCGCCGACGCCGCGAGCACGGCCGCTACGATAACCACTTTCCTCATCATGCTACTCTCCCCTCAGTGATTGACACTACGCAACACGTTGTCGACGGCGGTGCCGAGCTTGTCGACGATCAGGTCGATCTCGTCGGCCGAAGCGATGTAGGGCGGCGCCAGCAGCACGTGGTCGCCTCGGACGCCGTCCACGGTGCCGCCGCCGGGATAGCAGCCGAGCCCGTTGGCGAATGCCTCCGCCTTGATCTTCTGGTTGAGCTTGAGCGCCGGATCGAACGGGGTGCGGCTGGCGCGATCGGTGACGAGCTCGATCGCCCAGAACAGGCCGCGTCCCCTGATATCGCCGACATGGCGGTGATTGCCGAAGCGCTCGGTCAGTCGCTGCTCGAGCTGCCGGCCGCGCTCTTTCACGCGATCGAGCAGGCCGTCCTCGCGGATCACGTCCTGCACCGCGAGCGCGGCTGCGCAGGCGAGGGGGTGCGCCAGATAGGTGTGGCCATGCTGGAAGGCGCCCGAGCCGGCGCGGATGGTGTCGATGATCTTGCCGCTCGCGAGCATCGCGCCGATCGGCTGATAGCCGCCGCCGAGCCCCTTCGCGATGGCCTGGATATCGGGCGCGACACCTTCCTGCTGCCAGGCATGCGTGGTGCCGGTCCGGCCCATGCCGCACATGACTTCGTCCAGGATGAGCAGCGCACCATGCCGGTCGCAGATTTCGCGCACTGCCTTGAAGTAACCGTCCGGCGCCGTCACCGCACCGGCGGTGGCGCCGACGACGGGCTCGGCGAGGAACGCCGCAACGGTGTTGGGACCGAGCCGCTGGAATTCAGCTTCGAGCTCGGCTGCGAGTCGCGCCACGAACTGCGCATCCGACTCGCCGTCGTGTTTCTCATGATAGGCAAAGGCGGGAGTCACATGGCTGAAGGCGGCGGACAGCAGCGGCGCGTAGGGCGCTCGGCGCCAGGCATTGCCGCCGGCAGCGAGCGCGCCGAGCGTATTGCCGTGATAGCTCTGCCGCCTCGCGATGAAATGCTGTCGCTGCGGCTCGCCGAGCTCGATGAAATATTGCCGCGCGAGCTTGATGCTGGCTTCGATCGCCTCCGACCCGCCACTGACGAAATAGGCGTAGGCGAGACCACCGGGCTCGTGCCCGACCAGCGTCTCGGCCAGCGCCTCGGCCGGCTCGGAGGAGAAGAAGGCGGTATGCGCATAGGCCAGCGTCGCGGCCTGCTTCGCCATCGCCGCGATCACGCGCGGATGCTGGTGGCCGAGGCAGGAGACCGCCGCGCCGCCGGAGGCGTCGATGACGCGCCGCCCGTCCTCGGCGAAGAGATAGACGCCTTCGCCGCCGATCGCCTTGGGCGGCGTTTCGCGCAACGAGCGGTGCAGCACGCGGCTGGTGCGAGCGGCCATGGGTCAACCTTTCTCTGAGACGTAGGTCGAGGCCGCGGCGAGCCGGGCCTCGGTATTTTCCAGGCGCTTCTTCGCGGCCAGGCCACCGAGCGAGAACGTCACCGCAGCGAGCGACTGCGCAATCGCGATGGCGCCGGTAAGGCTCGGGAAAAAGCCCGGGGAAGAGGCTGCTTCGAACAGCAGCACATGGTCGGCGCCCTCGGCCATCGGGGCCGACACGGTGTCGGCGATCGCAATCAGCGTCGCGCCGGCGCGATAGGCGGCCTGCGCGACCCGGACGCTCGCATGCGTGTAGGGCAGGAAGCCGATGACGATGACGGCTTCGCCGGGGCGGAAGGCGCCAAGATCGAGATCGTCAGGACCGGACGCGCCGACGAGTTGCACCTGTTCGGGGCGGAACAGCCGCAGTTCGTAGTTCAGGAGTTCCGCGACGCTCCGGCAACTGCGATAGCCTGCGATCCAGATCCGCTTTGCGTCGTGCAGCGCGCGGGCCGCCTCTGCAATCGGCTGCGCCGGAATGCGCGGGAGGCCGGCGGCCTCGGCCTCGAGCTTGTCCGTAACGAGCGTGACATCGGCGTGCGGACCATGACGCCGGCTCTTGGCGCGGCCGGAGAAGGGCGAGGTCTGCAACGGCCGCCGCGCCTCGGTCAGCGCCGCGCGCAACTCGTCCCAGCCGGAATAGCCGATGGCTTTTGCGAGCCGCGTGAACGCGGCCGGATCGGCGCCGGCAACGGCTGCGAGATCGCGCATCGAGCGGGTGGTGGCGTCGTAATCATTGGCGGCGACGAAGCGCCCGACCTCCTGCAAGCGCATCGGGAGCGATGGCAATGCAATGCGCAGTTCGCTCAGCGGCGAGGATTTCGCGGGCTCGGCCATGAAACATTTGTTGCATGAATTAGAGTTTGGTGCAACAGTTGACGTGCGCCGCCGGAAATCGCTGGTTTTGAGAAGGATTTTTGCGCTGTGACATCAGATGGTCCGAGACCGCCGCCACGCCGCCGCTTTTTCGGCGCCTTCGGTCGACGAGAGCTGAAAGGCCTGTTCTGGCAGGTCCTGGTGGTCGGGATCGCGGTTGGGGTGATCGCCTTCCTCTGGTCCAACACCGTCACCAACCTGTCGGCCCGCCGCATCACCACCGGCTTTGCCTTTCTCGGCCGCGAAGCGGGCATGCCGATTGCCGACAGCCTGCTCGCCTATAATCCGCGAGACACCTACCTCTGGGCCTTCGTCGTCGGGATCGCCAACACTCTGCGTGTCGCGGTGATCGGCATCGTGCTTGCGACCATCCTGGGCACGCTGATCGGGATTTCGCGGTTATCGGCCAACTGGCTGTTGTCGCGGCTCGCCGCCGTCTATGTCGAGACGCTCCGCGACATCCCGCTGCTGCTTCAGCTCCTGTTCTGGTACGTGCTGATGCAGGCGCTGCCGGCTGCGCGCGCGGCGTTCCGGCCGCTTGAGGGGGTGTTCCTCTCCAACCGCGGCCTGATCCTGCCGGCAATCCCGATCGGGGCGCCGCAGCTCTGGGTGCTCGGCACCGCCGCGCTCGGCTGTGCCGTATTCTATGTAATCAGGCGGCGGCTGATTGCGCAGCAGATGCGCGACGGCAAGCCGCGGTCGGCCTGGCCCTTCGCACTCGGTCTCATCGTCGTGCTGCCGGCAGCAGTGTCGGTTCTGCTCGGCGTGCCCTGGGCGATCGAATGGCCCGAACTGCGCGGCTTCAACTTCGTCGGCGGGCTGACGCTGGCCCCGGAATATTTTGCGCTGGTGATCGCGCTCGTCACCTACACCTCGGCCTTCATCGCCGAGATTGTACGCAGCGGCATCCAGTCGGTTCCGCGCGGGCAGTGGGATGCCGCCAACGCGCTCGGCCTGCGCCGCAGCTTCATGCTGCGGCAGATCATCCTGCCGCAGGCGCTCCGCGTCATCGTGCCGCCGATGACGAGCCAATATCTCAACCTGACCAAGAACTCCTCGCTCGCGGTCGCGATTGGCTACCAGGACGTGGTCTCGATCGCCAACACCACGCTGAACCAGACCGGGCAGGCGATCGAGGCGATCGCGTTGATCATGGCGGTGTTCCTGACCATCAGCCTCGGCATCAGCTTCTTCATGAACTGGTACAACGCGCGTATCGCGCTGGTGGAGCGCTGAGCATGACGGCGATCACCGATAGTCCGGATGCACCGCGCGCCGGGCGCCGCCCGCAGACGGGAAATCCGGTGTTGCGCTGGCTGCGCACCAATTTGTTCTCGTCGATCCCCAACGGTATTCTGTCGGTCGTGCTGCTGGCAATCCTCGCCAAGAGCATCTTCAGCTTCGTGCAATGGGGCATCGCGAATGCAGTGTGGCTGACGCCCGCGAACGATTCGAGCGCGTGCCGTGCCGTCCGCGGCTTCGGCGCCTGCTGGGCGATCATTCCCGAGAAGTATCGCTTCATCCTGTTCGGCACCTATCCGTTCGACGAGCAGTGGCGCCCGGCGCTGTCGGTGGTGCTGTTCATCGCACTGTTCTATCTCTCCAGCCGTCGTGCCTTCTGGCGGCGCGAGCTGGTCTATCTCTGGATCGGTGTGCTGGCGCTGATCAGCGTGCTGATGTGGGGCGGCGTGTTTGGCCTGTCCTTCGTATCGCAGGATCGCTGGGGCGGACTGCCGGTGACGCTGATCCTGGCGACGTTCGGTCTCGCCTTCGGCTTCCCGCTTGGCATTCTCGTCGCGCTCGGCCGCCGCTCAAAGCTGCCGGCGATCCGCTCGCTCAGCGCGCTCTATGTCGAGCTGATCCGCGGCGTGCCGCTGGTCAGCCTGCTGTTCATGGCGAGCGTGATGTTTCCGCTGTTCATGCCCAGCGGCTTCAACATCGACAAGCTGCTGCGCGCACAGATCGCGATCATCCTGTTCGCGGGCGCTTACCTTGCCGAAGTCATTCGCGGTGGTCTTCAGGCCGTGCCGCGCGGACAATACGAGGCCGCCGATGCGCTGGGGCTGTCCTATTGGCGCAAGCACCGGCTGATCGTCCTGCCGCAGGCGATCCGCCACGTCATCCCGCCGCTGGTCAACACCTTCATCGCCTTCTTCAAGGATACCAGCCTCGTCCTCATCATCGGCATCTTCGACTTGCTGACGACAGCCAAGACGGCGATCATCGATCCGGCCTGGCAGCAGTTCTCGGTCGAGGTCTACATCTTCGTCGCCGCGATCTATTTCGTGTTCTGCTTCGCGATGTCGCGCTACAGCCGCGGCCTGGAGGCGACGAGCGGGCGGTGAGGCGAGCTTCCTTCTCCCCTTGTGGGAGAAGGTGGCGCGAAGCGCCGGATGAGGGGTTGCTTCAGCGGACTCCCATCGCGAGTTCGCATGCGGAGAGATACCCCTCACCCGTCTCGCCGCTCTGCGGCGAGCCACCCTCTCCCACAAGGGGAGAGGGAACTACCGAGTACGCGTTGTAGATCGTGCTACTTCCTCACCCGCGGATCGATCGGCGTCGTCCCGCGCACGCCCAGGATATCCTCCAGCACCTTCGCCCCGGCAATCACCTGGGCGTCGGCACGTGGCGCGCCGACCACCTGCAGACCGACCGGCAGGCCCGATGCCGTGAAGCCGCAGGGCAGCGACAGCGCCGGGCAGCAGGCGAGCGTGATGGCGTAGACGATGCCGAGCCATTCGATGTAGTTCTCGAACCTCTTGCCGTCGCATTCGGCGACGTAGCGGTTTTCGATCGGGAAGGGCGGCACGATCGTCGTCGGCACCAGCAGCAGATCATAGTTTTGGAAGAACTCGACCGCGCGGGCGGTCATGCCGACGCGCTGCGCCTCGGCGCGCGCGAGCTGCTCGACCGTGAGCTTGAGGCCTTCCTCGATATTCCAGATCACCTCCGGCTTGAGCAGGTCGCGCTTGGTGCGCAGCAGATTGGCCTTGGTGATCGCGAAATCGAAGGCGCGCAGCACGTGGAAGCATTCATGCGCCTCGCGCCAGTCCGGATGCGCCTCCTCGACGATGGCGCCGGCTTCGGCAAAGCGTTCCGCCGCCTTGCGCGTGATCGCCTTCACTTCGGGATCGACCGGCGTGATGCCGAGATCGGGCGAGTAGGCGATGCGCTTCGGTTTCTTGCCCGCTTGGGCCGCCGACAGGAACGAGGTTGCGGGGGCCGGCAGCGACAGCGGATCGTCCGCATAGTCGCCGCTCATGGCATCCAGAAGCAGCGCGAGGTCCTCGACGTTGCGCGCCATCGGGCCGACGACGCCGAGATTGCGATCGATACCCGATTTAGGGGTATGTGCGACGCGGCCGATGCTCGGCCGCATGCCGACGATGCCGCAGAAGCTCGCCGGGCTGCGCAGGCTGCCGCCCATGTCGGAGCCCTGGGCGAGCCAGGCCATGCCGGTCGCAAGCGCAACCGCCGCGCCGCCGGAAGAGCCCGCTGCCGATTTGGACGTATCCCAGGGATTGAGCGTGGCGCCGAACACTTCGTTGAAGGTGTTGGCACCGGCGCCGAATTCCGGCGTGTTCGATTTGGCGTAGACGACCGCGCCATTGGCCTCGAGGTTCTCGACCATCAGGTCGGACTTCGCAGGGATGTTGTCCTTGAAGATCGGCGAGCCCTGCGTGTTCAGCACCCCGGAGACGTCGGTCAGGTCCTTGATCGGCACCGGCAGGCCTGCGAGCAGTCCGTGCGCCCCGGCCGGCTTCTGCATCAACGCTTTCGCGTTGGCCCGCGCGCGATCGAAGCACAGCGTCGGCAGCGCGTTGACCTTGCCGTCGACCTCAGCGATGCGCTTCTCCAGCACATCCAGCAGTTCGAGCGGCGAGACGTCGCCGGACCGCAGCTTGTCGACGACGGTGCAGGCGGTTTCGCGGATCAGGTCTTGAGACAACTATTTGACTCCTGTGTTCATTCCGAGTGCCGTCATTGCGAGCGCAGCGAAGCAATCCAGCCTGTCATTGCGGGCGCATTTCTGGATTGCTTCGCTGCGCTCGCAATGACGGGGATAGAGTTAACCCCAACCCGCGCTGATGCCGCCATCCACCGTGTAGATTACCCCGGACGTATAGCCGGCGCGATCCGATGCCAGGAACGCCATGAGGTCGCCGATCTCGCGCGCATGCGCGGGGCGGCCGAGCGGCAGGCTCTTCTGGAATTCCCTGTAGCGGCTCTCGTCGCCGAACTGGTGCTTGGCCCGCGTCTTCAGCAGCGTGACGTGGCGGTCGGTGCCCACCGGGCCGGGATTGATGCCGACCACGCGGATGTTGTCGGCGAGGCTCTTGCCGCCGAGCGCGCGGGTGAACGCCATCAGCGCGGCATTCCCGGCGCTGCCGCAGATGTAGTTCGCGTCGAACTTTTCACCGGCCGCGCCGATGTCGTTGACGATGACCCCGCCGCCCTTCGCCTTCATCTGCGCGTAGATCTGCCGCGTGAGGTTGATATAGCCGAACACTTTCAATTCCCAGGCGTGGCGCCAGGTCTCCTCGTCGATCTTGTCGATCGAGCCGCCGGGGATGTCGCCGGCATTGTTGACGAGGATGTCGATGTCGGCGGCTTCCTTGGCCAGCCGTGCGATGTCTTCGTTCTTGCGCAGGTCGACGATGCTCGTCGCGGCGTCGATCTGGTGAGCAGACCGCAAGCGATCCGCCAGCGCCTTGAGCTGATCACCGCTGCGCGCGGCGAGCAGGAGATGCGCGCCTTCCTCGGCGAACGCCTCGGCGGCGGCGGCGCCGATGCCCTTGGACGCGCCCGTGATCAGGACGCGCTTGCCACGCAGATGCAGATCCATGGGATTACTCGCAAGATGGGAACACAATGAAATCAGTAGGCGGTCGGCCGTGCCACGGTCAACATTGCAGTGCAGCGTTGCACTGCCCGCGACTTTGGTTCATTGCAGGGCGATCAAAAGACGGCGGCTGCCGGACCAACCAAGGACGTTCTCGATGAGCAAGAAACAATACCGGATCGCGGTCATTCCAGGCGACGGCATCGGCAAGGAAGTGATGCCCGAGGGCCTGCGCGTTTTGGAGGCAGCCGCCAAGAAACACGGCGTCTCCCTGCATTTCGACCATTTCGACTTCTCGTCCTGGGACTATTACGAGAAGCACGGCCAGATGATGCCGGATGACTGGAAGGAAAAGATCGGCAAGCACGACGCGATCTATTTCGGCGCGGTCGGCTGGCCGGCCAAGATTCCGGATCACGTCTCGCTGTGGGGCTCGCTGATCAAATTCCGCCGCGAGTTCGACCAGTACGTGAACCTGCGCCCGGTGCGGCTGATGCCCGGCGTGCCGTCGCCGCTGGCGAACCGCAAGCCGGGCGACATCGATTTCTGGGTGGTGCGCGAGAACACCGAAGGGGAATATTCCTCCGTCGGCGGCCGCATGTTCCCGGACACCGACCGTGAATTCGTCACCCAGCAGACGGTGATGACCCGCACCGGCGTCGACCGCATCCTCAAATTCGCCTTCGAGCTCGCGCAGTCGCGGCCGAAGAAGCACCTGACCTCGGCGACCAAGTCGAACGGCATCTCCATCACCATGCCCTATTGGGACGAGCGCGTGGAGGCGATGGCCAAGAAATTCCCGGGCGTGAAGTGGGACAAGTACCACATCGACATCCTGACGGCGAACTTCGTGCTGCATCCGGACTGGTTCGACGTTGTCGTCGGCTCCAACCTGTTCGGTGACATCCTCTCCGACCTCGGCCCGGCCTGCACCGGCACCATCGGTATCGCGCCATCAGGCAACATCAATCCCGAGGGCGATTTCCCCTCGGTGTTCGAGCCGGTGCACGGCTCGGCGCCCGACATCGCCGGTCAGGGCATCGCCAACCCCATCGGCGCGATCTGGTCGGGCGCGATGATGCTCGAGCATCTCGGCGAGAAGGAAGCCGGCAAGTCGATCGTGGAAGCGATCGAGCGCACGCTCGCCGAACGCACGCTGCGCACGAAGGATCTCGGCGGCAACGCCGACACCACGGCCTGCGGCAAGGCGGTCGCGGATATGGTGGATTAAGGTGGGGCCTTTCCCTCTCCCCTTGTGGGAGAGGGTGGCTTCGATGCGAAGCATCGAAGACGGGTGAGGGGTTCTCTCCGCGGAGACAGAACCTCTCAGTCGTGGAATTTCTCTTCGCGGATAGAACCCCTCATCCGGCGCTTCGCGCCACCTTCTCCCACAAGGGGAGAAGGGAAGGACAGCGGTGTTCTTAGGCTCGGCTACACATACGACTTCCGCGCCGGATCGAAGATCGGCGGATAGTCGTTCTCGTCGAGCAGATCGAGAAACGGATCGAGCCCCCTGGACTTGATCAGCGCGAGCTCCTGCTGCGAGATCAGGTTCACGGTCAAGAGTTCCACGGGATCGCCCGCGATCTCCAGCGCCTCGGCGATGCGCTTATCCGGGCAGATGACCGGCGTGAGAAACAGGAACGTCTGGAAGTCCGTTCCTGCAACCGGCGGCCACGGCAGCGCGACGCGATGGCCGAAGCCGAACCAGGTTGTGTCGATGAACGGCAGATTGGCCAGCCAGCGCAGATTGGCGCAAACCTCCTCTGTCGGCTCGCGGACGTACCACATCAGCTCGGCACGCGGCTTGGCATCGCCATGTGATCCCGGCATCCGCTGCTCGCTCATGCCGCTGGTGAGGAGCACATAGCCTTCGTCAGATCCCTCTTCGCACACCGGCACGAAATCGCGGCCAAAGGCGTGGATGTCGATGCGGCGCTCCGCGCTGTCGGTGAAGCTGTGCTCGGGCTCGCCAAGTTCGCTTTCATAAATGGCGAGTCGATGCCGGTAGAGGTCGGCCGAAGGCGACGGCGCGCTGGAGCCGGATACGAGCTTTGCGAGACGGGAGAGCATGTGAACCTCTGAGGCGGTGTGAGCCGGGATATCCGCGTTGTCGCCAGACAAGGCGGGCCGGTTCAAATCCGCTACACGAGCTTCGCATTAGCCCATATCGCCCTGCGCAATTGTGCAGGAGGCCTGGATGATGCCGAGCGATCTGCCTCGTTCCGACTAGCCGACGATCTTCTCGATCGCGGCCTGATCCAGTCCGAACTTCTGCCCGGCCGCGAGAATCTCCTGCCAGGTGGTCGGATCGACCGGAATGCCTTCTGCGAGGCGCTTTTTCTTGGTCTCGCGCTCGGGATCGCCGGCGATCAGCACCTTGTCGACGCCGGGGGCGGGCGGTGAGCCGGTGTGCCAGGCGACGAAGCTTTCGACTTCGCGTGCGAGGTTTTCGCCGGTGCCGAGCTTGCCCGGGTCGATGATGATCGAGAGCATGCCGTTGAGGACGTTGTACTTGCCGTCGGACGGGCCCTTGACCACCTGCCCGCCGGAGAGCGCGCCGCCGAGGATTTCGCACACGAGCGCGAGCCCCGAACCCTTGTGCTCGCCGAACGGCAGGATAGCGCCGTATGGCGGGATCACGGTGTAGCGCGGATTGACCGTGGGCTTGCCTTCATTGTCGATGATGGTGCCGGGCTCCAGTTCGACGCCCTTGTTGTGGGCGACGCGGGTCTTTCCCTGCGCGATCCTGCTGGTGGCGAAGTCGAGCACGATCGGCTCTTTGCCCCTGCGCGGGATGCCGGCGCAGAACGGATTGGTGCCGTGGCGGGCATCGCTGCCGCCCCAGGGCGCCACGATCGGGCGCGAGATCACGTTGACGAAGTGAATCGATACAAGCCCGTGGTCGATGCACTGCTCGGCCCAGTGGCCGATGCGGCCGATGTGGTGCGCATTGGAAAGACCGACGAGACACACGCCGTTGCTCTTGGCACGCTCGGCAGCCAGCTCCATCGCTTCATGGCCGATCACCTGGCCGTAGCCGGTGAGGCCGTCGAGGGTGAGAAGCGGACCAGTGTCGAGCACGATCTTGACGTGTTGGTTCACGGCGAGGCCGCCGTTGGTGACGCTCTGGACATAGCGCGGGATCATGCCGACGCCGTGCGAGTCATGTCCCCTAAGATTGGCCTCGACGAGGTTGGTGGATACGAGCTCGGCCTCGCGATCCGAGGAGCCGCCGGCCTTGACAATGGCGCGGACGACGTTGGTGAGCGCTTCGGCCTTGATGGTGCGATAGTCAGCCATTGTTGTTGCTCTTATCCCTTCACGATCCGGCGGCAGTGAATCCAGGCCGCTTCAATCAGGTTCTCGCTCGCCTCCGGCGTGCGGAACGCCGAATGCGCCGACAGCGTCACGTTCGGCAATCTTGTCAGCGGATGATCGCCGGGCAGGGGTTCGATGTTGAAGACGTCGAGGCCGGCGTGACGGATGTGGCCCGACTTCAGGGCGTCGATCATGGCGGCCTCGTCGACGACCGCGGCGCGGGCGGTGTTGATGAGGATGACGCCGGGCTTCATCGCTAAGATCTTCTCGCGCGTGATCATGCCGCGCGTCTCGTCGTTGAGCAGCAGGTGCAGCGACACCACGTCGCTGGTCGCCAGCACCGTGTCGAGATCGGTGAACGTGACGCCCGGGTAGCTCTTCGGCGAGCGGTTCCAGGCGATCACCTTCATGCCGCTGCCGGACGCAATGCGCGCGACCTCTGCTGCGATGCCGCCGAAACCGATGAGGCCGAGCGTCTTGCCGGTGAGCTGCATGCCGTCTTCGCGCAGCCAGTTGCCGACGCGCATCTCGCGATCCATCATCGCGATGACGCGGGCCGAGGCCCACATCAGCGCGATCGCGGATTCAGCCACGGCGGTGTCGCCATAGCCCTTGATCAGGTGCACGGAGATGCCGAGCTCGGCGAGCTCTTCCGGGTTCATGTAGCTGCGCGCGCCGGTGCCGAGGAACACGACGTGCTTCAGGCCCGCGCATTTCCTCGCGACCTCGGTCGGCAGTGCGGTGTGGTCGACGATCGCGATCTCGGCGCCGTCGAGGATTTCCGGGTATTGCTCGGGCTTGATGTCCGGGTCCCTGTTGATCCGCACCTCGGGATCGCCGGGTTGCTCCAGCCGCTCCATGATCACGGCGAGGGCTTCGTTGGCGTCGACGAAAACTCCGCGCATGGCTCGCTCCGATCAGGACGCGACGCCGGCGATCGCCAGCACGGTGTGCATCAGCACGTTGGTGCCCGCGGCGCAGTCGGGCTGCGTAGCGTCTTCCAGCTCGTTGTGGCTGATGCCGTCCTTGCAAGGCACGAACACCATCGCCGCCGGCATCACGGTGTTAAGATTGCAGGCGTCGTGGCCGGCGCCGGAGGTGATGCGGCGAGAGGAATAGCCGAGCGTCTTGGCCGCGTTCTCGACCGCCGCGATCAGCTTGGGATCGAAATGCGTCGGCGGCTTGCGCCAGACCAGGTCGATCTTGACCTCGACCTTGCGGCGCGCGGCGATCTCCGCAATCGCGGCGCGCAGATCGCGATCGAGCGCGTCCATGATGGCGCCATCGGCGCTGCGGCAATCCATGGTGAAGGCGATCTCGCCGGGTATGACGTTGCGCGAGGGGTTGGCGATCACGGCTTCGCCGATGGTGCCGACCGCGTTCGGCCCGTGCTTCTTGGCGATCGCCTCCATCGCCAGCACGATCTCGGAGAGCGTGGCCAGCGCATCGCGCCGCAGCGGCATCGGGGTCGATCCCGCATGGCTCTCGAAGCCGGAAATCTTGCCGTCATACCACAGCACGCCCTGGCCGGAATCGACGACGCCGATGGTCTTGCCCTCGGCTTCCAAAATCGGGCCCTGCTCGATGTGCAGCTCGACGAAGCAGCCGAGCTTCTGGAAGCCGACCGGCTTGTCGCCCCGATAGCCGATGCCGTCGAGCGCCTGGCCGACGGTGGTGCCCTCGGCGTCCTTGCGCGACAGGATGTCGTCGGTGGTGAAATCGCCGACGTACGCCGCGGACGCCATCATCGCGGGCGCGAAGCGCGAGCCTTCCTCGTTGGTCCAGTTGACCACGCAGATGGGCGCTTCGGTCTCGATGCCGGCGTCGTTCAGGGTGCGGATCACTTCCAGCGCGCCGAGCGTCCCCAGGATGCCGTCATATTTGCCGCCGGTCGGCTGGGTGTCGAGATGCGAGCCGATGCCGACAGGCAGCTTCGACATGTCGCGTCCCTTGCGCAGGCCGAACTGTGAGCCGAGCGCATCGACATGCACCTCGAGGCCGGCATCCTCGCAGGCCTTGCGGAACCAGTCGCGCACCTGCTTGTCCTCGGCGCTCAATGTCAGCCGCCGCACGCCGCCCTTGGCCGTCCCGCCGAACTGCGCGGTCTCGTGGATGGAGCCCCAGAGGCGGGCGGAATCGATTTGCAGGTTGGTCGCGGCTCGGCTCATGCGGTCAGTCTCTCAGTTGTCATTCCGGGGCGGCTCGAACAGCCGAGCCCGGAATCTCGAGATTCCGGGTTCTCGTTCCCGGGCCGCGCATTGCGCGGTCCCGTGCGAGCCCCGGAATGACGTTGAAGGTTGTCCGGCGCCTGTTTCAATGACGCGCCAGCGCGGGCGCGTCAACCGCGAGGCTGCTCTGCGCAATCTGACATGCAAGCTCGGCGACGCGCTCCACCGCCACGACGTCCGGTGAGGCGAGCCAGCTCGCCGTGAATGTCAGCGGTGTTATTTCGAGATCGGTGTCGAGCAATTGCAGCCGCCCGTCGGCGAGCTCGTTCTCGACGATAGCGTCGGGGATCACGGCGATCCCGAGGCCTTCGACCGCCATGTGGATGACGGTCGCAAGCGACGCGGAGGCATGCAGGCGGATCGGCGGCAATTCGGGTCGGTCGAACACCTCGCGTACGACCTCGTAGGGCCTGGTCTTGCGCGGGAAGGTGATGATCGGAAAACGCGCGAGATCGGCGCGCGTCACCGGGCCGTTGCCGAGGCCGAGCGAGGGGCTTGCGAGAAAACCGATCGGGTAATCGGCGAGCACGCGGTTGTGCACGCCGGAGGCGGACAGCGGCCCCACCACGAAGGCAAGCTCGATCTCCTGCGCGAGCAGGCGCGCCGTGAGGTTCGGCGTGATGTCGACCTCTATCTCCAGCGACAGGTTCGGATAGAGCTCGTTCACGCTCTTCACGAGGCGCGGCAACCAGGTGTGCACGATGGTCTCGGCCACGCCGAGCCGCATCACGCCGCGCATCGCCGAACGGTCGCCGACCTCGGCCATCATCTGAGCGCGCAGGCCAATCAGCTTTTCTGCATAGACCATCATCTGCCGCCCGCTCGGCGTCGGCGAGGCCACGCGATGATCGCGGTTGAGGAGCTTCACGCCCATCTCGCGCTCGAGCTGGGCGATGCGCTGGGAGATCGCGGGCTGGGTCGTGTTGAGCCTTTGTGCGGCGCCGCGAAAGCTGCCGAGCTTCACAACCCAGAGGAACGTCTCGATTGACCTGAAGTCCAGCATTGGAAGGATTTTCCCGACCGATAAATGAAATTTATCGATATTGATTAGAAAGGAAGATTAGACTTTATAGCACGCTTGGTGTTGGCTTGTCTTTGTCGAGTTTATAGGCAGGTCGATTACATGACTGTTTTGGTGGCAGTGCAGCAAACTGAAACACCCGACACCCTCCCGAGCCGCAAGGCCCGGCTCGCCTATCGCGGCGGGGAGGTGGGCTCCACCGCCGGGGTCGCCCCCGGCTTCGTCCAGGGCAATCTGGCGATCCTGCCGGCGGAATATGCCGGCGCCTTTCACCGCTTCTGCCAGCTCAATCCGAAACCCTGCCCGATCATCGGCATGTCCGACGTCGGCAGCCCGCATATCCCCGCACTCGGCGCCGACCTCGACATCCGCACCGACGTTCCCCGTTACCGCGTCTGGCGCGACGGCGAAGTGGTCGACGAGCCGACCGACGTCACCAAGTACTGGCGCGACGATCTCGTGACCTTCGTGCTCGGCTGCTCCTTCTCGTTCGAGGAGGCGCTGCTCGACGAGGGCATGCCGATCCGCCATATCGAGCAGAACGTGCGCGTGCCGATGTACCGCACCAGCATCGCCTGCGGCGAGGCCGGTCCGTTCGCCGGCCCCATGGTGGTGTCGATGCGCCCGTTCAAGCCGGCCGATGCGATCCGCGCGGTGCAGATCACCTCGCGCTATCCCGCCGTGCACGGCGCGCCCGTGCATCTCGGCCATCCGCATCTGATCGGCATCAAGGACATCGCCAAGCCCGACTATGGCGATCCCGTGCCGGTCGGCGATGACGAGATTCCGGTGTTCTGGGCCTGCGGCGTCACGCCGCAATCGGTGATCAACGCCGCGAAGGTACCGTTCGCGATCACGCATTCGCCCGGCCTGATGCTGGTGACGGATCTCAAGAACAGGACTATGGCCGTGATTTAATGGGCAGCGTTTGCTGCTTCTTCAGGCTTTACGCTATCTGTCAATCGCTTCATTCGATACGCGCAAAATTCGAATAACAGGGGACTTTGCCTATGACGATCACTCGCCGCGACGTACTGCTCGGAGCTGCCGCCACTGCCGCGTTGATGCCGCTAGTCGCCCGTGCGCAAACTTCTGAAGTGGTGATCGGTGCGACCTATCCCTTGTCGGGCGCCGGTGCCCAGGTGGGTGTCGATGCGCAGCGCGCGTTCGAGACCGCGGTCGACATCATCAACAACGACCAGGACTTCGACCTTCCGCTCGCGAAGGGCCTAGGCTTGCCCGGCCTTGGTGGCGCCAAGATCCGTCTCGTCTATGCCGACACCCAGGGCGACCCGCAAAAAGGGCGCGCCGAAGCCGAGCGCCTCATCACGCAGGAGAAGGTCTGCGCCATTCTCGGTTCCTATCAAAGCGCGGTCGCAGTCACGATCAGCCAGATCTGCGAACGTTACCAGACTCCGTTCCTGTCGGCAGACAACTCCTCGCCGAGTCTGCATCGCCGCGGCCTGAAGTATTATTTCCGCGCCTCACCGCACGACGAGATGTTCTCGGCCGGGATGTTCGATTTCCTCGATGCGATGAAGAAGAAGGGCGCCAAGGCCGACACGCTGGCGCTGTTCCACGAAGATACGATCTTCGGCACCGACTCTGCCAATGCGCAGACCAGGCTCGCCACCGAACGCGGCTACAAGATCGTCGCCGACATCAAGTACCGCGCCAACTCGCCGTCGCTCTCGGCTGAAGTCCAGCAGCTCAAGGCCGCCAATGCCGACGTGCTGCTGCCCTCGAGCTACACCACCGACGGCATCCTGCTGGTCAAGACCATGGCTGAGCTCGGCTACAAGCCGAACGCCATCGTGGCGCAAGCCGCCGGCTTCTCCGAAAAGGCTCTTTACGACGCCGTCGGCGACAAGCTCGAGGGTGCGATCACCCGCGGCAGTTTCTCGCTCGATCTCGCCGCCAAGCGGCCGATGGTCGGCAAGATCAACGATCTGTTCAAGGCGAAGTCGGGCAAGGACCTCAACGACAACACGTCGCGGCAGTTCATGGCCATGATCATCATGGCGGACGCCATCAACCGCGCCAAATCCACCGACGGCGAGAAGATCCGTGACGCACTGGCGGCGACCGAGATGTCGGGCGAGCAGACCATCATGCCCTGGAAGCGGGTCAAGTTCGACGAGATGGGCCAGAACAACGATGCCGATCCGGTGCTGCTGCAATATGTCGGCGGCAAGTTCGTCACCATCTTCCCGTCGCAGGCGGCGGTTGCCGATGCGATCTGGCCGATGAAGTAAGCGATCAGGTTGCGGGCGGGGGACGAAGCGACGTGACAGCTGAAACGATTATCCAGAGTCTTGCGAGCGGCCTCCTGATGGGGCTGCTTTACGGACTGATCGCCGTTGGCCTGGCGTTGATCTTTGGCCTGATGGACGTCGTCAACTTCGCCCATGGCGAATTCCTGATGCTGGCGATGTACGTGACGTTCTTCCTGTTCACGTTCTTCGCGATCGATCCGCTGCTGTCGGCGCCACTGGCCGCCGCTGCCTTGTTCGTATTGGGGGCGGTGGTCTATCTCGTGATCGTGCGGTTTGCGATGCGCGCCAAGGCCAATGTCGGCATGGTGCAGATCTTCGCGACCTTTGGCCTCGCGATCGTGATGCGCGGCCTGGCGCAGCTGTTCTTCACGGCCGACTACCGCAGCGTCCCCAACTCATGGCTCGGCGGCAAGACGGTATCGGTCGCCGGGATCTTCCTGCCGCAGCCGCAATTGTTCGGCGCGCTGGTCGCGATCGCGGCGTTCGGCGGGCTCTATTTGTTCATCAACCGCACCGATTTCGGCCGTGCGCTGGAAGCGACCCGCGAGGATCCCGGTGCGGTGGCCCTCGTCGGCATCGACAAGAACCGTGTGTTCGCGCTCGGCTGGGGCCTCGGAGCTGCCCTTGTGGGGCTCGCCGGCGCCATCATGGCGAGCTTCTTCTACATCTATCCCGACGTCGGCGCATCCTTTGCACTGATCGCCTATGTCACGGTGGCGCTCGGCGGCTTCGGCAGCGTGTTCGGCGCATTCGCCGGCGGCATCGTCGTCGGTCTCGTCGAGGCCACCACCGCGCTCGTGCTGCCGCCATCATTGAAGTCGGTCGGCATCTATGCCGTCTATCTCCTCGTGGTCTTTATCCGGCCACGCGGCCTGTTCGGATCGATGTGAGATGGACAAGAGCTTTACAGAGCGGCGTCGCCGCGAACTCCTCGTCGCAGCTTGCCTTGCGGTCGCCGCTGCGCTCGTGCCGTTGTTCGTCAAGAATCCGAACGTCCAGAACATCATGATTTTGACGCTGATGTTCGGGGCGCTGTCGCAGAGCTGGAACATCCTGTCCGGCTATTGCGGGCAGATATCGCTCGGGCATGCCCTCTATTTCGGTTTGGGCGCCTATACCACCACGCTCTTGTTCACGAAGTTCGGCGTGCCGCCCTGGTTCGGTATGCTCGCCGGCGGCGCCATCTCCGCCTTGATCGCGCTGGCGCTCGGCTATCCCTGCTTCCGCCTTGGCGGCCACTACTTTGCGATCGCCACCATCGTGATCGCCGAGATCGGCTTGCTGTTGATCCAGAACTGGGAGTGGGCGGGTGCGGCCCTCGGCATCGAGATGCCTGTGCGCGGCGACAGCTGGCTGAAATTCCAGTTCGCCCGCAGCAAGCTGCCGTACTTCTATTTCGCGCTGGCGCTCGCCTGCATCGCCTGGTTCGTCACCTGGTGGCTGGAAGACTCGAAATGGGGCTATTGGTGGCGCGCGGTGAAGGACAATCCCGATGCAGCCCAGAGCCTCGGTGTGGTCGTGTTCGATTCCAAGATGGGGGCTGCGGCCGTCTCTGCCTTCCTGGTTGCGGTCGGCGGTAGCTTCTATGCCATGTATGTTTCCTATATCGATCCAGGCAGCGTCATGGGCTTCCAGTTCTCGCTGCTGATGGCGTTGCCGGCGGTGCTGGGTGGCATCGGCACGCTGTGGGGGCCGCTGCTCGGCGCTGTGATCCTGATTCCGCTCACCGAGCTGACGCGCTCCTATATCGGCGGCTCCGGCCGCGGCGTCGATCTCATCGTCTATGGCACGCTGATCGTCGTGATTGCACTGGCGCGGCCGGAAGGCCTGATCGGGCTGTTCACGCGCCGCAAGGGAGCTTCGCGATGACCGCGCTCCTTGAAACCCGCGGCGTCTGGCAACGTTTCGGCGGCCTCGTTGCCAACAGCGATGTCTCGATCTCGGTCGGGCGCGGCGAGATCGTCGGCCTGATTGGTCCCAACGGCGCCGGCAAGTCGACGCTGTTCAATCTCATTGCGGGCGTGCTGCCGCCGACGCAGGGCTCGATTATCTTCGACGGGCAGGATGTGACCAACCTGCCGGCGGCCGAGCGCTGTCAGCGCGGCGTCGCGCGCACCTTCCAGGTGGTCAAGAGCTTCGAGACCATGACTGTCATCGACAACGTCATCGTCGGTGCGCTCGTGCGCAACACCGTGATGCGCGAGGCCCGCCGCAAGGCGCATGAGGTGCTGGAATTCACCGGCCTTGCCGCACGCGCCGACGTGCTCGCGAGCGACCTCGTTCCGGCCGAGAAGCGCCGCCTCGAAGTCGCGCGCGCGCTTGCGACCGAACCAAAGCTGCTGTTGCTCGACGAAGTCCTCACCGGCCTGACGCCGACCGAGGCGCAGACCGGCGTGGCGCTGGTGCGCAAGGTCCGCGACGCCGGCATCACCGTGCTGATGGTCGAGCACGTCATGGAGATCGTGATGCCGCTGGTCGACCGCGCCATCGTGCTCGACCTCGGCAAGGTGCTGGTCGAGGGCAAGCCTGCCGACGTCGTTCGCGATCCCAAGGTGATCAGCGCATATCTGGGAGATCGTCATGCTGTCAGTGCATGAAGTCACGACCGCCTATCAGGGGCTGGTCGCGATCTCCGCGGTCTCGATCGAGGTCGAGAAGGGCGAGATCGTCTGCGTCGCCGGCGCCAACGGCGCAGGCAAGTCGACGCTGCTCAAATCCATCGCCGGTGCCGAGCGTCCGCGCTCGGGCACGGTGACCTTCGACGGCAAGCGCCTCGACGGCATGGCGCAGCACCACATCACCGCAACCGGCATCGCCTATGTGCCGGAGAATCGTCGCCTGTTCCCGCGGCTGTCGGTGCGCGACAATCTCCGCCTCGGCAGCTACCTCTACCGCGGCGAAGCCGACCGCGAGGGGCCGCTCGATCTCGTCTTCAATTTGTTTCCACGCCTGTCCGAGCGCCTCGAGCAGCGTGCCGAAACGCTGTCCGGCGGCGAGCAGCAGATGCTGGCCATCGGCCGCGCGCTGATGACGCGCCCGCGGCTGCTGATGCTGGACGAGCCGTCGCAAGGCATCATGCCGAAGCTGGTGGACGAAATCTTCCAGGCGGTGAAGCGCATCCGCGACGCCGGCATGACCGTGCTGATCGTCGAGCAGCGCATGGCCGAGTGCCTGGAGATCGCCGACCGCGCCTACATCCTGCAAACCGGCCGCGTGCTGATGCAGGGCGCGGCAGCCGAAATCAGGGGTAATCCGGACGTGCGGAAGGCGTATCTGGGGCTGTAGGCACATAAGTGTTGGGCACACACGTCCCACACCCTCGGTGTCATCGCCCGCGAAGGCGGGCGATCCAGTATTTCAGAGACGTTAGTGGGATACGGAGGGGCCGCGGCGTACTGGATTCCCCGCCTTCGCGGGGAATGACAGTGGTGGGTAAGGCAGCACTGTCGTGCTCTTCACGAGGCGACGCTAATGCCCGTGCCCATGCTCCGGCAACGTCACCCCGAACACCTTCACCAGATCCGTCACCTGCTCCGGCGACAGGTAGCGCGGGTTCATCCCGCGCAGCAGCAGGTACAGCTTCGCCGTCTCCTCCAGCTCCTCGGTCGCGAACACCGCGGCCTCCAGCGTATCGCCGGCGACCACCGGGCCGTGATTGGCGAGCAGCACGGATGAATATTTCCCCGCCAGGCCCTTGATCGCATCCGCCACCGCGGGATCGCCGGGGCGGTAATAGGGCACGAGCGCGGTCGCGCCGCATTTCATCAGATAATAGGCCGTCATCGGCGGCAGCGCGGCGCGCGGGTCGATCTCGGGCAGCATCGACAGTGCGACAGAATGCGTCGAGTGCAGGTGCACGATCGCGCGTGCACTGCCGCGGGTGTCGTAGAGCGCGGTGTGCAGCGGAACTTCCTTGGTCGGCGCATCGCCCGAGATCGGCCGGCCCTGGCTATCCAGCCGCGACAGCCGCGCCGGGTCGAGGAAGCCGAGCGAGGCATTGGTCGGTGTCACCAGCCAGCCGCCATCGTCAAGCTTGACGCTGATATTGCCGGACGAGCCCGGCGTCAGCCCGCGCTCGAACAGGGACCGTCCGAAGCGACAGATATCCTCACGCAGCCTTGTCTCGTTGCTCATGGCCGTCATGCCTGCTTGTCTCACGCTTTGGCAGCGCGGCCAAGCCGTGTTATCGGTTCGCCGAGCCGCCGCAAGGGCCGGCCGTCCGGGAAACGTTTCGCAAGGGTCAGTTGCATGTCCGCCTCCACGTCACAAAATCAGCGTATCGCCGTCATCGGGCTCGGCTCGATGGGATTTGGCATGGCGACCTCGCTGAAGCGCGCCGGTCACGCCGTCACCGGCTGCGACGTTTCGGCTGATGCGGTGGCGCGCTTCGTGAAGGACGGCGGCGGGGGCGCCAGGACGCCGGCCGAAGCCGCCAAGGACGCTGACGTCGTCGTCAGCGTCGTCGTCAACGCCGCGCAGACCGAGACGATCCTGTTCGGCAAGGATGGCGTCGCCGAAACCATGCCCAAGGACAGCGTCTTCCTGTCATCGGCCACCATGGATCCCGACGTCGCGCGGCGCCTGGCCAAGCAACTCGAGGCGACCGGCCGGCATTATCTGGATGCGCCGATCTCCGGCGGAGCGCAGCGCGCCGCGCAAGGCGAACTGACGATCCTCGCCTCGGGCAGCCCGGCTGCCTTTGCAAAGGCGCGGCCGGCGCTCGACGCCATGGCCGCAAAGCTCTACGAGCTTGGCGACGCCGCGGGGCAGGGCGCCGCCTTCAAGATGATCAACCAGTTGCTGGCCGGCGTGCACATCGCCGCCGCCAGCGAAGCGATGGCGTTCGCAGCCAAGCAGGGCCTCGACATCCGCAAGGTCTATGAGGTGATCACGGCCTCTGCCGGCAATTCCTGGATGTTCGAGAACCGCATGCCGCATGTGCTCGACGGCGACTATACGCCGCGCAGCGCGGTCGAGATCTTCGTCAAGGACCTCGGCATCATCCAGGACATGGCGCGCAGCGCCAGATTCCCGGTGCCGGTTTCCGCGGCCGCGCTCCAGATGTTCTTGATGACGGCTGCCGCCGGCATGGGCCGCGATGACGACGCCTCGGTCGCGCGCATGTATGCGCAGGTCACCGGCGTGAAGCTTCCCGGCGACAAGTAAGGACAAGAGGATTCCAATGCCCCGTTTCGCCGCCAATCTCTCGATGATGTTTACCGAGGTGCCGTTCCTCGACCGTTTCGATGCCGCCGCGCAAGCCGGCTTCACCGCCGTCGAGTTTCTCTTTCCCTACGAGCATCCGGCCGAGGCGGTCGGCGAGCGGCTCAAGCGCAACGGCCTGACCCAGGCCCTGTTCAACCTGCCGCCCGGCGACTGGAATGCGGGCGAGAAGGGTTTCGCCGCGCTCCCGGCGCGCTTCGCCGATCTCAAGGCGAGCCTCGAGACCGCGCTGCCTTACGCCAAGGCCACCGGCGTCAAGCGCCTGCACCTGATGGCCGGTCTTGCCAATCGCGGCGAGCGCGTCGCGATCGAGGCGTTCTACAAGTCGGTGGCGTGGGCGGCGGAGTTCTTCGCGCCGCACGGCATCGACATCGTGCTCGAGCCGATCAATGCCCGCAACGTGCCCGGCTACTTCCTCAACGATTTCGGTTTCGCGCGCGACCTGATCCAGGAGTTGCGGCTCCCGAACCTCAAGCTCCAGTTCGACATCTATCACTGCCAGATCATCCATGGCGACGTCACCATGCGGTTGCGCGAGATGATGCCGATCATCGGCCATATCCAGATCGCCAGCATTCCCTCGCGCAACGAGCCCGACGGCGAGGAGCTGAACTATCCCTTCCTGTTCGAAGAGCTCGACCGGCTCGGCTATGCCGGCTTCGTCGGCTGCGAATACAATCCGCGCGGCAAGACCACCGACGGCCTTGCCTGGTTCAAGCCCTATGCGGGAGTGAAGCCGTGACTCTTGCACTGGGTTGCATCGCCGACGACTACACCGGCGCCTCCG
Source organism: Bradyrhizobium sp. cf659 (assembly GCF_900113725.1). Taxonomy (NCBI): domain Bacteria; kingdom Pseudomonadati; phylum Pseudomonadota; class Alphaproteobacteria; order Hyphomicrobiales; family Nitrobacteraceae; genus Bradyrhizobium; species Bradyrhizobium sp. cf659. Next base: position 1,105,935 of record NZ_FOQJ01000002.1, read on the forward strand.
ATCTTGCCAACACGCTGACGCGGGCGGGCCTGCGCACCGTGCAGACCATCGGCATTCCCGCCGATGATCTGGCGCTGCCCGAGGTCGACGCTGTCGTGGTGTCCTTGAAGAGCCGCTCGATCGAAGCAGGCCTTGCTGTATCGCGCTCGCGCGCGGCGGAGACATGGCTGCGCGGCCGCGGCGCGAGCCATGTGCTGTTCAAGATCTGCTCGACCTTCGATTCCACCGACGCCGGCAATATCGGCCCGGTGATGGACGCGTTGCGCGACGATTGCGGCGAGGGCATCGTTCTGGTGACGCCGGCCTTCCCGGAGACCGGCCGCACCGTCTACCAGGGTAACCTGTTCGTCGGCGCGGTGCCGCTGAACGAGAGCCCGCTCAAGGACCATCCGCTCAATCCGATGCACGATTCCAGCCTGGTGCGCGTGCTGGCGCGCCAGAGCAGGACACAAATCGGCCTCGTCGATCTCGCGACCGTCACGCGCGGCGCGGATGCCGTACGGGCGCGGCTGGCCGAACTCGCGGGCAAGGGCATTGGCGCTGCGATCATCGACGCCGTCTTCGATCGCGACCTCGAAACCATCGGCCTCGTGGCCGCCGAACATCGGCTGTCGGTCGGCGCCTCCGGCATTGGCCTCGGGCTCGCGCGTGCCCTGGTGTCGACCGGCAAGGTCAAGTCGAATGCGGCTGGCGGCGAATCCGGAGCGGCCGTTGGTGGGCCGGCGGCGTGTCTTGCCGGCAGCTGCTCGCAGGCCACGCTCAAGCAGATCGCCAGCGCTGAACAGGTCATGCCGGTGTTTCATCTCGATCCGGACCGTATTCTTACGGGGGCGGACGAAGCACAGCGTGCGCTGGACTGGGCAAGGCCGCGACTGGCGGAGGGGCCCGTGCTGATCGCATCGAGCTCGACACCGGATCAGGTCTCAGCGCTTCAGGCGCGTCACGGCCGTGACGCGGCCGGACATGCCATCGAGCAGGCGATGGCCGACATCGCCGAAAACCTCGTGAAATCAGGCGTGCGGCGATTGGTCGTTGCCGGCGGCGAGACGTCCGGCGCCGTGGTCGATCGGTTGAAGATTCCCGGATTTCTCGTCGGGGTGGAGATCGCTGCAGGCGTTCCGGTGCTGCGCGCGGTCGGCGCCGGGGGCGACATGCTGCTCGTGCTGAAGTCCGGCAATTTCGGTGGCCCGGAGTTTTTCTCCGATGCGCTTAGGCTCATGCGCTGAGCGCAGAGCATTCTTAGCTGCCTGTTCATCTCTTTCAGGCTCCGTACTCGTACGGAATCGTAGTCAACATCTGCTCAGTCGCTCTGTTGTCTGATGTCGACGTCGCTCCCTTTGGTTGATTCTTTAAGACCTTCCGGACGCGCGCCTGCGCCAGCATAAAGAGACCTGACTATGTTCGCCAAGATCTCCATCCGTGCCAAGATCATCAGTGTCGTGGCGTTCCTGCTGGTCGCGATGACCGGCATGGGCCTGCTCGCGGTCACGAAGATGCGGTCGATGAACGCGAACACCACCGACATCACCACGAGCTGGATGCCCAGCGTGAGGGTGCTGGGCGAGCTCCGGGCCAGCGTCATCACCTATCGCAGCGTGGTCCGCGAGCACATGCTGGCCGAGACCCTGGAAGAAAAGCTCGCGATGGAAAAGACCGCGGTCACCACCGGCGAGACGCTGGCCAAGGCCCGCCAGAGCTACGAGCCGATGATCACCTCGCCGGAGGAGCGGGCGCTCTACACCGAATGGTCCAAGCTGTGGGACGACTACAAGAAGAGCGCCGACGAGGTTTTTGCATTGTCGCGCAAGGAGGCCGGCAAGGTCCCGCACGAGGCGCACGAGCTGAACGTCAAGACTGCCAACAAGATCGGCATCCAGTCCGACGAGGTCCTGCGCAAGGACATCGACCTCAACACCCGGGGTGGCGACCAGGCCGCGCGGGATGCCGCCGACAGCTATTCCTTCGCCTTCATGCTGGTCGCGATCATCCTGGGCGCGGCCGTCCTGACAGGCATCGGCGTCGGCTTCTATCTGGTCCGCGACGTCTCCAGCGGCATCGCCTCGATCGTCGAGCCGATGCAGGCGCTGGGCAAGGGCGACCTCTCCGCCGAAGTCCCGCATCGCGGCGAGAAGACCGAGATCGGTGCCATGGCCGACGTGCTCCAGGTCTTCAAGGAGGCGCTGATCGCGAAGAAGGCCGCCGATGAAGCCGCCGCGGCCGATGCCGAAGCCAAGATCGAGCGCGGTCGCCGCGTCGACAACATCACCCGCGAATTCGAAACGATGATCGGCGAGATCGTCCAGACCGTGTCGTCGGCCTCGACCCAGCTCGAAGCTTCCGCCTCGACGCTGACCTCGACCGCCGACCGCTCCCAGCGGCTCGCGACCACCGTTGCCGGAGCTTCGGAGGAAGCCTCGACCAACGTACAGTCGGTAGCTTCGGCGACGGAGGAGATGGCCTCCTCGGTCGGCGAGATCAGCCGTCAGGTGCAGGAATCGGCGCGGATGGCCGGCGACGCCGTCGGCCAGGCGCGTGCCACCACCGAGCGCGTCAGCGAGCTCTCGAAGGCGGCTTCCCGCATCGGCGACGTCGTCGAGCTGATCAACACCATCGCCGGCCAAACCAACCTGCTGGCGCTGAACGCCACCATCGAGGCGGCGCGCGCCGGCGAAGCCGGCCGCGGCTTCGCGGTTGTCGCCTCCGAGGTGAAGGCGCTCGCCGAGCAGACTGCGAAGGCGACCGGCGAAATCGGCCAGCAGATTTCCGGAATCCAGGCGGCGACCAACGATTCGGTCGGAGCGATCAAGGAGATCTCCTCGACGATCGAGCGTCTGTCGGAGATCTCGTCGGCAATCGCGGCGGCCGTGGAAGAGCAGGGCGCGGCGACCCAGGAGATCGCCCGCAACGTGCAGCAGGCGGCGCAGGGCACCCAGCAGGTCTCCTCCAACATCACCGACGTGCAGCGCGGTGCCACCGAGACCGGCACCGCCTCCTCGCAGGTGCTGTCGGCTGCGCAGATGCTGTCGAACGACTCGAGCCGGCTCAAGAACGAGGTCAGCAAGTTCCTGACCAACGTCCGCGCGGCGTAACAACGTCCGCGCCGCGTAAGGCCGTCAGAGCAGGTATCGGACTACGCAAGAGCGGCGCCATCGGCGCCGCTCTTTGATTTTGGCGCATGGCCTGGCGCCTGCTGACTTATTTTTCACGTGGGTCCTACGGTTCCATTTCTTTACGGGTTCCGAACTCTGCGAACCTTAACTCGTCGCAGTGTTTTGGAGACTCAATCGTGAAGCTGTTTTCATTTTCTGCCATTCGCTCCATCCAGTTGAAGATCGCCCTGATCGCCGGCCTCTGCCTGGCGGTGACGTGTGTCGTGCTGATCGGCTACGGCCTCTTCTCCACGCAGAGCATGAACCAGTACGTGACTCACGAGGTCATGCAGCTGGTCGACCAACAGACCAAGGAGAGCCTGATGAACCGGGCCTCCACCGAAGCCAACGCCATCAAAGCTGAGCTGGAGGTTGGGTTTGACGCGGCGCGCACCACCGCGCATGCCTTCGCGACCCTGGCCGACGAGAAGACCGGCACGCCGCTCGCGGCGCGGCGGACCCAGTTCAACGCGCTCCTGCGTCACGTGCTCGAGCTCAACCCTGCCTTCAACGGCACCTACTCGGCCTGGGAGCCCGGTGCGCTGGATGGCGATGATGCGGCGTTCAAGGGCCGCAAGGAGACGGGGTCGGACAACACCGGTCGCTTCCTGCCTTATTGGACGCGCAACGCCAGCGGCGCCATCGCCGTTCAGCCGCTCGTCGAGTACGACAGCAGCGAGCGTCATCCCAACGGCCTCGTGAAGGGCGCCTGGTACATCAACCCGAACGCCACGGGTAAGGAAAACATCCTGGGCCCGTTGCCCTACATCGTTCAGGGCAAGGCCGTCTTCCTCGCGACCATGTCGGTGCCGGTCATGATCGACGGCAAATTCCGCGGTGTCGCCGGCGCCGACTACAATCTCGATTTCGTGCAGAAGCTCGCCGTCAAGATCAACGGCTCGCTGTTCCAGGGCAAGGGCAAGGTCGCGATCCTCAACGACACCGGGTTGATCGTCGCCAATAGCGCGAACCAGGACGTGATCGGCAAGAACGCGTCGGAAGCCGACCCGCGCTGGAGCGAGAGCCTCGCCATCGTCAAGGCCGGCAAGGGCGCGGTGCAGGACGATCCGAAGTTCGCCAACATCGACATCTATGCGCCGATCCGCTTCGGGCTCACCGAGAACGCCTGGTCGGTCGTGATCTCGATTCCGCGCGACGTGGTGCTGGCATCCGCACGGCAACTCGACGCCTCGCTCAGTGCACGTGCGACCTCCAACACGTTCTGGCAGCTCGGCGTCGGCCTGGTCATCGTGCTGGCGGCGATCTTCCTGATCTCGTTCGCCGCACGCAAGATCGCGCGGCCGATCCAGGATTGTGCCAATTTCGCCGATGGCATCGCCAAGGGCGATTTCAACCAGCAGCTCGAGATCGAGCAGGTCGACGAGGTCGGTAGGCTGGCGACGTCGCTCAGGTCGATGCAGGGCGACATCAAGCGCGGCATCGAGCAGCGCGCCCAGGACCAGGCGGCTGCCGATCGCGAGCGCCGGCGCGCGATGAACGAGCTGGCCGACAGCTTCGAAGCGTCGGTCGGCGGCATCGTGGAGACGGTGTCGGCCGCATCAGGTGCGCTGGAATCCTCGGCCGGAACGCTCAGCTCGACCGCCGAACGGGCGCAACAGCTCACCAGGGTCGTCGCTGCTGCGTCCGACCAGGCATCGGGCAACGTGCAGTCGGTGGCCTCGGCGACGGAGGAGATGGCCTCCTCGGTCGGCGAGATCAGCCGTCAGGTGCAGGAATCGGCGCGGATGGCGAGCGACGCCGTCGGCCAGGCCCGTGCCACCACCGAGCGCGTCAGCGAGCTCTCCAGGGCGGCTTCCCGCATCGGCGACGTCGTCGAGCTGATCAACACCATCGCCGGTCAGACCAATCTGCTCGCACTGAACGCCACCATCGAGGCGGCGCGCGCCGGCGAAGCCGGCCGCGGCTTCGCCGTGGTGGCCTCCGAGGTGAAGGCGCTCGCCGAGCAGACCGCGAAGGCGACCGGCGAGATCGGCCAGCAGATCTCCGGCATTCAGGTCGCGACCAACGACTCGGTCGGCGCGATCAAGGAAATCTCCTCGACCATCGAGCGCCTGTCGGAAATCTCCTCGGCGATTGCGGCGGCGGTGGAAGAGCAGGGCGCGGCAACCCAGGAGATCGCCCGCAACGTGCAGCAGGCGGCGCAGGGCACCCAGCAGGTCTCCTCCAACATCACCGACGTGCAGCATGGCGCGACCGAGACCGGCACGGCCTCTTCGCAGGTGCTGTCGGCGGCACAGATGCTGTCGAACGACTCGGGCCGGCTCAAGAACGAGGTCAGCAAGTTCCTGACCAACGTCCGCGCGGCGTAAGCCTCCCCAATGTCGTCCCGGCGAAGGCCGGGACCCATAACCACAGGACGTGGTTTGGCGCAGACTCGTCGTTCGGTACTCCTATCGAATGCAATCGATAAATTCCGCGGTATGGGTCCCGGCCTTCGCCGGGACGACGCCGTGCTGCTTTTCATCCTCGCATAGCTGCGATGCTTATTCCGCAGCGCGGTAGCACGGAAGTGAAGAGCGCGCTGTCGCTTGGCATTGGCGCTGTCGGCGGTGCTCAGGTAAAGGGGAAAGAGGATCCCCGTCGGGGCGGATTCCGCATCCCTGCTTGACCTGGAATTGCCTGGCGCATGATTGCTCTGGTCCGTATTGCCCTGAGCCGACCCTATACGTTTGTCGTGCTCGCGCTCCTGCTCCTGATCATCGGACCGCTGGCAGCGCTGCGGACGCCGACCGACATCTTCCCGGACATCCGCATTCCCGTGATCGGCGTGGTCTGGCAGTACACCGGCCTGCCGCCCGACCAGATGTCCGGCCGCATCACGACGCCGTTCCAGCGCGCGCTGACGACGACGGTCAACGACATCGAGCACATCGTCGCCAACTCCTATAACGGCTTTGGCATCATCAAGATCTTCTTCCAGCCGAACGTCGACATCCGCACCGCCAATGCGCAGGTCACAGCGATCTCGCAGACGTTGCTCAAGCAGATGCCGCCGGGCGCAACGCCGCCCTTGATCCTGAATTACTCGGCCTCGACCGTGCCGATCATCCAGGTGGCGCTGTCGGGCGACGGGCTGACCGAGCAGAACCTCGCCGACATCGGCATCAACCAGCTCCGCACGCCGCTGGTCACGGTGCCGGGGGCTGCGATCCCGTATCCGTTCGGCGGCAAGCAGCGCCAGGTCCAGATCGATCTCGACCCGACCGCGCTCCAGGCTCGCGGCCTGTCCGGCCAGGACGTCGCCAATGCGCTGGCCGCGCAGAACCTGATCACGCCGGTCGGCACCCAGAAGATCGGCACCTTCGAGTACAACATCCAGCTCAACAACTCGCCGCTGAAGATCGACGAGCTCGGCAATCTGCCCATCAAGACCGTCAACGGCGCGATGGTCTATGTGCGCGATGTCGCGACCGTCCGCGACGGCAATCCGCCGCAGACCAACATCGTCCATGTCGACGGCAACCGCTCGGTGCTGATGATGGTGCTGAAGGCGGGCGCGACCTCGACGCTCGATATCATCGCCGGCATCAAGCAGAAGGTGATCGAGGTCAAGGACCAGCTCCCGGACGCGCTGAAGATCGGCTTCATCGGCGACCAGTCGGTGTTCGTTCGCGGCGCGATTCAAGGCGTCGCCTTCGAGGGCGTGATCGCAGCGCTGCTCACCAGCGTCATGATCCTGCTGTTCCTCGGCAGCTGGCGCTCGACCATCATCATCGCGGTCTCGATCCCGCTGTCGGTGCTGGGCGCCATCATCATGCTGTCGGCGATCGGGGAGACGCTGAACATCATGACGCTCGGCGGTCTCGCGCTCGCCGTCGGCATCCTCGTCGACGACGCCACCGTGACCATCGAGAACATCAACTACCATCTGGAGCAGGGCAAGCCGGTCGAGCAGTCGATCCTCGACGGCGCCAACCAGATCGTCACGCCGGCCTTCGTCTCGCTGCTCTGCATCTGCATCGTGTTCGTGCCGATGTTCTTCCTCACCGGTGTCGCGCGCTTCCTGTTCGTGCCGATGGCCGAAGCCGTGATGTTCGCCATGATCTGGTCGTTCATCCTGTCGCGCACGCTGGTGCCGACCATGGCGAACTACCTCTTGCAGGCCCATGTCCATCACGAGGGCGAACCGCCGAAGTCGCGCAATCCGCTGGTCTGGTTCCAGCGCGGCTTCGAGGCGCGGTTCGAGCGCATCCGCAGCTTCTATCGCGGCCTGCTCGGCATGGCGCTGGCGCATCGCGCGGTGTTCGTGATCGGCTTCCTCTGCGTCGTCGGTGCGTCCTTTGCGCTGGTGCCGTTCCTCGGGCGCAACTTCTTCCCCGCGGTCGATGCCGGCAACATCCTGATGCACGTCCGAACCCAGGTCGGCACCCGCGTCGAGGAGACCGCGAACCAGCTCGCCGATGTCCAGAAGGCGATCCGCAAGCTGATCCCGGGCGAGATCGAGACCCTGACCGACAACATCGGCATGCCGATCTCCGGCATCAACATGACCTACAACAACACCGGCGTCATCGGTCCGCAGGACGGCGACATCCAGATCAAGCTGAAGGAAGGCCACAAGCCGACCGAAGAGCATGTGCGCGTGTTGCGCGAGCAGCTGCCGCGGCTGTTCCCTGGCGTCAGCTTCGCATTCCTGCCGGCCGATATCGTCAGCCAGATCCTGAACTTCGGCGCGCCCGCGCCGATCGACCTTCAGATCCGCGGCGCCAATGTCGGCGCCAACTTCGCTTACGCCAACAATCTGCTGGCCAAGGTCCGCAAGATTCCCGGCGTTGCCGATGCGCGCATCCAGCAATCGCCGAACAACCCGACCTTCAATATCGATGTCGACCGCACCCGTGCGCAATATGTAGGCCTGACCGAGCGCGACGTCACCAACAGTCTCGTGGTGAACCTCGCCGGTTCCTCACAGGTGGCGCCGACCTACTACCTCAATCCGGACAACGGCGTGTCCTATTCGATCGTGATGCAGACGCCGCAATACCAGATCGACTCGCTCAGCGCGCTGCAGACGCTGCCGATCACCGCCGCCAGCAATTCGCAGTCGCCGATCCTCGGCGGCATCGCCGACATCAAGCGCTCCACGTCGAGCGCGGTGGTCTCGCAATACGACATCCAGTCGATGGTGCAGATCTTCGCCACGACCTCGGGCCGCGATCTCGGCGCGGTCGCCGCCGACATCCGCCAGGTGATCGCCGATACCGCGAAGGAGGTGCCGAAGGGGTCTTCCGTCGTGCTGCTCGGACAGGTGCAGACCATGAACAGCGCCTTCACCGGCCTGCTGTTCGGCCTGCTTGGCGCCGTCGTGCTGATCTACTTCCTGATCGTCGTGAACTTCCAGTCCTGGTCCGATCCGTTCGTGATCATCACGGCGCTGCCGGCCGCGCTCGCCGGCATCGTCTGGATGCTGTTCACGACGGAGACGACACTGTCGGTTCCGGCGCTCACCGGCGCCATCATGTGCATGGGCGTTGCCACCGCCAACAGCGTGCTCGTGATCTCCTTTGCGCGCGAGCGCTACGAGGAACTCGGCGATCCCGTTGCTGCCGCGCTCGAAGCCGGCTTCGTCCGGTTCCGTCCCGTCCTCATGACCGCGCTCGCCATGATCATCGGCATGGCGCCGATGGCCTTGGGCCTCGGCGAGGGCGGCGAGCAGAATGCGCCGCTCGGCCGCGCCGTGATCGGCGGCCTGATCTTTGCAACCTTCGCCACGCTGATGTTTGTTCCCGTGGTGTTCAGCATGGTACACAAGAAACAAGGCGCCAAAGCCGCCGCCCCTTTGGAGACTCCGCATGTCGCCCACTGAATCCCGCCCCCCGGTGTCGCACCGGAAACTGGGCATCTTCGGCGTGGTGGCGCTGATTGCGGCAGGCCTGGTCGTCGGCACCGGCATCCGCGCGCGCGAGGAGCAGGGCTCCAAGTTGAAGGAATGGACCGATGATCAGGCCGTTCCCAGCGTCGCGGTGACCCAGCCTAACGCCAAGGCGCTCAACGCCAGCCTCGATCTGCCGGGCCGGTTGGAAGCCTACTACCGTGCCCCGATCTTCGCGCGCGTGTCGGGTTACCTGAAGAGCTGGAGCGCCGACATGGGGGCCCGCGTCAAGGCAGGGCAGGTGATTGCCGAGATCGAGGCGCCCGACCTCGATCAGCAGCTCCTGCAGGCCCGCGCCGACCTCGCCAGCCAGCAGGCCAGCGCAAGGCTGTCGGAAGCGACGTTGAACCGGCGCAAGACGCTGGTCGCCTCCAACTTCGTCTCCGCGCAGGAGATCGACGAGCGCACCGCCGATCTCTCCAACAAGAACGCCGCGGTGCATTCGGGACAGGCCAATGTCGAGCGGCTGGAAGCGCTGGCCGGCTACAAGAAGATCACCGTTCCGTTCGACGGCGTGGTCACGGCGCGCGATACCGACGTCGGTGCGCTGATCAATGCCGGTGGCGGCTCGGGCCCGGCGATGTTCGTGGTCTCGGACATCACCAAGCTGCGCGTCTATGTCAACGTGCCCCAGAATTACGTGCCGGCCATCAAGATCGGCGCGAAGGCCACCATCGCGCTGCCGGAGTATCCGAACCGGACCTTCCAGGCGACGGTGGAAGCGTCTTCGCAGGCCGTCGACGTTGCCTCCGGCACCACGCGCATGCAGCTTGGCCTGGACAATTCCTCGGGCGAACTAATGCCCGGCGGCTATGCCAGCGTGAAGTTGAGCCTCCAGCGCGACTCCGCGCCGCTCAGCATTCCCGCCAGCGCGCTGATCTTCAACGGCAGCGGCCTGCGTGTCGCGACCGTCGGTGCGGACGACAAGGTGCTGTTCAAGGCCGTGACGATCGCGCGCGATCTTGGCAAGGAAATCGAGCTCGCATCAGGCATCTCTCCGGACGATCGCGTCATCACCGCCCCGCCGGACGGCCTGTCCGATGGCGATCAGGTCCGCGTCGTCGGCGCCGGCGCCAAGGGCAAGCCGGCCACCGCGTCGGAAAAGCAGGCGCCGAAGGGCTAGCTTTTCTTCACCTCGCCCCGCTTGCGGGGAGAGGTCGAATTGCGAAGCAATTCGGGTGAGAGGGACTCTCCGCGAGTCTAACTCTCACGGTGTTTGCGGACGCAGCCCCTCACCCCGACCCTCTCCCCGTAAGAACGCAGGGCTGTCCGGGGAAGTTAGGCATAGGATAGCTCGATCTGGTCTGGGTGGCTGTGGGATCTGCGTTTGCTTGGGTTGATGGGTGGAGGCTTGTCGATTGCGGCGATGGCCCGGCGCGTGAATAGAAGCTGGCTGACGAGTTCAGCGAACCTGATCGGAAGCATGGCGAGGCAGTTGGCTTTGGCGGCGATACGCAGCAACAGGTAGGCGATCATTGCGGCAAACACCTGGAGCCGGACCGCATTGTCGTTGGCGCCGAGAAATTTGCGGATGTCGAGATGT